>NZ_CM132773.1:0-1740000 GCF_053901425.1 Clostridium sp. JNZ J1-5 | reverse complement strand
AGGTAGCGAAATTCCTTGTCGGGTAAGTTCCGACCCGCACGAATGGCGTAATGATTTGGGCACTGTCTCGGCAGCAAATCCGGTGAAATTGAAGTGCAAGTGAAGATGCTTGCTACCCGCGGTTGGACGGAAAGACCCCGTAGAGCTTTACTGTAGCTTAGCATTGAATTTCGGTATTGTCTGTACAGGATAGGTGGGAGACTTAGAAGCGAGAGCGTCAGCTTTCGTGGAGTCGTCCTTGGGATACCACCCTGATAGTACTGGAATTCTAACTGGCGGCCATGAATCTGGTCACAGGACATTGCTAGGTGGGCAGTTTGACTGGGGCGGTCGCCTCCTAAAAGGTAACGGAGGCGCCCAAAGGTTCCCTCAGCGCGGTCGGAAATCGCGCGTAGAGTGTAAAGGCAGAAGGGAGCCTGACTGCGACACATACAGGTGGAGCAGGGACGAAAGTCGGGCTTAGTGATCCGGTGGTTCTGTATGGAAGGGCCATCGCTCAACGGATAAAAGCTACCTCGGGGATAACAGGCTGATCTCCCCCAAGAGTCCACATCGACGGGGAGGTTTGGCACCTCGATGTCGGCTCGTCGCATCCTGGGGCTGTAGTCGGTCCCAAGGGTTGGGCTGTTCGCCCATTAAAGCGGCACGCGAGCTGGGTTCAGAACGTCGTGAGACAGTTCGGTCCCTATCCGCCGTGGGCGTAGGAAATTTGAGAGGAGCTGTCCTTAGTACGAGAGGACCGGGATGGACTGACCTCTGGTGCACCAGTTGTTCCGCCAGGAGCACAGCTGGGTAGCTATGTCGGGAAGGGATAAACGCTGAAAGCATCTAAGCGTGAAGCCCACCTCAAGATTAGATTTCCCATAGCGTAAGCTAGTAAGATCCCTGGAAGACTACCAGGTTGATAGGTCAGAGGTGTAAGTGCAGCAATGCATTAAGCTGACTGATACTAATAGATCGAGGGCTTGATCAAATATTAATTCACTGTGCAATTTTGAAAGAATAATTCAAATATTCTTCTTGAATTTGTCAACAAAATTCAAAAAAGAAAACTCCTCAGCATAGCTGATGAGTACTGATTTGTTAGCAAAATCAGAGATTTTGACAAATCATGCATCTGGTTATTATGGCTTGAAGGCAACACCCGTACCCATTCCGAACACGAAGGTTAAGCTTCAAAGCGCCGATGGTACTGCACTGGAGACGGTGTGGAAGAGTAGGTCGTAGCCAGGTAAATGTTCCGCGATAGCTCAACGGTGGAGCACTCGGCTGTTAACCGATAGGTTGAAGGTTCGAATCCTTTTCGCGGAGCCATTTTTATTTTTTGATAGAATAATTAGTAATTAATATAAATCTTAAACTTTTATATAAAAAGTTTAAGATTTTTTTTATTTGGAAGGATATTTTCTGTAAATGTAGAATTATTTTAAGTAATATAGACCAGCAATTAATAATAAAATTAACTAAGTAGAAAATTGAAACTCATCATAAGTTTAGACTCTTCTGCTGCAATAAATTAACAATTTAATAATATAGTCTAATTAAAAACATTATTTAGTAACTTAGAAGGTTACAGATAAGGGGGAATTATTTTATGAAAAATTACTGCACCCAAGATTTAAGGAATATTGGATTAATTGGACACAGCGGCTCAGGGAAGACTACACTTGCTGAAGCTATACTATTTCATACAGGAACTAGTGATAGGTTTGGCAGAGTTGAAGATGGAAATACACTTAGTGATTATGATCCAGAAGAAAAGAAAAGAAAGATTTCAATAGCTACTTCAATTTTGCCATGCAAATGGAACAATGTGAAATTGAACGTAGTGGATATGCCTGGATACTTTGACTTCGTAGGAGAAACTATACAAGGATTAAAAGCAGCTGATATGGCTGTAATTACAGTGTCAGCTAGATCCGGAGTAAAGGTAGGCACAGAAAAAGCCTGGGATTATGTTAATAAATATAATATGCCCAGATCATTTTTCATAAACAAATTAGATACAGAAAATAGTGATTTTGAAAAAGTGTTATTACAACTTAAAGAACAGTTTGGCATTTCTGTTGTACCAATCCAATACCCTGTTGGAAAAGAAAACGATTTTATAGGAATTATAGATATCATATCTAGAAAAGCAAAAGTATATAATACAAAAACTAAGCAAATAGAAGTTTCCGAAGTTCCCGATGAATATATAGAAAAAGTTGATGAATATAAGAAAATGATAATGGAATCAATAGCTGAAACAGATGAAATACTACTAGAAAAATATTTTGATGAAGGTACATTAAGTGATGAAGAAATTTATAACGGTCTTCAAAAAGGTACAAGATCAGGAGAAATAGCTCCAGTGGCTTGTGGCTCTGCTTATTTAGGAATAGGAATAAAAACTTTATTAGACGATATAATTGCCTGTTTCCCATCTCCAATGGAGTCAATACCGATTAAAGCTATTAATTTAGATAAAGATAAAAAATTAGAAATCTCTGTTGATGAAAAGGCACCTTTTTCTGCTTTTGTGTTTAAGACCATTGCAGATCCTTTCGTAGGTAAGTTATCTTTATTTAAGGTTGTTACTGGAAAGGCTAAGGCTGATTCTGTTGTATACAATGCAAATAAGAAAAAGCATGAAAGAATTGGTGCTATGTATTACTTAAGAGGAAAAGAACAAATACAGACAAATGAAGTATTGGCAGGAGATATTGGAGCTGTATCAAAATTACAGTATACTAGTACAGGTGATACATTATGTGAGTCTGAATCATCAATATGTTATGAAGAAATTAAGTTTCCTAAGCCATTAATTTCAATGGCTGTATTAACAAAATCAAAAGGTGATGAAGATAAAATATCGTCTGGATTAAATAAACTCTTAGACGAAGATCCTACAATAAGTATTAAAAGGGATTTAGAAAATGCAGATACAATAATATCAGGAATAGGTGAAACTCATTTAGAAATAATAGCAAATAAACTGAAAAATAAATTTGGAGTAGAGGTAGATCTTCAGATACCTAAGATACCTTATAGAGAAACTATAAAAAAACAAGCAGATGTACAGGGAAAACATAAGAAGCAGACAGGTGGACATGGACAATATGGAGATGTAAAAATAAAATTTGAACCTAGAGATGATGGTGGAGAAGATTTATTATTTGTAGATAAAATTGTTGGCGGTGTCGTTCCAAGACATTATATACCTGCTGTCGAGAAAGGGTTAAGGGAAGCTATGAGACATGGAGTATTAGCTGGTTACCCTATTATAGGATTAAAAGCAACACTTCATGATGGATCCTACCATCCAGTAGATTCATCTGAAATGGCATTTAAAGTAGCAGCTTCAATTGCTTACAAAAAAGGAATTCAAGAAGCAAATCCTGTTTTACTAGAGCCTATTATGCATGTTGAAGTGGAAGTTCCTGATGATTTTATGGGTGATGTTATAGGAGATATAAACAAAAAACGAGGAAGAGTATTAGGTATGGAATCAGATAAAGGAATGCAAAAGATTATTGCTGAAGTTCCTATGGCGGAGATGTTTAAATATGCTACAGATTTAAAATCAATAACCGGTGCTAGAGGCAGCTTTGAAATGAGATTTGAAAGATATGAGGAACTTCCAGCTACTGAAGCTGAAAAAGTGATAAGCAAAGCAAAAGAAAAAGAATAGAAATTTACAAAATTAGCTAAAAAGCTCTGGAACTTTATAAAATTCCAGAGCTTTTTTTTAATAATTTTTACATAAAACTTCGAAGTAACTTTGAGGATGTAGACATGCTGGACATACTTTAGGTGCTTCAACACCTTCATAAATAAATCCACAGTTTCCACATTTCCATAGAGTAGTTTCAGCTTTTTTAAACACTTCATTGTTTTCAATATTAGCAAGTAATTTTCTATATCTTTCTTCGTGAGCTTTTTCTACTTTTGCAATGTTTTTAAAAGTTAGAGCTATATCGCTAAAACCTTCTTGTTCAGCTACGGCTGCAAAAGTTGGGTATAATTCTGTCCATTCTTCATTTTCTCCACCAGCAGCATAAGCTAGGTTAGCTTTTGTATCGCTTAGGCCAACTGGATATGATGCATTAATTTCTATTGCTTCACCATGTAGATTTTCATCTTCTAATATATGTTTTAAAAATCTTTTTGCATGCTCTTTTTCATTTTCAGCAGTTTCCATAAATATGTTTGAAATCTGAACATATCCATCTTTTTTTGCTTGAGATGCATAATATGTGTATTTCATTCTAGCTTGAGATTCTCCGGCAAATGCTTTCATTAAATTTTCAGCGGTTTTAGTTCCCTTTAAATTTTTCATAAACAATTCCCCCTAATAAAGAGTATTTAATTTATCCAACTATTATAAATTATAACATTTAGAGTTAAATATATCAAATAACTAAAAGTTAATATTATTTAACTATGATTGTTTACATAACGATTTTTGCAAATATCAGTAAGTGTAATATCTAATATCATTAAAATTAGCTTTATTCAATAACATATAGCTTTCAAAGAAATAAGCTTAAATGAATATTTAAAGTACAAATTGCAAAAAATAAATAAAAACAAATCGAAAGGGCGAGTTTTATGTCAGAATATAAACTAGATATTTTGGGCAAAATTAATTTAAGTGATTATAGTAAGATAGATGATTATATGGGAATAGTTGATGTAGATGATAAATTTACAATAACATTAAATAACGAAAGTATAGAAAACTCAGATATTATATATAACATGTTAAAAAATAATAATTTTAATATTTCTTCTAAAGGAGGAAGTAAGGATGGAAAACTACGGATCTCAGCAGCAAGAAACAAGAGGTAATATTGTAAGGGTACCTCACTATTATCAAAATGTAGAGACAAATCTTACAGGAAAATATCATACTATGGGAGAATACAGTGGAGATATCCCTACACTGAATACAGTAGCTCAAGGATATGATAGAAATGAAAAATTAAGAGAAATATTAGGAAATAATCTTCTTTAGCAATTTTGGCTTTATACATATTTATGTATAAAGTCTTTTTATTTTTAGGATATGTTTTAAATAGATGTTGATTTTTATGTTAATTTAAAACTTTCCGTTAGTAGGACAAGGTTATTTTTATATTGACACCAATGTAAAACAATGTTATTATCTTTTTATAATTTATTACATTAAAGCGTTAAATTAATAAAGTGAGGGATGGGGATATGGCAAAGTGGAGAAGGTATATACCAGATGGAATGAAAGATATTCTTTTTGATGAATGTGATGCAAAATTAATGATAGAGGAATCATTAAGAAAGGTATATAGATATAGTGGTTTTTCAGAGGTAATTTCACCTACATTAGAATTTTATGATGTATTTAATTCGGATAATCAACCAATTCCACAAGAAAAAATGTATAAATTATTCGACAATACAGGAAGAATACTTGTTTTAAGACCTGATATGACTACACCTATAGCAAGGATTACATCTACTAAAATAAAAGGATGTGCTTATCCCTTAAAACTTTGCTATACGTCTAATATTTTTAGAATAAATGAAAACTTAAATGGTAAAATAAGCGAGATAACTCAATCAGGGGTGGAAATAATAGGAACTAAAAATGTAAAGTCTGATGTAGATATTATAATTACAGCTATAAGTGCATTTTTAGATTTAGGTCTTAAAAACTTTAAAATTGAAATTGGGCAGGCAAATTTTTTTAAAGCTCTGATAGAAGATATTCAGATGAATGAAGAAGAGTTGGAGAAAATTAGAAGCTTAATAGAAGATAAGAACTATGTTACTCTTAGCAATTTATTAAAAGAAAAAGAGTGCAATATTTCTAAAGATAGTATTGATATATTAGAGAAGTTACCTCAATTATTTGGAGGTATCGAAATCGTATATAAGGCTAGAGAACTAACTAAAAACCAAAAAGCGTTAGAAGCATTGAATAATATTTATGATATTTATGATGTTATAAATGAAATAGGGCTAAGTGAATATATATCCATTGACCTTGGTATGGTACAAAATATTGATTATTACACTGGCATAATATTTAGGGGTTATGTAGATGATGTTGGTGATTATATATTAAGTGGTGGAAGATATGATAATCTAATACAACAATTTGGACTTAAGCTTCCAGCTACCGGGTTTGCAATTAATGTTGATAATGTAATGGTGGCTTTAAGAAGACAAGAGTCTTTAATTACTCAAAATAGTAAAAAAATTCTTATATTTTATAATAATAAACTTTTAAAGAAAGCTTATGAACTGATGAATATAATTCGAGAAAAAGGATTGATTTGTGAACTAAGTCTATTCGAAGAGGAAGAAAAGTCTTTAGAATATGCAAAAGGGAATAAGGCATCTGAAATGATTAGTATAATAGATGATAAAAATATTAGGATATATGATACTTCTGATGGAGAAGGTAGTCTTTTAGGAATTGATAAGTTCATATCGCAGTTATAAGTTTTAAAAGTTTGAAATATATAATTGGCTAATGAAAAGTTGGGGTGGTTTATTTGAAGAAGGTAAAAATAGCATTAACAAAGGGAAGACTCGAAGAGAAAGCTCTTAGTATATTTAAATCTATTGGTATAGATTTAAGTGAATTAGAGTGTAAGGGGCGCAAACTTATATTTCAATGTAAAAATAGTGATTACAATATAGAATTTTTTCTTGTGAAGGCGCCAGATGTAACCACATATGTTGAATACGGGGCAGCTGATATAGGTATAGTTGGGAAAGATACATTAATGGAGACAAGTAAAGAGTTCTATGAAGTACTAGATTTGAAAGTAGGTAAATGTAGATTTGCATTAGCAGCTTTACCAGAATTTAATTTGAATAAAGGATATAATAGAAAAAAAATAGCTACTAAATATCCTAATGTGGCAAGAGAATATTTCAGAAAAAAAGGATTTGATGTTGAGCTTATTAAAATAGAGGGTTCAGTAGAACTAGCTCCCTTAGTGGGACTTGCTGATGCAATAGTGGATATAGTGGAAACAGGTTCTACCTTAAAAGAAAATGGACTTATCATAGTAGATGAAATATGTCCTATAAGTGCCAGAATGATAGTAAACAAAGCAAGCATGAAAACAAAGCAAGAAGAAGTTGGTAAGATAATTGAAAAGACAAGTGAAGTAGTTAAAAAGTATATGGATTAAAAGGGGGACAGAAAATGATTGATATAGTAAAGGTAGATAAGAAAAATAAAGATTATTATACCGAGGATCTTAAAGATAGGGCAGAAGCAGTACAAAAAGAAGTAATTATAGCTGTGGAAGAGATATTGGAAGATGTAAAGAAAAATGGGGACAATGCAGTTGTTAAATATACTAACAGATTTGATAGTGAATTAATTAATTCACAAAATGTAAGAGTAAGTGTGGATGAAATAAAAAAAGCATATGAGATTGTGGATAAAAAATTTATAGAAGCTATTAAACTTTCAAAAGAGAATGTATGGTTTTATCACGAAAAACAAAAGCAAAAATCATGGATGGTTACAAAAGAAGATGGCATAATGCTAGGGCAACAAGTCAGAGCATTAGATATTGTAGGAATATATGTTCCAGGTGGAACAGCAGCATATCCTTCATCAGTTATAATGAATACAATTCCAGCCAAGGTAGCTGGAGTAAAAAAGGTGGTTATGGTAACTCCACCATCTAAAGATGGAAATATAAATCCTAATATATTAGTTGCAGCTGATATTGCTGGAGTAGATGAAATATATAAGGTTGGAGGAGCCCAAGGGGTAGGGGCTTTAGCTTATGGAACAGAAACTATACCTAAGGTAGACAAAATTGTAGGACCAGGAAATATATACGTTGCAATGGCAAAGAGAAGTGTCTATGGGTTCGTGGATATTGATATGATAGCAGGTCCAAGTGAAATACTAATTATATCAGATGAAAATGGAGATCCTAAATTAATTGCAGCAGATTTAATGTCTCAAGCTGAACATGATATACTTGCTTCAGCAATTCTAGTAACAACATCAAATGATTTAGCGCTTAAGGTAAGAAATGAATTGGAAAGACAGGTTAAGACTCTGTCAAGAAAGGATATAATTTGTACTTCTATTAGGGATTATGGTGCAATATTTGTTGTAGATAATATAAAAGATGCTATAGAAATATCCAATATAATAGCACCCGAACATTTAGAAGTAATGGTTGAAGAACCATTTAAAATTTTAGGCGAGCTTAAAAATGCTGGTTCAATATTTTTAGGAAAATATGCCCCTGAGCCACTAGGCGATTATATGGCAGGTCCAAACCACGTATTACCAACCAGTGGAAGTGCAAAATTCTTTTCTCCATTATCAGTAGATGATTACATTAAGAAATCCAGCTTTATATATTATTCAGAGGAAGGCTTGTCTAAAGTTAAAGATCAAATAGTCACTATTGCAGAAACAGAAGGATTAACAGCACATGCAAATTCTATTAAAGTGAGGTTTGAAAAATGATAGAGAAATTTTTCCGACAGGATATTAAAAATTTTAAACCTTATGAAGTTGGAGAAGGAACTTTTAATATAAAATTGGATGCTAATGAAAGTTTTATAGAGTTTCCATTAGATTTGAAAGAGCAAATAGCATCAGCAGTAATTAATGTACCATTTAACAGATACCCAGATCCAAATTCTAAGGCATTATGCAAGCTTTATAGTGAGTTTATAAAAGTAGATGAGAAAAATATAATTGTAGGGAATGGTTCTGATGAGCTTGTGCAAATTATTGTAACTACTTTCTTAGATAAAGGAGATAAGCTATTTGTGGTGAGTCCTGATTTTTCAATGTATCAAGTATATGCAGAAATACGTGGAGGAAAAGTGGTAAGTCTTGATTTAGATAAAAAATTCAAACTTGATGTGAATTTATTAATAAATAAAGTTGCTATGGAAAAGCCAAAGATATTAATCCTTTCAAATCCTAATAATCCTACTGGTGGAATAATACCAGAAGAAGATATTATAAAAGTAATTGAAAACTGCAATTGTATAGTTATAATAGATGAAGCCTATGTTGAGTTTTATGGTAAATCTTTAGTAAATAGAATAAAAGATTATGATAACCTAATAGTTTTAAGAACCTGCTCAAAGGCACTGGGAAGTGCAGGGTTAAGACTTGGATTCTTAATAACTAATGAAATTTTGTTGAAGGAAATAAAAAAAGTTAAGCCTCCTTTTAATGTGAATTCTATAAGTCAGGCTATAGGAGTAGTAATCCTAAAAAATCGCATTTTTATTGAAGAGAGCATAAGCAGGATAATTGAAGAAAAAAGTTATCTTTATGAGGAGCTAAATAAAATAGAGGATATAAAAACATATCCTACAGAAGCAAATTTTATATTAATAGAAACCTATAATGCAGATAAGATAAACAGAAAATTAATAGAAAAAGGAATTAAAGTAAGAAAGTTCAATGAAGGTAGACTCGAAAACTGTTTAAGAATAAATGCAGGAAGTAGAGAAGAGAATGAAGCTGTACTAGGAGTACTAAGAGAAACACAAAAAGTAAATAGATAAATTGGGGTGATGTTATTGGAAAGGAGAGAAGCAGTCTTTTCTAGAAAAACAGGAGAAACAGATATAAATATAGTATTAAATTTAGATGGTGAAGGCAATTATGAAGGGGATACTGGTATAGGGTTTTTCAATCATATGCTTAACTTAATGACAAAACATGGACTTTTAAATCTTAAAATAGATGCTAAAGGAGATTTAGAAGTAGATGGGCACCATACAATAGAAGATTTAGGAATAGCACTAGGAAAGTGTTTCAAAAAAGCTATAGGAAATAAAGTTGGAATTAAAAGATATGGAACAGCCTTTGTGCCAATGGATGAGACTTTAGCTTCAGTTTCAATGGATATAAGCGGAAGACCATATGTTGTATGCAATTTTAACTTTACTGTAGAAAAAGTTGGACAAATGGATACTGAGCTAGTGGAAGAATTTTTAAGAGCTTTTGCTTTTAATGCAGAGATAACGTTACACTCAATAATCCTATATGGAAAAAATAATCATCATATGATTGAAGCTGTATTTAAAGCATTAGGAAGAGCTATGAGGGAAGCTGTAGACATAGATGAAAGAATAAAAGGGGTTATGTCAACTAAGGGAAGTATATAGGACTAGCAACTATATAAGTAATAGCTTGGTATAAAGTAGATAGTTACTAGCGGAAAGTAATTTAGGATTAGTGGCTAGGTATCAAAGAACGGGGAGTTGAGATTGGTGATTGCAATTGTAGATTATGGAATGGGAAACTTAAGAAGCGTTGAAAATGCACTAGATTCATTGGGGATAAAATCTATTATTACAGATGATAAGGAATTAATATTAAATAGCGACGGAATAATACTTCCAGGGGTAGGAGCTTTCCCAGATGCTATTGATAATATAATAAAATCCGGATTAGATACTATTTTAAGAAAAGCCGTAGAAGAAGACAAATTTATTCTTGGGATTTGTCTTGGAATGCAGCTATTATTTGAAGAAAGTGATGAGGGGAAAAATAGCAAGGGGCTTGGATTTTTAAAGGGAGAAATAGAGAAAATAAAAGGTGATTTGAAGATACCTCACATGGGATGGAATAGCCTAGTTTATAATAAAAAAAGTCCTATATTAAGTGGTATAGAGGAAGGAAGTTATGTATACTTTGTTCACTCATATTATGCAGAAGTTAGTGAAGAGAATATACTAAATGCTTATGTAGATTATGGAGTTAAAATTCCAGGGGTAGTAAGTAAAGAAAATATATATGGATTGCAATTTCACCCAGAAAAAAGCGGAGATATAGGATTAAGAATGTTAAAGAACTTTGGGGAGATGGTTAAATGATTATTTTACCTGCTATAGATTTAAAAGGTGGAAAGTGTGTAAGGCTTTATAAGGGAGATTTCAATAGGTTAGAAATAGTAGCCAACAGTGCTGTAGATACTGCAGAGTACTTTAAAAAGTGTGGAGCAGAATATATACACATGGTTGATCTAGATGGAGCATTAAAGGGAAAAGGTGTAAACATAGATTTGGTTTCCAAGGTTATAGAAGAGGTTAAAGTACCTATAGAGTTAGGGGGAGGAATAAGGGATATAGAGACTATAGATTATTTAATACAAAGGGGAATAAGCCGTGTTATATTAGGGACAGCTGCTCTTAATAACCCTAAGTTGGTTAAAGAATCAGTTAATAAATATGGTGAAAAAATAGCTGTTGGAATAGATGCAAAGAATGGATACGTTGCTGTAGATGGATGGATAAATATTAGTAAAGTGGATTATGTTGATTTTGCTAAAGAAATGGAAGCTATAGGTGTAAAAAATATAATATTTACTGATATAAGCAGGGATGGAACACTAACTGGACCTAACATTAGCGCTTTGGAGAAACTTAAAGAAAATGTATCTTGTGATATTACTGCTTCTGGGGGAATTAAAAGCATTGATGATGTTAAAAAAATAAAAGAAATGAATCTTTATGGTGTAATTATTGGGAAGGCTATTTATTCAAAAACTATAGATTTAAAAGAAGCAGTAACTCTAAGTAAAGAATAAGAGGGGGTAAACTATGCTAACTAAAAGAATAATACCTTGCCTGGATGTGGATATGGGAAGAGTAGTTAAAGGTGTAAATTTCGTAAATTTAAAAGATGTTGGAGATCCAGTTGCCATTGCTGAATTTTACAATAAAGAAGGGGCAGATGAATTAGTATTTTTAGATATTACAGCAACACATGAAGGAAGAGCTACTATGATAGATGTAGTTAAAAGAACTGCGGAGAAGGTATTTATACCACTTACAGTAGGGGGAGGAATTAAAACATTAGATGATTTTAAAGAAATTTTAAGAGCTGGTGCTGATAAAATATCAATAAATTCAGCTGCTATAAGGAATCCAATACTTATAAAGGATGCATCAGAGAAGTTTGGCAGCCAATGCGTTGTAGTTGCTATTGATGGCAAGAAAAGAGAAAATGGTTCTGGATGGAATGTATTTATCAATGGAGGACGAATAGATACTGGACTGGATGCTATAAAATGGTCTAAAAAAGTTGAGGAATTAGGTGCAGGAGAAATTCTATTAACAAGTATGGATGCTGATGGAACAAAGCAAGGATATGATGTAGAATTTACAGATGCTGTGTGCAAAGCTGTGAATATTCCTGTAATTGCATCAGGAGGGTGTGGAAAACTTCAGCATTTTGTTGATGTATTTAAAGAAAGTGGAGCAGATGCAGCACTGGCAGCTTCATTGTTTCACTTTAGAGAGTTAACTATTAATGAAGTAAAAGAATATCTTAATAAGGATGATATTGAAGTAAGATTTTAAAATAGAGTCGCTGGTCACTGAAAAGTTTGGAGGTGTTATAAAGTTGACTACGGAAGAGCTACTAAAAGCAGTAGATTTCAATAAAGGCAATGGATTGGTTCCTTGTATTATTCAAGATTTTAATACTGAGGAAGTTTTAATGATGGCATATATGAATAAAGAATCCCTTGAGAGGACAATAAGTACTAAGACTACATGGTTTTGGAGTAGGTCAAGGCAGGAATTTTGGAATAAAGGAAGCACCTCTGGAAATTTTCAACATGTTAAAAGCATTGCACTAGATTGTGATGGAGACACTCTCTTAGTAAGGGTTCATCAAATAGGGGCAGCGTGCCACACGGGAAACAAAACTTGTTTTTATAGAGACTTAACTATAGAATAGTCTAATTATATCCATATAAATAAGTTGTATGCTAGGGGCAATTAGCTATGTAGTAAAAAGAGGGGGATTATAAATGAATAATATAGATGTAATAAAGGAACTGTTTCAAGTTGTATTAGATAGAAAAGAAAATTCTTTGGAAGGGTCTTACACTAACTACCTATTTGAAAAAGGGATAGATAAAATTTTAAAAAAAGTAGGAGAAGAGTGTACAGAAGTTATTATAGCAGCAAAGAATAGAGATAAGGTTGAACTTGTAAATGAAATATGCGATTTAAGCTATCATATACTTGTGCTTATGGCTGAAGAGGGTATTGAATTAGATAGTATAAGAATTGAGTTGGAAAAGAGAAGAGAGAAGATAGGAAATAAAAAACAAGATAGAAGAGAAATCGAGAATATATAAGAGTTATGTCAATAATAAATTTAAAAGATAAAAAGTTAAAGCAAGGCACTGGCTGTTATAGATATTTAAAAATAAAGACGCTATCTTCACTGAATATATAGAAAATAACGTCTTTATAATTTTAAATTTTAATAAATCACTATTTAATTAAGAAGGTTTTTTATAAAACAGGAGAAAGCAATCTGGAAATGGATTCTTTAAACTTTATTAAAATAGATCTTTCATCGTAACGTATTTTTGTTATTTCTGTACAATCATTTATGTCTTCTTCAAATTTCTGTTCTAAAGTTTCGGATACATTAGAATCATAAATAAAAGCATTTACTTCAAAATTTAATCTAAAACTCCTAACATCCATATTAGCAGTGCCAACAGAAGATATTTTACCATCTACTACAATAGTTTTGCTGTGAATAAATCCCTTGTCATAAGTATAGCTACGAACTCCACTTTTTAATAGTTCTCCAATGTATGAAAGTGATGCCCAATAAACAAAAGGATGATCAGGCTTGCCAGGGAACATAATTCTAACATCTACACCTGATAAGGAAGCTATTTTTAGTGCCTCTAAAATACTCTCATCTGGTATAAAATAAGGAGTTTGAATATAAACATTTTTCTTAGCGGAATGAATCATTTTGATATAGCCATTTTTTATTTGTTCCCATTCTGAATCGGGACCACTTGATACTATTTGAATTCCTATTTGTCCATGAGAACATTTAGGAGGAAAGTACTTCTTATCAAAGGCTATTTTTTCATCAGAAGCATAACGCCAATCAAGTAGAAATCTTTGTTGGAGAGAGTCAACAGCACTTCCCTTTATCTTTATATGGGTATCTCGCCAATAACCAAACTTTTTATTTTTTCCTAAATATTCATCTCCAATATTAAATCCACCTACGTAAGCTTCGTTACCATCTATTACTGCTATTTTTCGATGATTTCTATAGTTTACACGGACGTTTACCAATGGTAGTAATGAAGGAAAAAAGCAGGCTATTTTCCCACCAGATGCTTTTAATCTGTCAAAGAAATGCTTTGGTAGTCTTAATCCACCCATCCCATCGTAAAGAAATCTAACTTCAACACCTTCATCAGCTTTTTTAGACAGAATATCTATTAGTTTATTACCTAAAGTATCATTTTTAATAATATAATAAACCATATGAATATGATCAGTTGCATTTTCTATTGATTCAAATAATGCATTAAATTTATCATGGCCATCAGTAAATATTTCTACTGAGTTATTCTGTGTAAATACGGATTGGCTGTTGATTAAATTCATATACATCATATCTTTATATTCATTCATAGCCTTATCATGAAACTCTATAGTATCTTCAGAAAGTTGTTTACCTTGAACCAATAGCTGCTTATGAAATCTATCTTCTTCAGTTTTTAATTCAAACATCTTTCTCCTGCTTAAGTTTTGACCTAATAGAAGATATAATATAAATCCTATACCAGGTATTAGTATTAGAACCATTAGCCATGCCCAAGTAGCAGAAGGATTTCGTCTTTCAAAAAATATAATTAAAAGGGCAAAAACCAAATTTAAGTAGGTTAATACTTTTAATAAGGTAAGTAAAAAATGCATAAATATTTGCCTCCCTTAAAATAAGTAATTTCCAAAGTTAATGTAAATTATATCTTAATATAACATATAAATACCAACTTAGCTAGTTTTAAGAATAAAGCTAACAGAACAAGTTATCTGTTAGCTTATTATTTAAATTAATTATGATTACATCCAGTACATGAATTCTTTTTTCCACTAGAACCGCAGCCGCTAGGGCAATCAGAGCAGCTTTTATGAACATTATTTACTGGTGTAGCCTTAAGCATAAAAGAAGAATTTTTATAAATGATTTCTACCTTTTTTATATTAGTAGTTAATAAATCATCGTATATAAAAGGTATTCCTCCTATATTATCCACATTATATTCTTCTTTATCAATTAAATCGTCTAAATATATATCAACTTTGGAGCTTTTGCAACAACCATTAGAGTAAGACAGTTTCACACAAGAATAATCTTCACTATGATGCTTTAATAATGTTATTAATTGACTATAAGCTTCATTAGATACAGTTATTTCTAAAGGATTAATCAAAATATCACCTTCTTACAAAATTGATTTAAATATGACAAAATTAGAATTAAACATATTTAACTACTATTTTAACATAATTACTAATAAAAAAATAAGATTATTATTATGAAAATATATCAAAATGAGTATAAAAATGTTGTATTGTATTATGTAAAATATTTATACATATAATTACAAACTCTTATAATTATTAAATTTTAAACATAAAAAAAGTTACTTTATAGCCTAAAATAAGCTATTTTAGTTGATTTTAATTGAAATAGCATAAAACCTTATAGTAAAATAGTGAATAAATATTCTATAGATAAATTTAATGATCTATGTAAAACATTAAAAATGGGTTAAAAGGGGGACTTTTTAATGAAAGAAGAATTTGCAGCTGCTATAAGCTGTATAGATGGAAGAGCACAGCAACCTGTTATTGATTATATGAAGAATAAATATGGTATTAAGTATTTAGATATGATAACTGAGCCAGGCCCTAACAAAATAGTAGCAGATCAGCAGGATATAACAGTGATTAATTCAATTAAGAGAAAGTTAGATATATCTATTGGGGTACATGGGTCCAAAGTAATTGCAGTGGTAGGGCACTATGATTGTGCAGGAAATCCTGTAGGTGAAGAAGAACACATAAGATACATTAAATCCGCAGTTAATAACGTTAAAGAATGGGGGTTAAATGTAGAAGTTATAGGATTATGGGTTAATCATGAATGGCAAGTTATTGAAATATAATAATAATGATGTAATAAAAATATATTAGGGGATATAATGTAAATACGCTATAATATAATGAGAACGATTAAAAATAATAGTATATACCTGCTTAGGAGGGGAAATAATGAGTACAACAAAAAAATTGTATCCAGTGTTGGTCAATGGTAAATATGGTTATATTGATAATTTAGGAAGCCTAGTTATTGAAGCTAAGTTTGATTATGCAGAGGACTTCTATGAAGATTTAGCTATAATAGGAATAGACAATAAATTAGGATTTATAAATAAAGATGGTGAAATAGTAATAGAGCCAAAGTATAAAGAAGTAAATCTATTTTCAGAGGATTTAGCTGCTGTACAGATTACTTACAAATGGGGATATGTAAATAAAAAGGGAGAGGAAGTTATCCCCCTATCATTTATAGATGCTTATAACTTTAGTGATGGATTAGCACTAGTTCAAATTGGTGGGAAGCAAGGATATATAAATAAGCAAGGAGAACTGGCAATAGAAAATAATTATAACTATGCTCATGGATTTAGTGAAGGATTAGCAGCGGTAGATATAAATAAAAAATATGGATATATTGATAAGAATGGGAATGTAGTTATAAAACCAAAATATTCTGTAGCCAATGACTTTAAAGATGGATTAGCATCTGTAGAATTAAAAGAAGGATATGGTTTTATAAATAAAGCAGATGAGATAGTTATAAAACCTGAGTATGAAGAAGCCGATGATTTTTTTGAAGGATATGCAGCAGTATGCAAAAATGACAAATATGGATATATAGATAAAACTGGCAAAGTTATAATCCCTTTAGAATACGAAGATGTTGATGTAATTAGTGAAGGATTAATAGGAGTTCAAGTAGATGGTAAATGGGGATATATAGACATGACAGGAAAAATGATAATAGAACCTAAGTTTAGCGAAGCTTACGAATTTGTTGATGGAATTGCAATGATAGAGTTAGGCAACAAGATAGGTTATATAGATAAGAACGGAGAATATGTATGGAAACCTCAAAAGTAACTTTGAGGTTTCTTATCTTAGAATGAAATAATCATTCCATTCTTTCCAGCATAAGTACTCATAGTACATCCCATAGTATTTATTATTACATCCTTAGGATTGAAATTTTCTATAATTAATTTTTTTAATAACAGTGCATCATCTAAGTCGCTAACATGTGTAATACCAAAGACTCTATCTGAAAAATCTGAACACTTATTTCCTATTGATTCTATAGTTCTATTTATAAATTTCTTTTTACCTCTTACTTTTTCTATTAGTTCCACTTTACCATTTATACCTTCAAGTATTGTCTTTATGTCTAGTATACTAGCTAAAGTACCTTTAAATTTGCTAAGACGTCCACCTTTTACTATATTATCTAATGTGTCTAAAAGTATAAATATAGTAGTTTCATTCTTGATTTTCTCTAGCTCCTCTATAATAGTAGAAACAGGTTTACCTTCAAGTGACATTTTGTTTGCTTTCAAAATTTGAATACCATGACCTAAAGATCCTGCTAAAGTATCAAAAATAAAAATATTATCTTTATTTTTACACATATCCCTTCCTAGAGAAGCGGATTGATATGTACCACTAAGTCCAGAGGATATTGTCATGCAAAGAATAGAATCTTCCTCTGAGAATTCTTCAAAGGCTTTAGCAAAGTTTATAGGAGAAGGTTGAGAGGTTTTTGGAAGTTCTTTAGATGTTAACATTTTTTTATGAAATTCTTCAGCGCTAATATCTATACCTTCCTTATAATCTTTTCCATCAATTGATATTGTTAATGGAACAACTTTTATATTGTTTTCTTCTAATATATTCTTAGGTAAATCACAAGAACTATCTGTTACTATATGCAACATCTTATTCACTCCTTACTCTATTTATAAAATTAGATTTAAAGTATATATCAACTTTCTATTAAATTTAAGAGAAGATATGTCTTATAGTTTAATTTTAACACATTATGTAATAATTTAATAATCAATGCTAAAATTAAGAAGAAAGAAAGCAACTGATTTACAAGTGTTGTCAGTTGCTTTCTTCCTATTAAATTTGTTTATCATAGACATGTTGATAAACAGTCCTCTATTACATCTTCTGTGATTTTAAAAGTTTTTTTTATTTTAATATCATTGGTTGGCTTAGGAGCTTTTTCTATAGTAGTATTATTATTAATTTTAGAGCAATCTTCCATGATAATTTAGCACCTCCTGAATATAGACATAAAACAATATAATTTGAAATATATCCCATATTATATTGTTTGTGGTAAAATATTGCAATAGTCTTTTTTATTAAATTTAGAAATAAAGAAATCACATACTTTTTTATTTTAAAAGTATATGATTTACTCAAGCAATTTGTTACACTTATAAAAATAAATACTGCATATTTAGAGTTGATAATCTACCATATATACTAAATATGTTTAAATGGTATAACAACTCCTTTAGTTTTACCATTAAGTTTTTGCTTATTCAGAATATCTTTTATAATTGTGTAGTAACACTTACACCATTCGTCTTCAGGATTTAAACTATAAGCTTTTTTAGCTAATGGGAATGCAGAGTGATAATCTTGAAGATCCATATATACAAGAGCCTTACCAATATAGGCATCACTTTTTTGATTATCTACGCTTATAGCTTTATCATAGCTTTTCAATGCTCCTTTATGATCACAAAGAGCAGTTAGAAGCTCTGCTTTTTCGCAATATGCCTCATAATATTTAGGCTGAAGTTTTATACTTTTATCATAGGATCTAATAGATTCACTTATCATATTAAGCTGTTTTAATATGTAAGCTTTTTTATAATAAATCAAAGCATCATTAGGACGCAGCTTTATGACTTTGTTGCAAAATAAAAGAGCTTTTTCAAAGTTACCGCTTGTAATATATATTTCTATCATATTCAAATAGGCTCTATATGTATCAGCACTAATTCTTAAGTAAGACTTTATACATTCCTCAGCTTTTTCTACGTCAAATAATGCAATATAAGCTTCACATTTAGCTAAATAGGTTTGGGCATAATTGCTATTAAGCTGCAAGGCTTCATCAAATTTAGCAAATGCCTTGTCAACTTCATTATTTTTAAATAGTTTTCTACCATCAGATATATGTTTTATTATTATGTCTTCAGTTTTTTTATCTGTTTTTAAAGAATCTTTCATACATAGCACCCTTTCATAAATACTTAGATTTACTTTTACTTCAAATGAGCATTTATCTTTACATTTATTTAAAGATATCTATTAAGTTAGTATGTTAAGACATACGGCTTTATACTTTAATTATTGACTAGCAGATATTTTTTAAACTAGATTGTATTGGATAAGTTAGTGATATTCATAGATATGTATGTTTCAAATTAAATAGGGTATAATACATTATCTAAAATATTTAGTTTATATTAAGGTATTGTAAAATAGTAATAGCTTGTTATTTTTATTGAGAGAGGTTATTAATAAATTTGGTAATTATGGTATAATAAAAAATAAGAAATTTTACATTAAAATTATTTTGGATGAGGCGATAATTATGGAAATAAATTTAAAAATTGATAAAATGAAGGATGATATAATAAAATCTACTCAAGAATTAGTTAGGATTAATAGTGTTGAAGGAAGTCCAAAGGATGGGATGCCTTTTGGAGAAGGGCCTGCAAAAGCATTAAACTATTGTCTTCAACTTTGTAATAATCTAGGGTTCAAAACTGTAAATTTAGATAATTATATTGGATATGCAGAGTATGGTGAGGGAGAAGAATATGTAGGAATTCTAGGGCATGTAGATGTAGTTCCAGAGGGAGATGGATGGATATATCTGCCTTATGGTGCAGAAATACATGATGAAAAGATATATGGTCGTGGAACAATGGATGATAAGGGGCCAATAATTGCTTCAGTGTATGGACTTAAAGCTATAAAGGATTTAGGACTTAATCTTTCTAAGAAAGTAAGAATAATTTTTGGAACTAATGAAGAGAGTGGATGTGGTGAGATAGAACATTATTTTAAGACTGAAAAACCACCTATATCTGGATTTACTCCGGATGCAGAGTATCCAATTATAAACGGGGAAAAGGGTATAACAATTTTTAATTTAGTAAAAGAATTTTGTAATGCAGGAGAAGAAAATAAAATAAAATATGTAAAAGGTGGAAACAAGGCGAATATGGTTCCGGACTATTGCGAAGCTGGAATATTAATTAATGATGCTAATATAGTTATAAATGCTGCAAAAGACTTTGTGGAAAAAACTGGATATAAGATAAGTGTAGAGCCAAAAGATGAAGTGGTTATTGTAAAGTCAATTGGTGCATCAGCCCACGGAAGTATGCCTCAATTAGGGAAAAATGCAATTATGCAATTGTTTGCGTTTGTAGAAGAACTCCCACTAGAGGATAGTGACATCACTAAATTTATAAGATTTATGAATAAACATATTGGTATGGAGGTAAATGGAGAATCTTTTGGAATAGGGTTTGAAGATAGAGTATCAGGTAAACTTTCATTTAATGTTGGTGTTATAAATATGGAAGATAATAAGGTTACAATGACGCTAAATGTAAGATATCCAGTTACATGTAAATATGAAGATATGTTAAGCGGAATAAATAATACAATAAAAGGTACTGAGATTAAAATAGAAAATATGGAACATCAACCACCATTATATTTTCCGGAGGATCATGATACTATAAAAGTACTTTCTAAAGTATATGAAGAACAAACAGGGGATAAGGCACAACTATTATCAATTGGAGGAGGAACTTATGCAAAGGAGATGCCTAATATAGTTGCCTTTGGACCTATATTCCCGGGAGAACCAGATTTAGACCATCAACCAAACGAGTATATCAGGATAGATCATTTGATTAAAAATGCTCAAATTTATGCACATGCTATATATGAATTAGCAAAGTAAATAGAGGCCGTCCTATAAGGACGGCTTTTAAAACCAAAGGAATGATAATGTAAGTAACAAGCATGAACAATACATAGATTATAATAGAATAGATTATGTTATATAGGGGTATTAATAGAAAGTTAGGGGTAGATAATATGACAATTGTAAAGGCATTTAAAGATTATCTGAAGTTGCCGAGAAGTATTTTAGTTTTGTTTTTTGCAAGAATTATCAATAGTTTAGGAGGTTTTGTGTTTCCTTTCCTTACCATGTTTCTTACAGAAAAGATGGGAATGACTTCGGATAAGGTTGGAAAATTTATGATGATAGCTGCTATAGGTGGGGCATTAGGGTCTATTATTGGGGGAAAGTTAGCTGATCATGTGGGAAGAAAAAGAATAATAATAGTTTTTCAAGGGATGGCAGCCCTTACGCTAATACCATGTGGATTTTTGGGCCATTCAATATTAGTACCATGGCTTTTAATTATATCTACTTTTTTTAATGGAGCTGTCCAACCTGCAAATGCTGCAATGGTAGCAGACTTAACAAATACTAAAAATAGACAGCAAGCTTTTTCTCTTTTATATTTAGGAATAAACATTGGAGTTGCTATAGGACCATTGATAGCAGGAGTACTATACAAGAAATATATTAGGTGGATATTTTGGGGAGATGCATTAACCACTATGGTGTCTCTAGCTTTAGTAGCCTTATTAGTTAAAGAGTCCATATTAAATAATGAGAAAAGTGATAATATAAATGAAAATGAAAAAGGAGAGAGCGGAAGTCTTCTTTCAGTTATATTAAAAAGGCCAGCTTTATTAGCGTTTTCACTAGTTTCAATGATATATTCTTTTGTTTACTCTCAGAGTAATTTTTCTATACCACTTCAAGTAAAAAATATTTTCCCAGAACAAGGCTCTGTATTATTTGGTTCCTTAATGTCTGTAAATGCTGTTGTAGTAGTAACATTCACATTTGCCATTGTGTTTATTACTAGAAAAAATAGACCTATATTTAATATAGCTGTATCAGGAATATTCTACGCCATTGGTTTTGGTATGCTTTACTTTGTCCAAAGCTATAAATTTTTAGTTTTATCCACAATAATTTGGACAATAGGAGAAATTTTATCTTCAACTAATCAGGGAGTATATATAGCTAATAATACTCCAATGTCACATAGAGGAAGAGTAAATTCTGTTTTACCTATAATATCAGGTGCTGGGTTTGCTATAGGACCGAGTGTTATGGGAATATATATAAAAGATAGAGGTGTAAGAATGGCTTGGCCGCTTACTTTTGTTTTAGCTTTAAGCGCTGCTATTCTTATGTATGGATTATATATAAAAGATAAAAATACACAAAAATCCAAATTAAATGAAAATATAAGTTCTTTAAAAAGATAATTATAGCAGATTGTAAATGGAGGGAATAATATGACTACTTTATATTTGATAAGACATGGACAAACTATTTGGAATGTTCAAAAAAAGATGCAGGGATGGAATGATTCTCCTTTAAGCGAATTAGGGATACAGCAAGCAGAATGGCTTTCTGAAAGGCTTGAAAATGTATCCATTGATATTATTTACTCTAGTCCATCAGGTAGAGCACTTAAAACTGCAGAAATAGTAAGGGGTACTAAAAATATAGATATTATATCTAGGGATAATTTAAGAGAGATAAATGGAGGAATATGGGAAGGCAAGGAGCAAGAATATATAGAGAAGGAATTCAAGGAACAATTACATAAATATTGGAATGCACCACATTTATATGTTCCTTATGGTGGGGAAAATTTTGAGCAGGTAAGGGACAGGGCTGTAAAAGAAATAGAAAATATTATTAATGAAAATGAAGGAAAGAACATATTAGTAGTAACACATGGTGCAACATTAAAATGTTTTATGTCTTATGTTAGAAATATTTCAATAAAAGATTTATGGGAACCACCGTATATACACCAAACTAGCTTAACCAAAATAGAAGTAGATAATAAGAAAATGAAAGTAATTATGTATGCAGATACATCACACTACAGAGAAGTAGAAGTGGAAAATGTAGAGCTTACTTAAGATTAGACTTGGTATAAATATTTTTATATATAAGTATTTATTAAAATCGAAAAAAAATCTTTGAATTTGAATAAAAAGGTGTTAAAATGTTTACAAGTCGGTATTCTAATATAGAAACTGAACTTAAATCTTAATACATAATTTAATATTTAAGTTCAGTTTTATTCGACTTATATCCTAAAAGGAATAAGAACGGAGGTAGAAAATTTATGGAAAGAAACGTTGTCACTGCAGACAAAAAAAGAACAAGAAAACTTACGACTTTTGCAATGTTAGCTGCTATATCAGCAATACTTGGGCTTACACCGCTAGGGATTATACCAATTCCGCCAGTAGGAGCCACTATCATGCATATACCAGTTATAATAACTGCAATATTGGAAGGGCCGGTGTTAGGGGCATTAATGGGACTTGTATTTGGAATAATTAGTTTTGTTAATGCAATCATTAGACCTACTCCAATTTCATTTGTAGCCATGAACCCATTGGTATCAATAGCACCAAGAATACTAATTGGTATTGTTGCATACTATGTGTATAAGGGCTTACCTTTAAAAAATGAAACAGTTAAAATTGGAAGTGCGGCAGCAATAGGAACTCTTATGAATACTGTTGGTTTCTTAGGAATGATATATTTACTATACGCAGAGCCAGTTGCAAAAGCTCTTGGCCAGAAGGTAGATACAATAGGGAAATTTTTACTAGCCCTAGGAACAACTCATGGTATTCCAGAAATAGGAGTGGCAGTAGTTATTACTATTCCAATAGTTTTTGCAGTTAAGAAAATAAGAAGATAAGAATAATTATATAAGTAAAATACAGAAAGTAGTAAAATCACAAAAGGTTTTTACTACTTTAATTTTAATCTTAGGTTTTTTATATTACATTAATTAATTTGGAAGGTGACAAAATGGAAATAGTAAATTTTATAGATATTGAGGGAATTAAAGTTGGTCATGCCCAAGACTTAGAGGCAGCTACAGGGTGTACTGTAATTATTTGCGAAGAAGGAGCTGTAGCCGGAGTTGATGTAAGAGGAGGGGCACCTGGAACAAGAGAGACAGATCTTTTAAATCCTATAAATATGGTTGATAAGGTACATGGAATACTATTAACTGGAGGCAGTGCATTTGGCTTGGATGCCGCTAGCGGAGTAATGCAGTACCTAGAGGAAAAGGGCATAGGATTTGATGTGGGAGTAACAAAGGTACCTATTGTGTGTGGAGCAGCACTTTTCGATTTAGTTATTGGAAGCCATAAAATAAGGCCAGATAAGAAGATGGGGTATAAAGCATGTATAAATTTACAAAATAAAGGATGCTTAGAAGGAAATATAGGAGCAGGAACTGGAGCTACAGTAGGTAAGGTGCTAGGTCCTGAGTTTTCGATGAAAGGCGGGCTTGGTACTTATACAATTAAAGTAGGAGAATTAATTGTAGGAGCTATGGTGGCAGTTAATTGTTTGGGAGATGTAATAGAGCCTGAAACATCAAGGATAGTTGCTGGTGTACTAAGCGAAGATAAAAAAAGTTTTAGAAATACAGAAGACATAATGGTAGCTAAGTACGATAATAAGAAAAATTTATTTAATGGAAATACTACTATTGGTATTATTGCAACCAATGCAAAACTAACTAAGTCAGAAATAAATAAAGTAGCTTCTATGGGGCATAATGGTTTTGCTAGAGCTATTTATCCAGTACACACAATGTTTGATGGTGATACTATTTTCTCTATGGCTACTGGAAAAGTTCAGGCTGATATTAATGTTGTAGGGCTTTTAGGTGCAAGAGCCATGGAGAAAGCCATCATTAGTGCTGTAAAAAATGCAGATAATCTTTGTGGATATAAATGTTATAGAGATTTTGCAAAATAGTTTAGGATATATGCTATTTATTTAAATCTAGATTAGACATGGACTTTATTTAAATGAAGCATTACTTGACAGGATATTTTATAGAAGCTGATAGAGGATTATTTCTTTAAATAATCCTCTATCAGCTTCTATATTAATAATTGTATATGTGTATATTAAATTTTAATTAAATTTAAACGATATTTAAATAGTAATATTTTCTAAGGAGTTTGTAAATTAAATACATATACAGCTTATTATAGCCGTGTTAAAGTAGGGAGACATCAAACCATGAAAGAAATCGGTCTTATTATTATAAATTTTATAGTGGCTAGCTTAATTGCATCTACAATTATATGCTTAATAGAAAGAAGCATTTTAATTAAAGGATTTAAGCTTACAGACATATCTAAATATATTATTTTTGGAATAATACTTATAATTTCGGGTATAGCTTGGGGGCAAATTATGGCATATTTTAATTAAATTTATAAAAATATAATGAAAAATATATAAAGTTATATTAGAATATAACATATAAAGAAATAACAGGGCGGGGTGATATACCTATGGAAGAAAAAAAATCGATTTTTGAAAAGTTTAGACTAGTAGATAAAGTTAATAAAGAAGAAATAGTAAAAATTCCAGATGAACAAGATATACATACAGATAAGAATAATAATGAATTAAATATTATTAATGAGAAAGAAGAAATGGGAGAGGTGGTAGAAGTTAAAAGAGATATAGAGTTAAATTCACCAAAAGATAGTACAGAAAAAGAAGTTAATAAACTTTTAAGTGTGGATGAAATTTATAACAGATTTAATATAGAAAATAAAAAAATTAACACCATATTCTTAATAGACAGTTATGTTAAGGCTTTACCAGAAACCCTTCCAACAGATATTAAAAAGCAGTCGGTTTTAAATATAGTTAAAGCATCAGGGATGAATGTTCAGGAATTAATAAAAGATGGACAAGATAGAGTTAAGGTATTAGGCTCATTTACTTCGGATGTTAGCGCTAAAACCAAAAGTATAATTGATGAATATGAAAAAGAAATAGGAGAACTCCTAAAGAAAATTGATGAGTATAAAAATATAATAAATAATAGAAAAAACTTTCAAGAAGAGCAAAAAGCATGTATAGATTATGAAGTTCAAAAAATTAATAACATAATAGGCTTTATAAAATAGATAAATATATAGTAAGTCAAAGAATGCTGAATACCAAAATAAATAAGGTTATTTCAGTATTTTTTATTTGTTAAAAGGTTACAAGTAATTCTGTTTTATCTGATGACTACCATCCGTAATACTCCCACTTCTAAAGTGGGAGATAACGGCTGTTACGTCCCTAGATAAGGGCTTCTAACCTTCAGTTGGAGAAAAAAACTCCACCTGAAGCCAAGAATCCTCTTTATGGTAAAGTATATAAATTAAACTAAAGATAGTAGAAATAATAAGAAAATAAGAGTAATTTAAATATAATTTGATTAAATGCTTAAAATTAAAAAAAAATTGATTTGAAAAGATGCCTAAATAAATGTATGATTGTAAATGTAGTAGTTAATAATAATTATTAAATAATATAAATTATTAAAAGATTTAATCGGGAGGAAGATCAATATGAAAAAGTTTGTTTGTACAGTATGTGGTTATATTCACGAAGGAGAGGAAGCTCCAGCAGTATGCCCTCAATGTAGAGCATCAAAAGATAAATTTGTAGAAAAGAAAGCAGATGAAAAATTAGAGTGGGCAGATGAACACAGAATAGGAATTGCAAAAGATGTAGACCCAGAAGTTTTAGAAGGATTAAAAGCAAACTTCATGGGAGAATGCACAGAAGTTGGAATGTACTTAGCAATGAGCAGACAAGCGGATAGAGAAGGTTATCCAGAAGTTGCAGAAGCTTATAAGAGAATAGCTTGGGAAGAAGCAGAACATGCTGCTAAGTTTGCTGAATTATTAGGAGAAGTTGTAACTAACGATACAAAGACAAACCTTCAAATGAGAGTAGATGCAGAACATGGAGCATGTCAAGGAAAGAAAGATTTAGCAACATTAGCTAAAAAGTTAAATTATGATGCAATTCATGACACTGTACATGAAATGTGTAAAGATGAAGCAAGACATGGATCAGCATTTAAAGGATTATTAAACAGATACTTCGGTTAATCAATAAATAGTACTCTAATATGTCTATAAAATAATATGTTATATAATTAAAAGTAAATAGTTTTCTTATATTAGGTGTGTAGAGCTTAGCCTTATGTATTTATATCATAAGGCTAAGCTCTTTTAATAGATTATTTTTTATTAAACATTACCATCTAATTGCATTTTCTTTAATTTTCTATATAGAGTCATTCTAGGAATTCCTAAAGTATCGGCTGCTTGAGATTTATTAAAGTTACATGATATTAATGTATCCTTTATAATCTGAGTTTCTACTTCTTCTAAAATATTGTTTAAAGAACTTTTATTAGAAGATTGAGAAGGGGCATAGTTTTTCGCGGCAACTTTATAACTTGATTCTAAGATATATGAAGGTATTATATCCTTTGTAACTTCTTCGCCACTAGAAATTACAGCGAGCCTTTCAACTATATTTCTAAGCTCTCTTACATTACCAGGCCAATCATATTTAACTAGAACATCAATTATTTCATTAGAAAATGATTTATATATGCCACAACGTTGATAGAAAGAAGTTATGAAGTGGTCAACTAGTAATGGAATGTCCCCAGACCTTTCTCTAAGAGAAGGGACATTTAAATGAAGTACATTAAGTCTATAAAATAAATCAGCTCGGAATTCTTTTTTAGCAACCTTTTCTTCTAAATCACAATTTGTAGCGGCTATTATCCTTACATCAGTATTTACTATTCTGTTAGTACCAATTTTTTCAATCTGATTTTCTTGTAACGCTCGTAACAGTTTAGCTTGCATGTTTAAAGGAAGATCTCCTATCTCATCCAAGAATATTGTTCCGCCGTTTGCTAGTTCAAATTTACCAGGTTTACCAGATTTACTTGCACCAGTAAAGGAACCAGCCTCATAACCAAACAATTCAGATTCAATAAGCGGCTCAGGTATTGCAGCACAGTTTAAACTTATAAAAGGTTTATTACTCCTTTTGCTGAAGCCATGAATTGAGTGAGCAAAGAGTTCTTTACCTACACCACTCTCTCCAGTAATTAATACTGGTAGATCAGTTATAGCATAAGATTTAGCTTGAGCCTTACACTTTTTGCCTGAAGGTGATTGAGATAATATATCTTCAAATTTGTACTTAGGTCTAAATGTTTCTAAAACGTTTTCAGGAGCCTGAGGTTTTATAGTGTTGATAATGCTGTTTCTAAGCTCCCTGTTATTAAGGTCATCTACTAGTATGATGCCTACACCACCCATAACTTTACCATCATCTACAATAGGTATCCTATCTACAATAGCTTCTTTGCCATTACTAAATTTATGTTTTCTGCCCAGTTCTGGCACACCAGTCTTTAGAACTAAAGGAAGTCTTACTGTAGGATCTACCTCTGTAAGATGTTTTCCAACTACGTCTTTTATTGAACTGCCTATATAATCTAAAAAGGCTTGGTTCATAACAATAACGTTACAATTTTCATCCACAAAGTTAATTGGAAGAGGTAGCCTGTTAAAAATTGAAGGTGGTATGGATGTAAGCAACTTGTCTACGTTGTTATTTATAGTATGTTGGTACATCTTATTTCCCCCCCTTTTAAAGTTATATGTTACTATTATACCATTATTTGAATTATGTGGAAAGTGAAAAAGTATTACAAACTAAATATTAAAGAATTAAAAATAAAATGTAACAAAATGTATAAATGTAACGATTTGTTACATTTATTAGAAAATAAAGAAAAATATTGAAGAAAGTTTGGAATATTGTTACAATATATATATACATTATTTTAATTAATGTATAAAAAAAATAATAGGAGGTAAATAAGTGTATGAAAAAGACAAGAATTAAGATTTTGTCAAGTGTCTCTACTTTGTTTCTCATCTTAATTTTATTGGCATCTACTGCTTTTGCAACTACTCCATACAACTATGCTGGGCAAATAGGGGTTACTTCTGGAGCAGCAGCACCGGGTTATACTTTAGGTAATCCTGTGGCGATTTCAAAGGACACTAATGGAAACTACTTTGTAGCAGATTTAGCTAATAATCGAGTAGTAAAACTGAACTCAAGTATGCAAAGAATTGCTACATTAGACGGAATAGACATGCCTTTGTTTGTTTATGTAGACAAAGACAACAATGTTTTAGTTAATGAATTAGGCACAAATAAGATTAAAAAGTATACTAACAACTTCCAGTTTATAAGAGAATGGGGAGGTCCTGGAAAAGGAAATGGACAATTCGACATTCCTCGTTCAATAGTTCAAGACAGTAAAAGAAACTATTATGTAAGTGATGAATTAAATCACAGAATACAAAAGTTCGATGTAAATGGAAATTTTTTAGCTGCATATGGTTCTTATGGAGCTAATAATGGACAATTTGCAGTTCAACAAGGTCTTTCAATAGATTCTAATGATAGACTTTATGTTGCAGATACCTATAACAATAGAATACAAGTATTTCAAACTTCTCCATCATGGCAGCATTTAAAATCATTTGGAACTTTCGGTTTATATGATTATTATAATATATGGTCATATCAATCAGACATATTCAATCATCCAAGAGGAGTTTACGTAGAACCTACTAATAACAAAGTTGTAGTATCAGATAGTGGTAACAATAGGGTTATGGTATATGATACTTACGAAAAGAATTTCGGATTCTTACAGATGCAAAATGGTGATTTAAAGATGGCTCTTCCAGCTCATGCTATACTTGAAGGAAACTATGTAACATGCGTAGATTCTCATAGTAGAATAATGAAGTATTATGGTAGCAGCAATAACACAACTTTATACAACAGTTATGGAACATTGAGAACTGCTAATGGTATATTCTCAAATGCTGGAAGTGTTGCTATTAACCAGGCTAATGGAGATATTTATGTATCAGATTCATTTAACCACAGAATACAAAGATTTAATTCTAGTGGAACTTGGATAGAAAATTACGGGTACAATGATGGACAAGGTGGACCGGATGGGTTTGGATCAATTTACTTGTTCTATAATTTCTTATTCCCAAAACAGATAGCTGTAGATGGCCAAAGCAGGTTATATGTAACAGACTTTGGAAATTCTAGAGTAGTAAGAAAATATGGAAGTTCAAGATTTGACTTTGAACTTGTCGCTGGAACTGCTATAGTAGACAACCCTTGGGGAGTTGCTGTTGACACTGATAATGAAACAGTTTATATAAGTGACTGGGGAGACAATAAGATAAAAGTAGTTAAAAATCAGACTCTATTAAGAGAATGGGGTGGAACTGGTTCAGGTGATGGACAATTTATTTGCCCAGCTGACATAAAAATAGGAGTATATAAAGGACAAAAGGCTATATTTGTTGTAGATAGCAAAAATAGCAGAGTCCAAGTATTTAAACCAGATGGTACTTTCCTAGGTAAAATAGGTGAACCTACAGTTGATCCAATTCAATATTACGAAGAGGGTCATGCAGCTGGAATGTTATTCTTACCATTAGGAATAACTATTGATGCAAATAATAATATAATTGTATCAGATACTTCACATAAGAGAATGCAGAAATTTGATTCAAATGGCAACTTTGTAGCAGAATGGGGAACAATGTCTAATACTCCAGGTAATTTCTTCTCACCAATGGGATGCGATATTAATAAAAACACTGGTAGATTATATGTAACTGATGGTGTATTACAAAGGTTACAGTTCTTTGATCCTGCCAACTAACTAATATAAACAATTAAATTACAGAGAATCTATATAGATTTATATAAATCTATATAGATTCTCTTCTTTTATATATAGATAGAGAATCTATGGTGAATGGGTATTAGTAATACTCAGAATTAAAAATATACAATTATTTTGCTGCAAAATATGTATAAAAAACTAAAATAAAAAAATTAAATGCATTTAAGCTCTCAAAGTAAAAGTGTAACAATTTAGCAACTGTAACTTTTAGGTGTAATTCACACTGAAACAATGCATTTTCAAAGCTTACAAGGTAAACGTTTTCTAACAGTAACTATTTGTTCCTAATTTAAATCAATATAGAAATATTAAAAAATACGGAAATGCATTGAATAATAAGGGTTTATAGCTGATTTTATAAATTTGGCACAATATCTGCTATTAATATAGTCAAAGAAAAAATGATGCTCCATAAGAAAGGGGGATAGTAGGATTTTCCATAAATAAACTAAAGGAGGTAATTTTATTGGATAAGAATCAAAAGTATGTAATCGTTCTCTTGTTAACGGCTATAGTATTTGTTGTTGCACAGTTTACTAAAAACAACTATTTATTTGCAGTAGCAATGCCACTCCTTCTATTTACTTGGTTATTTGCAGGTGCTGCTAGAGGTGGGAAGGTTCATGGAGTACAAAAAGTTTGGTGGATTATTTCTTTCATAATTATGGTTGGTTCTCTTATAGCAATGCTAAATATAACTGCAGTTCCTGAAAACATAACTAAGAGTCATTCGTTTGGTTATCCATTGCCAACAGGAATTATGTTCTTTGTTTACTGGCTTGTTTTAATAGTAACAGGTACTTTAACATTTTGTTTTAGATTTGAAAAGGACTATTTAAGAGATGAATGGATAAAAGAATTTGAAGAAAAAACTGGGGCTAAGTTACTCCCAGATTCAAACAATGTAAGCAAAGGAGTGGGAGCAAATGAGTCTACTTTTAGCAAGTAATTCAGGTAGTGGTATGGGTGTTATAGGTGCAATAGTAATTATTTATATGATTATAGTTTTAGCTATTGGTGCATGGGCAACAAAGAGAACTAAAAGTTCAGCAGACTTCTTCATAGCAGGAAAGTCAATAGGCCCTATTCCGCTAGCACTAGCAGCGTTTTCAGCAACTATGTCAGGATGGCTATTCGTTGGATGTCCAGGCTTAATTTACAGTGTTGGTACAGGGGTAATATGGTTAACAATTTCAACTGGTATGGCTTACGTTATTCTATGGGTTATTGTAGGAAAGAGAATGAGATTATTGGTTGAAGTTAGTGATTGTATGACAGTTGCAGATGCTATATATGTAAGATACAAGAGTAAAACAGCATCTGGACTTGCAGCAATAGCAACTATAGCTGGTACAGTTTTATACCTAGCTACTCAATTACTAGCAATGGGAGTTATCATAGGATATGTTTTCAACATATCAGTTGTAACTGGATTAATTATAGGTATGGTAATAATGCTTATCTATGCTATTGGTGGAGGAATGCTTGCAGGTATATATACTGACGTATTCCAAGGAACAATGATGGCAGTAGCATCTATAGCAATATTTGCATATGTACTAAAAACAGGAAATGGAATAATGAATATTACAGAAACAATAGCTAATGCTCCAGCTCTAGCTAAAGGTGGAGCAGGATATAAGTTCGTAGGACCTTTCGGATTAGGTTCACCTATTGGGGCAATGTGTTCTTATTTCATAATGGCAATGGGTGTAGTTGGTCAACCTCACTTAGTTCATAAGTTCTTTATGGTTAAGGACATTAGAAAGTTAAAATGGGGAGCTTTCATGACAACAGTACCTGCAGTACTAAGTGGATTCTTAGCATTTGGTGTTGGTGTTGTAGTTAAATCTTTAGTTGTATCTGGAAAATTACCAGCACTTGCTAATCCAGATGACGCTATAACAGTATTTTTGATGAACTTTACAAATCCTGTATTAACAGGACTTGCTTTCGCTGGTATAGCATCAGCAGTAATGTCAACAGGAGATTCATTCATAAATATAGCTTCTGCTGCTATAGTACGTGATATACCTTTTGCTCTTGGCAAACAATTAGATAGTAAACAAGAACTTTTCTTAGGAAGAATTGCTTCAATAGGTTGTGGAATATTATCAGTTGTTTTAGCAGTTGGTCTTGGTAAAGATGGTATAGCTTTACTAGGAGCCTTTGGATGGGGTACTTTTGCAGCTGCATTAGCACCATCAATAGGGCTTGGATTTAACTGGAAGAGAGCTACAAAAGAAGGGGCAATTGCATCTATAGTATCAGGACTTGGAGTAGCTGTTATATTTGAAATGGCTAAAACCTTAAAAGCTGCTTGGTATATGAATTCCTTAGGTAAAATTGGGCTTCACAATGGAAGCTTTGCCTTAGCTATATCATTAATAGTATTCATAGCTGTATCTATGGCTACTACAGAAGTTAAATTGGACAAAAACTTAGAAGCGGTTATTGATTGTTAATTTAATATTTATTGGCAAATGGGCTAAAACCCATTTGCCAAAATAAATGGGGGAATATTGTATGGAATATGACATAGCTAAAAATGGAGTTATTAGTGTCATGGAAAATATGCTTAGAAACTGTCCACTAAATATGGTTTATTACAATGTGGTCTTTACTGATAAGGAAATAGTCATAGATTATTTAATAAAAAGCTATAGGACTTGGATATTACATGTAAGACCAGTAAAGGAATTTGAATATGATGGCATGAGTGCTATTGATATATTAAAAAAGAGTAGTGAAAATTTTACAATCAAATATGAGGATATTGAAAAAATAGTATTTAAAAAGAGGACATTTTTAACAAATGCTAGGATAGAAATCAATGCAAGAGGTTTAGATGAAAAGCTAGTTTTGTTTAGTAAAGACAGGATTGACACTGAGGCATACTACAATTTAGTTAAGTCGTATTTAAAGGAAAAGGCTGAATTTAGATAGAGATTACAAAATTAGCATAGCTAATTTTAAAATATTAAATTTATAAAAACATGTAGGAGGGTTTTATTATGAAAAAAGATTTTCACGTAGGTATAGTTGATTTTGAAACTTATTTACCAGAACAAATTATGACTGCTGAGGAACTATCAGAAATAGTAAATATTCCAGTAGATGTATTAAAAAACAAGATGGGAGTTAATAGTAAGCATATAGGTGGACCGGAAGACCATCCTGGAATGATGGCAACTAAAGCAACTAAAAGATTACTAGAAAGAACAAAAATAAATCCAAAAGAAATTGATATGATATTATATGCAGGAGAAACATATTGTGAATATACTTGTTGGACAGTAGCTATAAAGATACAAAATGAAATAAAAGCAGATAATGCTTATGCATGGGATTTATCATTTAGATGTGCTGGTACTCCGCTAGCTTTAAAGGTTGCTAAGGATATGATGTATGCAGATGATAGTCTAAATACAGTATTAGTTGCAGGTGGAAACGCTAATGCTTATTTAATAGATCTTGAAGATCGAAATCAATCTAATATGTTTGATATGTCTCCAGGAGGATTTGCTCTTATTTTAAAGAGAGACCATATGGAAAATGAGCTTTTAGGATCTGGTATAATAACTGATCATATTTTCTCCGATGATGCAGTAGGAAAATGGGGTGGAACACTAAATCCAATTACTGATGAAATAGGACAAGATCCAGAAAAGTTAAAGAAAGCAAGATTACTTCATATGGCAGACCCTGAAAGAACAAAGAAGAACTTAGCAACTAGATCTATACCTAATTTTACTGGAGCTGTTAGATTAGCACTTAAAGATTCTAATTTAAATGAAAGAGATATAGACTTTATAGGAATAACTCACGTAGCTCCAAGAGCACATTATGCTATAATGGACGACCTTGGAATAAATAATGAAAAAACAGTATATCTAGCTGATGATGGACACTGTGGACATGTTGACCAGCTCTTATCAGTGCAGTATGGATTAGAAAAAGGATTGGTAAAGGATGGAAGTGTATGTGCTCTTCTAGGTGCTGGTACTGGATATGCATTTGCATGTAGCTTAGTTAGATGGGGAAAAAGGTTATAATTAAAAAGTGGGAGGATTATAATGAAAGACATTTATGAACTATATAAGAGTAAGACAAAGAGTATGTCAGAAGCTTTAGGTATGATAGAGTCAGGTGACTTTATCGTAACAGCCTTAGGTGGCAGTGAACCTATGTCTATCTTGAACGAACTTCATAAGATTAAAGATAATAATGTTAGAGGATGTACTCTTACTAATTGTTTACCAATGGGAAATTATGAATTCATAAAGAATCCAGAATATGTAGATACAATTTTTGTAGCTGGATGGTTTTATTCACCTTCTTTAAGAAAAGCTCATATGAATCAAAATGTAAGTCATGCACCACAACACTTACATTCTGCCCTTACTAAAAGATTGTATGCTACAGATGGTAGAAGAAAAGTGCTTTTAGCTACTGCTTCACCTATGGATAATCACGGATACTTAAGCTTATCCTTAGGAGCTACTTATGAGAAACAGCTTATAGATGAGGGAGCATTAGTTATTGTTGAAGTAAATCCATATTTACCAAGAACATTTGGAGATACTACAATAAATATTAATCAAGTAGATGCTATTGTAGAAGTAAGTTATGAAGTACCATCTCTTCCAGTAGTGCCTTTCACACAAAAAGATGCAACTATTGGGCAATATATTGCGGATCTAGTAGAAGATGGGGCTACAATTCAATTGGGTATTGGTGGAATTCCTAATGCAGTAGCAGAGGCATTAAAATTAAAGAAACATTTAGGAATTCACACAGAGATGTTTACAGATGGAATGGTAGATCTTATTGAATGTGGAGCAGTTGACAATTCTATGAAGACCTTGTATAAAGGAAGTTCAGTTGCTACATTTGCATTGGGAACAAGAAGATTATATGATTTTATAGATGATAATCCATCAGTATGCTTTAAGAATGGCATGTGGACAAATGATCCTTATGTAATTTCACAAAATCACAAAATGACTTCTATTAATACTACTTTAGAAGTTGATTTATGCGGTCAATGTGCTTCTGAATCTATAGGCCATGTTCAATTTTCAGGAACAGGCGGGCAAGCAGATACTGCAATAGGAGCACAGATGACTAAGGGCGGAAAGTCTATAATTGCACTTTATTCTACTGCAAAAGTGAAAAATGAACAAGGAGAAAAGGTTGAAGTATCTAAGATTGTTCCAATGCTTAAGCAAGGAGCAGTAGTAAGTTTATCAAGAAATGATGTGGATTATGTAGTTACAGAGTATGGGGTTGCATGGCTTAGGGGAAGAGCCATAAGAGAAAGAGTTGAAAGATTAATTAATATTGCACATCCTGATTTCAGAGAAGAATTAAGGTTCGAAGCAAAGAAAAATGGAATTTGGTAATATAGTATTTTAAAATAAGCCTACCATATTATAATAATTTATATAAGGTTGTTTTTACATCTTTTAATAGTGTAAAAACAACCTTTTGTTGTAGTTAAATTTGTAATTTATAATTAATGTTAATTTAAAGTAAAACTGAATATATAAAGAAAGTTTGAGTAATAATAAGGAAAATGGAGTTAATAAGAGATAGATACGGAATAAAATCAAAATTGTTTGATTATTGCAATTGAATATGGCGTGCAAAAATATTATCATAAAATTAATGAAGGTCAAAGAAAGACAAAGTCAATAGAGGTGAGGTAATGGCAAGACTATCAGATGTAATTGAAGAATTTATTAAAGAGCTTTTAGAACAAAGTGGCACTAGTGAACTTGAAATAGGAAGAAACGACTTAGCAAATCAATTTAAATGCGCTCCATCTCAAATAAGTTATGTTTTAACTACTAGATTTTCAACAGAAAGTGGATATTACATAGAAAGTAGAAGAGGTGGAGGCGGATGTATCAAAATTAAAAAAATTGTGCATGAAAATAATGGTGCCATAAGGAAGTTACTTGAAGATAAGATAGGAAATAGTATTACTTATGATAGTGCCTATAATATAATTAATGTACTCCTAGAAAGAAAAATTGTAACTTATAGGGAAGCTAATATTATGAGAGCTGCTATCAATGATAGAAATTTAATGGTGCCATCAGATCAAAGAAATGGTATTAGAGCACAAATATTAAAAGGAATGATTGGAATCATATTGTTATAATCTTAGATTGATGTGGTAAAAATTAAAAAAGGATTAACGTATATTTAATTTTAGCATTAATTCATAAATAATAGCTAATATTGTATATAGTTTTATGTAAATAAAAGGGGTGAGTTTATGATTTGTGAAGTTTGTAAACAAAATGAAGCTACAATTCACGTAACTAAAGTAGTCAATGGGGTAAAAAAAGAAGCAAATTTATGTCATAATTGCGCTAGCAAAAGTAAAGAATTTAATTTAGTTCCTGATATGGATATTATAGCTCCATTTTCTTTTCAAAGTATTTTAGGTGGATTAATGGATTATGTAAATAAGGCTCCTCAGACTAATAAGAGTATTGAATTAAGATGTAAAAACTGCAATCTATCATATAGAGAGTTTAAAGAAAATGGATTACTTGGATGTAGTGAATGTTATGAAAGTTTTAAACCTGCTATCTTGTCTGTTATAAAAGGAGTTCAGGGAAATGTAGAACATGTAGGTAAGGTTCCTAGCAAAAGCGGAAAAGATCTAATCCATAAGAAAAAGTTATTGAAGCTAAAAGAAGAATTACAGAAGGCCATAACTTTAGAAGAATATGAAAAGGCAGCAGAACTAAGAGATCAGATTAGAGAAATAGAAAAGGATATAAAATAGGCTGGGGGTGTAGAAATGAAAAATTGGTTAGAGGCCCAAACTAGCAATGACGATATAGTTTTAAGCAGTAGAATAAGATTGGCAAGAAATATAAAAAATACTCCTTTCCCAAATAAGTTAAACGAATATGATGGAAGAGATGTAGTAAACAAAATTGAAGAGGCAATATATTCATCTCCTTATACTGAAGAAAAGTTTAAAACAATTTATTTATGGCAAAATGATGATACTGCCAATTATTCTTATTTAGAAAGACATTTGATTAGCAATAAACTTATAAGTAATAAAAATCAATCGGCTTTTATATTAGACCAAGATGAGATAGGTAGTATTATGATAAATGAAGAAGATCATTTAAGATTGCAAAGCATAACTGGAGGACTTAATTTAAAGGAAGCTCTTGAATATATAAATAAATTAGATGATTTATTAGAGGAAAAGCTAGAATATGCTTTTGATGAAAAGTTAGGATATTTAACTGCTTGTCCAACAAATATAGGTACGGGACTTAGAGCCTCTGCCATGGTGCATCTCCCTGCACTTACTATAAATAAAGAAATAGTAGGACTTCTAAATGCTCTAACGCAGGTTGGAATGACTATAAGGGGATTGTATGGAGAAGGTTCTCAAGCTGAAGGCAACTTATACCAGATTTCTAATCAAATTACATTAGGACTTACTGAAGAAGAAATTTTGAGCAATTTAACTGGAGTTATAAATCAAATTATAAGTAGAGAAAATTTAGCTAGAGAGAGAATGTTAAGCAAAAATAAATATGAAATAGAAGATAAGATATATAGATCGATAGGTATATTAAAATCTGCAGTTGTTTTAGAAACTAGAGAAGCTTTAAATTTACTTTCAAATGTAAGATTAGGAGTTGAATTGGGAATAATTAAAGATGTTGATAAAAACTCATTGAATAAACTTCTTATAGATATTCAACCTGCAACTCTTCAAAAATTATTAGAAAGTAAGTTTTTAGATAGAGAAATAGACATAAATAGGGCAAACTTAGTTAAAGAAAGATTAAAAAATGTACAACTATAAGTTAAGGAGGTGTATTGCCTATGATGTTTGGCAGATTTACTGAAAGAGCACAAAAAGTTTTATTTTATGCTCAACAAGAAGCTCAAGAGTTCCAGCATGGTTATGTAGGAACTGAGCATATATTACTTGGAATTTTAAAGGAAAATGATGGACCATCTAAGAAGTTACTTAACGAAATGAATATAACTGAAAAGAATGTAAAGAACTTAGTTGAAGAATATGAGGGAAAAGGAGATTTTGATATTAATAAAAAAGAAATCCCTTTAACACCTAGAACTAAAAGATTGCTTGAACTTAGCTTGTTAGAAGCTAGAAAGTTAAATCACAATTATATAACTCCTGAGCATATACTATTAGCTTTAATAAAAGAATCAGAAGGAGTAGCATTCACTATTCTAAATAATCTAGGGCTAGATTTTGAAAGACTAGAAAAGGAATTATTAAAAGCATTTGATCCAGAGCATGTTCAGGGATCATCAACAACGGGAAAAGCTAAGGCTGGAAATAATACTCCTACACTAGACCAATATGGAAGAGATTTAACCCAAATGGCGGAAGAAGAAAAGCTTGATCCTGTTATAGGTAGAGATAAAGAGACAGAGAGAGTACTTGAAATTCTATGTAGAAGAATAAAAAATAACCCATGTTTAATAGGAGATCCAGGAGTAGGTAAGACCGCAATAGCGGAAGGGTTAGCTCAAAGAATTGCAAGTGGAAATATTCCAGAGATCTTAAGAAATAAAAGAGTAGTAACTTTAGATATTTCTTCATTAGTAGCAGGCTCAAAATATAGAGGAGAATTTGAAGATAGACTTAAGAAGGTTATGGAGGAAATAACCAAAGTAGGCAATGTAATTCTATTTATTGATGAAATTCACACTATAATAGGGGCCGGCGGTGCAGAAGGAGCAATAGATGCATCTAATATATTAAAGCCAGCCCTTGCAAGAGGAGAAATCCAATGTATAGGTGCTACAACAATAGATGAATATAGAAAATATATAGAAAAGGATGCAGCGCTAGAAAGAAGATTCCAACCTGTTAATGTAGGAGAACCAACTAAAGAAGAATCCCTACTAATATTAAAAGGATTAAGAGATAAATATGAAGCTCATCATGGAGTTAAAATTACAGATGAAGCAATAAAAGCAGCAGTTGAATTATCAGATAGATATATTACAGACAGATACCTTCCAGATAAAGCTATAGACTTAATAGATGAAGCTGGAGCTAAGGTAAGAATAAGAAATCTAACAGTTCCAGATGATTTAAAAGGACTAGAAGAAGAACTTGAAAAATCAAAAAAAGAAAAGGAAGATGCAATAAGAGTTCAGGATTTTGAGAAGGCAGCAGCTTTAAGAGATAAGGAAAAAGAGCTAAGAGAAAAGTTAGATAGCTTTAAGAATGATTGGAAGAAGCAAAATCAGGTTTCAACTCAAATTGTTACAGAGGAAGAAATAGCCTCAGTAGTAGCTAAATGGACAAATGTTCCTGTTGAAAAACTTACTCAGACTGAATCTGAAAGACTATTAAAATTGGAAGAAATACTTCATAAAAGAGTTATTGGGCAGGAAGAAGCTATTAAATCAATTTCAAGAGCTGTTAGACGTGCTAGAGTAGGACTTAAAGATCCTAATAGGCCTATTGGTTCATTTATATTTTTAGGACCTACAGGAGTAGGTAAAACAGAGTTATCTAAAGCTCTTGCAGAAGCCATGTTTGGAGATGAAAATAATATAATTAGAATTGATATGTCTGAATATATGGAAAAGCATGCTGTATCAAGGCTTATCGGATCTCCTCCAGGATATGTAGGATATGATGAGGGAGGTCAATTAACTGAAAAAGTAAGAAGACAGCCTTACTCAGTAGTTCTATTTGATGAAATTGAAAAAGCTCATCCGGAAGTATTTAATATTCTTCTTCAAATATTAGAAGATGGTAGACTTACAGATGGAAAGGGTAAAACAGTAAACTTTAAAAATACAATAATAATAATGACATCAAATGTAGGTGCTTCAACAATAAATAGACAAAAGTCTTTAGGGTTCTCAGTTTCAGAGGATGTATCGGAAAGTGAATACGAAAGAATGAAGGAAAATGTAATGGCAGAACTTAAAAATTCTTTTAGGCCTGAGTTTTTAAACAGAATAGATGATATAATCGTATTCCATGCTCTAGAAGAGAAACATTTAAGACATATAGTTAAGTTAATGTTAAAAGAAGTAGGTTACAGATTAAGTAAACAGGAAATAAATATTGAATTTGATGAAGAATCAGAAAAAATGTTAGCAAAAGAAGGATTTGATCTTACTTATGGAGCAAGACCTTTAAGACGTGCTATAACAAAAACTGTAGAAGATAAATTATCAGAGGAGATTTTAAAAGGAAGTATAAAAAGAGGAGACAATGTTCTTGCTTCAGTAGAAGATAACAAGTTAGTATTTAAAAAATTAAGTTAGTTATGATATAGGAACCGGCAGAATCAGGATAGCACTGACTGCCGGTTTCAAAATTATATTTAGATATTTTTAAATATAAGTACGCGATTATACATGAGGTAGTATTTGTACTAATATAAATTTAATAAAAAATTTTGTATTTCATTACAATTTTGTATTAAAGTATTGTATAATATTAATTTGGACAAATAAATAGGAGTGATATAATTATGGCTAAGAATAGGAATGTGTTCATATGCCAAGAATGTGCATACGAGGCTCCTAAGTGGTTTGGAAAATGCCCGGGATGTGGTTCATGGAATACCATGGTGGAAGAGAAAAAAGAATCGCAGATTATAAGCAGAAGTACTGGAATAAGTAGTAATAACAAACCAGAAAGTATATTGGATATAAAATCAGGAGAATTTGAGAGGTACGATACTGGAATAAATGAATTAAATAGAGTATTAGGGGGAGGAATGGTAAAAGGATCCCTAACACTAATATCTGGAGAACCTGGTATAGGAAAATCTACTCTATTATTACAAACTGCTAATAATATTGCTCAAAAATCAGGAAAGGTACTGTATGTATCAGGAGAAGAATCAGGTGAGCAAATAAAAATAAGAGGAGATAGGATAGGTAATATATCTTCTCAGCTATATATCCTTTCAGAAACTAATTTAGAATTAATAGAACAACATATAGATAGCATGAATCCAGCGTTTATTATTATAGACTCTATACAGACTCTATTTAAGCCTTCTATTACATCCGCACCAGGTAGTGTTTCACAAGTTAGAGAATGTTCAAATGAACTTATGAGAATTGCTAAAACAAAAAATATACCGCTATTTATAGTGGCTCATGTTACTAAGCAAGGAGAATTAGCAGGACCAAGAGTACTAGAACACATGGTGGACACAGTCCTTTCATTTGAAGGTGAAAGAACCCAGGAATTCAGGATATTGAGGACCTTAAAAAATAGATTTGGAACTACTAGTGAAATTGGTGTTTTTGAAATGAGGCAAGAAGGTCTTAAAGAAATATCAAATCCATCCGAAGTATTCTTAGAAGAGACAAATTTTAATAATGAGGGATCAGTAGTAATTGGAATCATGGAAGGAACTCGACCAATCCTAGTTGAAATACAAGCTTTGGTTAGTGAAACTAAAGCAGTTATGCCAAGGAGAACTGCTGTTGGAGTAGATAATTCAAGATTAAACCTAATATTAGCTGTATTAGAAAAAAAGCTTAGAATACCTTTTTATAATTGTGACGTATATGTAAATGTAGTAGGAGGTCTTAATATAGAAGGGACCTTTGGAGACTTAGGGCTTGCATTAGCCTTAATATCTAGTGTTAAAGGTAAAAATTTTAAGTTAAATAAAACTATTGTGTTTGGAGAAGTGGGACTTACAGGAGAAGTTAGACCTATTTCAATGTGTGAGAGATTGGTAAATGAGGGAATAAAAATGGGATTTGAAAACATAGTTATACCAGCGAGAAATAAAGGAAAGATGCAAATTAAAGACGAAAATATTATAGGTGTATCATCTTTAAAGGAAGCGGTAACTAAGGTTTTTTAATATAAAAAATAAAACTTAGAAGAGGAGGTGCAAAATGAGACTTGAAAAAGATAAAAAATTAATGGATATACTAAAAATTATGGCACCAGGAACTCAACTTAGAGAAGGACTTGACAATATTTTAAGAGCAAAAACAGGAGGACTTATAATTCTTGGAGACTCTGAAGAAATTTTAAAACTTGTTGATGGTGGTTTTAAGATTGATTCTGAATATAGCTCCTCATATATATATGAGTTAGCAAAAATGGACGGGGCTATTGTTCTTAGTAATGATTTAAAAAAGATACTTTATGCAAATACTCAACTAATACCAGATGCTTCTATACCTACTTTTGAAACAGGAACAAGGCATAGGACAGCTTATAGGGTTACTAAACAAACAGGATGTATAGTAATTGCTATTTCACAGAGAAGAAATATAATTACTGTCTATAAAAATGACATTAAATATATATTAAAAGATAGTAGTGTAATACTAGCAAGAGCTAACCAAGCACTACAAACCCTTGAAAAATATGTAGTTGTTTTAGATAGAGTAATGGGAAATTTGAATTTGCTTGAGTTTCAAGACTTAGTTACTCTATTTGATGTAATGACTGCAATTCAAAGAACAGAAATGGTTATGAGAATAGTAGATGAAGTTGAGAGACATATAATTGAGCTTGGCAATGAAGGTAGACTTATATCTATGCAATTAAGTGAACTTATAAGAAGTGTTGAGGAAGATGGAATTCTTTTAATTAGAGATTATTGTCAAAACAATATGGAACATAATAAAATATATGAACAAATTCAACATATGTCATCGGATGAAATTATTGATTTAGATACTATATCTAAGGCTTTAGGATATAATGGCGTTCCGCTGGTAGATACGTTAATTTCTCCAAGAGGATATAGGATGCTTAGCAAAATACCTAGAATACCTGTAAATGTAATTGAAAATGTTATAAGCAATTTTAAAGAACTTAAAGGAGTTATGGAAGCTTCATATGAAGAATTAGATAATGTTGAGGGTATAGGAGAAGCTAGAGCTAAAGCTATAAAAAATGGATTGCGAAGACTTAGAGAACAATTCATGATAGATAAACAATTATAGCACAAAATAAGATGATCCTTATTTTGTGCTGTAGAATTATCTAAAAGTATATTTTCCCAAAGTGTTAATTTTATCATATTCTTTTAACAGAATATCATAAAGATTTAAGTCTAATAAATTACATAGTGATGTTAAATAAAATAAGTTATTTCCAATTTCTCTTTCTAGAACGTCTCTGCAATTACCACATATATGTCCTTCAAGATGTGTGTTCAAATGCTTTCTCAAGCTATCAATATCTATGTTATCATCTTTTGATAATGTTTGCTTTGTTGCTTCAATTTTTATGCAGCCGCAGTTGGTAACTGACTTAGCAATTGCTCTATTTATTCTTCCTTCAGATTCCTGAAGCTTTGTCATTATATCTAGTAAGCTTCTGTGACGAAGAAGACACTCATCTACAGCATTTTGAAAATCATCAAAAATAACGTCCTTCATGGTCTCACTCCTTATAAGTAAATTTAAATAATGGGTATTATAATAATTATAAATATTTTCAGATAATTTTGTCAACAAAGCTAAGTATATTTATCCTATGGCTAGCATTTGTAATATTTCTACCTTTAAAGTGGAAGATAAGGTATAATACGTTCCTAGTGCCATTAGATGATGGCTTTTAGTTTCAGTTAGAGAGAAAACTCTATCTGAAGCCAAGAACAATCTTTATTGGTACATGTTATAAATATATAATAAATCAATATACTTTTTATGAATAGGGGGATTAAAAAGTTAATTATTGGACGAAAATATATATAGATACCTAGGGATAAAGTTAGTGAACAAATTATAAACAATAATGAGCTTAGTTGAAATAGAATATATAATGTTATATATTGTTATTAGCGATATTGCTGGTATTATAAAAAAACTATAATAAAGTAATAAGTTTACCAAGGGGGTGAAATAGTTTGTTTAAAAGAATTTTAAGAGGCCTTTTTACTATAATAGGTTTTATATTAGGATTTATATCAGGAGAATGGTTGTTACAACTAGAGAAGTTGGCATACTTCAATAGTACTACCATTTTGAAAGCTTTATTTTTAATTTTTTCAACTTTCTTTTTTGGACTTATATTATTTTTAGTTTCGCCGATGCTTAGTGCATTAATAACCAAGGTTATGGATTATTTTGAAGATAATATACAGAAGATGCCTACAGTTGAAATATTAATAGGCACTTTTGGAGCTGTAATAGGTCTTTTTATATCAGTGCCATTTGTAAGTCTGTTTAATGATATACTTATAGGAAAAATTGTAGGAGTAGTTGTTGTTTTAGTAGTAACTGCATTAGGTGCTGACATAGCTGTAAAGAAAAAAGAGGAAATAATAGGTGCCATATCTAACATAAAAAAAGTTGGGACTTCTAAAGAAAAGAAGGCAAAAGTCCAATGTAAAGGAATCCCTAAAATATTGGATACATCAGTTATAATAGATGGAAGAATTTTAGATATATGCCAAAGTGGGTTTATTGAAGGAACCCTTATAATACCGCACTTTGTTCTAGATGAATTAAGGCATATAGCAGACTCTTCAGATAGTCTAAAAAGGAATAGAGGAAGAAGAGGGTTAGATATATTAAATAGTATTCAAAAGGAGCTAAGTATTGAAGTTACTATAACTGATAAAGACTTTCCAGAAATAGAAGAAGTAGATAGCAAACTTTTAAAATTGGCCCAAGTCTTAAAAGGTAAAGTCATCACCAATGATTATAATTTAAATAAGGTTGCAGGGGTTCAAGGAGTTCCAGTTTTAAATATAAATGAACTGGCAAATTCAATAAAACCCGTAGTCCTTCCGGGAGAAGAGATGACAATACAAATAGTGAAGGATGGCAAAGAGCAGGAGCAAGGTATCGCTTATCTAGATGATGGAACAATGATTGTTGTAGAAGGCGGAAAGAGACACATAGGAGAAATTATGGATGTAATAGTTACATCAGTATTGCAGACTGCTGCGGGTAGAATGATATTTGCTAAGCAAAAAAAATAAAGTTCATCCTAAGAGAAGGTGCTTTAATGGGAAAAAATTGTGCAATTATTGTAGCTGCAGGTAAAGGTACTAGAATGAAGGCTAATATTAATAAGCAGTTTTTAGAGCTGAAAGGGAAGCCTATTCTCTACTATACTTTAAAAGCTTTTGAAAATAATGATCTTATAGATGATATAGTTTTAGTGTTGTCTTCTGAAGAAGTAGATTACTGTAAAGTAAATATAATAGATAAGTATCATATTAAAAAAGTTAATAATATAGTTGAAGGAGGTTCTACAAGACAAGTTTCAGTATTAAGCGGATTATTAGCTGCAAAAGACTGTGATCTAGTTTTAATACACGATGGTGCTAGGCCTTTTATTGATAATAGACTTATTGAAGAAGGACTAATGTATGCTAATTTGTATGGAGCCTGTGCTTGTGGAGTGGAACCTAAAGATACAATAAAAATTAGAGCAATAGACGGATTCTCTGCAGAAACATTAAAGAGAGAGTTTTTATTTTCTGTACAAACTCCACAGTGTTTCAAATATGATTTAATCGTAAAGGCTCATAAAAATGCTGTTAAAGATAAGTTAGAAGCTACAGATGATACTATGGTTGTAGAAAATTACAATAACAGAGTGTACTTATACAGTGGAAACTATAATAATATAAAGATAACTACACCTGAGGACTTAATAATTGCTGAAAAAATCTTAGAAGATCTATAGCTATAGATTTTGCATACATTGTATAAATCTATTTTATATAATGTAAAACAGTAATTATATAATTGTTTGCAAAGGCCAGAAGCCTTATATATAGCACAATATAACTCGCCATAATAATTTTATTAGGGCGAGTTTATTTTTAAACGTATTAGAAAAAAATTAAATTAAAACTATAAAATAGTTTTAATTTGTGTATAATTAAAGTATATTTTAAATATTTGGTTTTGACATGTAATTATCATATTAAGCAATATAACAATAATAATGTTGTATAGGAGAAAATTATATGGAAATAACATTGGAAAGCGTAAAAAAAGCGCAAGAGAATATAAAAGGAGTGGCAAGGAAAACTCCTCTATTTTACTCCAGTACTTTTTCGAATAAAAGTGGATACAATATATACTTTAAGTGTGAGAATAAACAAAAAACTGGGGCTTTCAAGATAAGAGGTGCCTATAATAAGATTGTAAATCTTTCTAAAGAAGAAAGAGAAAAAGGCGTAATTGCATCGTCAGCAGGAAATCATGCTCAAGGGGTTGCTTATGCAGCAGCTGCATTTGGTATAAAATCAACTATAGTAATGCCAACTACTGCGCCACAGGCAAAAGTTCAAGCCACAAAAGGTTATGGAGCTGAAGTGGTCCAATATGGAGAAGTTTATGATGAATGCTATGCAAAAGCTTTAGAAATACAGAAGGAAAGTGGAGCAACCTTTGTACATCCATTTAATGATGAAGATGTTATTGCTGGTCAAGGAACCATAGCCCTAGAAATTTTAGAAGACTTACCGGAAACTAATGTAATATTGGTTCCTATTGGCGGAGGTGGACTTATCTCAGGGATTGCATTAACAGCAAAGACACTAAAACCTGATATAAAGATCATAGGAGTTCAGGCTGAAAAAATAGCTTCAACCAGGGCATCTTTAGAAAAAGGGAAATTGGTAACATTAAATGGGATAAAGTCTTTAGCTGATGGAATATCAGTTAAAACACCAGGAGATATTACCTTTGAATATATGAAAAAATATGTAGATGAAGTTGTCACTGTCAGTGAAGACGAGATAGCTTATGCTGTATTTTCACTTATAGAAACAAGTAAACTTATATCAGAAGGGGCAGGTGCAGTAGCTCTTGCTGCTATATTAAGTGATAAAATTAATATAAGCAGTAGCAATATAGTAGCATTAATAAGTGGCGGCAATATTGATATTGCCATGATTTCCAAGATAATAGATAGGCAATTAGTACTTTTGAGAAGAAGAATATGTTTCAAAGTTAAGCTTCAAGATAAAGTTGGTCAGTTAGGAAGTCTTATAAATAAAATAGGTGTTATGGGAGCAAATATTGTAAGAGTTAGACAAGAAAGAAATTGGGAAGAAAGTGGATTGGATTTTGCAAATGTAACTTTTGAAATAGAAAGTGAATCAAAAGAACATTCTCTAAAGATAATAAATACACTAAAAAATAGTGGTTATGAAGTTGATATAATTTGTTAGGAGGCAATAGGATGAAGATATTTAACACGATGACAAGACAAAAGGAAGAGTTTATTCCTATCAAATCTGGGGAAGTAAATATGTATGTTTGCGGACCTACAGTTTATAATTACTTTCACATAGGAAATGCGAGGACATTCTTAATATTTGATACAGTTAGAAGATATTTTGAGTATAAAGGATATAAGGTTAATTATATTCAAAATTTTACTGATATTGATGATAAGATGATAAAAAAAGCTAATGAAGAGAGTATAACAGTAAAAGAATTAGGTGACAAATATATAGATGAATATTATAAAGATGCAGACGGACTTAATATAGAAAGGGCAACAGAAAATCCAAGAGCTACAGAGTATATGGATGAAATAATAGAGTTTGTTAAAGACTTAATAGACAAAGGATATGCATATGAAGTTGATGGAGATGTGTATTTTAGCACCAAAAATTTCAAGGAGTATGGAAAACTTTCAGGACAGAATTTAGATGATTTACAAGCAGGAGCTAGGATTTCAGTTGATGAAAGAAAGCAAGACCCTATGGATTTTGCTATATGGAAAAGTGAAAAACCAGGAGAGCCTTCTTGGAATAGTCCATGGGGGAAGGGAAGACCTGGTTGGCATATTGAATGTTCTTGCATGGCTCACAATATTTTAGGAGAAACTATCGATATTCACGCTGGTGGTGCTGATTTAGTATTCCCACATCATGAAAACGAAATAGCCCAAAGTGAAGCTAGAACAGGTAAAGCTTTTGCTAATTACTGGATGCATTCAGCTTATTTAAATATAAATAATAAAAAGATGTCTAAATCTCTAAATAACTTCTTTACAACAAGGGAAATATTACAGAAGTATGATGCTGAAGTAATAAGACTGTTTATGCTTTCTGCACACTATAGGACACCTTTAAACTTTAGTGATGAATTATTAGAAAGTACAAAATCATCTAATGAAAGATTGTATAATGCTATAGGGAATTTAGAGAGACTTTTAGATGAAGTTAAAATTGATAAGCTTACAGAGGAAGAAAAGAGCTATATAGAAAAAATGAATTCCTATAAAGCTAAATACATTGAAAAAATGGATGATGATTTTAATACAGCTGATGCTATAGCCATAATTTTTGATTTAATAAAGGATATAAATACTAATGTTACTGTTGATTCTTCTAAAGAATTAGTTAACTATTCTTTAGGGTTAATAAGAGAACTAGGCAAGCCATTAGGAATACTTCAAAAGTCTACAATATGTAATTTAGATGATGAAATAGAAGCCCTAGTTGAACAAAGGCAGCAAGCAAGAAGAGATAAAAATTGGGCTTTATCAGATAAAATAAGAGATGACTTAAAGGAAATGGGTATAGTGCTTGAAGATACTCCACAAGGAGTTAGATGGAAAAGGGTTTAGTAAAAAATAAAAGAAACAATGGATTTATCCATTGTTTCTTCTATTTTTTATTTTTAAACGTTTTCATAATTGGGCTTACAAAATATGCGATATTTGTTGATAGGTGACATAATTTGGATTATAATATTAGATGGCTTAGGTAAAAAGTGTTTTATAAAACATTATTATTTAAATAGGATATGTATTTACATACATTGAATATAAATAATGCTATAGGCAATGTATCTAAAGAAACAGAAAAAGTTATAGTTACAACTGGTGAAGTTAATGATGAATTGAATAGGCAAATAGATATTGTTAATACATCTATAGAATCTTTTAAAGAAATAATACTTGCAATAAATAAAATTATTCCTAAAATAGAAAGAGTAAATAAATCTACTGAATTAATTTCGGATAAAAAAGATAGTATTTTAGAAAAAGTAGAAGAAGCCTCTTCCATAGCATAAGAGATATCTGCGTCTTCGGAAGAAATAGCTTCTTCGGCAGAAGAGACAAATGCATCCACTCAAGAAGTAGCTTCAACAGCAGAGACATTGAATAGTATGGCTAAGCAAATGATGGATGATTTAAATGCATTTAAATTAGAATAATATATAATAGAGTGTAGCCTGTGCTTTATTGGTATGGTGCTACACTTTTAAATTTATATAAATTATAGTATTATAAATTTAATGACCTAAAAGTTTATAAAAGGAGACAAATTTTAATGGAATTTGATATATTAAAAAATAAATGTTCCATAAGTGATGCAAAGCAACTAAGTCCTTTAGTGCTGGCTTTTGTTGGAGATGCTATATATGAGCTTTTTATAAGAACTTACCTAGTAACTAGCAACAAAGAACTTTCGCCTCACAAACTGCATATTAAAGCTATATCATTTGTAAAGGCTCATTCTCAAAGTGAACTTATAAAAAAGATTGAGAATGTATTGACTGAAGAAGAGTATAGTGTATTTAAAAGGGGAAGAAATGCTAAATCTGGTTCTGTTCCTAAAAATGCTGATGTACAGGAATATAGAATGGCAACTGGATTTGAAGCTTTAGTGGGTTTTTTATATATAACTGAGCAAGTAAGTAGGCTTAATGAAATACTTAATATGGTAATAGAATTAAATGATTAATTAAAAGGGGATAATAAAATGGCTATAAAAGTTAGATTAATAGAATATACTCCAAATCCAGATAAAGTAATTGCTTCTGCGGCAAAGCTGTGCTACAGTGCTGTAGGAGTAGATGAAATATTAGATGGCTTAAATGAAGTAAACACAGAAAAATTTTTAAATAGACTAATGTCCTATGGACATATGTCGCCTATTGAACATGTATCATTTACTTTTGCGGTGGAAGGAGTTTCTAGAACTTTGACTCATCAATTAGTAAGACATAGGATAGCATCATATTCTCAGCAAAGCCAAAGATATGTAAAGTTAGATCAATTTGAATACATAATTCCTCCAGAAATTGAGGAAGATGATATTGCAAGAAAAATATTTATTAAATCTATGGAAGAATGCCAAAAGAATTATGATGATATTACGAAAATACTAAAGAAAAAGTATATAGAACAAGGCATGAAAGAATTAAATGCTGAAAAGAAAGCTATAGAAGATGCTAGATATGTTTTCCCAAATGCATGTGAAACAAAAATAATGGTAACAATGAATGCAAGAAGCTTAATGAACTTTTTTGCACATAGGTGCTGTAATAGGGCACAATGGGAAATACATAATTTAGCTGATGAAATGCTAAGACAAGTGAAAAAAGTTGCTCCAATTTTATTTAAAAATGCAGGCCCAAATTGTAATGTTGGTGCATGTCCTGAAGGTTCTATGACTTGCGGAAAAATTAAAGAAGTAAGAGAAAAATACTCAAATATATAAACTTAATAAGTGTACATTCATTTTATCTGATTACTAGTGCTTCTTATACTTTATTTATGAAATGATAAGATTTTGTAGTAAGCTGGATAGAAATATTTTATAGATGATTTTAAAATAAATTTAAAATGAAAGAGGTATCTAGAATGAAGGATTTTAAGAAAAATGATTTTCAAAGGCAGAATTTTAAAAATAAAAAAGAATTCACAAAAAGAGATTTTAATGAAGAAAATTATGAGGTTAGAGAAGATTTAATAGAGGGAAGAAATGCAGTAATAGAAGCTTTGAAAAGTGACAGGACTATAGAGAATATATTATTAGCAAAAGGAGACACTACTGGTTCTATAAGTAAGATTTTAGCTATAGCAAAAGAAAAAGGAATAGTAGTGAAAGAAGTTGATAGAAAAAAATTAGATTCAATGTCTTCAACGGGCTCACATCAAGGAGTAATGGCAATTGTAACTCCTTATAAGTACTTTGAAGTTGAAGAGATATTAGAATATGCAAATGAAAAAGAAGAAAAACCTTTTATTGTAATATTAGATGAAATTGAAGACCCACATAATTTAGGGGCTATAATAAGAACTGCTGAAATTTGCGGAGTTCACGGAATTATAATTTCTAAAAGAAGAAACGTAGGTATTACTCCTACTGTATACAAAACTTCAGCAGGTGCTATAGAATATATGAGAATAGCAAAAGTATCTAATATAAATTCAGTTATAGATGAGTTAAAAGAAAAAGGAATATGGGTGTATGGGGCAGATATGGATGGCGAAAGCTATTGCTTTCAAGCAAATTTATCAGGAGCAGTGGCTTTAGTAATAGGAAGCGAAGGAAAAGGAATTTCAAAATTAACTAAAGAAAAGTGTGATGCACTGGTAAAAATACCTATGGTAGGGAGTATAACATCTTTAAATGCATCTGTAGCAGCCGGCATAATGATGTATGAGGTACTAAAACAAAAGATGGAATAAGTTTAATCGTGAGAACTGTATTTGTAGATGGATATAATGTAATAAATAGCTGGCCGGAGCTAAATAAAATCAAGGACTATAGTTTCGAAGCAGCTCGAACAAAACTTGTCGAAGCTATGCAGAACTATTCAGCATATAATGGATATAAAATTTTTATAGTTTTTGATGCACATATGGTTAAAGGAAGTATAGAAAAAAGAGAAAAAGTCAACAATGTTATAGTAGTTTTTACAAAAGAAGGAGAAACAGCTGATAGTTTTATAGAAAAGTATGTAAATTCAATAGGGAGAAAGTCAGAAGTTTGTGTTGTAACATCTGACTCCCTAGAACAACAAGTGGCATTCCAAAGAGGAGCTATTAGAATGTCGTCCCTAGAGTTTTATAATGAAGTTAAGGTAACAAATGAAAAAATAAGAATAAATACAAAAAAAAGTACTACTGCAGATAGAGTGTTGGTAGAAGATAGAATCGATAAGGATATACTAGAAAAACTTGAAAAAATTAGAAGAAGTCGTTGAAATTCCTTGACTATAAATTTCCTATTAATGTATAATCAAATATGTGATATAATCTAATCTTGGGTTATGTATATGTGGAGGGGATATTTTGATAAATAAGATAGGCTGTGGCGAAGAAAACGCAGAAAACGAAGAGAGACTTGATGAAGAAATAGCCTTAGAGGCTAAATTAGGCGATGTACAAGCTCAAGAATACTTAATAAATAAATATAAAAACTTTGTAAAAGCCAAAGCAAAATCTTATTTTTTAATAGGAGCTGACAAGGAAGATATTTATCAGGAAGGTATGATAGGGCTTTACAAAGCCATTAGAGATTTTAGACCTGACAAATTATCATCTTTTAAAGCTTTTGCAGAGCTATGCGTTACGAGACAAATTATAACAGCAATAAAGACTGCTACAAGACAAAAGCATATACCTCTAAATACATATGTATCTCTTAATAAACCAGTGTATGATGAAGAATCGGATAGGACTTTACTTGATATACTATCTACAGTTAAGGTATCAGATCCTGAAGAATTGGTAATAAGCAGAGAAGAGGTTAGTAAGATAGAAGATGAAATAGAGGGAGCCTTATCAGAGTTAGAGCTAGAAGTTTTAAATTCTTATCTTCAGGGGAAATCTTATCAAGAAATAGCTTGTGATTTAGATAGACATTCGAAATCTATCGATAATGCTCTTCAAAGAGTGAAAAGAAAGCTTGAAAAATGCCTAAACAAAAAGATGAAAAGCTGTTGACAAAAAAAAACGAAAATAGTAAAATAAATAATTGGTGTAGGGACTTTTAGAAGAATAAGATAGATTTGCTTTAAAAGATAGTGCTTATCTATATTAGGGCTAAGGGTTATAGATATATTGACACAAATATGAGATGCCCATGTAGCTCAGCAGGTAGAGCGTCACCTTGGTAAGGTGGAGGTCGTCGGTTCAAGCCCGGTCGTGGGCTCCATGAATTTAAAATAACTAACAACACACCAGGACAAGTTTACGAAATTAATTTAATTAAGGTCATAACTTAACTAAAATGAATTTATTTTATAATGAAGAGGAGGAAGAATAAATGGCAAGACAAAAGTTTGAAAGAACAAAGCCACACGTAAACATAGGAACAATTGGTCACGTAGACCATGGTAAGACAACAACAACAGCAGCAATCACAATGACGCTTGCAAAAGAAGGAAAAGCACAAGTACAAAAATACGACGAAATAGATAAAGCACCAGAAGAAAAAGAAAGAGGAATCACAATCAACACAGCACACGTTGAATACGAAACAGATGCAAGACACTATGCACACGTTGACTGTCCAGGACACGCTGACTATGTAAAGAACATGATTACAGGAGCAGCACAAATGGATGGAGCAATCTTAGTAGTATCAGCAGCAGATGGTCCAATGCCACAAACAAGAGAACACATACTACTAGCATCAAGAGTTGGAGTTAACCACATAGTAGTATTCTTAAACAAAGCAGACCAAGTAGATGATCCAGAACTATTAGAATTAGTAGAAATGGAAGTAAGAGATCTATTAAACGAATATGGATTTGACGGAGACGGATGTCCAGTAGTAGTAGGATCAGCATTAAAAGCAATTGAAGAAGATGATGATGCATGCATCCACGAATTAATGAAAGCAGTAGATGATTACATTCCAACTCCAGAAAGAGCAACTGATCAACCATTCTTAATGCCAGTAGAAGATGTATTCACAATAACAGGAAGAGGAACAGTTGCAACAGGAAGAGTAGAAAGAGGAACATTACACGTAGGTGATGAAGTACAAATCGTAGGAATGAAAGAAGAAATAGGAAAGACAACAGTAACAGGAATAGAAATGTTCAGAAAGATGTTAGATGAAGCAATGGCAGGAGATAACATCGGAGCATTACTAAGAGGTGTTCAAAGAGATGAAATCGAAAGAGGTCAAGTATTAGTAAAACCTGGCTCAGTAACACCACACAAGAAATTCGTAGGTCAAGTATACGTATTAAAGAAAGAAGAAGGTGGAAGACACACTCCATTCTTTAACGGATACAGACCACAATTCTACTTCAGAACAACAGACGTTACAGGATCAATCAATCTACCAGAAGGAGTAGAAATGGTTATGCCTGGAGACCACATAGATATGACAGTAGAATTAATAACTCCAGTAGCAATGGAACCAAACCTAAGATTCGCTATCAGAGAAGGCGGAAGAACAGTTGGTTCAGGAGTTGTTACTACAATATTAGAGTAGTTTAAACTTATAGGACTAAGGTTTAAAACTTAGTCCTTTTCAAAGATAGATTATGTTATGAGTGTATGAGCCTGTACTACAAAGCTTATACACTAAAAATAAGTTGACATATACAGCAACTTGTGATAAGTTTGTTAAGTGACACGCAATAAAAATAATAAAAATAATGCTTAACAATATAATAATAAACGTAGCAATGCCTGTGTGTGTACGCAGAATCAGGAGGTGTAGATTGTGAGAGTGAAAGTAACTTTAGCTTGTACAGAATGTAAACAAAGAAATTACAATACAATGAAGAACAAGAAAAATGATCCAGAAAGACTAGAAATGAGAAAGTATTGCAAATTCTGCCGCAACCACACACTTCACAAAGAAACAAAATAGTTGCTAGTATTCACTAAAAAAAGCTGGGGATGTGAATAATATGGCTTTGAATGAAAAAAAGCAAATTGGAGAATCATCAATGGGGATAGGCAAGTTTTTTAGAGAAGTAAAGGCAGAAACTAAAAGGATAACTTGGCCGCCTAAAGATCAAGTCAAAAAGTCTACCATAATAGTTTTACTTTTTTGTGCTGCTAGTGCAGTACTAGTAGGGTTGATGGATTATGGTTTTAGTGGTCTTTATAGACTGATATTCACCAAATAAAGAGAAAAAGGGAGGTAGGAATGAGGTGTAGCCTCATCCTAAAGTTATGGCAGAAAAAGCTCGATGGTATGTTGTTCATACTTATTCTGGTTATGAGAATAAAGTAAAAGTGAATTTAGAGAAAACAATAGAAAATAGAGGATTGCATGACTTAATTCACGACATACAAGTCCCTATGGAAGAAGTTGTTGAAGTTAAAGATGGGAAGAAAAAAGTAACACAGAAAAAAGTGTTTCCTGGATATGTCCTTGTGAATATGATTATGTCAGATGATTCTTGGTACATAGTTAGAAATACTAGAGGAGTTACGGGATTTGTAGGCCCTGGTTCAAAACCAGTTCCCCTCACTGATGAAGAAGTAGCAGCTATGGGAATAGCAGAAAGAACTGTAAATATAGATGTTTCAGTAGGAGAAAGTGTTCAAGTGGTTTCAGGACCGCTGAAGAACTTTGTTGCATTAATACAAGAAATTAATATTGAAAAACAAAAAATTAAAGGATTAGTTAATATGTTTGGCAGGGAAACACCTGTTGAACTTAATTTTAATCAAATAGAAAAATTAGACTAACCTACTATAAGACTAAGTCTTATAAAGTGGGAGAGCTTAAGCTCGCATTACCACATATGAGGAGGTGTAAACTATGGCAAAAAAGGTAGTAGGAATGATAAAACTTCAACTTCCTGCAGGAAAAGCAACTCCAGCACCACCAGTTGGACCAGCGCTTGGACAACACGGCGTTAACATCATGGCATTCTGTAAAGAATACAATGCTAAGACTGCCGATCAAGCAGGATTGACAATTCCAGTTATAATTTCAGTATACCAAGATAGATCTTTTAGCTTTATTCTTAAAACTCCTCCAGCAGCAGTTTTAATTAAAAAAGCAGCTGGATTAGAAAGCGGTTCAGGAGAACCAAACAAAAAGAAGGTAGCAAAGATCAATAAAGAACAATTAAGACAAATAGCTGAAACTAAAATGCCTGATTTAAATGCAGCTTCAATTGAAGCGGCTATGAGCATGATAGCTGGTACTGCTAGAAGTATGGGCGTAACTGTTGAAGAATAATATAAATTAGTTAGTGGGAGGTAAAAACCGCTAAAACCACAAGGAGGCAATATTATGGCAAAACAAGGTAAGAATTACTTAGAAAGTGTTAAGCTTATAGACAAAAACACTTTATATACACCTTCTGAAGCTATAGACCTTACTTTAAAAACAGCAAAAGCTAAATTCGATGAGACAATAGAATTATCTGTAAGACTTGGTGTTGATCCAAGACATGCTGATCAACAAGTTAGAGGAGCAGTAGTTCTTCCTCATGGAACTGGTAAAACAGTTAGAGTTTTAGTTTTCGCTAAAGGTGATAAAGTTAAGGAAGCAGAAGCTGCAGGAGCAGATTATGTTGGAGCAGAAGAGTATATTGACAAAATTCAAAAAGAAAACTGGTTTGAATTTGATATAGTTGTTGCTACACCAGATATGATGGGACTAGTAGGAAGATTAGGTAGAGTATTAGGACCTAAGGGATTAATGCCAAACCCTAAATCAGGAACTGTTACATTTGATGTTGCAAAGGCAATAGCTGATATTAAAGCTGGTAAAGTTGAGTATAGAGTTGATAAAACTGCTATCATTCACGTTCCAATAGGAAAGAAATCATTTGGAAATGAAAAGCTTTCTGATAACTTCAGCGTATTGATGGAAGCAATAATTAAAGCTAAACCAGCAGCAGCTAAAGGACAATATGTTAAGTCAGTAGCATTATCAAGCACTATGGGACCAGGAGTTAAAATAAATCCATCAAAAGTTTTAGGTTAACCTTGACGTAGTTATTTGATTCTGATACAATATAGCATGTTGTATGAAAATTAATAAGATAATACTCCGTAGACAGTAGGTGCAAAAGCATAACGGGGAACCAACCTACCGAGGATTAAGATATTCGGTGAGTCGATATTTTAGCCTCTTTGCATCTGTCTGCAAAGAGGCTTTCATTTTTATTTAAGGAGGTGGCTACAGTGACAACTAAAAACAGACAACTTAAAGAAGCTAAAGTTCAAGAAATAAAAGAAAAGCTTGAAAAAGCAGAAGCTGTTGTACTTGCTACTTATCAAGGACTAACTGTTGAAGAAGATACAGAGCTTAGAAAAAAATTAAGAGAAGCTGGTGTAGAATATAAAGTTTATAAAAATACATTAGTTACTCTAGCAGCTCAAGAATTAGGGGCTGAAGGAATAGTAAAATATTTAGAAGGACCTGTATCTATAGCAATAGGATATGAAGATGCAACTGCTCCAGCAAGAATACTTAATGATTTTGCAAAAGATCACAAAAAGTTAGAATTAAAAGCTGGTATAGTTCAAGGTGAAGTATTTGATCAAGACAAAATCAAAGAACTTGCAACAATACCACCAAAAGAAGTTCTTATTGCAAAATTACTTGGCAGCCTAAAAGCTCCAATGTCAAACCTTGTATACTTATTAAATGCTATAGCAGAAAAAAATGGATCAGCTGAAACAGCTGAATAAGTTTCAAAAGAAATTAATCGTAAAATAGAGTTTTAAAATTTATGGAGGTGCTATTAAAATGACAAGAGAAGAAATCATTCAAGCTATAAAAGAAATGTCAGTATTAGAATTAAACGAATTAGTAAAAGCATGTGAAGAAGAATTTGGAGTAAGTGCTGCAGCACCAGTTGCTGTTGCAGGAGCAGGAGCAGGAGCAGCTGCTGCTGAAGAAAAAACTGAATTTGATGTAGTTTTAGCTAACGCAGGTTCACAAAAAATTAAAGTTATAAAAGTTGTTAGAGAGTTAACTGGATTAGGATTAAAGGAAGCTAAAGAAATAGTTGACGGAGCTCCTAAGACACTTAAAGAAGGCGTAGCTAAAGAAGCTGCTGATGAAATGAAAGCAAAACTTGAAGAAGTTGGTGCTACAATAGAATTAAAATAGAAACTTGACTTAAAAAGGCACTTCTAGTAAGTGCCTTTTTTAAATGTCTTGAAAAATCATTGTTGACACACATACCCTATTATGATATTATAATTTAATGCATGAAAGTCTAATATGTTACTACATCAATAATTAACAATTATTGAATTAATTTAATTTTTTTGGTTATACTAGCAAGATGAGTATGTGTAATCTAGGACCTATAGATCCTAGAGCGTTACATTTTTTGTTATTCTTATGCAAGGGGTGAAATTTTAATGGTACATCCTATTCAAATTGGTAAAAGAACGAGAATGAGTTTCTCAAAAGTTAATGAAGTTTGTCCTATGCCGAATCTTATAGAGGTTCAGCTAAATTCATACCAATGGTTTTGGGAAGAAGGATTAAGTGAAGTATTTGAAGATGTTAATCCTATACAGGACTATACTGGAAATCTTGTTTTAGAGTTTATTGACCATAGTTTAGACAAAGACGCTATTAAATATTCTGTGGAAGAATGTAAAGAAAGAGATGCTACATATGCAGCACCTCTAAAAGTCAAGGTAAGATTGCTTAATAAAGAAACTGGCGAAGTTAAGGAACAAGAAGTATTTATGGGAGATTTTCCATTAATGACACAACAGGGTACGTTTGTTATTAATGGTGCGGAAAGAGTAATAGTAAGTCAACTAGTTAGATCTCCAGGAGCTTATTATGGATACAATGTAGATAAAACAGGAAAGAAACTATTCTCGTCTACGGTTATTCCGAACAGAGGAGCATGGCTAGAATACGAGACGGATTCAAATGATATTATATATGTAAGAATTGATAAGACAAGAAAGCTTCCTATAAGTATTCTAATAAGATCTTTAGGCTTAGGAAGCGACGTTGATATTATCAATTATTTTGGTGAGGAAGAAAGACTAAAGGCAACAATAGAAAAAGATAATACAAAGACTAGAGAAGAAGCTTTACTTGAAATATATAAAAGATTAAGACCGGGCGAGCCGCCAACTGTTGATAGTGCAGTATCACTTATTAACTCATTATTTTTTGATGCTAAAAGATATGACTTATCTAGAGTTGGTAGATACAAATTTAATAAGAAACTAGCTATCTATATAAGATTACTTAATCAAGTAGCAGCACAAGATGTGGCTGATCCATTTACTGGAGAAATCATCGTTCAAAAAGGTGAAACTATAGATAGAGAGAAAGCTCTTCAAATTCAAAACTGTGCTATAAACTCAGTTGATATTCAAGTTGAAGACAAAGTAATTAGAGTAATAGGAAATCACTTTGTAGACATACATAAATTCGTAGATTTCGATATAACAGACTTAAAGATTAAAGAACATGTTCACTATCCGACACTTAAAAAGATACTTGATAATTATAGTGATGAAAACGCAATAAAAGAAGAAATAAAAAAGAATATACATGAATTAATTCCTAAGCATATAGTAATAGATGATATTTATGCAACTGTAAGCTATGAGTTAGGATTACCTTATGGAATTGGAAATATTGATGATATTGATCATCTAGGAAATAGAAGATTAAGGTCTGTTGGGGAGTTACTTCAAAACCAATTTAGAATTGGATTATCAAGAATGGAAAGAGTAGTTAAAGAAAGAATGACCATTCAAGACCAAGAAGTTATAACACCTCAAGCATTAATAAACATCAGACCAGTTGCAGCAGCTATTAAGGAATTCTTTGGAAGTTCACAACTTTCGCAATTCATGGATCAAACAAATCCATTATCAGAATTAACACATAAGAGAAGGCTGTCAGCTTTAGGACCAGGAGGACTTTCAAGAGAGAGAGCTGGTTTTGAGGTAAGAGACGTTCATCACTCTCACTATGGAAGAATGTGTCCTATAGAAACTCCAGAAGGACCGAACATAGGTCTTATTAACTCCCTTGCATGTTACGCAAGAGTTAATGAATATGGTTTTATAGAGACACCATATAGGGTTGTGGATAAGAAAGAAATTAAAGTTAAAGATGAAATTATTTATCTAACAGCGGATGAAGAAGATCAATATTTAGTAGCACAAGCTAAAGAACCGTTAGATGAAGCCGGTCATTTCATTGATCCTAAGGTAACTGTTAGAGTAAGAGAGGATGTTATAGTTGTTCCAAAAGAACAGGTAGACTTAATGGATGTATCACCTAGACAAATAGTATCTGTTGCTACAGCTATGATTCCATTCCTTGAAAATGACGATGCCAGCCGTGCCCTAATGGGATCTAACATGCAACGTCAAGCTGTACCACTTCTAAAGCCAGCAGCACCTATAGTAGGTACTGGAATAGAATATAAGGCTGCAGTAGATTCAGGAGTACTTCCAAAGGCTGAACATGATGGAACAGTTGTATATGTAAGTGCAAATGAGATTAGAATAAAGAGAGATTCAGATGGTGGAATTGATAAACATAAATTACTTAAATATAAGAGATCTAACCAAGGAACCTGCATAAACCAAAGACCTGTAGTTGATAAGGGTGAAAGAGTAAAAGTTGGAGATGTATTAGCAGACGGACCTTCAACAGACTTTGGTGAAATAGCTTTAGGTCAAAATATTCGTATGGGATTTATAACTTGGGAAGGATATAACTATGAAGATGCTATGCTTGTATCAGAACAATTAGTTCGTGATGATATATTTACTTCTATACACATAGAAGAATATGAAGCAGAAGCTAGAGATACAAAATTAGGACCAGAAGAAATTACAAGAGATATACCTAATGTAGGTGAAGATGCTCTTAAAAATATAGACGAACGAGGAATAATTAGAATTGGAGCTGAAGTAAGATCTGGTGACATACTAGTTGGAAAAGTTACTCCGAAAGGAGAAACAGAACTTACTGCTGAAGAAAGATTGTTAAGAGCTATCTTTGGCGAAAAAGCAAGAGAAGTTAGAGATACATCATTAAGAGTTCCTCATGGAGAAGCCGGAATAATAGTAGATGTAAAAGTATTTACTAGAGAAAACGGTGATGAGCTTCCTCCAGGAGTAAATGAATTAGTTAGATGTTATATAGCTCAAAAGAGAAAAATATCTGTAGGAGATAAAATGGCAGGAAGACACGGTAATAAGGGTGTTATATCAAGAATATTACCTGAAGAGGATATGCCATTCCTACCAGATGGAAGACCTCTTCAAATATGCTTGAATCCTCTAGGAGTTCCTTCACGTATGAATATTGGTCAGGTACTTGAAGTGCACTTAGGCTGGGCAGCTGCAGGAATGGGCTGGCATATAGCTACACCTGTGTTTGGTGGTGCATTGGAAAGTGAAATTGTAGACCTACTGGAAGAAGCAGGATACAATAGAGACGGAAAAACAGCTTTATACGATGGAAGAACAGGAGAACCTTTTGACAATAGAGTTACTGTTGGATATATGTATATCTTAAAGCTGCATCACTTAGTAGATGATAAGATACACGCAAGATCAACAGGTCCATATTCATTGGTTACTCAACAGCCACTAGGTGGTAAAGCTCAATTTGGAGGCCAAAGATTTGGAGAAATGGAAGTTTGGGCGCTTGAAGCTTATGGAGCTGCGCATACTCTTCAAGAAGTTTTAACAGTTAAATCTGACGATGTTGTTGGTAGAGTTAAGACTTATGAATCTATTGTAAAAGGTGAAAATATACCAGAACCAGGTGTTCCAGAATCCTTCAAGGTTCTTATAAAGGAATTACAAGCATTATGCTTAAATGTAAAAGTATTAAGTGATACTAACGAAGAAATCAAGATAAAAGAATCAGTTGAAGAAGAAATGGAAGAATTGGGAGTTAACATGGAAGGCATTGAAGATGAAATTGTTCCTGCATCGGGTGATGATATAGAAAATTACAGAAGTGAAGAAGATATAGAAGAAATTGGAGACATGGAAGATGTCGATGACTTTGATGAGGAACTAAAAATAGATTATGATGAGCTGCCATTAGATGAACTTGGAGACGGACTAGAACTAGAAGATTTCAATGATGAACATTAATTTGAAGGGAGGATTTACCCTTGATAGAATTAAATAATTTTGAGGCATTGCAAATAGGGTTAGCTTCACCTGAACAAATAAGAGAATGGTCAAGAGGGGAAGTAAAAAAACCTGAAACTATTAACTATAGGACTTTAAAACCTGAAAAGGACGGTTTATTCTGCGAAAGAATATTTGGACCAATCAAGGATTGGGAATGTCATTGTGGTAAGTATAAGAGAGTAAGATACAAAGGCATAGTATGTGACAGATGTGGAGTTGAAGTCACTAAATCAAAAGTAAGACGTGAGAGAATGGGGCATATAGAACTTGCTGCCCCAGTATCCCACATATGGTATTTTAAAGGAATACCATCAAGAATGGGACTTATACTTGATATGTCCCCTAGGTCTTTAGAAAAGATACTATATTTTGCATCATATGTTGTTTTAGATCCTAAGGAAACACCTTTATTAAAGAAACAACTATTAAGCGAAAAAGAATACAGAGAAAGTGTTGATAAGTACGGCGAAGAAGCTTTTGAAGCTGGAATGGGTGCAGAGGCTATTAAAGTTCTTTTACATGAAATAGACTTAGAACACTTATCAGTTGAATTGAAAGAGGGATTAAAAACTAGCACAGGTCAGAAAAAAGTAAGGACTATAAGAAGACTAGAAGTAGTAGAGTCTTTTAGAAAGTCTAGTAATAGACCAGACTGGATGATAATTGATGTTATCCCTGTAATTCCTCCAGACTTAAGACCAATGGTTCAACTAGATGGAGGAAGATTTGCTACATCAGACTTAAATGATTTATATAGAAGAGTAATCAATAGAAATAATAGATTGAAAAAACTTTTAGATTTAGGTGCCCCTGATATTATAGTTAGAAACGAAAAGAGAATGCTTCAAGAAGCAGTAGATGCATTAATAGATAATGGTAGAAGGGGAAGACCAGTTACAGGTCCAGGAAATAGACCATTAAAATCATTATCAGACATGTTGAAAGGTAAACAAGGAAGATTTAGACAAAACTTACTAGGTAAACGTGTTGACTATTCAGGACGTTCAGTTATCGTTGTAGGACCTGAACTTAAAATGTATCAGTGTGGACTTCCTAAAGAAATGGCACTTGAGTTATTCAAGCCATTTGTTATGAAAAAGTTAGTTGAAAGTGGAGCAGCACACAATATTAAAAGTTCTAAAAAGATGGTAGAAAGAGTAATGCCTCAAGTATGGGATGTACTTGAAGAAGTTATATCTGAACATCCAGTTCTTTTAAACCGTGCTCCAACTCTTCACAGACTAGGAATTCAAGCATTCCAACCAATACTAGTAGAAGGAAGAGCTATTAAACTTCACCCACTAGTATGTACAGCATATAATGCTGACTTTGATGGTGACCAAATGGCTGTGCACGTACCACTTTCAGTAGAAGCACAAGCAGAAGCAAGATTCTTAATGCTTGCAGCTAACAATATTTTAAAACCATCAGACGGAAAGCCAGTATGTGTTCCTACTCAAGATATGGTATTAGGCTCATATTATTTGACCTTAGATAAAGACGGAGCTAAAGGAGAAGGAAAAGTATTCTCTAGCCCAGAAGAAGTTTTAATGGCTTATCAATCAGGCGTAGTTGATATACATGCTAAAATAAAGGTTAAATTATCAAAGATGAAAGATGATGATCTTGTTTATGGCATTATAGAAACAACTCCAGGAAAGCTTATATTTAATGAGTCTATACCACAAGACTTAGGTTTTATCGATAGAAGCAAGCCTGAAAATGAATTTAAATTAGAAGTAGATTTCTTAGTTAGTAAGAAAAATCTAGGAAAGATAATAGATAAATGTTATAACAAATATGGTCCAACGCTAACATCAACAATGCTTGATAAAATAAAAGCAAAAGGATACCATTACTCTACTATAGGAGCTATAACAATATCAGTTTCAGATATGACAGTTCCGGCAGACAAAAATAAATTACTTGCTGATACTGATTTAGCAGTAGATAAAATTGAAAAGATGTATAGAAGAGGATTTATATCTGAAGATGAAAGATATGAAAGAGTAATTGAAAAATGGACTCAAACAACAGAAGATGTTGCTAACGCACTTATGGAGAATCTTGATAAGTTTAATCCTATATTCATGATGGCGGATTCAGGAGCCAGAGGTTCTAAGTCTCAAATCAAGCAACTTGCTGGTATGAGAGGACTTATGGCTAATCCATCTGGTAAGATTATAGAGTTACCTATCAGAGCTTCATTCAGAGAAGGATTAGACGTATTAGAATATTTCATATCTACCCATGGTGCTAGAAAGGGTAATGCGGATACAGCTCTTAAAACAGCTGACTCTGGATACTTAACTAGAAGACTTGTTGATGTAAGCCAAGACGTTATAGTAAGAGAAGAAGACTGTGGTGCTCAAGAAGGATTTGAAGTATTAGAAATTAAAGAAGGAAATGAAATAATAGAACCATTAAGTGAAAGACTTAACGGTAGATATTCAGCTGAGGATATAAAAGATCCATCTACTGGAGAAGTAATAGTACCAAAAGATACTTACATGAATATAGATCTAGCAGAAAAAGTAGAAGAAACTGGAATCAAAAAAGTTAAAATAAGATCTGTATTTACTTGTAAATCAAAACATGGTGTTTGTTCAAAATGCTATGGAATGAATATGGCTACAGCAAGAAAGATAAATATAGGAGAAGCTGTAGGTATAATAGCAGCTCAATCTATAGGAGAACCAGGAACTCAGCTTACGATGAGAACTTTCCACACTGGAGGAGTTGCTGGTGCAGACATAACTCAAGGTCTTCCTAGAGTTGAAGAATTATTTGAAGCTAGAAAACCAAAGGGACTCGCTATAGTATCTGAAGTAGCTGGTACAGTAAAACTTGAAGAAACTAAGAAAAAGAGAATTGTTCATGTTATGGACGATGATGGAGAACAAAAGAGCTATGATATACCATTCGGTTCAAGAATTAAAGTTTCTAATGGACAGAAAATAGAAGCCGGAGATGAAATAACTGAGGGTTCAGTTAATCCACATGATATATTAGCAATTAAAGGACCTAAAGAAGTTAAAAATTACTTACTTTCAGAAGTTCAAAAAGTATATAGGCTTCAAGGTGTTGATATAAATGACAAACACTTAGAAGTTGTTGTAAGACAGATGACAAGAAAAGTAAAGATAAGAGAATCAGGAGATACTGATTTACTTCCAGGAACTTTAGTAGATATATTTGACTTTAATGAAATAAATGAAAAAGCTAGAGAAGAAGGCGGAGAAGAAGCAACTGGAGATATAGCTTTATTAGGAATAACAAAAGCAGCTCTAGCTACTGATTCCTTCCTATCAGCTGCGTCATTCCAAGAAACAACAAGAGTACTTACTGATGCTGCAATTAAAGGTAAGGTTGATCCATTATTAGGATTAAAGGAAAATGTAATAATTGGTAAGCTAATACCAGCAGGTACTGGAATGATGAGATATAGATCAATAAAATTAAGTACTGATAAAAAAGAAGAAGCTGAAGAGTTAGTAAATATTAACGAAGCTTAATATTGATTTTATTGACATAGCTAAAGTAAAATGTTAAAATACATTTTGTATGTTACGTTTATGATTAGGGACAGGGCTTGCTCTTGTCTCTAACATAATGTTTTGAGGGGGTTCTTGAATGGTAAATAGGATTGAGGGTGAAAAAGTTATTGGCCTAAAACAAACTATTAAAAGCATAAAGAACGGTCAAGGCAAATGCTTATATATAGCAAAAGATGCTGATGCTAAGTTAATTTCTCCTGTGATACAATTAGCCAAGGAAAGATCACTTCAAGTAACTTATATAGAAACTATGAAAGAGCTAGGAGCACTATGTGGAATAGAAGTAGGGTCGGCTGTTGCACTAGTCCTAGAGCCATAATTATGCTAATCACAAATTTATATATAGTATAACGCTAAAAACTAAGGAGGTGAAAAAATGCCAACAATTAATCAACTTGTAAGAAAAGGAAGAAAAGCAGTTGAAGAAAAATCAGCATCACCAGCATTAAAACAATGTCCACAAAAAAGAGGAGTTTGTACAGTTGTTAAGACAACTACACCTAAGAAACCTAACTCAGCTTTAAGAAAAGTAGCAAGAGTAAGACTTACAAATGGATACGAAGTTACAGCTTATATTCCAGGAGTAGGACACAATCTACAAGAACATAGTGTTGTTTTAATAAGAGGTGGAAGAGTAAAAGACCTTCCAGGTGTTAGATACCACATAGTTAGAGGAGCACTTGATGCTTCAGGAGTAGCTAACAGAATGCAATCAAGATCAAAGTATGGTGCAAAGAGACCAAAACAAAAGTAATTTTTGAAAATAGTGCTATGTCTTCAGCATTTATATAGATTCATTTATAGATATTTTGCAGAAGAGAGCACTTTGCGGTGGATTGCCGAGTACCTGTGAATTAAATTTATTATGTTAAGGAGGGAAGAAAAGTGCCAAGAAAAGGAAATGCGCCTAAAAGAGACGTTTTACCAGATCCAATGTACAACAGTAAGGTTGTTACAAAACTTGTAAACTCAATAATGCTAGACGGTAAAAAAGGAGTAGCACAAAAAATATGCTACGATGCATTTGCAATAATTGCTGAAAAAACAGGAAAAGAAGCTATGGAAGTTTTCGAAGCGGCTATGAATAATGTTATGCCAGTACTTGAAGTAAAAGCTAGAAGAATTGGGGGCGCTACTTATCAAGTTCCTATAGAAGTAAGACCAGAAAGAAGACAGACTTTAGGAATTAGATGGATAGTAGATGCTACAAGAAAAAGAGGAGAAAAGTACATGAGAGAGCAATTAGCAGGAGAATTAATGGATGCTGCTAATAACACTGGTGCTGCTGTTAAAAAGAGAGAAGATACTCATAAAATGGCAGAAGCTAATAAAGCATTTGCTCACTACAGATACTAATAAATATAAAACTGTTTTGGGGTCCCAAAACAGTTTTATCCAATTTTAATTTTGACATTGAAAATTGAACAATTTACATATTGAGAGGAGGAAAAAGAGTGGCTAGACAATATCCGTTAGAAATGTTTCGTAATATTGGAATAATGGCTCATATAGATGCTGGTAAGACTACATCAACTGAGCGTATATTATTTTATACAGGAAAAACACACAAAATTGGTGAAACTCATGAAGGTGCAGCAACAATGGACTGGATGGTTCAAGAACAAGAAAGAGGTATAACAATTACTTCAGCAGCAACTACTTGTTTTTGGAAGGATCACCAAATAAACATTATAGATACACCAGGACACGTAGATTTTACAGTAGAAGTTGAAAGATCCCTAAGAGTACTTGACAGTGCGGTAACTATACTTGATGCTAAAGGTGGGGTTGAACCACAAACTGAAACTGTATGGAGACAGGCAGATAAATACGGAGTACCTAGAATGATATTCGTAAATAAAATGGATATATTAGGTGCTGACTTCTATATGTCAGTTAACACAGTTAGAGAAAGATTGCGTGCAAATGCAGTTCCTATACAACTTCCAATAGGAAAAGAAGATAATTATCAAGGTCATGTTGATCTTATAAAGAATGTGGCTATAATTTTTGACCACGAATTGGGAGTAAACTTTGAAGAAGTTGAAATTCCAGAAGACTTAAAGGATAAAGCAGAAGAGTATAGAGGAGCTTTAATAGAAGCAATAGCTGAAACTGACGAAGAATTAATGATGAAGTACCTTGAAGGAGAAGAAATTACTGAAGAAGAAATTCATGTAGCTTTAAGAAAAGCTGTTATAGCTAATGAAATAGTTCCAGTTCTTTGCGGTACTGCATATAGAAATAAAGGTGTTCAACATTTGCTTGATGCAGTTATTGCTTACCTACCATCTCCAGTTGATATCCCATCAATTAAGGGAGTTGATGAAAATGGAGAAGAAGTTGAAAGACACGCATCTGATGAAGAGCCAATGGGAGCTTTAGCATTTAAAATCGCTACAGACCCATTTGTTGGTAAATTAGCTTTCGTAAGAGTTTATTCAGGTGTTATGAAGAGTGGTAGCTATGTATTAAACAGTAACAAAGGCAAAAAAGAAAGAATCGGAAGACTTGTTAAAATGCATGCTAACCACAGAGAAGAAGTAGAAGAATTATATGCTGGAGAATTAGGTGCTGTTATAGGTTTGAAAAATACAACTACTGGAGATACACTATGTGATGAAAATGCTCCAGTTATACTTGAAAGCATGGAATTCCCAGAACCAGTTATCCATGTAGCTATTGAACCAAAGACAAAAGCTTCTCAAGAAAAGATGGGTATAGCATTAGCTAAGCTTGCTGAAGAAGATCCAACATTCAAGACATATACTGACCAAGAAACAGGTCAAGTAATTATAGCTGGTATGGGTGAACTTCATCTTGAAATAATAGTTGATAGACTACAAAGAGAATTTAAAGTAGAATGTAATGTTGGTGCTCCACAAGTTGCTTACAAAGAAACTATTAAAACAGCTGTTAAAGCTGAAGGTAAGTTTGTAAGACAATCAGGTGGACGTGGACAATACGGTCACTGCTGGATTGAATTAATACCTCATGAAGGCGAATACGAATTTGAAAATGCTATCGTTGGAGGAGCTGTTCCAAAAGAATACGTTCCAGCTATAGACAATGGTATTCGTGAAGCTTGTCAAAGTGGTATTTTAGGTGGATATCCAGTTATAAACTTCAAAGTTAAATGTTATGATGGTTCATACCATGACGTTGACTCATCAGAAATGGCCTTCAAAGTTGCTGGATCTATGGCATTTAAGAATGGTATGGCTAAAGCAAACCCAGTGTTACTTGAACCTGTAATGAAGGTTGAGATAACAGTTCCAGAAGAATACATGGGAGATGTAATGGGTGATGTTAACTCAAGAAGAGGAAGAATTGAAGGAATGAATGCAAGATCAGGTGCTCAAGTTATAGATGCATTTGTACCACTTTCTGAAATGTTCGGATATGCTACAGTGTTAAGATCAAGAACACAAGGTAGAGGCGTATACAGCATGGAATTTGATCACTACGAAGAAGTGCCAAAGAACATAGCTGAAAAAGTTATAGGTGAAAAATAATTTATATAAAACAAGTAAACAATAAAAAACAATATAAAATTTAATTCATTAGATTAGGAGGAAGAATAAATGGCAAGACAAAAGTTTGAAAGAACAAAGCCACACGTAAACATAGGAACAATTGGTCACGTAGACCACGGTAAGACAACAACAACAGCAGCAATCACAATGACACTTGCAAAAGAAGGAAAAGCACAAGTACAAAAATACGACGAAATAGATAAAGCACCAGAAGAAAAAGAAAGAGGAATCACAATCAACACAGCACACGTTGAATACGAAACAGATGCAAGACACTATGCACACGTTGACTGTCCAGGACACGCTGACTATGTAAAGAACATGATTACAGGAGCAGCACAAATGGATGGAGCAATCTTAGTAGTATCAGCAGCAGATGGTCCAATGCCACAAACAAGAGAACACATACTACTAGCATCAAGAGTTGGAGTTAACCACATAGTAGTATTCTTAAACAAAGCAGACCAAGTAGATGATCCAGAACTATTAGAATTAGTAGAAATGGAAGTAAGAGATCTATTAAACGAATATGGATTTGACGGAGACGGATGTCCAGTAGTAGTAGGATCAGCATTAAAAGCAATTGAAGAAGATGATGATGCATGCATCCACGAATTAATGAAAGCAGTAGATGATTACATTCCAACTCCAGAAAGAGCAACTGATCAACCATTCTTAATGCCAGTAGAAGATGTATTCACAATAACAGGAAGAGGAACAGTTGCAACAGGAAGAGTAGAAAGAGGAACATTACACGTAGGCGATGAAGTACAAATCGTAGGAATGAAAGAAGAAATAGGAAAGACAACAGTAACAGGAATAGAAATGTTCAGAAAGATGTTAGATGAAGCAATGGCAGGAGATAACATCGGAGCATTACTAAGAGGTGTTCAAAGAGATGAAATCGAAAGAGGTCAAGTATTAGTAAAACCTGGCTCAGTAACACCACACAAGAAATTCGTAGGTCAAGTATACGTATTAAAGAAAGAAGAAGGTGGAAGACACACTCCATTCTTTAACGGATACAGACCACAATTCTACTTCAGAACAACAGACGTTACAGGATCAATCAACCTACCAGAAGGAGTAGAAATGGTTATGCCTGGAGACCACATAGATATGACAGTAGAATTAATAACTCCAGTAGCAATGGAACCAAACCTAAGATTCGCTATCAGAGAAGGCGGAAGAACAGTTGGTTCAGGAGTTGTTACTACAATATTAGAATAGTTTAAACTTATAGTTAAAGTAAGTTTCTAACAAAATGAAAAAGAGAGGGGGACGCCCTTCTCTTTTATTTATATAATTTAATATGGAAAAACGATGAAATAGAAGATTATCAAAGAAATTGTGATTAAATATAAAAAATACTTGTCAAATTTAAAAAAATATTATACAATATAAGAGTTGTGACACGATAATGGCGATGAAGCAAGAGGTTGCTGGGTTTACTCAGGTTATTCTTAGCTGAGCATGCTTGATCATGAATCAGGCGGCGATGTTATGTGATGTTTATGGTTTTCAAAATTTATGGAACACCTGGAGCAGTTTACATAACAACGTAGTTACATACAAGAATTAATGAGATATGAAAAGGAGGGAAATCAAAAATGGCAAATCAAAAAATAAGAATTAGATTAAAGGCTTTTGATCACAATATATTAGATCAATCAGCTGAAAAAATTGTTGAAACTGCAAAGAATACAGGTGCTAAAGTAGCTGGTCCAGTGCCACTACCTACTGAAAAAGATATAGTTACAATACTAAGAGCTACTCACAAATATAAAGATTCTAGAGAACAATTTGAAATTAGAACACATAAGAGATTAATTGATATATTAAGTCCATCACCAAAAACTGTTGATGCTCTAATGAGATTAGACTTACCAGCTGGTGTAGATATCGAAATAAAATTATAATTTTTAGAGATAATTGGATATTATGATCGGATTCGATCCGCTAATATTTTAGGAGGTGCAAGAAATGAAGAAAGCAATACTAGGTAGAAAACTTGGAATGACTCAAATATTTGATGAAAATGGTAAAGTGGTTCCAGTTACAGTTGTAGAAGCAGGTCCTTGCGCAGTTATCCAAAAGAAAACTGTAGAGAAAGATGGATACAATGCTATACAAGTAGGATTTGAAAACATTAGAGAAAAATTAGCTAATAAAGCTAAAAAAGGACACTTTGCAAAAAGTGGAGTTGCTTTAAAGAGAATAGTAAAAGAATTTAGATTAGAAGACGTTGATCAATATGAAGTTGGAAGCGAAATTAAAGCTGACACATTCGTAGCAGGAGAAAAAGTAGACGTATCAGGAGTTTCTAAAGGTAAGGGATTCCAAGGTACAATTAAGAGATGGAACTTTAACAGAGGACCTATGTCTCACGGTTCTAAATATCACAGAGCGGTTGGATCAATGGGAGCTTCATCATATCCATCAAGAACATTCAAAAACAAAAAGATGCCTGGACACATGGGAAATAGAAAAACAACTGTATTAAACCTTGAAGTTGTAAAAGTAATGCCAGAAAAGAACGTTATTTTAATTAAAGGTGGAATACCAGGTCCAAATAAAGGCTACGTTGTAATTAGAAATACAGTAAAAGCTTAAGACTTGGAAGAAAGGAGGATAAAGAATGCCTACAGTAGATTTATATAATAGAGAAGGACAAAAAGTTGGAGATATGCAATTATCTGACAACGTATTTGCCGTTGAAGTTAATGAAAGCGTATTGCATCAAGTTGTAGTTGCACAACTTGCAAATAAAAGACAAGGAACTCAATCAGCTAAGACAAGATCTGAAGTTTCTGGAGGTGGAAAGAAGCCTTGGAGACAAAAAGGAACTGGTAGAGCAAGACAGGGTTCAATAAGAGCTCCACAATGGATACATGGTGGTATAGTATTTGCTCCAAAGCCAAGAGACTATAGAATGTCAATTCCTAAATCAATGAAAAAAGTTGCTATGAAGTCTGCTTTAACAAGTAAAGTAAACGGAAATAGCATGGTAGTTCTTGAAAGCTTAGAGTTAGAAGTTCCAAAGACTAAAGAAATGGTTAAAATGATAACTGCATTTGAAGCTAAAAAACCTTTAATAGTTGTACCAGCAGCAAATGAAGTTGTTTTAAAATCTGTAAGAAACATAGAAGGGGCAACTGTTATCCCAGTTAATAATTTAAATGTTTATGATATATTAAAACATGATAAATTCATTGTTACAAAAGAAGCGGTTGCTAAAATTGAGGAGGTGTATGCATAATGATGTTAAGTAGTTACGATATCATTAAAAGACCTGTAATAACTGAAAAAAGCATGTCTGCAATGTCAGATAGAAAATACACCTTCATCGTAGATATTCATGCTAACAAATCTCAAATAAAGAGAGCAATTGAAGAAGTATTCGGTGTAAAAGTTGAAGAAGTAAATACAGCAAGAGTAATGGGAAAAGTTAAAAGAGTTGGTGTTCATATAGGAAAAAGACCTGACTACAAAAAAGCTGTAGTTACATTAACAGCAGACAGCAAAACAATAGAATTTTTTGAAGGAATGTAATAAATGAATTAGAGCTATTATTGGTGGTAGAGCCAGATAAGCGATAAAGAAGGAGGGAATTTATATGGCAGTTAAAAAGTTTAGGCCGGTTACGCCTTCATTAAGACAAATGACAATGTCTACTTTTGAAGAAATAACTACTGACAAACCAGAAAAATCACTTCTTGTTGCATTGACTAAAAATGCAGGAAGAAATGCTCAAGGTAAAATAACTGTTCGTCACCGTGGCGGTGGTGCTAAGAGAAAATATAGAATAATAGATTTCAAAAGAACTAAGGATGGAATACCTGCAAAAGTTACTACAATAGAGTATGATCCAAACAGAACAGCGTATATAGCATTATTAGTATATGCTGATGGTGAGAAGAGATATATAATCGCACCAGCTGGATTAAAAGTTGGGGATGCTTTAATGTCAGGTGTAGATGCTGATATTAAAATAGGTAACGCACTTCCATTACAAAACATACCTGTTGGTACAGTAATACACAATATTGAATTACAATCTGGAAAAGGCGGTCAAATAGTAAGAGCTGCTGGAACTTCAGCACAACTTATGGCTAAAGAAGGAAAGTACGCTATATTGAGACTTCCAAGTGGTGAAATGAGATACGTAAGAATCGAATGTAGAGCTACAATAGGAACAGTTTCAAACTTAACTAATGACATAATCAATATTGGTAAAGCAGGAAGAAAGAGACATATGGGTTGGAGACCTACAGTTAGAGGATCTGTAATGAACCCTAACGATCACCCTCACGGTGGTGGAGAAGGTAAATCACCTGTTGGACGTCCAGGTCCTGTTACTCCATGGGGTAAACCTGCTCTTGGATACAAGACTAGAAAGAATACTAAGTATTCTGATAGAATGATTATTAAGAGAAGAAATCAAAAATAGTTGATAAGTGGAAAGAAGAGAATTTATATTCTCTTCCTAAACATTTAAGAGTATGAAAGGAGGACACTAGCTTGAGTAGATCACTTAAAAAAGGACCTTTCGTTGCAGATTCTTTAATGAAAAAAATTGAGGAAATGAACGAAAATGGTGAAAAGAAGGTTATAAAAACTTGGTCAAGAAGTTCAACAATTTTCCCTCAAATGGTTGGCCACACTATAGCTGTCCATGATGGTAGAAAACATGTTCCAGTTTATATAAGTGAAGATATGGTAGGACATAAATTAGGAGAATTTGTTTTAACAAGAACATTTAAAGGCCACGTAGACAAAAGTGAAAAGTCAACACGTGTAAGATAGTTATAGGAAGGAGGAACTAAAATGGAAGCTAGAGCTATAGCAAAGTATGTAAGAATTGCTCCAAGAAAAGTAGCAGTTGTTCTAGATTTAGTAAGAGGTAAGAATGTAAACGAAGCTTTCGCTATATTAAAATATACTCCAAAAAGTGCAGCTGACATAATAAATAAAGTTTTGAAATCAGCTGTAGCTAATGCAGAAAATAATTTTAACTTAGATGTTAATAAATTATATGTTGCAGAAGCTTATGCTAACCAAGGACCAACATTAAAAAGATTTAGACCACGTGCGCAAGGTAGAGCGTATTCAATAATGAAAAGAACTAGTCACATCACACTAGTAGTAAAAGAAAGAGCATAGAAGGAGGGAAATAAGAGTGGGACAAAAAGTACATCCACATGGCCTCAGAGTCGGTGTAATAAAGGACTGGGACGCTAAATGGTATGCAAATGATAAGAATTTTGCTGACAATTTAGTAGAAGATGACAAAATAAGAAAATTTATAAAAAACAAATCTTACTCAGCAGGTATTTCAAAAATAGAGATTGAAAGAACTCCCAAAAGAGTTAAGATAAATATATACACTGCTAAGCCAGGAATGTTAATTGGAAAAGGCGGAAAAGGCATAGACGATTTAAAAGCAGAATTAGTGTCTATGGTAAGTGAAAAGAATGTAATAATCAATATAGTTGAAGTAAAGAAACCAGAAGTTGATGCTCAATTAATGGCTGAAAATGTTGCTCAACAACTTGAAAAAAGAATTTCTTTTAGAAGAGCTATGAAGCAAACAATTCAAAGAGCTATGAGAAGTGGTGTTAAGGGAGTTAAAACTGCTTGTTCAGGAAGACTTGGTGGAGCTGAAATTGCTAGAACTGAGCAATACCACGAAGGAACAATTCCTCTACAAACATTAAGAGCAGATATTGACTACGGATTTGCAGAAGCAAATACTACTTATGGAAAAATTGGTGTTAAAGTTTGGATTTATAAAGGTGAAATTCTTCCAAAGAGAAAAGTTAAAGCAGAAGAAGTTAACCAATAAGAAAGGAGGAATAAGTTATGTTGATGCCAAAGAAGGTAAAACATCGTAAGGTACAACGTGGCAGAATGAGAGGAAAAGCTACAAGAGGAAACTTTATCGCATACGGTGATTACGCTATACAAGCAACTGAACCAGGATGGTTAACAAGCAATCAAATAGAAGCTGCCAGAATAGCTATTAATAGATATATAAAAAGAGGTGGAAAGCTTTGGATTAAAGTTTTCCCAGATAAGCCAGTAACTGAAAAACCAGCTGAAACTCGTATGGGTTCTGGTAAAGGTTCACCAGAATACTGGGTAGCAGTTGTTAAACCAGGCAGAGTATTGTTTGAATTATCAGGAGTTCAAGAGGAAGTTGCTAGAGAAGCTATGAGACTTGCTTCACATAAACTTCCAATGAAGACTAAATTTGTTACAAGAAAAGATTTCGAGCAAATGGGTGGTGAAGTAAATGAGGGCTAATGAATTGCAAGAATTAAAACAAAGTTCTTCTCAAGAGTTATCAGCTAAATTAACTGATCTTAAGGCTGAGTTATTTAACTTGAGATTTCAATTAGCAACTGGTCAACTAGAAAACCCAATGAGAATTAGACAAGTTAAAAAATCAATAGCTCAAGTTAAAACAGTACTTAGAGAAAAAGAATTACAAGTGCTTGAACAATAACGCGCTGAAAGGAGGTTTATTCTGTGGAAAGAGGTAACAGAAAAACTAGAATAGGTAGAGTCGTTTCAGATAAAATGGATAAAACTATTGTAGTTGCAGTTGAAGATAAAGTTCGTCACCCATTGTATGGCAAGACTATAAATATAACTAAGAAATTTAAGGCTCATGATGAAAAGAATGAAGCTGGAATAAATGACAAAGTTTTAATAATGGAAACAAGACCATTATCTAAAGATAAGAGATGGAGATTAGTTGAAATTGTTGAAAAAGCTAAGTAATTTAATGGTTGGAAGGAGGTCGTTTATATGATACAGCCACAAACACGTTTGAAAGTAGCTGATAATACTGGTGCAAAGGAAATAATGTGTATCAGAGTTTTAGGCGGTTCAAGAAGAAAATATGGCAATATCGGAGATGTAATAGTTGCTAGCGTTAAAAGTGCAACACCAGGCGGTGTTGTTAAAAAAGGTGATGTAATCAAAGCTGTTATCGTAAGATCAAAAAGAGGCGTAAGAAGAGTAGACGGTTCTTATATAAAATTTGACGATAATGCTGCTGTTGTTATAAAAGATGATAAACAGCCAAAAGGAACACGTATATTTGGACCAATTGCTAGGGAACTAAGAGAAAAAGATAAAGAATTTAACAAAATATTATCATTAGCACCTGAAGTTCTATAAAAGGGAGGTGGCTGTGATGGCTAAAGTTCATGTAAGAAGAACAGACAAAGTAGTTGTTATTTCAGGTAAAGATAAAGGAAAAGTAAGCGAAATATTAGCTGTATATCCTAAAAATGGTAAAGTATTAGTGAAAGACGTTAATATAGTTACAAAGCATGTAAAACCAAGTAGAGAAAACATGCAAGGTGGATTAGTTAAACAAGAATCACCTATAAATAGTTCAAAAGTAATGTTATATTGCACTAAGTGTAATTCTGCTACAAGAGTTAGTAAAAAACTTTTAGAAGATGGAACTAAGGTAAGAGTTTGCAAGAAGTGCGGAGAAATACTATAGACTTTGAAAGGAGGTTTACTAGATGGATAGACTACAGGAAAAATATAATAAAGAAGTAGTACCAGCCCTAATGGAAAAGTTCGGATATAAAAATATAATGGAAGTTCCAAAGCTTGAAAAAATAGTTATAAATATGGGTGTAGGTGAAGCTAAAGACAACTCTAAAATATTAGAATCAGCTGTAGCTGACTTAGAAAAAATAACAGGACAAAAGCCAATAGTAACAAGAGCAAAAAAATCTGTAGCTAACTTCAAAGTTAGAGAAAACATGCCTATTGGATGTAAAGTTACATTAAGAAAAGATAAAATGTATCAATTTGCAGATAGATTAGTAAGTGTAGCTTTACCAAGAGTTAGAGATTTTAGAGGAGTTTCAGCAAAATCTTTTGATGGTAGAGGAAATTATGCTTTAGGAATTAAGGAGCAAATTATATTCCCTGAAATAGAATATGATAAAGTTGACAAAGTAAGAGGTATGGATATTATATTTGTTACTACTGCCAAGACAGATGAAGAAGCAAGAGAATTGCTTAGATATCTTGGAATGCCATTTGCTCAATAATAAGGAGGGAAGAACGTGGCACGTAAAGCAATGATTGAAAAGTGGAATAAAACCCCTAAATATGCTACTAGAGCATACACTAGATGTAGAATATGCGGAAGACCACATGCTGTTTTAAAGAAATATGGAATATGCCGTATTTGTTTTAGAGAATTAGCATATAAAGGTCAAATTCCTGGATGTAAAAAAGCTAGCTGGTAATATATAATATTGGAAAGGAGGCATAATAGATGGTTATGACAGACCCTATTGCAGATATGCTAACTCGTATAAGAAATGCAAACATAGTTAGACATGAAGTTGTTGAAGTTCCGTCTTCAAATGTAAAAAAATCTATAGCTAACATATTACTTCAGGAAGGATATGTTAAAGATGTAGAAGAATATGCAGATGGAGCAGTTCCAATGCTTAGAATGTCTTTGAAATATCAAGGAAAAGAAAGAGTAATAACTGGTCTTAAGAGAATATCAAAACCAGGTTTAAGAGTTTATTGTAAGAAAGACAATATACCAAAAGTGTTAAATGGATTAGGAGTTGCTATTATATCAACTTCTAAAGGTATAGTAACTGATAGAGACGCAAGAAATTTAGGTTTAGGTGGAGAAGTTGTTTGTTACATTTGGTAATTTAACGGAATAGGAGGTGTGGTAATGTCAAGAGTAGGAAGACTTCCAATAGAAATACCTAATGGAGTAAAAGTTGATGTAACACCAGATAACGTTGTTACAGTAAAAGGTCCAAAGGGAGAATTAGTAAAGGCTATGCATACAGATATAAACATAGCTTTAGAAGATAATCAAATTGTTGTTACAAGACCAAGTGAGATTGCTCAACATAGAGCTTTACATGGATTAACAAGAGCGTTAATTAAAAACATGGTTGTTGGAGTAACAGAAGGATACCAAAAGACATTAGAATTAGTTGGTGTTGGTTATAGAGCTCAATTAAAAGGAAAAGATCTAGTATTAAATCTTGGATATTCACATCCAGTTGAAATAAAAGCTGTTGAAGGCGTAGAGTACTCAGTTCCAGAAACAACAAAGGTTGTTGTTAGCGGAATTGACAAAGAATTAGTTGGTTCAGTAGCAGCTAATATAAGAGTTTGGAGAAAACCAGAACCTTATAAAGGCAAAGGAATTAAATACGCTGGCGAAGTTATAAGACGTAAAGAAGGTAAAACTGGTAAATAACAAGAGTAACAGCAGAAAGGAGTGAATGAAATGTTCAAGAAAGAAGATAGACAAAAAGCTAGAGTTAAACGTCATCTAAGAGTTCGTAACAAAATTACTGGTACAGCAGAAAGACCAAGATTAGCTGTATACAGAAGCGAAAAGAACATTTACGCACAAGTTATTGATGATGTAGCTAGAGTGACTTTAGTATCAGCTTCTACTTTAGATAAAGATTTTTCAGAAAAAGTAGGAAGTAACAAAGAAGCAGCTAAAGTTGTTGGAACAATGATAGCTAAAAAAGCTTTAGAAAAAGGAATCGAAGAAGTTGTTTTCGATAGAGGCGGAAATGTATATCATGGTAGAGTAAAAGAACTTGCTGAAGGAGCAAGAGAAGCAGGTCTAAAATTCTAGAGAAGGAGGGAAAGCTATGAAAATAGATCCTAGCACGCTAAATCTAAAAGAAAAAGTTGTATTTATAAATAGAGTTGCTAAGGTTGTTAAAGGTGGAAGAAACTTTAGATTTAGTGCTCTTGTAGTAGTTGGAGATGAAAATGGGCACGTTGGCGTTGGTATGGGTAAAGCTACTGAAATACCAGAAGCTATAAGAAAAGGTATCGAGGATGCAAAGAAACACTTAGTAGAAGTAGCAATAGTTGATACAACTGTTCCACACAGAATAGAAGGAAGATTCGGCAGAGGAGAAGTTTTAATAATGCCAGCTGCTGAAGGTACAGGAGTTATAGCTGGTGGTCCAGTTAGAGCAGTATTAGAATTAGCAGGATTAAAAGATGTTAGAGCTAAGTCATTAGGTTCTAATAACCCAAGAAATATGGTCGGAGCTACAATTGATGGATTATCAAAATTAAGAACTGCTGAGCAGATTGCTAAATTAAGAGGCAAAACTGCAGAAGAGATATTAGGTTAGGAGGGGATCAACCTTGGCTAAGCTGAAGGTTACACTAACTAAGAGCACTATAGGTAGAAAGAAAGATCATATAGCTACTGTAAATGCTTTAGGGTTAAGAAAAATAGGCAATAGTGTTATGCACGAAGATACTCCTCAAATAAGAGGTATGATAAGCAAAGTAAATTATCTTCTAGATGTTGAAGAAATACAATAAGAGGAGGTGTAGAGTATGCAACTTCATGAATTGAAACCAGCTGTAGGTTCAAAAAAATCTTCTAAAAGAGTTGGTAGAGGAAATGGATCAGGATTAGGTAAGACTGCAGGAAGAGGACAAAACGGACAAAATTCAAGATCAGGTGGAGGCGTAAGACCAGGATTTGAAGGAGGTCAAATGCCTTTATACAGAAGATTACCTAAAAGAGGGTTCACTAACATATTTGCAAAAGAATATGTTGAAGTTAACGTTAGCAGATTAAATATATTTGAAGACGGAACAGAAGTTACAATAGAATTACTTAAAGCTAATGGAGTAATTAGCAAAGTTAAAGATGGAGTTAAGATATTAGGAAACGGTAATTTAGAAAAGAAGCTTACCGTTAAAGCAACTAAATTCACAAAGGGTGCAATAGAAAAGATAGAATCCATGGGGGGAAAAGTAGAGGTGATATAATTGTCAACCTTACGTAATGCTTGGAAAGTTCCCGAATTAAGAAAAAGAATAATATTTACAATACTTATGGTAGCAATTATCAGGATGGGAAATCATATTCCTGTTCCTGGAATTGATACCGACGCACTATCTAATCTAGCAAAGGCGGGGACGCTGTTTAGTTTCTATGATTTGATGTCAGGCGGAGCACTAAGTAGCTTTAGTATTTTTGCTATGGGAGTTGTACCATACATCAACTCATCAATTATATTTCAGTTATTAACAATTGCTATTCCTTCATTAGAACAACTTTCTAAAGAAGGGGAAGAAGGAAGAAAAAAGATACAGAAATATACAAGATATGGTGCGGTTATTTTAGGTGCCCTCCAATCATTTGGAACATATGCTTTAATAAGAAATTATGGAGCGATTTCAAATGTAAGTAATTTCGATGTATTCTTAATAGTACTCACTTTAACAGCATCTTCAGTTTTCTTGATGTGGTTAGGTGATCAAATTACTGTTAATGGAATAGGAAATGGTGTTTCTTTAATAATATTTGTAAATATAATATCTAGATTACCACGAGAAATAGGAAGAATTGCTAGTTTACAATCAACCGAAGCAGTAAGTATAGTTCAAGTAATATTATTAATATTACTAACTATAGTATTATTTACTGCAGTTGTTATAGCTACATTAGCTGAAAGAAGAATACCAATTCAATATGCAGCTAAACAATCTGGTGGAAGAATGTTTAAAGGACAATCAACACATATTCCTATAAATATGAATTCATCTGGAGTTATAGCTATAATATTCGCTATGTCAGTTATGCAATTCCCTGCAACAATAGGAAGCTTCTGGCCTGAATCTGCATTTAATAGCTTTGTAACTGGGAGCAAATACAGTGTGTTTAAATATAATTCATGGCCTTATGCAGTACTTACAGTAGTACTAGTTATATTCTTCACATGGTTCTACTCAGAAGTTACATTTAAACCAGATGAAATGGCTGAAAATATACATAAGTCTGCTGGTTTTATCCCAGGAGTTAGACCTGGTGAGTCAACAGCAAGATTTATTGAAAAAGTATTGATGAGAGTTTCAATACTAGGTGGATTATTTGCTGCAGTTATTGCTATAATTCCAATGGGTGTAGAAGGCTTTACAGCTTTCAAAGGAATATCTTTTGGTGGTACTGCTTTATTAATTGAAGTTGGAGTGGCTCTAGATTTTATGAGACAGCTTGAATCTCAATTAATGATGAGACATTACAAAGGATTCCTTAGATAGAAATGTTATAAAGGATTTGGAGTTGATATCTATGAGAATAATTTTGTTAGGCCCTCCTGGAGCAGGTAAGGGAACACAAGCAAAGTTAATAAGTGAGAAATTTGATATTCCTCATATATCTACTGGAGATATATTCAGAAAAAATATTTCTGAAAAAACTCCTTTAGGAGTAAAGGCAAAAGAATATATGGATAAGGGACTATTAGTTCCTGATGAGTTGACAATTGATATAGTTAACGATAGATTAACAAAAGATGATTGTAAAAAAGGATTTTTATTAGATGGATTTCCTAGAACAGTGAAGCAAGCAGAAGCCTTAGAAGATTTTCTAAGTGGAAGAAATGAATCAATTGATACTGCATTGCTTATTGAAGTTCCTAGTGAATACATCCTAGATAGAATGACTGGAAGAAGAGTTTGCCCTTCATGTGGAGCAAGTTATCATATTAAATTCAACCCTCCTAAAGTTGATGGAATATGTGATTTATGCGGTAGCAAAATCATACAAAGAAAAGATGATACTGCAGAAACAGTAAAAGAGAGAATAGATGTATACGAAAAACAAACTCAGCCATTAGTAGACTTTTACAGAGCAAAAGATCAATTGTTTGTGGTTGATGGTACACAATTAATTGATACAGTTTTTGAGGTTATTTCTAATCACTTAGAAGGCGATAAGTAGATGATAATTATAAAAAACGATAAAGAAATTGAGCTCATGAAAAAGGCTGGAAAAATAGTAGGTGAAACTCTTGCATTACTGCAAGAATCTGTAAAACCAGGAATAACTACTGGTGAGTTGGATAGAATAGCAGAAGAATACATAGTAAAATGTAATGCTACTCCATCTTTTAAAGGATACTACGGTTTTCCTGCTTCAATATGTACTTCTATTAATGAAGAAGTTGTCCATGGAATACCAGGAGAAAAAGCACTAAAAGAAGGCGATATAATAAGTGTCGATTGTGGTGCTATTTTAAATGGTTATCATGGAGATGCAGCTAGGACTTTTGCTGTAGGTCAGATTTCAGAAGAAGCTAAAAATCTGATTGAAGTTACAACAGAAAGTTTTTTTACAGGCGTTAAAAAAGCAATCGTTGGAAATAGATTAACCGATATTTCCTCAGCAATTCAGGAATATGCTGAAAGCCGAGGCTATTCTGTAGTTAGGGATTTTGTTGGTCATGGCATTGGTACGAAAATGCATGAAGATCCTGAAGTACCCAATTTTGGAAGACCTGGAAGAGGACCCAAATTAATTAAAGGAATGGTTTTAGCAATAGAGCCAATGATTAATATTGGGGAGTTCTACGTAAGAGTTCAGTCAAATGATTGGACTGTAGTTACTAAGGATGGCACATTATCAGCTCACTATGAGAATACTGTGGCTATTTTAGATAATGGCCCAGAAATACTAACTCTAATTTAGGTTAATCGAGGTGACTATATTGTACGAAAAAGAACTTATAGGCAGAATAGCTTATTCAAAAGCCGGAAGAGATTCAGGCAGAATGTCTATAATATGGGATGTAATCGACAGCGAATATGTTTATATTATAGACGGAGATTTAAGAAAAATCGAAAGACCTAAGAAGAAAAAGTTAAAGCACTTAAACATTACCAACGAAGTTGTAGATGTTATAAGAGAGCTGATAATTTCTGGTGAAAGCATTAGTAATGCAAAAATTAGAAAGTGCTTAGAAAATAGGTACGATATTAAGGAGGGTTAAGTGCCTTATGTCAAAAGATGATGTAATTGAAATGCAAGGTACAGTTTTAGAAGCTTTACCTAATGCTATGTTTGAAGTTCAGTTAGAAAGTGGTCAAAAAATATTAGCACATGTATCTGGCAAACTAAGAATGAATTTTATTAGAATCTTACCAGGTGATAAAGTTACAGTTGAGCTTTCTCCATATGATTTAAGTAGAGGCAGAATAACTTGGAGAGCAAAATAGCGAGGAGGGTTAGTGATGAAAGTAAGACCATCAGTAAAACCTATATGTGAAAAATGTAAGGTTATAAAAAGAAAAGGCAGAGTAATGGTTATTTGCGAAAATCCTAAACATAAACAAAAGCAAGGTTAATAGATAAAAAGTCAATTTAATAGTTGATAATTTATTTAAATTGCAATATTATGTATAGGTATGATTGTTAATTTGAATAAAAGTTTATATGCGGCTGCTAACATAAATAGTAACAAACAACAGTTAAAATTAGGAGGTGTAGAATCCAATGGCAAGAATAGCTGGTGTTGACCTACCAAAGGAAAAAAGAGTTGAAGTGGGTCTAACATACATTTACGGGATTGGAATAAATAGATCTCGTGAAATTTTAAGTACTACTGGTGTTAATCCTGATACTAGAGTTAAGGATTTAACTGAAGAAGAAGTAAATGCAATAAGAGATTATATTGGAAAAAGCTTTGTTGTTGAGGGAGATTTAAGAAGAACAATAGCTCTTGACATAAAAAGATTAGTTGAAATTGGATGTTACAGAGGAATAAGACATAGAAGAGGTCTTCCAGTAAGAGGACAAAAGACTAAGACTAATGCAAGAACTAGAAAAGGACCTAAGAGAGCAATTAGTGCTAAAAAGAAGAAATAGTAAGGAGGGATGATAAGTGGCTAAAGCAAAGGCAAAAAAGACAAGAAGAAAAAAGGAAAGAAAGAATATTGAACATGGCTGTGCTCATATAAAATCAACCTTCAATAATTCAATCGTGACATTAACTGATGCGGTTGGTAACGCTCTATCATGGTCAAGTGCGGGAGCATTAGGATTTAAAGGTTCAAGAAAAAGCACACCATTCGCTGCTCAAATGGCAGCAGAAACAGCAGCAACAGCTGCAATGGAACACGGTTTAAAGAGTATAGAAGTTTATGTAAAAGGACCAGGTGCTGGTAGAGAAGCTGCAATCAGATCACTACAAGCTGCAGGTCTTGAAATAACATTAATAAAAGATGTTACACCAATACCACACAATGGTTGTAGACCACCAAAGAGAAGAAGAGTTTAATTATATAGAAACAGGAGGTGTTACTTAAATGGCTAGATATACTGGACCTACATGTAGACAATGTAGAAGAGAAGGCATGAAACTATTCCTAAAAGGGGATAGATGTTATACAGATAAATGTGCATTCGCTAGAAGAGGATATGCACCAGGACAACACGGACAAAGTAGAAAGAAACTTTCTAACTACGGAATACAATTAAGAGAAAAACAAAAAGCTAGAAGAATTTATGGAATTCTTGAAGGACAATTCAGAAGATACTATGAAAAGGCTAGTACAATGAGAGGAATTACTGGTGAAAACTTGTTAAGACTTCTTGAAATGAGATTAGACAACGTAGTATACAAATTAGGTTTTGGATCTTCTAGAGCAGAAGCTAGACAATTAGTTACTCATGGACATTTCTTAGTAAATGGTAAGAAAGTTGATATAGCATCTTACCAATTAAGTGTTAATGATATAATAACTGTTCGCGAAAAGAGCAAAGCTAGTGAAAAGTTTAAGGTTTTCGCAGAAAATCCTAAAACTTTACCAGCTTGGTTACAAGGAAGTACTGAAAACTTTGAAGCAAAGGTTGTTGCTGAGCCAACTAGAGCTGATATTGATGTTCCAGTAAATGAAACATTAATCGTTGAGTTATACAGCAAATAGGAATGGTAATTAGAATGGAATCAGTTGCCCTCAGTATGGTATAATTCATTAAGGGAGGGTTCGTATGTTAGAGATAGAAAAACCCAAAATAGAATGTGTTGAAACAGCTGAAGATGGTACTTATGGAAAATTTGTTATAGACCCATTGGAAAGAGGATATGGTATTACTCTAGGTAACTCACTTAGAAGAATACTATTATCATCTTTACCTGGAGTTGCAGCAAACTCTATAAAAATTGATGGAGTTCTTCATGAATTTTCAACTGTAACAGGACTAAAAGAAGATGTTACTGAGTTGATTCTTAATGTTAAAGGCTTAGCATTAAAGATGAGTGGAGAAGGTCCAAAAACTGTATACGTTGATGTTCAAGGACCAGGAGAAGTAACTGCTGCTGACATAGTTTGTGATGGCGATGTAGAAGTGGTTAATAAGGATCACCATTTAGCTACTTTAGATGATGGTGGTAAACTTTACATGGAAGTTAACATAAACAAAGGTAGAGGTTATGTTGCACAAAATAAAAATAAGATGGATGATCTACCAATAGGAACTATTCCTGTTGATTCAATCTATACTCCAGTAAAAAGAGTTAATTTTTCAGTTGAAAATACAAGAGTAGGTCAAATTACTGATTATGATAAATTAACTATTGAAATATGGACTAACGGAACAATTAAACCAGAAGAAGCTATTAGTCTTTCAGCAAAAATTCTTATAGAGCATTTTAAGTTATTTATGACTCTTACAGACCATGCAGATAATGTTGAAATAATGGTTGAAAAAGAAGAAGATAAGAAAGAAAAAGTACTTGAAATGACTATAGAAGAATTAGATCTTTCTGTTAGAAGTTATAACTGCTTAAAGAGAGCAGGTATCAACACTGTTCAAGAATTAACAGAAAGAACTATGGATGATATGATGAAAGTAAGAAATTTAGGTAAAAAATCACTTGAAGAAGTGCAAGAGAAGCTTGCAGCTTTAGGTTTAGGCTTAAAGAAATCCGATGAGTAAAGGAGGATGAAACATGGCACAACAACGCAAGTTGGGGCTTCCAACTGATCAGAGAAGAGCTATGCTAAGAAACCTAGTAACTAGTTTCTTAAAGAATGGTAGAATAGAAACTACTGTTACAAGAGCAAAAGAAACTAAGAATATAGCTGAAAAAATGATCACTCTTGCAAAAAGAGGAGATCTTCACGCTAGAAGACAAGTATTAGCATATGTTACTGAAAAAGAAGTAGTTGAGGATTTATTTGCAAACATTGCTCCAAAATATGCAGATAGAAATGGTGGATACACTAGAATATATAAAATGGGACCAAGAAGAGGAGACGGAGCAGAAATAGTTATACTAGAATTAGTATAATTGCTTTGAACGGGGATTAAGTATTTCTAGCTTAGTCCCCATTTTGCTATTGTTTAGGAGTATAATATTTAAAAGGAGTATTTACTCATATGAATCAAAATATGATAGAATGCAAAAACGTTATATATAAGTATGAAAAACATGATGAAGAACCTAAGGTTGCTGTAGACGGAGTTGATATTGACATAAAAAAAGGGGAGTTTTTAGTAGTGCTTGGTCATAATGGTTCAGGTAAGTCTACTTTATCTAAACATATGAATGCACTTTTAATCCCTACAGAGGGAAAAGTCTTTGTTGATGAAATGGATACAAGTGATGAGAAAAATGTATGGGAGATTAGAAATAAAGCAGGAATGGTATTTCAGAATCCTGATAATCAACTTGTAGCTACAATTGTTGAAGAAGATGTGGCATTCGGCCCAGAAAATTTGGGTATAGCCCCTGAAGAAATAAGGAAAAGAGTAGATGAAGCATTAAAGAAGGTAAATATGTACGAGTATAGAAAACATGCTCCACATTTATTATCAGGTGGTCAAAAACAAAGAATTGCTATAGCAGGAATATTAGCTATGAGACCAGAATGTATAATATTTGATGAACCAACAGCTATGCTAGATCCTTCTGGAAGAAAAGAAGTTATTAATACTATTAAGGATATTAACTCAAGATATGGCATAACCATAGTTCTCATTACACACTACATGGAAGAAGCTGTAGAGGCAGATAGAATTGTAGTTATGGATAAAGGAAAAATAAGAATGACAGGTTCTCCAAGAGAAATCTTTAGTAATGTGCCTGTGATGAAGGAAATAGGATTAGATGTGCCACAGGTAACTGAATTAGCTTATGAGCTTGAGAAAAGCGGGATAAATATAACTTCAGATATATTAACTATAAATGAGATGGTGGATGCATTATGTCAATTAAAATAGAAAATTTAACACATATATACATGCCTGGATCACCTTTTGAGAAGAAAGCGCTAGATGATATAAATATAACCATAGATGATGGTGAATTTGTTGCTCTTATAGGACATACAGGATCAGGGAAATCAACGTTAATTCAACATATAAATGGCCTATTAAAGGCAAGCAGTGGTAAAATATTTATTGATGATATTGATATAACTTCCGAGAAAGTCAAACTAAGTGAAATAAGAAAAAATGTAGGGCTTGTTTTTCAATATCCTGAATATCAACTATTTGAAGAAACAGTTGAAAAGGATATAGCATTTGGTCCAAAAAACTTAGGATTAGATAACGAAGAAATATCTAGGCGAGTAAAAAAAGCAATGAATATGGTAGGTTTAGACTATGACACATATAGTCAGAAATCACCCTTTGACTTAAGTGGAGGTCAAAAAAGAAGGGTTGCTATTGCTGGAGTTGTAGCAATGGAGCCTAATGTATTAATTTTGGATGAACCTACTGCTGGATTAGATCCTAGGGGAAGAGATGAGATTCTAGAGCAAATTAAGGCACTTAGAGAAGAATATAATATGACTATAATATTAGTATCACATAGCATGGAAGATGTAGCAAAGTTAGCTACAAGAGTGCTAGTTATGCATAAGGGTAAGTGTATTTTAGATGGTACTCCAAGTAAAGTATTTAAAGAGATAGATACCCTTGAAGATGTTGGACTTGCGGTTCCGCAGGTAACCTATCTAGTACAAAAGCTTAGAAGTAAGGGATTTAATATATCTGAAGATGTATTTACTATAGAACAGGCTAAAATAGAAATATTAAGATTATTAAAGGGAGCTAATAATAATGATTAAAGATATTACGATAGGTCAATACGTTCCAGGAGAATCTTTCATTCATAAATTGGACCCAAGAGTTAAAATATTATTGTCACTAGCATATATAGTGGACTTATTTTTAATAAATAATTTTAGGGGATATATTTTTATTATAGCGTTTACAGCATTGGCCATAATTGTTTCTAGGGTACCTTTTAAATATATATATAAGGGATTAAAACCTATACTTATTCTGCTTATAATTACTGCTCTATTAAATATATTTATGACGGGTGGTAATGCAGGAGAAGCTCCAATTTGGCATTGGAAGTTTTTAAGAATATATAAGGCAGGGTTAATATTAGCTGCATTTATGATTATTAGGTTAGTGTTTTTAATAGTAGGAACGTCGTTACTTACATTAACTACTTCACCTATTGAACTTACAGATGGATTAGAAAAATTACTAAATCCATTCAAAAAGATTGGGCTACCTGCTCATGAAATTGCTATGATGATGACAATAGCACTTAGATTTATTCCAACATTAATGGATGAAACTGATAAAATAATGAAGGCTCAAATGGCAAGGGGAGCAGATTTCGAATCAGGAAATATATTTGCTAGAGCTAAAAATTTAATACCTCTTCTAGTTCCTTTGTTTATTAGCTCATTCAGAAGAGCTGACGAGTTGGCTATGGCTATGGAAGCTAGATGCTATAAAGGTGGAGAGGGAAGAACAAGAATGAAAATACTGAAGATCCATAACGGAGACTTTGTTGCAATTGTTATTACATTAGTATTAATTGTTGTTTCTGTTTGGAGCAGAAGTTTTGCATAAATATATAAAAACATAACTATAAAAAGTTTCACTGGAGTGTTAAAAGTGAAAAAAAACATTAAGATTACCATAGAATACGACGGTACAAATTATGCAGGGTGGCAAAAACAAAAAAATGCTATTACTATACAACAAAAGGTTGAGGAAGCTATAGCAGAAGTTACAGGAAACCATATAGAAGTTATAGGATGTAGTAGAACAGATGCTGGAGTTCATGCTAAAGGGTTTGTAGGAAATTTTATTACTGATAGCACTATACCACCAGAAAAATTTAAGTATGCTATTAATAATAAGTTACCAGATGATATAGTAATATTAAAGTCAGAAGAAGTGCCTTTAAGTTTTCATTCTAGATATTGTAGTAAAGGAAAAACATATGTTTACACTATATTAAATAGAAATGAGCGACCAGTAATTAACAAAAACTACGTATATCAAGTTAGTAATTTATTGGACTTAGACTTAATGACGGAAGGAAGTAAGCATTTCCTTGGAAAACACTATTTTGATTCTTTTAGAAAGTCAGGGAGTTCTGTTAAGTCTACTGAAAGAACTATATATTCTATTGATATAAAAAAAGAAGGAGAATATATAACAATAAAGGTGACTGGTGACGGGTTTTTATATAACATGGTAAGAATAATGGTAGGTACTTTAATAGAAGTTGGTATTGGTAAAATACCTCCTACAGATATAAGCAATATTATAATAGCTAAGGATAGAGCTAGGGCAGGTAAATCTGTTCCACCGCAAGGACTATGTTTACACAAAGTATTTTACTAAAAGTTAAAAACCTATAAATTTTTATGATTTATATATAAATGATATTGACACGCCAGGCTGATTGTATTATAATATTCTTTGTTGTAATAATATATGATATATAAGACCACAGCCCCGGTCTTGATATAGAAGTGAAGAATGAGATACGCGATTGGAAAAGTTCAAGGAGGGAAAGAGATGAAATCATATCTTGCAAAAGCAAATGAAGTTCAAAGAAAATGGTATGTTATCGATGTTGAAGGAAAAGCACTAGGAAGAGCAGCAAGCCAAGTTGCTACAATATTAAGAGGAAAAAACAAGCCAACTTACACACCACATGTTGATACTGGTGATTATGTAATAGTATTAAATGCAGAAAAAATACTTTTAACAGGAAAGAAATTAGATCAAAAAATGTTAAGACACCACTCATCATATCCAGGTGGATTAAAAGAAGTGCCTTACAGAAAAGCATTAGAAAGTAAACCAGAATTTGTTTTCCAAGAAGCTGTAAGAAGAATGCTTCCAGAAGGACCTTTAGGAAGACAAATGCTTAAGAAATTAAAAGTTTACAGGGGTTCAGAACACGATCAACAAGCTCAAAAACCAGAAGTTTTAGAGTTAAGATACTAATAAAGAGCTGAAGGGAGGATACATATAGATGGCTAAAGTTCAATATTTCGGAACAGGAAGAAGAAAAAAATCAATAGCTAGAGTTATACTTGTACCTGGAGATGGTAAGGTTACAATAAATAAGAGAGATATCGAAAACTTTTTTGGATTAGAAACTTTAAGATATATTGTTAATCAACCATTAGTTTTAACAGGAACTAAAGACAAATTTGATGTAATAGTAAACGTTCATGGCGGTGGACTTACAGGTCAAGCTGGAGCTATAAGACATGGTATAACAAGAGCACTTGTTAAAGCTGATGAAGCTTTAAAACCAGAGCTTAAGAAAGCAGGATTCTTAACAAGAGATCCAAGAATGAAGGAAAGAAAGAAATACGGTCTTAAGAAAGCTAGAAGAGCACCACAATTCTCAAAGAGATAATAAACTGTATTTTGAAGGACAGGAAAGGATACCTTTCTTGTCTTTTTTATATTGTACTATCAATGCAGGTAGTATAATTGGGGGGATTATATGAATTTTTTAGATACAATCATGGGTCTTATTGGAGGTTTAGGACTATTCTTATATGGAGTAAAATTAATGGGAGAAGGCCTAGAGAATGTAGCAGGGAATAAGATAAAATACTTTTTTCAGAGATTGACATCAAATCCTATTAAAGCTGTACTTACAGGTATTATAATTACTGCAATTATCCAAAGTAGTAGTGCATCTACTGTTATGATAGTAGGGTTCGTTAACGCAGGATTAATGAGCGTATATCAAGCTGCAGGAGTAATAATGGGTGCTAACATAGGTACTACAGTTACTGCTCAAATCGTATCATTTAAATTAGATAGATTTATACCTGTATTTTTGGGAATAGGTGCTTTAACATATATATTCTCTAAAAAGGAAAAAATAAAAGAATTAGGACATGTAATATTAGGAATAGGGGTTCTTTTCTTAGGAATGAACTTCATGAAAGACACTATGTCTCCACTAAGTCATTCAGAATTTTTTGGAGAAATAATAATATCTCTTAAAGGCAATATATTTTTGGGGATTTTTGTAGGAATTATTATGACAGTAATTATTCAAAGTTCATCAGCATCAACTGGAATGCTATTAGCACTAGCAGAAACGGGTGTATTGCCAATTGAAGCTGCAATTCCAGTGTTATTTGGTAATAACATAGGTACATGTACAACTGCATTAATATCAAGCGTAGGCACAAATAAATCGGCCAGAAAAGCTGCACTCATTCATTTATTATTTAATGTAATAGGAACTATAATATTTATTCCATGTATTCCTTTGTTAAAATATATTGTAGTGGAGATGACACCGGGAAATGTTGCAAGGCAAGTAGCTGATGCTCATACTATATTTAATGTATTTAATACAGTTATAATGATATTTTTAATTAACTATTTAGTAATGTTAGCAGATAAAATTATACCGGGAGAAGATGAGCCAAACGATTTTAAAACAAGATTTATAGATGAAAGACTTGTAGAGACTCCCATTATAGCATCTGGACAAGCTATGCAGGAAATATTAAGAATGGCTGAAAAAGCAAAAGAAAATTTAAATATATCTATGGAAGCTTTTAACACTAGTAATGAAGAATTAATAAAAAAAGTTTATGAAAATGAGAAAACAATTAATTTTTTAGAAAATGAAATAACTATTTTTTTAGTGAAGCTATCTAATAGTGATTTACTGGAAGAGCAGAAAAATAAAATAATAGCAATGTTCCACGTAGTAAATGATATAGAAAGAATAGGAGATCATTGTAAAAACATAGCTGAGTTAACCTTAGAAAAAATATATAAAAGATTAGTTTTTTCAGATAAAGCTATGGAAGAAGTTAATCACATTTATGGCTATACGATAGATGCATTAAGTACAAGCGTTAGCAGCTTTAAAGAAAATAACACAAAAAAGGCTGAAGACACTTTAAATATAGAAGAAAATATAGATAGGCTAGAAGAAAAATATAGATTAGAACATATAAGCAGGTTAAACAATGGATTATGCAGTGCTCACTCAGGGGCAATATTTTTAGATGTTATAAGTAATTTTGAGAGAATAGGTGACCATTCAACTAATATTGCTGAATATGTTATAAACATAAATGGATAATAAATTTAATTGAAGAATAGATTTATATATTTTAATAATGAAAGAAATTTTACAAGTAATTTTAAGAATTACTTGTTTTTTTATTTATAAAAATAACTAGAATAGTAACTAAATACCTAGTAAGTTAATTATTTATTTGCTAAAAATTATATAAAGTATTAACTGATAATATAGGACAAAATATAAAAGAGGTTCAATTAGGAGGGATAAAAGTGAGAAAAAATAAAGCTTCAAAAAATTTTTTAATACTTCTAATGTTGATTATTATAAGTGGAACAATAGTTAATTTTAAATATATATCAGTAAAAGCATATGAAAAAGAAAAACAAACTAAAAATAAAACAATTTTGATAGATCCAGGACATGGTGGTATAGATGGTGGCGCAGTATCAAAATCTGGTACAGTAGAAAAAGATATTAACCTAAAGATTGCATTAAAACTAAAAAAGTCATTGGAGGAAAAAGGGTTTAATGTGATAATGACTAGAGAGTGTGATAAAGGTTTATACTCAGACCAAGGTAAAATAAGAGATAAGAAGAATGAAGATTTGAATAATAGATGTAAAATGAAAGGTGAAACAAACTGTGATGCTTTTGTAAGTGTACATTTAAATATGTTTGAACAAAGTCAATATTATGGAGCCCAAGTATGGTATTCAAAAGAGGGAGAAAGTTCTCAATTGGCACATATAATACAACAAAATTTATCGAAGGATTTAAAAAATAATAATCAAAGAAAAGAAAAAAGTGCAAAAGGAGCTTATAAGATATTAAGATGTTTTGATGATATACCATCTGTCCTAATAGAATGTGGTTTTTTATCTAATCCTACCGAAGAACAAAAATTAAAAATAGATTCATACCAAGAAGAAATATCTAACTCTATAAGTAAGTCTATAGAAGAATTTTTTATTATTAAAGAAAAAAGAGATAAAGAAATTACTAAAATAGAAAATGACAAGGTAGATGAAAGTATAGTAGAGAAGAAAAATAAGGAATAAAGAATAATGGAAAAGAAAAGTAGAATTTAATAAAGAAACATAAAATTAGTAGTATATAATATTATTATAACCGACATATTTCCTGGGAAATGTGTCGGTTATATTTATAATTATTCTTCACCCATACAGAAAGGACAATGTTTATGTACAGGGTGATCTAGATTTAATGATCCTTCATTTAACGAGCTGAACATTTCAACATCTTCTTCATCAATTTCGTCAATTTTACATTCAGGTTTTTCGTTTTTTAAGTCATGTATTACATTAGTAGAAAGATCATATGCATATCTTTTATAAAAAAAAGGATATCCAGTTCTTATCATATTTATCACCTCGTATTTTATTAATGTATTTTATAGTATCGTTCTTAATTTTATCATAAAATTGATAAATTTTATATCGATTTATAAAGAATAATTGCTAAAAATATATTACTATCAAATTTAGTATTACAATCTTCCCGAGAATTATTGATAAAATATAATATATAATATAAAGTTATATTATAAAAGATAATATAAAAGAATGGGTTTAACTAAATTTACGAGGTGGAAGATGTATGAGAGAAATAGAAATTTCCAGAATTATAGAAACAATTAAGCATATGTGCATAGAAGCAAACTACTATTTAAGTGGAGATATAAAATGTGCATTAGAAAATGCTTATAAATCTGAAAGTTGGGAAATAGGAAAGAATATATTAGAAAAAATTTTAAAGAACATAGATATTTCAGAAAAAGAAAATGTGCCAGTATGTCAAGATACAGGCATGACATGTATTTTTATTGAAATGGGGCAAGATGTCCATGTAGTTGGTGGAAACTTAGAAGATGCAATAAATGAAGGGGTTAGGAGAGGATATAAAGAAGGTTACTTAAGAAAATCTGTTTTGAGAGATCCATTAGATAGGGTAAATACACAAGATAATACACCTGCTGTAATATACTATGATGTGGTTCCAGGGAACAATTTTAAAATTACTGTTGCACCAAAGGGATTTGGGTCTGAAAATATGAGTAAAATTAAAATGTTAAGGCCAGCAGATGGTGTAGAAGGGGTAAAGAGTTTCATAATAGATACAGTAAAAGAAGCTGGGCCAAATCCATGTCCACCTATAGTTGTGGGAGTTGGAATAGGAGGGACTTTTGATAAGGCAGCTTATTTAGCAAAAAAAGCATTAATAAGGCCTATAGATGTAAGAAATAGTAATCCTTATTATAAAAAATTAGAAGAAGAATTACTTGAAAAGATAAACAATCTAGGAATAGGGCCTCAAGGATTTGGAGGAAGAACTACTGCATTAGGAGTAAACATTGAAACATATCCAACACATATTGCTGGATTGCCAGTGGCAGTTAATATTAATTGTCATGTAACGAGACATATAACAAGAGAGCTTTAAATTGTAATTCCTATGAAGCTAAAAAGGAAGGAATGAGTAGTGTGGACAAGAGAATAAAAACTCCATTAACAAAAGAAGTAATTGAAGATTTAAAGGCTGGGGATAGTGTATTTATTTCAGGAACCATTTATGCAGCTAGAGATGCTGCTCATAAAAGGTTGATTGAGCTTTTAAATAGTGGTAAAGAGTTACCTATAGATATAAAAGAGCAGATAATATATTATGTAGGACCTACACCAGCAAAACCAGGTATGGTAATAGGTTCAGCTGGACCAACCACAAGCTATAGAATGGATCCATATGCACCAAAATTATTAGACTTAGGACTTAAAGGAATGATTGGTAAGGGAGAGCGCTCATATGAAGTTAAAGAGGCTATAAAGAGAAATAAAGGGATCTATTTCGGAGCAATTGGTGGAGCAGGGGCACTTATAGCTAAATCTATAATAAGATCAGAGGTAGTTGCCTATGAAGACTTAGGATCTGAAGCTATAAGAAAGTTAGAAGTTATTGATTTGCCTGTAGTTGTTATAATTGATAGTAATGGTAACAATCTTTATGAAATAGGTCAAAATAGATATTTATCGAGTATTACAAGTTTATAGTAAAAGAGGGTAAATACAATGACTAGTCATTCAGAATGTATAAAAGATTATGTAGATAAAAGAGAGTTATTTAGAGAAACTCTTGTTAAAAGATTCAATATGCCGTTAGTAGTTATAAAAGTAAACTATCCAGGAACAAATAAGAGCAATGATATTACTAATAATATAATTGAAAACTTAGATGAAATAGTTTCAGATATATTTAGTCCATTTATTTTTTTTAAGATATTAAGAATAACAGAAGATGGACCAGTTTTAATACTTGTCATTAATGAAGATGCTACTGAAATAAAGAAAACAACTATAGAAATTGAAGATAAACATATATTAGGCACTTGTGTTAATATAGATGTTTATGATAAAAACACAAAAAAAATAAGTAGAAAAGATTTAGGGCATGACCTACGTAAATGCTGTATTTGTGACAACGAAGTAAAACAATGCATTGAAGAGAAAAAGCACAGCCAAGATCAGGTTATACAATATATAGTAGGAAAATATAGAGAATATATGGAGAGTTTTTATGGCAAAAAAATTTAGATTAACTCTTAAAACTAAATAAATTTAGGAGAGGTTATGTTAAAAAGAATTTCATTTAAAAAGAAAATAATAATTTTTTTAGTTCTATCAGTAATAGCAATATCTATTATTGTAAAAGAAGGTATTAATAATAGGAAGAATACTAACACTTCCTTAAATATAGTACATAAATTCAATTAAACTTTATTCAATGATATGAAAAACAGTAAGATTCATTAAATCTTACTGTTTTTGTATTAAATATGTATTTTAATCTTGATCAAGTATCATTTGTGCTACATTGTTTGAATGGTCACCTATTCTTTCGAAGTTAGAAAGCAAGTCAACAAAAATTGCTCCACCAGCAGGACTGCAGATTCTATTATTAAGTCTGTCAATATGATCTTTTCTAAAGCGTTTTTCTACAGTATCAATTTTCCCTTCAAGTTCAATAACTTCTTTAGCAAGTTTAAAATCAAAAGTACTAAAAGCGGAAATCATAGTATCAACTGCTTCTTTAGTTATTTTATATAAATCTTTTATATCAGCAATTGCTTTATCAGAAAATTGTATATTCTCGTTAATTTTAAGTTCAGTTAGTTCTATTATGTTTTTGGCGTGGTCACCAATCCTCTCCATATCACTAACTACATGAAATAAAGACGTTATAAGGTCGGATTGCTGTTCTGATAAATTAGTATTTGATAAAGAAACCATAAAATCAGTTACTTCTCTTTGAAGGAAGTTAATTAACTTTTCTTGCTCTGTAACGGATTCAATTAAACTTGCGCCATTATTAAGGAAAGCTTCCATTGAGTTATCAACATTTTCTGATGAAAGTTTACCCATTCTTGTTATTTCCTTAACTACTTGTCCACACGCAATTGATGGAGTCTCTAAAAGTCTTCTATCAAGATATTCCAAGTGGAATCCATCTAAATTTTCGTCTTCACCTGGTACTAGTTTATTTACAAACTTAACAAGTAATGGTATGAATGGAGCTTGTATTATAACATTACTTATATTAAATAATGTATGAGCGTTAGCAATCTGTCTTTGAATGTCTCCTCCAAACATAGGTACAATATATAGAACTAAATTAAATGCAAGCATAAACATTAGTGTACCCATAGAATTAAATGTAAGGTGTATTAATGAAGCACGTTTAGCATTTTTATTAGTTCCAATACTTGCAAGTAGAGCAGTGACACAAGTACCTATGTTGTCACCAAAAAGTATTGGAAGTGCTACATTAAGTGTAATTGAGTTGTTAGCGGCAAGAGCCATTAGAATACCAATAGTGGCACTACTACTTTGAACTGTAGCAGTCATGCCTAGACCTACCAGTATACCTAGTACTGGGTGCTTTCCTAAAGTGAGTATAAGAGTTCTAAATTCTGGCATATCTCTTAATGGTGTCATGGCACCTTCCATCATAGACATACCCACAAATAGAATACCGAATCCAAGAACGATATCGCCTATATCTCTTGTTCTTTTTTTACTACAAAATAATACCATAGCTGCTCCTATACCAAGTACTAAAGGAGCTACGTCAGATAATTTAAAAGCTATGAGTTGAGCAGTCATAGTAGTACCTATATTTGCTCCCATAATTACTCCAGCAGCTTGAAATAAATTCATAAGTCCAGCGTTAACGAAACCTACAGTCATTACCGTTGTTGCACTACTACTTTGTATTATTGCAGTAACTCCTGCACCTACCAAAATAGCAAGAACTCTGTTGCTAGTTAAAGCTTCAAGAATTTTTTTAAGTTTTTCTCCAGCAGCTTTTTGAAGACCGTCTCCCATGAGTTTCATACCATAGACAAACAGTCCAAGTCCACCAAATAACTTGAAAATCATAATGTAGTTCATACCTTACCTCAATCCCCTATCAATTCTTATAGTATTAATTAATTATTAAGTGCGTTAAAAATTCTACCACACTAATGTTAAGTTTATATTAAGAAATTAAAAAAATAAAGACGAAAAGTAAAAAAAATATAAAAAAATCGAAAAGAATACGAAAAATTAAAGAATAACTACCAATATTGCCAACATTCCTTGTGAATTTGTATTTTTATTTGGAAATTTAAGTTATAATTTTGTAGTTACGGTAATTAAGTTTTCTATTATAAATTTTTTCTTTTCGTGACTTTTAATGTATAATTATCGTATATATTATAGGCAGGTGTAAGGGGTGAATCACTTGTTAAACAATAATGAGGAAGACTTAATATTAGTAGAAGGAACACTTAATGGAAAAATAAAGAGTTTCGAAGATCTTGTCAGTAAATATGAAATAGTTGTAATGAGATTTATATATTCTATGATAAAGGACAAGCAGATATCAGAGGATATAACACAAGAAGTATTCATAACAGTATATAATAAGCTTTATACATTTGATAGTAAGTACAAATTTTATAGTTGGATTTTACGTATAGCTAAAAATAAATGTATAGATCACATCAGAAAATACAGCAAAATAAACGAAACAAATATAGATGAAATGTTAGGAATATCTTCAAAGGAGATTTCTCCAGAAAATATTATAGAATTTAAAGAAACCAAAGAAATAGTTCGGAGGTACATTAATAGTCTAGGTGAATTGGATAAGCAGATAATTATGCTTAGATATTCTAGTGATGTAACATTTAGCGAAATATCTAAAATTTTAGATATTAGCGAGTCCTCTGTGAAAAGGCGGTATTATAAAATAAAAGAGCAGTTCAAAAAATACATGGCTGTAGTAGAAAAGGGGTGTGAATATGAACTGTAGTATATTCACAGAAAATTTAGAAGCATATATAGCAAGAGATATTCCAGAAGACTTAGCACTTATGATGGACGAACACATTTTAGAGTGCGAAACATGTAGAGAACTTTATAAAGAAGAAATTTTATTAGAAAATGCCATTACAGAAGCTTTAAGTTTAGAAGATGTTATTTTAGAAAGCCAAAAAGATAAAATAATGAATAGAATTGATAAAAACAAATATAAAATTACTACTAATAATATAGAAAAAGTAAATAAGATGAGATATTTTAAAATTACTGCACCTATAGCTGCTGCAATACTATTTATTATACTAATAAATCCAACTAAAATATTTGAAAACTTTGAGAGCAAATCAAATAGCCTGAAACAGGAAAATAGTATAAGTAGCCAAGATATAAAAGATGCTGTAAACCCATCAAATAATATTGTTATGAAAGATAAAGAAGAAACAAATTCAAAAAAAACTGCTGATTTAAAAGAAGGAAGTAACTTAGAAGAAAAGGAAACTAGTATAGAGAAATCTAATAATATCAGCAAGAAAGATATTATTAAAGATAATACTAAAAATCAATTAAATAATAGACAGGAAACATCATCAAAAATTGAAAATGATAAAGCCATTGACACATCAAAAGAAAATGATAATGAACCTATAAACAATTTTGTTGATGATAATAAAAACCTGGAAATGCAAGTTAAATTTCATAAGAATTATGTTAATGATAAAGAAATAGTGAAATCACTAGGTGGGGGGATAAAGTCACCAAATGATAAATTTATAGCATCAATAAAAAAATCTGATATATATCTAGAAAAAATATATATAAAAGATCTTATTAAAAATGAAACTTGGTCTCTAGAAACAAATATAAACGATAAAAAGAGTTTACCTAATTATATAGAATGGTGGGATGATGAAAAATTATTTGTAGTTATTAGGGATAAAAAAGATGATTATTTAACAGAAAAACTATATATGTTAAATGTTAATAATGGAATTGCATACAAAGTCTATACACTTTCTGATAGTAATAGAGGTATAATAGATATAAATAAAATTGATGATAATGATATTGAGCTTAAGGTTAGAATAAATCCTAACGATAATCAAGATAAAGACTATATGGAAAGCTATATTATTCATAATATTAAGAGTAGTTTAATAAACAATAATAAATAAGAAGAGGGAGGAAGAATTGTATGATATTTAAAAATAAATCATTTAATTATAGAAAATGTATAACTCTTTCATTATGTATATTATTTATGACTACAGCTGTAAATCTTGCTGGATGTTCAAAGAAAACAGAGGTATCCCAAAATGAAAAAGTAGAGTCAAATAAAGAAGTGGATAAGATAGATACTAATACAAATGTAGACGTGAAGGAAAAGGAAAAAGAAAAAGACAAGGATAAAAAGGAAAATACTCAACAAAAAGAAGTGGTAGAGGAAACAGATAATATACCAGAAAAAAGTGATAAAGTTAAATTTACTAAACAGCAGTTAGATAAAAATGTTCAACCTGAATTTGCTACAAGTTGGATGAACTCTCCAAATAAAAAGTTAAGTGTTTGTATAGAAGGAAAGGGTCCTGATGCATCAGAAGAAGGTGTAGGTAAAATATATGCTAAAGATTTGTCTAGTGGTGAAAAATGGTCACTAGAAATTATGCCTAGTGAGGAACAAAATACACCTAAATTCATACAATGGATAGATGATGAAAATGTTATAAGTATAGTAGGACTAGGCTATGGAACTGTAGCTGTAGGTGGCAATTTATATAAGATAAATATTAAGACTGGTAAAACAACAGTTTTATATGATACAAAAGCTCCAAAAGTACAGGTGGTATCAGCTAAAAAAGTTAGTAATAAAATAGAAATTCAATTATTAGTATACGATGATAATGAATTTACAAAGACACATACAGATAAAAAGGTAATTAATTTAAAGTAAACTTAGGAGGTATAGCAAATAATTGAATGGACAAATCAAGAAAGTTATATATAAGAGCTTTAAATAAATATCAAAATGGATTTATAGATGAAGCTATTGATATATGTGAAGAGGTAATATCAATAAGCATAAAAAATAAAGCAGCTATAAATCTTAAAGGATTATTGTATTATTTCAAAGGAAATTTAGAAGGTTCAAAATCTCTATGGAAATTAAATTATGAAGTTAATAATGATGAAGTTGCAAGAAAGTATCTTCAAAATATAAAAGAAGATGAGAATAGATTCGTATTATACACTAAGGCAATAGCTTTGATTAAAGAGCTGAAGGTTAAGAATGCACTAGAACTACTAATAAAGTGTAGAGAAAGTGATTATAATTGTATAAATGTAAATAACGCTATGGCAACCTGTTATATAAGCATGGGGGATTATTCAAATGCTATTAAGAATGTAAATAGAGTATTCGAACTAGATAAAAATAATGAGACATCAAACAATAATAAGAAAATGCTTATAAAAAATGGAGTTAGCAGAAAAGAATTTAACAAGAAAAATAATTCAAGCAAAAGGTTGATAATAAGTGTAGCTTCACTGTTTATCTGCGTAATCATTGGAATAACTGGAACTACTAAATTTAAGCAATATTTATCAGGAAAAGATAAGCACGCTGCTAATTTAACTAGTACAAGCAGTTTAGAAGATAACAAAGAAAAAATTATTAAAGATAACCTAAATGAAAAAGATATAGATAAATTAAACAATTCGCAGAATATAAATTTAGATAAAAAAGATACTAGTAACACTGCAATACCTAGTCAGCAGCCAAATAAACAGCCTGAAAAAGTAGCTCCTAGTAAAAAAAGTATAGAAAATTCAACACAAAATAGCAAGGTAAATCAAAAAACTAATGAAAATAGTGTAGTTAAAAATAACGTAAAAAATAATACAGTTTCTGAAAAAGAAGGAGTAAAATATTTTTATAATCAGGGCAAATATGAACTTAAAACTAATAGCAATTTTAATAAAGCAATAGATAATTTATCTAAAGCTTATAGTTACGGAGAAAAAGAGTATTTATACCCCCATGTAGTATATTTGCTTGGAACAGCATATGAAGGCAAGAAAGATTATAAGAATGCAAGCAAGTATTATTTGGAGTATATGAATAAGTTTTCTAAAGGTAATTATACTGAAGAAGTATTATATAGGTTAGCTATTATGAATAAAGAAACCAATATGGATAGTGCGAAACAATATGCAGAAAAGCTTGCTAGTACATATCCAAATTCTCAATACAATAATTCAATAATACAGTCTATTATGAAAAAATAGAGAATGTATTACTTAAAGCAGTGTATCGTATTTAAAAAAAGATATTTGGATACAATAATTTATGTATAGGTATTAAAACATTAAAATTTAATACTTGACTACAATGGAAAATAGAGTTAGAATTGAAATATACCCCACAGAGGTATATAAATGATTCTTATGGAGGGATAATATATGATAAGAGAAATCGGAGGATCAAATTTTATACAAGAAGTAATAAATTCAGAATCAGCAGTATTGGTAGATTTCTGGGCTCCATGGTGTGGACCATGCAGAATGTTAGGCCCTGTAATAGAAGAAATAGCAGAAGATATGGGAGATAAAGTTAAATTTTTCAAAATTAATGTAGATGAAAATCCTGAAATAGCACAAAAGTATAGAATAGCAAGCATACCAAACGTTATGGTATTTAAAAATGGAGAAGTCGTAGAAAATATGGTTGGATTTAGACCAAAACAAGACTTTGTAAGTGCTCTTGCAAAACACGTTTAAATGTAGGACCGACAATGCATAATAAGCTATTGTCGGCTTTACTTATTTAGGAGGTAAAAAATGAGTGAAAGATATGATGTAGCAATTGTTGGAAGTGGACCAGCAGGCCTTGAAGCTGCTTTAAATTGCAAAATTAGAAATAAAAATATAATAGTTTTTGGAAGTAAAAATCTTAGTCCTAAAATAATGAAAGCACCTAAAATAAACAATTATTTAGGATTTTATGATATAGCTGGTAAAGACCTAAAAGAACACTTTGAGAAGCATATTGATAATATGGGAGTAGAAATAGTAGAAGAGAGAATAGATTCTATTTATGCTATGGGAGAATATTTTGCACTAATGGTTAATCAAAAGATGTACGAAGCTAGATCAGTAATTTTAGCTACAGGTATTGAATATGGAAAGCCATTAAAGGGAGAAGCAGAATTCCTAGGTAAAGGGGTAGGATATTGTGCAACATGTGATGCCCCATTGTACAAGGAAAAAACAGTAACTATAATAGGGTATAATAAAGAGGCAGAAGAAGAGGCAAACTATGTTAGTGAGCTTGCTTCTAATGTATATTATGTTCCTATGTACAGGGGAGATTTAGAACTAAATTCTAATATACAAATTATAAATGATAAGCCTGTAGAAGTAATTGGTACAGATAGAGTAACACAACTAGTTTTAAAGGATAGAACATTAGATACAGATGGTATATTTGTTCTAAGAGACAGCATATCTCCTGGCCAGTTAGTTCCAGGGTTGGAAATCGAGGACAATCATATAAAAGTTGACAGGCATATGAGAACTAACATAAAAAGATGCTATGCAGCTGGAGATTGTACAGGAAAACCATATCAATATATGAAGGCTGCAGGTGAAGGTCAAGTAGCTGCATTAACTGCAGTTGATGAACTTTAAGTAAAAAAATCTTAGACTATATTGAAGCTTATTTTATATTTAAAACTTTAGTTATTATAGGAATATGTTGAAAAAAGAAGTGAGGCAGTTCTAAAATTAGAACTGCCTTAATTTTTTTTATAATATATGTGCACGCTTCTTTAGTTAAAAATATATTACTTTACTATGAAAAATACATGGTTACCTATTTCTTTAAGATTTTTTTTATTTATATTTTTCATCCAAGCGGATGTGGCTATCTTTGGATTATAAAAGAAAACAGCATTTCCTGTAGGGTCAGCACCCCTTAGAGCATCCATTACTGCCCTATAACAATTTTCATCTGGAGTTACATTGATTTTGCCGTCTCTAACACAAGAAAAGGCAGCTTTTTGTTTAATAACACCTTCAATACTATTAGGGAATTTTACATCTTTAAGTCTATTTAATATAACTGATGCTACAGCAACCTTTCCTTCGTAGGGTTCTGCGCAACTTTCTGCATAAACAATTTGGGCCATTAAGTGTATATCATCATTTGTTATATAAACATTTTTTCCTTTAGCATTAAAAACAGTGACAACTTGTGATTCTTCTTTATATAAATTTTTTGTTTCAGAATCACATATTATTTTAGCGTTGGCATAATAAAATGAACAAGTTAACATAGTAATTAAAGCCATTATGCTAACTAAGAATTTTTTCATTTTTACTATCCTCTCCTTTAAAATTTGTGGAGCATTGCTTAAAGTAGGCTATTGATATTGTTCCCATTCGTAAAAAAATAATTCAAAAAATAATTAAATTTAACAACAGCATAGTTACTGCAATGATATTTTGTCGTTAAATTCATTATATAACTTCATAAAATCTTTAAAGCCATCATCTGCAGCTTTAAGTTTATCTTTAGAAGATGAATACAACTTATCTAGAGAAGTATCTTTTTCTACTCCAGCAGTAGAAGTTAAGCTTTCAGTTTTAACGGCATATTTAAAACTTTGTATATATAAATCGTAATTATCTAAAACTTTAATAAAAGCCGAACATATAGATGAAGCATCCTTAGGTATACTAATATTTGATACATTTGATCTTATGTCTGCCATGACAGCTTCAGAAGATGTTATATCATTTAAAATGGTATCATATCCTTTGGTTTTAGATCTTGCATCTAAAACTTCTGGCATGTAATCTTTTTTTATTTCATTAAATTTACTTAGCATATCGTTTAGAGATTTTAAAAAATCATGATTTTGGCTAAGTGTAATTTTTTCATCTGCATTTAAGCGTATTTGTTTTTCAGCGTAGGATATAGTATTATCTATAAGTTCTATACTTTCTTTTGGCAAGGTTAGATGAATACCTTCTATAGATATAAGAGTATAGTAATTCATACAGTCATCTCTATATTTCTGTAGCTGGGTTATGTAATTTCCTAAGTTAGGACTTTTTGAATCTTTACATATTGTAAATATTTGCTTATATATTGATATATTACTTTCTAAGCCATCTAATATATTTTTATGATCTTTTTCATATTTATTTGTAACAACTAAATTTTTTAACTTAGATAAGGAAGTTTGGAGTGAAGTAATTGAGTCAGAGAGGTTATTTATAATTTTCTCTGTATCAATAGTTTCACCTTTTGTAAAGTTTGAGGAATTTTCATTTGTTTTAGTTATATTAGCTACCTCAACATTTACTTTATTTTTATAAGAAGAGTGAGATTTATTTATAAAAAAGTAATATGTTCCTGAAAAAACACCGATACCTACAATAAGAGCAGAAAAAATAATTGCTAATGTAATTAATTGTTTTCTATTTAGCTTTTTCAATTTACCAACTCCTTTGTAAATAAAATAATATATATATTATTTTAACATAGGTAGAATATTATTCTAGTATATCATAAAACTTGAATATTCATTATAGAGCGTTGTTAAATATTTTGTTAATTAAATAACCTTTGTATTATTATTAAAGTAACAATGGTGTATAATTATAATATATTGAGACCGTGAGGTGAGAAAAAGTGGAGTTTATCAATTTGGTAGTTAATACTCTTAAAAGTATTAACGGATATTCTATATTAGATATTATAGTTGTATCATTTATTTTTTATAAGTTTTATATGCTTATGCATGAAACAAGAGCAGAACAATTATTAAAAGGAATTTTGTTAATAATATTATTGATTCCTGTTAGTAGTTTATTACATTTAACTACTTTAAATTGGATACTTAATAAGACAATAACAATAGGAGTTCTTTCCTTTGTTATTATATTTCAACCGGAAATTAGAAAAGCTCTTGAACACATAGGAAGAAGTGCTTTTACAGATAAACATATATTAGAAGATGAAGAAATAATTGAAGAAGTTATAACTGAAGTAACTAATGCAGTAGAAAATTTATCAAAAAGTAGAACTGGAGCTCTAATTGTAATTGAGCAAACAACTGGTCTTGGAGATATAATTTCTACTGGAACAAAAATTGATGCGGAAATTTCTTCTGCGTTATTAGAAAACATATTTGTTGTAAATACACCTTTACATGATGGAGCTACTGTAATCAGAAATGATAGAATTGCAGCAGCAGGATGTTTTTTGCCTCTTACTAATAATCCAAATATAAGCAAACAATTAGGTACTAGGCATAGAGCTGCTATTGGTATTTCTGAGATTTCAGACTCTTTGGTTATAATTGTGTCAGAGGAAACAGGAGTTATCTCCCTTACGGTAAATGGTAATTTAACTAGATATTATACAAAAGATAGATTAAAGGATATCTTAATAAGAATTATTAAATACAGGCAAGTTAAAAAGATGACATATAGGGAGAAGGTGAAGTCATGGTTCAAAAGAGCAGACGACAATTAATCGTAAAAATATGTTGCATTATCGCTGCTTTTATTTTATGGCTATATACTTCAAATGATGATAATACAAACATAACATACAAGATTTCAAATATTCCAATTGAAATTGTAAATGAAGATTATCTAATACAATCAGGATTGACAATTGTACCCAATCAAAAATTTACAACTTCTTTAAAGGTAATGGGAAAGCCTTCAGAAGTTTATTCAGTTAGAGCAGAACAGTTTAAATTAACAGCTGATTTAAGTGTTTATGCCTTAAAAAAAGGAGAAAATAGAATACCTATTAATATAATTAGAAGACCTAACAATGATATTAATATTGTAAATGATGGCTCTATGTGGATCTCCATAAAAGTCGATAATTACACAGAAAAAAATGTACCTATACAAGTTAAAGTAAAAGGAAACTCAAAAAATGGATTTAATGATGGGGTACCAGTAGTAAAACCTGAAACTGCATTGATAAGTGGTGCAGAGCAATATGTAAATTCTGTAACTAAAGCTATAGCTGAAGTCGAACTTGACAATCCAGATAAAAATATTAATCTTACCGCACCTTTAAGAGCAGTTGATGAACAAGGAAGAGAGGTCCAGGAAGTAATAGTAAATCCAAAAGTAGTGGATGTAACTGTACCTATTCAAAAAGTAAAGGAAGTAGGGGTAAATGTAAAAACTACTGGGGATTTACCAAAGGATTTGATTTTAAGAAATATAAATCTTAGTAAGGAAAAAATTATTATAACAGGAGATCCAAAGGAACTATTAGCTATAAATAAGCTAGATACAGAACCTATAGATTTAAGCAAATTAAAAGATGAAAAATCTAAAATAAAAATAAAATTAGTATTACCTAAAAACATTAAATTGATAGATGGTACAGATACTATTGATGGTGAAATAAATTTGGATAGAGTTGTAGAGAAAAATCTAACACTAGATATTAAAGTAGTAAATTTACAAAATGCTTATTCGGCTGATTTAGATAAAAAAAGCGTATCTATTGTTGTATCAGGTGGTAAAACCGCTATAGGTAAGCTTACTAATGATGTAATAAAGTGTTATGTAAATCTAGAATCTCTTGTAAATGGGGATTATACAGTACCTATAAATATAGAACTTCCTCAAGGGATAAGTATAATATCACAAAATTATAAATTCGTTAAAGCAAGCATTAAAGAAAAAACTGGAGATAATGTAGGAGAAAAAACTCAAGATAGTAAAGAAACAAGCAACAAACCAAGTAACTGAATTTATTTAACTAGAGTTCACATGGAATAGAAAACTATGTGAACTTTAGTTTCACTTTAGATATTGGAGGATAATAATGGCAATTAGAGTAAACAATATAATATTAGATATAGATGAAGATATAAATTTACTGCGTAAAAAAGCTGCAAAAAGGCTAAAAGTTAATGATAAAGATATTAAAAGCTTTAGAATAGTTAAAGAGTCAATAGACGCGAGAAAAAGGAATAATATAAAATTTAACTATAGTGTTGAAGTAGAATGTGAAAATGAATTTAAAGTTGTTGAAAGAGCAAATAATAAGGATATAAAAATAGAAAAAGAAAGTATAACTGAAGAGTTTATATTCGGCAATAAAGTGATGAAAGAAAGACCTATAGTTATAGGAATGGGACCGGCAGGCATGTTTGCTGCACTTAAGCTAGCGAAGAATGGATATAAACCTATAGTCATAGAACGAGGAGAGAAGGTTGAAGATAGAACTAATGCAGTAGAAAAATTTTGGCAAACCGGCCAGCTAAATTTAAACTCTAATGTCCAATTTGGAGAAGGAGGAGCAGGAACCTTTTCTGATGGAAAACTTACAACAAGAATTAAGGACAATAGATGTAATTTTGTACTTAATGAATTTGTTAAGGCTGGAGCTCCAGAAGAAATACTGTACATGGGCAAACCACATATAGGTACAGATATACTTAAAGATGTAGTTAAAAACATAAGAGAAAAAATTAAGCAATTAGGTGGAGAAGTTAAATTTAATAGCAAATTAGAAGATATTAAGATAAAAGAAAATAAGCTTGTAGGTATAATTGTAAATGGGGAAGAGATTCCCTGTGAAACACTTATATTAGCACTAGGACATAGTGCTAGAGATACTTACGAAATGCTGTTTAAAAGAGGAATATTTATGACAACTAAACCTTTTGCCATAGGGGTTAGAATAGAACATTCTCAGAGATTTATTGATGAAAATCAATATGGTAAATATGCAGATCATCCAAAACTTAGAGCTGCAGATTATAGATTATCCTATACAAGCAATATAACAAATAGAGCAGTTTATAGTTTTTGTATGTGTCCAGGTGGAGATGTAGTAGCAGCAGCTTCAGAGGAAGGAAGACTTGTAACAAATGGAATGAGCTATCATGCTAGAAATAAAGATAATTCTAATTCAGCTATTGTTGTTACGGTTGGAGAAAATGACTTTTCAGGGAATATGCCACTTAAGAGTATGGAATTTCAAAGACAGTATGAAAGTCTTGCATATAATTTAGGTGGGGGAGGATATTCAGCTCCTATTCAGCTAGTAGGTGATTTTTTAAAGGATAAAGTATCGACTAAGCTAGGTAATATAAAGCCTACATATAGACCAGGATATCGTTTTGAAGACCTTAGAAAATGTCTTCCAAAAGGAGTAATAGATACTTTAAAAGAGGGGTTAATTCAGTTTGATAATAAGATACCAGGATTTGCATCAGAAGATGTAATTATGACAGGAATAGAAACAAGGACATCAGCTCCTGTTAAAATTGAAAGGAATGAAAAACTCCAAAGCATATCATTAGAAGGATTATACCCTTCAGGAGAAGGAGCTGGATTTGCAGGAGGAATTATGTCAGCTGCAGTTGATGGACTAAAATCTGCAGAAAGTATAATGAAAGAATACGCGCCGTTATAAAGAGGATTCTTTGCTTCAAATGGAGTATTACGGATGGTAGTCATCAGATAAAATCTTTAAATGCTAGTAGTAATTATAAAAATTTAACAAAATTTAATTATATTTTGTTAAATTTACCTACTAGTATTTAAAGATTTTTTTTGGTAAAATATAATAATGATTGTGTTAATAAATTAACAATCAGCGGGGGAGTATCAAATTTATCATAAATGAGCATATTTAGTAATAATAAGAAATACAGGAGGAGATATTTGTGATAAAAAGCTTTAAAGAAATTATAGAAAAGGCAAAAACAGAAGACACTAGAACAGTAGCAGTAGCAGTAGCTCAAGATGAGCCAGTTCTAGAGGCTATTAAGGACGCTAAGGACAATGATATAGCAAATGCTATACTTGTTGGAGACAAGGAAGAGATAATATCCATAGGTCTAAAAATAGGAATGGATATGAATGATTACGAAATCATTGATGAAAAAGATGACAAGAAAGCAGCACTAAAAGCTGTAGAACTAGTATCAACAGGAAAAGCTGATATGGTAATGAAAGGTCTAATTACTACAGCAAACTTTTTAAGAGCGGTCTTAAATAAAGAGGTAGGACTTAGAACTGGCAAATTGATGTCTCACGTTGCAGTATTTGAAAATTCAAAATTTGATAGGCTCATATTCCTAACTGATACAGCATTTAATATGTATCCAACTTTAAAAGACAAAATACAAATAGTGGAGAATGCGGTAAAGGTAGCACATGCAGTTGGAGTTGATATACCAAAAGTTGCTCCAGTTTGCGCAGTAGAAGTAGTAAATCCAGATATGCCTGCAACACTTGATGCTGCAAACCTATCAAAGATGAGTGATAGAGGGCAAATTAAGGGATGCGTTATTGATGGACCTCTAGCTCTTGATAATGCTATATCTGAAGAAGCATGCAAACATAAGGGAGTAACAGGACCTGTAGCAGGGAAAGCAGACATACTTTTAATGCCAAATATTGAAGCGGGAAATATAATGTACAAGACTTTAACATATGCAACAGATTCAAAGAATGGTGGAATTTTAGTAGGAACATCAGCACCAGTAATTTTAACTTCTAGAGCTGATTCTCATGAAGCTAAAATGTATTCTATAGCTCTAGCAGGACTTATTTCAAATCATAATAAGTAAAAAAGTTTGAGATTAAAGAATAAGCAAGGCATAGAGACTATAAAATAATCAAAAAATTAACAAACTTACAACATATAAATAAAAGTTTATAGGCTAAACACATAGGGAGGAACTATAATGGGATACAAATTATTAATTATTAATCCAGGATCCACTTCAACTAAAATTGGAGTTTATGATGATGAAAATCAAATATTAGAAGAAACATTAAGACATTCTTCAGAGGAAATAGAAAAATATGAACATATTTATGATCAATTTGAATTTAGAAAACAAGTCATTTTAAATGTTTTAAAAGAAAAGAATTTTGATATAAATACATTGGATGCAGTAGTAGGTAGAGGTGGACTTTTAAGACCTATAGAAGGCGGAACTTATGCCGTTAACGAAAAAATGCTTGAAGATTTAAAATCAGGTGTTCAAGGACAACATGCTTCAAACTTAGGCGGAATAATTGCCAATGAAATTGCAAAATCATTAAATATACCTGCATTTATTGTAGATCCTGTTGTAGTGGATGAGTTAGATGAAGTTGCTAGAGTATCAGGAATACCTGAAATTGAAAGAAAGAGTATTTTCCATGCTTTAAATCAAAAAGCAGTAGCAAAGAGATATGCTAAAGAAAATAATATAAAATACGAAGATTTAAGCTTAATAGTAACTCATATGGGTGGAGGAGTATCAGTAGGTGCTCATAAAAATGGAAGAATTATAGACGTTAACAATGCATTAGATGGAGAAGGACCATTCTCACCAGAAAGAAGCGGTGGAGTTCCTATTGGTGATTTAGTTAAGATGGCTCATTCTAACGATTATACTTTAGAAGAACTAAAGAAAAAGATTAACGGAAAAGGTGGAGCAGTAGCATACCTTGGAACAAATGACTTTAGAGAAGTAGAGGCTATGGTAGAAAAAGGTGATGAAAATGCTACATTAATATTTAATGCTTTTGTATATCAGGTTGCAAAAGAAATTGGAAAGTGTGCCCCTGTGCTTTGTGGTAAAGTAGATTCAATAATTCTTACAGGTGGAATAGCATATAGCAAGAAAGTTGTAAAGGGATTAGAAGAAAAAATATCATTTATTGCACCAATAACTGTTTATCCAGGAGAGGATGAATTATTAGCTCTAGCACAAGGTGCAATAAGAGTTTTAAATGGTGAAGAAGAAGCAAAAGAATATTAAAAGAAATAAAAAATAGATAAAAAACAAAGGTGATATAAAATTACCTTTGTTTTTTTATTTATTAAATTTAGATTATATAACAATATTAAATTTTGATTATATATAGCTAATAAGATATAATATATTTAAATTATTGCAAGATTATTAAGAATTTTTAAAAAATTATATTATATAAAAGGGTAAGGTGATAAAATGAGCAGAATAAGGATATTTACAGGACATTTCGGCAGTGGGAAGACAGAAATAGCCATAAATTATGCTTTGAACCTGGCCAAAGATGGTAAGAAGGTTGCAATAGTAGATATAGATATAGTTAATCCATACTTTTGTGTGAGAGGCATTAAGGATTTTCTTGAAGCTAATGGAGTTAAGGTAATAAGTTCACAATCTAACTATGTTAATGCTGAGCTTATGGTAGTTCCTGCAGAGGTTAACTCAGTGTTTAATGATAAGAGCTATGAAGTGGTAATAGATGTAGGTGGAGACGAAGCAGGGGCAGTGGTTCTTGGACAATATAATAGATATTTTAAAGAGGAACCATATGAAATGTACTTTGTTATAAATAATAATAGGCCTCTTACATCGGATATAAAAAGCACAGAAGAGTATATAAGATCTATAGAAGGAGCTTCTAGACTAAAAGTTACTCATTTAATATCAAATACAAACTTAGGTAATGAAACAGAAATAGAGGATATTTTATATGGAGATGAATTAGTAAAAAAATTATCTGAGTATTTGAAAATTTCATATAAATATACAGTTTGCAGAAAGGATTTAGTAGAAAAACTGAATTTTAAATTAGGAGGAGAAATATATCCCATTGACATTTTTATGAAAAAGCCATGGGAATACTAAAATATTAAAATACATTTAAAAAGGGGGAGTATTTATGGCAAAAGTCACTTTTAGAGAAGACAGATGTAAAGGGTGTGGACTTTGTATAGGTGCATGTCCGATGAAAATTATATCTTTTTCAGACAAGCTGAATGTAAGAGGGTATCATCCGGCAGTAGTTACAGAAGACAAAATGAGCAAATGTATTGGATGCGCTTCCTGCGGGAAAATGTGTCCAGATTGTGTTATTACAGTGGAAAAATAGGGGGGGAAATCAATGAGTAAAAAGGTTTTAATGAAAGGAAACGAAGCCATTGGGGAGGCTGCCATTAAGTCAAACTGTCAATGCTTTTTTGGTTATCCGATAACACCTCAAACAGAGGTAGCGGCTTATTTATCTAGAAAAATGCCTAAAATTGGAAGAACATTTTTACAGGCAGAAAGTGAAATAGCAGCTATTAATATGGTATATGGGTGTGCTGGAACTGGTACAAGGTGCATGACATCATCTTCGAGTCCAGGAATTAGCTTAAAAGCAGAAGGAATTTCATATATTGCAGGAGCTGAATTACCCTGTGTGATCATAAATATAGTAAGGGGTGGCCCAGGACTTGGTAGTATACAACCTGCACAATCAGACTATTTTCAAGCAACAAAAGGTGGAGCTCATGGAGATTTTCATATGCCAGTTTACGCTCCAGCCTCTATTCAAGAGATGGTTGATTTGATACAGGAAGCTTTTGATGTAGCAGATATATATAGAACTCCGTGCATGATAATGGGAGATGGTATGTTAGGACAGATGATGGAACCTGTTGAATTTAAAGAAAGAGTACAAAGAGAGCTTCCAAGTAAAGATGATTGGAAAGCTGATGGCCTTAGAGGAAGAAAGAAACATAATGTAATAAATTCATTATACTTACAACCAGAACTCCTTGAAAAACATAATGAACATCTTTCAAAAAAATATAAAGAAATTAAAAATAATGAAATAAAATATGAGTTATATAAGTGTGACAGAGAAAATGATTTAATATTCGTGGCATATGGAACCACTTCGAGAATATGTAAGAATGTTATAAAGCTTGCAGAAGATGAAGGTATAAAACTTGGCTTGTTAAGACCAATAACATTGTGGCCTTTCCCAGATGAAGCCTTTGAAAAGACAATTGATCATACAAGATATGGATACCTAAGTGTAGAAATGAGTTGTGGTCAAATGGTAGAGGATGTAAGATTAGCTGTTGAAGGAAGGAAGAAGGTTTCTTTCTATGGCAGGGCTGGTGGAATGGTACCTCATCCAGAGGATATTTTAACTAAAGTTAAAGAACTTATAGGGGGTGTAAAATAATGAATGTGATATTTAAACGCCCAGAGGCTTTACTAGATATTCCTACACATTATTGTCCGGGATGTACCCATGGAATTATTCATAGATTAGTAGCAGAGACTATAGATGAACTTGGAATTTTAGATAAAACCATAGGAGTTGCTCCTGTTGGATGTGCAGTTCTTGCTTATGATTATTTTGCTTGCGATATGTTTGAGGCTGCTCATGGAAGAGCTCCTGCTGTTGCTACTGGTATAAAAAGGGCCAAACCAGATTCAACAGTTTTTACTTATCAAGGGGATGGAGATTTAGCAGCTATCGGAACTGCTGAAATTGTACATGCGGCTACAAGAGGAGAAAATATAACAACTATATTTGTAAACAACTGTATATATGGAATGACAGGTGGACAAATGGCGCCTACTACACTTCCAGGTCAAGTAACTGAAACGTCTCCTTATGGAAGAGATGTAAAAACAGCAGGACATCCTATACGAGTAGCTGAGATGCTGGCAACTTTAACTGGTGCCTGCTATGTAGAGAGGGTTTCTGTAGATTCTGTTCCAAACATTATAAAGGCTAAGAAAGCTATAAAAAAGGCATTTGAGAATCAAATTCAAGGAAAAGGATTTTCTCTTGTAGAAGTGCTGTCTATTTGTCCAACTAACTGGGGACTTTCACCTAAAGAATCTTTGGAATGGCTTTCTAATAATATGATACCTTATTATCCTCTAGGTGTTAAAAAAGACAGCACAAAGGAGGTGGAGTAGTATGGTATCTGAAGAGATAATATTTGCAGGTTTTGGTGGTCAAGGAATTTTGTCTATGGCGAAATTTTTAGCCTATGCTGGAATGGATAGTGATATGAATGTATCTTGGCTTCCCTCTTATGGTCCTGAAATGAGAGGAGGTACTTGCAACTGTTCAGTAATTATATCAGAGGACCTGGTAGGTTCTCCAATAATCACAAATCCGTCTACTGTAATAGTTATGAATAGACCTTCTTTAGAGAAATTTGAACCATTACTAATGAAAAATGGGCTATTGATAATGGATAGTGATCTAATAGATAAGCTACCTATTAGAGAAGATATTAATATAATTAGTATACCAGCTCAAAGTGAAGCAGAGAAAATAGGTAATAAAAAGATAGCTAACATGGTGCTTTTAGGAGCATTAGTAAAGAAAACTAAAATAGTAACAATAGATGCTATATTATCTTCACTTAAAGATCATGGTAAGGAGAGTTTCTTTGAAGTTAATAAAAAGGCTATTGAAATAGGGGCAGATTATATTAAGTAAAAGCAAGTTTTATGTTTATATACAAGTTATATGAAATTAATTTAGAAAAATAAAACCATAACAGGGCAAGATTCTGTCCTGTTATGGTTTTTATAATCAACAATTAGGAAATTAAGATTTTTAGACATTTAATAAGGTTTTATCAGAAAGTTTATTTACAACATTATCAATATTATCAGAAACTTTATTAATAGCTTCACCTTTACCAATAGATGGGTCATCTACTCCTTGAACTAGTATCTTTTCAAATCTACTTATACCCAAGAATTTAAATATATCGTGAAGATAATCTACACCATGATTGAATTTTCCATTAAAAATTTTTGGATAAACTCCGCCAGAAGATTGGATATAAACCATATCCCTTTCTTTATCATCCAAAAGTCCCATAACATCATCAGGAGTTATACTGATTACTTTATTATTAAGAATAATACAGTCTAAATACCTTTTAAGTCTGGAAGGGTAACTTACACTCCACATAGGTGCAGCAATTACATATGTATCTGCATTTAAAAATTGATCGCATAAAAAATTAATTCTATCTACGGACTTTTTATCCTGTTCTGATAGAGCACCGTATTGGGCACCTGAAACAGGCTCTGCCCTTCCTGAAAATATAACATGATTTATTTCAGGAATGTCCTCATTATAAAGGTCAAGTTCTTCTACAATGCAATCTGGATTTTTGGCAATAAAACGATTTACAAAATCCCTACCTACTGTCTTACTAGTGGACATCTCTTCTGGCTTTGAATTAACGGTAATATATAATAACCTTTTCAATGAAATCACCTCCAAATATACAATTATTATTAGCTTAATACTTTCACTTATTCAGAAAAGTATAAAATATAGCTTAATATAACAAGTTATTTAATATAAATATGAAACGTTATAAAATATAAATAAGGTTATGTTTCAATATAATTTAAGTAAGTTGGTATATAAATTTATTAAAATAGAATGGAGTAAAGATTATGATGATTTTAATTAAAAATGGAGAAATATATTCACCAGAATATATAGGTAAAAAGGATCTGTTGATATGTGGAAATAAAATAGAATATATAGGGGATAAAATTGAACTTTCAGGAAGTAATGTACCTATTAAAGTTATAGATGCATCAAACAGAATAGTTTTTCCAGGATTTATAGATTGTCATGTACATATCCTAGGGGGAGGAGGAGAAGGTGGATTTAGAACAAGAACTCCTGAAATAAATTTTAGAGATATAGTTAATGCTGGAGTTACAACAGTGGTTGGGTGTCTTGGAACTGATGGAGTAACGAGAAGTATGAAAAGTTTGCTAGCAAAGGCAAATGCTATTGAAGAAGAAGGAATAAGTACTTTCATATATACAGGTTCTTATAAAATACCTCCTAAACCACTAATGGCAAGTATTGAAGAGGATATAATACTTATAGATAAAATAATAGGGGTAGGAGAAGTGGCACTAGCTGACCACAGAGGTTCTCAACCTACTTTAGAAAAGATTGTAGAGCTTGCTTCAGATGCAAGAAGAGGGGGAATTCTTGCAGGAAAAGCAGGTATAATCAATATTCACATGGGAGATGGAAAAGATAAATTAAAGCACTTAATAGAAATTACAAAAAATACAGAAATACCAATAACTCAATTTTTGCCAACTCATATAAATAGAAATGAAGACTTATTTAAAGAAGGTATGGAATACGTAAAATTAGGAGGCAGAATAGATTTTACCACTAGCACTATTCCTAAGTTTATAGAGGAAGGAGAAGTTAAATGCAGTAAAGGGCTTAAAAGACTTTTAGATGAAGGTATAGATATTAAGAATGTTACTTTTTCTTCAGATGCTCAAGGAAGTCTTCCGCTATTTAATGACAAAGGAGAACACATTGGTAGTGGTATAGGAAAGATAAGTTCTTTATATGATGAAGTTAAGGACGCTATACTACAAGAAAATATAGAAATACAAACTGCTATTAAAGTAATAACATCCAATGTGGCTGATGCATTAAAGTTAAATAGGAAAGGAAGAATTAAATGCGGAAATGACGGGGATGTTGTTATAGTAAATAAGAATGATTTAAATATAATAGATGTAGTTGCTAATGGAATGATTTTATAGATAATAATTTAGTTGTAAATTAAATATATTGATTATATACTTAAATAAAATTAATAAAAATAAAAAATATATTAATATATTTAATTTTAGTATTGAAATTATTAATTTAATATCTTATAATAACAATATAACATATTAGGATAAATATGTTATAAGAGCATGTTTATATATGAAATAGGGGGAGAATGGGGTGGAATTTGAAAAAGAGATCAATTCAGAATTAAAGGTTAAGGGGAATCCAAGGTTAACATCTAATATCATTTTATTACTTCTAGGAAGATTAGTTTCCTTATTTGGCAGTCAAATATATAATTTTGCCATAGGGCTTTATGTTTTAAAGACAACTGGTTCTTCAGCAGCCTTTTCTATGACATTAGTTTTTGGTATGCTTCCAAGAATAATATTAGGCCCAGTGGCAGGAGTTATATCTGACAGGGTAGACAGAAAAAAGATAGTAGTTGCCATGGATATATTAAGTGGAGTAGTCATTTTGGCGCTTGCAGCAGTGGCATCAATAAATGGACTTAAGGTATCGTATATCTATATAGCCAACTTACTTTTAAACACATGCAATACATTCTTCGATATTCCTATGGGAGCTTCTATACCTAATATAGTAGATGATAAAAGTCTGGTTAAGGTAAATTCACTAAATCAAGCAGTATCATCTATGGCACAAATTGGCGGTCCTTTTTTAGGAGGAATAATTTTTGCACTTGTAGATATAAAATTATTTTTGGTAGTTAACGCTATTTCTTTTGTATTGTCTGGTATATCAGAAATGTTTATTGATTTTAATCTAAATAAAGTTGAAAAGGAAGATAAAAATAGAGAGAAAGATAAAGTTATTAAAGGTTTTTCAGAGGAATTTAAAGAGGGATTTACATTTTTAAAAGGAAGAAAGGTACTATCAATTATATTTGGATTTTCAATTTTTCTAAATTTTTTCTTAGCATTAGGGGTAACGGTGCCTTTTCCTTATATAGTTAATAACATTATAAACTTATCGCCTAGAAAATTTGGAATATTGGAAGCAATGATTCCACTGGGAATGATGATAGGCTCAATTATACTATCAATGCTTCCAGAAAAAGAGAAAAAATATAAATCCTTAGTTATAGGAATTATGTTCATAAGTGTTATATGCATATCTATAGCTCTACCTGTTTTACCTAGATTTGTGGAACTTAGCAAGTCTGTACACTTTATATACTATATTGTCTTTTTACTTATAGGGGGAATTTCAATTGTATATGTTAATATACCTATATTTGTAATTATGCAAAGAGAAACTCCTGATAATATAAGAGGAAGAATATTTGGACTCTTACAGACAATAGCTATGGGGATAAATCCAATTGGACTAATATTATCAGGACTTCTTATAGAAAAAATTCCTGTATATATATTACCAGTGGCATCAGGAATTATAATGATATTTATAACTTTATTAATGGCTTCAAATAAAGAAATAAAAACAATATAAGGCTATGTTTTAAAGATTATTGATGACCTTTAATATCTAAAATAATTCTAAATAAGAAAAAAGGGGTGAATATATGGGATATAAAATGTTAAGTAAATGTCCAGTGTGTAATTCAAGTTTAAAAATAACAAAGCTTAAGTGTAATAGGTGTGGGACAATTATAGAAAATGAATTTGAGCTATCTAAATTTGCATACCTAAGTAATGAACAATTGGAATTTGCAGAAGTGTTTTTGAAATGCAGAGGAAGTATTAAAGATGTTGAAAAAGAGATGGGGATATCCTATCCAACTGTAAGGGCAAAGCTTGATGATGTAATTGTAGCATTAGGATATTCTCTAAACAAAAAGCCTAAAGTAAGCAACAAGGAAGTATTAGATATGTTAGAAAAAGGAGAAATCTCTCCAGAAGAAGCTTTAAAGGTGCTAAAGGATGGAGAATTTCCAGAGTAGGTTTAAATTAATATAGGGGGTAATTTAAATGAAAGAAGATATATCAAGAATTTTAAAAATGGTAGAAGAGGGAAAAATCGATGCTGATAAGGCAACAGAACTTATATCTGCAATAAAAGAAAAAGAGAATGAGAGTTTAGATACTATAATACTAGATAAAAAAACAAATCAAGAAAAAATGCTAAAGATAAAAGTTAGGTCTGTAAAAGGTGACAATGTAGATGTAAAACTGCCTATTAAATTTGTTAAAGCAATGCTTAATGTGGGTAGCAAGATACCTGGCATGAGTATGAAAGGGGAAAATGGCTACGAAATAGACATGAATATTATATCAAGTGCAATTGATAATGACATAAATGGAAAAATAGTAGATGTAAAAAGCGCTAATGGAGATATAGTAGAAGTAGTTATTGAGTAAGGTGAAAAAATGAGAGTGCATATAAAAACCAGTGGAAAATTTAGATGTATAATACCAGCACCCTTATGGGTGCTAAGCCTTGCTTTTAAAGTCATGGCTAGACATGGGATTAAAAAATATATGCCTAATGGTGAAATGAGATATTTGGATGCTATAGATTTTGAAGAGCTGAATAGAGCTATAAAAGTTTTGAATAAATATAAAGGCATGGAGATAGTTAATGTCAATGCTTCTGATGGAACAAAAGTGAAGATAATATTGTAATACAGGTAAATTTACTCATATTGTTATAATGATAAATATGTAATATAATTAGAAGGAATGTGTATAAAAACATGTGTAAAGAGAGGTAACAAAATGAGTAGATTGTTTGGAACAGATGGAGTAAGAGGAATTGCTAATGAAGAGCTAACAGTTGAACTTGCATATAAACTAGGAAGAGCTGGAGCATTTGTGCTAACTGAAGGAACTCATAAACCTAAAATATTAGTTGGAATGGATACAAGAATATCAGGAGACATGTTAGAATCTGCACTAGTTTCAGGTATTTTATCAGTTGGAGCAGAAGCAATTTGTGCAGGCGTTGTGCCAACACCAGCTATAGCTTACCTTACAAGAAAGTATAATGCAGATGCAGGTGTTGTGATTTCAGCTTCCCATAATCCAGTAGAATATAATGGAATCAAGTTCTTTAATGGAAATGGTTATAAATTAAGCGATGAATTAGAAGATAGAATACAAAATATAATTGAAAATAATTTTGAAGGGGTACCATCCCCTACAGGAGCTAATTTAGGAAGAAAAATTATAAGTGAATCTGCATTAGATGACTACAGAGAATTTGCAAAGTCAACTATAGATGTAGATTTAAAAGGTCTTAAAATAGCTCTTGATTGTGCAAATGGAGCATCTTATGAAGCGGCAGTAGAAGCCTTTGAAGAATTAGGTGCTGAAGTTCATGTAATAAACAACAAGCCAAATGGAATAAATATAAATGAAAAATGTGGTTCAACTCATCCACAAGGCTTAATAGATTATGTTATAAGTGAAAAATGTGACCTTGGGCTTGCTTTTGATGGAGATGCAGATAGATGTCTTGCAGTAGATGAAAAAGGCAGACTTATAGATGGTGATTTTATAATGGCCATTTGTGGAAAGAACTTAAAGGAACAAGGTAAACTTAAAGATAATATGGTAGTTGTAACTGTCATGAGTAATTTAGGACTTGATTTAGCCTTCAACAAAGAGAAAATATCCACTATAAAAACTAAAGTTGGAGATAGATATGTCCTTGAAGAAATGGTTAAGGGCGGATATAAGCTTGGTGGAGAGCAATCAGGTCACATAATATTTTTAGATTATAACACTACTGGGGATGGTCTTGTTACAGGACTTCAAATAGCCTCTGTAGTGAAAAAGACTGGCAAAAGCCTATCAGAATTAGCATCAATGATGACTAAACTTCCACAAGTTTTAGTTAATGCAAAGGTACCTAATGATATGAAAGATATTCATGAAAAAGATGAAGAAATAGCTGCAGAAATAAGAAAAATAGAAGAAAGACTAAACGGCTCTGGAAGAGTTTTAATAAGACCTTCAGGAACAGAACCTTTAGTTAGAGTTATGCTAGAAGGTGAAGATCAAGCAGAACTAGATGAAATAGCACATTCACTTGCAAAAAAAATCGAAGAAAAAGCAAATTAATAATAAGGATAATACGGAATTATAAAATAAAGTACCTAAATTTAGGGTGCTTTATTTTATTTTGAGATAAAATGTATAATTTACTTATAGACTTTTTAACATTTGGTGAATAAAATATGAAACGGAATGAATATTATTGACGTATAATATAATGTAAAATATAATGGATAGGAAGCTTGTCAAAAAAAGTTTAGTGGAAAGGAGGGACATGAGAGTATATATTTAAATAAAAGCGCCAGAACTCAAGCAGTACAAAGAAAGCTCAGACTAACGTCTGAGTAAGTGATCATAACCAAATCGCAGATTTGGAACGCCTGCTTAAGTTGACGAGGGTGGGGAGTATCGAAGTTTCGGCGGATGCCCCACGGTATAGTACTACCGATAAAGACTGGCAAAACTGAGGAGTAATCTTTAGTACAAATCCAGTCAGGTACCAACAATACAAGCTTTCCTTAAAGAGCATTTAATAAAAATGCTTACAAAATAAAAATTAGCAAAAAGGGAGAATTGCATATGTGTGGAATAGTAGGATATTTAGGAAATAAAAATGCATCAGATATTTTAGTAGAAGGACTATCAAAACTTGAATATAGAGGTTATGACTCTGCAGGGGTTGCAGTTGTTGAAGATGAAAAAGTAGTTGTTAGAAAATGCAAAGGAAGACTTTCAAATCTTGAAGCAGTACTTGAAGAGAATAGATTAAATGGACATGTAGGGATTGGGCATACAAGATGGGCAACTCATGGAGCGCCATCAGATTTAAATTCACATCCTCATACAAATGAAGATGGAACAATAGCTGTCGTTCACAACGGTATTATTGAAAACTATATGATTCTAAAAGAATGGTTAACATCAGAAGGATATAAGTTTAAGTCAGAAACAGATACAGAAGTTATACCTCATCTTGTAGATTATTACTATGAAGGAGATCTATTAGATGCTGTAATAAAAGCAGTTAAAAGAATGGAAGGAAGCTATGCTATAGGTGTAGTTAGCAAGAAAGAGCCAAATAAGCTTGTAGCAGTTAGAAAAGATAGCCCACTAATAGTTGGAATAGGTGAAGGTGAAAGCTTTATAGCTTCAGATATTCCTGCTGTTTTGAATCATACAAGGGAAGTATATTTACTTGAAGATAATGAATTTGTGCTTATAGAAGAAAGTGGAGTAAAACTATTCGATTTTGATAAAAAAGAAATTAAAAAAGATGTATTTCACGTAACATGGAATGCAGATGCAGCTGAAAAAGGCGGATATGATCATTTCATGTTAAAAGAAATTCATGAACAGCCTAAAGCTATAAAGGATACTTTAACTTCAAGAGTAGCTAAAGGTCAAAGAATTAGTTTGGATAGTATAACACTTACAAAAGAACAAATAGCTGATATAGACAAAATATATATAGTGGCTTGCGGAACTGCTTATCATGCAGGTGTTGTAGGTAAATACGCTATAGAAAGACTTGCTAAAATACCAGTTGAAGTAGAAGTTGCTTCAGAATTTAGATATAGAGAACCACTTATAACGGAAAGAACACTTATGATAGTTATAAGTCAATCAGGAGAAACAGCAGATACTCTAGCAGCTTTAAGACTTGCTAAATCTCAAAATGCAAGAGTTATAGCAGTTACTAATGTAGTAGGAAGTTCAGTTGCAAGAGATGCAGATGATATATTATATACTTGGGCAGGACCAGAAATAGCTGTTGCTTCAACAAAAGCTTATGTAACTCAGCTCATAGCTATGTATATAATTGCTCTATACCTTGCAGAAAATAAAGGAAGTGTAAGAACTTCAGAAATAGATAAAATTAAATGTGCTCTTTTAAACTTATCAGAAGAAGCAGCTGAAGTGCTAAATCAAAAAGATAAGGTAAAGGAATTTGCTAAAAAGATATGTATGGATCAAGATATGTATTTCTTAGGAAGAGGGCTTGATTATGCAGTAGCAATGGAAGGTTCACTAAAGCTTAAAGAAATATCTTATATACATTCAGAAGCTTATGCAGCAGGAGAACTTAAGCATGGACCAATAGCACTAATAGAAGATAACACAACAGTGATTGCTCTTGCAACTCAAGAGTACTTATTTGAAAAAATGTTAAGTAACATTAAAGAAGTAAAGACAAGAGGAGCAAAGGTTATAGCAGTAGCAATGGAAGGACATGACGCTATAGAAAAGAGCGTTGATGAAGTTATTTATATACCAAGAGTTATGCCAATAGTAGCACCAATACTTTCAGTAATTCCATTACAACTTTTATCTTACTATATTTCAATAGAAAAAGGTTGCGATGTGGATAAGCCTAGAAATTTGGCAAAATCTGTTACGGTTGAATAGAGCCCAAAATGCTTATATAGGTTTTGTGCCCTGTACACTACAAATAAAGTCCACCTAGAACAAATAAAGTTGACATAAAAAATCATGGCAAGATATCAGTTTTTAATACTGAATCTTCCATGATTTTTTATTTAGAAAAAGAAAAATTGAAACAACAAAAAATTATTTTTTCAATGATAGATACATAAAGATGTATAGAATCTGTAGAATTTTGAAAAAACAAGTAAATGCTAAAGTTAAGTAATCATTACTGATAATTATGTTGTTAAGCTATTTATAGGATATATTTTGTGCAAATTTTTTAAAAACCTATAGTTATTAGTTTAGAAATAATACGACATCGTTTCTGGTATACAAATAGATGTCGGAATATTTACATAAAAAATAGTTGCAATATACAACTGTTTCGCATTACAATGAATGTAGAGGTGGTAAAATGGATAACAAAGAAAGTCACTATTTGAGAGAACTAATTAGAGTTCTTGTTAGAAACTTAGGGATATTAGAAGAAAGTGAAGCCACATGTTGTGGAACAACTGTTTCTCAATGTCATGCTATTGTTGAGATAGGTAGAGCAAAAGACATATCGCTAAATGAACTGGCTGAACTATTGACATTAGATAAAAGCACAATGAGTAGAACTATTAACAAATTAGTAGATTCAGGTTTAGCAATTAGAGAGTTACATCCGAAAGATAGAAGATATATCTCAATTAAATTAACAGATGAAGGAATTAAGGTATTTGATAATATTGAAAATAGCATGGAAAAGTATTATGGGGGCATTCTTTCTTCTATACCAAAAGAAAAGAGAGAGCAAGTACTAGAGAGTTTACAGTTAATAATTGAAGCTGCAAAGCAAAATAAGTGTTGCTAATGAAAGGGGTATAAGGAATGGGTAAGAATATAAAAGGTAAAGTAAAATCTTATTATGGTGGAATTGCGAAGAAAGTAAGTAATAATTCAAAGGCATCTTGTGGGTGTGGAACTGCTTGTTGCGGTGATGTTACTAATAATTCAAATATTTACACAAAGGAGTACTTGGAAGGTTTACCAGAGGATGCTGTAAATGCTTCTTTAGGCTGTGCTAACCCAGTAGCTTTGGCGGCATTTAAGAAAGGAGAAACAGTTTTAGATTTAGGGAGCGGTGGAGGAATAGATGCTTTTATATCTGCTAAGTATGTGGGGGAAGAAGGAAGAGTTTATGGACTTGATATGACGAATGAAATGTTGGAACTGGCAAATAAAAATAAGAAAAAAATGGGAGTAAACAATGTAGAATTTATAAAAGGTTATATTGAGGATATTCCTCTTGAAAATGAAACTATTGATGTTATTACTTCAAACTGTGTAATAAATTTATGTGAAGATAAAGAAGTTGCTTTAAAGGAAGCCTATAGAGTTTTAAAGAAAGGCGGCAGAATCGCTATAGCAGATATTGTTCAATTAAAAAAAGTTCCCAAAGATATTAAGCAAAGTGCTGAAATGTGGGTAGGATGCATTGCAGGCGCATTATATATAGATGTATATATAGATATACTTAAAAAGGTCGGCTTTAAGGAAGTTGACATCACACCAGTAAATATATATACTAAAGAAATTATTGAAGATATAGCAAAGCAAAAAAACTTAGGTGATGTATATAGTAAAATAGATGCCAATTTGCTTGATGGTGCTTATGCAGGTGCCCATGTTAAAGCATATAAGTAGGTGATATATATGAATTATAAAGTAAGAAAAGCAAAAATTGAAGACATTTCATATATAACAAGTATTTATAATCAAGGTATTGAGGATAGAGTTGCTACTCTAGAAACTAGATCAAGAAATAATACTGAAATGCTTGAAATGTAACTGTTATGGAGAAACTTATATAAAAAATGAAGATACAAATTAGTATGAGTATAAAAAGTACTAATTTGTATCTTCATTTTTATGTTAAGGTTATGGTGATTTTTTAAAAAATAGATTTTTTAAAAAATTATTGTTATATAACATTATTAAAATCAACATGTTAAAATATTGTAAGCGTAAAGGTATAAAAATATGTTGAGAAGTAAGATAAAGTTGTTGACAAAAAAGCAAACAAAGCATAGTATATGAGTATAAACGAATATAATCATGCAAAGGAGTGAAAAGATGGAATTCGTAGAGATATTTAAAGCACTAGGAGATGAAAATAGAATAAGAATACTTAACATATTAAAAGAAGGAGAACTCTGTGTATGCGAGATAGAAAGCATACTTGGAATTACTCAATCTAATGCATCAAGGCATTTAAACAAACTAAAAAGTTTGAAAATGATTAGCGGAGAGAAAAAGGCTCAGTGGGTATATTATGATATACACAGAGAATTTATAATTGAGAATGAGCTGCTTTATTCTTACTTGAGAAATAAGTTTGATGAGAGTGATTTATGTGCTGGAGATATAGAAAAGCTAAAAAAGTACAAGAGTAGTTCATTTACTTGTGAAGAATTAAGAGAAGATAAAGAAAAAGTAATAAAATATTTGGAGGGGAATCATGAGTGCAAAGAATAAAGAAAATAAAGGTATAGGTTTTTTCGAAAGATATTTAACTTTATGGGTAGCTATATGTATAGTACTTGGTGTTGTTATTGGACAGGTGCTGCCAGTTATTCCTGAAACTTTAAATAAGTTTGAGTACGCTAAGGTTTCAATACCAGTTGCTATACTTATATGGCTAATGATTTATCCAATGATGCTTAAAATAGATTTTTCTAGTATTGTAAAGGCCGCTAAGAAGCCAAAAGGACTTACAGTTACTTGTGTAACAAACTGGCTTATAAAACCTTTTACCATGTATTTAATAGCGGGATTTTTCTTAAATATAGTATTTAAGCAGTGGATATCCCCAGATTTAGCTAAAGATTATCTTGCTGGGGCAGTACTTTTAGGAGCAGCACCATGTACAGCTATGGTATTTGTATGGAGTCATTTAACTAAAGGTGATCCAGCATATACTGTAGTTCAAGTTGCAGTTAATGATTTAATATTATTAGTAGCCTTTACTCCAATAGTGGCATTTTTACTTGGAGTTACTGATGTAAGCGTTCCATATGATACTTTATTCTTATCGGTAATATTATTTGTGGTTATTCCTCTTGTAGGAGGATATTTATCAAGGAAGTATGTAGTAAAACATAAAGGAATGGAGTATTTTGAAAATGTATTTTTAAAGAAATTCGATAATGTAACAATAGGCGGACTTCTTTTAACCTTAATAATTATATTCTCTTTCCAAGGAGAAACTATATTAAATAATCCTCTACACATTGTTTTAATAGCAGTTCCACTTACAATACAAACTTTCTTAATTTTCTTCTTTTCCTATGGATGGGCAAAGCTTTGGAAATTACCACATAATATAGCAGCACCAGCAGGCATGATTGGAGCAAGTAACTTCTTTGAACTAGCAGTAGCAGTTGCAATATCTTTATTTGGATTAGATTCAGGAGCAGCTCTTGCAACTGTAGTCGGAGTTTTAACTGAAGTACCAGTTATGCTTACACTTGTTAAAATAGCTAACAATACAAGAGATTGGTTCCCTAAAATAGAAAACCAATAATTATATAAACACTTAGGAGGACAAATTATGAAACTAAAGGTAGCTTTTATATGCGTTCACAATTCATGTAGATCACAAATGGCAGAAGCGTTAGGAAAATTATTTGCATCGGATGCATTTGAATCTTATTCAGCTGGAACAGAAACAAAGCCACAAATAAATCAAGATGCTGTAAGAATAATAAAAAACTTATACAATGTGAATATGAATGAAACTCAAAGTTCTAAATTACTTCAAGATATACCAAAGGTTGATATTGTTATAAAAATGGGATGCAATGTTGTATGTCCATATTTACCTGCAAAACATGTGGAAGATTGGGGATTAGATGACCCAACTGGTAAAAGTGATGAAGAGTTTATAAAAATAGCTAAAACCATTGAAGAAAAAATTAGAGATTTAGCAAAAAGAATTGAAAATAAGAAAATTAATTTATAATATAAAACTAAAAAACATAATCTAAGGTAGTTATATCTAACCTTCAAATTATGTTTTTTTATTTTCAAGAAAAATATAGTAAATTATTGACAAGATTATAACAGAGGAATATAATACTTATATACCCATATGAGTATATAAGTATTATCAATTCAAACTAAAGGATGTGAAGATGTGGATAAACTTGTGAATTTATTTAAGGTAATGTCAGATGAAACCCGTTTGCGAATCTTAGTTTTACTCTATAATAAAGAACTGTGTGTATGCCAAATACAAGGAATATTAGAAGAATCCCAACCAAAGATATCTAAGCATTTAGCAAAATTGAGAGATATGGGATTTGTAAAGGATGAAAGAAGAGAGCAATTTATATACTATTATTTGGATTATGAAAATAAACTTCTTAAAGGAGTATTAGAAAATATATTCAATGATATAGAGGAGTATCCTATTATACAAAAAGATTTAGGAAGATTAGATAAAGCAGATGGATATATTGCAACGTGTAAGAAACAGTAGGGATATGAAGTGGTTTTTAAGTGGACAAATTAATGTAATTTTATATACGAAATATTATTTTGGTAGGTGAGGGGTAATGAATATAGTAACACAAATATTTGGGTTTCTTAATGATCAATTATTGAAAATGACTTGGCTATCTGAGCTTGTACGTTTATTTGTAGAAAAGGTATTTGGACTTTCTGTTAAAGAAAGATTAGGAGGAAGTATACAATTCTTTATTTACGATGTTATAAAAATATTTATATTATTATCAGTGCTTATTTTTATAATATCTTATATTCAGAGTTACTTTCCACCAGAAAGAACTAAGAAGATACTTGGAAATATAAAAGGAATTAAGGGAAATATATTAGGAGCACTCCTGGGAACTATTACACCTTTTTGCAGCTGTTCAAGTATTCCTATTTTTATAGGTTTCACTTCGGCAGGGCTTCCACTAGGAATAACTTTTTCATTTTTAATTTCTTCACCAATGGTAGATTTAGCATCATTATTGATTTTAATGTCATTTTTCGGAGCTAAAATTGCTATAGCTTATGTTGTTGTAGGCTTGATATTAGCGGTTGTAGGCGGCACTCTTATTGAAAAGTTAGGACTTGAGAAATACGTAGAGGGTTATGTTCATGAGATAGAAAATGTTGATGCTGAAGTTATAGAGCTAACTAGAGAGGAGAGAATATCCTACTCAAAGGATCAAGTTAAAAGTATCATTAATAAAGTGTGGTTGTATGTATTGATTGGCGTTGGCATTGGAGCTGCAATTCATAACTGGATTCCTCAATCTGTAATAGAAAATATAATTGGAAAGGATAATCCTTTTGCAGTATTACTTGCAACTATAGTAGGTATTCCTATGTATGCTGATATATTTGGAACCTTGCCAATAGCTGAAGCTTTATTTGGTAAAGGAGTAGGAATTGGTACAGTATTATCCTTTATGATGGCTGTAACAGCATTATCACTTCCATCTATGATTATGTTAAGTAAAGTAGTTAAGCCTAAATTATTAGGAGCTTTTGTAGCTATAGTTTCTATAGGAATAATTATTATAGGGTACTTATTTAATGCAATTTCATATATTTTTATGTAAATCTATTCTTAGTTATAGCTATTTAATGATTATAATATATTAATTTTAACTTTAAATTGGGAGATTAGATATGTCAAAAGTTATGCCCAGCAGGAGTTATTGAATATGTTGGAGATACTGGAACTAATTCTGGGAACTGTAATTGTGGCTGTAGTTGTTCTTAGTTATTAAAGCTGGAGATTAGAGAATAGCGATTAATTAAATTATAACATTATAAAAAATAATGCTAATAAATAAATATAAATTAAAGATAGGAGAGGAAATATCATGATAGTTAAAGTTTTAGGAACAGGATGTAAAAATTGCAAAAACTTAGAGGCTAATGCAAAGGAAGCTATAAAGGAATTAGGTCTTGATGCAACAGTAGAAAAGGTAGAGGACATGAAAGGCATTATGTCCTATGGAGTAATGAGAACTCCTGCACTTGTAGTAGATGAAAAAGTAAAGGCTATGGGCAGAGTTTTAAAGGTTGAAGAAATAAAAGAAATATTACAAGGTTAAAATTAAATTAAAGTAGGAGGATAACTTCCTACTTTTTTTTAGTAGGGCTTAGTGTATTTGTCAGCTTTATTATATAGAAGAACCTGGGTATACAGAGTTTTTACGCATTTAACAAAATACAGTAAGCATAGTAGTATAAGTTATCTTGTTTACATAAAATACACAAAGTAAGACAAATAAAGTTCACCTAAAAATCATGGAATTATATCAGTTTTTCAGACTGAATCATCCATGATTTTTTTATTTGTAAATAGAAAAATGAAAAATTATAGATATGGAAATTACAAGAATTATTTTGCCAGAGATATTTTTTAGTAAATTTATTGAAAAATATACTTTTTATAAATTTTTATGGAAAGCAAGCTTGACATTAGATGGAGTTGGTAGTATATTGGTAATGTAAAGTAAACTTTACATAAAATAATAAAAGGAGTGCACTTACTTGTGAAAAATAGATTAGAAGAAATTCGTAAGCAGAGAGGTATTAAACAGGAAGAACTTGCTTCTGCGTTGGAAGTTTCAAGGCAGACAATTGGTTCATTGGAGAACGGGCGTTACAATCCGTCTATTATTTTAGCTTTTAAGATTGCTAGATATTTTGGTATGACAATTGAAGAAATTTTTATTTATGAGGAGGAATAGAAATGAAAAGTAATAATCAGAAAAAAACAGATTCTATATTAGTGGGAGCAATAGTGTGGGCAATACTATTTTTAGGTATGGGACTTTATAAGTTAATTATTAAAAAGAATTTTGATGTGTTGGATTTCTCATTAGGCGGTTTATCTCTTGCATTCTTAATTTATTTATTAAAAAAGACAAAAGCAAATTTAAACGAGAGGCATGAAGATGAGAGAAAGAAATATATAAGTGAAAAATCTTCAAGTATCAGTTATGAAGTTCATTTTTTAGTCATTACAGTATTGTCTTTTTTAGTATTAAAGGGAAAAATTATAATAAGTTCTAGTAGTACAATTTTAATTGTATTAGGAAGTGCTTTAATAATAAAATCTATATCTTATTTGATTTGTAGGTATAAATATTAAGCTAAGCAGTATTAAATAATTGCTAAGAGATGATTTAAGCTAAAATACGAATTAAAGAAACTATTGACTTAAAAGTGGGAAATTATTTTAAAAATTAGGGCATCATAAACATAGAAGAATTACAAAAAATTAATGTAAACAGGAGTGTATGATATGCCCGAAATTAAGGAGTTAATTAAAGATATAAATAAGTTAAGAGAAAACTTAGAAAGTCTAATAATTGAAAAAGGAGAAGATTTACTTGATCCTGATGTTCTTGCTGCAAGCAGAATTTTAAATGTAGCAATAACTGAATATAACAAGATAGTAGAAGGAAAGATAAGAAAAAAATAACTAATATAAGGCTAGGTTTTAATTTTAAAAAACCTAGTCTTGTTTTTATTAATAATTAGACTAAATATTACAAACATCTAATTAATTAGCATATGTATCAAAAGTTTTGGTAATTTAGATAAAAATATAATCCTGTAATAGAAAATTTATACAAAATATGATAATATAATATTGGAATTACAGGAAAGGTGGCAGATCTATGGAAGGTAGAATAGAAAGTACAAAAAAAGTAGAAATAAATATGCGTTTTTCAGAATTTGAAATGCCGCCAATGCAAGATGTGTTAATAGTAGGTAAAAGAGCACCGATTGGACCAGAGGCAGCAAGAAGAATGGTAGACATACTTTCTCCAGAACAGTATAAGATAATTAGAATTGAACATGAATACATAGAGGCAGTTGTAGTAAGACGATCTTTATTAAACATGCTTGAAGAAGATAAACTTATTTCAATGATAATAGAAGAAGGAGGATGTATTGCTAACGAGTCTATGATTATAAGAGCACAGATAAATATAACCCTTCATGTTAGCAAATCTATTGACTTATGATAAATAAAGTTTTAGATATAATGGATAAAAATTTTATGAAGATCAACATCTTGAATGGAGTAAGGAAAGTTCAGGATGTTTTTTATAAAGAAAATATAGAATGTTTTGCAGTATATGAAGAAGATAAATTGGTTGGTGTGGTTACAAAGAAAGAATTAGTTTATGCTCATCCAAATAGAATAGTTATAGATGTTATGTCTAAAAAATATAAATGTGTAGATAGTAATACATATGTATGGGAGATTAGAGAAATATTTAATTCAAATAGAGATGTTGAAGTTATATTTGTGGAAAATAAAAATGATACTATAGGGTTTGTAACAAGGATAAGATTAAACATTGAATTGGGAAAACATATTGATTTACTTACAGGATTGTATAAGAGCGATTACATATTGTACAATGCATATAATTCTATAAAAAGTGGACAAAACACAACTATAATTTTTATAGATTTAAATAATTTTGGATATATAGATAAAAAGTATGGTCATATAAATGGAGATGAAGTGCTAAAGAGTGTAGCACAGGTACTAAGAGAAAGTGTTAATTCAGACTGCTATTTATGTAGATACGGGGGAGATGAGTTTGCAATATTAACTCAATGTTGTATAGAAGATAGCAAAGCAATTGCAGAGAAAATAATAAATACTATAGATACATTTAAGTTCCCTAATGATATACCTGTTTCAGCAGCAATAGGAATTTCGGGATGTACAGTAGGCAATAAGAAAATAGAAAATATAGATGGATTAATAAATAACTTAGTAAATATAGCTAGTTTATCATCTACAAAAGCAAAAAAGAATAATAATTCAATTATTATTGAAAATGTTGATATTGATGAGATTGCATAAAAGTAATCTATATAAAAAGGTTGAGAAGGACTTTATAAGTTCTTTCTCAACCTTTTTAGTTAGTGAACATATAATCTAGTGGAATTTTATTTTTGTTTATTTTTTATAAGAATATTCATGTCTTTAATGGTAATACTTTTTGAATCATATTCTAATAAGCCTTCTTTTCTCATTTTGGTTAGTTCTCTAGATAGAGAAGGCCTTTGTATACCAAGCCTTTCAGAGAGTTCTTTCTTTGACATAGTGAGATTAACTATAGTGCTTTTTTGAATATGGTATTCATATGTTAAAAAATCAATAATGCAGTCTCTGATTGTTTTTAAGGTAATTGAGTTTATTTTGTCTGTTAAGGTTATAGTTTTATCTGAAATGACGGATATTAGGCCAATTAAAAAGTTTGAATTGATTTGACAAAGTTCAAGTACTAATTCTTTATTTATGTGTAGTATAGTGGAATCAAACTTAGCTATGACTGTCATAGGATAGCAATTTTTACTTGAGAATATAAGATTTGCTCCTAAAATGTCACTAGATGCAAAAGTTGAAATAGTTAATATATTTCCATTTTCATCTATCTTTTGTACTGATACTTCTCCTGTCAAAATGACGTCCATAGTCCTGCATACCTCATTTTGAAAATGAATTACTTCTCCTTTCTGATATTTTTTAATGCTATATTTATTTATTTTAAGCAATTGCATAAGTTCCTCTTTTGTGAAAGACATAAATAGATTAATGTTAGTTATTGCATCTATATAGTTTTTAATATTCAATACAAATCACCTCAAATTAGTAACCTAGGTTACTGTGTGTTGTTACATTAAGAAGTATAATATAAAAAAATACAAAATGGAAGGAGAAGGATTATGTTAGAAAAAAATTATAAGTTTACTGTTTCAGACACAAAGAATATTGAGAGGATTATTGATGATGATAATGTAAATATAAACCATATGATATTGACAACCGGTACAGGGCTTCCAGAACATTATTCAAATTCTAATGTGTATATGATTATTGTAAGAGGGACAATTACACTAAAGTTATGTGAGCAGGAACCACAGAAATATGTGGCAGGGCAAATTATTAGAATACCATATAACGTAAAAATGAATGTAAATAATTTTGATGAAGAAGTACTTGAGTTTTTTGTAGTTAAATCTCCTAGTCCGAAGCATTATGGAGATAAGCAATAGTGGACATATTAACATTATCTCTCTGGATTATAACAGGAATTGCCTTGATTATTTCAATAATAAAGGATAAACATAAAACCATAAATTCTATGAAAATGGGAAAAGGGATGATGAAAAATGTAATAGGAGAGATAATAGGAGTATTATTTTTAATAGGATTAATATTAACTTTTATACCACCTGAAACCATTAAAGAAATAGCAGGTAAATCTAATACTTTGATATCTACAATTGTTTCTGCTTGTGTAGGGAGTATTACATTAATACCAGCCTTTGTAGCCTTTCCGTTAGTTGGATCTCTTGTAGACGCAGGTATAAGTATTGTTCCAGCAGTTGCTTTTTTAACCACTTTAACCATGGTGGGAATTGTGACATTTCCTCTCGAAAAAGAGGAATTTGGGACAAAGTTTGCATTAACAAGAAATCTTTTAAGTTTTGGGTTTGCTATAATTATTTCACTGTTAATGGGGGTAGTGATATGAGTATTGTTAAAGCCTTTAAAAAGAATAAACTACTATTAGTAGTAATAATAACATACATTGCCTTATTAGTAGTAATGCCACAAAAAGCAATAGAATCAGGTAAAAATAGTATGTACTATGTAATAGAGATGATTCAAATTATGCCTGTTATATTTATTTTAACTTCTTTAATAGAAGCCTGGATTCCAAGAGAAACTATTATCAAAGGATTTGGAGAAAACTCAGGATTTAAAGGAGCAATTCTATCTTTTATTCTTGGTAGCTTTTCAGCTGGACCTATATATGCAGCTTTTCCTGTTTGTAAGACTCTATTTAAAAAAGGAGCAAGTATTTCTAATATTGTTATTATATTAAGTACCTGGGCAGTTATTAAAATACCAATGCTAGCAAATGAAGCAAAATTTCTAGGTATTAAGTTTATGATGATTAGATGGATTTTAACCGCAACTTCTATATTTATAATAGCATATAGTATGTCTGTATTAATTAAAAAGGATAGTATTCCAATTGATAATGAAGAGATTAAAGAAGTAAGAGATATATTAGATATTAAACATCAATATTGTATTGGATGCGGAATATGCACACAACTGCTTCCAGATAATTTTGTATTAGTTGCTGGAAAAGCAAAAGTTAAACAAAATCAAGTTTCATTAAAGGGAAAAGAGAATATAAATGAAATAATTGAAAGATGTCCTGCAAAAGCAATTTCTTTTAAATAGGAAAGTATCTAAGAATAAATATAAATCAAACTAAAAATCAGTATTTTTAATCAAAAAATGATTGAGAATAACTGATTTTTTATATTTTGAAACTTGACAATAATAATTAAGTGATATATTATTTAATTAAGTAAGTACTTAAGTATTTAAAGGAGTAAGTCATGAAGAATATAGTACAAATATTTAAAGCACTAGGGGATGAGACAAGACTAAAGATATTAATTATACTTTCAAGAAGAAGAATATGTGCAAAAGGAATTTCAAAGCATTTGGATATTTCAGAAGCAGCAGTGTCGCAACATTTAAAGGTGTTAAAAGAAGCGGGAATTGTTAAAGGAGAAAAGATTGGATACTATGTCCACTATGATTTGCAGGAGGAAGGCTTATCAAAAATAAGTGATTTTATCCATGACATTAAGAGTCAGAATGCTTCTGAAGATTGCATTTTTAATATAAGTATACCAAAAGATTGTAAGGCGGTATGTAAAATGAATAAAAATAAATGCTGCCAAAAATATAGTAAATAAAAGGAGAAAAGATATGAAAGTATGTATTCCAGTTAAAGAAAATAAAGGTGTAGAAAGTATTCCATATAATCATTTTGGATCAGCTCCATGTTTTATAATTTATGATACAGAAAGTAAAGAAATTAAAACAATTGAAAATGGTGATTTAAATCACGCTCATGGGATGTGTCAGCCTCTAAAGGCTTTATCAGGAGAAAAAGTTGATGTAGTTTTAGTTGGAGGTATTGGTGCGGGAGCAATTAATAAGTTGAAAGATCAAGGTATAAAGGTTTGTAGAGTTGTGGAGGGAACAATTGAAGAAAACATTGAATTATTAAAAGAAGATAAGTTGGTGGAGTTTTCTATTAATAATATCTGTAGTAATCATGATTGTCACCATTAAAATAAACAAATAATTATATATGAAAAGAATTAAAAAATATTAAATAAACATGACAGGATTATGTCATGTTTATTTTTATTATCTATAAAATATGTAAAAAAATTACATAAACATTAATATGTATACTAAAATACGAAAATTTTAAAAAATTGAAGGAAATGTATTTTTGTTGTCGAATTTAATATTTATTAGGTAATAATTAAAATCTATTATAAAAATTATATATAGAAATAGGCAAACTAAAGCATTCTATCTAAAAATTATAGTCTAATTAATCTGTTTTACTAAAGCATATTAGCAATTAGAGTAATGAGAGAAATTCTATCTCATAATGTAAAGGCGGAAGGAGAATAATTAATTGGAGGAAGCTAAATTAATCTATGAAAATGTTATGAAGAAAGATGATTTTAATATAAGTATATTAATTTTTATTATGTCAATACCAATACTGATTGTTGTAAGTAATAAAAACATATTATTATTTCATTTTATGGTTGAATGTATAATCATTTTTCTATGCTTTAGTATAACAATGCTTATAATTAACACGCAAGAAATTTCTGATGATAGATGGTTTAAGTTTCTAGGTTTAGTCTTTGGCTTTATTTGTATTTTTGAGTTGATTCATGCAACTTTATATGAAGGTATGAATATAGTAGGCGGCGATACCGCTAATCAATCTATTCAATTGGCATTATGTGAAAGTTATATACGAAGTTTAGCTATATTTATATTTTTGAGAGGTTTTTTCAAGAAAATTAAAAGTTCAGCAATATTTTATATAGTATCTATAGTTAATATAGTAGTATTACTAATGATATTATTTTGGAAAACGTTCCCTTTGTGCTATATACAAGGAAGTGGACCTACTTTATTTAAGCGGGTAAGTGAATATATCATCTGCAGTATTTTAATAGCAAGTATGGTAGTTCTAACATCAATAAGAGAAAGGTTTAGTAAAGACGTAAGAACATATGTAGGTATAGCTATATTATTTTCATTAATATCTGAAGCAGCTTTCATCTTCTGTACAGATACATATAACTTATCTAGTGTAGTTGCTCATGTATTTAAATTAATGTCACTATATATTATTTATAAAATCACATTAACAAATACTCTAAAAAGGCCTTTAAAAATGCTTAATGTAAAACTTTTAAAGGGATATGAAGAGTTAGAAGAAATAAATAAAGAATTAAATAGTCAAAATTCTGAGCTTATAAAGGCAAGATCTGAATTGATAAGGAGAAAGAAAAGATATAAAAATCTTATTAGAAGTTTACCTATTGCCATTATATTAAGGAATGAAAAATCTATTTTATTTGCTAATAATACAGCAATAAATTTACTAGGGGCAAAAAGCGAAAAAGATATAGTTGGTATGGATATATTTGATATTGTGCATCCAGAATATATAGATATTGTAAAGAAGGAAATAGAAAATACACAAAAAGGTATACATTTGGATAGCTCAGAAGAAAAAATACTTGGTTTAGATGGCAGAAGTATTGATGTAGAAATTTCATCACTTCCTATAAGATGTGATAATGAAGAATTAGTTATGGTAGTATTTAGGGATATTACTTCTAAAAAGCTTTCTGAAGCAATGGAAAAAGAATTAATAGAAACAAGGCAAAATGAAAAATTAAGAACAGAGTTTTTTGCTAACTTATCTCATGAATTTAGAACACCTATAAATGTTATATATAGTTCATGTCAGTTAATGGATATATATATAAAACAGGGATCGGTAATAGATACTGAAAAATATAATACAATTATTAAACAAAACTGCTATAGAATATTAAGATTAATCAATAATTTAATTGATACTACAAAAATTGATGATGGCTTCTATAAAATTAATCTTCGATATTGCAATGTTGTTAGTGTAATTGAAGATGTTGTAATGTCTATTTCGGCATATATAGAAAATAAAGGCATAGAACTAATTTTTGATACTGAAGTAGAAGAAAAATATACTCTTTGTGATTCGGATATTCTTGAGAGAATAATATTGAACTTAATATCTAATGCTATAAAGTATGGAAGAGAAGAGGAAGGAAAAATAGAGGTAAATATATATGATTTAGGAACTTCTATTAATATTTCAGTTAAGGATAATGGAGGAGGAATACCAGCATATAAGCAAAAATTTATATTTGAAAGATTTGCTAGGGTAGATAAATCTTTGAATAGACTACAAGAAGGTAATGGCATAGGACTATATATTGTAAAGTCTCTAATAGAGATGCATAATGGAACAATATCAGTAAAAAGTAAAGAAGGGGAAGGAGCAGAGTTTACTGTTAATCTTCCTATGAATGTTCCTCAAAATGAAACTATGGATGAGGTTTGTTTAGATCAATCTATAGATTTAAATAGAATAATTGAAAAAATAAGGATTGAATTTTCTGACATATATTCAATTGAAAATTTTATGTAGAAAACTCTCTGAAGATTAAAAATTGTATATGACCATATTACAATTATTTTATTTTTGACATTAAATTACCTTAATGGTATTATTTGATTAAATATTTCTATCTAGGAGGCAAAATATAAAATGTGCAAGCGTATAATGAAGTTAAATATTACCATGCTGCTGAGCTTACTATTTGTATTTATATTTTCATATTCTAATGCTTATGGGGAAACTGACTCAAAACTTTGGGAGCTTCAAACAATCAGTGAACCTATGAAAGAATGGTCAATTAAATTCAATTATGAATTGGATGACTCTGTAGTAGATGAAAACAATACATATGTAACAGATGCAGGTGGAAATAAAGTTAATACGAGTTTTTCTTTAGAAAATAATAATAAGATCATTGTAATAAAGCCAAATCAAGAATATAAAAAGGGAGCGTATTATTATCTGCATATAGATGACGGTATTAAAACTAAAAATGGTAAAATGCTAAAAAAGAAAATTAAAATGCCTTTTATATTTAAAGAGGCATCTTTGACAATAGATGAAAATGATACATCCAAGTTTAATGATCAAGTGAAAGAATATATATTTAAAGATATAAAAAGTTTAGCCAGTAAGGATTCAAAAAATTGGAGAATAAGTAATTTAAAATATGAAGATGGAACAAAAGGAGAACTTCTAGAAAACTTTGGACGCAATCTTTCTCCTCTGGAAATTCCTATAACTCTTAATGGAAATTTTAAAGTATATATAGGCTATGCTTCTGGGACAAACTCTATTGGCATAAAAAAATCTTCTAACGATGAATATATAAGCATAACAAACGATGCACATTATGGTTCTAAGAGTAATTATGGAGATCAGTATATTTATGAAAAATTTGCTTTCCTAGATAATTTTAATAATGAAAGTTTGACAATAAAAAATGATTACCAGAACCCTACAAGAATTGCCTATTTTAGATTTGTTAAGGCCACAGCTGAGGAAATAAAACTATATAATACCCCAGATGAAGGTGAAAAAGGGAAAAGAGTTATATATGATAATGATGGATATTCTAGTTTTTGTGACGGGATTTTTCATGATTCTAAGTCATTAGACTATATGCTAGTAAGTCCATTAGCTAAAAAAAATGTAGGAGTCTTAAATTGGTGTTTAGGAACAACTGGATTACTAAATTATAATAGCAAATATGCAGGTAAAGCATTTGCTTCATTTGATAAATATAATTCTCAGCTTAGAGATATAGATAAAAGAGCCAAGGAACAAGTACTAAATATACTAAGTGAAGGAAAATCTCCTTTAGAATTTTTAGCAGAGTTCGGAGAGGGAGATGGACTAGATGTATATGCATCTTTACGTATGAATACTTTTTACCCGGAGGATAAGTATGGATATTTAAATGGAAGTATCTATAGCAGCTATAAAGATGTGAAGCAGAAAGATGAATATGGATTAAGTTATTTATATCCAAAGACTAGAGATTATATATTAAATGTATTAAAAGAAGCCTCTTCCTTTAAATATGTAGATGGAGTTACTTTAGATTTTTGTAGATACCCTGTAGTAATGACTTCAGAAGCCAATCAAGCTACCAAAGTAAAAATTATGACTGACTTTATGAGAAAAGTGAGAAGAGAGATCCCAAACAAGAAGATAGTTGCAAGAATACCTTATAATAATTATATTTCTTATGGATATGATATTAAAACATGGATAAAAGAAGGATTGGTAGATATTATTGTCCCTTCAAATATAACTGTAGATGATTTTTTTGATATTAAGCCTTTCGTAAATATGGTTAAGGGATCTAAGGTAAAACTTTATATAGGAATTTGTGCAGATGTGAAAGGGCATGATCTAACAAAAGAAGAAGAAGAACTTATTAAAGCTGGTTTATACGTTCATAATAAGAGCTATCTTACTTTGCATGAATATATGGTAAGAGCAGCAGAAATATATAAGGCTGGAGGAGATGGGATTTTCTTATTTAATACTTCCTATAAAATATATATAAACAATAATACTCCAGAGGAAACCAAATTTTTAGGAGATAAGGTAGCTATGACTAAATGGTATACATTCCACTATAATCCAAAGCCTATAATTAAAAAAGTTTTTATAAGAGAAGTGTAAAAATTAAATTTTGTTAAATAGACATAGTAAAAGATAAATAGAGAGCTCTCATGTTTATGTATTGGACATGAGAGCTTTCTATTTTATACAGTTTTTTACTTGATAATCGGAATCATAAGTTTTAGGTTATCATTACTATAATATATTAACTATCGTTATCATTTGATAACGATTAACGGCGGTGAATAAAGCATTGACACTTTGAAAATAAAGGAGTATATTTATAATTAATATTTTTTCAATTGATAACAAAAAAGAAATGTGAGCATATAATATAGCAATGTAACAATATGAAGATGGGTATTAAAAAGAGTGAAAAGAGGTATGAAAATGGAAAATCAGCAAGTTGTTGGATTGACCTTTGAACAAGTAAAAGAATTACAAAAAGAATATGGCTTAAATGAGTTTGTAAAAAATGAAAAAGTCAATCCACTAAAGAAATTTTTAGGTGTATTTAAAGAACCTATGTTTCTGCTTTTGCTGGGAACAGCACTTTTATATTTTATACTTGGAGAAGCACAGGAAGCATCTATTATGTTAGTATTTGTTGTATTTGTAGCTTCAATAACTTTTATTCAAGAATGGAAGACGGAGAAAACTTTAGATGCCTTAAAAGAGTTAACATCACCTCAGGTTACTGTCCTTAGGAATGGTGAAAGGTTGGAAATTAAAAGCTCGGAGCTTGTTCCAGGAGATATTATATATTTGGCTGAAGGAGAGAGAATTCCAGCGGATTGTGAAGTGCTTGAGGCCTCAAATTTTTCAGTTGATGAATCTGTATTAACTGGTGAATCTGAGCCTGTTTTTAAAATTCCAACAGATAAACTTGATTTAGAGAGTGAAGGTAGTGGACGAGATGACTATTGGAAGGAGAATATTGCTTATGCAGGAACCTTATCTATTTTCGGATCATGTACTGCTAAAGTAAAACATACAGGATTTAACACAGAGTATGGTAAAGTAAGTAAAGCAGTAAGTGAAGCTAAAGAAGAGTTAACGCCTCTGCAAAAGAAAACCCAATCACTAGTCAAAACACTAGCAGTAGTTGGATTTTTTCTATGTTTAATAGTAATAATTCTATCTTATTCTTATAATCATAACCTAATTCAAAGTATTCTTTCAGGAATAACTTTGGCTATGGCTATAATACCAGAAGAGTTCCCAGTAGTGCTTACAGTGTTTTTATCTCTTGGGGCTTTTAGGCTTGCAAAGAAGAACACATTAATGCGTAAAATTTCAGCTGTAGAAACATTAGGCTCTGCTACTATCTTAGCTGTGGATAAAACAGGTACTATAACAAAAAATGAGATGGAAGTTAAAAGTGTATATGATAATAATAAATTGTTAAACGCAAATGATTTTGATAATAAAAATTTAAGCAGTCTAATGATTTTATCTTGTGAAAAAGAAGTTTACGATCCTATGGAGAAGGCAATTATTCAAATCGGAATAAAAAATATAGAAAATATAGAAGAACTTCATAATATAGAAATTGCAAAGAAAATTCCATTTAACTCAAAAACTAAGAGGATGGCTAATATATATAAGCTGGATGACAATCATTATGTTGCAGCTAAAGGATCACCAGAAACTATCATACCATTATGTGATTTAGGTGAAAATGAAATTAAAACTTTAAACAATATTATAGATGAAATGGCAAATAGAGGACTTAGAGTACTAGCCTTTGCAGATTCATTTTCTGAAATAGTTAATGAAAATATAGAAAGCTATAAAATGAAATTTAGAGGATTAGTAGGATTGCAAGATCCCCCTAAAGATGGTGTGAAGGAAGCAATACAGGTATGTAAAAAGGCTGGTATTAGAGTTATTATGATAACTGGAGATTATAGCAAAACAGCTGCTGCCATAGGAAGTGAAATTGGATTAAAATTTAAAGATTGTACTATTACTGGTGAAGATATAGATAAAATGTCAGATGAAGAACTTTGTGAAGCGGTAAAACATTGTGATATTTTCTCTCGTGTTATACCAGAGCATAAAATGAAAATAGTAAAAGCTTTAAAGGCAAACGGAGAAGTGGTTGCAATGACCGGAGATGGTGTAAATGATGCACCAGCTCTTAAGAGTGCTGACATTGGAGTAGCCATGGGCAAAAGAGGAACAGAAGTTGCAAAAGAAGCTGCTCATATGATATTGATGGACGATAATTTTACTACCATAGTCAGTTCAGTTAAAGACGGCAGAAGAATATTTGACAACATAAGAAAGGCTATGGTTTATATAATGGTAATCCATATACCTATAGTAGCTCTAGCTTTATTCTCGCCAATATTTAATTTACCTCAGATATTACTTCCTGTGCATATTGTACTTTTGGAGCTAATTATTGATCCTACCTGCTCTATAATTTTTGAAGGAGAAGATGCAGAGCCATATATAATGGAGCAGCCACCTAGATCACCTAAAGAACCGCTGCTTAATAAGAGCTTAACATTTAAAGTAATATTACAAGGTTTATCAATGTTTTTAGCATCCTTTATTCCGTTTCATTATCTTGTAGATATAGGAATAAACGTAGACTTGGCTAGAAGTTTTTCACTGACAACACTTATAGTTTCAAATGTTACTTTAGTTTTAGTGAATAGATCAAATGCACAATACCTATTCCACATATTCAAGGAATCTAAAAATACTGCAAGATTATTAATCAATAGTGTTGCACTAGTAATGACATTAGCAATAGTGTATATACCATTTTTAAATTCTATTTTTAGAACTAAGCCTCTAGGTGGAACTATGTTACTATGGGCAGCTATAATTGGTGTAATGTCAACGGGCTGGTGGGAGTTAGTAAAGGTTGTCCAAAAAAGAAAAAATACCAGTGAGATATAATATAAAAAACCATGAAATTGTTATTATTTCATGGTTTTTGTTTTTTTAAAATTGTTGACAGAATTTAAATGGAGGAATATACTATACATGAACATATGAATACATATTCATATGAAGGAGGGATAAAATGAGTATTAATTCAAATAAAATTGAAAGTTGTAGTTGTACCATAATACATGAAGACTTAATAAGTAAAGTAAAACAAGGTATGCCAGAGGATGAAGTACTTTATGATTTAGCAGAATTATTTAAGGTATTCGGGGATACAACTAGAACAAAGATATTGTATGCTTTATTTCAATCTGAAATGTGTGTATGTGATTTAGCTGCACTTTTAGGAATGAGTCAATCAGCAATTTCACACCAATTGAAAGTGTTAAAAAATACTAGACTGGTAAAGTACAGAAGAGATGGTAAAGTCGTATACTATTCATTAGATGATGATCATATTAAGAAGATATTTGATTACGGATTTGCCCATGTAAAAGAAAGATAGTTTGGGGGAAGCTAAAAATGAGTAATATAATTAAAAAAGAACTTATTTTAGAAGGATTAGATTGTGCAAACTGTGCAGCGAAAATAGAAACTAAAGTTAATGATATAGATGGGGTTTCTAGTGCTAATATGAATTTTGTAACTAAAACTCTAAGTATTGAAATTGAGAATGAGGACAAGGTAGAGCCAATTATAGCTGAAACTAATAGTATAGTAAACAGATTAGAACCAGATGTTATAGTTAAGGAAAAAAGTATAGTTAAAAATCAAGAAAAAGAACATGGACATGAACATCATCATAGCCATGGAGAAGAAAATAATAAAGAAGAAATACTAAAACTTATAATAGGGACTCTATTATTTGCTGCTGCAATAGGAATTAACTTATCAGCTAATATTAAGTTCTTGCTATTTTTAGCTAGTTACTTAATAGTTGGTGGTGAAATTTTAATAAGAGCATTAAAGAATATTTTAAGAGGACAAGTTTTTGATGAAAATTTTCTGATGAGTTTAGCTACAATAGGTGCTTTTGCTATAGGGGAATTCCCAGAAGGTGTAGCAGTAATGTTATTTTATCAAGTAGGTGAATTATTTCAAGATATGGCTGTAGACCATTCAAGAAAGTCTATAAGTGCATTAATGGATATTAGACCGGATTATGCTAATATAAAAGTTGGAAATGATATAAAAACAGTATCACCAGAAGAAGTTAATGTAGGTGATCTAATAATTGTAAAACCGGGAGAGAAGATTCCTCTTGATGGTAAGGTTATAGATGGGAAATCTATGGTAGATACTTCAGCACTGACAGGAGAATCAGTTCCAAGGGAAGTAGAAGAGGGAACTGAGGTTTTAAGCGGTTTTATAAACAAGAGTGGATTATTAACTATAGAAGTAACTAAAGGGTTTGGAGATTCTACAGTATCTAAAATATTAGAATTAGTAGAAAACGCAAGTAGTAGAAAAGCTCCTACAGAAAATTTTATAACAAAATTTGCAAGATATTATACTCCTGTGGTAGTTATAACAGCAGCCCTACTTGCTATAGTTCCGCCAATTATAGTACAAGGAGCAACATTTTCACAATGGTTATATAGAGCATTGATATTCTTAGTAATATCTTGTCCTTGTGCATTAGTTGTATCTATACCTCTTGGTTTCTTTGGAGGCATAGGTGGAGCATCTAAAAATGGAATTTTAATTAAGGGAGGAAATTATTTAGAAGCTCTTAATGATGTAGAAACTGTTATATTTGATAAGACAGGAACTCTAACAAAGGGAGTATTTAAAGTTACAGAAATAAATCCAATAGAAGGTGTAGCTAAGAGAGAGCTTTTAAGGTATGCTGCTTTTGCAGAAGCCTATTCAACTCATCCTATAGCAGTTTCTATTCTAAAAGCATATGGAAATAAGGTTAACAAAGATGAGATAGAAGGTTATGACGAAATAGCTGGACATGGAACAATAGTTAAACTTAAGGGAAAGGAAGTAGCTGTAGGAAATTCAAAGCTAATGGATAAAGAAGGTATTCCTTATGATAAATTAGAGGTGGCAGGTACTGTAGTTTACGTAGCTATAGACAATAAATACTATGGATATATAGTGATTTCTGATGAGGTAAAAGAAGATTCTAAGGATACAATAAAATTACTTAAGGATATTGGAATTAAAAAAACTATAATGCTTACAGGAGATACTGAATTCGTTGCTAAGAAAGTTGCAGGAGAGTTAGGGTTAGACGAAGTATATTCAGAGCTACTGCCTGATGAAAAAATTGAACAGGTTGAAAGAATTGATAAACAAAAATCTCCTAAAGGCAAACTTGTATTTGTAGGAGATGGAATCAACGATGCACCAGTTCTTGCTAGAGCTGATATAGGTATAGCTATGGGGGGATTAGGTTCAGATGCGGCTATTGAGGCTGCCGATGTAGTAATTATGACAGATGAGCCATCTAAGATAGGAACTGCTATAAAAATTGCAAAGAGAACAAGAGGTATAGTAATTGAAAATATAGTATTTGCATTAGGAGTTAAGGTAGTAGTATTACTTTTAGGAGCATTTGGTGTTGCAACTATGTGGGAAGCAGTATTCGCTGATGTTGGCGTAGCGGTAATTGCTATCATAAACTCTATGAGAGCTCTTAAAGTAGATAATTTATAGACATATATTTAGGCTGTGTTTTAAAGATTGCTGAGTTCATTATAATGAGAAATGTAATTCTTATTTAGAATTTTTTTCCATATTATAAACTATCAGCAATCTATTAAAACATAGCCTTTATTTTATATTGTCATAAATTCTTGGTATTTTTACATTGAATTAAATTAAATTACAAAAAATATACGTTTTATTGCATAAAATTACAAATAGGAAAAAATATTCGCGAATAGTAAATAGGGTAAAACTCGATAAATTTAACATATATTTAATAAATGTGGTATAATAAACACGTATAAAGTTTAATAATTTGCATAAGTATGCATATTATTAAACATGGGGTTTTATATAGCTTTATGGGTGCGTTTTACAAAAGAGAAAATAATTTATTAAATTTAAGGAGGGGATAACTTTGGAAAAGGAAGATATGAAACAATTAGTATGCAAGACTATTGAGGAAAATGCATACAAAATTGTAGCTTTGGCCAAGGATATAGAAAAGGATCCAGAGCTAGGTTATAAAGAAGTAAAAACTTCTGAGAAGGTTTGTAGTTTTATGAAGGAATTAAATTTAAACTACAAAAATAATTTAGCATTAACTGGAGTAAAAGGGAGGCTTAAGGAAAAGGCTAGCGGGCCTAACGTTGCTATATTAGGAGAGCTAGACGGAGTAATATGTTTTGACAGCCCAAATGCAGACAAAGAAACAGGAGCATCTCACACATGTGGACACAACTTACAAGTTTCTGCAATGCTAGGGGCCGCACTAGGATTAAAGTTATCAGGCATCGAAGAAAGTTTATGTGGTAATGTAACTTTTATGGCAGTACCATCAGAAGAATATATAGAGATAGAGTACAGAAATAAGTTAAGAGAAGAGGGGAAAATACATTTCCTAGCTGGCAAACAAGAATTAATATACCAAGGTGAATTTGATGATGTGGACATTGCTATGATGTTTCATTCATTAAAAAATTGTCCAAGACCTACAGTAGCTATTGGGGATAGCAGCAATGGTTTCTTAGGTAAAACAATAGAATATGTAGGTAAAGCAGCACATGCAGCAGAGGCACCCCACGAAGGAGTAAATGCACTAAATGCAGCAATGCTTGGAATGATGGGAATAAACGCTCTGAGAGAAACATTTAGAGATGAAGACTCAATAAGAGTTCATCCTATAATTACAAAAGGAGGAGATACTGTAAACAGCGTTCCTGCTGATGTAAGAATGGAGACTTATGTAAGAGCTAAAACAGTAGAAGCTATAAAAAATACCAATGAAAAGGTAGACAGAGCATTATTAGGTGGAGGATATGCTATAGGAGCAAAGACTATAATAAATACTATTCCAGGACATCTTCCTTTAAAATGTTCATCAAAATTAAATAGTTTATTTAAAGGTAATGCTGAAAGATTACTTACAGAAGAACAAATAATAGATAGTGGTCATTTTGCAGCTTCAACTGATATGGGGGACGTATCAAACTTGATACCATCTATACATCCTTTCATAGGAGGAGTTTCAGGAAATCTTCATACAAAAGATTTTAAAGTAGAAGATTACGATGCGGCTCTAATTTTACCAGCTAAGCTTATGGCAATGACTATAATAGACTTATTATATAGTAATGCAGAAGCGGCAAAAGAAGTTATAGATTCTTATGAGCCTACTTTTAAGAGTAAGGACGAATATATAGAGTTTTTAGAAGGATGTTTTGAAAGGAAGGTGCAGTAAATGAAAAATTGGAAAAATCATATTATTGTCCTTATACTAGTTATTATTGCAGAACTTATAGGAGTAATAAAATTTAAAGTTGGACCAGGAACGTTAGTATTCTTACCAATGCTTTATGCACTTATTATAGGTATATTCCTAGGACCTAAATTTTTAAAGTTAGTAAATGATAAAGATATGAAAGAGGCAGGTACTCTAATTACAATTTCATTAATGCTTCTTATGGCAAGATACGGAACATTAATTGGACCTACTCTTCCTAAAATAATAAAATCAAGTCCTGCATTAATACTACAAGAGTTCGGAAATATTGGTACTGTATTTTTAGGAGTACCTCTAGCAATATTCTTAGGATTAAAACGTGAATCCATAGGAGCAGCTCACTCTATTGCCCGTGAACCTAATGTCGCTTTAATAAGTGATATTTACGGTTTAGAAGGAGATGAAGGAAAAGGTGTTATGGGAGTATATATTTGTGGTACTGTTTTTGGAACAGTATTCTTCGGACTATTAGCTAGCTTTTGTGCAGCTTATACTCCACTTCACCCATATGCTCTTGCAATGGCATCAGGAGTAGGTAGTGCAAGTATGATGACTGCTGCTGTTGGATCATTAAGTGCTATGTTCCCAAGTATGCAAGAAACTCTAGCTGCCTTTGGGGCTGCAAGTAATATGTTATCAGGGCTAGATGGACTTTATATGTCACTGTTTATTGCTCTTCCTTTAACTGAATGGCTTTACAGGAAAATGTACAGAGTGAAATACGGTGTCCAGGCTCCGGAAGTCAAAAAGAAAAAAGAAACTTCTAAGGAGGCTTAATATATGAAAATTAAAGATTCTTTATTTATACTTATATTGATGGGAATTTTATCTTTAGTGGCAAATATGGTAGGCCCTAAAAATAATATAATAGATGCACTTCCAGGAATGGCTATACTTGTATTAATAGCTATTTTAGGAATTGTTTTAGCCAAGATAATTCCAGGAAAAATACCTGCTGTAGCTTACATAGTTACCTTAGCATGTATTTTAACCTATCCTGGAGTTCCAGGAGCAACAACAATTTCAAAGTATATGGCAAAGGTAGATTTTTTAAGTTTAACTACTCCAATACTTGCATATGTAGGTATTTCTATAGGAAAAGATTTAGACAGCTTTAAAAAATCTGGTTGGAGAATAATTATAGTATCTTGTTTTGTATTCGTAGGAACTTATTTAGGTTCAGCTATTATAGCTCAAGTTATTTTAAAGGCCTTAGGGCAGATATAATATTAAAAATAAAAAGCTCTTTCAGCTGCTTTAAGCAGCTGGGAGAGCTTTTATTAAAGTTAAAGGTCATTAGGAAATTTTATATTAGTAGCATATAAAACTGTCAATTCTTCTTAAATCTATTCCGAAGTAAACCCATCTATAACCCATCCATCTGTAACCGGATAAAGATCTTCTGCCTACATAGGTAACCCATGCCCAGAAAGATCTTCCGTTATCCAGCCAAATATATACATATCTAAACATGCATCGCCTTATTGAGCCTGGATCAACAGCCTTTACCCCTGGTTGAGCTTTAGTTTGAGCTTTTGAAGGTGTAAAAGATGGTGGTGGACCCATAGGAGGTCTACCAGATGGGCCACCTGCGCCTCCCCCTGGAGCTCCTGAAGGTGGCATTCCAGGAGGTCCAAATGGAGGGCCACCTCCTGGTGGAAGTTGACGATAGAAAAATTGACTAGGTATCAAATAATAATCATAAGGATACAAAGTTTTACACTCCTTTTAAGTATTACAATACATGATATGTATTATAAGCCTAAGAGGTTAATATAATTTTCCCTTAAATTTTTTTATTAGAGATGGAAGTACTTTTTCTATATCTCCAATAATTCCGTAATTTGCAATCTTGAAAATAGGAGCATCAGGATCTTTATTTATTGCAATTATAGTATCAGAAGATGATATACCAGCTAAATGCTGAATTGCTCCTGAAATACCGCAAGCAAAATAAAATTTAGGAGAAACAGTTTTACCAGTCTGTCCAATTTGATGACTATAATCAATCCAACCTTCATCAACTGCTCCGCGAGATGCCCCAATTTTAGCCTTTAGTACTTCTGCTAACTCTTCAATTAACTTCATATTTGTAATATCTCCTATTCCTCTTCCAGCTGCCACTATTATTTCAGCGTCTTCTAGATTTAAACTTTCACTAGGAAAAGCACACACATCTAAAACCTTTAATTTAGTAGAAGTAGGTATATAAATATTAGGCTTTATAACCTGGCCTGGTTTGTTATAATCAGGTTCTATCGCCTTCATAACTTTAGGACGAACAGTAGCCATTTGAGGTCTATGATTAGGGCAAACAATTGTAGCCATTAAGTTTCCGCCAAAGGCAGGTCTAGTTTGAAGAAGAATTTTTTTGTCTAAATCTATTTCAAGTATAGTACAATCTGCAGTAAGCCCTGTATTAATCTTGGAGGCTATTCGAGGGGCTAAAGATCTTCCATAAGCCGTAGCTCCAAATAGCATTATATCTGGTTTATATTTTTTTATTAAATCTGATATTATATGAGCATAACTTTCGTCATTATACTTGCTTAATATTGGATTATCTACACAGTATACATAATCAGCACCGTAAGCTATAAGTTCCTTTGAAGCTTTATCTAGGTTTTCACCAAGTATAACTGCATAAATATTTGTATTTAAGTCTTTAGCTAATCTTGTAGCTTCACCTAAAAGTTCAAAAGCTACATTTTCTACAGTGCCAGCATTTTGTTCTGCAAAGACCCAGATACCTCTATATTGTGAAGTGTCAACTCCACCAGACTGATCTCTTACTAACTCTATAGCATTAAATTTACACTTACTTACACAAGAGCCGCATAGAGTACAATTATCTAATATTACCGCTTTTTTATCTTTAACTTTTATTGCTCCGAAAGGACATTCATTGACACAGATCTTGCACCCAACGCACTTATCTTTTAATATATTAATACTACTCATTATATACCTCCATTAATCTACTGATAGACCCATAGATAATAGACTATCCACAAGCTTTTCAGATTGTTCTTCAGGTGTTCCTTCTATTATTTCGCTTTTAATGTTATACTCTGGTATAAATGTTCTAACAACCTGTGTAGGAGATCCGTTTAGACCAGTGCATTTATTATCTGCACCTATATCATTAACAGACCAAATAGTCACTTCTTTACAGGCAGCTTCTCTTAAGTTTTTAATAGAAGGAAGACGAGGTACATTTAAGTCTTCTACAACAGTAATAAGAGCTGGAAGGGAAGATTCAATAATTTCATAGCCATTTGCTATAAGCCTTTGGCAGCGGATGTATCCATCTCTTAATTCTTCTATCTTACTTACATAGGTAATATGAGGTATATTTAATTTTTCTGCAAGACTTGGTCCCACTTGTGCAGTATCACCATCAGTAGCTTGTTTGCCGCATATTATAAGATCATAATTTTTAATAGCTTTAATACCCATAGAAAGTGCATAAGAAGTAGCAAGAGAATCAGCTCCGGCAAAGGCTCTATCGCTAAGAAGAAAGGCTTCATCTACTCCAAGAGCCATAGTTTGTTTTAAAAGCGATGCAGTTTGAGGTATTCCCATACTTATAGCAGTGATTTTACCGCTAAAGGCATCTTTTATTTTAATGGCTTCTTCAATAGCATAAGTATCAAAAGGATTTATAATTGATTCAATTCCTTCTCTTATAATGGTATTGGTTTCTTTATTCATTTTCACTTCATTAGTCCCAGGGACTTGTTTAACACATACTATTATGTTCATATCTTTCACCTACTCCTCAAAAAGGTTTCCTCTATTTAATCTGTTTTCAGGGTCAAATAATTTTTTCAAGGCTTTCATTTCTTTTATTCCTTGTTCACCCATCATTTTACCTAATAGAAGTGTTTTTAATTTACCAATACCATGTTCAGCAGAAACAGTTCCACCAACATTTATAACTTCTTCTGCCCAGTTATTATATAATTCCTTGCCTTTAGTATAATCATCTATATTTCTTGGTATTATGTTTACATGAAGATGGTTATTTCCTATATGACCAAATATTACAGATTCTAAATTATAATCTTTTAAAGTACTATTGTATAAATTCATAATTTCCTTAAGCTTTAAATTAGGTACTGCCATATCAGTTCCCAGCTTTGTAAGCCTAGTGTCAGCTTTACGTCTTTCATCAATTAATAGGTTTACTGCTTCAGGAACTGCATGTCTAAAAAATTTAAGCTGGTTCATGGCTTGAGGATTTGTAGCAACCCAAGTATCTTTCTCACTGCCACCACAGCTTTCTATTGCATTCCCAGTATTCATTACCATATTTATAATTTCCTCTTGGCTATCTCCGTGATATTCAATATAAACAGCTGTATGAAAATGTAGAGGTAATTCTAATAACTTTGAGAAAGCTGGATTTACTTGTCTCTCTTTTCTAAGTAAATCCAGTGCATTGTGGTTAAAAAATTCTACTGCTGCAGGTAGAGAATTTTCTCTGAATTTTTCAATAAATTCTAAGGAGTCTTCTTCATTATTGAAGAAAGCTGTTATGCCATAAATAGATTTAGGTTCTTTTAAAAGTTTTAATTCCATTTCACTTATAATTCCTAGGGTACCATCTGAACCTATAAAAAGATCTAATAAATCCATGTCTTGCTTTACATAATATCCAGAAGCGTTTTTAACTTGTGGCATATGGTATTTTGGAATAGTACCATTAATTGTTTTGCCGGAATCAGTTTTAATAGAGAATATACCTTTATTTGATATATCTCTTTCCCTCTTTAAGGTTACAGTGCTACCGTCAATTAAAATTACACGTATCTCTTGTATATGGTTTCTAGTTGGTCCATATTTAAATGAACAGGCTCCAGAAGCATTGCAAGCTGCCATTCCACCTATTGATGCAGTAGTTTCTGTGGGATCAGGAGAAAAAAAGTAAGTCTGGGAACTTTTCAATCTTTCTAAAGCATCAAGAGATTCTTTGCTCCAATTTTCAGTGTCAAATTCCCGTTTCTTTAGCATTTCTTTAATTTCTGATAATAAAACACCTGGTTGTACCCTAAGAAAAAATGTGTCTAGTCTATCATCATATCGAAGTCCTAATACCTTATTCATTCTACTTAAGTTTAATATATGTCCACCATTAGGAACTGCTCCAGCAGCTATACCAGTACGTGCTCCCTGGAGGGTTACTAAAGTTTTATTTATCTTAAGAGATTCTAGTATATCTATAATTTCAAATTCATTTTTAGGAAAAGAAATAGATTCAGCATTTCCAACTTTTCTAGATTCATCCCTAAGATAGTCTTGATGTTCTTTTTCTACTTTCTTTATAAGAACATTAACCATTTTAATTGCCCCCTTTTGTTTAATTTTCTAAATAAAATGCCCCAAAAATGTTCTAAATATTACATTATATTTGTATTTTGAAATTAAGTATAACTTAAATTGCAAAATTTTTAAAGTTAATTTCCAATATCAAATTAAATTTTATATAAATGAAGACGAGTATAAAATAGAATATTAAAAATGTAGTTAAAATCAAGAGTTTATAATAATAAAAAGCTTAGTTATATTTTAGATGATCTAATGAGGATTAATTTAGCTAAGGAGGCATTAAATATGATTAATACCCAAAAGGCTATAGGGACGTCTATTCAGGTTTCAGAAGATGTGCTGACAGATTTTTTTATGCCTATTAGTAAAAGAAAAGGCAAAACTAAAAATAAGTCACATGTAATTCCCATATATTTTTATAGGTATATAGGGTCAGAAAAAAATGAAGAATTATATCATAAAGAACTAAAAGAATTGGATGAAAAATTATTGAATTTAGGTGGTTTATACAGAAGATTTATATCTCCACTACCTAATATAGTGGACAATCAGATATTAGGAAAAATATACCCTGTGTTTGAAGCATACAATGATAAAAATTTTTCTTCAGATAGTCTGGAGGAGATTCTTAACTTATTAATAAAAAATAATATACTTCCAAAATTGAATAATAAAATAATAGATTATTCAATTGAAAAAAGTTTCAAGCAAGTTATAGAAACATACTTTAATAATGAAAAGGTTATAAGTCTAACGCTAATAAAAAATTTTATAATAAAGTTGGGGACATGGATAAATAAATTTGTACCTAGCTTATTAAAAGAGTTTAATCTTAGCAACGTTTGGACTAAAGAAATAAATAATCCAAAAGTTTTATATTATGGAGATATAAAAAAACATGAAATTTACTTTTTAATATTTTTATCTAAATTAGGCTGTGATGTCTTATATATCAATTCCTTAGAAGATAAGTATTTTCCTCAAATAGATATGGATAATCAGTATTCAAAAGTAATAAAACATTCAAAATGCTTTAGATTAAAAGAGTTTCCTAAAAATAATATAGAAAGATCAATAAATAACATAGAAATACCAGTAAATAATATTAAAAAATTAGAGCCTAAAATGAGTAGAGGAAAGCTAGAACCTGTAAAAATTCAGCCATCTATAAATATCAATTGTAATGAAAGTCAGCTAAATAAAGCAGAAAAGTCTTTTGAGGAGCTTGCTAGATTATCTACATCTACAGTTATGATTAAGAAATATGATAAAGAAGACAAGGTTATAGGAACAGGCTCAGGAGTAGTTATAAATAATAAAGGACTCATAATAACCAATTTCCATGTTATAAAAAATGGTACTTATTTTGGAATTATTTTTGAGGATGTAAAGGAAGAATTTTATACATATACCGTAGTTAATTGGGACGTAGAAAGAGATTTAGCTTTGATTAAAATTAGTTTGTCAACAACTGCTATTCAAATGGATGTATATGGTGAAGTAAGAAGAGGACAAAAGGTAGTGGCCATTGGAAGTCCATTAGGTTTAATGAATACAATATCAGATGGTATTGTATCAGGATTTAGAAGGTCAGAAGTTGAAGACTTTATACAAATTACTGCACCTATATCACCAGGCAGTTCAGGAGGAGCGTTATTTAATATGTATGGTGAATTAATAGGTATAACATCAGCCGGATATGTAGAAGGACAAAATATCAATTTAGCAATACCAATAAAATATGTTTATAGATTATTACAAGAGGAGTTCACAAAAATAAATGAAGAAATTATGGATAGATGTTCTTATTTCAAATTTCATAATTTTATATTACATTTTGATGGATTCTTTAGATATACTAAAGATAATTTATATAAAATAAGTTTATATAGATTTGAATATAGTGAATATGACTTTTATACATTAACTAAGCAATATGGGTTTAAAAGTTCTGTAGAAAATTTTTACATAGAAATTATAAGCCATATAGCTAAAGAGTACAATTTAAACAAAATAGAATTTGAAATTGGATCTGAAAACTACATTTTTTCATATACATATGATAACAATATAATAAAAAATAAATACTGGAAATAAGACTAATATACAGTCTTAATCGTCATTTTATAAATTATTTATTATATATTTTAAAATAACTGATTGACATATAAATCTAGGTAATTTAAATTATATTTAGAATATTTTTCAAGGAGATATAGAAAATGGAGATTGAGTCTTGTGATAATGATGAAATTTTAAAGCTTAGGAAATATGTAATGGAATTAGAGGAAAGACTCAATGAGACTGAATATAATTATAAAAGTCTTATTGAGTTTTTACCAGATGTCATATTTTTAAGTAAAAAGAATAAGATACTTTTTACTAATAATAAAGGTATAGAGCTTATAGGAGCAAAGACTAAAGATGAAATAATAGGTAGAGGTGTATTGGAGTTTATACATCCGGATTATAGATATGGAGTCATGGAGGGAATAAATGATATTATTACTAAAGGTAATGAATGTAATTTAAAAGAGCAGATGTTAATTAAATTAGATGGAAGTTTTTTAGATGTAGAGATGAAATCAATTTTGCTGCATATAAATAAAGAGAATATAGGAGTTACAATAGTAAGAGATATTACAGAAAGAAAAAGGGTAGAAGAGGTTTTGAAGGAAAGTGAAGCGGAAAATGAAATTAACAAACTCAAAACAGAGTTTTTTGCTAACATTTCTCATGAGTTAAGGACACCGCTAAATGTAATATTAGGATCTCAACAGCTAATAGCCTTATATTTAAAAAATCATGAAATACTAAAGATGAATTCAGAAAAAGTGGACAAGCATCTTGCAATCCTAAAGCAAAATTGTAATAGGTTGCTTAGAATAATTAATAATCTTATTGATATCACAAGAATTGATTCAGGATTTTTTGAACTTAACTTAGGTAATTATAATATTGTAAATATTGTTGAAGATATAACTTTATCAGTAGCTGAGTACATAGAAAGTAAGGGTATAGAACTTATATTTGATACAGAAATAGAGGAAAAGATTATTTCCTGTGATCCAGATAAAATTGAAAGAATAATACTAAATCTTCTTTCAAATGCTATAAAGTTTACTAGAGATAGAGATAAAATAAATGTAAATATATATGATAAAAAAAATACTGTGCTAATATCTGTAAAGGATACTGGAGTAGGAATTCCAGATGACAAGTTAAGTACAATATTTGATAGGTTTAGGCAGGTAGATAGTTCATTTACTAGAAAAAGAGAGGGAAGCGGAATAGGATTAGCTTTAGTAAAATCACTTGTAGAAATGCATGAAGGGAATATAAGTGTAAAAAGCGAGTATGGAAAAGGCAGTGAATTTATAATAGAACTTCCAGCAAAAAAGTTGGAAGGAGCTTTTATAGAAGAAAATAAAGATATAAACATAGGACAGGAAAAAGTAGAAAGAATAAAGATTGAATTTTCTGACATATATTCTATATAGAATGTAAAATATTGAGACAGGCTATACTTTTTTATAATGGTCTATTATTAATTTGATATTTTAGAAAAATATATTTTTATATTTATGATTTATGAGTTTATAAATTTATAATAAATAACTTATAAGTATACTTTATGGAAGGCCATTGCGTGAAGTAACTTATTTTTTTTGCAAATTTAATTACATAAAAATACAGTTATTACACAATGTTGAATAAACCTATAAAATTTATTTCAATTTTAGTAATTTGATATATTAAATCTGTAGCAAAATATTACATATGTACAGGAATATTACACTTAGTCTGTAAAAAAAATATATAAATCTTGAATTTTGTTAATTTGAAGTTTGGCATGGTATTTGCGAAATAGAAGAATTAAGACTTAATTTTATTTCTTCAGGAAGAATATACCTAAATCTCATTCTTCCGGATTTATTTAAACGTCCATTGAATACGTTTTCCAATTAAGACAATATATTTTATTAAAGCTTAAATGTGTAGCTTATCAAAGTGTTTAGAAAGTGGAAAGTGTTGTTAAATGGTACTGCTATTATAATTCTGGCAAAGCAAAAATAATGAAAGGAGGACTTTTTGGTATAAAAACTTGAAAGAATGACTTTATTGGAATTAGACGTAAGAGTTAATTGTTAGTGTGGGAGTGTACAAGAGTATATACAAGGGGGGATTTTAATGAAAAGATATGGTAAGCTTACAGCTTTAATATTAAGTAGTGTAATGGTATTTTCTGCATTATCACTTACAGGCTGTGGTAAGAAAGACGATTCAGCAGCAACTAATGGAACAAATAAAACTGATACTTCAAAATCAGGAAAGGATCCTATTAAGATAGGAGTATTAACTTCAAAGTCAGGTGTCCTTGAAACTTGGGGAACTGATGAAATAAGAGGTATTGAATTAGGAATAGAGTATGCTACAAACGGTACAAATGAAGTAAACGGACAACCAATACAATTAATTATAGAAGATGATACTTCAACTGCAGGTGTAGCAGTACAAAAAGCTGTTAAATTATTAGAACAAGATAAAGTTCATATGATAACAGGGGGAATTAGTAGTGGTAATGCATTAGCAGTTATGGAGAAAGCTGCTGCAGCAAAAGTACCTTATATAATTGAATCAGCAGCAACTGACGCTATTACAGGGAAAAACTTTAACCCATATACATTTAGAGTAGGTCGTTCATTTAGACAAGTTACTATGGCTGGAGGAGCATATTTAAACAAAGTTGGTAAGACATTCTACGTACTTGCACCAGATAACGTTGCAGGTAAAGATTTCGCAACTGCTTGGAAAACAGATATTGAAGCAGGCGGAGGAAAAGTTGTTGGAGAAGCTTACGCTCCAATAGATTCAACAGACTTTACTTCTTATCTTACTAAGATTAAAGACGCAAAACCAGATGTTTTAGTTATGGTAATAGTAGGAGATAACTTTACATCTAAGTTACCACTTCAAATACAAGAATTAGGAATAAATAAGACTTGTAAATTAGCAGCAGACATAGCTGATATCCCATTCCTTAAGGCTGTAGGTAAAGCAGGAGAAGGATTAATGGGACCAGTAATATACTACAATAACATATTTGATAACAAAGAAAACAAATGGTTTGTTGAGAAATATAAAGAAAAATATAAAGATGTACCAGACTTATTTGCATCATCCGGATTTACAGGTGGAATAGCAATAGTAGAGGGATTAAAGAAGGCTGGCGGAAGTCTTAAAGGTGATGATTTAGTTAAAGCTTTTGAAGGATTAAAGTTTAACAGTGTTAAAGGTGAATACTATATTAGACCACAAGACCACCAAGCTATGCAACCAATACCAGTTGTAGAATTGAAAAAAATCGATAAATCTTATGTAGAACCAAACTTACTAGAATTAGTTCCAAGAGAAAAATTAGAACCACCAATAACTGCACCTGGCAGAAAATAGGATTAATAGTAGTAGAATTCACCAACAAATTTCAGGTGAATTCTACTGTATAATAACATATTTTAATCGAAATTATTAGAATGTTCAGTTAAGTTAAAATTCTAATAGTATATGAGTGGTGCAAACTAAAAAAGTAAACGGGGTGAACTAAAAGGATATGGCGAATAATATTTTAGAGCTTAAAAATGTAAATAAAACCTTCGGTGGACTTGAAGTAATAAAGGATGTAAACCTTGAACTAGAAAGAAATACTTTTAAAACTATAATAGGTCCTAATGGAGCAGGAAAGACAACTCTATATAATCTAATAAGTGGAGCAATGAAGCCAACTAGAGGAGAAATATTTTTTAATGGTGTAAACATAACAGGATTACCACCACACAAAATTACAAATATGGGACTAGGAAGATCATATCAAGTAACTAATATATTTCCTAACTTAACAGTTCATGAAAATATCAGAATTGCTGCTCAATCAAAAGGAAAAAATAATTTTAGAATATTATCTGATTATAAAAAGTTTAAAGAATATATAGATATAGCTGATGAGGTTATAGAAAGAGTAAAGCTATCAGGCAAAGGTAATATGCTAGCAGTTGAACTATCTCATGCTGAACAGAGAAAATTAGAAATTGGCATTCAACTTGCACTAGGTGGAGAGCTTATTTTACTAGATGAACCCACTGCAGGAATATCTCTAGAAGAAGTTCCAGCGTTAATAGATGTTATTGAATCTATTAAAAAGTTAGGAAATAAATCAATACTTTTAATAGAGCATAAGATAAACATCATCATGAGAATATCAGACACTATAGCTGTACTACACGGCGGTGTAATCATAGCAGATGATACACCAGAAAAAATTAAGCAAAATGTAGCAGTACAAAAGGCATACTTGGGAGGAGGAGCACTATGAAGAATATATTAGAGTTGAAAGATGTACAAACTTATATAGGTCAGTTCCACATACTTTCAGGTGTTAGTCTTGAGATTGAACAAGGAAAAGCAACAGTAATATTAGGAAGAAATGGTGCAGGTAAGACTACTACACTAGAAACAATAATGGGATTAAGACCTGCTTCTTCTGGACAAATCGTTCTTGATGGAGAAGATATAACTAAGCTGAAGGATTATCAAATTCCAAAAAAAGGAATAGGTTATGTCCCAGAAGATAGAGAAGTTTTTTCTGATCTTACTGTAGAGGAAAACTTAGTAATTGCTTCAAGAGATAAAAGTGTTTATCAAAAAAAATTAGATTTCGTATTTGAATTATTTCCAGATATGAAGAAATATTTTAAACATAAAAGTAGAATATTAAGCGGCGGACAACAACAAATGCTTTCAATATCAAGATCACTTATTAATGATAATAAGGTTATCTTAATTGATGAGCCATCAAAAGGTTTAGCACCTTTAATAATTGAAGATTTAATAGATAAAATTAATGAAATAAAGAAAACAAATACCATTATTATGGTTGAACAAAATTTTGACATGGCTACTCGAATAGGTGATGTATTTTATATAGTAGATGACGGAAAAACAGTGTATAGGAGCGGGAGAGAAGATATTTTATACAATGAGGAAGTTAAGACTAAATATTTAGGAATATGATTGGGGTGAGAGAATGGGCACAATATTAATTTTAATAGTTTATGGAGTATCACTGGGAATGTTATATTTCTTATTGGCTTCTGGTCTTTCATTAATATTTGGATTAATGAACGTATTAAACTTAGCTCATGGTTCGCTTTTTATGTGGGGAGCGTATATGAGCTTTACAGTATACAAGTATACTAATAGTTTTATACTAGGTTTAATAGTGGGAGCAGTTTTTGTTGGATTGATAGGTGGAGTAGTAGAAAAATACTTAATAAAGCCTTTAAAAGGAAAACACATGTATCAGTTGTTGATGACATTTGGTTTAATTTATATTCTAGATGAAGTTGTTAAGATAATTTGGGGAACAAAGGTAATGGTAGCTCCTAAACCCGATTGGCTTAATGGATCTATAGATTTAGGAAGCAATACCCTACCATATTATAGAATATTTATTATAGTTGCAGGAGTATTAGTCTTCGTAGGTGTTACTTTACTTCTTAAAAAGACTAAGCTTGGTATGATAATAAGAGCTGGTATCGAAAGACCACATATGGTAAGAGCTTTAGGAATAAATGTAGGTATGATATTTACAATAACATTTATGTTAGGTGCAGCTATGGCAGGGTTTGGAGGTGCAGTAGCAGGTCCATTCCTAAGTCTATATCCAGCTATAGGTGTTGAACAAATATTCTATGCTTTAATTGTTGTAGTAATTGGTGGTATCGGTAATTTCTCAGGATCTATTGTGGCTGGACTTCTAGTAGGCATTATTCAATCTATTGTAGGATACTATGTTCCAGAACTATATATGATATCAGCAATAGCAATTATGATTGTAACACTAATTGTTAAACCACAAGGACTTCTATCGAAGGGGGCGAAAGCATAATGAGTAAGAAGAAAGTATCTTTAATTGTTTTAGCGATTTTACTAATAGTATTTCCTTTTGTCATAAGTTCGCCTTTCGTATTATCACTAGCTATTCAAATATGCATATTTGGAATATACGCCTTAAGCTATGATTTATTACTTGGCTATACAGGAATAGTTTCCTTTGGACATGCACTTTTCTTTGGTGGAGGTGCTTATATAACAGCTATATTGATGAAAACCTATAATTTCCCTTTTATAGTATCTTTAATTATAGTGTTGATTATATGTTTATTGATAGGCTTTATAATGGGTGCTTTAACTATCCGTGCAAAGGATACTTATTTTTCAATGTTAACTATGGCACTAGGACAATTTTTCTTTGTAATTGTATTAAAAGCAAGTAAGATTACTGGTGGAGATGATGGATTCCATGGTGTACGTGCTTTAGTTTCAGATAAGAGAGTGTTCTATTATATAATTCTAGTATTGCTTGTGCTCGTTTATCTATTTGCAAAACGACTAATAAGCTCACCTACAGGTAGAGTACTTCAAGCAATTAGAGAAAATGAAGTTAGAGCAGGAATGATTGGATATAATGTATTAAACTATAAATTAGTAGTTATATTAATTTCTGGTGCTATTGCGGGATTTGCTGGATCACTTTATGTTGTTTTCCTAGGATCAGCATACCCAGCTTTAATACACTCAGATATGACTATGAAAGCATTGTTCATGACAGTTCTAGGGGGAATGGGAACATTAACAGGTCCTATTATAGGATCAGTACTTGTAACACTAGCAGAAAACTTCTTAAGTGCAGTTATGCAAAGATGGATGTTAGTGTTTGGTATGATATACGTATTTATAATCCTATTCTTCCCAGGTGGAATAGCTAGAATAGGACAAAGCATTAAAAAGAAGAGAACTATAGTTAAATCTACAAAGGTTAATGACACAAAAGCTTAATGGCAATAGGCTAAATCTAATTAAATTACAAGTTTAACTTTTAAAGGAGACTATTAACTTAGAGTAACAACTCTAAGTTAATAGTCTCCTATTCTTATTCTATTGAGAAAATAATAGAGGGGGTTCCATTGTAAAATAAAAAATCGTTCGACAAATTATGTGCAAATGACTACAAGTCACAAAAAATTGTCCAACAAATATTACATGATTAAAAATATAGATGCAAAGGCTAAAATAAATGAGCTAATATGTAATGAAATCGTTGTGATTGTTATAAATTTCATAATTTAAAACCTATTAGATAACCTAATTTAACTTGATAACAGGTTAAAAATACCAGTAAATAGGGTATGAAATTTGGGTTTTATTCATATGAATGTTAAAAATACTACAATATTACATTAAAAAAGAAATTGTATTATAATTATTAAGGGTTGATATAGAACAAAAAACAATAATTTGAGAAATTCAATTCACATTTTCCGGGGAAGGAGTGATTAAATTGAAAGAAAATCAATGTTGTTGTGGGGGTAATAATACAGATCCCAAACTAGAACAAGTCAAAGAAATAGTTGAAAAACACAAAAAACTCAAGGGAGCTCTAATACCTGTGCTCCATGGAATACAAAAGTTATATGGGTATTTACCGGAAGAAACCTTACACATAGTATCCCAAGAACTAAAAATTTCTATGGCTGAAATCTATGGTGTAGCAACATTCTATTCATTATTTACATTAAAACCAAAGGGAGAACATATAATAAGGGTTTGTATGGGGACAGCCTGTTATGTTAAAGGAGCCCAAGATATTATTGATAAGATATCGTCAGTGCTTGGAATTGGCATTGGTGAGACCACAAAAGATGGAAAATTTACTCTTGAGGCAGCTAGATGCCTTGGAAGTTGCGGCTTAGCACCGGTACTTACAGTGGATGATAAGGTTTATGGAAAAGTAACAGTAGATCATGTAATTAAAATATTGGAAGAGCATAAATAGAGAGGAGGATTTTCATGAGAAATCTTACTTTAGATGACTTGGACAAAATAAAGCAAAAAAACTTAGATAAAGTTAATCAAGAGAAAGATAGAAAAACAACTAGAATAACTGTAGGAATGGGTACTTGTGGAATTGCAGCAGGAGCAGCACAAGTATATGAAATTATTGAAGAAGAAATAAATAAGTTAGGACTTAAGGATATAGTATTAGTTAAGACAGGATGTATTGGTGCATGCAGATTAGAGCCTTTAGTAGAGGTTATAAGACCTGGAGAAGAAAAAGTAACTTATGTTAAAGTAACACCAAGCAAATCCAGAAGGATTGTCCATGAACATGTAATGAATGGACATCTAATAGAAGAATATACAATACACCTTATAGAAAACAGAATTCTCAATGACTTTACAATAATAGATGATTAATTGGGGGGAGCAGAATGGAGTTTTATAATTCTCAGATGCTAATCTGTAGCGGAGAAGGTTGTAATTTATTAGATGCTAAAAAGATTACAGATTTATTTAAATTAGAATTGAAACAAAATGGATTAGATAGAGAGGTTGAAATTATAAAGACTGGTTGTATTGGTCTTTGCAGCTTAGGGCCAATAATAGTAGTTTATCCAGGGGGAACTGTATATGCTAACGTTAAACCAACTGACGTTCACGAACTTGTTCAAGAGCATTTTATTAATGGTAAACCATTAAAACGTCTTCAATACCAATTGAACCCAGGGGACGGAAGAATAAGATCATTAGAGCATATAAACATGTATAAAAAGCAATACAGAATTGTTTTAAGAAATTGCGGTATAATCAATCCGGAAGATATTGATGAATATATAGCTAGAGATGGATATAAGGCATTGGGAAAAGTGCTTACAGAAATGAAGGCTGAAAATGTAATCGATTTAATAACAAAATCTGGATTAAGAGGAAGAGGAGGCGGAGGCTTCCCAACAGGTACTAAATGGAAGTTTGCAGCAGCTCAAAAGAGCGATGAGAAGTATATAATTTGTAATGCAGATGAAGGAGATCCAGGAGCTTTCATGGATCGTTCTGTTTTAGAAGGAGATCCACATTCGGTTCTAGAGGCAATGGCTATTGGTGGATATGCAATAGGTGCTAACAAAGGATTTATATATATAAGAGCTGAATACCCATTAGCAGTTGAAAGACTAAATACAGCAATAGCACAAGCTAAAGAGTATGGGTTATTAGGTGATAATATTTTAGGAACAGGATTTAAATTTGATATAGAAATAAGATTAGGAGCAGGAGCTTTTGTGTGTGGAGAAGAAACTGCCTTAATTCAATCCATAGAAGGAAAAAGAGGAATGCCAGTTACAAAACCTCCATTCCCAGCTGTTAGTGGTCTTTGGGGTAAACCAACAGTAATTAATAATGTTGAAACCTTTGCTAATATATGCCCTATTATACTAAAAGGATCAGAGTGGTTTAGATCAATAGGAACAGAGAAAAGCCCTGGAACAAAGGTATTTGCTCTAGGAGGAAAGATAAGAAATACAGGGCTTGTTGAAATACCCATGGGGACAACTTTAAGACAAGTTATATTTGATATAGGTGGAGGTATTCCAAATAATAAGCAATTTAAAGCAGTACAAACAGGAGGACCTTCAGGAGGATGTATTCCAGCAAGATCTATAAATATCCCAATAGAATATGATACTTTAATAGAGCTTGGATCAATGATGGGATCAGGCGGTATGATCGTAATGGATGAAGATAACTGTATGGTGGACGTAGCTAGATTCTTCCTTGACTTTACAAAGGATGAGTCTTGTGGTAAGTGTACATCCTGCAGAATTGGAACAAAGAGACTTCTTGAAATACTTGAAAAGATAACTAATGGTGAAGGAACCATGGAAGATATAAGTAAATTGGAACGCTTAGCACAACAAGTTAAAAATACTTCTCTTTGTGGACTTGGGCAGACTGCTCCAAACCCAATTTTATCAACTTTAAGATATTTTAAAGATGAGTATATTTCTCATGTAGTTAATAAAAAGTGCCCAGCTAAGGCATGTAAATCACTAGTTAAATATCATATTAAGCCTGACATATGTAAAAGATGCGGTATGTGTGCTAAGAACTGCAGCGTAAGTGCTATATCCGGAAAAATTGGAGAGGCATATAAGATTGATCAAAGTAAATGTATTAAATGCGGATCTTGTAAACAAGTATGCCTATTTAACGCAATAGTTAAAGAATAGTTACTTGAGAGAGAGGTGAAGGACATGGAAAAGATTAATTTAACAGTAGATGGTGTAAAAGTACAAATTGAGAAGGGAACCACAGTTTTAGATGCGGCAAGAACTATTGGAGTGGATATACCTACTTTATGTTTTCTTAAAGATATAAATGAGGTTTCCAGTTGTAGAGCTTGTCTAGTAGAGGTTGGCCCAAAGCTTCTTCCATCTTGTACAGTAGCAGTGGAAGAGGGAATGGTAGTAAGAACTAACACTCCAAAAGTAAGAGAAGCTAGAAAAACTGTAGTAGAGTTGCTATTATCAAATCATAAAAGGGAATGCACAACTTGTATCAGAAACGGAAATTGTGAACTTGAAAAGTTGGCACAGGATTTGGGATTAACAAAGATAGAATATGAAGGAGAAAGAGTTAAGGCACCTATGGATGTTTCTTCTAAATCTCTTATAAGAGATCCTGAAAAGTGTATACTTTGTGAGAGATGTATAAGCGTATGTAGAGACGTCCAAACCGTTGGAGCTATAAATTTTTCAGGAAGAGGTTTTGTAACAAAGGTAGCTGCGGCTTATGAAAGACCGCTAGGTGAAACTATTTGTGTAAATTGTGGGCAGTGTGTTGTAGATTGTCCAACAGGAGCCTTAACTGAAAAGGAAACAATAGATAGAGTTTGGGAAGCACTAGCAGACCCCACTAAGTTTGTAATAGTTCAAACTGCTCCAGCTATAAGGGTTGCTCTTGGAGAAGAGTTTGGACTTCCGATTGGAACGAGAGTTACAGGAAAAATGGCAGCTGCCTTAAGGAGAATTGGTTTTCACAAAGTATTTGATACTAACTTTGCAGCAGACCTTACAATAATGGAAGAGGGAACAGAACTTTTAAAAAGATTAGAAACTGGAAAAAATCTTCCACTTATGACATCCTGCTGTCCAGGCTGGGTAAAATTTATTGAGCATAATTTTCATGATATGCTAGATAATTTATCTACTTGTAAGTCTCCACATGAAATGGAAGGAGCTATGATAAAGAGCTATTTTGCAAAAAGGGAAGGAATAGATCCAGAAAAAATAGTGGTTGTATCCATAATGCCATGTATTGCTAAGAAATTTGAAGAAGATAGAGAAGAATTATCACAAGAAGGAATGAAGGATGTGGATTATGTACTTACAACCAGAGAACTTGCTAGAATGATAAAACAATCTTCTATTGATTTTATAAATCTTAAGGATGAAGAATTTGATAATCCATTTGGAATAGGTTCTGGAGCAGCCACTATATTCGGAGCAACAGGGGGTGTTGCAGAAGCTGCTTTAAGAACAGTATTTGAAGTTGTTTCAGGAAATGAGCTTGAAGAAATAGAATTTAATGCTGTCCGTGGAACTAAAGGGGTTAAAGAAGCTGAAATAACTCTTCCAAATGGAAAGGTAATAAGTACAGTAGTAATAAGTGGACTTGGAAATGCAAGAAGAGTGCTAGATCAAATTAGAAATGGTGAAAAGAAATATGACTTTATAGAAGTTATGGCATGTCCGGGGGGATGTGTAACTGGTGGAGGACAACCGATAACAAGTCCTAAGACAAGGGAAAAAATAAATATAAAAGAAGAAAGAGCAAATGCTATCTATGAAGAAGACAGAGGTCTTCCAATTAGAAAATCTCATAAGAATCCATATATAATTAAAGTGTATGAGGAATTCTTAGGGGAAGCCAACGGACATAAAGCTCATGAATTACTTCATACTGAGTATGTAAAGAGAAATATGTTTTAGTATATAAAAAATAGAGAGATAAAAGATCAGGGTTTAATTTATAGGGGGAATATCAATATATAGAAAGCTATCACTAATTCAAAATTGGTGATAGCTTTTTCGATTAAACTGTTTTTACCATAAAGCTTATTTAATAGTTGATTATGCAACTATTTTATGCTAATGTTTTTCTATCTAGATAGAAATAATAATACATAGAAGCTTTTTTCGAAAGGTTGTGGTAATGGTTATGGAAAAAGTTGATGAAAAAGTATATAAAAATAGGTGGATTATATTATTTAACATTGTTATGATGACATTTATGTCATGCTTAGATAGTAGCATTGTAAATGTGGCTTTACCAGTAATGGCAAATAAACTCGATGTTAGTATGGCATCTATAGAATGGGTTGTAACTAGCTATTTAATAGTTATCTCATCTACGATTTTAATATTTGGCAGATTGGGAGATGTAAAAGGAAAGACCAGAATATTTAAATTTGGAATTATTTTGTTTACTATAGGATCACTAATGTGTGGAATTTCAACATCACTATTCTTCTTAGTAGTAGCAAGAGTACTACAAGCTATTGGAGCAGCGGGTACTATGTCTACTAGCCAAGGCATAATTACTCATGTATTCCCAAGTAATGAGAGAGGAAGAGCCCTTGGAATTTCAGGAACATCTGTAGCTCTTGGTACAATGGTAGGGCCTCCATTAGGAGGATTCATAGTATCAGTTTTAAGTTGGAAATATATATTTTTAATAAATGTGCCTATAGGACTAATTACATTTTTCATGGGGACTAAAATACTTCCAAAACCACAAGAAAATATAAAAGAAAAACTGGATATAAAGGGAGCAATTTTGTTTATAACTGCTATAGTACTTATATTTGGTTCCTTGATACAGGGGCAGAATGTTGGATATAATAACCCTACAATAATATTGGGATTTGTTGTCGGAATATTGGCTATGGTAGTATTCATAGTAATTGAAAAGAGAGTTGAATATCCACTATTGCAGCTTTCAATTTTTGAAAATAAGCTGTTTTCACTTAGTATTTTCTGTGGGTTTATATCATTTGTAGCCATTAGCTGCCCAAACATAATACAACCTTTTTATCTCCAGAAAGTAATGAAATTATCTCCATCAGTTACTGGCATACTTATGATTGCATTTCCAGTAGTTTTGGCTATTGTTGCCCCTGTAAGCGGCTACTTATCAGATAAAATAGGATCAGAGCTGCTTACATTTTTAGGATTGCTATTTACAAGCGCTGGATTATTTCTTATGTCTACGCTGAATCAATATTCAAATTTATGGGTTTTAACCTTTTTTGTAGTTATAATGTCTATAGGGAATGGATTATTTCAATCTCCAAATAATTCGCTTATTATGTCAACAGTTCCAAAGAATAAGCTAGGAATAGCAGGTAGTGTCAATGCTTTAGTTAGAAACCTTGGAATGGTTTTCGGAATTTCTCTTTCCACTACACTGTTGTACAACAGAATGAGCCATAAAATTGGCTATCATGTAGTGAATTATGTTGAAGGTAGAGACGATGTTTTTGTATACGGAATGAGATATGTTTATATTACTGCAGCAGTTATATGTGCTAGCGGAGCATTGCTTACAGCATTAAGATTATATAAAAGTAAGGTATTATCACAAAAACAATAATAACTGTATTTAAGAGTAGTGATTATACTACTGATAGCAGATTCAATAAGAAGGAGTTATAATATAATAAAAACATTTAAAAATGGATTATTATAAAGAGGGAGAAGTGATTATATGGGGCGAAAGTACACTAAAAGAGAACTTATCCAAATTATACTTGGCAGTGAAGAAGATTTTGAGAATGTAGAAGAAGATATTATTCATACCCTTGTTAATGAAATTGTATCTAAAGATGTACATCAGGCACATAAGGATAAGCTAAGCTTCGGAGATAAGATGGCGGATAAAATGGCTGAATTTGCGGGAAGCTGGGTTTTCATAATTTGTTTTGCACTGTCTATTGTATTATGGATAACATTGAATATTTATCTATTAACTAAGCCTTTTGATCCATATCCATTTATACTATTGAATCTAGTTTTATCCTGTGTAGCAGCTATTCAAGCACCTATAATCATGATGAGTCAGAATAGACAAGAAGAAAAAGATAGGATAAGATCTAAAAATGACTATAAAGTAAATCTTAAAGCAGAGCTTATAATTGAAGATTTACATTACAAAATCGATAAGTTACTTCAAAATCAAGAAAATATAAGTAATAGACTAGACGAATTGGAAAAATTAAACAATAAGGAAAAAGATGAAAAATAATAGAGTAGAATTTAATATGAAAAATATAATAGAAAGCTATCACTAATTCAAAATTAGTGATAGCTTTTGCAATTATGGAATAGGATTATAAAGAAGTTTGTTAAAAGTGGTTAAAAAATTTTATATTGCCACCCCTCGAAAATTTTAATTATATACGTATATTTAATAGTTGTATAAGATATAAAAATTTTATGCAAGAGGTGAATTATGCTTAACATTGGAAGTGTTTTAGAAGAAAAATATGAAGTAATTAGAGTTTTGGGAAAAGGAGGTATGGGAACAGTTTATTTATGCAAAAATAGGAGGCTCGGCAACTTTTGGGCTATAAAAGAAATAAAAAAAGACAATGACATAAATATAGATATTTTATCTGAGCCTAATATATTAAAAAAACTAAACCATCATGGCATTCCTAGAATAGTAGACATATTTTATAAAGATAATAACCTTTACATGGTTGAGGACTATATAGAAGGAAAGACATTAAAGCAATATGTAGAGGAAACTGGAACTATAACTACCGAAGATGCGTGTAATATTGTATTAGATATATGCGATATTATAAGTTATTTACACAGTCTTAATCCACCTATTATATACAGAGATTTAAAGCCATCTAACATAATGATAGCCCCAAGTGGAAAGGTGGTATTGATTGATTTTGGTATTTCAAAAATATATAAAGCAGATAAAGTTGTAGATACTATAGCTTTAGGATCTAACGGGTATGCAGCTCCAGAACAGCGTGGTTTAGGGAAATCATGCAGACAAACGGATATATATGGTATTGGGATGGTTATGTATTCTATGGTTGCTGGAAAAACTGTACTTACAGGTACAGGCTTAGAACCATTTATAGAAGAAAGCTATAGTAGTAATGTAGGGGAAGATTTTAAAAGAATAATACAAAAGTGTATTAGAAATGAAATTAATGATAGATATTATTCTGTTGAGGAACTAAGATATGAAATTATAAAATATCTGAAGAACACTAAGGCTGATAATACTGTACTTTTAAATAAAACCAGTATGATAAAAGGTATGAATCCAAAGGAAAAGTCCCCTGTAAAAGAAAAAAAACATAATATAAAGAAAGCTATACCACTGTTTTTAGTAGTTGGAATAGTTATTTTAGCAGCTATATATGTTCCATATAATAGCAATAAAAAAATTAATGATACAAATCTTACAAATAAGCCAAATGTAGACGATGCTATTAAGGTTGATAAAATAGAGGAAAATCCAAAAGTCGTAGAAGAAAAACCAAAAGTAACGGAACAACCTGTAAATAATACTGTCAATAAAGCTATAAATAAGGAAAGCGATAATAAAAGCAATTCAGATAGTAAAGAGACTTATCAGAAACAAAATAAAGGAAAAGCTTATGGTAAAAAGAAAAAGAAGAAAGACTAATAGAGTTAATTATAGTCTTTGTTGGGTTAGTTAGCATATTTTGATTATTGATAGCCACATCCCCCTATTAATATAATTATTATGTCTGATTATATTATTTGAAGCTATTTAAAGATGTGAAAATTACTTAATTTGGGGGAAAAAATATGAAAAAGTTAACTTCAATGATCCTTACTTTGATGGTAACTGCAGCAACTATAACTTTTAATACTAAAACATCAATTGCTGCAGATACTCTGCCCATAACAAGAGGACAGGCTGAGGAAAGAGCACTAAATATGATAAATGTAACCTGGAATTATTCAAAGGATCGTAACAGTAAATTAGATGAATATTATTCATCGCTTGTTACTCAGCCAGATCAGTTGAAAAGCATTACAAATGGAACAGTTCAAGGAATTCCATACAACTGGGGAGGACTAGACAGTATAGACTCACATTCAGATAATACACCTTGGTCAAATTTCTTAAGTGCAGTTAATAACGGTGCATATATAGGAAATGTTAATACAGAAGCAGGATGCGGATATATTCCAGGTACTGCTGGTATTGATTGCTCAGGATTCGTACAAGCTACCTTTAACATTAAGGATTATAAAATTTCAACATCAACAATGTTTGATAAATATTTTACCCAAATAGATTTAAACAATATAAAGCATATGGATATATTGGACAGGCCTGGTGATCATGTAGTGATTTTCGATAAATGGGGGACATTAAATGGAGTCTATGGAGCTTTTACCTATGAATCAACACCAGATGTAATCTATGGAGGAATACAAGGGACTAAGAAATACTTCTTAAGTATGGATGAAATAAATAATGGTTATATACCTGGAAGATATGTTAACATAGTTGAAGATAGTCAAAATCAACTACCAAAACCAGTTGAAGCATGTAATTTTGCAAAGGTTTCTAATGTGAACTTTTATGCTAATCTTAGAATGAGTCCATCAGCAACGTCAAGTATAGTTGGTACAATACCAAAAGATACAATTGTTTATTTAATTGATTATTCTTTAGGATGGTATCAAATAAGTTATAATGGAAAAGTCAGCTGGATTTATGGAAGTTTAATAGCGCCTATTGAAAGTGGTAAATATGTTACTGTAAACTCTGTGTACCAGTTAAATATGAGAAATAATCCATCAATAGCTTCTTCAATAGTTGGATGTATTTCTCGAAATCAATATGGAGAAGTGCTTGATTATTCAAGTGATGGAAAATGGATTAAGATAAAGGTAAATGGTGTTATAGGATGGTCATCTAGAACTTATTTAAGCTATATATATTAATAGAGTTGCATAAGTATTGAATAGGAGAATAGCAAGAACTATTCTCTCTGCTTTTGACAGCATATATTTATCAACAGCCTAATAAATAAACTGCTAGTAAATTGTTATTGCTAACAGTTTATTTTTTTATTAAAGTTAAATATATTGGAAAAATGACGTGCCTTTTTATGCATCATAAAGAAAATTTAAGAAAAAATTAATGTGTATAGTAATTGTATAATAATAAACTAGTGCTACAATGATATTAAAGTTTTAAAAGCTTATGAATATAATCCATGAGGAAGAGAGATTATGAATAATGTAATTAAAATTATAGATAGCTAAAAATTTTAAATTAAAGATAATACCATAGATAAAAGGTATATATACAAGGGAGATTAAAAAAATGTCAGTAGAACTAGGAAAAATATTAAATGTTTTATTGAATCTAGACAAATATCTATTTAATATTGTCAACCATAATGTCACCATTACATATGTAATATTGTTTGTTATTATATTTAGTGAAGCAGGGTTAATTATAACTTCTTTTTTACCAGGAGATTCATTGATTTTTGTTACAGGAACATTGACTTCAATGAAGCTGCTAAATTTACCTCTAATTTTTGTTGTTTTATACGGTGCAGTTATATTAGGAGATACTATAAATTATTATATAGGCAAGTTCTTAGGAAAGAGAATTTTAGGTAAAGAAAGCTCCCGTTTTATAAAAAGAGAACATATTGAGAAAGCTCATATCTTTTATGATAAGCATGGGAAATTGGCTGTTATAATGGGAAGATTCATTCCAGTAGTCCGAAGTTTTATTGCCTTTGTGGCAGGGCTTGGCGCTATGAATTTTTCTAGGCTTATAGGATATGCAGCTATTGGAGGATTATTGCGTGTGCTTGTGTTTTTATTTGCAGGATATTATTTTGGAAGTTTGCAGGTAGTTAGGAATAATCTAGAAGTTGTTATTGTATTAGTAGCAACAATTTCCATGTTACCTGCTATTGTGGGAATCATAAAGCAGAGGGTTAGGCAGCATTTGGAAAATGAAAAATAATTGAATTTTTATCAATTTTGAAATAGAATATATAAGAATGTTAATTACTAAGAGAAAAGAGTAGAAAATACTTTTATAGATAAAAAGAGGTGCTAGTATGGGTAAGCTATCAGGAAGTGGTTGTGAAATATTAATCCCTTCAAGTGAAAAAAAGCCATTAAAAGATATTGAAAGAAGCATAATAAAATCATATAGAAAGCATATATGGACAAAGTTTACTAGAGCAATTAAAGATTATAAATTAGTTGAAGAAGGAGATAGAGTTGCAGTAGCAATATCTGGAGGAAAAGATAGTTTGTTAATGGCAAAGCTATTTCAAGAGCTTCAACGACATGGACAAATTAAATTCGAATTAGAATTTATTGCAATGGATCCAGGTTTTCACGATACTAATAGAAAATTACTTCTTGATAACTGTGAATATTTAAATATTCCAGTAAAAATATTTGAGTCAGGTATTTTTGAAGTGGTTGATCGTATTGCAGGGGATTATCCATGTTATATGTGTGCAAGAATGCGTCGTGGTTCTCTATATTCAAAAGCTCAAGAATTGGGATGTAATAAGTTGTCACTAGGACATCATTTTAATGATGTTATTGAAACTACATTATTAAATGTACTTTATGCTGGTAACTTTAAAACAATGAAACCTAAGCTTAAGTCTACAAATTTTGAAGGTCTAGAACTTATAAGACCACTTTACTATATACATGAAGATGACATTAAAAGATATACATCAAATTCTGGAATTACACCTATGAACTGTGGATGTATAGTAGCAGCACAAAAGACTTCAAGCAAACGTCGTGAGATTAAAGAACTTATTAGAGAATTAAAGAAAAACTTTAAGGATGTTGAAAAGTCAATTTTTCAATCAGCACAAAATGTAAATATAGATTCTATTTTAGGTTGGGAGAAAAAAGGACAAAAATATTCGTTTTTAGATTTTTACGATGAAGAATAATATGGCAAGTACCGCACTAGTAAATTAGTGCGGTATTTACATCATAAAGTATATAAGCTTTATATTTTTTCAAGAGTTAAGTAAGTGTGGTTAAATTTATTATTTTCATCTACAGTTCCTTTATGCATTTCGGTTATTTTCCAATCATTTTTATTATATCCAGGGAAAAAAGTATCTCCTTGAAAGTCATGATGTATTATGGTAAGATATATCTTCTTTGCATATGGCATCAATTCAGAAAAAATTTCTCCTCCTCCTATTACAAAGTATTCTTCTTTACTGTGAATAAGTGGATTTATTTCATCAACACTGTGGATAACTTTCACATTTATATTTTCCATATTATAATCTCTATTTCCAGTTAACACTATATGCTTTCTTCCAGGAAGTACACTTGGAAGGGCCTCAAAAGTTTTTCTACCCATAATCATTGTTTTAGTTTTAGATAGAGTTATCTCTTTAAAATGTTTTAAATCTTCAGGAATTTTCCAAGGAAGATTATTATCTTTACCAATTACATTATTTTGAGATACTGCAACTACAAAACTCAGCATATTTTTCACCTCTTTTATTAGTACTAAAATTATAACATTGAATTAATATCTGTAATATATAAGTTAAATATTTATCAAATTTATTATGAAATTTTTTAATAATTCATGTATATATGGTATAATTTTTATATAGAACAAATGTAAAGTTGAATTTAGTTGTACTTTATAAGCTTAGGTAAAATGTCTAAAGTTGTTATATATCAAATTGAAAGCAACTGCAAGGAGAATAATTATGATTAAAGGGAAAAAAGTTATAATTAGACAGCTAGAACTAGGAGATGAAGAATATTTTCACAAATGGTGGAATGATGAGCTGATGATGGAGCATTCAGGAAATGCTTTTGGAACTTTACAAAGCAAAGATAGTATAAGAAAATGTATTGTAGATCAAATTGAAGATTGTTCTATGTTTCCTGAAAGCAAAAGATTCATTATACTAAGAAAAGATGATTTAGTTCCTATTGGTGAAATCAATTATATGAACTGGGATGCAAGAAACCAAAAGGCTGAAATAGGTATAAAAATATGTTATATAAAAGAGCAAGAAAAAGGATATGGCTATGATGCACTATATTATTTTATTGATTTTCTATTCAAATTTTTAAATTTAAATAAAATAGAATTAACTACTATGATAGATAATATAAAAGCTCAAGGACTGTACAAAAGATTAGGTTTTAAAGAAGTAGGTATAATTAGAGAAGCTTATTTTGACAGCAGGATTGGTATATTTTCTAGTGTAGTATTTATGGACTTATTGAAAAGTGATTGGAAAGAAATAAAATCAAGCTCAATAATATAAAACACAAAACACGTAGGCAAGTACTTACGTGTTTTTATATAAATTGTAAAAAACTTCTTGACACACAATGAAATCATGTGTAAAATTAATTTTAAAATTGAATAAAAGATTAATCTTATCAAGAGTGGTTGAGGGACTGGCCCGATGAAACCCGGCAACAGCTAGTTTAAAGCTTTAAACTAGAAATGTGCTAATTCCTGCAGGAAATATCCTGAAAGATAAGAAGGGAGTAGGCTATTTAAATTAATAGTCTAATGCATAAGTAATTATAACCGCTTCTTATCGAGAGATTGAAGCGGTTTTTTTTATGCAAAATAGTATAACGCGTTAAACTAACACTAATGAACATGTAGGGGGCTACATGGAAAGTTTTAAATGAATGTAAAAATCAGCATTCATTTAAAACAGAGCATAAATTATGTAAAAGGGGGCAATTTTTATGAGTAAAAATTGGAAAAAGGGGACTATATGTATACAAGGAGGATATACGCCAAAAGCAGGAGAGACAAGAGTATTACCAATTTATCAAAGCACAACTTATAAATATGAGGATCCAGACCAAGTAGCAGCATTATTCGATTTAGAGGCAGAGGGGCATATGTATTCTAGAATCAGTAATCCTACTGTAGCTGCCTTTGAAGAAAAAGTTAGTGCTCTTGAAGGGGGCGTTGGAGCTGTCGCTGTATCAGCAGGTCAAACAGCTACTGCTTTAGCTATATTAAACATTTGTAAAACAGGAGATCATGTAGTTGCTGCATCTACACTTTATGGCGGAACTTTTAGTCTGCTTTCAACAACCTTAAAGAAATTTGGAATAGATGTAACTTTTGTAAATCCAGATTCAGATGAAGAAGAAATATTAAAGTGCTTTAAAGAAAATACAAGAGCTATTTTTGGTGAGACCATAGGGAATCCAGGATTAAATATTTTGGATTTTGAAAAGTTTTCATCAGTCGCAAAGAAAAAGCAAGTGCCTTTTATTGTAGATAATACAATAGCAACTCCATATCTTTGCAACCCGCTAAAACTTGGAGCTAATATAGTTGTTCATTCTACAACAAAATATATTGACGGTCATGCTACCAGTATAGGTGGAATCATTGTAGATGGTGGAAATTTCAATTGGGACAATGGAAAATATCTAGAGCTTATAGAACCAGATCCAAGTTACCATGGAGTTAAATATGTTGAGAAGTTTGGAAATGCAGCATATATAGTGAAAGTTCGTGTTCAGCTTTTAAGAGACCTAGGAACTTGCACAAGTCCTTTTAATGCCTTTTTATTTAATCTGGGACTTGAAACACTACATTTAAGAATGGAAAGACATAGTGAAAATGCTTTTAAGTTAGCTAAATACCTAGAGAAACATGAAAAAGTAAGCTGGGTAAGCTATCCTCTCCTTGAAAGCCATACTACCTATCCTCTAGCTAAAAAATATTTGCCTAAAGGGGCTAGCGGTATATTAACTTTTGGAATAAATGGAGGAATTGAAGCAGGTAAGAAATTCATTAGAAATCTAGAATTAGCTGCTTTAGTAGTTCATTTAGGAGATGCAAGAACATCAGTAATTCATCCTGCTAGTACAACACATAGACAATTGAATGAAGAGCAGCAGGTAGCATCAGGAGTTACACCAGACTTAATTAGGGTTTCTGTAGGAATCGAAGATATTGAAGATATTATAGCTGATTTTCAACAGTCTTTAGAGAATTTAGGGAACTAATCCGATGACTACCCGCTCTAATACTCTCATGGGAGTAAAAACTCCCTCCGAAGCAAAGAACTCTGTTAATATAAGTATTATAATAAGATAAGGAGAAAGAAAGTATGCCAATTATAATACCCAAAAATCTTCCTGCAGCAAAAATTCTTGGGGATGAAAATGTATTTGTGATGTATGAAGATAGAGCATTACATCAAGATATCAGACCTTTAAAAATAGTTATACTGAATTTAATGCCAACCAAAATTCAAACAGAAACTCAAATTTTAAGATTACTTGGGAATACTCCTCTTCAAGTGGAGATTAAATTACTTCATATTGAAGAGCACAAATCAAAAAATACATCTGAGGAGCATTTAGAAAGCTTCTATAATAGCTTTAAAGATATAAAAGATGAAAAGTTTGATGGCATGATAATAACTGGTGCGCCAATTGAGCATTTAGATTTTAAAGAGGTCGATTACTGGAATGAACTAAAAGAAATTATGGATTTTTCAGCTTCTAATGTAACTTCTACACTTCATATATGCTGGGGAGCGCAGGCAGGACTCTATCACCATTTTGGGATTCCTAAATATCATCTCTCTAAAAAGATGTTTGGTGTTTTTAAACACACTATAACAAATAGTGGAGTGAAACTTTTAAGAGGTTTCGATAATGAATTTTATGTACCTCACTCCCGCTATACAGAGGTATTGAAAAATGATATTGAAAAGGTTGAAAAACTTGAAATTTTGTCAGAATCAGAAGAGGCAGGAGTGTATATAGTAGCTTCTAAAGATGGAAAACAGATATTTATTACAGGCCATTCAGAATATGATGATATAACCTTAAAATCTGAATATCTTAGAGATATTTCAAAGGGATTGAATATAGAGATACCTAAAAACTATTTTATAGGTGATGATCCTAAAAAAGAGCCTATTGTAAGATGGAGAGCTCACGCTAATTTAATATTCTCCAACTGGCTTAATTATTATGTTTATCAAGAGACGCCTTATGATCCAAACATAAGAACCTAAATAGTTAAGAAGATATAATCACAGAAATAAAGAGTGCAATAGTGAGAAGTTAGTTCCACTATGCACTTTTTTTTATAATTATAAATTAAACCTTTATTTAGAATGTTGTAAATGCTGATAATAAAGGGGTTAATAGCAATTAAAGTATGTTTTAACTGTTTATACATAAATTTATACATTTTAAGTATAAAAATTTATTGTGTAGATTACGATAATTATACAAGGTGGTAAAAAATAAGGAGGGATAAAATGAATAAAAAACTAAAGACATTAGTGGCTACATTTGTCATATCAGCATTTATTATTCCAGTAAGTTATGTAAATGCTAAACCCTATGACAATGTAAAAGATGTTAACACTAAAAAGGTTGACTTAAAGGACAAGAACAACAAGGAAAAGGACAAAAATACTAAACAATTAGAGAACATGCTAAAGGTAATTACAAAAAGATTAGACTCAATTGAAAAGGAAACATCTAAAATTAATGATAAAATCAGTAGTTATTTTAGTACTGGAGAATCAAATTCTGAAGACACAGATGGTGAAAGTCAAGTAGAGAATCCACAGGAAAATAAAGACATAACTGAAAGTACTGAGCCAAGTGAAAGTGGACAAGCAACTTTAGAAGGAACTGAAGCTACAGAAGCTACAGTAGAAACCACTCAACAAGATGGTACAACAAATAATGAAACAGTAGAAGCATCAGAGGATACAACTAAGACAGAAGAAACAGAAAAAATAGAAGAAACAACTGAAGCAACTGAAGATGCAGAAGAAGCAGAAGATGCAACAGACGAAGAAGAACAAAAGGAAATTGATGAAATAGAAGAAGATTTTAAAGATGAGGATAATTCACGTTACAATAGTTTTTATGGAAAATTAAATGCTGAGCTTAATAAGCTTAATAGTGTAGTTAATAAACTAAATTCTTTAGGAAATAAGTATGGTAAAGATAATACAGAATTAAAAAAGGCTTATGATAGAGTAAATGAAATAAAAGAAAAAATTAATACTATTATAGGAGAATTAGATGCAAAACAAAAGGAAGTTGTAAGCTCTGTAAGAAATGATAAAAACAAAAAAGTATTAGAAACAAAAAAAGATATTAGTGTAAATAAAACTTGGGCTATCACATTTACTAAAGAGTTAGATCCAACTACTGTTAATGGTGAAAATGTTGTAGTTTCTGATGGACAAGGTAATGTAGTGGCAGTTGATATAAGCTATAATACAGAGAAAAAACAAATAGTTATTGAGTGTAAAGAAGGATTTAAATCTGGTACTACTTATTATTTAAACCTTTCAACTAACTTAAAATCTGTACAAGGAAATAACTTAAGTGAACCTATAGAAATGGGATTTACTATAAAATAATTTATCCTGTAAACATTGGATTGGGATAAATTAAGCGACATAAATATTTATTTAATATTGATTTATAATCCGTAACAATAGTTGCGGATTATTTTTATCCTTCCATTTAATTATAAAATAATGACTACTTTCAGCTTATTAATAAATGAAAGTAGTCATTATTTTATTTATTATGCTGGGTTTACAAATCCTTTTCCTTGTACCTCAGATGTATCAGTTATGGATATAAAAGAATTAGGATCAATTTCTCTAATAAGTTGTTTTAGCCTTGGAAGCTGCCCTGGAGATACTACACAGTATATTATATTTATTTGTTCTTTAGTATAAGCGCCTTCACCGTAAAGTATTGTAATTCCTCTATTCAATTTATTCATTATAGCCCTAGATACTTCATCTTCTTTTTTAGTTACAATTATAAGCATTTTTTGCCTACTAAAGCCTTTAAGTACCATATCCATGAAATGGGAAGAGGCATACATAACAATGAGAGTATATAAACCAACTTGGATTCCAAAAAATACAGAGCCCACAGCTACTATAATAAAATTAAGTGCAAAACTTGCCATGCCTATATCCATATTATATTTTCGTTTAGCAATTACACTAATTATATCTATTCCACCAGTAGAACCTTGATTAGAGAAAACTATACCAAGACCCAATCCACCTATGACTCCACCATATATGCAATATAATAACCTGTTTACATCAAGTGCAGGAGATAGAATTTTTGATAAAGGTGAGGTTATCATAAGACCTAATGAAAGTGCTAAAGTTCCTATTCCAGTAAATAAAGTGAATTTCTTATCTATTTTTAAAATACTTAATATAAAAAGAGGAATATTGAGTATTAGAACCAATAATCCCACTGGGATATTAAATAAATAATGGATTATAAGACTAATTCCAGATAAACCACCGTTTAATAATTTACTGGGGATTATAAATAGATTAACTGCAGCAGCATTTATAAGACTACCTAAAATTATCATTATAGTTTTTTTGGTGAATTCAGTTTTTGACATATTTAAAAAATCTATATTCATTTTTAACCTCCTGATAAAAGCTTAAAATTATTATACCCACAAATATAGTATTAAACAAAAATTCATATTATATCTAATCTGAATAATGTAGAAGATTATAGAGAAGATAATTAATAAGATTAAATACATGAAATGGGCAGGAGGAAAAGATGGTTCAATTGACATTAGCACACTATATATATGTGTTAATTATTATTGCCATAATAATTACTATAGTTTTAAAAAAAGACATTACTCTAATTTCAATTTTAGGAGTAGGTATAATAGGTTTTGTAAACAGTCTAAATCCTTTAAGAACATTAATAGTAATATATAGAGCAATAACAGTTTCGGGAAAAGAATTTATCGACATAATACTTATAATCTCATTAGTAAATGCTATGTCAAAAGCTTTAAGTGATATAGGAGCAGACCAGATTATGATAGCTCCAATTAAGAAGTTAATGGTAAATAAGGTGGTGGCATTTTTTATACTTGGCATTACAACTACTATTACTTCTTGGTTTTTTTGGCCAACACCAGCAGTAGTGTTTATAGGTGCAATTATGGTTCCAGCTGCTATAAAAGTTGGTATTCCAAGAATGTGGGTGGCTGTTATCTTATGTTTATTTGGAAAAGGAGCAGCTTTATCAAGTGATTTTATAATACAAGGTTCTCCTGCTATTACTGCCAGGGCAGCAGGAATAGAAAATACTCTTGATGTTGTAAAGGCCAGTATACCCTTTTGGAGTACTATGAGTATTTTCAGCATTGGTACTGCTTTTATATTAATGCATTATGATAAAAATGAAGATATTGCAGAAGGAAAAGTAGATAAAATAGAAAATCAAATTAGTAAATATACACCTGGGTCAAAGCTAATTTCAACATTAGTTCCACTATTTTTTTTAATAGATGTAGCACTTTTAGTTACATTCAATCTAAAAGGGGATGAAGCCACAGCCTTGATAGGAGGTACTTCTGTAATAATATTAATTATTACAACTATTAAGAGGTGTCATCTTTCTAAAGCTTCTGGGATTATTACAATGTATATAAAAAATGGATTCATGTCTGGAATGAAAGTATTTGCTCCAATAATCGTAATAGGGGCTTTCTTCTTTTTAGGTAGTGAAGATACTGCAAAACAAATCTTAGGACCTAATGCCACTGGATTTTTAACTGACATTGGAATTTATATATCTACTAAGATTAAATTATCAAAATTTACGGTGGTTGCAATGCAGGGAGCTATTAGTGCTATGTTAGGGATAAGTGGATCTGGATTTGGAGGACTTCCTTTAGTAGGTACGCTGGCAAGAGCTTTTCATACTTCAATTAACGTAAACCTAGAGAAAATAGCTGCCTTTGGCCAGGTTATTACAATATGGATAGGTGGTGGAACTATTATACCTTGGAGCGTAGTTCCTGTAGCTGCCATTTGTGAAGTTAATCCATTTGAACTTGCCAAAAAGAATTTAATTCCAGTTATAGTTGGATTAATCGCTACACTTATTATGGGTTTGATATTAATCTAGATTGGAATAATTATTATAATTTTACCCACACTAAAACTATAGCAATGTAAGATGTAGGAGGAAACAGACTTGGATAATGAGATAAGCAATAAAAAGTTAAATATTCTTCTTTTCAGCGGAGAATATGATAAAGCCTTAGCAGCACTAACAATAGCTAATGCAGCTAGAGAAATCGGAGTAGAAGTGACAATGTTTTGTGCATTTTGGGGATTATTTTTATTGAGAGATCCAGATAAGATGACACTGGAAGATAAAACGGCTTATGAAAAAATGTTTAATATGATGACGCCAAAGGGACCTGATGAATTACCACTATCAAAGATGAATATAGCTGGAATAGGGAAGGCAATGTTAGAGGAAATGATGGAAGATGTAGAAGCACCACGTTTAATAGATTTTTTAAAAGGAGCAAGAAAAAAAGGCGTTAAGTTTTATGGCTGTAAAATGTCTGTAGAGGTTATGGGATTTAAAAAAGAAGAGTTCATTCCGGAGCTTGAAATTATAACTGCTACGGATTATCTAAAGGATGCACTTCAATCTGATATGCAGTTATTTGTGTAAATAAAATATAAGGTTAAATGGACACTTAAAATCCATTTAACCTTTTTGATTAATAAGTATATAAAGTGATGCAGTACATAGAAAAGTGAATATAGTAGCCTATATAGTTTACCGGAACTGTTTATAGTTGGACATATAAATGGTATAATTTTCGGGTAGGTAAAATTGTAATTGGCTATAGATTTAAACATTTTGACTATAAGGGAGGCTTAAGCTATGAAGGATAATAAGGGCATAGGAATTAGATTATATATGTTAGTAGGTATTACCGTATTACTTACATTGGGAGTTGGACTTTTCTCATGGATTTCTCTTAGTAATATTAGTAAGAAATATGATAATAGATTAAGCAATACTGTTAATTTTATTTATTTAGTTGATGATGCAAGAAAAATTCAAGTGGATTTTAAGAAACAGGTTCAAGAATGGAAAAATACACTGTTAAGAGGAAATGATCCAGAATCTTTTAAAAAATATTATACTGAATTTTCAAAAGGAAATGAAAATGTACAGGCAGAATTAGCCAATCTTAAAGAAGACCTAATAAAAAGTAATATGGACACTTCTTTAATTGAAAAATTAATAATTTCCCACAAAGAGTTGTATGATAAATATACAAAGGCAATCAAAAGCTACGATCCTAATAATATTGGAAGTTATAAAGTAGTAGATACATTAGTTAAAGGTATTGATAGAGCTCCGACAGACCAAATAGATTTATTAGTAAATCAAATACAGGATAAATCAAAACTAGAAACAGAAAGTATGTTAAATCAATCTAAAATAGATTTACATAACTTTAGAAAAACTCTAATTTGTATAATGATTATTAGCATTTTGGTGATTTTATTTCTTACATTTATGGTTCTATCAACATATAAAGATATTACAAAGTTTATTGAACAATTTAAGAGATTAATGAAAAGAGCAGAAAGTGGAGACCTCACTGTAAAAGGGGAAGTATATAAAAAGGACGAGTTAGGGCAATTGACTGAGCAATTCAATAGTTTTATTGAAAAAATTAGAGGATCAATCTCTCATGCAAAACATACAAGCATAACAGTAGCTTCATCATCTGATCAGATAATGAAATCTTCAGAAGAGGTTAGCAATGCTTCTGAGCAAGTTACTGAAAATATTTCAAACATGGCTGCAGGAGCTGAAGAGCAAGCAGAATTGGCACGAAAAGGTAGTGATCTTGTAAGTAATGTTGCAAAAGGACTAAATGAAATAACAGAAGATACAATATATATAAGACAACTTGCTAATGAGGCAGTAGAAACCGTAAATGATGGGGTTATTAATCTTAAATATCAAAGTGACAAAATGCTAAATAGTAAAGAAACATCTTATAGGGTTGCCAAGGTTATTTCAGAGTTATCTAAAAAGTCTATTGAAATCGGACAAGTTGTAGAATTTATAAATGGAAGTACAAAGCAAGTTAATCTTCTAGCACTTAATGCATCAATAGAAGCATCTAGAGCAGGAGAAGCGGGTAGAGGATTTTCAGTAGTGGCTAATGAAATAAAAAAATTAGCAGAACTCTCAAAGCAATCAACAGATCAAATCGGTAATTTAATAAAGGATGTTCAAGTTAATATAGAGAAAGCTGTTACTGAGATGAATGATGCACAAAATTCCATAAGTGATCAAGCTTCCTCTCTCAAATTAACAGAAGAATCCTTTAAAACAATAGAAAATTCTGTTTCTAAAGTAACAACTAAGATTAATGAAGTTTTCAATAAGGTTGAAGCCGTTAATAAAGATACAGCATCAGTAGAGAACTCTATAAAAAATACTGTAAGTATAATAGAAGAAAATGCTTCAAGTGCAGAAGATGTTGTATCTGCTACAGAAGAGCAGACTGCAGCTATACAACAAATAGCTTCTTCAATTACATACCTTTCAGAACTATCAAAAAATCTTGAAGATACAATAGAAAAGTTTACAGTTTAAAATCTTTAATGAAAGGAGATAATGTAGAAAAAAATTAATTTTAATAAAATTATAATTAATAGAGGAATTTCAATTATTTTATGTAATTAATATATTAGGATAAGTAAGCCTTAATCAGATTGGGAGGAATTGTGATAATGGATAAAAAAGGAGTAACAATAGAATTACAGGAATTAATGAATGTTGGAAAGGCAGATATGGCAAACCAAGTTGTAAATCATATAATGAACAATTTAGTTGGCTACTTAGAAGAAACTTATGGACAGCCTGACAATGTTCCAAAAGAAGTTAGGCAAGTTGTTTCAGTAATAAACGGAGCAGTTGAAAGTGTTAAAAAAGTTTGTGATGAAATGGTTACTGATAAATTTAAAGGGAATTTCTCTTTAGAAGGAATCAAAGTAGATATACCAGAAGAAAACTTAGTTGATTAAGATAGAATACAAAATTATAAAATAATAAAAAGTGCTTAAAACATTAAGTTTTAAGCACTTTTTATTATTTTAGTTATTTTTAAATATGATTTTTAAAATTCAGATTAGCCTTATTGTCTAGCTTTACAAATATAATAAATATAAATGATAACAAATAAAAGCCAGCACCATATAAAAACATGTATTTATAACCTAAAAGGTCTATAGTTCTTCCAAGAAGAGGGGGAGATACTATAGCTGCAAGGGCAGAAAACATATAATAGAAACCAGTATAAGTTCCTATTTCACCTCTAGGGGCCATATCTACTACAAAAGGATAAGAGTTTATATTTATAAAAGACCAAAACATTCCGCATATAATAAATATAATTCTAATAATAAATATATCTCTAATAAAAGCTAAAACTGTAAAGCAAATTATAAGTCCTAAAATTCCAATAGATATTGCACGTTTTTTACCTAGTTTTGTTCCAATTATTCCAGCAGGTATTGCAAATATTAAAAATGATACAGACATGAATGTGAAGGAAAAAACAGCACTTGGTACAGAAATATTAAGAAATTTTTCTCCATACAGTGTAAAAAAAGCTTCTATACCTTGATAGCCTATAAACCAGCTGCATATTGCACAAAGGAGAAATAAAGTGTTTTTTTGAGTTTTTACTAAAGATCTCAGATTAGTCATTAAACTGTTTTTAGCCTTTAAATTTATTTCGTAATTTAACACATCTCTTTTTTCTTTTATAAATAGTATCAATATTAGTAGAGAAATTAGCATGAGAGATGCTGCCATGTAGAATGGATAGGCTTGATTTTTAGACCATAATTTTGAACCTACAAAATATGCTAAGATGGCACCTATTCCACCCATAAGATTAATGACACTATTTGCCTTACTTCTATGTTCAGGATATGTTAGGTCAGGCATTAGAGCTATAACTGGTGCTCTAAATATGCTCATAGATAAATTAGCAAATACAAGAAAGAATATGAGAGTAAAAAGATTCGTATAACTAGGAATCAAAAATAAAAACAAAGCAGCTAGAGGCGTGCCAATCATTATGAAAGGCATCCTTTTCCCGAACTTGGTATTTATATTGTCGCTTAGATTTCCTACAGTAGGTTGAATAAAAAGAGCAAAATAATTATCTATGGTCATTATAAAACCAATTAAGGTAGCGCTGCTTAGATAATTACTTAACATTTTAGGCATAAATGAGTTATATATGGACCAAGTCAAACTTATAGAGAAAAATCCAAAACCAAGTAAGAAAGTTTTCTTATAGTTTTGCTTATTCATTTTTGCCCTCCAAAATTTTACTTAATCTATCTGGATAATTTGTTATTATTCCGGTAACACCATAATCTACAAAAAGTTTCAAAAATTTTTCATCGTCTATTGTATATGGATTTATGAGTATTTTTGATTTTTTTATGTCCTTAATAATTTTAGGATTATTCACTGCATGAAAATATGGGTGCAAGGCTTCTGCACCTACGCTTTTAGCATATCTTTCTGGATGATACAGACCAGCTACATATAAAAGTCCTATTTTTATTTTTTTAGAGATTTTCTTTGACTTTACTAAAGAGTAGTGATTAAAACTTGATAATATAACATTATCCTGCATTTTATAGTCATATATTGTGTTAATAATTTTTTCTTCTATATTTGGATATTGAACAATATTACTCTTTATTTCCAAATCTAACATTAAGTTTTTTACCTTTGCCAGTTCCATAAGTTCTTTGAGAGTAGGTATTTTAAGTCCTTTAAATTCTGAAGAAAATTTTGCGCCAGCATCTAGTTTAGAGAGTTCACTATAAGTGTAATCTTTTACTAGACCATTGCCGTCTGTAGTTCTATTAACCAGTTCGTCATGAATAAGTACTAATTCACCATCACTAGTCATTTGTATATCAGTTTCTATGCCTGTAGCACCTAATTCTAAAGCTTTTTCAAAAGCAAGCATAGTATTCTCAGGATAGTATCCACTAGCACCCATATGAGCATAATTTATTATCATTACATCCATCTCCTATTTATAGTTTTACAATGCGTTTCTTAAAATATAGCCAATATATTAATTATATAGAATTGTGATTAAATAAATATTAAGGCTATGTAATAATTTGCCTAAAACTTATGTAATTTCTCATTTTCAAATCCACTTAGAGTAAGTAAAAGTTGAGAGGGAAGATAAAATACCCAAACTAAGAAGCCACAAATATAATCTAAGGGTATACCTAATAAATAAACAGGATAAACAGAAAATATGAAAGATAGAGCTACATTAGTATCGCATAGAAAGAAAAATATCATTCCCCAAGCAATGGTTCTTGTAGAATTTAAAGCTATAATAAGCCCTGTTATAAGAAGTACTGAATAAACTATAGCTATTAAATATAAACCTTGTTCAATTTTTACAGGTCGTATTTTATTTAAAGCAATGGGAAGTACAATTATTAATATAATTGGAATTAATAGTTTGTTTTTATCTATATTAGCGATATTATTATGCCTAATTATATATAGTGTTTGTACTATACAAAAAAAGAAAATTCCAGGCTTATAATAGTCAAAAATTAATAAGCAAGTATCAGCACAAAGTGTAAAAAATAGGGCAAATTGCAAAAGACGAAGGTTCTTTACATTATGAGTAGCACTATCTATTGTTAAAGATGTTATAAAAAATAGAATTATAGTTAGATATTTTAATTCAGTGGAATATGAAGTCACTGTGGTTTTGCTTAATATATCTAAAGATATAAACAAGAAGTAAATAAAAAGTATTGTAGAAATCATAATATATCTAGTTAAAGTTTTTTTAGAAATATCTTTTATCATTAAAATATCTCCTCAATTAAGTATATATTTAGAATATATTCCATATAGTTTTACATTATGATTCCCTATAAAAGGGATTAATAATCTGATTAAGTTTTATATTTTAAATATATACAAAAAAAGTCTTACATGATGCTATATTATGTAATTATAACTATGCTTCAGCATATTATAATTACAGAGTATTTTCTTGGGGGATTTAAATTGAAGTTAAAGTTAGAGAAGAATAAATATATACTTTTAGGAACTCTAATTTTGGTTATTACAATATTATGTTTTTCATGTTCAATGTCAAAAAAAACTAATGTGAAAAAAATATCGGATTCTTCTGAGGCAGTGGAAGAGCACTTTATAATTGTACCAGATCTTAAGGGAAAAACTTTAGAAGAAGCAAAGGCACTTTTAAGCAAAAGAGGACTAGAAGTTGAAAAGTCTGGGGAAGAATATAGTGCATTTATTCCAAAAGATAAGATTAGCTCTCAATCACCGCTAACTAATGATACAGCAATAAAAGGTACAAAGATAACTGTGAAAATAAGTAAAGGTCCACAAGCCAAGAAAAAGTAGGATAAATAGGACTTTTTATATAATTAAGAATAAAGTTTTCAGTATAGTTTGTCTATGTAAAACTAATAATACTAAAAAGAGAATATATAATATCTTTGACTTAATGTTAGGGGTGATATTATGAATGAAAATTTAAGAAAAATAAGAATAGAAAATGGAGAGAAAGAAGATGGCATAGCAGAACTTTTAAATATATCTACTTCTGAGTATATTGACAAAGAAAAGGGTGTAATCTCCATGACTAATGGTGAAAAGAAAGTTCTTTCTGAATATTATGGCATTGATATAAATAAATTGAATTACTAAATAAGTTAAAACTCGTATAGCGAAAAAGTCGTTATACGAGTTTTTAAATTTATAATTTTTAATAATAATGGATTTTTACATTTGTATCATATCATTAATAATTATATAAATTTAGGAAAAACTAAATTAGTAGGTTATCATAGGAGTGATGATATGAATATTAAAAAGATAAAAAGAAGCTTAACACTTTTAGCTGCATCTATTTTTTTATGCACTTTAGTTTCTTGTGAGTTTAAGATGAAAAATGAGCCTGTAAATAAAGATGATGCTGTATTTACAATGGCAGAATTGCAGGGAAATAAGTGGGGAGCAGAGGCAGCGAAAAGAGATAATAATTTAACTGAAGAAAGCATGCTTAAATATGCATTACAAGATGAATATACTTTAAGATCAAGATATGAATTTATTATCAAAAAATTTGAAGATAAAAAGCATTTTTTAGATATGGTCAGAGATGAAAATATTAATATATCAATTTTAATGTCTATGTTAACAAAATATAGTATACCTATTCCCGCAGATATGGCAGAGGATTATATAATTACTTTTCCTAAGAACATTAGTGATTCATATGCTCTTTCTATTAAAGCGGAAAATGAAAATATAGAGATGTATGAAAGATTTTTAGCTAATAGTAATTTAAAAGAAGAGACAAAGGCTTTATTTAAAAGTTTAATAAATTGTTCTAGAGAACATTTAGAAATTTTAAAGAAGGGAGGAGAATAATGACTACTAGACTATTTATTATTGCATTAACTCCTGGATTAGTGTTAGCACTTTCAGCATACCTGACAGATAGGTATGATAGAGAGCCTGTTGGATTGCTTTTTAAAGTATTTATATTAGGAGCACTTTCAGTAATTCCAACTGCAATTGTGGAAAGTATACTTACATCATGGAATAGATTTGGAGGGCTATTAGGAGCAGCTTTTAATGCTTTTATAGTAGCTGGACTAACAGAAGAATTTTTTAAAAGAGAAGTTGTATTAAGATCTGCATTTAAAAGTCATGAATTTAACGAAAAGCTAGACGGAATAATATATGCAGCTTTTTCGGCTTTAGGATTTGCCACAGTTGAAAATGTAATATACGTGGTTTTTAGATTTACTGCAAATCCATATGTAGGACTATATAGAGGAATATTTTCCGTGCCAGGACATTTATTATTTGCTGTAACCATGGGATATTATCTTTCCTTAGCAAAATTTGCTCATAAGGATAGTACTTATAAATATTATCTTAAAAGATCATGGATGGTTCCAGCATTATTACATGGGACTTTTGATTTTATATTAATGGCTAACGTTCATATATTATTAAGTCTTTTCATACCTTTTATTGTTTACCTTTGGGTAATAAATTTAAGAAAGCTTAATAAATACTATAGGGAATCAAGAAGCATTTATAGATCAATAAATAAAAAATAAGTTTGAAATACAAGGTGTCATTTTAAGATATCCTTGTATTTTTGTTTATAAGGCTGTTTATTACATATGTAAAAGTATATACAAAACTAATGTTAGTTAGATATAATAAGAAAATAGAGGAATAAAAATCAAATTTAGGAAGGAAGAAAGTATATGACTCATGGAGAAAGCATAAATATTATTTTTCTAATTTTTATTGCGTTTATTATAATTAATCTTATTATATCTATAAATCAAAAAAAGAAATTAGGTAAAATGCTAATAGAAGTTGGAGAAAATAAAGGAAATAATAGATTTATTCTAATGGGAGTACTGACTGTAATAGTTATATATATGATAAGTATTACAGTTAAAGATTATAGATTAGCTATAGATAAGGTTGCAGATGGAAATAGAGGAATAGTTATTTTTAATTTAATTTCGGAAATTATTTTTTGGGCATCTTTTTATTTTGCATTAATATACTCACAAGTTAGTAAAAGATACATAGCAGAAGGAGGGATTTCACTAGGAACTAGAGCTTACAAGTGGAATCAAGTAAAAGAATATGGTTGGAAAGATAGTAATTTAATGCTTATAGTAGAAGAAAGACAATTATCTAAAAAGAATAAAAGAGAAATGGTTTTGGCTATTTCTCCAGAAAAGATAGTAGAAGTAGAAGGAGTTCTCCATAAGAAGCTGGGGAAAAGGGAAAGACGTTAAAAAATACTTCAGAAACAGTTCTAAAAATTTATTTAAATTTATAGAATTATATTGTTAAGTACTTCTAAGGGAGAGAATTCTTCTAAATGGCAGTTAATAGAGCTATTATTCCGTTATATGTAAATGAAAACCTATTGAACAACCTATTTACTGTAGTGGTACAGGAATTTGTGCAAATTAAAACTGTAAGCAATAAACATCAACAGGTAATTAAAATTTCTACACCATTATCTAATGTTTTGCAAGGAAGATTTATTCAAGGAACATTTACTCTTGAACTGTTAGATGAATATGTAAATCAGAGAACAGAAGAGAAAATTTCAAAAACAATAGTAGTATTACTGGAGACTAGAGGCATTTTAGAGGCACAGAATCTATTAAAGAAAATATCTTCTGACCAAGATATCAATAGTATAGAAGAAGATGATTATATAGAGTTTAAATGCAGATTAAATAAGAATCCTCAAATTGAACAGATGGAGGATATTATTAGATACATGGAAATGAAAAATACATTTTCACCTAGTGCTAAAGAAAACAATCCAGAGGTATTATCTCTTCTTAAGAGTCATTTTGAAGACTGGAAAAAATCAAGGTGTTTAAAGTTTATCACAGATGGATTACTTCAGTGTACTCCATAAGGTATACTTAGCTTCATGAAGTATTCTTTTTCATATTTTCCGCTAAAAGTTTTTTTTAGTATTATCCACTTTCCATTAATATATGGGCTTAAAGGGGTTTTAACGGCTATGGGATATTCTCTTATAATGGCTCCATGTTTTAGTAGTTTTAATATTCTATTACCTCTATCGATTTCAATAGAATAGGGGTTACTACTTGCTTTATTAACCATAGTATCACTCCTTTACAGATAGATTATTCAAGGAGAGGTAAAATGGTTATAAAAATATATACATACATATTTAATGGCTATACATTCCTTTTATAAATTTTATACTTTATGATATAATTCTTGTACAGTTAAGTTCTACATTGGTCTATAATATAATGTGGAGTTTAAAAAGAGGTGTTTATTATGGGATTAAACGATAAAAATAGATTTATTATAAAATATGGTATTTTAGAATGGGGGATTCCTATAGCTATCATATATTCTTTTATAATTACATTGCAAGAAAAAGATTTAGATAAGTTAATTTCTATATCAGAATATTTTTTATCTAATGTATTTATATCTTGTATAGCTTTTTCTGTAGGAGGATACTTTTTTGGCTATTTTATTTGGAGAAAAAACAAAAATATTTTAAAGAAAGATAAGAAGTAATGCAAAATAGTTGTTATAAAAATTAGAAGCCATAGGAGAGATAAAATGAAAAAGAATTTTAATAATTTTATTAGAGCCTTTGCTATTGCATTTACTCTTTTATTTTTTACAGCTGGAGTTGTAGGAGCTTATGCAGCTAACGTTAAAAGTGGACAAGTTGTAGAAAAAGATAAATTATGGAATATTAATTTTAATAAAGAAATTAAATTTGATGATATTGCCAAAAATGAAATAAAGGTAATAGATTCAAAGAATAATAGAGTTAATGTAGAATTAAGCTTAGGGAAAGATAATAAATCAATTATAGTTAACCCTCCTAATGGAGGATATAAAGTAGGAGAAAGTTATACTTTAATACTAGGTAAAGATATAAGTTCTAAAGAGAATAAAAGGTTAAATAAAGAAATAACAATGGAATTTACTATAAAGGATTATGATAAAGACAATATAATGGACAAGCTTATAGTTTTACCAAATGAAAGCTATGATGTAAATGAAGCAAATAGAATGATAAGCAGATTAAACAAAATACCATCACCAATATTACAAAAACTTGCGGAAAATGAGATAAAGATAATACTTTCAAATACAAATATAACAGAAGTAAAGGAGTATGAATATCTAAAAGGAGTTACTCCAAGGGGATGGGAAGGAACAGGTAAAACATGGGATGATGTTCCAGGAGCAGGAGGAAAGCCTGTAGTTGCAAGGATAGGTTATAGCGATCCAGGAGAAGCACATGGAGCTATTAACCTGGAACTGCATGAAACTGCACATGCCATTGATAAATATGTTTTTAATGATGTCTCAAGTAGTGAAAGTTATAAAACCATGTGGAAACAAGAGGTTAAGAATGTATTTGGAGATAATCCTTATTTTGTGAATTATCCAGAAGAATATTTTGCTGAAACCTTTGCTATGTATTATGTAAATGAGGAACAAAATTTAAAGCTAAAGGAGAAAGCTCCTTTAACCTATGAATTTATTAAAAATCTAGAGAATACAATAAATCGAGTAGTTAGCGTTAAAGCTAGCTACTTTTTTGTTTCGTGTAACCAATGTTACCTAATAAAGGAACCGTTAATGCTATAATATAATTAAATTTAAAATTAAGATTAAGATTATTAATATAAATTAATAATGAATAATGAGAAATACTAAAATTAAAGTATGCGTTGTAAGCTGAACTAATTATAAGGAGGAAAAATAAAAATGGATGCTATAGAAATAATGGTAGAAGAACATAAGAATATTGAAAGGATGCTTCAAGTAATAAGAAAAATGTGCATTAAAGTATTAAATAATGATAATGTAAATTATAATGATTTTTACAGAATAATAGATTTTGTAAGAAACTATGCCGATAAACATCATCATAGCAAAGAAGAAACAATTCTTTTTGGTAAATTGTCAGCAGGAGAGAATAATCATATTGGCAAAGTTTCTGTAGAGGGCATGCTCGTAGAACATGATTTGGGAAGACTTTACATGATGAATTTAGAAGCATCGCTTAAAAAATATGAAAATGGAGATAAAGATTCTAGGGTAGATATTATTGCTAATGCCATAGGATATACAGATCTATTAAAGAGACATATTTTTAAAGAAAACAATGCACTATATAAATTTGCAAGGAAAACTCTATCTGAGGAAGATTTACAGGATATAAATGAAAAATGCAGCAAAGTAGAAGAAGCAGCTAAGACTAATAAGGTTCAAGAAAAATATATTAGCCTTATAGATGAGTTAGAAAGGAGCATGTAACTTGGGTTTTTATGAAGAATTAAGTAAGTACTATGATATAGTATTCCCATTAGGGAATTCACAATTAAATTTTATTAAAAATAGAGCTGATGGTAAAGTGAAGATTCTTGACTTGGCAGCAGGAACAGGAAATTATTCTATAGCAATGGCTAAGATGGGCTATAATGTAACTGCAGTGGATTTAGACAAAGAAATGGTTAATAGGATAAAAGAAAAGAATTGTGAAGAAGGAACTAATGTAAATGCAATGGTAATGGACATGAATAGTGTAGATTCTATAAAAGAAAAATTTGATTTAATAATCTGCATAGGAAATTCATTAGTTCATTTAGATAATAAAGAAGATATAAACAATCTAATAACTAAACTTTATAAACTTTTAAATGAAAATGGAGTCTTAATAATTCAAATAGTAAATTATGATAGGATAATAGAGAAAGATATTAAAGAGCTTCCGTTAATTCAGAGACAAGATAAAGGGGTAACCTTTGTAAGAAATTATGAGAGAGAAAATGATAAAATCTTATTTAAGACCAAAATACTAGTTGAGAACAACAAAGAAGAAAAAATATACTATAATACAGTAGAGTTATATCCACTTAAGAGTGAAGATTTAAAGCTTATGCTAGAAGAGGCTGGATTTAATAAAGTGGAAATGTATGGAGATTTTAATGGTGGAGATTATAATATAGAATCTATGGCTACAGTAGTAGCAGCATACAAATAGCTTATTTATATTTAAAGTAATGAATTTAAAAAATTACAGAACACATGAAAAATAATTAAAAGCAGAGCATCATTTATAAATATGTTCTGCTTTAGTGTTTATAAATTTTTTATATGTAAGGCATATAGTTTTTAAAATTGAGAAGATATTTCTTTTAAGATTTCTGCAGTTGCATTTAGCTGCTGCATTGAAGCATTAATTTCTTTTAAAGCGGAGGTTTGTCCATCGAAGATCTCGCTGCTTTTATTTATTTTTTGATTAATATCAAATGTGGATTCTTTTATATTTTCTAAAACAGCAGATATTTGTTTAGCTGAACTACTGCTTAATGAAGAAAGCTTTCTTATTTCAGAAGCAACTACTCCAAAGCCTTTGCCAGCATCTCCAGCTCTTGAAGCTTCTATGGCAGCATTTAGTCCTAAAAGGTTAGTTTGACTAGATACTTTTTCGATAAATTTTATTACGTCATCTGTATTTTCAGTTTTTTTACTTGTATCTTCAACATCTTTAAGTAATTCGGAGTTTGATAATGAAATTTCATTTAAGCTACTAGCTATATCTTCTATAGCTGATGAAATTTTTTGTATAGCGTCAAAAAGATTATTGGATAATTCTTGAATGTTTTCTTGTCTTTTTAGACTTTTACCTATAGATAAGCATCCAACTACGTTTCCGCTTGTATCCTTTACTGGTACTGCGATGGTTTTCATACCTGATCCAAATATTTCTTTAGGAGTTATTTGCTTTTGAATTTCCCCTGTTGCTATACATTTATAGGTTACTGTGCTTTTATCAATAGGTTTATTACAAAAATCTTGTATTCCCATATTTGAGTTTCCAATAAAGTTTAAACAATCCGTAGTGTTATTAATTCCAAATACAGCGTCATCTTCTAAAAAAAATTTCATATAAGGAATTACATTATTAAAAGAATTTAGTACATCATTCTCTGATATGTTCTTATTTTCCAATCCCATCCACCTCTTTTAACTGTAGTAACCATTGTTTACAATAATTATAATATAAAAAGGATATAAATTACATAGATTTTTAACAAAAATTAAAATATTTTGAAAAGTCCATTAAATTAAAGGCTATTAAAGTTGAAAAACATAATATTATATATGAATAAATATGATATTTTGCAAAAAAGGACATTGAGAATTTTAAATTAAAATCTCAATGTCGGTATTTAAATATAATTATTCAATTGAATTCAAATTTCCCATAATGATTTCTTCCATAATTTTTAGATTTTTATCAGCTTCATCTGATGTAGAAGCTTTGGTGTAAAGATATATTTTTATTTTAGGTTCTGTTCCAGAAGGGCGAACTGCATACCAACTTCCACCTGATAAATAGAATTTCAATACATCTGAAGAAGGTATATCACCATATCCTTCAAGAAAATCTATAAAGTTATCTAAATCCATGTTTCCAATCTTTTTAGGATAGGATTTTCTATAGGTTTTCATCATTCTATCGATTCTAGCTTTTCCGTCTACACCTTCAAGTACTAAAGAAATTTGTTTTTCTTTGTAATAACCATGTTTTTCATAGGTTTCATTTAATACATCAATTAAAGTCTTATTTTGTGTTTTATAGTAAGCAGCAGCCTCACATAGGAGCATAGCAGAGCTAACTCCATCTTTATCTCTAACAAAAGTTCCTGTAGTGTAACCAATACTTTCCTCATACCCAAAAATAAATTCATACTTACCAGTAGCTTCAAATTCAGGGATTCTGCCACAAATATTTTTGAACCCAGTTAAGGATTCAAAGGTTGTAACGCCATATTCTTCAGCTATAACCTTACCTAAATCTCCAGTCACTATAGACTTCACAATGGCACCATTCTTAGGAAGAATGCCTTTTTCATGCATTCCTTCAACAATATATTTTATAAGAATAGCTCCAGTTTGATTACCGTTAAAAGGGATATAGTTACCATTTTTATCTTTAACTTCTATAGCTAGTCTGTCACAATCAGGGTCGGTTGCTATTAGAAGTTCTGAACCTATTTTTTTACCAAGGTCTTCTGAATATTTAAATGCTTTAGTGTCTTCAGGATTAGGATAACCAACAGTTGTAAAGTCAGGATCAGGATTTTCCTGCTCAGGGACTACAACTATGTTAGTAAAACCACGTTCCTTCAATACACGTCTTACAGGTATGTTTCCAGTTCCATTGAGAGGTGTATAGATTATTTTTATATCCTTATCAATATTGTCCCTTATGCTTAAGCTTTTAACTTTTGCTATATACTCATCATCTAATTCTTTTCCTATGATTCTTAGAAGACCTCTATCTAAAGCGTCTTTTTCATCGATGGTATTTACATCTTCAAATTTTTTAACCATACTTATTTTTTCACTCATAGGATCTGCAATACTGGAAAGAACTTGAGCGCCATCTTCCCAGTATACTTTGTAACCGTTGTAGTCTCTAGGATTATGACTTGCAGTAATTATTATTCCGGCTGCAGTATGTAATCTTCTTATCGTAAATGAAAGCTCAGGGGTAGGGCGTATATCTTCAAATAGATAAGCTTTTATACCGTTTCCAGCAAGAACAAGGGCTGCAGTCTTTGCAAATTCTTTTGAGAAGTGCCTAACATCATAAGCTATTGCAACACCTCTATCCATGTAATCTGGGCCTTTTTCTTTAATAAAATCAGCTATTCCTTGAGTTACTTTAGATATATTATATATATTCATTCTATTAGTTCCAGCACCTAGTTTGCCTCGAAGTCCTGCGGTACCAAATTCTAATTCTTTATAAAACCTATCTTCAATTTCACTTTTATTTTCTTTTATGCTTCTTAACTCTTCTTTGGTTTTTTCATCAATGCATTCATTGTTTAGCCATTCTTCGTAAACTTTATTATATTCCATTGATTTCACTCCTTTAACATTAAATTTTCCAAACAGGGATATTTTAATACTTAGACATGTCTCTAGGAAAATTGAATTACCTAAATATATTATAGCAACTGTTTATAGTAATATGAATGTGAAATTGTAGAATTTTTACATTTAAAAAGATATGTTTCTATACTCGCTGGTTCTGCATAATGCGAAAACAACTTAAAACATATCTTTAAAACAGTAATGTAAAGTTTTAATGTTTAGGATTATTTGTTACAATTTCAATACCTCTCATTATAGATTCCGTAATATTAATAATCTCTTGTTTATTAATTTCATTAAGAGCTCTGGTATAAATTTCACCTTGATCAGAAACTACATATTTAGGTTTTATAGAATTGAGAGCATATGCTTTAATGTCTAATCTGCATTTTTCACATTTACAAATATTATCATACTGAGGTAATATCTTATCTAGTAGATTATCTACTATCTCTTCAGAATAATTTCTTAGCTTATACATATTAATTCACCTCCCATTTTGCACAGTGGCTAGTTAACCAATTTCCTTAAGCAGCCTTAATGCATTTTTGTAAAGAATCTTTTCTATGTCATCATCAGTAAAGTGATGCTTTTTAAGCCCTTCTATTAACCTATCAATTTGTCCAATGTGTTCAATTTCTAAAGTCGAGTCTATGCCGTCAAAGTCAGAACCAAGAGAAATTACATCTATTCCTCCAATATTTCTTATATGCTGAATATGAGAAACCATATCTTCTATTTTACTAAATTGACCTCCTCCTAAAAAGTTTCCGAAGAAGTTTATTCCAATAATTCCGCCTTTTTCAGCTAGAATTTTTATCATATCATCTGTAAGATTTCTTGGATGATTAGTAATAGCTCTTGCATTTGAGTGAGAAGCTACAAAAGGAGATTTAGAATATTTAGCAACATCATAAAAACCACCGTCAGATAAATGAGAGACATCAATAATCATATTAAGGTTGTTCATTTCTTCAACTACTTGAATACCAAAAGGTGTAAGTCCTTTGTTAGTATATTCAGCTCTGGCGTTAGGATAACCAATCTCATTAGGAAAGTTCCAAGTAAGAGTTATCAACTTTACCCCTAGTCTATGAAAATTTCTAAGATTAGAGAGCTCGCCTTTAAGAACGGCACCTTCTTCTATAGTTAAAAAGGCTGAAAGTTTACCCTCAGATTTATTCTTCATTAGTTCATCATAATTCCTTGCAAGAGAAATAGTATCAATGTTTTTATTCAGCTCTAAATAGAATCTATCTAGCATATTAAGACACTTTTGTAGAGGATCTTTAGTAGTTTTAAGTTCTACAAATAGGGCAAAAAATTGTGCTAAGGAATTAGACTTTTTCAATTTTTCAATATCTACACCATAGGTGTTATTTTTTAATTCTGAATTATCTTCATATATTTTTAAAGCTGTATCGCAATGAAGATCTATAACGTTCATAATAGTCACCTCGTATAATATAGTCATAACATCTCGTATAAACATAGCTTAATTATAACATTAAATTATCGTTTCAAATAAAAAAAACATTATCTAATAATTATTATAAAGATATAAATTAAATAGGTTACTCTAGTATTGGTTGACATACAATTTTTTTAATATTATAATCTTTTATGAATCAAATTTTATATAAGAGATAAAATAGGTTTAAAGATAGTGAAGAGAAGAGTAGATATAGAGTCTCATTTAAAGCGAACCAATGATAGTGGAAGATTGGCACTGAGCCTATATTGAAGAACGTCTCGGAATCTCTAACCGAAATCATTTATATTATAAAATGATAGTAGGCTTAGACGGAGCCAAACCGTTAGAACTTGGAGAGTATAGAATTTTGTACTTATTAAGGTGGTCATATTTTATATGACAATTTAGGTGGTACCGCGAATATATAACCTTCGTCCTAATATTTTTAGGATTGGGGTTTTTTTTATTATATTTTAAAATAAAGAATTAAGTAGGAGGTAGATTATGGAAACAGTATTGATTAAACAACTATACAGAGAAACTGATAAGTTTTTAGGTAAAGAAGTTAAGATTAGCGGATGGATTAGGACTTTAAGAGCTTCAAATAAATTTGGATTTATAGAAGTAAATGATGGTAGTTTCTTCAAAAATATTCAAGTTGTTGTTGAGGAAAGTCTAGAAAACTTTAAAGAAATTTCTAAATTTGCTATAAGCTCTAGTGTAAGTATTGAAGGAGAAGTAGTTGCAACAGAAAATGCAAAGCAGCCTTTTGAAATTCATGCTAAAAAAGTAGTTCTAGAAGGAAAATCTAATTCAGATTATCCACTACAAAAGAAAAGACATAGCTTAGAATATTTAAGAGAAATAGCTCATTTAAGACCAAGAAGTAATACTTTTTCAGCAGTATTTAGAGTACGTTCTCTTGCAGCATATGCTGTACATAAGTTTTTCCAAGACCAAGGCTTTGTTTATGCTAACACTCCTATAATAACTGGAAGTGATGCTGAAGGTGCTGGAGAAATGTTTAGAATAACAACGCTAGATATGAACAATCTTCCAAAGAATGAAGAAGGAAATATAGATTACAAACAAGACTTCTTTGGAAAGGAAGCTAATCTTACTGTAAGTGGTCAATTAGAAGGAGAAATATTTGCTTTAGCATTTAGAAATATTTATACTTTTGGACCAACTTTCAGAGCAGAAAACTCAAATACAGCAAGACATGCGTCAGAGTTTTGGATGATAGAACCAGAACTTGCTTTTGCTGAATTAAGCGACTACTTAGATAATGCAGAAGCTATGGTTAAGTATGTTATAAACTATGTTATGGAAAATGCTCCAGAAGAAATGGAATTTTTCAATCAATTCGTAGATAAAGGTTTATTTGATAGATTAAATAATGTTATAAACTCTGAATTTGGCAGAGTAACTTATACAGAAGCTGTAGAAATTCTTCAAAAATCTGGTCATGAATTTGAGTATCCTGTAGAATGGGGAATTGATCTTCAAACAGAACATGAAAGATACTTAACTGAAAAAATATATGGAAAACCTGTATTTGTAACTGATTATCCAAAGGATATTAAAGCATTCTACATGAGAATGAATGAGGATGGAAAAACTGTTGCAGCAGCAGACCTTCTTGTTCCAGGGATTGGAGAACTTATTGGAGGAAGCCAAAGAGAAGAAAGATTAGACGTTCTAGAAAAGAGAATAGAAGAATTAGGACTTAATAAAGAGGACTATTGGTGGTATTTAGAGCTTAGAAAATACGGAGAAACTAAGCACTCTGGATATGGCCTTGGATTTGAGAGACTAATAATGTATTTAACAGGAATGGGAAACATAAGAGACGTAATACCATTCCCAAGAACTCCAGGAAACGCTGAATTTTAAAACAAAACCTATTATAAAAAGCATTCAAATTTTATAGAATTTGGGTGCTTTTTTACTGTATCATAACCTAAATAGATTACGAAAATATTAATTAAGTAACTCAACAATACCAAGTATTATTAGTAATATGCCTGAAATTAATGGTGCATATTTACCAAAAAATTTACCCAGTATATGATTAACTATAGTGTCCTAAGCTTAATTGTAAGAATACTTAATATAAATGTAGATATGACTGTAAATTCAATGATAACTCTATTTTAAGCTAAATATTTTAGGGGAATTTAGAATATGATATGGTGAACAGAATCACAAGTAAATGGGAAAACAGTACGGAAGCAAGATGCGACAATGCTTCTGGGCTGCTTGGATTTATAACATTATAAGGCATAGATATAAGAAAGCAATTTGATAGAGAATTATACAGTTTGAGAAGTTATTACCTGAATAGTAAGCAACATAACTTATTCCTTTCGATTGCTCCTAAATATTTTACAGATTTGTTATAATAAGAATTGACTCAAATTATTTCAATGATTAATGTTGAATGTAGAGGGACTAAACTATTAGTATAAGAAATCTTGGAGATAGAGGAAATGATGATAAAAGAGTATTTGAAATATTCTATGGATGAAAAGACATCCTTGGAAATAGAAAGTATAAAAGGCAATAAATTTGATGTTGATGTCTTACAATATAATTCAGAAAAGGTTTTTTATAAGTATTTAAGCAATGGGAAAGAAGGTCAAATAAAATTTGAAAATATTAAAAATTGTAAGTTCAAAGACAAGGAAATCGAAAAGCAATTTTATTATTCTCAAATAAATAAACAATATAACCGGACGGATATAAAATCTATTATTGAAAATTTTGAAAAATACTATTTTGAAATCTTAGGCTTGCTGCAACAAAGAGCGAAAAAGGGTACATTTGAGTATGAGCACTACAATTTTAAAAAGACTATTTATCAAATGGTTTTTGAAAATTTACATACCCAAAAGGATAACCTTCTATTTTCGTATTTTACAGGAGAAAAAAATGTTGACAAAGAGTTAAACGAAGGTAAGTCCTGCGGAGAGCAAATTATATTGCTTCAACAGTCTAATATATCACAGAAGAAATCAATAGAGGCAGCCCTCAATAATAGCATTTCTATTATTGAGGGGCCACCTGGTACAGGGAAAACGACTACCATTCTTAGCATTATCGCCAATCTTGTATATCAAAATAAAAAAGTAGTAGTAGTGTCAAAAAACAATTCTGCTATCGATAATGTTGTGGAAGAATTAGAACAGATGCCTATTCCAGATTTTTTTATTCGCTTAGGCAAAAAAGAAGTTATGGATGAGTTAAGTATTACACTAGAAGAAAAAATATTGACATATGAGCAACAACTGAAAGATATTTCCTCTACAACAATAGAAGCTGAAAAGGAAAGAATGAATATATTATGCAATCAATTAACGCATATGGAAGAGCAGCTAAACGAGTTGATTTTGTATAAAAATCAATTGAGTGAATTTAAAAACCAGTATAGACACCTAATAAAACGCAGAGAAGCATATGATTTCTCTGCATATGATCATCTGATAAGAAAAATTAATCGCAAGAATAGGAGTTCAAAAACCGTAAAAGAGGAACTAGATCGATTAGCAAAGCTATTAGTGAAGATGGCAGATGGACAAAAGATAGGTTTTGTTAAAAGAATTTTGACGTACTTTAGGTGGAGAATGCCATTAGCCAATTTGAAAAGCGAGGGAATTGCGCTTCAAAGTCTTATGGAAGAAAAGTTCCTGAAGATTGAGATAGAAGATTTAGAGAAGAAGTTGAAAAATGAGAATTTATGTCGGTTACAAAAAAAGATTAGCGAAATATATAAAGATGAGTATATAGAATTATCCAAGAAGTTGCTATTAGAAAGTTTGAAAAAGAAATATGATAGCAGCGTTTATCAGAATATTTATTCGAAAATAAAAGAGAATGACAATGATATACTCTTAAAAAGCTGTAAGGATGAGCTAATAGGGCTATATCCTGTTATTTTGACTACAGTGGACGCGGTTTTATCCAATTTCTATTCTTTTTTTAATAATGGTGCGAAGATTGACTGTATCATTATTGATGAGGCTTCACAATGTGATATTTTATCAGCATTGCCCATTCTATATTTAGCTAAGCAGATATTAGTAGTTGGAGATAATAAGCAGTTACCAGCAATTATTAATCTCTCTTCAAAGGGAATTAGTAGTAAAGTACAAGAGGGATATGATTATACAAATGAAAGTTTTTTAAGTACTATTTCAAAAACGATTAAACCAGTTTCTAATTTGTTATTAGAGCATTATCGATGTGATTACAAGATCATAAATTATTGTAACCGTTATTTTTATGATAATCAACTGATCATATACAAAGACGCAAGTGACGATTCAATGATTTTAATAGATGATGATAAAGGTAAATATGTTGAATTGGAGAGTGGCTCGTTTGTAAATTTACGAGAGATTGTAACTATTGAAGATGCAATATTTTCAGACGTAGAAGGAAAATTCATTATTACACCATTTCGCAAACAGGCTGATAAGTTGATGGAGAAATACAATAAGAAACAATGTGGCACAATCCATACTTTTCAAGGAAAAGGAGAGAATGAAGTTTACTTCTGTACTGTTTTAAATCATATAGATGAGGCTATAAATCATTTGAAAGGAAAAAATAATTTATTTTCCAAAGAACTGATAAATGTAGCTGTTTCAAGGGCTAAGATGAAATTTGTCTTGGTAACAGATATTAAGTTTTTTAAAGAGTATGATGTAAATACTAGAAACTTAATCGAGTACATAGAAGCATATGGTGAAGTAATACCAGATAAAACAGTATGCCTTTTTGATTATTTATATCAACAGATGAAGACTTATACGGTAGTGGAAAATTGTGATAATGTTTTCGAGAAAACAGTTAAAGAATACCTTGATAGGTATATACAACAACATCCTGAATATCATGTGGTGGTGAAACTTCCATTAGCTAGTGTTGTAACAGATAAGAAGTTTTTAGAGGTTAATTCTGAAGTTAAACAGTTTATTATGAATAATGCGCATTTAGATTTTATCATCTATGATAATCGTATTGGTAAACCTATTGCAGTAATCGAGCTCGATGGAAAGTTTCATAAAACTCTTGAACAAATAGACAGAGATAAAAAGAAGAATTTTGCGCTTGAACATATGAGTATTAAGTTATGGAGATTAAAATCTAAGGAAGCGATAACGAAAGAGCAATTTGATATACATTTAAATGAGTTATTAAGTAATTAAATTTAAAGTGTATCATACAGACTATTTATAGAGATTGCAGAAAAATAGTAATTTGTAGGGATGATTGGAATGAAGATAAATCAGAATTTAGTGACTTGAACGATTATGTGATGATAAAAGAGAAAGAGGAGAAAAATGGAACGATTAGAAAATTACTTGAGTAGTGATTTTTATAAGAAGTATAAAAACACATATCATTCGGATAAGATTTTAAAAGAAGTTTTTAATTGTGAATTGAAGTTTGTACATAGAATTAGCGATTTTGGAAAAAAGAAGTATTCCGATATCTATGACATGAATGTTCATATAATTACGGATTTTATTAATTTGTATTATCAAGAAATGCTTCATAAAGATTATGATATAGCCTGGAAGATGATATATAGTTTTTATCTTGATCCAGATTCAGCTGCGACTAAAAATTATGGTGATATACTGTGCTCTGCAGATGGATTGCTATCAATAAAAAGAATATATAGTCATAAAGGTCGTACAACTCAGTTTATTAGTGAATATGAAACTTATCGTAGAGTTCCTATTATTTATTTCCCACAAGAGACAAATGGAATCAATATGACAAGAGCATCTGTGTTTGGGGATAGAATAGATTACACCTTGTTTGATCTAAAAAAGTATTTTGAGTCTAAAAAGTCTAAAACAAATGTAGATAGTCAGAAATGTAGATTAATTAATGCATATGAATTACCTAAGACAAATGATTTTTTGCATCAAATGGGCTCGTTTGAAAATCTGATTAATTGGCTAAATATAAAAGGAATATTTACGAGTGAGCAATATGAAGTATATGATATTGAAAAAGGTGATGATTCAATAATAGCAGACTATTTACTAGAGTATTCTTGGAATTGGAGTGATGAATACTATATTAACATCAAACAAATGATAGACAAATATTTAAAATTATTAGAAAAATAGCGAAGTAGAAGGTATTAGTTTATTCAGCTGATCATCTTAATTTGCTATATTATAATTACTTTGATGAATTCCAATTTAGTGGAGGCATAAATATATAATATGCCTCCTTTAAGTTATCCGATTAAATAGATATGGTGAACCGTATCATAAGTAATACTATATTTACAAAATATGCTATAATTAAATGGGAAAAATAATTTTTAAATGTAAGACAAATAGTAATTTATTATTGAGATTATTATCATATTATGAATAATGCAAATACAAGTTGCGGATTTGCAACTATAGATTGGTATTATTTTAGTGTAAAACCTATTATAATTTACACATAATAACAAAGAAAAGAGGTAGAAAGTCATGGGTTTTGCAGATAATTTAAAATCAATTAGACAAGAAAGACATATTTCACAGGAAGAGTTAGCAGAAATAATTGGAGTAAGTCGTCAAGCAGTTTCTAAATGGGAACAGGGAAGTGGCTATCCAGAAATGGAAAAATTGCTTGCTTTATCTAAAGAGCTTAATGTATCTTTAGATTATTTGATGTTAGGTGAGATAAAGTCCACTGAAAGCAACAAAACTTTATCCAATAATATAATTGTACCAACGGGGAAAATTACTATTAAATCATATGATGGAAAATCAATTGTTAATTGCTATAAAGTTTTAGCGTCACATGTAATGTACAAAGCAAAAAGCGATGAGCCTAAATATTGGTTGATTGCTGTTAATAGCGGAGCGTTTTGGGGAGAAAAATCAATTGTACTTGGTTGGTATGCTGATGAAGAAAAGATAAAAAAGGAAATGGATGAAATTGCAGAAGCAATTAATAATGGTGTACTAGTATATGAATTAAAATATGCAGTAAAAGTTAAGAATAAAATGTTAAGAGTAAAAATAGATGAAGAGTAACTTAATTTTTATATGATAAATAAGAATAACTAGAGTTTAATAAATTCCAATTTGTGACCAGATTAAATAGATTGAAGAGATTTTAATTTATATGTTAATCAAAAATTTTTATATAAAAGAATGTTAGATGTTTGTTTTTTATAAGAATTTAAGATAATATAAATAAGGAATGTAGATAATAAAAAAGTAGAGTGTTGGAGTACTCTACTTTATACAACTCTAGTTGCTTAGGCAACTGGTATCACTAGAATTTTTAGTATTAAAAATAGTAGCTGACCAATTCGACCTGGGGCTACTATTTTTTTGACATTTTATCAATAAGTAACACTATAAATGTTAGTAGTCCTAGTAAAAATAATCCTGCCTGAAATAGTAACATTAAAGTATCGTTACTCACATGTATCACCTTATTTCACAAGAAAGGTGAGTGATACCAGTAGCCCACATTTAGCTATTGAGCTGTACTTTAGAATTATACCATATAATGTATTTAAGTAATGGAGGAGAACCAAATCTAGAGGAAGGAGGTTCTCCTTAGCCAAGCAGCATGCAAAGTGCTTTCTACTAAGTTTTATTATAATTATTTTACGATAATTATTTTGTAAAGTGTTGACCCTAATACCACGTCATAGTGTAATACAAAAATAGAGCTTGGAGATATTACAAAAGTTTCTAGTCGGCAGATTATTAAATAATATTGGCAGCTCTAAAATCAAACTTTGAGGTGTAGCAATGAGAATAGTAAGGCAAGTTTCCGATTTGACAGGAATAAGTGTGCGATAACTGCATTATTACGATGAAATAGGATTATTAAAGCCAAGTGAAATTACAGAGGCAGGATATAGACTTTATGATGATGAAGCCCTTAAAACCTTGCAACAAATTTTATTTTTCAAAGAGCTTGATATACCTTTAAAAGATGTTAAAGAAATAATGTTGAGTCCGTACTTTGATAAAATGCAAGCATTAAAAAATCAAAAAAAGCTGATTATTTTAAAACGCAAAAGATTGAATAGTTTAATAGAGCTTATAAATAAGACCTTAAAAGGAGAAAGCACTATGAATTTTAAAGAATTTGATATGAGTGAATATTATAGTGTATTGGAAGAATTTAAAACAGAAAACTAGGATAAGATAATTAAAAATCGCATAATTCAAGAAAGAAAATTATGCGATTTTTCTTAATACTGTAATAAATCCATGGAGTATCTTATGGCTTATTTTGAAGCCTTTATCTTGATAGAACTTTAATGCATCATCGTTTCCGTTTGATACAAAAATAAACAAATCATTTATTAACTTAAATGAATTTAACCAATCCATACTCTTTTGAAACAGAACTGTACCAATGCCAGTTTTACGATAACCATCTTTTATATAAAACTGAGAAATACAACCTACATCATCACTTTTAACAGAATCAAAGTCAAAAAAATTAACAGGTTTAAGAGTAGCAAATCCACCGGAGTATGTATACTTTGAAGAAATATTGCTATAGGCATATCCAACAATTTCATTATCATCTTTAGCTATTATTAAAAAGTTAGCCTTGGCACTCTTGATTGATGGAATCATTCTAGTTTCAAAACACATGTTATCAAACCACTCTGGATGGACAATTGCTTTAGATTTTTGATAAGTCATTAATTCATTGCATAGATCCTTAATGTAAATAATGTTATCATCAGAAATAATTTCATAATGTATACTCATATTAATCTTCCTTCCTAAAAATTAGAAAACATATTTGATTAATCAATAGGATTTGATATGATTATATCAGTTAGAATTATTATAGCAAGTATGCAGTATTTTCTGTTCAAGGAAGTAAAAACTGAGTATTGGAGTGATATTGTGAGTGACAAAGCATTATATAAAAGCAGACTTAACAACTGCCCGCTAACATTTGCTTTAAACCTTATTGGTGGAAAGTGGAGACTACCTATAATTTGGCTATTAAATAAAAATGGAACTATGCGATATAATGAATTAAAAAGGGGTATTGACGGAATCACTAACATGATGCTAACCCAATCACTGAAGGAATTGGAGTCATACGGTATTATAAAACGAAAGCAATTTATGGAGATACCACCGCGAGTTGAGTATTCACTGACTGATAATGGGGAAGATCTTATTCCAGCTCTTAAAGGACTAGCTAATTGGGGAAATAAAATGAAAAACAGTGATGATTTTAAATGATATAGAATTAAAACTCCCATGACATTGAGGAGGGCAGACTGTGAAAAATAAGTGTTACAGGAAATAACTTATGAGTTGGGAATACCAGAGGGAAAGATTAGAGAATACGAAAGCATATTTGAGGCATTGCATAGAGAAGTTAAAATTGATGAAAAGCAAATCTATTGAAAAAAAACTAAATTTATGTATAATATAGATAAACTCAAATATAAACATGAAAAAATATAAATGTAAAGGTGTTGTAAATATGCGTAAAGAGGTAGTTTTTAACTAAACTAACTGAATAGGGATTATTTTTAGAAAGTACATCAAAAATCTTGAATTAGTCAAGGTTTATTCATGGTAAAATTAATTTTCAAAATGTTAATTCTTACCATGGTTATTTGTGTACTTCTAAATTAATCAATATTATAATGAGCATGTTACGCCTTATTTGCATAATAGGAAAGCCGTGTTCTAAACACGGTATTTTTATGCCTATTTTTGCTGCATTTATAAATATGATATAAGACTTTAATATATACAACTTAGTAATAAGTTACATATATTAAAGTTCTATATTTTATGTTTATATTTGGGTTATATAATTATGAGGCTGTAAGTGAGCTAATGTTCATTTGCGGCTTTTTTTAATTTGAGGAGGTTACTACGGTGATTTATATATTCAAAGTATTTACATCACAAAGCACAAGCAAATTCCTTCATAATATAAGGATGGTGAATAATTAATGGTAAAAAAACTTTCGGCATATAAAATTTATTTATTATTTTCAGCTATTACAGCAATGTGCTTTTCATTGGCAGCTACAGTTATGATAGTTTACCACATTGAAATGGTTCATTTAAAACCGCTTCAACTTATACTTGTTGGAACTACTCTAGAGACTGCATGTTTTATATTTGAAATTCCTACAGGCATAGTTGCAGATGTATACAGCCGTAAGATATCTGTTGTTATTGGTATAGTTCTAATAGGACTAGGATTTATTTTGGAAGGCTCTATTGCTAGTTTTGCCTTTGTACTTGCAGCCCAGATAATATGGGGATTAGGTTTTACCTTTATCAGTGGGGCTGCTGAGGCATGGATTGCAGAGGAAGAGAAAGCTAAGGACTTAGATCAAATATATATAAAAGGAGCACAAGTAGGACAAATAGGTACAGTTGCAGGGATAATACTAAGTATCATAATAGGTAATTTGTCTCTTAGGCTGCCTATTATAGCCAGTGGGTGCTTGTATATAGCTTTTGCATTATTTTTAGTAGTATATATGCCAGAAAATAACTTTAAAGCATCTGCCCCTGAAGATTTAAATACTTTTAAAAAGATGGGGTATACTTTTAAATCAGGTTTTAAATTTGTAAAAAGTAAAACTATAATAATGATTTTACTTTTTGTAACCTTGTTTCATGGCTTATCCAGTGAAGGCTATGATAGACTTTCTAGTGCACATTTCCTGCAAGATACCACACTTCCTAAGCTTGGGAATCTTCAGCCAGTAACTTGGTTTGGTATATTTGGTATAGCAGGAATGATATTAAGCGCTGTAGTAATGCAGTTTATATCAAAGAAGTTTGAGAAAGAAGAGAAGAATCAAAGTGGAAAGACATTATTAGCAATAAACATATTTTATATTTTATGCATGTTAATATTTGCCCTTACAAGAAACTTTAATTTAATGCTAGTGTCTTATTTATCAACAAATATGTTTAAAACTATAAATGAGCCTATATTTAGTGCATGGTTAAATAATCATATTCATGGTAATGCAAGGGCTACTATCATTTCTATGAATGGACAAATCAATGCTTTAGGTCAAATTTTAGGTGGACCAATTATTGGAATTATAGCTACAAAGATTTCTGTAAGCATTGGTATAGCATGCACTGCATTGTTGGCTACGCCAGTAGTTGTTTTGTATATAATTTCATTAATTATGGATAAAAATGGTGTTGATAAGTTTAGTGGGAGAGATGGCATATATGAAAACAACATACCGTAAGTAATGATATGTTTATGGTATAATAAGGATAAAAGGTGAGGGAAAAGGATATAATATCTGCGGAAATCCACGTCAAGTTGCTATAAAAGGACCTTGGAATGAAAGAAATACAGAGGACTATTTAAGCGAAATACAGATACCAGTAAAAAAATAAAAAGAGCACAAAATGGCCGCATGTGATGACTTAGTTCCCAGCATATGGGGCCTTTTTTTATCATATGCGCATATTAAAGTTGAGGTGATGTTATATGAATGAAGCCATTCAAGACTACATTGAAAATTATAGCAAAGAAATACAAACCCTTTTTTCTGAGGTACGAGAGCTTATCATTAAAAGTATCCCTTGTAAGATTGAAGAAAAGTTATGGGCAAAATTACCGAGCTTTTATGTTGAAAAGAACTTTGTAAGGATTATTCCTTTTAAGGATCATATTAATATTGAGGCTGTTGCGATTATTGAGTATAAATCGCAATTGGAACAATACAAGATTACGCCTAAAGGGATGTTGCAGATTTATTTAAATCAGGACATACCATATGATGTTTTGCAGGCGATTTTCATGGAATCATTAATTAAATAAATTCCAATTTGTATTATTGAGATTAAAATTTTTAAATGAAAAAATTATATAGGTTTATTTTTTATAAAAAATTGATATAATATAAGTAAGAAAAGCTTAGTGCTGGTAACACTAAGCTGATTCTTAGAACATTTATTTTGTTTTAGGGCTATTGGATGAATTAAAATTAATATTTTATTCTAGAGTGAAGCACTATTCTTTGTCGGATGGGTGCTTTTTCTCTTTGCCATTAAGTTCTATATGAATACCAAGAAATTTAATCTTGATAATTAACTTAGAAATAAAAAGATTATGTTTTAAAACTAATTTAATAATATAAATAGTAACAAAGCTTTTTATAGTTAATTCTAGCATATCCAATACCACCCCCTAACTATGATGATATATTCACCAATAGTCCAAGGGGGATAAAACGCTCAAAACCCCCGTAGCCATCCACTACGGAATTCTTAATTTATACTTTAGAATTATACCATAATTATGTAGAAGATATACACAAGAATAAAATCCTCGGGAGTAATGCCGAGGGTTTTTTGTTTGCTCAAATAAATTTTAAAAACACTTATTGACATATAGTGGAATAAGTAGTACTATAAATACATAATATCAACTTGATATTATCTAATTGAAATTAAGTTGAGGTGAAAAACAATTTGGATAAACATTTTATAGATAAAGAAGAAGACTTCCTAAAAAGTTATGATGAGAATGATTATAAAAGACCAAGTGTTACAAATGACATTATAATATTTACAACTGATGATATAGAAGAGGGTAACCTTCGTAAGGTACCAAAAAAGGGAATGCAGGTTATTTTGATCAAAAGAGATGACTATCCCTATATAGATAAATGGGCACTTCCAGGCGGGTTTGTTAGTATAGAAGAAAGCCTAGAGGTTAGTGCTAAGAAGAAGCTTAAGGAAAAGACAGGAATAGATAATATTTATATAGAGCAGCTCTATACTTTTGGAGATATTGATAGAGATAAAAGAACAAGGGTTATTAGTGTGGGAAATATTGCTTTAGTGGAAAAGAGCAGCATAAGGTTAAATGATTTAGATTTACAAAATAAAAGTGGATGGTTTTGGGTAGATAAAACTCTTATTAGTTCTGAAAAGCAGGAGCAATATATAGAAAATAAACATCTTCTATCCCTTAAATCCACTGATGAAAAAATAATAATTAATTATGAAATAACAGAGAAAATCGGAAGAGACATCTTTAGAAGAAAGGAAACGGGATATAGATTATTAAACAATTCTACAGAAGAATTAGCTTTTGATCACTATAAGATATTAGACTATGGAATAAATAGATTAAGAAATAAAATAGAGTATACGCCAATTGCTTTTAATCTTTTGCCAAGAGTATTTACTGTAAAGGAACTACAGAATGTATATGAAGGAATAATGGGAAGAGAAATTTTAAATTTCAGAAGAAAAATGGGAGAAATGATTATAGAAACTGATGAAAAAATAGAGGGCAAACCTTTTAGGCCGGCTAAGGTATTTAAATTTAATGAGAATTGGGAGCATAATTTTTAAAAGCGAGGAGGCTATAAAATGATTTATTTTAATAATGAGAGAGTAGAGGTTAAAAAGTTTCCTAACGGTGAATCCCTGATTTATAGCGAAAATTTAAAACTAAGAAGTGATAACAATGAGATTAGAGTTCATTTTGATAGTGATGAAGATATAACACATTTAATATTTTTGAAAAGTCATTTAGATGAATTAAGAATAAAATGTGATTTAATACTTCCCTATATGCCGTACAGCAGAATGGATAGAACTGAGGGGATGACTATTTTTACACTAAAGCATTTATGTAAGCTAATTAATAATTTGAATTTTGAAAGTGTAACCATTTATGAGGCACATTCAGAGGTGTCAACTGCATTATTAGATAGAGCTAAGGTGGTAAGTATGTCTAAAATTTTAGCTGAGAGGCTTTTAAAAGAATTGAATAATGGAAAAGAGGATGTATATTTAGTCTATCCAGATGCAGGTGCAGCAAAGAGATATGGTAAAGAAATAGAGTATGAAAAGATTCTAACTGGAAGCAAAGAACGGGACTTTAGAACAGGATTTATTAATAAGCTAGAGATTAATGGAGATATGAGAAGTAAAAGCTTTAAGGCCATTATTGTGGATGATTTATGTTCAAAGGGTGGCACTTTTATGCTTACAGCTTCTAAACTAAAGGAAATTGGGGCAACAGAAATATACCTGGTAGTTACCCATTGTGAAAATACAATTTTTCAAGGTGAGTTGTTAACAGGTGACTTAATAACGGGGATATATACAACCAATAGTATTTTAAGTAAGAATCATAAAAAAATTAAGGTATTTGAAATTTAAGGGGGTATTTATTATGGAAAAATTATTAGTAGTTATTGATTATCAAAATGATTTTGTAGATGGAGCACTAGGGTTTGAGAAAGCAGTAACCTTAGAACAAGGTATATATGACAAGGTTAATAAATATATAGAAAATGGTGATAAGGTATTGTTCACTTACGATACCCATTATGAAGAATATTTAAAAACCAGAGAAGGTAAAAGTTTACCAGTACTACATTGCATTAAAGGTACTAATGGCCACAAGCTGTATGGGAAAATAAATGATTTTTCAAAATTAGAAAATACAATGCATTGCGAAAAAAAGGGCTTTGGAATATCTCCAGAGGATATGCTTAAAATAGCCAATGAAGTAGGAGAGGACATTAAGGAAATTGAGTTAATTGGAGTTGTTACTAATATATGCGTAATTAGCAATGTGGTATTGTTTCAGTCTCAATACAGAGATGCTGATATCATAGTGGATGCAAGCCTTTGTGCTAGCTTTGATGATTCTCTCCATGAAAAGGCATTAGATGTAATAGAGGGTTTACAGGGAAAAGTAATTAATAGGGGGAAAGGATTATGATAAATCCATTATTATTAACGGATTTTTATAAAACAATTCATCATATGTGTTATGCGCCGGGAATGAGTAAACTAGTAAGCTATTGGACTCCTAGGATGTCTCGAAAGGATGATATGGATAAAGTTGTTATGTTTGGGCTACAGCCTTTTATAAAGAAGTACTTGATTCAGTACTTTAACGAAAACTTTTTCCAAAAGGATAAGGAAGCTGTAGTTTCTGAATATAAAAGAATTATCTCCAAGACTATGGGAAATGTGGCAGCAGATACAAAGCATATTGAAGCTTTGCACGACTTAGGATATTTGCCAATACAAATTAAGGCTGTAGCAGAAGGGCTAAGAGTGAATATTAAAACGCCAATGATTGAAATTACTAATACACATGAGGATTTTGCCTGGCTTGTAAATTATTTAGAAACATTTATGAGTTGTAATATATGGCAGCCAATGACAAGTGCTACTATTGCATATAGGTACAGAGAGATAATAGAAAAGTATTTTAATCTTACTGTAGAAAACGGGGATATAAGAAAAGCTTGTGGAGATTTTAGCATGAGAGGTTTTAGCTCTGTGGAAAGTGCAGAACTTAGTGGTGCAGCACACCTGCTTTCATTTCTAGGAACGGCAACTATACCTGCTATTAGCTATTTAGAGGAATATTATAATTGTAATATAGAAGAGGAACTAGTCGGACTAGGAACCCCTTCTACAGAACACAGTGTAATGTGCAGCTACGGCGAGGATGAGTTTGCAGCCTATAAGAGATTAATCACTGAGGTATTTCCAAGTGGAGTTTTAAGTATAGTGTCTGACACCTATGACTATTGGAATGTTATAACAAATATACTTCCAAGATTGAAGGAAGACATTATAAACAGAGATGGCAAAGTTGTTATTAGAGGTGATAGTGGAGATCCAGTAAAAATAATTTGTGGGGATAAGAATGTAGCAAAAGGCAGTGAAGAATATAAAGGAACCGTTGAGTTACTATGGGATATATTTGGGGGAGAAATCAATTCAAAAGGATATAAAGTTCTAAATAGTAAGATAGGGACAATTTATGGAGACAGTATAACTGTGGAAAGATGCCAGCAGATTTGCAAGGGGTTAGAGGAAAAGGGCTTTGCAGTAAACAACTGTGTATTTGGCATAGGATCATACACTTACCAATACAATACTAGGGATACTTTTGGATTTGCATTAAAAGCTACTCATGCAGTAATAGATGGGGAAGAAAAGTTTATCTTCAAGGCTCCTAAAACGGATAAAGATAATTTTAAAAAGTCACAAAAGGGAATGTGTTATGTATATAGAAAGGGACAAGATATTTTATATAAAGATGAATTAACTATAAAAGAGCAGGCAGAATATAAGGATAATCTATTAGAAACTGTATTTAAGGATGGTAAGTTAATAAAAGATTATTCCTTATCAGAAATAAGAAATAGGCTTCACGGGAGATTTTAATACTATTTTAGAATAGTAATTATTGTTCAAGTTTTCATAGGAGGCATAAAAATGAGAAAAAATTTTAATGTAAATAATATATGTAAAAATATTATAGAATGGATTAGAGAATATTTTAAAGAGCAGCCTAATGCTAAGGGAGCGATTATTGGAATTAGCGGTGGTAAGGACAGCCTTGTAGCAGCTAAGTTATTAGTTGAAGCTTTAGGAAAAGAAAGAGTATTTGGTGTTTTGATGCCAAATGGTAATCAGAAGGATATAGACGATAGCTTAAGAATTGTAAATATTCTGGGAATTAATTATAAAATAGTTAATATAGAAAAAGCATACAAGGGATTATTAGAGGGGATTGGAGAGGAGTGTTTATCTATTGATGCTAAAATCAATATTCCTCCAAGACTTAGAATGACTACCTTATATGCAATTGGAACTAGTATGCAATATAGAATATGTGGTACGGGAAATAAATCAGAAGGCTTTGTAGGATATACAACAAAGTGGGGAGATAGTGCTTTTGACTTTAATCCCATAGGAGACCTGACTACTGATGAGGTGGTAGCAATAGGTGATTTCTTAGGATTACCACATGAATTAGTTCATAAAACTCCAAGCGATGGATTAAGTGGAAAATCTGATGAGGAGAAGTTAGGCTTTACCTACGAACAAATTAATAAATATATAGAAAATGGGAGCTGTGGAGATAAAGAAATAGATGAGAAAATTAAGTTGAAGCATGAATATAATAAACACAAGAGGGAGCTGCCTCTAAAGTATGAACTGAAATAAGGGGATGATTTTCATCCCCAAAATCATAAATACCAGTTACTTATTGTATTTAAAATATTGCTTAGGCGACAAATTAAATTCTCTTTTAAAAGCTCTTACAAAGGTAGAGTAATCTCCAAAGCCACATAGGGAGCAAACATCTCCAGCCTGCATACCACTCTTTATTAAGTCTGATGCTCTTATAATTCTCTTTTTTTGTATGTACCCATATAAGGTATAGCCTGTTTCTTTCTTGAATAAGTGCATCAGATAGTATTTATTTAGATAAAATTTTTTTGAGATAGTGTCTATAGATAAATTTTTGTCTAGGTTTGAATTTATGAAGCTTAAAATACTTTCTATTCTAGGATCATATTTAATGTCATCAATGTCTTTATTAATTTCCATTCCAAGAAACAATCTATTTATTTTCACCATAATCTGAAGGAATAGTGCATTTCTTAATATATGGCTGCCAAAATCTTTATCTTGTATTGCATGTTCAAGGTCAGCAAGGTTTTGCTTTAATGAGTGTATATCCTTAATGCTTAATCGAATAAGATTAAGCTTTCTTTTAGTTGCTAATTCAAAGCAACTTAGAAGATTGCAATTGTTTTTATTATGCCTTTCTAAAAAAAATGGATTTAACCACAATATCATTCTTTCATAGGAGACAGTTGAGCTTATTATTGGCAAGTGAAGATCACTTTTACCAACTAATAGTATATCCCAAGGCCTCAATTTATAAGACTTTCCTTCAATTATATAGGTAACTTCTCCTGAAATAAAAATAATTATTTTATTAAAATCATGGTAGTGAAATTCAAACTCATTTTTCTTCTGATCTTTTAGGTTAAAAAAATGAAAGTCTTCATTAAGATAGCCTCTTTTCACTTTTTCTTTAGAAATATTATTATCCATATTAATCACCTCAAGTAACATAATTTATTATAGCATTTTATGCAATAAACTAAACACTAAGTACAATAAAAATTGCAAATGAAGTGAATATAATAGTTAATATGAAGGAAGTAAGGAGTTGAATATATATGGGCAATTTTTTAAAGAATTATAGAATGTCATTAATATTACTTGTATCAATAATGCTAGGTGGAATAATAGGGGTTATTTTAGGACAAAGGGCTATAGTATTGGAACCCTTTGGACAAATATTTCTAAACTTGATGTTTACTATAATAGTGCCTTTAGTTTTCTTTAGTGTAGCATCATCCATAGCTAATATGAGCGGTATGAATAGGTTGGGCAAAATAATAATAAATATTGCAATAGTTTTTACAATTACTGCTTTGATATCTGGCATATTGGCTATTATAGGAGCGTTATTTTTTAATCCAACTAAAGGGTTAGATGCTGAAGCTATTAGAACTATTCTATCTAAATCAGGGGGAGAAATAAGTAAGGAGGCTGAAAAAATATCTTTATCAAAGCAGTTAGTAAAAACAATTACAGTTGGAGATTTTTCAGAACTATTCTCAAAAAATAATATGCTTCAATTAATTATTTTTTCTGTTTTATTTGGAATATCAACAGCATTGGCTGGTGAAAAAGGGGCAGTTATAAAAAATTTTTTAAACTCAGCAGCAACTATAATGATGAAGATGATAAAAATTATTATGTACTATGCCCCAGTTGGTCTTGGATGTTATTTTGCTTCTGTCGTAGGGCAGCTAGGAACACAGATATTAGAAGGATATTTAAAGGTATTCATCCTATATTTAGGGTTAGCTGCAATAGTTTATTTTATATTTTTCAGTATATACTCATATCTAGCAGCAGGTAAAATGGGATTTAAAGCATTTTGGAGAAACGCTATACCGCCAACAGTAACAGCACTAGCAACTTGTTCGAGTGCTGCGTCAATTCCGGCTAATCTGGAAGCTGCTAAAAGAATAGGGGTGCCAGAGGATATTGCAGAAACTGTAATACCACTTGGAGTTAATACACATAAAGATGGATCTGTTATTGGTGGGGTATTAAAGATAGTATTTTTATTTGGTTTATTTGGTAAAGATATTAATAATATTCCAACAATATTATCAATACTAGCGGTAGGTTTCTTAGTAGGAGCAGTTATGGGGGCAATACCAGGAGGCGGAATGATAGGGGAAATGCTTATAATAAGCGTTTATGGATTTTCACCTGAAGCACTTCCTGTAATAGCTGTTATTAGCACAATTATAGATGCACCAGCCACAGTATTAAATTCAACAGGAAACACAGTCTGTGCAATGGTAGTTTCAAGATTTGTAGATGGAAGGGAGTGGTTAAAGTAGTCTATTATGAAATCTGTGCTGGATTTTAGAGCGGAGAACTGTATCACAAATAAGTGAGGTTTAAAGTTTATATTCCCTCGGCTGAAAAGCTTGAGGGAAACTTATTTTTTGGACACATAAGAAACATTTGGAATTACAATATTTTTATTGACTGTTAGCCGGCTAAATGATATTATTAATATTATTTAAGTTAGACGGCTAAATAATATTAATAAAATAGTAATTTTTCGATTACAAAGGATGGATAAAAGGAGGTACATAGATGCATTGCTTTAATTCAGATAGTTTATATCATATATTTGGAGAAATAGTAAAGCTTCATTATCATCGCTCTCATAATTTATTTGAAAAACTGGGTATTTATCCAGGGCAGCCGCCAATGTTGCTTGCATTATATCATAAAGATGGCCAAAGTCAGAAGGAACTTGCAGAAAAGTTAAAAATTAAGCCTGCTACTATTACAGTAATGTTAGGGAGAATGGAGAAAGCTGATCTTGTAACAAGAACACAAGATACGGAAGATCAAAGAATATCAAGGGTCTATATCACTGAAAAGGGCAAAGGAATCTGTGAAAAATTAAAGGAAGTTTTTATCACTTTAAATGAGGAATGCTTTAGTAATTTTACTGAGGAGGAAAAAGCTCTGCTTCGAAGGCTACTTATGCAGATGAGGGATAATCTAATGAAAGCAAGTAATAATAAGTTAGACGTTTAACTAATTATTGCTGTAGCTTGTAGGTTGTTAACTATATATGAAGTACGAAGTATAGCAATATTATTTTAAATTGTTAGGAGATGATCATTTATGATTAAGCTATATAAATTTTTAAAACCATATACTGGTATGGTAATAGCAGTAGTAATTTTTGTGGTTTTACAAACATTGGGGGATCTTTACCTTCCAACACTTATGTCAAACATAATAAATGATGGAGTTATGCAAGGAGACACCAATAAGATTTTCCAAATTGGAGGAGTAATGCTTTTAATAGCTGGAGGAGGAGTTATTTGTTCAGTTATTGCCAGCTTATTATCTTCAAAGGTTTCTGCAGGATTGGGAACAATTTTAAGAAGTAAGGTTTTTAGAAGAGTTGAAAGTTATTCACTATATGAGTTTGATAAATTAGGTACTGCAACTCTTATTACAAGAACAACAAATGATATTACACAAATTCAAACAGTTACAGTTATGATAATGCGCTTAATGATTAGTGCGCCAATCATGGCTGTTGGCGGCATTGTTTTAGCGCTTAAGAAAGACAGACCTCTTACATTGGTGTTAGCAGTTGCAATACCTGTACTTGCAGGGGTTGTGGCATTTATAGCATCAAAAATGATACCGCTTTTTAAACAAGTACAAGTAAAGATTGATAAAATAAATCTTGTTTTGCGTGAGAAGCTTACAGGAATAAGAGTTATTCGTGCCTTTAACACAGTTGAACGTGAAAGAAAGCGCTTTGATGAAGCTAATGTTGATCTTACAGGTAACTATATTAAAGTTAACAAAATAATGGCTTTCATGATGCCTTCAATTATGCTTGTTATGAACTTTACTTCCCTAGCTATTCTTTGGTTTGGAGGGATACGTATAAGTGAAGGAAATATGGATTTAGGTGCACTTGCTGCATTTACTCAATATGCTATGCAAATTATGATGTCAATGCTTATGCTTGCTATGATGTTTATAATGGTTCCTCGTGCACAGGCTGCAGCAGTAAGAATTAATGAAGTTATTGATACAGTGCCTGAAATAATAGATGCGGAGGAAACAAAGGATTCTTTTATTGGAAGAGGGTATGTAGAATTTAAAGATGTAACCTTTAGCTATCATGGGGCTGAAGAACCAGCACTTAGAAATATATCTTTTTCAGCAAAGCCTGGTGAAGTAACTGCTATTATAGGAAGTACAGGTGCTGGTAAGTCTACCTTAATAAATTTAATTCCAAGATTTTATGATATAGATAGCGGAAGTATTCTTGTGGATGGGATAGATGTAAGGGAAATTTCTCAGGAAAATCTTAGAAATAAAATAGGTTTTGTACCTCAAAAGGCAGTTTTATTTTCTGGAACAATAGCTGAGAATATTAGATTTGGTAATGATAATGCGACAGATGAAGAGATTAGACACGCTGCTGAAATTGCTCAGGCAACAGAGTTTATAGAAACTATGGATGGAGGCTTTAATCACGAAATTTCTCAAGGAGGTACAAATGTATCTGGTGGTCAAAAACAACGTCTTTCAATAGCTCGTGCATTAGTTAGAAATCCTGAAGTATATATTTTTGATGATAGCTTCTCAGCTCTTGACTTTAAAACAGATGCAAAACTAAGAGCTGCACTTAAAAAGGAAACCTTAGAATCAACTGTTATAATTGTTGCACAAAGAGTTGGTACTGTTATGGATGCAGATAGGATTATAGTTTTAGATGAAGGTTCTATTGTAGGAATTGGAACACACAGAGAATTATTAGACAAATGTGATGTATACCGTGAAATTGTATCCTCACAGCTTTCAGAGGAGGAGATAGCATGAGTGAAGATAGAAAAAGAGTAAATAATGGTCAAATGGGAGGCAGAAGAGGCGGACCTATGGGTGGCATGGGAAGACCTGTAGAAAAAGCAAAGGATTTTAAAGGTACCCTTAAAAGACTTCTTCGCTATTTAAGACCTCATAAAATTAATTTAATCATTGTTTTAATATTTGCTATTGCAAGTACTTTATTTACCATATCTGCTCCTAAAATAACAAGTAAAGCAATGAATAAATTACAAGATGCTTATATGGCTCGTAAAATGATATCAGAAATGTCAAAGGGTCAAAATGAAGCAGTAACTCAAATGAAAGACAAAATGGGAGATGTTCAAAAAGAAACTGTAGACAAAATTAATGAAAAGATGATTGAAGGTCAGAAAAAAGATGATAGCTTCTCAGCTCTTGACTTTAAAACAGATGCAAAACTAAGAGCTGCACTTAAAAAGGAAACCTTAGAATCAACTGTTATAATTGTTGCACAAAGAGTTGGTACTGTTATGGATGCAGATAGGATTATAGTTTTAGATGAAGGTTCTATTGTAGGAATTGGAACACACAGAGAATTATTAGACAAATGTGATGTATACCGTGAAATTGTATCCTCACAGCTTTCAGAGGAGGAGATAGCATGAGTGAAGATAGAAAAAGAGTAAATAATGGTCAAATGGGAGGCAGAAGAGGCGGACCTATGGGTGGCATGGGAAGACCTGTAGAAAAAGCAAAGGATTTTAAAGGTACCCTTAAAAGACTTCTTCGCTATTTAAGACCTCATAAAATTAATTTAATCATTGTTTTAATATTTGCTATTGCAAGTACTTTATTTACCATATCTGCTCCTAAAATAACAAGTAAAGCAATGAATAAATTACAAGATGCTTATATGGCTCGTAAAATGATATCAGAAATGTCAAAGGGTCAAAATGAAGCAGTAACTCAAATGAAAGACAAAATGGGAGATGTTCAAAAAGAAACTGTAGACAAAATTAATGAAAAGATGATTGAAGGTCAGAAAAAATCTGTAGAACAAATAACTAAGAGTATGGGAGATGCACAAGTAAAAGCAGTAAATGAAATTTACAAAGGTATGGCTATTCAATTACATCAAGGAGTGGTTAGTGGACAAAAAACTGCTGTTGATAAAATAACTGCACAAATGGCTGTTGTTCAAAAGGGGTTAGTAGCTCAGATGCAAAAGGGTCCAGCTCAACCAGCTCAACCGCCTCAACAGATGGATGCTAAAACAATTGATACTATACAAAAATTAATGAAGCTTTCTATGATTGATTCAATTAGTGATAGACAAACGAAGATTCAAACTACCATTAAGTTTATTGATATTCTTGAAAGTATGCCATCAAATGGACAAATAGATAAAAAATCATTAGCTACAGCAAAGGAAGTATTAAATCTTCCTATGCTTGACAGCGTTAAAGATCCAGAACAGAAGGTTAATATAATAAAGAAGTTTATGGCAATGGCAAAAGATATGCCTGGTGCAAGTACTTCAATGCAGCTTGATACAAAAACAATGAATAAAGCACTTGCTAAAATTCCAGAGATAAAAGACTTTAGCACTACTTCTAATTCAAAATCAACAAATAAAATGAGTCAAAAAGAAATGGATTCTGTTGAAAAGTTATTGAAGCTTCCAATGATTAATGAAATAAAAGATCCTAAAGAAAAAAAGAATACTTTAATTCAGCTTATGGATATATTTAAAAATATGCCTAGTAGTACTACAGCTAGTTCTGGAAACCAACTTAAACAAGGAGATTTACAAACTATTCAAGAATTATTAGCTTTACCTGATATAAGCAGTATTAAAGATCCAAACGAAAAGACAGCAGCCGTAATAAAATTGGTTGATATATTTAGCAAAATGCCTAATATGAATAAGGATAATGCAAAATCAGATGAGATGATGAGCACTGAGCAGCTTAAGAATGTTCAGCAATTACTTAAACTTCCTATGTTAAACCAAATAACTGATCCTACTGAAAAAACTAATGTTTTAAATCAAATGCTTGATATATTCAGTAAGATGCCAGATATGGGTACAACTACTGATAAAACTAATTCAAAAGATAAATTTGATTCTAAAAGTATAAAATCAGTACAAGAGTTTATTACACTACCAAGGCTTGATTCATTGAAAGATGCAAATCAAAAAGCTGATGTAGCTAAAAAGATTTTAGATTTAAGTAAGGAAATAAAAAGCACTATGGACAATACTTCAACAAGTGCTAAAGATAATATAAAGCTTACTGATGATCAAATAAACTCAGCTATTACAGCAATAAGAGAAACTAACGGAGAATATGATTTCCATTACATTGGAGTTATTGCTTTAATACTAATAGGTATGTATATAATAAGTTCAATTTTCAGTTTAATCATGGGGCTTGTAATGTCAGGAGTTTCACAGAAAACAGTCCGTGATTTAAGAAGAGAAGTGGATGAAAAGCTTGCTAGATTACCCCTTAAATATTTTGATTTACATCCTCATGGAGATATATTAAGCCGTGTTACCAATGACGTTGATACTATAGCTACTACATTACAGCAGAGTTTAACACAGATAATTACATCTGTTATAACTATAATTGGTTATGTTATTATGATGCTTACAATAAGCCCTGTTTTAACATTAATCGTAATAGCTACAATGCCTTTATATGTTATTTCCACTGCCCTTATTGCAAAGAAATCTCAAAAATATTTCTCTGTTCAACAAAAAGAACTTGGAGAGCTTAGTGGACACGTAGAAGAAATGTATACTGGACATAAAATAGTTAAAGCTTTTGGACGAGAAAAAGATTCAATAGAAAAGTTTGAAGCTATAAATGGCAGACTTAAGGATGCAGGTTGGAAAGCTCAATTTGTATCTGGTGTAATGTTCCCGCTTATGAATTTCATAAGTAACCTAGGTTATGTGGGTATTAGTATAGTTGGTGGACTTTGGATTACAAAAAGTTTGCTTGGCTTAGGTGATATATTAGCATTTATACAATACTCAAGATCTTTTACTATGCCAATTGTTCAAACTGCTAATATAGCAAATGTTATTCAATCAACAATTGCTTGTGCTGAGCGTGTATTCCAAATACTTGATGAAGAAGAGGAACTTGCTGACAGCAGTGATGCAGTGGTATTAGAGAATCCAAGAGGGGACGTTAAATTTGAACATGTAGACTTTAGATATAAAGAAGATGTTCCTGTTATAGAGGATATGAATCTAGATATAAAACAGGGAAATACAATTGCTATTGTTGGACCAACAGGTGCAGGTAAAACAACTCTTGTTAATCTATTAATGCGTTTCTATGAAATAAATTCAGGAAAGATAAGCATTGATGGTATTAATATAAAAGATATAAAGCGTAGTGAATTACGTAAGATGTTCGGTATGGTACTTCAAGATACGTGGCTATATAATGGAACAATTAAGGATAATATAGCTTATGGAAAAGAAGAGGCAACTATGGATGAAATTGTATGTGCAGCGAAGGCAGCCCATGCAGATCACTTTATAAGAACATTACCTCAAGGCTATGATACAGTCCTTAATGAGGAAGCAACTAATATTTCACAGGGACAAAAACAACTTTTAACTATTGCCCGAGCTATACTTGCAGATCCTACAATTTTAATTCTTGATGAAGCTACAAGCAGTGTTGATACGAGAACAGAAGTATTAATTCAAAAAGCTATGACTAATCTAATGAAGGGTAGAACAAGTTTTGTAATTGCTCACAGACTTTCTACTATACGTGATGCTGAACTTATTCTAGTTATGGATAAGGGACGAGTTATTGAAATGGGTAATCATAAGGAATTGATTAGTAAAGGCGGATTCTATGCTAATCTTTACAATAGTCAATTTACTAATACAGAAGAAGCAGTATAAAGAGGATTCTTTGCTTCAGATGGAGCTTTTTTCTCCAACTGAAGGTTATTAACAGAATTCTTAGGAGTTTTACTCCTTAGAAGTCGTTATCCTTTAGGGGAAGCCCTTATCTAGGGACGTAGCAGCCGTTATCTCCCACTTTAGAAGTGGGAGTATTACGGATGGTAGTCATCAGATAAAAGTAAGGGAGCATCTGTAGGTTTGAATAAATCATACCTATGGATGCTTTTTTGTTTTTTATTTATTTTTGCTAAAATGTTGCATTTCAGTATGTATATAGGTTATCATATAATAAATACAGACCACTTAGTTTGTTTTAAAAAGAGATAATATATAATGTACAACACAAGTTAACCTACAATTAGAATGGAGGTAACAAAAATTAATAGGGAGCAGCAAAATAAAATAAGTAAAGAAAGAATATTGATAGCAAGTTTGAAGGAGTTTGGAGAAAAAGATTATTCAGAGGCATCTATAAATAATATTTGTAAAAATAATAAAATTTCAAAGGGATTATTATTTCACTATTATAAAAGCAAGGATGAAATTTTCCTCATTTGTGTAGAAAAACTTTTTATTGATTTAAGTGATTACTTGAAAAAGAATTTTTCAATAATTTATTCAGAAGTAGAAGAAAATTTAAAATCTTATGTTGAAGTAAGATTTAAGTTTTTTAATGAATACCCTTATTATGAGCAGATATTTTATACAGCAGTATTTAATACGCCTAAACATTTAGCAAAAGAAATAAAATTGTTAAAGAAAATTCTTGATGAAATAAATAGATGTTTTTTACGTGAAATTATGATGAAGGTAGAATTGAAGCCAAATGTTATAGTAGAAGATGTTATAGAGGCTATTATCGACTTTGCTAATTACTTACATGTAAAAATTCAATGTGATAACTTACAACATACGGACCAAAAATCATACATTATAGAAAAACACACACAAGAATTTTTATCTATACTTAATATGCTTTTTCATGGCATCTGTAAATAAGTTTTATTAAGGAATAATTGTATTTTTAGATAATTTGTTGAAAGAGGGATTAAAGATGTTAAAGGAAATAGTATTATTAATTGTTTTTATAGGTATTGCCATGCTTATGGGTAAATTAGTTGCCAAAGTTAAGATGCCCGCTATATTAGGATGGCTTTTAACTGGAATGATTATAGGTCCATATGCATTAGGGTGGTTAAGTGACAGCATGTTGCATAGTACATGGTTTCATATTATTTCTAGTATTTGTGAGATAATAGCAGGACTTTTTATTGGATCTGAATTAATTTGGAAAGAACTTAAAAAATCAGGAAAGCAAATCTTAACAATATGTTTTACAGAAGCTTTTGGTGCTTTTTTGACTGTAACTGCGGCTTTTGCATGTATATTTATATTTATAGACATTCCAATATATATAGCAGTTATTTTTGGGACAATTGCATTAGCAACAGCTCCAGCACCATCATTGTCTATTATTAATGAGTATAATACGAAAGGACCAGTTACAAAAACACTTATACCTTTAGCTATTCTAGATGATGTTATTGCATTGATTGTTTTTTTTCTGGCAATAGGGACTATTTCCAATGTTTTAGCTGGTGGGGGACTACCTTTTTACTATGCACCGCTTACAATTCTTTTATCAATTATAGTGGGAGCAGTAATGGGATTTTTAACGTCCTTGATTCTTAAAAAAGAAGCAGGTAAAAATAAAACAATTTTATTGGTGCTGGCATGTGTTAGCGTTACAGCTGGAGTTGCTATGTATATAAATAATTATATTTTATCAAAGCCTATGATGAATTTAATGCTTGTAGGAGTATGCTTTGCAGCTACTTTTGCTAATATTATACCTAAGAAAAGAGTGGATAAAATAGTAGAATATATTGAGGTAATTATAGTTTTAGCTATGGTTATCCTTATTATTAATTTAGGTGCACCACTAGATTTTCATTTGATTTTAGGTGCAGGATTATACACAGTAATTTATATAGTGTCTCGTGCTATTGGCAAAATAGGTGGATCTTATATTGGTGCTGTGATTTCTAAAGCACCTGTAACAGTTAAAAAATATTTAGGACTTACATTACTGCCTCATTCAGGTGTTTCTCTAATTTTCACAGGTATTGCTGTCAATATTCTTATGCAGCCTGCGCCAGAGTATGCTAAAATTATTCAAGGAACTATTGCAGCTGCAGCAGTTATTAATGAAATCATAGCAGTTATTATAGCTAAACAAGGCTTTAAGCTAGCTGGAGAGTTAGATGGTGGAAAAAAATTAAAAGCTAGTTGCGAAAGTCCAATAGAAATATCGTAAAAGTTCAGATATTACTGAGTTTTAGTAAAAATAGTAGCTGTAGCCCTAGAAGGCACTTCAGATAAAGTGCCTTCTAAGTTTTTCATCATTGGCTTTTTAAGGTAATGTTATTATAGTAGGTATATAGGGGTTTTAGTATAATGAAGGGTGAACCGTATCACAAGTAACGCGAACTTTCCTTGAAGTCGTTGATATGACTAGTTTTAATAGAAGTAATAGTGTTCTGGATCGTATCATAACCTAAAGAAATCATAAAGATAATTAGTTGATATCCTCAGATTTTATTGGTATTATAAGAGTCTTGCTTGAAGAAGAATATGATAAAGGTGGATAAAATAAAAAACATTTTTATAGGGGGCTGAATGTTATGTCCAATAATGGAAGTAATAGAAGAATAATTTTAGATTTAGCGGTGACATTAGATGGATTTATCGAGGGACCAAACGGTGAAGTAGATTGGTGTATTATGGATCCTGACATGGGGTTTATTGATTTCCTAAATAATATTGATACAATTCTATATGGACGTAAAAGCTATGAATTATGGGGACAATACGTTCCTGGAAATGGAATATCAGATACTGAAAAAGAAATTTGGAAGTTAGTTCATAGTAAGAAGAAATATGTGTTTTCAAAAACACCTACCAATGAGTATCCAGGGGCGAATCTAATAAGTTGCAACATAATGGAAGAAGTAAAGAAAATAAAAAATGAGCCAGGTAAAGAAATTTGGCTTTATGGAGGGGCAAGTCTTATAACAATTTTTTTAAATCTAGGGCTTGTTGATGAATATAGATTATCTATTCATCCTGTCATTTTAGGAGAGGGCAAGCCTCTGTTTAGTGATATAAAGCAGAGATTAGATCTCAAGCTTATTAATACTAAGAAATTTTCTTCAGGTGTTGTTCAGCTCCGCTATCATCCTGCAGGGAATTAATATACGAATAGTTGGTAATTATCGAGATTATGGCACTCAACATTTTGAGTGCCATAATTCATTTGTTTAAATCCGTTACTTTGTATTGCATAAGTCTACGTTATACCAGTTACGGTGAACCGTATCATAAGTAATGAAATATAATAAGTTTAGCAGTGCAGATTTACAAAATATGTTATAATTGAAAGAGCTCGAATAAATGATAATCAAACTTTTAAGTATAAGGTAAGTAGTAATTTGCAGTTAACATACTTTATATAGAATTAACTGAGAAAGGAGGATTTTATTATGATAAACAAGAAAAATAAAGAGATTTTATGGAGGGTTTTACCTCTATAAATTATGGAGGAAATATGTTTAAAGATAAATTTAATATTAGTAATATTCCTGCAGTTTTGTGGGGAGAAAAGAGTGAAAAACTTTTTATTGCAGTACATGGAAATATGTCAAACAAGGAAGATGTTGTGATTCAAATTTTAGCTGAAGAAGCACTTCAAAAAGGTTATCAAGTATTAAGCTTTGATTTACCAGAGCATGGTGAAAGAAAAAGTGATAATACTCCTTGCAAAGTACAGTTTTGCGTTAGTGATTTATCTATAATTATGAACTATGCAAAAGAACATTGGAAAGAAATGAGTCTGTTTGCATGTAGTATGGGGGCTTATTTTAGCCTTTTAGCGTATCAAAATGATGTGTTGAGAAAGGCATTATTTTTATCACCAGTAGTTAATATGGAAAGAATTATCGAAAATATGATGATATGGTTTAATGTAACACCAGAGCGTTTGCAAAAGGAAATGACTATAGAAACACCCATTGGTCAAAAGCTGTATTGGGATTACTTCTGTTATGTAAAACAACATCCTATTAATACATGGAATACAGATACAGATATTATGTATGGAGCAAAGGATGAATTGTGTGAATTTGAAACTATTAATTATTTTGTTAAAAAATATTGTTGTGGGTTAGAAGTCATGGACGCAGGAGAACATTACTTTCATACAGAAGAACAGTTGAATGTATTCAAGCATTGGTTATCAAAGCATATTGATTAACAAATTCCAATTTATAATTTAATAAAGTGAAAATTTAAAAATAAAAAAACATAGAGGTTTATTTTTAGTGAAAATTTGATATAATATAAATAAGAAAAGCTTAGTGCTACCAACACTAAGCTTCCTTAGAGCATTTATTTTGTTTTAGGGCTATTGGATGAATTAAATAGAGATTTAATTAAGAGTTTAAAGCACTATTCTTGGTCGGATGGGTGCTTTTTCTCTTTGCCATTAAGCTCTATATGAATACCAAGAAATTTAATCTTGATAATTAACTTAGAAATAAAAAAATTATGTTTTAAAACTAATCTAATAATATAGATTGTAGCAAAACTTTTTATCATTAATTCTAGCATAACCAATACCACCCCCTTCAGCTATGGTGAAGCAATTCACCAATAGCCCAAGGAGGATAAAACGTTCAAAACCTCCGCAGCCATCCTACTACGGAATATTCATATTTTAACTTGGATATTATACCATAATTATGTAGAATAAATATAGGGGTATTAATTGGAAAAACCGCATTTGCAGTAGTTGCGGGAAACCGTATCACAAGTAATAAAATATAATAAGTTTAGCAGCATATATTTCCAAAATATGTTATAATTGAAAGAGCTTAAATAAATGTTAATCAAGCTTTTAAGTATAAGGTAAGTAGTAATTTGTAAGTGAGATTATTTTTATAACAGGAAAATAAATTATATTTTAAGGAAGTTGAATAATATGAAGATTACTGTGATAAATGGAACCGAAATAAAAGGTTGTACCTATAATATAAAAGAAAATTTTTTAGAAATTTTGCGTGATGGAAATGAAATAACAGAATTTTATTTACCAAAAAATTTGCCTCATTTTTGCTGCGGATGTAAAAATTGCTTTTTTAAAGGTGAGCAGTTTTGTCCTCACGCAGAGTATGTTATGCCCATCTGGAACGCTATTTTGAATGCTGATTTGCTTATATTTACTTCTCCTGTTTATGCGCTAAGAACTACTTCGCAGATGAAAAATTTGCTTGATCATTTGTGTGTGCATTGGATGGTACATAGACCCGATGAAAGAATGTTTAACAAAAGGGCTGTGATTTTGACAAATGCTATAGGTATATTTAACGGTGGAGCACAAAAAGACATTGCAACAAGTCTATCTTGGCTTGGCGTCTCTGACATTAAAAAGTCGGGCATAGGATTGCTTGAAGGTGTTATTTGGAATGAACTATCCAATAAGCGTAAAAATATTATTATCAGAAAAACGAAAAAGATTGCTGAAAAATATAAAAAAACGCGTATAGCACATAAGGGAATAAAAGTAAGGATTAAATTCGCCATCACTAAAATGATGCACCAGGCTATTGCTAAAAAAGAAAAAACATTATCGGTTGATAATCAGCATTGGGTGGATAAAGGGTGGATTAAGGTATAAAAGATTTTAATTATAAAAAAGCACAACTATTCTTGGGCGGATGGGGTGCTTTTCTCATTTGTTTTAAAACTTCATAGTGTAGGCATCTTTACGAGGAGCGCTATGGATTGCTTCAGAGCCATTTTTGAGTAGCACTATAAAATTTATATATATTGAATCGAGGTGAGATGATGAAGATTGAAAGATTGCTAGGAATATTACTTTATATAATAAAATGAAGAAAATTATATATCTTTACATTTTAGAATCTATGGCTGAATGGGAGGTTGGCTATATTCTGCAAGCCATTAGTATGGAATCTATGTTGAAAAAGCAAAATAAAGAATTTGTAATTAAAACTGTTAGCACTAGTAAGAATCCAATACAAACAATTGGCGGATTAAGTATAATTCCAGATTGTTTAATAGATGAAATAGATGAAAATAATATGGTTGCCTTGCTTTTGCCTGGTGCAGAATCATGGAACAGTGAAAAAAATAATCAGATTTTAGAAAAAGCTCTATCATATATAGATAAAGGTATTCTTGTAGGGGCTATATGTGGAGCTACACTTGCTTTAGCTGATTTAAAAGTTTTAGATAAATTCAAGCATACAAGCAATTCTTTAGATTACCTAACATTATTTTCAAAACAATATAGTGGTAAAGAGTTATATGTTAATTCTCCGGCTGTTGTAGATAGCAACTTGATAACAGCAAGTTCAGCAGGAGGTTTGTTGTGGGCGAAATACATTATACAATATTTAAATGTTTTCCATTGTGGGATTATTGAATCGTGGTACAACTATTATTCTACTGGTGACTCTAAATATTTTACAGAGCTTATTTCACAGAGTATTTAAGCGAAGTGGCATTATTGCAATAAGTCAGTAAATGAAAAAACTATCAAGTTATTGGTTGTTTAAATACATAAACAAAATATGGTATAATTTGAATATAAAATAAAAGCTAATTAATAAGTAAATAGTAGCCTCTCATATTTGTGCATTAGATGAGAGGTTTTTAAATTTATAATTCACTATACTATTATTTGTAAGGAGATAGCTTAATGGAATGGTTAGAAAAATTAAATGAAGCACTAGGATATATTGAAGCAAATTTAGATGGAGAAATTGAGTATGAACAAGTAGCAAAGATAGCATGCTGTACAGTCTATCATTTTCAACGAATGTTTTCATATATAGCAGGAACGCCGATATCAGAGTATATAAGAAATAGGAGGTTAACAAAAGCTGCCTTTGATTTACAAAGTGGAGATAAGGTAATTGATGTAGCGTTACGCTATGGCTATGAATCACCAACCGCTTTTAATAGAGCTTTTCAAAAGATACATCATGTATCACCTTCAGTAGCGCAAAGAGAGGGAACCTTCCTAAAAGCATATCCTCCTATTAGTTTTAAAATAACAATAAAAGGAGTAGGAGAAATGGAGTATAGTATAGTTAAGAAAGAAAAAATCAGAATAGTGGGAGTAAAAGCACTATTGGAAAAGAATATTGAGAAAAATTTTAAATCTGTACCGAAGTTATGGCAAGAATCAGCACAAAGTGGAGCAATTAATCAGATAGTATCTCTTATGAATGCAGATTCTAAGGGAGTATTAGGGGTTAGTGCTTGTATGGATAGCTTAGAGAAATGGGAGTATTATATAGCTGTAGAAACTGATAAAGAAGTACCAAAGGGTATGTATGAATATATAATACCAGAAGGTACTTGGGCAGTTTTTCCTGGACAGGGTGCTATGCCAACAGCAATTCAAGAAATTGAAAAAAGAATAATTACAGAGTGGTTACCAACATCAGGATATGAATATGCAGATGCACCAGATATTGAATTATACTTGAATCAAGATCCAGCTAATTCAAAGTTTGAAGTTTGGATACCAATTAGAAAAAATCAATAAAAATTAAATAAATCTACTAATGAACAACCCTCTTTTTTTAACCTCTTATAAAAACTACAAAAATTTAGTGCGTTTTTGTAGTTTTTTTATTGACTTTAGCCTTAGGCGAAAGTTTAGAATAATATTAGAAATAATATTATTAGGGGATGAATGCATGGAAAATAGTTATACTATCAGTGAAATAGCTAGAATGTTCAATATAACTACCAATAAAATTAGATTTTATGAGAAAAAAGGCTTGCTGTTACCAATAAGGGAAAAAGATAATGAATATAGAAGATTTAATAATCAAGATATTATTAAATTACAGTCTATATTACTATATAGGGCAATAGGATTATCTATTAGAGATATTAAAAATATATTAGATAATAATGAAAAAGAAAATTGCTTAATTCATTTTAATAATCAGTGGGAATTAGTTAATAATGAAATTCATAGGCTTAATGTTATAAGAAAGTCATTAGAAAATGTGATAGATAAGCTTTATGAAGAAACAACAGAATATAAAATAGATAGTCAAATGTTAGATATAATAAATAACAGTAATGAATTAAATAATATTAAAAATAATTGGGTAGATAAGTGGAATTTTAATAATTGGGCTAAAACATATGATAATGATGTTATAGAGGATAAAGGAGAACTAAAAATATATAAAAATTATGATTTAATATTACAAAGTGTATATAACTTAGTTTCTGAATCACAATTTAAAAATCCAGTGATACTAGAAATAGGAGTAGGTACAGGAAATTTGGCAAGTAAATTTTTGAATAACAATTATCCTATAATAGGAATAGATCAATCCAGAGAAATGTTATTAGTAGCAAAACAAAAATATCCTAAATTGAAGGTTAGATTAGGTGAATTTTTGAAGATACCATATGATAATAAATGCTTTGATATTATTATTTCAACGTATGCATTTCATCATTTAAATGAAAGCGAAAAAGTTATAGCAATACAAGAAATGCTAAGAGTATTAAAAGATAATGGAATGATAGTTATTGGAGATTTGATGTTTAAAAGTAGAGATGACGAAAAAAATATTTTAAGTGAATTATCTAAAAAGCAGGTAGAAGAAATAAAAGATGAGTATTATTCATATATTGATTTTCTAGAAAATGAATTAAAAAAATATAATAAAAAATTAGAATATAGAAGAATAGATAAATTTAATTATATAATACAGGTAAAATAATATTTCTGTTGTATATAAATTAGAACATTTATTTTTGAAAATATGGGGTGAAGGAATATGGCATGTCAAAATAGAGATAAGAACTATAAAGAATTGTATAAAGACCTAAGAATTAATTGCAAAAAATGTTTCGGATTTTGCTGTGTTGCATTGTATTTTTCGGCTTCAGAAGGTTTTCCAACTGATAAGGATGCCGGTAAACCTTGTTTGAATTTGCAACCAGATTTTAGCTGTACTATTCATAAAGATCTTAGAAAGAATGGACTTAAGGGTTGTACTGCTTATGATTGTTTTGGAGCAGGGCAAAAGGTTGCTGAAGTTACATATGGTGGACAAGACTGGCGACAAGTTCCAGAATCGGCTAAGCAGATGTTCGAGGCGTTTTTGATCATGAGGCAACTTCACGAAATGCTATGGTATTTAGCAGAAGCGCTTACATTACAAGCGGCTGGACCTATTCAAGATAAGCTCAGTCACATGATAAATGAAATGGAAGGTCTTACCTATCTCAACGCTGATTCTCTCTTAGCGTTGGATATAGCAGTCCATCGGGATAATGTTAATACGCTGCTTCTACAGACTAGCGAACTTGTGCGAGCTAAAGCATGCGGCGGGAAAAAGGCCACTTTAAAACACAAGAAGACAATTGCTGGAAGGCTAGATCTTATTGGTGCAGACCTTAGAAAAACTAATCTCAGAGGAGCAGACTTAAGAGGGGCATTTCTTATTGCAGCAGATCTTAGAGGAGTGGACCTAAGTGGTGCGGATCTTATTGGGGCTGATTTACGAGATACTGATCTTAGAGGAGTTAATCTCAAAGATAGTATATTTATTACACAAGCCCAGATTAACACAGCTAGGGGAGATTCTAGTACAAAGCTGCCTATGTCGCTGGCTCGTCCCACATACTGGGATAAATAATCAACTACCAATAAGAGTTTAATACTCCCATAGCACTCTGTGAAAGCGATTCCTACCAAATCAAAGATTTGGATTCTCTGCTTTTATTCAAAGTGGGAGTAAAGAGCGGCTACCTTCCTGGATAACGATTTCTAAAGATGTATTTTTTAGAAGTTTTAATTAATATCAGCGCAGCAGCTATTCGTATAATTCCTCCAGCTACTATTGTTATAGAAGTTCCGAAGGAGTTAGATACTAAACCTGCTGCATAGGCTGAAATAGGTATAAGCATCCATGTCATGAATCTGCTGGTGGATTGAACTCTTCCAAGGAGATGTTTTGGGGTGGTTGATTGCCTTAAAGTTATTATACATGGATTAATTAGTGACACTGCAAAAGTCCCTAATGCATTACTCAACACAAGAAGGATATAGTTTTTAAAAGTCCCAAACAGTATAATGGAGATCCCTCCTACTATCAACCCTATAATTATTATATTTATATATGAAAGATATTTTCTTAAATAGTTTGTAAGAATAGAACCTAATATAGCACCAATGCCACCGATAGAAATTAAAAGTCCTATATCTTGAGCATTAAGGTTAAGTACACTCTTAAAGTGAAAAATCATTACTGTTAAAAATAGGGTTGTTCCAATTGCTGAAAAAATTAAGGCAATGTTAGTGTAAAGTATAACAGGAGTTTTAAGTACAAATTTAAAACCCATCCTTAAATCTTCAGTTAGTTTATTAAAGAATACTCCAGCTTTATAGGACTTTGATTCATCTATTTCACTCACAATATGTTCCGGTATATGAATAGATAAAACTGCCAAGAAAGTCCCTAAAAAACTTAATCCGTTGATTAGTAGAGCGTATCCAGGATTATAAATATTTATGACTAAACCTCCAATAGAAGGACCTATTAGCATTGCCATATCATAAATTCCTGAGTCTAAGGAATTTACAAAATGCAAATCTTTCTTTTCACATAGTAGGGGTATTGAAGAAAATTCAGCTGTATTATAAATTTGTCCAAAGAATCCTAAAAGCAGAGCACCTAGATATATATGCCACATTTCAAGAAGGTTCATAATATAAAGAAAACCCATTGTGCAAACCAAGATACTTCTTAGGGCATCGGCTATTAAAAGAAGTTTCTTTTTCTTTATCATATCAGCTATAACCCCAGTAATAGGTTGAAATATATTTGCTATTTTTTCTATAGCAGCAACAATGCCCATTTGTACTACTGAGCCCGTTATGTTATATACGATTAAGGGCAGAGTAATAAAATATATTTGATCCCCAATAAAGGAAATTAGATTTCCAATCATCAACCTATATATTGGCATTAATTTGGAAATGTCAGTCCTGTTTATTAATTGATAATTGCTATTCTTAAGCATGGTAACCTCCTACCAACAAATTATTTTTCTAAATATATTCTATAATATTCGAATTTTAAATTCAATGAAATTCGAATAAATAAATATTATAAAAATATAACTTTAAAAATATCCATCAAAAGTTATGTTTTTTTGTGATAATATTAAAATATAAAATTTGGAAGGATGTTTTATATGCTGAAAATTAAAGGGCTATATAAAGAACAAAAAAATAATGTAATAAAAGATATAGATATTAATATAAATAAAGGCAGTTCTATAAGTATAGAATGTAGTAATGAGATAAGTGATTTGCTGGTAAATTTGATTTTAGGAAAAGAAACACTAGCAAAAGGTGAAATATATATAGATGATGTAAGAAATTTAGATTATATTAAGAGTAATATTGCTAGTATCGGAGTTATATTTAGAGAAGAAAATTTTTACGAAAAAATTACTGTAGAAAATTATATGAAATTCTTTTCTAAGCTTTTAGGATCAAAAGCAGATTATAAAAAGATAATGTTAAAGTTAGCACTTTTAGATATTTGTGACGTGAAAATAAAAGATTTGAGCTATTCTCAAAGAAGAAGGGTAAGCTTTGCAAGAGAAATATTAAAACAGCCAAAGCTTTTAATATTTCAGGAACCGATCCTTAATATGGATAGAGATGGAGCTAAGATAATAATAGAAAATATAGAAGAACTAAGATCTAAGGGGACTGCTATACTAATTACATCAGTACTATTCAAAGATACTCTTATGCTTGGCGAAAAAGCTTATAGATTAAATGATGAGGGATTGATAGAGCTAAATAATAGTAGAGAAGAAGTAAACAACGATGTAGAAGAAGTTGAGGATAAAAAACCAATTTATAAAATTGAAAAAATCCCTGCTAAGGTGGATGAAAGAATACTATTGTTTGATCCTACAGAAATTGATTATGTGGAAAGCGAACAGGGGATAAGTAATTTGTACATTAGAGGAGACAAGTTCCCTTGTACTCTTTCACTTACAAACTTAGAAGAGAGACTAAGATATTTTGGATTCTTCAGATGTCACAGATCTTATATTGTAAACTTACAAAGAGTTAGAGAAGTGATTACCTGGACAAGAAACAGTTACAGCTTGAGCTTAGATGATAAAGTAAAGAGTTCTATTCCTTTGTCTAAAGGAAGATTAGAGGAACTAAAAACTATACTAAAATTATAGCTATATTTTAAGAAAGTGATGATGAACCATAATTTAGAAAACAATTTTAGATTTAGAATAACTACTGCAACTAAAAGTGCTCTGTTCAAGGTAATATTTACTCCAGTTAACTTACATGGCTTTAATTTAACCTTTAATAAGAGCTATTTAACCCTTAAAATACTCCTTTCATAGTTATTTTATGGTTGTCACATTTAATTTCTGTGATAATTGAACCATGGAAAACAGAAGGGAGTTTTGAAATTGGAAAATATTATTTCTATGAAAAATGTGAGAAAAGATTTTAAAGAAAATAAGGCTTTGAAAAACTTAACTTTTAATATAAAAGAAGGTGAAATCTTTGGTTTCTTAGGTCCAAGTGGAGCAGGAAAAACAACTACTATTAAATTATTAACCTCTCAATTAATACCAACTAGTGGTGAAGTTAAGGTGTTCGGAAAAGATGCCTATGCTAATAAAAAAGATATAGCTAAAAATATTGGAATATTATCTGATACCAGCGGAATGTATGAGAGATTATCTGTTCTAGATAATCTAATGCTGTTTGCAGAGATAAATGGCGTATCTAAAAAAGACGTTCTAGAAGTATTAGAAAAGATAGGTATGAGTGAAGCTATAAAAAAGGAAGCTAAGAAGCTTTCGAAAGGGATGAAGCAAAGGCTTATGATAGCAAGAGCGGTGCTTCATAAACCTAAATTACTGTTTCTAGATGAGCCTACTTCTTCTTTAGATCCAGGCACAACTTTAGAGATTCATAGACTGCTTAGAAAACTTAATGAAGAAGGAACTACCATATTTTTGACAACTCACAATATGGAGGAAGCAGATAAACTCTGTGATAGAGTAGCTTTTTTAAATGCTGGTGAAATAGTGGATATAGGGGAGCCAGAAGCTTTGAAATTAAAATACACTAATGATGATATAAAAGTAATTTTAAAGGATGGAAGTAAAGAAATTATGTTGAAAAATAATCCAGAAGGTGCTTCCAAAATTAAAGCCTGGATGGAAGAAGGACAATTACTGGCAATTCATTCTATGGAGCCAAGTTTAGAAAAAATATTCTTAAACCTTACAGGGAGGGAACTATAATGGAATTTTCAATAAGAAGAGTAAATGCATTGTTTAAGAAAGAAATAAAGGATTTAGGCAAAAATATGAATGTTTTGTTGATGTGTTTGCTGCCAATTATGTTTAGTATTATATATTCAAAGCTTTTCGGAGGAGGTGCATCAAGTGACCAGCTGCAGAAGGCAGATATATTAATTCTATGCCTGGGTATGAATCTTACACTAGTATCTAGTTTTGTTATAGCCATGCTAATTGCTGAAGAAAAAGAAAAGAATACCCTTAGGACTCTTATGCTTTCAGCTGTATCACCTTGGGAATTCTTAACTGGAAAAGCTCTTATAACACTTTTAATGTCAATAGGTATTAATATAGTAATGTTTTTTATAATTGGCATTAATGCTCAGTATTTAGGAATGTATATACTTCTAAGTTCTCTAGTAGTTTTCAGCATGATAGAGATTGGCGCTGTAGTTGGGATTATTGCTCCTAATCAAATGTCTACAGGAGTAATTGGTATGCCTGTCATTATGCTGCTTTTAATGATACCTCTATTTGCAAGACTAAACAAAACTTTGGAAAAAATAGCAGAATTCTTGCCTAACTATAACTTGAACCTTATGCTGGAAAAGGTATTTAAAGGCCAAGCAATAGGTACTGAATCTGTCTATAACATATCTGTAATTTTAGTTTGGATATTAATTGCTGCGATTGCTTTTGCTTACACTTATAACAAAAGAGGATTAGATAAGTAGTCAGTATAAGCAGAATATAAGGATTTTGATGGAGCTTTATGGATTTAGAATATTTTTAATCTATTTTCCAAGTACATCCATAAGCTCCATTAAGTTAGAAATTTCATAAGTAGGTTTTATTTTAGTCTTATTTACAATTTTATTAGGATTAAACCAGCAGGTATCTATACCAGAATTTATTCCGCCTTGTATATCAGAGGTTAAGCTATCTCCTACAATCAGCACCTTGCTCTTGTCAGTATGCTTTATATTGGTTAAAGCATGTTCAAATATTTTAGGATCTGGTTTTGACACCTTAACCTCTTCAGATACTACTACATCCTCAAAGTATTTTGCTATAATAGATTTCCTTATTCTATTATCTTGAACATCCTTAAGACCATTAGTAACAATTGTAAGTCTATAATCTTTATGAAGACTTTCTACAAGGTCTATACTATCATCATATAAAAAGGATGAATTAGCTAAATGCTTCATATATGCTTTTGCAAATTCAACCTCATCAAACCCAGCATTTAAGCTATCTGATAATCTTCTAAATCTTTCCACCTTTAATTTTTCTTGAGTAATAAGTCCTTCCTCAAATTTTTTCCATATAGCTGTATTTATACCTTGATATATTTTTAAATGATAGTTTTCATCATATTCTATATCAAATTCAAGCATAGCATTTCTAAAAGCATCTCTTTCAGATTTTTTAAAATCAAATAAAGTCTCATCTGCATCAAATATTATAACTTCGTACTTCATAATAATTCCCCCATATAATAGTTTTTCTAATTATAACATAAAAATTTTTTATAAGAGCTAAGTTTTTATACATATATAACTCCTTCTACTTTTACAAGTCTATATAAATAAAATAGTATATTTATATAAACTTTCGCATGACATATGTCACGTTAAGGAGGAATTATGAAAAAAATTTCGGACATAAACCTTTTAAGACATTATATTGAAAGACATAATATAGAAAATATATTGGATAAAGATATATTAAGGCATGCACAACTTCATTTTTATGAAAGAGGAGAATTTATATTTGAAGCAGATTCTAAACTTGAATATTATTATTTGCTTGTAGATGGGAAAATTAAAATAACTTATCCTTTTGAAAATGGAAAGTCAATGATTTTGAAGTTTTATAGAGAATTTAATACGATTGGTGATTTAGAGCTTTTAAGTACTCCGTCATGCCCAAATGGTTACGCCGGAGCTGATTTAAGCTTTAATTTGTTCATTAATTCGTGAATAAAATGAGCTACACCATTGAGATCATTTGATAGTGATACATGGCTGCATATATTTTTTATATCATCTTCAGCATTTCCCATTGCAACGCTTATCCCAGCTTTTTTAAACATAGATATATCATTGTAATTATCACCGATTGCTGTAATATCGTTTAATGAAATACCTAAGTAATCGGCTAGATATTCTAAAGAGTTACCCTTAGAGGCATTATTATTAGTTAATTCAAAATTATATTCATGAGAAATTACCATAGATAATTCTTTAAATTGTCTATAATATTGTCTGCCGTAATTAAGTTTGTCTCTATTAAGAAAAATTACAGTTATACTGCAAAAATCTAAATCTAAGTTTAAAATATAATCCTTACACTTTATAAAAAATGGATATTGACAATAAGAGTATTTTTAAATAGAATATAGTAAAAGTAAATTCATTGAAGGAAAGAGTAAATATATACTTAGTATCCAAAGAGAGTAGGGTTGGTGGGAGCCTATGAGAAAGGTAATATTGAAGGACATTCTGGAGATGCTTATCTGAAATATATAGTAGGGTAAGACGGTTTTCCTCCGTTATAGGGACTTGAGATGATAATGTATTAATACATTGTTGAATTAGGATGGTACCGTGAAAATATGCATTCACTTCTATTAGGAGTGGGTGCTTTTTTAATATATAGAAAAGAGCTCATTCTATATGGTATATATCTTAATTTAATTAAACATTATTAAAAAGGGTGGCACCGCGAAATATCTTGCCCCTTGAGTTTTCTACTCAAGGGGATTATTTTTTTGAGGTAATAATTGGAGGTAATAATAAGATGAAAAGAAAATTAGTAGATGAATTAAAAGAATTTATAGATGAAAAAGTATGTATTAAAGGATGGATTTATAAAGTTAGAAGATTAAAGCTTATAACTTTTATAATTATTAGAGATAGATCAGGATTAGTTCAATGTGTAGTGAATAATAATGGATTTGATTTATCAGAAATAAGTATTGAGTCAGTAGTATCTATTATTGGAAATGTTAAAGAAAGCAAGAATAAATTAAATCCATTTGAAGTACAAGTGGAAAGTATAGAAATTATAAGCAAAGTTGAAGATGAGCTTCCAATAGAAATAAACAAAGAGAATTTAGAAGTGAATTTGGATACAATGCTCAATAATAGGATATTAAGTTTAAGGCATCCAAAGATAAATGCAATTTTTAAAGTACAGAATTTAATAGTAAATTCATTTAGAGAGTTTTTAAATAAAGAAGGTTTCACTGAAATTCATACGCCTAAAATTGTAAAAGAAGGTGTAGAAGGTGGCACAGAGGTTTTTGAAGTGAAATACTTCGAAAATAAAGCTTACCTTGCTCAAAGTCCTCAATTTTATAAGCAAATGATGGTTGGTTCAGGATTCGAAAGAGTATTTGAAATAGGGCATGCATATAGGGCAGAAGAGCATAATACTAATAGACATCTTAATGAATATATAAGTATGGACTTAGAAATAGGCTTCATTGAAAATGAATTTGATATTATAGGATTAGAAGAAAAATTGTTAAGATTCATATTAAAATCATTAAAAAATAATGGAAAAAAATATTTAGATTTGTTACAAGTTGAGTTACCAGTGATAAATGAAGAAATACCTAAGATTAAATTTAAGGAAGCAATTAATATACTGAAAGAAAATTATAATAAACAAGATTTAGAGGGTGATTTAGACCCAGAGTCAGAGAAGCTTTTGTGCAAATATGCAAAAGAAGATTTTAATAGCGATTTTGTATTTTTAACTAACTATCCAAGAAAGAAAAGGCCAATGTATACAATGCCATATGGTGAAGAAGAAACTCATAGTTTTGACTTGTTATTTAAAGGGATAGAGATTACAACAGGTGGCCAAAGAATACATGATTATAAAATACTAGTAGCAAATATGAAATATAAAGGACTTAATCCTAATAACTATGAAAGCTATTTAGAATTATTTAAGTATGGAATGCCTAAGCATGGAGGATTGGCTATTGGATTAGAAAGAATAACAGCAAAAATTTTAGGATTAGAAAATGTAAGAGAAGCAACTTTAATTACTAGAGATAGGAAGAGACTTATTCCATAATTACAACAAAAGAAGCAAAATAAAGCCCTCCACAGCCATGTGGAGGGCTTTTTATTTAACTTTTTAGATTAGTTTAATCCTATTTAAGCATAAAAATATCATTGACTTAAAAGTAAGGCAATGATAAAATTACACAGTATATATAAAATACCAATAATATCATATCATATATATAACAAAAAGTCAATAGAAAATTTTAAAAGTTTAGGGGGTTAATTTGTGAAAAATAATCTTATGTCTATTTCAAATTCTATAATAATTAGGCAAGCATTTATAGAAATTCAGCAGATTAACGAAGAGACTTTAGAATATGGATTAAAGCTTTCAGAGAAAGATATAAAAACAATTATTAAAACTAGAAATGAAGCTTTAATTAGCAGCGGCAGAGTGGAATTTGGAGGAGGAATAATAGCGAAAATTATTTCCAGCTTTTGTGATTCACCTTATATTTTACAAAATAATTATGTTGAAACTATAAATGATCTTATAGAAACTTTTTATTATTATAAAAATGAAACAATGGAAGAGATAAGTGATGATCAGTTAATTAATTTTATGAAGGAGCATTTTGATAATAAATGCCATGGAGATTTGGATCTTCTTAGATATAAATACTTAGATAAGATATCTCATAATATAAAGTATGAAGTGACTGATTATTTAAATGTTAATGGAGATGAAGAGGAATAATGGATAATTTTATTATTAATAGTGAATATGATTTTGAAAATTTATTAAGTAAGGAACATTATTTTCAATCTCTGCTGAAGGTATCTAACTCAAATAATTTATTGAATATAAAAGAAATTGAGGGTATTCAACTCCAAGTGGTAAACATTCTAACAGAAACAGTTGGTTACTACACAAAAAATAAAAGTTCTTCAGTTAGGGTAGAGATTGCAGAGCAAATTATGTTGTCTATTTATTATACTCTAGGACTATTTTTAAAGAACCAGTCAACAGTAAAAAAAAGTATAATTTTAATTAAAGAGAAGGAGATAAAGTATTTATTTGCTCAGGGTGAAAAAATATTAAAAGATAAAGTAGATGAATGTGAAAGATTACTTGAGATTGTAAAAGAAACTAGATTGAAAACAGAGAATTATGCTTATATAGATACTATTGATTATGGAATTCCATTATTTTTTAAAGAGTATGATATTAGGTTTGCTAGCCATGAAACTCCAGGTGCTATAGATTATCCACTAGCTATTGATGAAAGGGATTTAGTAGGGGTTGAATATATAGAGGATTATTTAAATAAAATGATTTTTGAAAATAAGTTCTGTTCATACTTTGATAGTTCAGAAATTGAAGCTTTACTGAAAGGCTTTAACCAAGATTCTAATCACATGTTAATTAATATTTTTCAGTTAGTTTTTACTAACTACCTAGGGTGCATTTTAGCAGGAAAAGAAGAAAGTTCCTTAGAGATAGTTAAAGGGGATAGATCATATCTTAAAAGTATCATGAAAAACTTATCTCAAGCGGAGTCTATGAGATTGATTCTTGGAGCGGCAGAAAAACTTAGTCAGAAGCTTTTGATTAAAGATAAAAGCTTTACTGAATATATAAATAAGACTGCTTGCAAGATTGCCCATGAAATAAAGAGATATATTGAAACTGATACCTTAGAAAATATATTTATCACTTTGAACAAGCCTGAGAGAAATGTACTTAAATATGAGGATGGGAAAAGCTTAGATGATAGTAAATTTAGGAATATAACTGAAGAGATTAGAGATTGTAATAGAGTAGAAGATAAAATAGAGATTATCAGAGAAGAGTTTCATAGTTTAAAGGATTTTATAGATGTATTTAGTTCTGATTGTATATTTGATGATGAATTTATTGATATTTTTAAGGCGCTAGATGACTTTGAAGTAGCTTTATTAATTAAAAGTATTTCCAATGATAAAGTTTTAGATGCTTATTATGGTACTGAAAGTGAGAAAGAGTGGCATGAGAAGTTTAACAAGTATTTGGAAAGTTTGGATGATACGAAAAGAGGAGAAATAATTAAAATATCTCAGGAGATTACCATATAAATGAAGAAAAACTCATTAAAAATATCTAATATTGCTGTTAATAGAAACCTAGTAAAGAAGGATTTACTTTGATAAAGTAGATTCTTTTTTTATCCAGAAAAAATTTAATGGCTAAAATCAAGAGAATTTCTAGTTCTTAGAATATGTGAATTTAATTATAAAATTTATATTTAAATAATTATCACAATCACAAATATGACCACATAGAATAGAATAGTATAAATATTTTTATACAAAATTTACCAATTGCAAATTTTGTTGTAAGTAAAAGAGGTGGGTGCTATGGGAAAGGAACTAGAAAAGGCAATTGAAGAGTCAACAGGAAAATCAACAGAAGAGGTAATAGAAGAAACGGTAAAGGAACCAATAGAAAAGCGTAAAAAAATCGTTAAAGGTATAATGATTTTTTTTTGTATTTTACTTGTTATTTATTTTGGAATGGCGAAATATTTCATGAATCATTTTTACTTTGGTTCCAAAATTAATTCCATTAATGTTTCAAGAAAAACTGTAGAGGATGCAAAAATAATAATGACATCAGAGCTTCAGAATTACACTTTAAAATTAAAAGAGCGAGAGAATAAAAGTGAAGAAATAAAAGCTAGTGATGTGGGTTTAAAATATAATTTAGATGAAGAGCTTAAGAGATTTAAAGATAGCCAGAATCCTTTTAAATGGATCTCGGCACTTTTTACTGCGAAGAATTCTAAAATAACAATAGAACCTTCATATGATAAAAAATTATTGAAGGAACGAATAGATAAACTTGATTGCTTTGATAGTAGGAACATAATTGAGCCTAAAAACCCTAGCTTTAAATATACAAATAATAGCTACGTAATTGTAGATGAGATTCTTGGAAATAAGGTAAATAAAGAAATTTTATATTCTCATGTGGTAGATTCAATACTTAAGATGGAGGGTGAAGTAGATTTAGAATCAGTGGGATGTTATATAAAACCCAAATATGATTCAAAATCACAAAAAATAATAGAAGTTAAAAACACGCTTAATAAATATGCAGCTTCAAAAATTACCTATAATTCTGGAGATACTAAAGAAACCGTAGATAGGTCTATAATAAATAAATGGCTTAAGGTCGATGAGAACTTTGAAGTTATAATTGATGAAAAAAAAGTAAAAGATTATATAGATGGACTTTCTAAAACTTATAATACAGTTGGTAAAACAAGAAATTTTGTTACATCATCAGGAAAGACAATAAGTATAGGTGGCGGTGATTACGGGTGGTCTATCAATAAAATTAAAGAAAGGGAAAGCTTAATTAATGCTATAAAAAATGGAGAGACTATAACAAAAGAGCCTGTATATATCCAAACTGCATTTGCTCCTTTTAAGAACGATATAGGAAATACCTATGTAGAAATAGATATAGCAAAGCAACATATATGGTTTTATAAGAATGGATCACTAATAGTACATGGAGATGTTGTTACAGGGAATGTAAGAAATAGTCATTCAACACCTAAGGGCATTTATAGATTAAAATATAAACAAAAAGGTGCTGTTTTGAGAGGCCCAGGTTATGCTTCACCTGTTACATTTTGGATGCCTTTTAATGGAGGCATAGGAATTCATGATGCTAGTTGGAGAAGTGTGTTTGGAGGAAATATATATAGGACAAATGGTTCCCATGGCTGCATAAATTCACCTTACAATGTAGCAAAGGCAATATTCGATAATATTAATGTAAATACACCTGTAATTTGTTATTAGGAGGAAATATGATAGAACCAGTACTTGAATAGTACTGGTTCTATATGCTATTTGTAATAAAGTAGATTTTATATACTAGCTTGTCGAGTAAATCGTACTCCCATATTAAAGGCTTCTTGGAGGTCTTTAGGAAACTGTTCTTCTCTAACTTTTGCTTTTTTCTTCTCATCAAATAATGTTGCAACATATTTTGAATAATCGTCGAATTGATATGTGTCATTGACAATTAATGATTCAGAAGAACCAAAAAGTCTTTTCATAACCATTTCTAAATATTTAAACAATTCATCATATCCTGAATCTTTCATCCGATCATTATTAACATTCATAGTGTAAATGAATGCGGTTGATACTTTTTTTCTAAAAAGGCTTGAATAAGCAGTATCATAAACTAAATATTGAAACATGAATCTTTCTAAAAAAGATCTCATAGCCCCAGTAATTGATGCAAAATATATTGGGGAGCCTAGAATAATGGCATCAGCATTTGCAGCTTTCTCAAGTATAGGTGATAAATCATCCTTTAGAGCACATTTACCATAACTTTCACCATTTTTTATTTTACAAGCAAAACAACTTATACAACCTTTATAATTTAGGTCATAAAGATTAATAAGTTCTGTTTCAGCTCCTTGAGAAGCTGCACCTTCAAGTGCTTTATTAAGAAGAGCAGCGGTGTTTTTATTTTTTCTCGGACTTCCGTTTATTGCTAGTATTTTCATAGATTATACCTCCATTTAAATATGTGATTGACTTTATGCTATGAATTATATATCATTATTTAAAAATAGGTAAGTATGCACTTATTTGTTATATACTAACTTAAAGGTGAGTAAAGGAGTACCATATGGATAGATTTGAAAGTAAGTATGGAAGTTGTGGAATGTATTACACAATGTCCGTAGTTGAGGGTAAGTGGAAATGGATTATACTGTGGGAAATATATAAAGAAGAAGTAATAAGATATAACAAATTAAAAGATAATCTACAACCTATTGCTCATAAAACACTAAGTAAACAATTAAAGGAATTGGAAAGTGGTAATCTAATTCATAGAAAGCAGTATAATGTAATTCCACCTAAAGTTGAATATTCTTTAACGGAAGAAGGTAAAACTCTAATACCAATACTTACCCTTATGTCACAATGGGGTAGTGAACATATGAAAAATAAGTAGAATAAATAGATTGGGAGGAAAGACTATGTGTATTTCAAATAATAATAGAAAAATAAATATAGGTAAAAAGTACAAGCACTTTAAAGGAAAGAAATATTTAGTGCTTCATTTAGCTAAGCATTCTGAAACTCTTGAGGATTTAGTTGTATACCAAGCTCTATATGGTGAATTTGGTATATGGGTAAGGCCACTTCAGATGTTTTTAGAACAAGTTGAAGTGGATGGTAAGGTAGTAAATAGATTTGAAGAATGTACAGAGTGAGTATAAAATAGTAAACATTAAGGTGATTCCAAATAGAATATATAAATTTAAAGCTTACTTGTAAATCCATGTTATAACTATAGATTTACAAGTAAGCAATTTTAGCTTTATTCTACTAAATTTTCTATACGCAATTTTTTTTCTAAATTTAAGTCAATAAAATCATTATTACACACAATTAATGGACTTGATAAATTATTTATATTTATTTGTAGTATTTGACCTAGTCGTCCATCACTTAATAAAACCTTTTCACCTATATAGTAGGTCATGATATGCTCAATAAATATTTTACTGTATTCGTAATCTAACTTTAAAAGACTTTCTTTTTGAATTGTATCTAATGCTTTAAAAGGGTCTTTTCTCTTTTTATATACTCTATTTGAATTAACTGCATCAAATACATCTGCAATGGCAATTATTTTACCAAATTGATGTATCCTTGGTCCTTTTAATCCCATAGGATATCCTGAACCGTCCATTCTTTCATGATGCATTAGTATTCCAAAGCTTACTGAACTATGTAAATAAGGTACATTTTTTACAAAATCATATCCTATAGTAGGATGAGATTTTAATTTAGATATTTCTTTATTAGTTAAAGCTTCTACTTTATTTAATATATTTTTATCTATTTTAGTTTTACCTAAGTCATGAAGAATAGCAGCATAGGTTAAAAGATTGATTTCCTTTTCATCAAGACCTATCCACTTACCTAATAAAGAACTTAAAGCTGCTACATTTGCAGAATGTTTATAGATAACATCATCTCCACTTCCGTGAAGTACTATGTTCTTTACAACATTACTTGGTGAATATAAATAATCTTGAATCTTACTAGCAAAATTTCTCACTTCTTTAATATCAATCATTGTTGCGCTATTTATATTATTAAAAGCATGTTCTATATCCTGAGAAATCTTATTAAAGTTTTTTCGTATCTTCTCTATGGTTTTTTCTTCGTTTATTTCATTTGAATCTTTTTTAGTTACATCTTCATCACAGTAAACTGTAATAACTTGTTGAAAGTATCGATCTCTAAGTCTATCTAATAAAATTTGTGTAATAAGAGATCCAGATGGTAGAATAAGTAGATTATTATATCTAATTTCTTCAGCTAATCTCATTCCTGGCCTTATATCGTTAATTTTTAAGGAGACTTTTTTTGTTTTCATATAAATACATACCTTTCTAATATTTATGAAGTCAGAAACATTTATTCAATTATTTTACTTTTAATACGGTAATAATATATTCGTATACTATTTTCATAAATTTAGCAAATTTGTATATAACCTTTGCGTAAATGATTATAAATTTAATATTATGTAAATAATCAAGATAGTTACTACATTTTACATGGAAGGAGAATACAATGTTTAAGATTTTAGGTAGATTACTAGGCTTAGAAAAAAGTGAATTAGAGTATGATAAAGAACTTTTAATTTTCACACTTATAGGAGCTATTATATTTTTAATAATAGGTATAGCACATACTGAAAAGGGCGCAGAATTTATATATGAAAATAGATTAAATAGAGCTTTTTTAGTTAAGGCAGAAAAGGAAGGAATAAGCAATAAAGATATTGATAAAATAGTTACAGATTATAAAGAAGCAATACCTGTAAATATTATAGAATATGACTTAGAATACATAAGAGATAATGTAAAAACTTATATAGATAATCTTAAAAATTATAAAAGTTTATATTTGAATGAAACCATAGGAAAATTAGAGGAAATTAATAAAATTAAAGACAAAGATGCTTTAGTCAGTGAATTAAAAAAAATAAAGTTGGAAAATATGCTTAAAGATTATACAAAGGATGAAATTGTAAAGAAGAATTTAAGAGAAGTGAAAGAGTGGCAGGTTAATATTTTTCTTTCAAATGTATATTTGATATGTGGAGGATTAATGCTGCTATCTTTTATCATAACAAAAGTAGTTTATGAAATTGATTTAATAGATAAAAAGGAAAAGAATAAAGAAACATGTATAGCAGATGTAAAAAACAGATAAGTTAAGGTAACTTCTTAATTTATCTGTTTTTTTATAGCTTTTCTATTAGATTTACTAGCTAAGATAATACACTATTTAGCTAGCTTTAGTATATTAAATACGTCTTCTTTTTCTAATTTTACGAAGCTGCCTAATGGATGGACCTCTGTTGCCTTCATAGCCATTTCTTCAAATCTATCCTCAGGTATATTTGCTTCCACTAAGGAAGTAGGCAGTCCTATATTCTTAAAGAATGCTTTAGTTTTTTCGATACCATCTAGAACAGTATTTTCAGGATTGTTAAAATCAGGTTCAACATCCCATACTCTTACAGCAAACTGAGCAAATCTATTTATATCCTGTTTGTATACATACTTCATCCAGGCAGGGAACAAAATTGCAAGTCCTGCTCCATGGGTTATATCATAAATTCCACTAAGTTCATGTTCTATATCGTGAGTTGCCCAGTCTTCAATTCTACCTGTACCAAGTAAACCATTATGGGCTATTGTTCCTGCCCACATAATTTCAGCTCTTGCTGCATAGTTAGTTGGTTCCTTTAATGCAATAGGGACATTTTTTATAATGGTCTTAAGAGCAGCCTCGCTTAATCTATCGGTTAAGTCTACATTATGTTCATTTGTAAAATATCTTTCGAAAATATGTGCCATCATATCAGCAGCTCCAGCTGCAGTTTGATATGGAGGTAATGTGTATGTTAATTCAGGATTCATTATTGCAAATTTGGGTATAATAAAGCTGCTTCCAGTAGGTCTTTTATACCAACCATCTTCGTTTGTTATAACAGATCCTGTGCTGGACTCGCTTCCAGCAGCGGGTATAGTTAAAACAACTCCTATAGGAAGAGCAGATTTTATTTTAGCTTTTTCAGTATAAAAATCCCATACATCTCCATCATAAGGAACACCTGCTGCAATGGCTTTTGCAGAGTCAATAACACTTCCTCCACCAACTGCCAAAATAAAGCTAATTCTATTTTTGCGGCATATTTCTATTCCTTCTCTAACTAAGCTTAATCTAGGATTAGGTTGGACTCCGCCAAATTCAAATATAGTCATCCCAGAAGACTCAAGAGACTGAACGACTTTATCATAAAGTCCAGTTCTTTTAATGGTTCCACCACCATAATGAAGTAAAACTTTAGTACCATATTTTTGAGATTCATATCCTACTTTGCTTTCTGTACCCTTTCCAAAAATTATTTTTGTTGGATTTTGAAAAGTAAAGTTAATCATATAGAACTTCTCCTCCACAATTTTATTTATTATAGGATTATTATATCATTAATATTGAATTTTAATTTAGAGTTCTTAGATAGTTGGATTAATAGCTAGTTATATGGAGATTATAGAAAATTTGAAGAGAATGTTAAAGCATAATTTTTAACGAATTATGTGAAAGCAGCAATTGCTTAAAATACAGTCTTATATAATAATTAAAGTAGTTGATGCTAAAGTAAATTAGGTTTATGATTAAGTTACTAAAATTAGTAAATTAGTAAAGAGAGTACTAATTAAAAATTAGAAAATATATCTGGAGGAAATATGAATATTGAAGAATTAAAAGATATAAAATGGGATGAGAGAAATTTAAAGATATTTAATCAGTTTTTAAAAGAGCTAGGAGAAGAAGATTATGCAGAGTTCAATAGAAGGATAATACCAGATATGGGATATGCTTATGGTATAAGAGTACCTATTTTAAGGAAGATATCGAATAATATTGGGAAAATCAAAAATATAAGAGAGCTTTATGATTATTTAAGAGATAAAGAGGTTTATGAAGAAAAATTATTACAGGGTATGATAATACCTAAGTTAGACTATGAAAATGTTGAAGAAATATTAAAAGCAATAGATGAATACATATTAAGAATAAATAACTGGGCTCTATGTGATTCCTTTGTATCTACATTAAAACAGATAGTAAATAAAAATAGAGAGCTATTTTTTAATAAGATAAAGGAATATGTTAAAAGTGATAACCCTTGGGAGATTAGGTTTGGACTTATACTGTTAAATAACTACTATTCAACAAATGAGTATTTAGATTTTATATTTGATACTGTATCTAGCATAAAAAGTCAGCATTATTATGTAAAGATGGGGATAGCTTGGCTTATAAGTACATGCTATATAAGCAATAAGGATAAAGTTACTGAATTTATAAAGAGCAATAGTATGGACAAGTGGTGTAGAAATAAGTCTATACAAAAGATAGTTGAATCAACAAGGGTATCAAAAGAAGAAAAATTAGAGATTAAAAAATTGAAGGTTTAGAATGGTGAAAAGGGGATAGGGCTAATGGTGATAGTTATTTTATCCATATCTTTTATTTTAATTCTAAGTTTAATTGGAATTTATTTTTCTAACTTGATAATTCATCCGAAGAAGTATAGTTATGAAAGAACCCATGATATAGAAGTTGAAAAAGGTAGAGTAGACGATGAGAAATTTAATAGGTTACAAAAGGAAGAAATATATATAGAATCCCCCTATGGATATAAACTGCATGGAATATTCTTTCCGAGAGAAAACTCTAAAAAATTTATTATAATATGTCATGGATTTACCTATTCTCTTTATGGATCTGTTAAGTATATTGACATATTCTCAAAGAGAGATTTTAATATTCTTATCTATGACAATAGATATCATGGATTAAGTGGAGGAAAAAATGTTTCCTTTGGATATTATGAAAAATATGATTTAAAAGCTTGGACGGATTGGATAATAAATAGATTTGGAGAAGAAGCTGAAATTGGAATCCATGGAGAATCCATGGGAGCGGGAATTGTACTTCAAAATGCTGCCATTGATCCTAGAGTGAAATTTTGCATAGCAGACTGCGGATATTCAGATGTAACTATACTTATGAAACATCAATTGAAGAAGCAGTATAACTTACATTGGCTTCCATTTTTAATTACATTAACAAGTTTTGTTACAAAACTAAGGGCAGGATGGAGTTTTAGAGATGTTTCTCCTATAAATAATTTGGATAAAGTAGATACACCTATTTTGTTTATTCATGGTAAAGAAGACGACTATGTTCCAACATACATGAGCAATGATATGTATAATGTAAAAAGGGGAGTTAAAGATATATATATTGCTCCTAATGCCGGGCACGTGGAATCCTACTGGAATAACAAATATGAGTATGATAAAAAAGTAGGAGAATTTTTAGAAGGTGTAAAATTTAGACATTGATAATTTTAAATATATATATTAATGTAAATACTTATTAAAAGAACTATAGAATTAAAAATAATAAAGTTGGTGAATATAGAATGAGTTTAAGGTTTATATATGGCCGTGCTGGCTGCGGTAAAAGCAGATATTGTGTTGAAGCCATAAAGAAGAGATTAGAGGAAGGAGAGACAAAGCCTCTAATTTTAGTTGTTCCTGAACAATTTTCTTTTCAAGCAGAAAAAAGTGTAGTAGAAGAGGTTAGAGGAACTGGAATTATAAATGTTGAAGTAACAAGCTTTGGAAGAATGGCATATAGAATCTTTAATGAGGTTGGAGGTGCAACTCGTAACCACATGGATTCTTCAGGAAAACTTATGCTTGTTTTTAGTATAATGAACAGAATAAAGGATGAACTTAAGGTTTTTGCTGCATCGGCAGATCAACAGGGGTTTGTTAATACAATTTCGGATATTATAACAGAGTTTAAAAGATATGATATAAATCCTGAAATACTTAAGAGTTCTTTAGATTTAATAGAAGAAAGTGAACTTTTGAAAGATAAATTATCTGATATTACTAGAATATTTGAGGAATTTGAAGAGAGTCTTCATAGAAATTATATAGACAGTGAAGATGAATTGAGCCTACTTTATGAGAAGATTGATGAATCATCAATGTTTGATGGAGCTGAAATATGGCTTGATGAATTTAACTCCTTTATTCCTCAACAGTATAAGATAATTGAAAAGCTTCTTAGAAAAGCAAAAAGAGTTAATGTAACTTTATGTATGGATTATTATAGAGAAATTGATAGTACAGATGTATTTGCACCAATTAAGAGTACAGAGGAAAAGTTAGTAAAGCTTGCACAGGAAAATAGTTTTACTATTGATAAGCCAGTTATATTAAACAATTCATGCATGGATAGATTTAAAGATAATGATGAAATAAGATTTTTAGAAGCTAATTATTTTAAATATCCTTATAAACCTTATATGGATGATACAAGTGATATTAAAATAATAAGAGGATTAAATTTATATTCAGAAGTTGAAAATGTAGCAAGAGAAATAATTAAGTTTTCAAGGGAAGAGGGACTAAGGTTTAAGGATATAGCTGTTATAAGTAGAGATTTAGGAGCTTATGAAAAGATTATAAAGACTATATTTGATGAATATGAAATACCTTATTTTATTGATAAGAAGAAGGAAATAGATGATAATCCACTTATTATACTTATAACTTCTGCAATAGATATATTTAATAAAAATTGGTCCTATGAGTCAGTTTTTAGATACCTAAAATCAGGACTTATAAATATTAGCAAAGAAGACATAGACCTATTGGAGAATTATGTTATGGCCTATGGTATTAGAGGAAAAAACAAATGGAATTCTGATTGGGAGTATGGTAGTGAAGAGCTTTCAGAAAAGGTAAATAGTATAAGACTTAAAACTATTGAACCATTAATGAAGTTTGGTTCTAAATTGAAGGGAAAAAAGAAAGCAGAAGAAATATGCTTGGCACTATATAATTTCTTATGTGAAGTAGGAGCAAATGAAACTATAGAATCTTGGGTAGATAAGTTTAAAGAAGAGGGAAATCAGGCATTAGCAAAAGAGTATAGCCAAATTTGGAATATGGTAATTGAGCTTTTAGATCAGGTAGTGGAGATATTTAAAGAAGATAAGCTTGAGCTAAAGGAGTTTGTTAAGATCATATCCTTAGGATTTGGAGAGCATAAAATGGGACTTATACCTCCATCCCTTGATGAGATTCTAGTATCAGATGTAGAAAGAGTTAGAACTCACGCGGTTAAGCTTCTTTATATTGTAGGAGTTAATGATGGTATATTTCCGGCAGTTTCAAAAGATGAAGGTATACTTACGGATGCAGACAGGGACAGACTAAGGAAAATGGACATTGAGATTGCAGAAGATACTAAGTCAAAAACCTTTGAAGAACAATTTTTAATATATAGAACTCTTACTATTACAGGAAAGTATCTAAGAATATGTTATTCTATAGGTGACTTTGAAGGAAAGGCATTAAGACCTTCTATTATAGTTTCAAGATTAAAGTCTATATTCAAAAATATAGCTGAAGAAGGAGAAGTGCTAGAAGAGAATGAGGAAAATCTAGATTTAATTTCTAGAGAAATACCAACTTTTAATAAATTAGTGTCTATACTTAGAAAAGATAACGAGAAGGTAAAAGAGAGTGTACTCTGGAAAGAAGTTTTTGATTGGTATTCTAGAAATGATAAGTGGAAAGATAGATTAAAGACAATTTTCTCAGCTGTGGCATACACAAATGATGTGGAAAAAATAAGCGAAGAAAAAGTTAGAAAGCTTTATGGAGATAAGTTATACTTTAGTGTTTCAAGACTAGAAAAGTACGTAGAGTGTCCTTTTGCTTACTATGTTCAATACGGTCTTAGGGCTAAAGAGAGAAAGGTGTTTGCGATTAGTGCACCAGATTTAGGCACATTTATGCACAGTGTTATTGATGAGTTTTCTAAAACTGTGGATAAAAATTCAATAACCTGGTATGAAATAGATAAAAAATGGTGCCAGGATACTGTATCTAAAATCGTAGATGAAAAAGCTAAAGAAACTTCTGGAGGAATCTTTGATAGCTCTCCAAGATACAGATATTTTACAGAGAGACTAAAAAGAGTACTTATAAAAACTATTTTAGTCATTATAGAGCATCTAAAGAGAAGCGGATTCCAGCCTATGGGATATGAAATAGGCTTTGATGAAGGTGGGACTTATCCACCTATTGAGATAGAACTTAGCAATGGAGAAAAAGTAAAGCTTATTGGAAGAATTGATAGGGTAGATAAACTTGATTTAGAGGGAAAAGATTATTACAGAATAATAGATTATAAATCAGGAAATAAAGATTTTAAACTATCAGACGTCTATTATGGCCTTCAAATTCAGCTTTTAACTTACTTAGATGCAATACTTAGAAATGAAGAAATAAGAGAAAAGTATCCTGTAATACCAGGTGGAGTTTTATATTTAAGGATAGACGATCCTATTATAAAAGGATCTAGAAATATATCAGATGAAGAAATTGAAAAAGAAATAATGAAAGCTTTAAAGATGAAAGGACTTCTTCTTGCAGATCCAAAAATTATAAAAGAAATGGATAGAGAAATAGAAGGGTCATCACTAATTATTCCGGCAAGAATTAATAAAGGAGGAGACCTTGGGAAATCCTCTGTAGGTACAGAAGAACAATTTAAAATGCTAAGGGAGCACGTTAAGGATAACTTAGTTAAAACTTGTGAAGAAATGCTAAAAGGGGAAATTAAAATTAAACCTTACAAAAGCAATGATGCCACTGCCTGTGACTTTTGCACATATTCATCTATATGTCAATTTGATAATAATTTTGACGGAAATAGTTATAAGGTTATAGATGAAAAGAAGGATGAAGAAGTATGGGAAATGCTTGAAAGGAGGGTCAAAATTGAAGGAAGTGAATTGGACTAAGGAGCAACAGGCAGCTATTAATACCCATGGATGTAATCTTTTAGTTGCAGCTGCAGCAGGATCGGGAAAGACTGCAGTACTTGTTGAAAGAATAATAAAGATGATAACGGACTTCAAAAATCCTATTGATATAGATAGATTACTTGTTGTTACTTTTACTAATGCCGCTGCATCAGAAATGAAGGAGAGAATAGCAAAAGCTATTAGTGATGAACTTACAAAACATCCTAAGTCAAGACAGCTTCAAAGACAGTTAACTCTACTAAATAGAGCCAGCATAACAACTATCCACTCCTTTTGTCTAGATGTTATAAGAAATAATTTTCATTACATTGATATAGATCCTAATTTTAGAGTAGGAGACCAGACAGAAACTATTCTTCTTAAAGCTGAGACTATAGAAGAGATGTTTGAAGAACTTTATGAGCCAGAAAATTGTAAACAAAGCTTCTTAAATTTAGTTGAGTTCTATAGTAATAACAAAGATGATTTAGCTCTTCAAAATATAGTGCTTAATCTTTATGATTTTGCTATGAGCTCTCCGAGTCCTATAGAAGCTCTAAATTTTATGGCAGAAGATTTTAATGTGGAGGATGACTACGATTTTGGAAATTCTAAATGGGCTAAAATTATATTAGAAGACATAAAAATTGAATTAATTGCTCTTAGAAAATTAATGGAAGAGGCAATAAACATAATAAATGATACAGAGGGGTTAGACCCATACCTAGAGGATTTTCAAAATGAGTTAGCTATGATTAATGATTTAATATTAAGTTCTGATAATTCTTGGGATAGTCTCTATGATTCTTTTAAAGAAGTAGAGTTTAAGAGGTTAAAGAGCTGTAGAAAGTGTGAAAATAAAGATAATCAAGAAAAGGTAAAAGAAATAAGAAATAAGGTTAAAAAGCAAATACAGGAAGATATGAAGGGTAAAGTAGTTTTATATGGAAGCAAAGAAACAACAGTAGATTTGCAAGAACTTTATCCAATTATGAGATCTCTATCTGATCTTGCAATAGAATTTATAAATAGATATGGAAAGGCTAAAAGGGGTAGAGGAATAATAGATTTTAACGATTTTGAACACTTTTGCCTTCAAATATTAGAAAATAGAGATGTAGCATCAGCTCTCAGAGAAAAATATATAGAAATACTTGTAGATGAATATCAAGACAGTAATTATGTACAAGAATCTATAATAAGTACTATAGCTAGAAAAGACGAGAATACTGGAAAAAATGAAAATGTGTTTATGGTTGGAGATGTAAAGCAGAGTATATATAGATTTAGGCAAGCAAAGCCAGAGCTGTTCTTAAGTAAATATAATTCTTATTCTCTAGAAGAAGGAGAAAAGGAAAGAAAGATAACCCTATTTAAAAACTTTAGAAGTAGAAGAGAGATACTGGATGCTGTTAATTTTATATTTACTCAAATAATGTCTGTAAATGTTGGAGAATTGGAGTATGATGAAAGTGAAGCTTTAAATTTAGGAGCTGATTATGGACCTTGTGAAGAGTTAGATTCAATTGTAGGAGGAGCTATTGAACTTAACATAATAGACAAGAAAACTAGCGAAAAGTTAAAGGAATCTTCAAATGACAATTCACAGGCAGACGAAGATAAAGAAGAGGAAATATTGTCTAATATACAGTTAGAAGCAAGATTAGTAGCTAAAAGAATAAATGAACTTATAAATCCTGAAAATAATAAAGTTTTTAAAGTATATGATAATGATTTAAAATGTTATAGGCAAGTAGAGTATAGAGATATTGTGATACTTTTAAGAAGTACTGCTAATTGGGCACCAGTTTTTATGGATGAACTAAAAGAATATTCAGTTCCAGCCTATGCTGATATTGGAAGCGGCTACTTTGAAACTTTAGAGGTTAAGACAATATTATCATTGCTTCAAATAATAGATAATCCAAGGCAGGATATTCCGCTTATTGCCATATTACGTTCTCCTATTGCTTCTTTTACTCCAGAAGAATTGATAGATATTAGACTGGAAAATAAAAATGGAGACTTCTATGATGGTCTTGTAATGCTTTCTACAATGGAAGAAGGAGATAGGCAGTTAGTAGATAAATGTAGAGGATTTTTAGAAAGGTTAAATGCATGGAGAGATAGATCTATCCATATGCCTATAGATGAATTTATATGGTACTTATATATGGATACTGGATATTATGGGTATGTAGGAGCATTAGCAGGAGGAATGCAAAGGCAGGCAAACCTGAAAATATTATTCCAAAGAGCTGGACAGTATGAAAAGACAAGTTATAAAGGTCTGTTTAACTTTATAAATTTTATAAATAAATTGAAAACTAGTAGTGGAGATATGGGAAGTGCTAAGATATTAGGAGAAAATGAGAATGTAGTTAGAATAATGAGTATCCACAAGAGCAAGGGATTAGAATTTCCTGTAGTATTCTTATCTGCTCTAGGTAAAAATTTTAATATGCAGGATTTAAATAGAAGAATACTGTTACATAGTGAATTGGGTTATGGACCAGATTATATAAATTTAGATAAAAGGTTATCCTATCCAACGGTGCTAAAACAAGCTTTGAAGAAAAAGATTAAAATAGAGAGTTTATCTGAAGAAATGAGAATCTTGTATGTTGCACTGACAAGAGCTAAAGAAAAGCTGATTATGACAGGAAGAGTAAATGACATTGAAAGCTGTGCTAAAAAGTGGTCTTATGGATTACAAGATAAAAATGAAAAATTATCACAATATGAGGTATCTAAAGCTAGAAATTATCTAGATTGGATTTGCCCTGTAGTAATGAGACATAGAGATGGAGAACTATTGCGTGAAGCTGCTGGAATAGAAGAATATAATCAAACAAATATAATAAAAGATGACTCTAAGTGGGAAATTATATTCCACAGCATGAATAGTGTAACCGGGGACAATATAGAAGATAAGGAAGATAATCTTATAGAAGGCTTGGATGAAACAGGTGAAATTCATATTGAGGATAAGTATTATGATGAAATAGATGATAGATTAAAATGGGAATATCCATATATAAGATCATCTAAACTTCCAACACTCCTTACTGTAACAGAATTAAAGAGAATGCACAATATAGATGTTACTAGGGATATGTATGATGATTATTCTCATAATATATATACTCCAAATTTAGTAAAGAAGCCGGCCTTCATGGATAAAAATAAAAAATTATCTGGTGCTGAAAAAGGTACGGCAACTCACGCTGTAATGCAAAAATTAGATTATAAAAGTGAGTTAAGTGAAGAAAGCATAAAAGAACAAATAAATTCTTTCATAAGAAAAGAGTTAATTACACAGGAACAAGCGGATAGTGTTGAGATACCAAAGATTTCAAGATTTTTCAATTCTAATATAGGAAAGAGAATTTTAGAAGCAGAAAAAATATATAGAGAAGTACCTTTCCATATACAACTAAAGAGTACAGAGGTATACAGTGACTTGCCTAAGGACAAATATGAAAAAGAATATATTATGCTTCAAGGTATTATAGACTGTTACTTTGAAGAAAATGGAGAGGTAGTTCTTGTGGACTATAAGACGGATTACTTTAAAGAAGGCAATGAAAATTTAATAGCCGAAAAATATAAAATCCAATTAGAATATTACTCAAAGGCTATTGAATTAATTACCGGTAAAAAAGTAAAAGAAAAATTTCTATATTTGTTTTATAATGATAAAGAAGTAGAGCTTAAATAATATAGAAGCTATAAAAATAAAATATACTAAGCTTACTTAAGGAGGGGTTTTAGTTTGGATATAATGGTTAAGAATATAGCGGAATTTCAACCTAATGATAAAATTGAAGGTTTTTTTATAATAAAAGCTTCAGAATGTAGAACAGCTACAAATAGTAAGAAATATTTAGATTTTACTATTGGAGATAAAACTGGCGAAATAAACGCAAAATACTGGAATTACAACGAAGGCGATGAAGAACTTTATGTACCTAATACACTTATAAAGGTAAGAGGAAGTGTTACAGTCTGGCAGAGCAATATTCAATTTAAAATAGATAGAATAAGGCTTACAAAGGAGCAGGATAATGTAGAAATATCAGATTTTGTTCCTTCAGCTCCCTACCCGCCAGAGGACATGTACCAAGTGCTAGATGGATATATTAATAAAATACAAAATAATGATATAAAGAATATTGTTAAAACTATTATAAATGACTATGATAACAAAATAATGCATTTCCCAGCAGCAAAGAAGAACCATCATGCTGTAAGATCTGGACTTCTATATCATACAACAACTATGCTTAAAGCTGGAGAAAAATTGTGTGAAATATATGCATTTATAAATACTGATTTGCTTTATGGAGGAATAATACTTCACGATCTTGCTAAAATGGATGAAATGGATTCAAGTGAGCTTGGCATTGTAAGTGATTATACAGTAGAAGGCCAGCTGCTAGGTCATATAATTCAAGGAATAAAAAATGTAGAATTAGCTGCAGAAAAGGTAGGGGCAGATAAAGAAACCACTATGTTGCTACAACATATGATTCTATCACACCACTATGAAGCAGATTTTGGAAGCCCTAAAAAGCCTATGATTCCAGAGGCTCAGATGTTACATTATCTAGATATAATGGATGCAAGTCTTTATGATATGCATAAAGCAGCAGATGAAGCTAACAAAGGTGAATTTTCAAATCAAATATGGTCATTAGATAAGAGAAAGATATATAAACCTACCAAAGAATTTTAATATAATAAAAGTTACTATAGACAGGAGAAATCCTGTCTATTATTTTTTGATATATGGAATAAAATTTAAAATATGAAAATATATTATAATTCTAGAGGTGAAAATACTTGAAAATAGAATAATATATTAAAAGCTAAATTTGAAAGAGGGGGAGTATATGAATATATTATTTGCAACTTCGGAATCCTATCCATTTATGAAAACAGGGGGACTTGGAGATGTAGCTTATGCACTTCCAAAAGCTTTAAGAAAATTAGGAATAGATATAAGAGTTATTATGCCAAAGTATACTAAGATATCAAAAGAATACTCTGATAAAATGGAGAAGGTTGCTGAATATAATGTACAAGTTGGATGGAGAAATCAATATTGCGGACTTTTGCATCAAGAGTATAATGGTATACCTTTTTATTTTATAGATAATGAATATTACTTCAAAAGAGGAAGTGCTTATGGAGATTTTGATGATGGAGAAAGATTTTCTTTCTTTTCAAAGGCCATTCTGGAAGCTATAAAATACATAGATGATTTTGCTCCAGATATATTACATTGCAATGATTGGCATACTGCTATTACTATACCTTTGTTAAAAGAACATTATAAAAATGATTCAAGATATAACAACATAAAAACTGTATATACAATACACAATCTAAAGTATCAAGGACTTTTTGCAAAAGAAATGCTGGGAGAATTATTAAATTTAGGGATGGAATATTTCTCGGAGGATAAACTTAAATATTATAGTGCCATATCTTTTATGAAGGGAGGCATAATTTTTGCTGATAGAGTAACTACAGTAAGTCCTACCTATGCGGAGGAGATAAAAACAGAATATTACGGAGAAGGACTTAATGGACTTTTGAGAAGCAGAGACTGTAATCTACACGGAATATTAAATGGACTTGATACAGATTTAAATAATCCTATAATAGATAAAAATTTATTTGTAAACTATGATGAGGATAATGTTGTAGGAAAAGAAAAAAATAAGGAGAGGCTCCAAGAGCTATTAAACCTTCCGAAAAACAAGGACATACCAATGATAGGTATGGTTACAAGATTAGAGGAGCAAAAGGGAATAGATTTAATACGTGAGGTCATAGAAGAATTGCTTCGTGAAGATATTCAACTTGTGATTCTTGGAACGGGAGATCAAAGATATGAGGATATGTTTAAGTTCTTTGCATGGAAGTATCCTAACAAGGTTTCAGCAAATATTTATTTTGATGCTTCTCTTGCACAAAAGATATATGCTGCATCTGACATGTTTTTAATGCCATCCAAGTTTGAACCTTGTGGCATAGGGCAACTTATAGCTTTAAAATATGGAAGCATACCTATTGTTCGTGAAACTGGGGGATTGAATGATACAGTACATTCTTACAATGAGTACACAGGAGAAGGCAATGGATTTACATTTAAAAATTATAATTCACAGGATATGCTTTATACAATAAAAAGAGCAATAAATTTTTATTACAATAAGGATATTTGGAATAAATTAATTACAACAGCTATGAAGGAGGATTTCAGTTGGAATAAATCTGCACAAGAATACATTCAAATGTATAGAAAGGTATTAGATAAATAATGAATATAGAGGTGCAGAAATGGCATTAGACAAAGAAACAATAAAGAGAGACTTTGAAAAGAAGATTATAAATATGTTCTCAGAAGATATAAAAGAAGCTTCTATTCTTCATAAATATTTAGCATTTGGGAGTTTAATTAAAGAGTACTGTGCCGAAAACTGGATGAAAACTAATAAACAGTATGTTAAAGATGAGGAAAAGCAGGTTTATTATTTTTCAATGGAATTTTTAATAGGAAAGCTGCTAAAAAGTAACCTATTGAATTTGGGAATAGAACAGGAAAGTGAGAAGGCCTTAGAGGAGTTAGGTATAAATCTTAAACAGCTTGAAGAAGCTGAAATAGATGCAGGCCTTGGAAATGGAGGATTAGGAAGATTAGCAGCGTGTTTTTTAGATTCTATGGCATCTCTAGGAATTCCAGGGCACGGTTGTGGTATAAGATATAAATATGGATTATTTGAACAAAAGATAGTCAATGGATATCAGGTTGAGATACCAGACAACTGGCTAGAAGAAGGTAATGTGTGGGAAACTAGAAAAGATGACAAAGCTGTAATTGTTAAGTTTGGAGGGAAAATAACACCTATTTCGTTAAATGGCAGGCTTAACTTTATACATGAGAACTATCAGCCAGTAAAAGCAGTGCCTTACGATACACCTATTGTAGGATATAAAAATAAGACTGTTAATACTTTAAGACTCTGGAATGCAGAAACCTTAGAGAAGGATAGAGAGCTGGATTTTAATTTTTTTAAAAGCGGAAATTATTCAAAGGCGGTGGAATACAAATCTTCAGTAGAATCTATATCACAAATACTATATCCAGATGATTCTCAAGTAGAGGGAAGAATATTAAGGCTAAAACAGCAATACTTTTTTGTAAGCGCAGGGATACAAAGTATAATAAGAAATTATAAAAAGAAAAATAAGCCTATTAACGAATTTCACAAATATGTAGCTATCCATATTAATGATACTCATCCTTCATTAGCAGTTCCTGAGCTTATGAGAATACTAATAGATGAAGAAGAGTTAGATTGGAATGAGGCATGGGAAGTTACAAACAAGACCATATCTTATACAAATCATACTATAATGTCAGAAGCACTTGAAAAGTGGCCTGTTGAAATCTTTAAAAGATTATTACCAAGAATCTATATGATTGTAGAAGAAATAAATAGGAGATTTATAGATGTAACCTTGACTAAGTATGAAAACGATCGGCTAAGATTAAGTGGCATGGAAATAATAAAAGACAATCAGGTGAGAATGGCAAACTTAGCTATAATAGGAGGACATTCAGTTAACGGAGTTGCAAAACTTCATACTGAAATACTGAAAAAAAGAGAATTAAATAATTTTTATCAGCTTTATGGTGATAAATTTAATAATAAAACTAATGGAATAGCTCATAGAAGATGGCTTCTTCAGGCAAACCCTAACTTGGCAAATTTTATAAGTGAAACTATTGGAAGTGGTTGGATTAAAGAACCAACAAGGCTTATAGAATTAGAAAATTATTCTAAAGATAATAGTTTTCAAGACAAAATACGTAGTATAAAGAGAGGAAATAAAGCTGAATTTGCATTAAAGGTTAAGGATAAGTATGGAATAAGCATAGACCCGGATTCCATTTTTGATGTTCATGTTAAAAGGCTTCATGCATATAAAAGGCAGGTACTAAATTTATTTAATATAATTTATTTATATAATCAGCTTAAAGAAAATCCTAATTTAGATATATATCCAAGAACTTTTTTCTTTGCAGCAAAAGCATCTCCAAGTTACTTTTTAGCAAAAGAAGTCATAAAACTTGTAAATACAGTAGGGGATAAAATAAATAAAGATAAGTCTATTAATGATAAGTTAAAAGTAGTTTTTCTTGAAAATTATAGAGTTTCTCTTGCCGAAAAGATAATACCATGTGCTGATGTAAGTGAACAAATATCAACTGCATCAAAAGAAGCATCTGGTACAGGAAATATGAAATTTATGATGAATGGAGCTATAACTATTGCAACACTAGATGGTGCAAATATTGAGATAAAAGAGTCGGTTGGAGAAGAGAATATAATAACATTTGGATTAAGTTCAGAAGAAGTTATGAATTATGAAAAATACGGCGGATATTGGTCAAAAGAATTTTATGCTAATGATAGCAGAATTCATAAAATAGTAGATCAAATATCCAATGGATATTTTGGCGTGCCACTTTCAGAATTTAAAAATATATACGAACACTTGATAGATAGAAATGATGAGTATTTTATATTTAAAGATTTTAACTCCTATGTTAAAGCTCAAGAAAAAATAGATTCTCTTTATAGACAGAGTTCAAAATGGCAGGAGATGTGTATAATAAATATCGCTAGATCCGGATGCTTTTCTAGTGATAATACAATTCTCAAGTATTCTAAAGAAATATGGGGTACTGAAATTGTCAATATAAAATAATATAAATAAGCTACCATACTCTTGGGGATATGGTAGCTTATTTAATTAGAGACTATTCATCGTCTCTGTCTTCATCATCTATATTAGTATTTTCATTAGATGTATCTTTAGTATTACTGTCTTTTTTAGTGTTATCATTATTCTTTATGGATTCAGAATTAGCAGCAGCACTATCTGAATTCGGTATATATATTTCTAAGCCTACGCTAAGTAAATTAGCATTAGTTAAATTATTTTTTTTCATAATCATATCTACCGCTTTATTTGTATCCATATTAGGAAGATATTCTTTAGCTATATTATATAAACTTTCACCAGATTTAACTGTATATTTAGTACAGCCTGTTGTATCAATGTCATTTACGGGAATCATTAAATGAGAACCTACAGGAATAACAGATCTATCTTTTAAGTTATTCATTGTCTCTAAAATTTTTACTGCTTCCTCTTGGCTCTTCCATGGTATTGACTTTCTAGCAATACTGTATAGAGTGTCACCAGCTTTTACTACATAATCAGTGTATTTTTCCATAGCTGCGTTGCTGGAAGTTTGAGTTTCCTCATTTGTATCTTGAGTTGTATTATTGCTTTGAATGTTGTCTTCTATTGGAGCCTGTGCCTCTTGCTGAGTATCGGTTTTATCCTTTGAAGATGTATCTTCAGCAGTAATAACATTATTGTCTTTATTTGAGCCTTCTATTAAATTATTTAGGCTTCTTGTCATAAAGAATACCGCAAGAAATAATACTGTTCCTGAACAAATAATTATTAAAGCCTTTTTAAACTTGGACTTCATATTTATATTAATACCCCTTTCAAAATAAATATTTTATTCTAATTATTGACAGTTAATAATTTTTTTAAACTTTTTAGACTAAATTTTTTTATTGAAATTTTACATACTTTATATGATTTAGATAACTCTAATACTATATAAAATTTTAAGGAGGTATTATTATGGATTTACACGAAGCTCATGAGATTATGATTAGCCCAAATAAAATTACAGTATTGTACAAAGGCGAACCAGTATGGATAGAACAAGTGGATAACACTGCAGGAACAGCTCAAGTAAGAACTTTAGAAACTAAAAAGGTTATGGGAGTTTATGTGAATGATTTAGTTAATACAAAAGAGATTGTAGGAAAAATATAGATAGACATATTACAAATAATGTGTATTTAAACTTTTCAAAGTGGTAAACTTCTAGTTAGGAGGTGTTTTAATTGGGTAAGATTTTAGCACACTACATAATGCCGCATCCACCAATCATAATAGATGAAGTTGGAAAAGGAGAAGAAAAAAAAGCGATAGAAACTGTTAATGCTTGTTACAGTATTGGAGATGAAATAAACAAATTAAAGCCGAAAACAATAATTATAATTACTCCCCATGGTCCATTATTTAGTGACGCACTAGCTATTTCTGCATCACCTAATATAAAAGGAGATTTAGCAAGTTTTGGAGCTCCTAACATTAAGTTTAATATTAATATAAACACAGAACTTACAGAAAGTATAAGGAAAAAATCAATTGAAGAGAATATAATACTTGTTCCAGTAGATGATAGTTCTTCAAGACAATATGGAATTTCTACTGAATTAGATCATGGAAGTATGGTGCCACTTTATTTTATAAATAAAAAGTATAATAATTACAATCTTGTTCACATAACCTATGGATTACTTTCAAAAATACAATTATATAAATTTGGAATGATAATAAATGAAGTAGTTAAACAGAGTGAAGAGGATGCAGTGATAATTTCAAGTGGAGATTTGTCTCATAAATTAAATGACGAAAGTCCTTATGGGTTTAATGAAAATGGAGAAAAGTTTGACAAAGAAATAGTAGATTTATTGAAAGCTGGAGATACCTTAGGAATATTTAATATTAGTAAAAATCTAATTAAAGGTGCCGGAGAATGTGGACTTAGGTCATTCTATATATTACTTGGAATTATGGATGGATATAAAATAAAAGGAAGCTTATTATCTTATGAAGGACCTTTTGGAATAGGATATGGAGTAATGAAATTTGATACTAAAGAAGACAAAGATAGAAAGTTATTTAATAATATTATAGAAATTAGACAAAAAGAGATTCAGAGAATAAGAGAATGTGAAGATGTATATGCAAAACTTGCAAGGTCAAGTTTAGAGAACTATGTAAAAACTGGTGAATACATAAGTGTGCCATTAGTTCATGAAAAAATGCTAACAGATAGACATGGTGTATTCGTTTCAATTAAAAAAGAAGGTGAATTAAGAGGATGTATAGGAACAATCTTTCCATCCACTGATTGTATAGCAAGAGAGATAATAAAAAATGCAGTAGATGCAGGAATGAGAGATCCTAGATTTTCACCTGTAGAGGAAGAAGAACTTCAAGATCTGGAATATTCTATAGATATTTTAATGACACCAACAAAAGCTTCTAAAGAAGAGCTAGACACTAAAAAGTATGGTATTGTTGTGAAAAATGGATCTAGAAGTGGAGTTTTACTTCCTGATTTAGAGGGAGTGGATACTGTAGAAGAGCAGCTAGCTATAGCTCTAGAAAAAGCAGATATAGATGCCAATGAGAGCTATACAATAGAAAAATTTGAAGTGATTAGGCGTGGAAGTAAATGCTAGTAGATATTTAAAATATAAAATATCTCAATTTTAGCCCAATAAATGGGCTAATTTTTTTATTAAAAAGCTTTTGTAAATTTAAGGAAATCGGTATAATGGTATTATGGTTATTTAGGTAATATGTTAAAGATTATAATTCAAAATAGGATAATCCAAAGGAGAAGTCTGTTAATATGATGAAGCCTAAACTAAAAGAATATTTAAATATGCTGAATAAAGATGAATTACAGGAACAGATAATAGAATTAGCTACAATATTTCCAAAAGTAAATGACTATTATATTCTAAAGATAAATGGAGAGCTGGAAGAAAATTTACTAGAATTGTATAAGAAAAAAATAAATAATGAGATTTTTCCTGAAAGTGAAGGACAAAGGGTAAAATATTCTGTAATTAGTGAGGCTATTATTGAATTTCAACAAATTTCTAATTTACCTGAAAATACAGTAATATTAATGTTCTATTACATTGACCAAGCATTAAGTTTTATAGAGTTATGTAAAAATGTAGATGAAAAGTTTTTTATTAGTATTGAGGGAGTTTTTGATAAGGCACTAAATTTAATTTTTAAATATGAATTAGAAGAACAATTCCAAGAGAAAATTAAGTATATATTAGATAAAAGTAAGAAAGAAATCTTTGGATTTAGAGATAACATGCTTAATATATATTCATGTTATTATTAGAATTTAAAAGAGAGTAAAAATTAAAATATCTAAAACATAAATATATTTATTAAAAATTGAGAACCCTATTGTATGAGATAAAATATAAATTTTATATATGATAGGAGGAAAATTACATATGGAAACTATTCAAACTATAACAGTAGAAAATGAATATGGAAAAAAGGTTGAATTAGAGTTAATAGACAGAGTTACTATAGGCAATGATAAATATGTTATTGTGTCAATGCCAGGAACTGAAAGTGCAAATGCATATAGAGAAGTAAGTAGAGGAAATGGAAAAATAGAGTATGCATCAATAGGGGCAGGGGCTGAATTCCAAAGAGTTTTAGAAGCTTATAATGCTCAAAACAGCTAAATAAAAAGGCCACGATGATTTCGTGGCTTTTGTTTTAATCTTCACATTCACATCTTGAGATGCTGCTCATTTCTGTATCTAATAGATTTTTACCTTCATTTGATAACTGATATAGTTTTTCTTGATTTTTAGAATCTGCAGAATCAACTCTTTTAAGCAATCCGCACTTTTCCAAATCTTTTATTGAAGCACGTACTATTGCATGACGTTTTTTTACGAATTTAGAACAAATAGAATCAACATCTAAGTATTTATCTGGATATAATTCGCACATAATTTTTTTAGCATAGGGTTTATGACTTTTTTTTAATTTATCATACATAAAAACACTCCTTAGAAAACCAAGTTTTATTTTATACATAATATGAAAGGGTTTACAAGACTATTCATATATACATAAAGTATTTTTTAAATACTTGCGTTAGAGTAACAAATTATTTAAACTTATAGGTAGATTACATAATTTTTAAATTAAATAAGGCATATTCTAAAGAGGGAGAGGGAAAATAGATATGAAGCTAGAAAAGTATTGTAATAATTGTAAATTCTACGAAGAGGAGAAGTGCACTAAACAAGAAAATCCCACTATTGAAAAAGGAGTTTTTGTATGTTGGCTTCCTTCATTTAGTTATTCAATAGAACTAATCAAGCTTTTAGGCCCAAATGAAAGAGATGAATATTTATTTAGTGATATATATGATGAGGTTCATTTATTAAGAAAAATTGAGACAGGAAGTTTTGAAGAAAAAGAAGAAGATTAAAGAGTTCTGAAGGGACAGATAATAGAATGAGATATGTTATTGTTTGTTTATTAAAAGGGGATATATTAAAGTTTCATGAAAAGCTTGTAGAAGATGTATGTCAGGAGTTTAAAGTTGAAAGACAAAAGTTACCTGCACATTTTACTATAAAGGCACCTTTTGAATCAGATAATATTAAAGAATTAGAAGAAATTACTGATAAATTCTGTAGAACAAATGCTAAGGCTCCAATGAAAATTAATGGTTTAGGGCATTTTAGAGATAATGTAGTATTTATGGATATTCATCCTTCTAAGAAGGCTATAGAGGTACATGATAATTATATTGATGAATTGAAAGGCTTGCATTGGCTTGAATGGAAGGATAATGATGGAAAAGACAAAAGATTTCATTGCACTATTGCGTCCAAAAGAATTAAAGATAAGTTTAATATGATTTGGGACTATGTATCAAATTTTTCACATGATTTTCAATTTAATTTTGATAATATATCCATACTAATTTGGAAAAATGGCAGATGGGAAACTTATAAAGAATATATGTTTAAGGATTAAAGGAAAGCTTGGAATGGCAATCGAATTGTTTACGTATTATATAAGTTTTTGTGATATTATCTAAATTAAAGGGTAAAAATATAATAGTAACGTATTATATTTTTAATAAGAAGATGAAAGGGAGAGATTTTAATGGAAGCTTTTGTAGATCAAGAAACTTGTATAGGATGTGGATTATGTCCTTCAATTTGTCCAGAAGTTTTTGATATGGGAGACGATGGAAAAGCTCATGTAATTGTTGATACAGTTCCAGGAGATGCTGAAGGCGGAGCAGTTGAAGCACAAGAATCCTGCCCTGTAGATGCAATAAAAGTAGAAAAATAAATCTAATAGTAAATGCAGTTATTAAAAGGGACTGCCGCATTAAGAAATTTACATACAATACACTGTTTTGCAAGTTTAAAGTAAAACAATATATTGTAGTATTTATTCTTAGTGCGACAGCCACTTTTTTATTAATTTAAATTAGTTTTTAATGTGTCTACAATATCAATTAAATTATTTATATGATAATTATATATTATTTCTATGTCATTATTTTCATAGGGTTTATCCTTTGTATCTACATTGCACATATCAAAAAGTTCTACTATTCTATCCTTATTTTTCTTATTAAGGTTACAGTTTGCATTAAGAGATTTTATCATAAATAGATGACTATAAGCTTTTTTACTAAGATCCAATACTTTATTAAAACTTTCTGTTTCATGAGGTTTAATCTCTTTAGAAGCAATTTCAGACATATATGATTTTAATAAATCTTCAAATGCTGATACTTGTTTATTTAAGGTTGCTAATTCTAAGGAAGTATTTTGGCAAAGTTCATTTTTTAATAAACCATATATGCTATCAATTACACTATTTTTCATGGCAGATAGACTATCTAAATATTTAGGCGGAGATATAAAATAATTTACTAAAACTGAAATAGCTATACCGATAAAAGTTTCCATAAGCCTATTAGCACTATATAAAAGGGGAGTAGTGTCTTTTAAATTAATCATAATAGCAAGGAATACTATACAAGCTATAGTTGCTGACTTATTTCGACCTAGTACATTACATACATATATTACAACAATTATTCCTAAGAAACATAAGAATGCATTTCGGGGGTCAATTAGAGCAAATAAAAGTCCAATTAGTGCACCGATAAATGTACCTATCATTCTATTTTTTCCAACCTTAAAGGAATCAAAAACAGAACTTTGCATACAGATTACTGCAGCAATACAAGCGTAAAAAGGATATTCAACTTTTAGAAGTCTCAATATAATTATACATAAAAAAACAGCAACTCCTGTTTTAAAATTTCTCATACCTATCTTTTTCATAATTGAATGCCTCTCTTTGTAAATAATTATGATATAATTTTAAATATATTATACACAAATAAAAACGCTGGGTAAATGGAAAACCAAGTTATGATATGGTACATAGTTTTTTATTATAAATAGAATAGGGGGAATATTGATATGAAATCTATGAGAAGATCAGATAGAAAAATGGATGAAAAAGAGGCATTAGAATTACTTAGAAGAGGTGAATATGGTATATTATGTACTTGTGGAAGTGATAATCAACCTTATGGAGTACCTTTAAGTTATGTAGTTATAGAAGATAGTATTTATTTTCATTGTGCAGAGGAAGGAAGTAAATTAGATAATATTACAGAAAATAGTAAAGTGTCATTTACTGTAGTTGGTAGTACAAGGCTACTGCCTGAAAAATTCAGTACTGCTTATGAAAGTGTTATTGTAATTGGAAATGCATTTTCTGTATCAGAAGAAGAGAAACATGATCCACTAATGGAACTTATATATAAATATAGTCCAGATTTTTTAGAAGAGGGAAGAGCATATGTAGAGAGGGCGAAAAGTAAAACTAAAATAGTTGGAATAAAAATAGAAAGCATTACGGGAAAACATAGAGTATAAGCAAATTAGAATAAGCTAATATTAACATAGTGAAGTGTTAATATTAGCTTTTTTACTTAATGGAGGATAAAAATGATTAAGTCCATAGAGTTAGAAAATTTTAAGGCTTTTAAGAACTCGGGAAAAGTAAATTTGAAAAAAATAAATATTTTTGTTGGACCAAATAGCGGAGGAAAGTCCAGTTTTATTAAAGGAATTCTTACATTAAAAAATACTATGGATAGTAAATACAGTGACTCTGTTATAGATATGAATAATCAAATAGGAGATTATACAAGCATGGTATATAATCATAACACTAATAATAGTATAGGCTTTTCTTTTGAGTTTAATGAGGAAGAAAATAAGAGAAACAATTCAAATATAGATTATATATTATTTAGAATAGCTGATGTAATAAGCAAAAAAAGTTCTTTAGACATAAAAGATGTTTTAGATAAATTAGTTAAAGAAAATGAAAATTACCTAATTAATAAAATTAAATTTTATTTTAAGAAAAATTTTGATGAAAGAATAGTTGTAAGCAAATTTAGTGTAGATTATAAAAATAACAAAAGTTTAGAGCTGATACTAGAGGAAGATGAATATTTTATAAGGATAGGTGAGATTTTAATAAAGATTCCCGGATTAATTATTCCAGAAAAATTTTATTTTAGGATAAATGAAGAGTATCTAATAGAAGCAGAGATAGATGAACTCAGATATATATCTATAATTTATAGTACTTTTGAATCAATAAAAAATAAATTAAAAAAATTTACAGATAGCATAATACATATAGAACCGTTTAGAGATAAACCTGAAAGAGTTGAATATATAACTAGATTGAGTTCTTTAAATACAGTAGGAAGTACAGGAGGAAATATTATATCCACTTTAATTAATTCAGTGGATGATGTAAAAGATAAAATAAATTTTTGGCTGAAAGAATTCGATTTAGCTAAGAGTATAGAAATTAAATCCTTTGGAAATTCTACTTATTCTCTTCTAATAAAAGATAAACAAACAGGTATAATAAATAATTTATTAGATGTAGGAGTTGGAACATCACAAATTTTACCTATAATAATAAAGGCTTTAAATTCAAAAAATAATAGCACTTTAATTATTGAAGAACCAGAAGTACATATACATCCTAATGCTCAATCTAAGCTAGCAGATTTATTTGTACAATGCTCTAAAGATGGAAATAAGAAGTTTATTATTGAGACCCACAGTATATTTTTGATAACTCAAATTGAAATATTGGTAGCTCAAGGTAAAATAAGTGCTGATGATGTAGGAGTATATTATTTTCAACATAGCAATGAAGGAGCAACTGTAAAGGACATGAGATTGACTTCTAATGGGCAATTTGAAGAAGAATGGCCAAGTGGATTCTTCGACGTTAACTATAACTTAGGAAAGATGCTATTTAAATTTATGTAAATAGGTGAAAAATATGAGACTTGAGATCACTCTAGATAAAGAAATTATAAAAAATAAGTTTAATATAGATACGAAATATGATGTTCTAAGAAGTAGAATAAATAGACATACTTTAATAGTTAGTGAAGAACTTAAAGATATATGGGATAAAGATGCCGATGAAAATAATTATAGATTTGATTATAATGAATGGCTTATGTCCATAGTTAGAGAAAAAACCAAAATTAGAAAGGTAAAATTAATAGAGTTAGAAGGAAGCTGCAGTAATTTGCCTAAGGATAAAGAAATAGGTATAAAGACGGCTATGGCTTCTGAAGATAAACTGCTAGTTGGAGATTATACTAATGTTATAAAAAATATGTATAATAAGGTTAAGTTTGTGTCTGATGATATATTTATGAAAGAAGATAAACAAACTATAAAATTGAATGACATAGAAAGTGTAATACAAAGAAATAAAATTGATGAATTATTTAGTATATATGAAACTCCTATAAGAATTGAAGTAACTTATGGAAATGCAGAAATACTAGCTAAATACTTATCTAAGTTTTATAGTACAACTAATAATCTTATAATAAAGGATAAATATTTAAGTAATCCAGAGAATGAAAGAAATCTTAAAAAGTATGTATTAAAATATATAAACAAAGATAATTGTAAAATAAAGTTTATAACTTACTGGGATAAAAAAACAAAAGGATATATAGATAAAAAATTTAAAAATTATGAAGGTTTTAATAGTGAAGTGGTGTTATCTAAAAAGGATATGGCGCATAACTCTTATATAGAAACTGATGAATACATAATAGATTTAGGCTACAGGTTAAAAGTATTCGGTGGAGCAGAAAACGATGGAGAGACTGAGTATGAAATAGTTAACATAACTAAAAAGTAAAACATTACAATAATAAATTTTAATGATAGGGACATTATAAATAATGAAAGGTTGCCTATAGTTTTGATAAAAACATGGAGGTGTCCTGTTATGAATAATAAGTTATTAAATAATTTAGAAACACATGAAGCAAATAGAAAGAATTACAATAAAAAAGATTTTAAATCTACAGAAAAACAATTTGCTAAAAATCAAATAGTTCAAACTATAGAAAGCAGTGTTTATAATAAGAGTGGAATAGCAGCCAAGAATAAATATGAATGTAAATAAAAAGGACTGGTACACCAGTCCTTTTTATGTAGCACGTAAGAATTAATGATTCAATTTTCTGGTTTTTTATATTTTTTAAAATAATAAAATTTTTAAGAAAAAATCTTGTTAAATTATTGACAAAGTTTTTTATACGTGATATATTATAGTTACAAGGATAAATCCTGTAAGTAAACTAAATTTACACTATAAAAAATGTTTTAGGAGGTTGTGAAAATGAAGGAAATAATGGTTAAGGACATTTTAGGAGCTAATGTAAACCCGGAAGATGCAATAATCTTAAGAGAGATGATAGATAATTGTTTAGAAAGCGATGTAGTTCTAGACTTTAAAGAAGTAAAGAAAATTTCTGGAGCATTTTTCGCAACACTATTAACAGAACTTATGTGTAAAAAAGGAAGAAATTATGTTTCAGAACGTTTAAAAGTTAAAAATTTAACTAACTTAAAAGAATTTAACAGAGTTTTACTAGGAACGTCTTGTTGTTAATTATTGCCCACATTAATATTTTTAACATAAATTCCAAAATAAAAGTACATTCGATTAATACTGATCGAGTGTACTTTTATTTTGGAATCAAACTTGTAAAATTATTATTAAAAATAAAAAATAATCAGTTTATTTAAGCTGCTTCTATTTTACAATCAGAATATATATGAGATAATAATGACAATGCCATTTTAAAAGAAGGTGTAAATTGTTATGGAAAAAGAATTATTAAAAGCGTTATTTGATAGTACATCAGAAGGAATTTTTGTAACAGATAACAATTTGAAGATAGTTAATTGTAATAACATGGCTTTAATGATATTAGGATTTACACATAAAGAAATGATAGATAAAGACATTAAGATGATATTTACTAATGAAGAGTTATTGGACAAATGTTTAGAATTTGGTAAAACCTTTAGAAATGAAGACTGTACGTTTAATGGCCTTAATAACAAAGTTAGATGTGTTGCTAATATTGTTCCAATAGGAGATAAAATCAAAGTTGATGGAATTATAATTGCGTTTAGAGATACGAGACATATTCATAAGGTTGTAAATAATGTGGTTGGATACAATGCTACGTATACTTTTAATGACATTATAACGAAAAATCAGAATATGAAGAAAATAATCCAATATTCCAAGAAAGCTGCTAATGCAGATTGTAATATTCTTTTAGAGGGAAGCAGTGGAACTGGAAAGGAAATGTTTGCACAGGCTATTCATAATTATAGCAAAAGAGCAAAAGGTTCCTTTGTGGCAGTAAATTGTGCAGCAATACCTAGAGAACTGGTGGAAAGTGAACTGTTTGGATATGAGAAAGGTGCTTTTACTGGAGCAAATAAGGGAGGTTATCCGGGAAAGTTTGAACTTGCTGATGGAGGAACTATATTTTTAGATGAAATAGGTGAGCTTCCATTGGATATACAATCAAAGTTATTAAGGGTTTTAGATAATCATAAAATAGTTAGAGTTGGATCTACCTATGAAAAAAGAATAGATGTAAGAGTTATAGCTGCTACAAATAAAAGCTTAATTGATGAAGTAGAAGAAAAAAACTTTAGGTATGATCTTTATTATAGACTAAATGTAATAGGCATAAAATTAATAGATCTTAAGAATAGAATTGAAGATATAGAACCCCTAGTAAAAAGTTTTATAGAAAAGCTGAACAATCAAAATATAGGCAACGTTAAGTGCATAGATAATGATTTAATAGAAGAGTTCAAAAATTATAAGTGGTATGGAAATGTAAGAGAACTTAGAAATTCAATAGAAAAGGCCTATTATTTATGCGATGGTGATAGAATAACTAAAAAGTTTGTCCTTAATATGATAAAGGATAAACCTAAAATATTAGATGGAACAACAAAAGAAACAAATAAGCTAGAGTTAAAGAAGGAAGAGGTAGTACCTTTAAAAATAGTTGAGGAACGAAGTATAAGAAATGCACTAACTTATTGTAATGGCAATGCAGAGGATGCGGCAAAAGCTTTAGGGATAAGTAGAGCTACTATATATAGAAAGATAATTAAATATGACATAAAGGTAGATTAATAACATATTTAAGAACTAATAAATAGCTAATTTTAATATCAAAAGGACAAGTATATTTATAAAGAGGATTCTTTGCTTCGGATGGAGCTTTTTTCTCCAACTGAAGCTTAGAAGTCCTTATCTAGGGACGTAGCAGCCGTTATCTCCCACTTTAGAAGTGGGAGTATTACGGATGGTAGTCATCAGACAAAAGTTAATAAATAGTTAAGGGGGATTATTATGAGATATATAGACTTAAGAAGTGACACAGTAACTGAACCAACTAAAGAAATGAGAGATGCTATGTATAATGCTATAGTTGGAGATGATGTTTATGGTGACGATCCAACTATGGTAGAATTAGAGAAGTATGCTGCAAGATTAGTTGGTAAAGAGGCTGCTTTATTTGTTCCAAGTGGAACTTTTGGAAATCAGCTTTCACTTTTTACTCATTGTAAAAGAGGTAATGAAGTAATATTAGGGGATGATTGCCACATAGTAATGCATGAAGTTGGAGCTGCATCAGTTATAGCTGGAGTACAATTGAGAACTTTATTAAGTAACAAAGGTGAGATTGATCCAACTGAAGTTGAAAAAAGAATAAGAAAAGAAGATGAGGATTTGCATTACCCGGGAACTGGACTAATATGTGTTGAAAATGCTCATTCTAATGGAAGAGTTATATCACTTGAAAATATGAAAGAAATATATTCTGTAGCACAGAGAAATAATGTTCCTGTACATCTTGATGGAGCAAGACTTTTCAATGCTGCAGCATATTTAGAAGTTGAACCTTCAGAAATAACTCAGTATTGTGATTCTGTTATGTTTTGCTTATCAAAGGGATTATGTGCACCAGTAGGCTCAATACTTGCTGGAAGTAAGGAATTTATTGATAGAGCAAGAAAGAAGAGGAAATTAATGGGGGGAGGACTTCGTCAAGCTGGTATTTTAGCAGCAGCAGGTCTTATAGCACTAAGAGATATGAGAGAAGGCTTAAAAGAAGATCACAAAAATGCCCTATTATTAGGAGAAGAACTATCAAAAATAGATGGAATACAAGTAAGACAGGAAGACATACACATCAATATGGTATTTTTCAGTATGAAAGATACTGGATGCAGCAGCGAAAAGTTAGTAAGTGGATTATATGAAAAAGGAATCAAGATAAATGGGGAAGAAAATGGTGAAGTTAGATTTGTAACAAACCACTGGGTTACCAAAGAAGATGTTATACATGTTGTTAATTGTGTCAAAAATATAGTAAAGTTTTAATATTTAAGTGTTGACAATTATAGACAAGGTTTATATAATAAATATAAATTAATATTCCGTTTCGAAAAGCTAAGACGGAGAGAAAGATACTTGGATTTTAACTACAGAGAGCCAATATTTGCTGAGAATTGGTGTTAAGTAAGGTATATAATGATCACTCCCGAGCTGCCAAGTTGAAAGATTTTTTCAAGTAAACGAGGACGGTTGTCACCGATATATGGCTATTGGTTAAAGTAAATTTTAATCCAGATTAAAATTACTCGACCTGAATTAATGAGGCATTTTTATTTAAAATGCAAAATAGGGTGGTACCACGAATAATAATCTTTCGTCCCTATGAATGAAAATTCATAGGAGCGGAAGATTTTTTTATTTTACTAAACATTATTTTAAGGGGGACAGTGAATTATATAGTATTAGCTGAACATTCAAAAACTTTGGAATGTTAGGGAAAGGATTAAATTATTTATTAAAGTAAAAGGGGGACTAAACTTGAAAAGGGATAATTTTGGAACAAGACTTGGACTTTTAGCAGCAGCAGCAGGATCAGCTGTAGGATTGGGGAATATATGGAAGTTTCCTTATATAACAGGTAAAAATGGGGGAGCAGCTTTTATATTAGTTTATCTGTTATGTATTACTTTAATAGGAATACCAGTAATGCTATCAGAATTTGCCTTAGGTAGAAAAACTCAAGCAAATGCAGTAGAGGCATTTAAAAAAGTCGAACCTAAGAAAAAGTGGCATTTAGCGGGTGTATTATCAGTTTCCACTGCATTTATAATATTATCTTATTATGCCATAATAGCAGGATGGATATTTAATTATATAACTAAATCAATGACAGGAAAGTTATCAAATGTAGAACCAAGTGCATTAGGGGATTACTTTGGAGGAATTATTTCAAAGACAGGGGAACCATTATTTTTTAATTTCTTAGTAATTGGCCTAACAACTATTGTTGTAATCGCAGGGGTAAAAGAAGGTGTAGAAAAGTATAGTAAAATACTAATGCCAATACTATTTCTATTACTAGTTGTATTAATGGTTAGATCTTTAACTTTAGATGGTGCATCAAAGGGATTAGAATTTCTATTTAAGCCTGACTTTTCACAATTGACTACAGCTGGAGTTTTAGAAGCACTTGGACATTCGTTTTATTCTCTTAGTTTAGGTATGGGTATAATTATGACATATGGAAGCTACATTAAAAAGGAAGAGAATCTAGTATCTTTGGCTTTCCAAGTAACAATTTTAGATACACTTGTTGCGTTAATGGCTGGAATAGTTATATTCCCGGCAGTATTTGCATACGGATTAGAGCCTAACCAAGGACCAGCATTAATTTTTGTAACTTTACCAGCAGTGTTTAAAGCTATGCCTTTTGGAGCGTTCTTTGAGACCTTATTCTTTGTTTTAATAGCTATAGCAGCAATAACATCCACAATATCACTTTTAGAAGTAGTTGTTGCATTTTTTACAGAAAAATTTAACGTGGAAAGAAAGAGAGCAACTATACTTATATCTATAGCTGTATTTATAGTAGGTATACCAAGTACACTATCCTTTGGAGCATGGAGCAATGTAAAGATATTTGGAAAGAGTATATTTGATTCCTTCGATTTCTTAACATCTAACATATTTTTGCCTATGGGAGGAATATTAGTTTGTGTATTTGTAGGATGGGTATGGGGTACTAAAAATGCAGCTAGAGAAATCTCTAGCGATGGTACATACTCTTTTAAATTGTGCAAGGTATATAGTTTTATAGTAAAAGTTCTAGCTCCAGTGGCTATAGGAATAATATTCTTATACTTCACCGGTATAATGAGTAAATTAGCTAGGGTAGGTTCTATTTTACCTAGCATAGCTCTAGCTGTACTTGGACTATTAACCTTTATCCTTGTAATATTCTTCTTTAAAACAGAAAGATCTGGCTTTTCTGATGAAGCGTAAATAAGATTCCTGGTTTTAGCTGGTAGCAATCAGATAAATTGGCTTTTAAGCTGTTGATAAATTTACTTTATCAACAGCTTTTTTTAGCTATCTTCCAAGGAAAAACTATGTATTTAAAGGCAGAAAAATGGTAAACTTTAAAGAAGAAATAAAATATACGGGGTGGTGGGAGTATGAAAATACTACATACTGCAGATTGGCACTTAGGAAAAACTTTAGAAGGAGCTAGCAGAATAGAAGAACAGGAAAAGTTTATTGAAGATTTTATCCACACTGTGGAAGAAAAAAATATAGATATGGTGATTATTTCAGGGGATGTTTATGATAATAGCAATCCACCTGCTAGAGCAGAAAGGTTATTTTATAAAGCATTAAGAAAAATATGTGATAATGGTAAAAGAGCTGTCCTAGTAATAGCCGGTAATCATGATAATCCAGATAGACTATCAGCAGCAAGTCCTATAGCCTATGAGCAAGGAGTAATTCTATTAGGGAAACCTAAAAGCAGTGCTCAATTAGGAAGTTGTGGGGAACACAAAATTTTAGATGCTGGAGAAGGATATATTGAAATAGAGATTAATGGGGAAAAGGCAGTTGTTATAACCATTCCTTATCCAAGTGAAAAGAGATTAAATGAGGTTCTATCCGAAAGTATTGAAGAAGAGGAAAGACAGAAGAATTATTCTGATAGGGTAAAAGAACTATTTGATAAACTCTCAGAAAAGTATAGAGATGATACTATAAATTTAGCTGTTTCACATTTGTTTATATTGGGAGGAGAGGAGTCGGATTCTGAAAGGCAAATCCAGTTAGGAGGAAGTCTTGCTGTAAGTGCAAGCGCACTACCAGAAAAAGCTCAGTATATAGCATTAGGACATTTACATAGACCACAATGGGTAAAAGCAAAAACTAAATGTGCTTATGCAGGTTCACCTATTCAATATAGTAAGAGTGAAGTAGGATATACAAAGAGTTGTTATATTATAGATGCTAAAGCAGGTGAAGAAGTTAAAGTAGAGACAGTACCCTTTAAAAATTATAAACCTATTGAAGTTTGGAAATGCGAGAATGTAGAAGAAGCAATAAAAAAATGTGAAGAAAATAGTGATAGAGAAGTATGGGTTTATTTAGAGATAAAGACAGACAAATATATAACACAAGAAGATATAAAAACAATGAAGAACTTAAAAAAAGATATCTTGGAAATTAGACCTAAGATTATTGGACAAGATGCTATAGAAGAGGAATTTTATAATATTAAAGAAAAGAGCATAGGGGAACTGTTTAAGGAATTTTATACTATACAGAGGATGGTAGAACCTGCTGAAGAGATTATGGATTTATTTCTAAGAATAGTAGGACAGGAGGAAGAAGAAGATGAAGCCTAAAGTATTAAAAATTTCTGGTTTGAATAGTTTTGAAGAAGAACAAACTATATATTTTGATAAACTAACTGAAAAGGGCTTATTTGGTATTTTCGGACCAACTGGAAGTGGAAAATCTACTATTTTAGATGCTATAACCATTGCTCTTTATGGGAAAATAACGAGAACTAATAAGGGATACATAAATACTACAACTAAAAATCTTATAGTTAGTTATGAATTTGAAATCGGTATTGGATCTGAAAGAAAAACTTATAGAGCTGAAAGAAATATAAAGATAAATAAAAATGGAGGATATAATACAAAATATGCAAGATTAATAGAAAGAGGAGAGGAAGGGGAAATTGTATTAGCTGAAGGGCCTAGTGAACTCCAAAGCGAAATTGAAAAGATAATAGGTCTTACTGCTGACGATTTTACACGTTCTGTAGTACTGCCACAGGGAAAGTTTAGTGAATTTTTAAAGTTAACAGGAAAAGACAAAAGAGATATGCTGGAGAGAATATTTGCATTAGAGAAGTTTGGGAAAGAATTAGGTGACAAAATTAAAAAAGTTAGAAACAAGCACTTAAAAGAAGAAAATATATTGTGCGGAGAATTAAAAAAATATGATGGTTTAACTGAGGATAGTTTTAAAGAAAAAGAGAGTCAATTAGATTCATTATTAAAGGAAGAAAAGATAATAACTGAAGAGAAGAATAAGTTAGATTCAGATTACGAAAAGTACAAAGATATATGGCAGCTTCAAAAAGAGCTTAATGAATATAAAAATAAAGAATATAAATTAAAAAATAGATTAGAAGAGATAAATATAAAGCAGGAGAGATTAGAAAATGCTCAAAAAGCATTGAAAGTTAAACCTTTTATTGACGAGATAGAAGATACTAAAAGAGCTGTAGAAGCTAATGAAAAAGAGCTAGAGCATATAGTAACTAAATTAAAGGAAGTTGAATATACACTAGAAAAAACTGATAGAGACTATAATGAAATATTAGAAAAAAAAGAAGAATTAATACCAAGCTTAATTAAGAAGGAAGCAAACATTATTCAAGCTATAGAAATTGATAAAAAAGTAAGTATACTTCAACAAGAGCGGAAGAAACTAAGGTTGGAATACGCAAGGATAAATAGTGAAAAAGTCATTCTTGAAAAGAAGATAAAAGATATAATTTGCAATAAAGAAGAAAGTGTAAAGAAAATATTATCTATAGAAGAAAGATTAAATAGTATAAAAGTAGATCCTGAATACAGGGAAAAAGTCCAGGCAGCATTAGAAATTGAAAATGAGTACAAGCAAAGCAAAGTTAGGAAAGATGATTTAGAAGCTAAAATTAATACAAAAAGATGTAATTTGGATAAATATACAAAAGAATATAATGAAATATTAGAAGCTCAAAAAGTACAAGATAACCTAGTTATAGAATTGGAAAAGGAAATGGAAGAGCTATTAAAAGATAATCCAGGTGATAATTCTAAACTTTTAGAAAAAGCTGAAAAAGTTAATAGCTATAGAGAAAAATTTGAAAGTGCATTAAAGGATGATGAGAAAAGAAAAGAGTTAATAAATAAACTAGATGCAGTTGAAAAGGATATAAAACCTGTAGAGCTCAAACTAGAAGAAGCTAAAGAAAGTTTAGTTGAAAATAAGGAAAGTTTGGAAAAGATATCAGAAGAAATAGATCACATTAATAAAAAAAACCTAGCAAGTATTCTAGGAGCAGAATTAGAGGAAGGAAAGCCTTGTCCTGTGTGCGGTTCTCTTCATCATATAAGTCCTGTAAAAGCATTAGATAAAAAAGAGCTGGAGAGCAGGGAAAAAGAAAAAAAGAAATTAGAAAAGTTGATAGAAGAGATTAATACTTACATAAGTAAAGTTTCTCTAACTATAGTAAGTTTTCAAAAAGAAAGAGAACATATATTAAAAGAATTAGAATCAATACAAATAAAACTTAAAGATATAATTATTGAAGAGTTAAAGGCTAATAAGGAAAATATAGAAAATGAATTTGTATTTATGAAAGATAAAGTTCAAAAATATGTAGAAAAGAAAGATGAGATTACTAAAGAGATTACTCTTCAGAAGGATAAAAAATCAAAGATTGATATGAAAGAAGCTAAGATAGGGGAGATAATGAGAAGTGAAAAAAACTTATTAAATGACTTAAATGAAGAGTTTATAAAAGAAAATAATAAGTTTAATAAGATAAAAGATGAATACCTGTTATCAAAAAAACAGCTTCAATTAGATGATATTCCCCTTAGGATGAAGGAAATAAAAAATTATGAAGTAGAGAGTATAAGTCTTCAAAAGGTGGAAAAAGACTTAAGAGATATTATAGAAAAGGAAGAGAAGTCTAAAGAAATACTGTCTATTCAGGAAAGAGAATTAGACATTGAATTAGGTAAAATAGTTCAAAGCGGCAAAGAGAAGGCTGAAATTATAGAAAGAGAAGAAGAGGAACTTAAAAAACTTTCAGAGGGACAAAATCCACAGGAATATCTAGAAGTTATCAGAAAAGAAATAATCAATATAAACGAAAAAGCCGAAAGATTAAAAAATAATCTGGAAAAAGAAAAAAATAATAGGCAGCAAATATATGATAAAAAGTTAAGTTTAGAAGAAGCAAAAAAAATTCTTCAAAAACGTTTTGAAGAGCAAAACAATAAGTGTATAAGTTCATTGAAAGAGAATGATTTTACTGATATAGAGGATGTTTTAAAGGTAATATTGGATGAAAAGAGTATAAGTGAGATTCAGCAAGAAATTAACATATTCAATGATGAGTTCAAAAATATAATGAATAATATTAGCAGAATAGAAGAAAAATTGAATGGTGAATTCATAGAAGAAGAAAAATGGGAACAATTAAAGAAAGATAGATTGGAAAAGCAAGAAATATTAAAGTTTAAAATACAGGAAATTGCAGCACTACAAAAGACTATTGATGATCTTAAACAGGATATGAAAGAACTAAAGGAACTTAGAAAAAAAGAGCAGGAACTTCAGCATAAGCTAAGTCTTTTAAATGACCTAGGTAAGCTAGTAGAAGGAAATAAATTTGTAGAATTTGCTGCTATGAATCAATTAAAATATATTGCTAGAGAAGCATCAAGAAGATTAAAAGATATAACTAAAGAAAGGTATGCTTTAGAAATTGACAGTGATGGAAACTTTATTATAAGAGATGACTTTAATGGTGGAGATATAAGGGAAACTACTACTTTATCGGGAGGTGAAACCTTCCTAGCTTCATTATCTCTTGCACTGGCATTATCTTCTCAAGTTCAGCTAAAGGGAAGTGCTCCCCTTGAATTCTTCTTTTTAGATGAAGGTTTTGGTACTTTAGATACTGAACTATTAGATACTGTAATGAATTCACTAGAAAGACTTCATAGTTCTAAATTATCAGTAGGAATAATAAGTCATGTAGAAGAACTTAAAAATAGGGTTCCTGTGAAACTGGTAGTAAGTTCTTCAAAACAAGGAGAAGGAGGAAGTAAAGTAAAATTAGAATATAGTTAAAAAAAGCTGGATGATCCAGCTTTTTATTATTTTAGTATAGATTTTTTTGCAATATCAAAAGTTATACTATTTTTAATAGCCTTTACAATATTTTGAGAGGAAGAGGTATCTCCTAAAATATATCCACCCACTAATAGCTCATCTTTAAAGAAAAGCTTTTGAAGGAATTTATTTTCACTATCTTTTATTTCTAAGTTTTTATAGGAAGGATTAATATCTCCACAGGAGAACATTTTTATATTCATTCCTTCATATATAGTTGAAGATACAAAGTCTTTGAATATAACACTTAACCCTAGAACATTACTTCCGGCAACTTTTCCCATTTCAATGGATGCAGGCCAATTTCCATAAACTCTACCGTTTAATTCGGCTATATCTCCACAAGCATATATATCTTTTATGTTAGTTTCCATTTTATCATTTACTATAATACCTTTATTTGCATTAATTTCAGTGTTATCTGCAATTTCCTTATTTGGCCTTATTCCAACAGAAAATAGCACTATTTCTGCTTTAATGACTTTGCCACTTTGAAGTTTTACTCCTTCTACAGAGCCTGAGCCCAATATTTCTTCTGTGGATTCTCCCAGTAATACATTAATCCCAGTAGCATCTACAAATTTTTTGAATATCTTAGCACCATCTTCATCTAATTGACGTGCAAGTAGAGAAGGCATAAACTCAACTACAGTAACATTTAATCCATTTTGCTTAAGTTCCCAAGCTGCCTCAAGGCCTAAAAGTCCTCCGCCTATTACTACTGCATCCTTAGCCTTTACCATAGCAGCTTTTATATTATCAGCATCTTTTATATCTTTTAAAGTAAATACGTTTGATTTTTCGATTCCTTTGACAGGCAGTATGAAGCTTTTGCTTCCATTAGCAAGAATTAATTTATCATAAAATATAGCTTGGCCATTGGATAATACAACGGTTTTATTAGATATGTTTATTTTACTAACTGTTTTACCAAGGAGTAGATGAATTTTATTATTTTCATACCAAGATTTATCTGAAATAAACATATTATCTTCAAGTTTTTCCATAGATAAGTAAGCTGATACTTGAGGTCTATAGTATGATAAATATTCTTCTGATGAGATTATAGTTATATTAGCTGCTTTACTTTTTTCTCTTATAGTTTTTGCCGCATAATAGCCAGCAGCACCATTTCCTATTATTACAATATTTTGCTCTATATCATTTATGAGACTTTCAGGAGCCTCTTCTGTTATTTCTACAAAACTTTCTCTACCAGCACCACATACAGGGCATGGAACAGGAGGTTCATCTCCTTCGAATTCTTCAAAACAAACTTCACATCTCCATCTTCTAGTCTTTTTACCTTCTTCTTTGCCATCAGAGATAGATTTATTATTTTTCTTTAAAGAATCTTCTCTATTTATTTCAACAAATTGGTCTCTATCGGCACCACATACAGGGCAAGGAACTGGTGGCTCATCTCCTTCAAACTCTTGAAAACAAATTTCACATCTCCATAGCTTTTTTGTATTAGATTCCATAATTTTGCCTCCTTGAAAACATCTTTACAAATTAGATAACATTTTTTATTAAAGGATAACAATACTCAACTAATTATAATATAATGCAAATAAGAGATAAAATCAATTACAAATACAAAATTTAGTTTTGCATACATATGATGTATGTATTAAAATAACTTTATATAAAGTTTTATCTGATGACTACCATCCGTAATACTCCCACTTCTAAAGTGGGAGATAACGGCTGTTACGTCTCTAGATAAGGGCTTCACCTAAAGGATAACGACTTCTAAGGAGTAAAACTCCTAAGAATTCTGTTAATAACCTTCAGTTGGAGAAAAAAACTCCATCTGAAGTAAAGAATCCTCTTTATAATATATAGTAAACATACTAGAAAGGACGGAAAATAATGTTTAAAAAGTTTATAAAATATTATAGGCCGCACATAAAATTATTTATGTTAGACATGGCGTGTGCATTTTTAGCAGCAGGGGCAGATTTGTTCTATCCTATGATATCTAGACGGATTATTGATGATGTTATACCTAATAGACAAATAGATATGTTGTACAAGCTGTCTTTGTTTTTAGTAATACTGTACTTACTAAAGTTGCTGTTTAATTATACAGTTGAATACTGGGGACACGTTGTAGGAGTTAGGATGCAGTATGATATGAGAAAAGAGGTTTTTTCTCATCTTCAGGAACTGCCATTTAGCTATTTTGATGACAATAAAACAGGACATATAATGTCTAGAATAGTGAATGATTTAATGGAAGTATCGGAGCTCGCACATCATGGTCCCGAAGATTTATTTATATCTTTTGTTATGATATTAGGATCTTTTGCAGCTTTATGTACTATTGATTGGAGACTTACTATTATAGTTTTTGCTTTTGTACCCATTATGTTTTGGTTTGCAATAAAGAAGAGAGTTAAAATGGGAAATGCCTTTAGAGAAGTAAGGAAAAAGGTTGCAAATGTAAATGCTCAGCTTGAAAATAGCATATCAGGAATAAGAGTTGCAAAATCTTTTACAAATGAAGAATATGAAATGGATAAATTTGATGAGGGGAATAATAAGTTTAGAGAATCAAGAGAATTTGCATATAAAGCTATGGCTGAATTTTTTTCGGGTATTCACTTTTTGATAGATATATTAAATGTAATTGTAATTTTAGCTGGTGGAATATTTACTTATAAAAATTTAATAACTCCAGGAGAATTAGTAGCATATCTCTTATATATAAATTTATTTATGCAGCCAGTTAGAAGACTAACATCTTTTATAGAACAGTATCAAACAGGAATGACTGGATTTGAAAGGTTTATTGAGATTATGGAAATAGAGCCAGATATAAAAGACAACGAAGGAGCTGAAGAACTCAAAAATATTAAAGGAGAGATAGAGTTTAATAATGTAACATTTAATTATGATGATAAGAAATCTATATTATCTAATATGGATCTTAAAGTTGAGGCTGGCAAGACTCTTGCATTAGTTGGACCTTCTGGAGGAGGCAAAACAACACTTTGTCATCTGATACCAAGATTCTATGAGGTTAATGAAGGAGATATATTTATAGATGGGAAGAGCATAAAAAATCTAACATTAAAATCTCTTAGAAAAAATATAGGAATGGTACAACAAGAAGTATTTTTGTTTACTGGAACTATAAAGGAAAATATACTATACGGAAACCCTGATGCAAAAGATGAAGAGGTAATAGAAGCTGCTAAAAATGCTAATATACATGAATTCATCATGAATCTTCCAGATGGATACGATACTTATGTTGGGGAAAGAGGTATAAAACTATCCGGAGGGCAAAAGCAAAGAATCTCTATAGCAAGGGTGTTCCTAAAGAATCCTCCAATTTTAATATTGGATGAAGCCACCTCTGCTCTAGATAATGCAACAGAAATTATAATTCAACAATCTCTTGAAAAGTTATCTAAGGACAGAACCACTATAGTTGTTGCACATAGATTATCAACTATAAAAAGTGCTGATGAAATAGTTGTATTAACAAGTAATGGAGTGGAGGAAAGAGGTTCCCATGAGGAGCTTTTAAATAATAACGGAATTTACTCTAAACTTTATAATGCACAATTTAAGGGATATATTCCAGATGAAATATAAGGCTAAGTTTTAAGAGATTGTTAATTCCGTATAATATCGAAAACAACCTTTAAAATAGCCTTAGCCTGATAATGGAAGAAGTATTTTACTCAAGATATGAGTGAAATACTTTTTTTATTTGGAACAATATGGTAAAATGGTGCTTATATGGAAAATAAATCCAAACAAGTATATATATTATCGTGTAAAGCTACACATCCAAAGGAGAATGGTTATGAAAAATAGAAAAAAAGCTAAAGTTATTATAGGATTTTCAATATTAAGCATAACAGCCTTAGCTGGGTGTATATATGGAAACTTTCATAATGGAATAGAAGTTATCGATAGTAATGAAACTAAAAGTTGTATAGGAATAATTGATTGGAATGTTAGTTCAACCAATGAAATTAGTGAGATAAATGAAGTAAATTTAGCACCAATACACATAAATAGTAAAAGTCCTGAAAACATTTCATGGAATTTGTTTAGCAACAATAAGCAAATAGAAAAATATAATTCAAATAAGTTTCCCATATTCTCTGAAAAATACTCCTTCATAGAAGGGGTTTTAACTTTTAGAGGAGATAATTTAAGAACTTCTCCAGCTTTTGGAAAAGCTGATATAAAAGATAAAAAATTAAAACAACAATGGTATATGGAAACTTCATCTAGTACCTGGGGAGGGGGAGCTGGTTGGACTGGGCAACCTTCTATTATTAGGTGGCCTGAAGATGTTAAAGCAATGATGAATATAAAACCTGAATATAAGGCAAAAAAGGATTTTGTAGAAGTAGTTTATGCATCCTTAGATGGTAATGTGTACTTTTTAGATCTATATACAGGTAAAAGAACTAGAGAACCAATTAAAGTATATAATCCTATTAAAGGAAGTGTAGCTCTAGATCCAAGAGGCTATCCTTTACTGTATGTTGGGCAAGGTATATCAGAGAAGGGTAAGATAGGATATAGAATATTTAACTTAATAAATGGGGAAGAGATGTACTTTATTAATGGTTTAGATTCTAAAGCATATAGACAATGGGGGGCTTTTGATAGTTCACCAATTATTGATAAAAATAAAGATATAATGATTTTATGCGGTGAAAATGGTCTGGTTTACAATATTAAATTAAATACAAAGTTTGATAAGGCTAATAAGAAGGTAAGCATAAATCCTGAAATTATAAAATATAGGTACAAGATATCAGGCAATGGTCATCAGGGGATTGAAAATTCAGTCTCAGCATATAGGAATCTTGCTTACTTTGCTGATAATGGAGGTAGTATTCAATGTTTAGATTTACAGAAAATGAAGCCGCTGTGGACATTTAATGGTGGAGACGATACGGATGCTACTATAACAATTGATATAAAAGATAATGTGCCATATATATACACTGCAAATGAGGTGGATAAGCAAGGAACTCGAGGAAAGGCATATTTACGTAAAATTAATGGCCTAAATGGAAAAGTAATTTTTGAAAAGCCTTATGAAGCTATGTCATTACTTGGAAATAGTCCAGTAAATGGAGGGGTTCTTGCAACTAATGTAATAGGAAAGAATACAATAAATGATTTAGTAATATTTAATGTAGCAAGATATAAAAAGTTTAATTCAGGGTTATTAGTGGCACTAAACAAGGAGACTGGAAAAGAAGTCTGGAAAATTGATATACCTAATTACTGCTGGTCATCTCCAGTAGATGTGTATGATCCAAGTGGAAAAGCTTATTTAATCCAAGGAGATTCAATAGGAAATCTATATTTAATTGAAGGAAAAACAGGTGTTGTTTTAGATACTATTAATTTGGGGTCAAATATAGAAAGTTCACCAGCAGTGTTTAATGACACACTTGTTTTGGCAACAAGAGGAGGAAAAGTATTTGGAGTTAAAATTAAGTAATTAATTACCTTTGTCATTTTCCCTACTTATACATATAATTTATAATATATGTATAAAGACATTTAATAAATAGGAGGGAAAATATGAAAAAATATAAGGGGATTTTAGCTGCAATTATATCTGGAGCTATGATATTTTCATTATCAGGGTGCGGCTCTAAGAAGAATGGATTGATTGAAGCGTTACAGAAGAATAATAATATTAATTCTTTTGCGTACAAAGCTAAAGCAGAAATAAAAGTTAACGGACAGGTTGATGAGAATTTAAAAGGTCTAGATAAATTTACATTAGAACTTGATGGGAAATCTTCCGTGGAAAAAAATAAGCTTTTTAAAACTAAGGCCAATATAAAATTAGGTGCAGCAGGAATAAGCACTGATACAGATATGATAGAAGAAATAGTTATGGATGGAGATAAAGTTAATCTAAAGATGTTTCTTAAGATTCCAGAAATATTAAAAATCCAAGCAGGTACCGCTTTACAAAATATTGATTATGTTTATGTTAATTCAGAGAGTTTAGAAAAAATGAATAAAGATATGAGTAAGGATGGTCAGCCTTCTAAAAATATGAATATAGAGGATGTTACTAAGAAGGCTGGAAATGTACAAGAATCTATTTTAAAATTTATAAAAGAATACACTGATGAAAATGGAAAAGGTGTTATAGAGGATTCTGGAAAACAAAAAGTTGTGGTAAATGGCACTGAAGAAGAGCTTCAGACTTATAAAATTAAAATAGACAATGAAGGTGTCAAGAAGCTGCTAAAGGCATATGTTAAGGATGAGAAAAGAGTTAAAGAAGTTGAAGCTTACTTAAAAGCTCTCAAAGTAGAAGGAACTAATAAAGAACAAACTCTAAATAAAGATGAATTAAACAAAAAGATAGATGAGATGAAAAATATATTTGGAAAAAATGGAGCTGTTTTAAATTTTGCAGTTAAAGATGGTTATGTGGTTCAGGAAAAGATGAACTTAGATCTTCTAATAGATAATGAATCAGTAAATATTGATTTAGCTTATGATATTTTTGATATCAACAAACCTGTAGATATTAAGATTCCTAATCCTTCTGAGATTAAAGCGGTAGATTTAGTGGATCTTGCACCTAAGGTTATTTCAGGTGTGAAGTAAATTAGTAATATAGGTAAAGCAATAAAAAATAGCGGCATGTAAGATTACTGAGCTAACGCATATATGTATCATTGAGAAACCTTAAGTACTACTAGTTATTCCTTCAAAGTTTCTTCAATTGATACATATATGCTAGCACGTAATCTTACATGCCTTAATTAGTTGCAATTAAAAAGTACTATTATAGTAAATATTATGAGGACTTCGAAAAGTAAAATGATAATTTTGCATGGCGTAGCCACACTGTAAAGTTACTAAGTAAGCATTATTGAGTACAACTTAATGAATTACTATAAATAAATGCGATAGCATGTTGATTAATGCTAACAGTTTCATTAATAGTTATACATACTTGATAATAATTTTATATATCTTAATCAATTATAATTAGAAAATACTAGTATAACTGCAACAGGCTTCGCTAAAACCCTGACACCCTCATCGGGTTAAGTCAGTTAATATAATACTTACACTAGTTATTAAATTAGCTATAGTCTAAATAATAATTACTATCACAGTTCTTAATATACGTTTTGTATAAGTAATAGCGGCCTTATTCTACCTTGTATAATGAACTCATAGTAAATTCATTATACTTTTCCTTTCTTAAAGATAATTTACTATAATAACATAAGACGCTGTGGATTAGTTTTTTTACCTATAGCTAGACTATTTAAATTAGGATATAACCACAGCTTTATGCTTATTTGTTAATTAGTTAGATAACGCATGACGTTTTATATAGAGCAAGGATACATTTAGCATAAAGTGAGTGGAACATAGCGGACTAAACTATAAGGAGTGTTCTTATGATTTATATTGGAATCGATGTAGCTAAAGAGAAGCATGACTGCTGTATCGTTGATTCAGATGGTGTTATTATTAATGATTCTTTACGTATATCCAATTCTCGTGAAGGCTTTGAATTGCTCTATTCAACAATTCTTGCTGCTCTACCTGACAGGAATATTTCTAACGTAAAAATAGGACTTGAATCAACAGGTCATTATAGCACTAATCTCCAAAACTTTTTGTATTCTAAAGGCCTCAAGCTCTCTATTCTTAATCCTTTAGCTACAAATCTTTTCCGTAAGGCTCAAACCCTTAGGAAAACCAAGACCGATAAAACGGATGCATTAGTTATTGCTAAAATGCTTTTTTCTGATGACACAAAATCCTATTCACCAGTATCATATCAGATTCAAGAGCTAAAGTCACTAACTAGGCATAGATATCGTTTAATCGGTTATAGGGGAAAATTAAAAATATCACTAACAAGGCTAATTGATATCATTTTCCCCGAATTACCTAAACACGTTTGGTCAATTCATCAAAGTTCCTCTTATTGCCTCCTGTCGGAGTTACCTAGTCCGGAGGACGTGGCTAATTGCCATCTCACACTAAGCTTACTAGTATTCTAAGTAAGGCTTCTAGGGGCAAATATGGAAAAAATAAAGCTACCGCTTTAAAAGAAGCCGCTAGGCATTCAATTGGAACTAGCACAAGATCTTTATCTTTTGAATTACAACAAACTATTAGGTTAATTCAATCAGTTCAAGCTGAGATTGATGCTTTAGACTTTCAAATAAAAGAAGTCGTTATCGAAATTAACTCTCCAATAATGAGTATTCCAGGTATATCATATATTCTAGCAGCAATAATACTTTCTGAAATTGGAGATATAGAAAAATTCACAAATCCAGCTAAACTTTTAGCTTTTGCTGGGTTAGATCCTTCTACTTATCAATCTGGCAAATATAGTGCTTCTCATACACCGATGGTAAAACGTGGCTCTACGTATCTTCGTTGGGCTATTTTTACCGCATCTAGAACTGTTTCTATGAGAGATACAACTTTCTCAGCATATTTATCAAAGAAACAGGCAGAAGGTAAGCATTACTATGTTGCTATGAGCCATGTTTCTAAAAAACTGATACGTGTAATATTTTATCTTTTAAAAACCAATACAACATTTGTTCCACAAATGTAATCCTATTTTTTTAAGAGCAACTCAGTTGCTTTATTTGTCATGCACTTTTTTAAGAAACTAAAAATATAACTTTTCTTTTAAAATTACCTTGACTTCATATAGTTAGTCTAATTTAAGGTACTAAAAGTTAGAAGTTATATAATTCATTAAGAGAATTTTGAGCAAGTCTTAGAACTTATTAACGTAGCGAAGATTCTCTGTTGAATTATATAACTTCGATTTTTAGCACCTTATTTTGCGTATTAAAGATTTCCAAAAACTTGTTCTTTCAATTTAAGTCCTGTAGGAGTTATAGCAAGGCCTCCTTCAGCAGTTTCACGAAGCTCACAAGGAAGTTGTTTTCCTACCTTATACATAGCTAAAACTGTTTCATCAAAAGGAATCTTACTTTCTACTCCACTCATAGCCATATCTGCTGCAGTAAGAGCAGATACAGTACCAGATGCATTTCGTTTAGCACATGGAATTTCAACCAGTCCTGCAACTGGGTCACAAACTAAACCTAATATATTTTTTAGTACTATAGCACCAGCATCTAAAGCTTGCTTTACAGTACCTCCCATCATTTCTACTACTGCAGCAGCAGCCATAGCTGATGCTGATCCACACTCAGCTTGACAACCGCCTTCTGCACCGGATACTGTTGCGTTTTTAGCTATAAGCATGCCTATACCAGAAGTTGTTAATAGTGCCTTTACTAAGTCATCTTCTGATTTATTTAACATTTCACCGGCTGATACAATTACAGCAGGAACAATACCACAAGAACCAGCTGTTGGACAAGCAACTATTTTTCCCATGGCTGCATTAACTTCTGAGCAGGATATAGCTCTTGCCATAGCTTTAACCATGAATTTGCTTGTTAATGGATTGCCTTCTTCAGCATATTTATTAAGTTTAATAGCATCTCCGCCAATTAGTCCGCTGACAGATCTTACGTCATGTTCTAATGCATAGCTTGCAGAGTGCTGCATAACATGAAGGCTTTTTCTCATCTTTTCGAAGACCTCTTCTGCAGAAAGCCCACTGTTTTCAACTTCTGATTGTAAAGTATATTCCCATATAGTGCAATTTTCTTTTTTACAAATCTCAATAAGTTCAACTCCGCTATTAACAAACATAGACTATTTTTCTCCTTCTGATATTGGATTTATTACTTTTATATTTTCAATTTCAGGTATTTCTTTTATTTTTTCAATTATATAATTGGGTATAATGTTGTCAGTCTCAATAGCCATTGTAGCTTTTAAGCCTTTGCTATTTCTATATACTTTCATAGAACCTATATTTATATTTTCCATATATAGCATTGTAGTAATTTTTGAGATTACTCCAGGAGTATCTTTATGGTTAGTTATTAGAGTAGGGTAATCACCTCTAAATTCTACAGATTGACCTTCTACGTTAAATATTAAAATATTTCCTCCTCCAATAGAAGAACCAGTAATATCAGATATAGTACCATCTTTTCTAGTTATTATAAATTTAACTGTATTAGGATGCACGTCTCCTAAATCTGCTTCTTTGAATGCAATTTCAATGCCTTTTTTTTCGGCTAATGAAAAAGAATTTTTAAGATTTTCATCCCAAGGATCCATCTTTAATATTCCTGCAACTAAAGCTTTGTCGGTTCCGTGTCCTTTATATGTTTTTGCAAAGGAACCGTGAAGCAAAAATTCAACTTTTTTAATATCACTTCCGCATATAAGACTCGCCAGTTTAGCAAGTCGTGCAGCACCTGCAGTATGAGAACTGGAAGGGCCTATCATTATGGGGCCTACTATATCAAATATGCTATAGTTATTCATTTGATTAATCTCCTTTAATATTGATGTTATTTTATTAATTTCCAATAGAATAATTAATATTCTAAATCTATTATAATTAATAAATTTAGATTTTTATACAATTATCCCTCCTATTTATAATAAGAGGGATAATAATTTAATAATATTTTATTTATGCAATTTTATTTGTGCTTGAAGAGTCACTCCATTTATCTTGTAAAGAATCAACTATCATTGCAACGGCTTGGTCACCTGAAACGTTACAAGCAGTACCAAAGCTGTCTTGAGCTATATATAAAGCTATCATTAAAGCTGTCATTGGTTCAGTAAAGCCCAATATTGCTTTTAGGGGTCCTAAAGCTGCCATTATAGCTCCACCTGGAACACCAGGGGCAGCAACCATTGTAACACCTAACATTGCTATAAATCCTATTATCGTACTCATGCTTAAAGTCATACCATTTAACATTGCTACAGCCATTGCACAAGTTGTAATAGTCATTGTGCTTCCTGATAAGTGGCAAGTAGCACAAAGAGGTATAACAAATTCTCTAATTCCTTTACTTGTTCCCATCTCTTTTGCACATTCTAAGTTTACAGGAATAGTAGCAGCAGAGGATTGAGTTCCAAGAGCTGTTAAATATGCTTTAGTTTGAATTTTTAATGATGTAAATACATTTTTCTTGTTGAAAGCACATCCAATCATAAATTGGAAAATAATCATAGTAATGTGAAGAACAATTACTATTAAAAATGCTTTCCAGAACACAGAGAATACAGTTGTAGCTTCTCCAGTATAAGACATGTTAGCAAATATTCCACATATGTGAATAGGTAATAAAGGAATAATTACTTTTTCAATAGTAGAAGATATTATTTCTTGGAATCCGATAAATGCATCTTTTAATACCTTGTTTTGAACCTTTGCAATACCAAGTCCTAATATAAAAGCTAATATAAGAGCTGCAGTAACATCTGCTATAGGAGTCATTTGAATTGTAAAATAAGGTTGTAAAGCTTTTTTAGCTTCTGAAACATGACTCAAAGTATCTGATGTTATTATTCTAGGTAATAGGGCTTTTCCTACAACTAGTGCATATGCTCCTGAAAGTAAAGTAAATACATATGCAAGAAGAACTGTGATCCCTAAAAGCTTACCAGCGCCTGTTCCAAGATCTGCAATACCAGCAACTATAAAACCTATAATAATTAGTGGAATTGCAAAACCTAAAAAGTTTCCGAAGATAGAAGAAAATGTAGTAAATATTCTAGTAAACCCTACTGGTGCATAGCTACCAATGATAATACCAAGTATAATTGCAATAATAATTCTAGGTATTAATCCTAACTTTTTCATATATACTCCCCCTTAAATAAATTAATTGTGGTTATTTTGAAAATATAAATTTATATAAAATTATAAATTTAACTATGTAATTGAAAAGGAATACTATGAATTATATTATTCAAATTCTGCTTATAATCAGTAAAATGAATGATATAATTCAAATATGTTTTTTTTATTTGTCTTTGACTGGAAGATGAATGTCCGTAGTTTTTAAAATTCATAATTGGAATTAAAAACAACTAGAAAAAATCATATAAAAATAGACAATAAAGTTATAAATGTAAGAACGTTTACAATTGGAAGTATATCATAGTAATAAATCTATTTCAATAAAGTTTTAAAAAAATGTGAGTGAAGTTTAAAATATGTATGTGTATCAAATACAAGTGTATGCGGTTAAATCCTCTATTTTTAAGGTGGTGGATAAATAAGGGAACGTGTGTTTTTCAATGAAATACACACGTTTGGTGTAGAAAAAATTTGAACTTTTTTAATAAAAAGTAGTGACATTTAAATAATTTGAACTATAATTAAAATTAAGAAAAGGTTTTACAAGCTATTAAAAAAATAACATAAATGAAATTATTAAATGAATAAATTGCATTATATTTAATATTCTGAAAATTATTTCATAGGGTATTCTTTAATAAATAGTAGTGAAACCATTTAGAGTTAGGGGGAGTATACGTGGCATTAGATTTAAGCAAAATAAAACAAGCACAAAAGAATATTGAAGGAGTAGCAAGGAGAACTCCATTATTTTATTCAAGTACATTTTCAAAACAAAGTGGATATGAAATCTACTTAAAGTGCGAAAATAAACAAAAAACAGGAGCTTTTAAGTTAAGAGGAGCTTACAATAAAATAATGACTTTAACACAGGAAGAGAAAGACAGAGGAGTGCTAGCATCATCAGCAGGAAATCATGCACAAGGGGTAGCATATGCAGCAACTGCCTGTGGAATTAAATCTACAATAGTTATGCCTGCTACTGCACCACAAGCTAAAGTAGAAGCAACAAAAGGGTATGGTGCTGAAGTAATTCAATTTGGAGAAGTTTATGATGAATGTTATGAAAAAGCTGTAGAAGTTCAAAAAGAAACAGGAGCTACTTTTGTACATCCTTTTAATGACGAAGAAGTTATGGCTGGACAAGGTACTATTGGCCTTGAAATCCTAGAAGATTTGCCAGATGTCGATGCTATACTTGTACCAATTGGTGGCGGCGGATTGATAGCTGGAATAGCTGTAGCAGCAAAATCTATAAAACCTAGCGTTAAGATAATAGGTGTGCAAGCAGAAATAATTGCTTCAAGTAAAGCTTCTTTAGAAGCTGGAAAAGTAGTAACAGTAGAAGGTACTAAATCATTAGCAGATGGTATATCTGTTAAAACACCTGGTGAACTTAGTTTTAAATATATGAAAGAGTATGTTGATGAAATAATAACAGTTTCTGAAGATGAAATATCTTATGCTGCCTTTGCACTTATGGAAAGAAGCAAGTTAATATCAGAAGGAGCAGGTGCTACACCATTGGCAGCAGTGCTAGCAAACAAAGTTAAAGTAGATGGCAAAAAAATTGCCGTGTTAGTTAGTGGCGGAAATATCGATATAGCCATGGTATCAAAAATAATAAATAGAGAATTAATATTACAAAAAAGAAGATTATGTTTTACTGTAGAATTACAAGATAAAGTTGGCCAATTAGGAGGACTTATCAATCACATTGGTAAATTAGGAGCTAATATTGTAACAGTAAGACAGGAGAAGAACTGGGAAGAAAAAGGACTTGATTTTGCAAATGTAACTTTCCAAATCGAATCTCAATCAAAGGAACATTCAAGAGAGATAATGAATGAATTAAAAGAAAGTGGATATAAATTAGAAAATGTAAATTTATTCTAAATTATTAATCTAGAAATATAATATTACTAATCCAGAAGTAAAATATGATACTATTATAATAGTGCATTCTAAAACTAGGCTTTCGCCTAGTTTTTTGTTTGCACTAAAAATTATAAAAAAATTCGTATCCTAGCTAGAAAGTCTAGAGTATATTTGTATACAGGTTGGTTTTTGCATATTAAGACTTAACTATTTGTTATATTATATGGTAATATAAAGTGAAACTTAATTCAGTCTAAACCTTAATATCTACTAATGTGATATGAAAAAGCAAATTACATAAATTAAAGTTAAGAGAGGAAAGTATATGAGTAAATTATTAAAAGTTTTTTTATTATCAGCAGTGCCTATAGTGGAACAAAGAGGGGCAATACCCCTAGGAATAAATATGTATAATTTAGATCCAGCTTTAGTTTTTTTAGTAAGCTTTTTAGGTAGCATGCTTCCAGCGCCTTTTATACTTTTACTATTTAATAGAATATTTGAATGGATGAAAAAGTATAAATTTTTCAGCAAAATTAATGAATTTATAGAGAAAAAAATAGATAAAAATTCAGCTAAGTTGGAAAAATATAAAGAAATTGGACTAATTACATTTATAGCAATACCGCTTCCTACAACAGGAGTATGGACAGGAACAGCTGTAGCAGCTTTTTTAAAGTTAAATTTTAAAAAGTCTATGTTTTGCGCCGCAGTAGGTGCGTTAATCTCAGCCTTTGTTTTGGCAGTAGGATTTTCAGTGTTTCCTGCAATTTTCTCAGCTGTTTTTGGTTCTTAAGAATGGAGTGTAAAATTTGATAGAACTTATTAAAAATCTTTCAAATAATATGGGCTATGTAATATTAATTGCCTTTATTATTTCTCAATCAAATAGCTTCAAAAAAATAATACAAAAAGACAGATTTAGAAAAAAAGATTTAATAATTTTATCTACCATATTTGCTGCCTTTGGGATATTAGGGACATATATAGGAACGGAAATAAATGGAGCCATAGCTAATACTAGGATTATAGGAGTTATGGCAGGAGGAATATTATGTGGACCTTTCGTTGGTACAGTGTCCGGAGTTGCAGCAGGACTGCATAGACTGATAATGGGAGTTGGGGAAATTACAGCTATACCATGTTCTATTAGTACAGTTATATCAGGAGTAGTTGCAGGTATTTGTTATAAAAAATCAAATAAAAATAATAGATGGATATATGGACTAGTTGGCGGAGTTATCATGCAAAGTTTAGAGATGCTTCTAATATTGATAATGTCTAAACCCTTTCCTGTAGCACTGGGTATTGTAAAAAACATATACATACCTATGGGCTTTACAAATGCTATAGGTATTTCTATATTGGTTTTGCTAATACAGAATATATTTGAAGAAAAAGAAGAAATAGCGGCAAAGCAAGCTCAAATCGCTTTGGAGATTGCTAATAAAACCCTGCCTTATTTTAGAGATTTTGAAAACAATTCTATGGAGAAGGTTTGTGAAATAATAAGAGATTCTATAAAGGCAGATGCTGTATCCATTACTGATAAAAACTACATTTTAGCCCATGTCGGCATGGGATCTGACCATCATTCTAAAGGTATGAAGATATTAACCGGTGCAACTGAAAAAGTAATAAAGTATGGTGAGATTTTAGAAATCACAAATGCAAAACAAATAGGATGTTCTTGTGATTACTGTCCATTAAAATCAGGAATAGTTGTTCCTTTGAAACAAGGAGAAGAGATAATAGGAGCGTTAAAGATATATTATGCAGAAGAGGATGCCATATCTTTTAGGAATAAGAATCTAGCAATAGGTCTTTCTCAAATAATTTCTACTCAATTAGAGATAAGTAAGCTTAGTAAGCTAAAAGAAATGGCTAATAGGGCAGAAATAAAAGCTCTACAAGCTCAAATTAATCCACATTTTCTTTTTAATGCATTAAACACAATTGTGTCTTTTGTACGTATTGATCCTAATAAGGCTAGAGAAATTATAATAAATTTGTCCACATATCTAAGATATAATTTAGAGATGGGGGATAATTTGGTTGATATTTACAGAGAATTAGAACAGGTTAAAGCCTACGTGGAAGTTGAAAAAGCAAGATTTGGAGAAAAATTAAATGTAATATATAATATAGATGATGATATAGATATAAAAATACCAAGTTTGATAATACAACCTATAGTTGAAAATTCAATTAAGCATGGAATTCTTCAAGGAGATAAAAAAGGTACAGTAAAAATTAATATTAAGAAAATAAAAAACGATGAAGTAAAAGTGATTATAGAAGATGACGGCATAGGAATTCCAGAAGAGGTAATACAGCAGGTATATGACGGAACTGTAAAGGAAAACAAAATAGGAATTGCAAATGTTAATAACAGATTAAAATTACTATATGGAATAGGACTTTATATGGAGCGTTTAGAAAGAGGTACTAGAACTACTTTTGTTGTAAAAACCTTGAAAGGATGATTTTATGAATTGTATAGTTGTGGATGACGAATATCCAGCAAGAGAAGAATTGAAGCATTTCATAGAGGAATTTAGCGGCATCAAAATTGAAGGGGAATTTGACGACTCTATTAAAGCATTAGAATATATTGAAAAAAGCAAGCCGGATGTAGTGTTTTTAGACATAAGTATGCCTAAATTAGATGGAATGGCTTTAGGGAGAATAATTAATAACTTTGAAAAAAGAATAATTGTTGTGTTTATAACAGCACATAGAGAACATGCAGTTGATGCTTTTGAAATAGAGGCTTTTGATTATATATTAAAGCCCTATTCTGAGGAAAGAATCATTAATACATTAAGAAAGTTAGAAAAGTTGGGAGCTGAAAAAGACCTTTCTAATAAATGCATAAATAATAAAATTACACTAAGAAAAAATAATAAATTAAAAGTAATAAATGTATGTGATATTTGCTATTGTGAGGCTCAAGAAAGAGAGACTTTAGTATATATTAATAACGATAAGTTTGTTGAACACTGCAGCATTTCAGATTTTTATAAAAGGCTTCCAGAGGATACTTTTTTTAGAACACATCGGTCTTATATAGTTAATTTAGATAAAATAACAGAAATAATACCATGGTTTAATAATACTTATATGATAAAACTTAAAGGAATTGAAGAAGAAATTCCTGTAAGCCGAAATAATATTAATAATTTTAAGCACTTAATGGGCATATAAATGCACCTTATGTGCTTTTTTTGCTTTTTAATGCGCTAAATGGTAAAAAAATATGCTCCTCTATTATAATTTAATTAGAAAGAAAATTAAGAAAATTATTATATAGGAGGAAAAGAGAATGGTATCATTTATTTTATCTATTATTGCTTTAATAGTGGGCTATTTTATTTATGGTAAGGTTACTGAAAAGTTTTTTGGTGCAGATGACAACATAGAAACACCAGCAATAAGGCTTGAAGATGGAGTAGACTTTGTTGCAATGCCAGTGTGGAAGATATTCCTAATTCAATTTTTAAACATAGCAGGACTTGGACCGATATTTGGAGCTATAGCTGGAGCAATGTGGGGACCAGCAGCATTTTTATGGATTGTATTTGGATGTATATTTGCAGGGGCAGTACATGATTATTTTTCAGGTATGTTATCAGTAAGACATGATGGTGCTAGTATACCAGAAGTTGTTGGTAGATACATGGGAAATGGGTTTAAACAATTTATGAGAGTATTTTCAGTTATTCTTCTTATACTAGTAGGTGTTGTATTCGTTACAGGACCAGCGGGAATATTAAATGGACTAGTACCAAATGTAAGTATGAAAACTTTCTTATATATAATTTTTGGGTACTATCTTCTAGCTACTATGGTTCCTATAGATAAGTTAATAGGAAAGATATATCCTATCTTTGGAATATGTCTATTGATAATGGCTGTAGGAGTTGGTGGTGCTCTAATAATTGGAGGATATCCTATTCCAGAAGTTGCTGGTAATTTGACAAATATGCATGTTAAACCGGAAAGTTATCCATTATTTCCCATGCTATTTATAACAATTGCCTGTGGCGCTATTTCTGGATTCCATTCAACTCAATCACCTCTAATGGCTAGATGCATAACAAAAGAAAGCCAAGGAAGAAAAATATTCTTTGGTTCTATGATAGCAGAAGGTATAGTTGCTTTAATATGGGCAGCAGCAGCAATGAGCTTCTTTGGCGGAGTTGATGGGCTATCAAACTTTATGGCTGCAAATAAAAATAACGCAGGCTTAGTAGTTAACACTATAAGCAAAAGCTTGCTAGGACCTATAGGTGGAACATTAGCTATATTAGGAGTTGTAGCATGCCCTATAACATCAGGAGATACAGCTTTCAGAAGTGCTAGACTTACCATAGCTGATTCTATAAACTTTAAGCAAGGACCAATTAAAAATAGATTTATGATTAGTATTCCTCTATTTGCAATAGGATTTGCATTAACTAAAATAGACTTTGCTATAGTTTGGAGATACTTTGGCTGGTCAAATCAAACTTTAGCAACAATAGTACTTTGGACTGCAGCTATGTACTTAGTTAATATCGGAAGAAGTCATTGGATGGCAACAGTCCCAGCTACATTCATGACAGCTGTATGTACTACTTATATAATGGTTGCCCCAGAAGGATTTAAGTTATCAATGAGCGTAGGATTGCCAACTGGAATTATAGCGGCTATATTAGCTTTAATATGCTTCTCAGTAGCAGCTAAAAAGGTAAAATCACAAGCCAGTGCAAGTTTACAATAATTTAAAATAATAATTAAACTACACAGAAGTGTCATCTTAGTAAAATGCTAAGGTGGCACTTTTTAATTTGTTCCGTGAATAATTTTTCATATCAACGCCAAAATAAAGATGTGTATCCATAAAAGTTGATAATGAGGAGTGTTTATATGGGTGATAAAGAACATCTAAAAAGAAATTATAAGAGCTTTAGTGAATTTTTGTCAGTAGTATGTTCTAGAGAATTAGAGTATTTCATTTTAGATTCAAAATTTACAAGTGCTTTTAATTATAGACTGAAGAAGTTGATTGAAGAAGTTAAAAAGGAAGGAAAAGATGACATAGAATTTAGTGTGATTTTTAATACGCAAGGTGAAGTAGTTTTAATAGATGCAAATATAATAGGTGGGTATGTAAGTAATAATTATAGTGTATCAATGGATAAGTTTTATAAAGGAGCAGCTTTAAATAAAATCATTAGAGAAGTAATAAATGGAAATGAAAAGTCTAAAAAGGATTTTATAATCATTTCTTATGACATAATATACAAAACACTAGAGGAATTATATAAAGATATAAAATATAAAAAAGAAATTTTGAATACTTATGTAGAAAAATACAATTTAGAAGGCTTTAAAAAAGAAAGAATACCTATAGTTGTAGCAGTATTACTTATAATGGAGGACATATGTAAGTACTTATCATTTGATGATTACATATTAAAAGATAGTATTGACAAGATAATTTCTTCAAAAAGAGTATGAGTTTATTCGACAATTTAACCAATAGTTAATATTTCCTAATAATAAAAAAGGAATATAAAATGATATTAAAAAAGATTAAAGGGTGTTATTGTCATAACTTAGAGATAAAAATATATTTTCACATTGTACAAATTGACATGTTTTTTATACTGAAAGTGATAATATGATTTTATACTATTGTCGGGGGGGAAGTACAATGTTAGTTGTAGAGAATTTATGTAGAAGCGAAATTTGTGATAATGTACAGTATAATTATTCATACAGAATAATTAAGGACAAAGTTAGTTTTTCGGAATATGATAAGTTGGAAATTCAATCTTACGGCATTGAGGTTGAAAGACAGGACATAGTGGACGGTAAATTAACTGAGGTAGAAAGAGATTCTATTAAATGTATAAGTCCTCATAGACACAAAGTGCATAATCTAGCAAAAATGCTTTATGATAATATAGTATCACCACTCCATCTAGTAGATATTTTAGGGGAATATATAGATGAATACATAACAGATTTTGATGAAATTTTGAAGGATATATACATATGTTAAAAAAAGGAGGATATCCTCCTTTTTTATTTTTGGAATTCTTTATCCGATGACTACCCGATCTAATACTCCCGTCGCACTCTGTGAAAGCGATTCGCACCAAATCGAAGATTTGGACTCTCTGCTTTTTTTCAAAGTGGGAGTAAAGAGCGGCTACGTCCCTGGATAACGAGTTCCCCTAAAGGATAACGACTTCTAAGGAGTGAAACTCCTAAGAATTCTGTTAATAAGCTTCAGTGGGCGTAAAAATTCCCTCTGAAGCTTAGAACTCTGTTTATAAAAAATATGTTTGGGTGTAAAATAATTTTGCAGGAGGTGTAATTATTGATTATTGGAATTGGAACGGATATAGTAGAGATAACAAGAATACAAAAGGCTATGGACAGAAATCCTAATTTCGTAAATAAACTCTTTACTAAAAATGAAATTGAATATTTAAAGAGTAGAAATATGAGGTCAGAGTTTGTGGCTGGCAAATTTGCTGCAAAAGAAGCGGTAGCTAAAGCACTTGGAACAGGATTTAGAGAATTTGATTTTAGAGATATAGAAATAGATAAGACTGCATTAGGAAAACCCATAGTAATACTTAGAGGAAAAGCGAAAAAGATAGATAAAAGGCTTGGAAAATATAAAATACATTTAAGCATATCTCACAGCAAAGAGAATGCGATTGCCTATGCTATTTTGGAGGGAATAGATGATGGAAATTGTTGTAGCAGAGAAGATGAGGGAAATTGATAATTTTTGTATAGAAAATCTAGGAATACCTAGTATGGTTTTGATGGAGAATGCTGCTTTAAAAGTATTAAATAATATAGAGCTGGACAAATATGAAGATTTTATAATTATATCTGGAAGTGGGAATAATGGCGGAGATGGACTAGCACTTGCAAGGCACTTACATGTATTAGAAAAAAAAGTAGAAGTGTTCATAATTGGACAAAAGGATAAGTTGAGCAAAGACTGCCAAGAAAATTATAAAATACTTATAAATATGGGAATTGATATTAAGTTTATAGAGGATTATAGTGACATTAATGATTTAGAGTTTAGTATAGATAAGCATAAAATTATAGTGGATTCTATATTTGGAACAGGACTTTCAAGGGAAGTAAAGGGAGTACATGAACAAGTTATCTTATTAGTAAACAAACGCAGTTCTTACGTAATTTCAATAGATGTGCCTTCAGGGTTAAATTCCGATACAGGGGAGATATTAGGCTGTTGTATAAAAGCAAATAAGACTATCTCATTTCAATATTTTAAGCGAGGTTTCTTAAGATATGGAACAGAAAAATATACAGGGGAAATTGTAATTGAAAACATAGGGATACCAAAGTTTATTGGAGAAAAATTTTTAACTAATGAACATATTATTGAGCTTAATATGGTAAAAAAAGCTATTCCTATAAGAAAAAAATATTCTCATAAGGGTACTTTTGGAAGAGTTTCGATAGTAGCTGGATCACAAGGATTTACAGGTGCAGCATTTATTTCAACGGAATCTGCTGTAAGAAGTGGAGCAGGACTCGTAACTTTATGCTGCAATGAGAGTATTCAGGACATTATGAGTAGTAAGTTAGTGGAAGCTATGACGGTATCGTTTAAGAATAAAGAAAAATTAAATGAGATTTTATCCAAAAGTAATGCTATTGCTGTGGGACCGGGTATGGGAAATAATGATGGAACTTTAAAAATAGTAAAGGACATAATACAATATACAAAATGTCCATTAGTTATTGATGCAGATGGTATAAATGTTTTGAAGAATAATTTAAATTTACTAAAGGAAAAGAACAAAAGTATTGTATTAACTCCGCATCTAGGGGAAATGTCAACAATAACAGGTATACCAGTTGATAAGATAGAAAGGAACAGAGTGGACATTGCCAAGGCATTTGCAAAAGAATATAATGTTATATTATTGCTAAAGGGTTACAATACGATAATTACAGATGGAGAAACAGTTATGGTAAATACTACAGGAAATAGTGCCATGGCGTCAGGTGGTATGGGTGACTGTCTAACCGGAATAATAACTTCTCTTATAGCACAGGGACTTAGTGAATTTGAAGCAGCTTATGTGGGAGCTTACATCCATGGGTATTGTGGAGATAAATTAGCAGTGAATAAGTATTGTGTTAATGCTTCACACATGTTGGATGAAATTCCAGAAGCGATAAAAGAAATTCAAACATCTTTATAATATAAGAAAGCTGCGTCACAACTTTCTTATATTGCCAACTAAATATATCCAATAAATAGAATATTAAAGAGAAATTTAGAATAGTATTAATAACGTAAGTTATTTCAGGAGGCAATAAATGAAAAAGAGATTATTAATACTATGTATTGTTTTGGGAATTTTACTGTTGTTTTGTTCTTGTAAGAAAAAAGAGAGAAACCCTAATACGGCTATTGAGTATTTAAAAAACTTAAATAGCTATACATGTGATGTAAATTTACATATTAAGAATAGTAAACAAGAGATAGATAAAGAGTGCAAGCAATTTTATCATAACAAATATGGAAATAGGCTAGATATAAACAAGGATAGAGTATTAATATACAATGAAAAAGATATAAGAGTAAATGATTTAAACAATAACATGAATTATATTTTAGAGAAAGAGTTTGATAGTGTTTATAAATTAAGCTTTATTCAGGAATATATAGGGTTACTATATACAGATGAAGAGATTAGCAATTCTTTTAAAAAAATAGGGGATAGAGAATACCAGCTTGTACGTCTTACTATTCCGGGAAATAATAGAAATATTAATAAAGCAGTTATGTATATTAATTTAGAAAATAATTATCCAGAAAAAGTATTAATATACGATTCAAAGGATAATGAAATATTAAGTTTTACATACAGTAATTTTATGCCAAATCCAGAAATACAAAAAGAAATATTTTATCTGACGACTACCATCCGTAATACTCCCACTTCTAAAGTGGGAGGTAACGGCTGCTACGTCTCTAGATAAGGGCTTCTAAGCTTCAGGTGGAGAAAAAAACTCCATCTGAAGCCAAGAATCCTCTTTATATACAAAAAACTAAGGAGTAAAGGGAAGCTGTATAGGGAATCCCTGGTTTGGAGGTAATATAATGTTTAAGCATTTAAGGCCTGTATGGGCTGAAATAAACCTAGATAATTTAGCTTTTAATATGAGACAAATAAGGAGCAAGGCAAAGAGTAAAGACATTATTGCGGTAGTAAAAGCTGATGCTTATGGACATGGAGCTCTAGATATTGCGCCAGTACTTTTAGAAAATGGAGCAACTAGTTTAGCAGTAGCTGTAGTAAGTGAAGGAGTGGAATTAAGAAGAGGGGGAATAGAATGCCCTATTATGGTTCTAGGGTTTACGCCACCAAGTTTGATGGATGATTTAGTTAAATATGATATTCAGCAAACAGTATTTTCTTATAGTTATGCTAAAGAACTTTCAGCAATTGCTGAAAAAAATCACAAAAAAGCTAGAATACATATAGCTGTGGATACAGGTATGGGAAGAATAGGATTTATGCCTAATAAGGAAAGTGTAGAAGAGGTATTAAAAATAAGCAAACTGCCTAATATAGAGGTGCAAGGGATATTTTCCCATTTTTCTACTGCAGATGAGAAAGATAAAGAATATACTGATTATCAACTTTCTAAATTTAATGAATTTTACGATGAATTAAGCAAAGTTGGAGTAAAAATTAAAATTAGGCATATAGCTAATAGCGCAGCTATAATTGAATTACCAAAAACACATTTTGAAGCTGTAAGGCCAGGAATAATACTATATGGATACTATCCTTCAGAGGAAGTAGATAAAAGCAATATACAATTAAAACCTGTTATGGAGTTAAAAACGAATATAGCCCACATAAAAAAGATACCTTCAGGGTATTATATAAGCTATGGAAGAAAGTTTAAGAGCACTAGGGAGACTGTTGTTGCAACACTTCCAGTTGGATATGCCGATGGATACACTAGATTATTATTTAATAAAGCAAAAGTTATAATAAATGGTCAATTTGCGCCAGTGGTAGGACGAATTTGTATGGATCAATGTATGGTAGACGTTACGAATATAAAAGGGGAAATTAAAGTAGGAGATGAAGTGATTCTTATAGGCGAAAAAGGTGGGATATCAATAAATGCAGACCATATCGCAGAAATGTTAGGCACCATTAATTATGAAGTAGTTTGCATGATAAGTAAAAGAGTTCCTAGAGTATACATAAAAGATGGAGAAGTTGTAAAAATAAGAAATTATGTGTAACTAAATTTAAGATTGGTTAGAATTACATAAGGTATAAAAGATAAAAAACCGTGGTTTTCTTTGACATTTTGACAAACATTAAAGTATAATTGTAATGTACATATTTTCTCTAGGTTAAATTAGGAGGTATTAATAACTCTATGTCAAGTTCAAAGAAATTAGTGGAAGCCCCATTAGAAGAACATAAGGATGATACTCGTAAGGAATATTTGAAAAAATACAGAAAAAAGAGTGAATTTATAAAGGACTCTTTAATACTATATATTAAAGACAAAAAAAGATTAAGCAAAATAGAAGAATTAAAAAAAGGATATATAGAAATGGCACAAATTAATTTAGACATTTGTGAAATGGGCTTTGCTGATGATATGTTAGGTTTAAAAGAATATGAAGCCAAGCTTGCGGAGAGTGATTTGCCTGATGACAATAGTAGTGAAAAGAGGAGATATATTTTATGCTGATTTAAGCCCGGTTGTGGGATCCGAACAAGGTGGAATAAGACCGGTTCTTATTATTCAAAATAATGTAGGAAACAAATATAGTCCTACTGTAATTGTGGCTGCAATTACGTCGCAGATAAATAAGGCAAAACTTCCAACGCATGTTGAAATTTCATCAGAGGAATATGGACTGAATAAAGATTCAGTTGTTTTGCTGGAACAGATTAGGACTCTGGATAAGAAAAGGTTAAAAGAAAAAATTGGCCATATGTCAGAAAAAGATATGAGAAAAGTAGACGAAGCATTATTAATAAGCATTGGATTATAAAATTAAAGGGCAGAAATGCCCTTTTTTAGTTTACATAGTGTAATTTCTTTAATATCTTGTTATAATAATAAAAGATAAAATGAAACTTAGTTTTAGATGGAGTTTTATAGATGCTAGTCATCGGATAAAAAAATAGGAGGCGTTGAAAATGGCGAAAGATATTAATGAGCTAAAACAGATAGCGAAGGAAATTAGAAAAGATATCATAACTATGCTAACAGAATCTGGCTCAGGTCATCCAGGTGGATCTTTGTCAGCAGTTGAAATCTTGACTACATTATATTTTAAAGAAATGAATGTAAATCCTGAGGATCCAAAAAATTCGGATAGAGATAGATTTGTTCTTTCTAAAGGTCATGCGGCACCTGTATTGTATAGTACACTTGCTGAAAAGAAGTTTTTTAATAAGGAAGAATTAATGGGATTAAGAAAAATGGGTTCAATGCTACAAGGGCACCCAAATATGAATTATGTTCCAGGGATAGATATGTCAACAGGATCACTAGGACAAGGAATTTCTACAGCTGTAGGAATGGCTATTGCGGGTAAATTAGATAAAAAGAATTATAGAGTGTACTCTCTTCTTGGAGATGGAGAATTGGAAGAAGGACAAGTGTGGGAAGCAGCTATGGCAGCAGCTCATTACAAATTAGATAACTTAACTGCTTTTGTAGATTATAATAGTCTACAAATAGATGGTAGAATACAAGATGTTATGTCACCGGATCCTATAGATGAAAAATTTAAAGCTTTTGGATGGCATGTTATAAATATTGACGGGCATGATTTTGAAGCTATAATTAATGCAATAGATGAAGCTAAAAATACAAAAGAAAAGCCAACAATGATAGTTGCTAAGACAGTAAAAGGTAAAGGCGTATCATTTATGGAAGATGAAGCTGCTTGGCATGGTTCAACCCCAAATAAGGAGCAATGTGAACAGGCATTAAGAGAAATTGGAGGTGAAAATTAATGGGAAACAAGATAGCTACTAGAGAAGCTTATGGAAAAGCATTAGCAAAATTAGGAGAAGAAAACAAAAACGTAGTTGTACTTGATGCAGACTTATCTAAATCAACTAAAACAGCTGACTTTAAAAAAGTTTTCCCAGAAAGACACATAAATATGGGTATTGCTGAAGCAAATATGATGGCAGTTGCAGCAGGACTTTCTACTTGTGGTAAAATACCATTTGCAAGTACTTTTGCTATGTTTGCATCAGGAAGAGCTTTTGAGCAAATAAGAAATACTATATGCTATCCAAAGCTAAATGTAAAAGTATGTGCTACTCATGCTGGAATAACAGTTGGTGAAGATGGAGCATCACATCAATCAGTAGAAGATATTTCACTTATGAGAAGTATTCCAAATATGACAGTAATATGCCCAAGTGATGCAGTGGAAACTGAAGCTGCTATTAAGGCAATTGCTGAGTATGAAGGACCTTGTTACGTTAGACTTGGAAGATCAGGTGTTCCTGTTATAAATGATAACTCTGAGTATAAATTTGAAATAGGAAAAGGTGTTACATTAAGAGAAGGAAAAGAAGCTACTATAATAGCTACTGGAATAATGGTAGATGCAGCACTTGAAGCTTATAATATGCTTGCAGAAGAAGGAATAAAGGTTAAGGTGATAAATATACATACCATAAAACCTATAGATTCTGAGCTTATTGTAAAAGCAGCTAGAGAAACTGGAGTTATTATTACTGCTGAAGAACATAGTATAATTGGTGGATTAGGTTCTGCTGTATGTGAAATTTTAAGTGAAAATTGTCCGGCTCCAGTAATGAGAGTTGGAATTAAAGATGTATTTGGTGAAAGTGGAAAACCAGATGAATTATTAAAAGCTTATGGATTAACTTCAGAGGATATAGTTAAAGCTGTTAAAAAAGGTATTTCACTAAAATAGAGTTAAAAGAAGCATTGAATGCTGATTAGGAAGGGGTTAATTAAGCTCCTTCCTTTTTTAAATATAAATAAAGTGAAATTGTTAATATGGATATAGTTTGGTTTATTTGGAAAACTAATTTTAGATTATAAATACTTATGCTGATACGGGGGTGGCTTTATGAAAGAAAAAATTAAAGAATATGTTTTTATTACAATTGGATTTTCAATATTAGCTATAGCTATTAAATTTTTCTTAGCACCTAATAAGATAGCTGCTGGAGGTATAAGTGGTATAGCGATAATAATAAAGCACTTTATTCCTTCTGTAAGTGTTGGAGTATTGATGCTTTGTATGGATGCAGTGCTATTTACAGTAGCAGTTATAGTAATAGGTGGTAAGTTTGGCGCAAAAACATTGTATACTTCTTTAGGTTTATCTGGATTAATTGCTATTTTAGATAAGTTTATTCCTTCAAATGTGGCTGTGACTCATGATTTACTCTTAGCTACAATATTTGGTACATTTATTTCAGGTATTGGTATGGGGCTTGTATTTAATCAAAATGCATCTACAGGTGGTACAGATATAATAGCAAAGATAATAAACAAATTTGTACATATAGATATAGGAAAATCGCTACTTATGGTTGATCTTGTAATAGCTGTAATAGGAGGAGTTATTTTTACTCCAGAGCTAGGTATGTATGGAGTAATGGCTGTAGTTTTAAATGGATTTATGATAGATACAGTAATTGAGGGATTAAATACATGTAAAGCTATTATGATTATGAGTTCACAAAATGAATTAATAAATCAATATATAATTAAAGAATTAGATAGAGGATGTACTATGTTTGAGGGCAAAGGAGCATATAGCGGCAATAATATAAGTGTTTTATATACTGTATTAGACAGAAAACAGTTTATAAAATTAAAAAATTATATTAAAGAAATAGACAAAAAAGCATTCATCACTGTCAGTGAAGCACATGAAGTTTTAGGTGAAGGATTTAAAGACATAGTTGAAGATTAGAATAAATATTCATAATATATTAATTTAAATTTGTCTATATTATGTTATAATAATACATGTAATATTTCTATACAAAAGAAACTAGAATAGGAGAAAATTATAGCATGATAGAATTTAGGAATGCAACTAAAATATATGACAATAATGTTTTTGCGCTTTCTAATATAAATTTAGATATAGACAGAGGAGATTTTGTTTTCTTAGTAGGACCAAGTGGTGCAGGTAAGTCAACATTTATTAAGTTACTTTTTAAAGAGGCTGATCTAACTACAGGGAGAATAGTTGTTAATGATGAAGATATAACTAAAATTAAGAATAATAATATACCTTATTATAGAAGAAAAATAGGAATGGTATTTCAAGATTTTAGATTGATACCAACATTAAATGTATATGAAAATGTTGCCTTTGCAATGAGAGTTGTAGAAGCATCAGAAAGAGAAATGAAAAAAAGAGTACCTATGGTATTGGCTATGGTAGGGCTATCCAATAAGTTCAAGTGTTTTCCAAGTGAACTATCTGGAGGACAACAACAAAGGGTAGCAATTGCAAGAGCTATTGTAAATAATCCTTCTTTAATAATTGCAGATGAACCAACAGGAAATTTAGATCCTGATACATCTTTAGAAATAATGAAAATACTAAGTGATATCAATCGTGCAGGGACTACTATTATTATGGCAACCCATGATAAGAGTATTGTTGATATTATGAAGAAGAGAGTTATTGCTATTGAAAAAGGTGTTATAGTAAGAGATGAGCAGAGAGGTAGATACGGCTATGAAGATCACTAGTGTAAAATATTCTTTAATTGATGCTTTGAAAAGTTTAAAAAGAAACAAAACATTAAGCCTTGCTTCAATAATTACTGTTTCATTAACTCTTTTGATGTTTGGTATATTTTTGCTAGCAATGTTAAATGCTAATGAGGTTATAAAGAGCGTAGAGTCTAAACTAGAGGTTTCTGTATTTTTAAAAGAAGATGTTAAGCAGAGTGAAAAGGAAAATATTCAAAACGTATTGAAAGGTACAAATGGTGTTCTAGAAGTAAATTATGTTACAAAGGATCAAGCTCTACAAAAATGGAAAGAGCAACTTGGAGAAGAAAATAAGGATTTAGTTCAAGGTTTTGATAAGAAAAATCCATTACCAGAATCATTTACAGTAAGATTACAGAATGGAGATATAGTACAAGCTGTAGTTGATAATACTAAAAATTTACCAGGAGTTTATAGAGTAGTAGCTAATGAAGATTTGGTAAATAGAATATCATCACTTACTAAAGGAATCAAGTGGGTTGGACTTGCAGCTTTATTTATACTGGTACCTATATGCTTACTTCTAATAGGAAACACTATTAAATTAGCTGTTTATTCTAGAAGAAGAGAAGTCAATATAATGAAATTTGTAGGTGCTACAGATTGGTTTATAAGATGGCCTTTTATAATAGAAGGCGTAATAATAGGATTGGTTGGCTCACTTATATCAGGAGTATTACTTAACTATTCTTATAAGTTTATTTACCATAAACTTTCATCGACTATAATTATGCTTAATTTAGTAACACCAAAATTTTTCATAATGAATGTATTATGGGTATTTGTCCTCACAGGTGTTTTAATTGGAGGACTTGGAAGCATACTATCTATTAGAAAGTTCTTAAAAGTATAAGCATTTCTATTAAAAGGTTGGCATATTATGGCCAACCTTAATATTTACGATTTTTTTAAAAAAGGTATAATTATTGAACCATTAACGTAAAAATATAAGTAATACTAGGGCAAGAGGTGATGTTAATTGGATTATAAAGACATAAATGAAAAAGAAAAACAACATAAGTCTAGAGATAGTAAAGTTATATGGGCATTGATAGTTGTTCTAATTATTGTTTTGACAAATTTTACAACTTATATGGTAGGGACTAGATTGCCTGTGAAAGGTACAAGAAGAATAAGCGAAAGTACATACCAAGATTTTATGCAATTTAAGAAATTGTTTATTGTTAAACAAAATCTTGAACAATTTTATGATGGGAAAATTGATGAAGCAGCTCTAGTAGATGGAGCAGTAAAAGGTATGACAGAAAAATTAAATGATCCATATACTGTTTACATGAATAAAGATGAGTACAAAGATTTCAGCACACAAACAGAGGGGAATTATGTAGGGTTGGGATTACAAGTGGGTATTAAGGACGACAAAGTGGTAGTTATAACAGCATTTGAAGATTCACCTGCAAAAAAGGCTGGAATTTTAAGTGGAGATATAATTGAAAAGGTGGATGGAATTAAGGTAACTGCTAAAGAATATGAAAAGGCAGTTACTATGATGAAGGGTGAAAAAGGAACAGATGTAACAGTAACTATAAGTAGAGAGGGAAAAGGAACTTTTGACGTAAAGATGAAAAGGGAAGTTATTACATTAACAACTGTTACTGGTGAGATGATAGATAATAAAGTAGGTCTTGTAACAATAACTGTTTTTGATGAACATACAGACGCACAATTTACTAAGGTAGTTAATGATTTGAAGAGTAAAGGTATGGAAGCTATGGTATTAGACTTGAGACAAAATCCAGGTGGATGGCTTACTCAAGCTATTAATATTACATCAAAATTTATCCCAAAGGGAAAAGTTATTGTTTCAACAGAAGATAAGTATAAGAATAAAGAGGAGTATAAATCTAAAGGTGGAGATTTAATTGGTATGCCGCTTTCGGTGCTAATAGACGGAGGAACAGCTAGTGCTTCAGAAATTTTTGCAGGGGCTATCAGAGATTATAAAGCAGGCACAATAATTGGAGAAAAAAGCTTTGGAAAAGGTATAGTTCAAAGTGTGCTTTATGAAAAGAAATACGGGTTTGGAGATGGAACAGCTCTAAAAGTGACTACATCAAAGTATTACACACCAAATGGTGAAAACATACACCACAAGGGAATACAACCTAATATTGAAGTAAAGTATCCAAAGGAATTATTAAATAAACCATACAACAAAGATAAAGATCCTCAATTAAGTAAAGCCTTAGATATGGCAAAACAAGGTTTAAAGTAGAGAATAAAGAAAGGGAGAGGAGAAATAATCTTACATGAGTATTGCATTAAATGCATTAGAGGCTACTGCTTATGCTATAGTCAAACCGCCTTATGTATTTATTTTAATAATTTTTGCTATAATATTTTATAAGCAAAATAGAAAAATTGTTATGATTCAAAAAATGATTATTGGAGATAATATAAATTCTCCATTTGAACTTACAATTTCAGAGATAATGTTTGGATTATTTGCAGGAATTATTGGAAGCATTATGTTAGGGTATCTAGGAGTAAGTTTTAGTGAAAATACATCTATAGAACTGATATTTTTACTATCTGTATTCTTAATGTTCATTAATCCAAAGTTTATATGTTTTTCATATTCAGGAGCTATTTTAGGCTTTATAAGTATTTTGCTAGAAATTATGAAAGGGATGTACAATACAGATGTAACAGCTTTAAGTTTTTTAAATATAGATGTAGTAGCTCTTATGACCTTAGTGGCAGTATTACACTTTATTGAAGGCATTCTTGTTATAATTGATGGAGACAAGGGAGCAATACCTGTATTTACTAAAAAAGAGAACAAGATAATTGGAGGATTTGCTCTTAAAAGATATTGGGCAATTCCTGTGGCTGTTGCGTTGATTGTAAATTCTAGATCATATTCTATTGATAGTATAATCTCTCTTGGAAACTGGAATAGTTGGTTAAAGCCAACTACTCCAATTGAACTTATTAAAGATGCTGCTATACTGTTAATGCCCTTTTATGGTGTTATAGGATATAGTAGTGTTACATTTACAAAAACTAAAAAGGAAAAGTCCATTTCATCAGGAATTATGATAATGTTGTACAGTGTTTTATTATTTATATTTGCTAGATTAGCGGTTTTAAATATATTCTTTAAGTTGTTTTTAGTGATTTTTGCACCAGCAGCTCATGAAACTATGCTGTACATACAAAGGTACAGAGAGGTAAAGCAAGAACCAAAATATGTGAGCAATGAAAATGGAATGATGGTTTTAGAAGTTGCACCTAATTCACCAGCTTCACAAATGGGAATTAGAAGTGGAGATGTAGTAATTGAAGTAAATCATAAGAAAATATTTAGAGAAGATGATATAAAGAAAACTATAATAGAAGCTTCGAATATTGCCTGGTTTAAAATAAAAAGAGCGGCAGGTAATCTAGAAGAAATAAGATATAGAAATACAAATAATTCTAAAAGACTGGGTATTGTATTTGTTCCTATAAATATTCCAGATGAAAATACAGTTGTAAAAGTAGATGGAAATAAATTTAGCGATATTTTAGAAAATATGAAAAAAAAATAAGGATAAAAGGAAAAACGCTGGTCTATCGGCGTTTTTTATTATATAGAGAATTATAAAATTACTCTTTTGTGAATAATTTTATAATTTTCATATTGTTTGTAAAATATATTGACATTAAATTTATTAAAGGATAAAATTTATAGGAACGAACTAATGTTCATAGGAGATGAATAAATGGGAGAATTTAAAATACATTCTAAATTTAAACCTACAGGAGATCAGCCTGAGGCTATAAAGAGTATAGTAGATGGAATTAAAAAAAATGAAAAGTTTCAAACTCTATTAGGTGTAACTGGTTCAGGTAAGACTTTTACAATGGCTAATATTATAGAAAAAGCACAAAAACCTGCATTAATACTGGCTCATAATAAGACTCTTGCAGCTCAGTTAACATCAGAATTTAGAGAGTTTTTCCCAGAAAATTCTGTGGAGTATTTTGTATCATATTATGATTACTATCAGCCTGAAGCATATGTGCCGCAGACAGATACTTTTATTGAAAAAGATGCATCTATAAATGATGAAATTGATAAGTTAAGGCACTCTGCTACATCAGCGTTATTTGAGAGAAAAGATGTTATTGTAGTTGCCTCGGTTTCATGTATATATGGCTTAGGTAATCCAGAGGAATATAAAAAATTAACTGTATCATTAAGAGAAGGGATGCAAAAAGACAGAGATTCAGTAATGAGACAGTTAGTAGACATACAATATGAAAGAAACGAGGTTAACTTTGTCAGAGGAACTTTTAGAGCACGAGGAGATGTATTAGATATATTTCCGGCATCTTCTAGCAACATAGGGGTTAGAGTTGAATTTTTTGGAGATGAAATAGATAAAATAAGAGAATTTGATGTACTAACAGGAAATATTGTCAATACTAGAAAACATGTTTCTATATTTCCGGCATCTCACTTTGCTACTTCAAAGGATAAGTTAGAAATAGCCATTAAAAGAATTGAAGAAGAACTAGAAGACAGAGTTAAAGAACTAGTGGCAGAAGATAAGTTGCTGGAGGCACAAAGATTAAAGCAGAGAACAAATTTTGACATAGAAATGATAAGAGAAGTTGGATATTGCAGCGGTATAGAAAATTATTCTAGAGTGTTAGATGGAAGAGCATCAGGAACCCCTCCTCAAACATTAATAGATTATTTCCCGGGAGATTTTTTGCTATTTATCGATGAAAGTCACGTTACTTTGCCTCAAGTTCGTGCTATGTATGGAGGAGATAGGTCTAGAAAAGACAATTTAGTAGGGTATGGATTTAGACTTCCATGTGCTTACGATAATAGACCACTGAAATTTGAAGAATTTGAAAGAAAACTGAACCAAACCATATTTGTAAGTGCTACACCAGCAGCTTATGAGCTTGAGCATTCTACAAATATAGCAGAACAAATTATAAGGCCTACTGGACTTTTAGATCCAGAAATAATTGTAAAACCTGTAAAAGGACAAATAGATGATTTATATTCAAGTATAAGGGAAACAATTGATAAGGGCTTTAGAATTTTAGTAACAACTCTTACTAAAAAGATGTCAGAAGATTTGACGGATTATCTGAAAGAGATGGGAATTAAGACCGAATATCTTCATTCAAGCATTGATACCATAAAGAGAATGGAAATAATAAGAGATTTAAGAAAAGGGGAATTTGACGTACTAGTAGGTATAAACCTTTTAAGAGAAGGATTAGATATACCAGAAGTTGCTCTAGTTGCAATATTAGATGCAGATAAAGAAGGCTTTTTAAGATCTGAGACATCTCTTATACAAACAATAGGTAGAGCTGCTAGAAATTCAGAGAGTAAGGTTATAATGTATGCAGATACAATTACTAAAGCTATGAAATCGGCAATTAGCGAGACAAATAGAAGAAGAAAAATTCAAATGGAGTACAATGAAAAGAATGGAATAGTCCCAAAAACAGTTTTAAAAGACATAAGAGAAGTTATACAAACTAAAGTGTCAGAGGAAAAAGAAAAGTATAATGTGGATGAGAATACTGAAAAGCTTACTAAGAAAGATATAGAAAAAATCATTATTAAGTATGAAAAAGAAATGAAACAGGCAGCAAAGGAATTGCAATTTGAAAGAGCAGCAGAACTTAGAGACGAGATTTTGAAGCTAAAAGAAAAACTTTAGATTAGATACCTTAGAAGTATACTAAGGAAAGGAGCAACAAAAAGGTGAAGGATAAGATTTTTATAAAGGGCGCTAAAGTTCATAACTTGAAAAATGTTGATTTAGAAATACCTAGAGATAAGCTGGTAGTTTTCACTGGACTTTCAGGATCAGGTAAATCCTCTTTAGCTTTTGATACTCTATATGCAGAAGGTCAAAGAAGATATGTAGAATCGTTATCTGCATATGCAAGACAATTTTTAGGACAAATGGATAAACCGGATGTGGAATATATTGAGGGGTTATCCCCTGCAATATCCATTGATCAAAAGACTACAAGTAGAAATCCACGTTCTACTGTGGGAACTGTTACAGAAATATATGATTATTTAAGATTATTATATGCTAGAGTAGGAATTCCTCACTGCCCAAGCTGTGGTAGAGAGATTACTCAACAAACCTTGGATATGATGGTAGATAAGGTTATGGAGCTTCCTGAAAGAACTAAACTTCAAATTTTATCGCCAGTTATTAAAGGAAGAAAAGGACAGCATGCAAAGGTTCTAGACAGTATAAAAAAGAATGGATTTGTAAGAGCTAGAATAGATGGAGAAATTTTTGATCTTCAAGAAGAAGAGATAAACTTAGAAAAGAATAAGAAACATAATATTGAAGCGGTTATAGATAGGTTAGTAGTAAAGGAAGGAATAGAAAGTAGATTAACAGATTCTATTGAGACAGCTTTAAAGCTATCAGATGGTCTGGTAATTGTAGATATTATAGATGGGGAAGAGATATTATTTAGTGAAAAGTTTGCCTGTCCAGATTGTGGAATAAGTATAGATGAGTTAGCTCCAAGATTATTTTCGTTTAATTCACCCTTTGGAAGATGTGATAGATGTGATGGAATAGGAAGCTTAATGGAAATAGATGAAGATTTAATAATACCAGATAAGACAAAAAGCATCATGCAAGGTGCTATAATAACATTAGGGGATGGAGCTCTCAAAGAAGATTCTTGGACATTTAGTATTTTAAAAGCTTTATCCAAACAGTACAATTTTAATTTAGATACACCTATAGAAGAGTTACCAAGAGAGATACTAGATTATATATTATATGGATTAGGTGGAGATAAAATAATCGTAGAATACTCAAAAGAGGATAAGCAAGGCTTATATAACCACAAATATGAAGGTATTATAAATAATCTAAAGAGAAGATATCTAGAAACTAATTCAGATTATATAAAAAGACAGGTAGAACAGTATATGAGTGATACTCCTTGTCCAAAATGTAAAGGTGCTAGATTAAAACCAGAAGCATTAGCTGTTACTGTTGGAGAAAAAAATATATTTGATTTCGCAAATATGTCAATAAAAGATGAATTAAATTTCTTGAATGGTTTAAAGTTATCTGAGAAGAATACTATAATTGCAAATCAAATATTAAAAGAGATAAAGAGCAGATTACAATTTTTAATAGATGTAGGGCTAGATTATCTAAATCTAAATAGAAAATCAGGAACACTATCAGGAGGAGAATCCCAAAGGATAAGGCTTGCAAGTCAAATTGGATCAGGATTAGTGGGTGTTTTATATATACTTGATGAGCCAAGTATAGGTCTTCACCAAAGAGACAATGATAGACTTATAGGTACCCTGAAGCATTTAAGAGATTTAGGGAATACTCTTGTTGTAGTAGAACATGATGATGATACGATAAAAGCAGCAGATTATATTGTGGATATAGGTCCTGGTGCAGGAGAACATGGAGGAAAAGTTATTGCAGCTGGAACTATAGATATCATAAAAGCCTGCAAAGAATCTATTACAGGGCAATATTTAACAGGAGAAAAGCTTATAGAGATTCCTAGTAAAAGAAGAAATGGAAATGGTAACCTTATAAAGGTTGTCGGGGCTAAAGAAAATAATCTTAAAAATATAAGTGCAGAGTTTCCACTAGGTGTATTAACTTCCGTTACTGGAGTGTCAGGTTCAGGCAAAAGCACATTAGTAAATGAAATTTTATACAAAGGACTAAATAGGAAAATAAACAGATCTAAAATAATTGCAGGAACACATAAAGAAATATTAGGTTATGAAAATATAGATAAAATAATAAATATTGACCAAAGTCCTATAGGAAGGACGCCGAGATCTAACCCTGCAACTTACACGGGTTTATTTGATATAATAAGAGAGCTTTTTTCTAATACTCCAGAAGCTAGAATGAGAGGATATAAACCTGGAAGATTTAGTTTTAATGTTAAAGGTGGAAGATGTGAGGCTTGTCATGGAGATGGAATAATAAAAATTGAAATGCAATTTTTATCGGATGTATATGTACCATGTGAAGTCTGCAAAGGTAAAAGGTATAATAGAGAAACCTTAGAAGTAAAATATAAAGGGAAAAATATTGATGAAATTTTAGATATGACAGTACAAGAAGCCTTGGAATTTTTCGCAAATGTACCTAGAGCAAAAGCAAAACTTGAAACCCTTATGGATGTAGGACTTGGTTATATAAGGCTTGGACAACCATCTACCCAATTGTCAGGAGGAGAAGCTCAGAGAATTAAATTAGCTTTCGAATTATCAAAACGAAGTACTGGAAAGACATTCTATATTTTAGATGAGCCTACAACTGGGCTTCATACAGATGATGTTAATAGACTTATAACAATTCTTCAACGTCTTGTGGATACAGGAAATACAGTTGTTGTAATAGAACATAATCTAGATGTAATAAAATGTTCAGATTATATAATAGATTTAGGCCCAGAAGGTGGAGATAAGGGTGGAACCATTATAGATGTTGGTACACCAGAAAAAATAGCGAAAAATAAAAGTTCTTATACAGGATATTATTTAAAAAACATGTTATAATAAAAAGGAAAAATAAAGACTAGCATAATCTAAATGCTAGTCTTTAGTATGATAAATTTTTTATTAAGTAGGTGAAAAAATGCCTTTATTAAGATTAATTTTAAGAGTCCTAATTATTGCAGTTATATATATAATTATTTTCTGGGCTTTAAAAATTATGTACAAGGATATAAAAGGTGGAAACAAAAGAAAAAAAGTTGGAAAACGAATAGGATTAGAAGTTATGCAAGTTGGAGGCGGGAATTCTATTCTAAAGATAGGGTCTGTTATTCCAATACATAATAAGCTTACTATAGGAAGAAAAGAAGATAATCAGTTGGTGTTGCACGATCAGTATGTTTCAGGTAATCACGCTGTTATATTCATTAAAAATAATGAATATATCATAGAAGATTTAAAGAGTACCAATGGAACTATAGTAAATAACGAAAAATTAGATAAAGCTACTTATCTAAATATAGATGATGAGATTGAAATTGGGGAATATATATTTAAGGTAATAGGTTAAGTAAAGTTTAGAAGTATAACTTCTAAACTTTATGCTTTTATCCTATAGGAATTTATAAGTAAAACAGAATGTAAGTGACTTTTTTACTATTTAAAGAATGGAGAAGTAATATATGGATAGTAAGCGTTATGAAAAAAAATTATTAAGGTATACGTATATCTTTTGTCTTATATGTTTTTTTAATTTAAGTACTTTGTATTGGCCTAAGCAAACTATTGATAAAACAGCAATTATTATGGGAGTAATGATATGCGGATTAATTGCATATGCACACTTTATAATTAGAAAGTTTTTCCCGGATGGGGATAAGTATATACAGATTTTTGCTAGTATTTTAACTGTAGTTGGTATAGTTATGCTATACAGGCTAAATAAAGGTGAAGCATTAAAACAGGTAATTTGGTTTACTGTCGGTATAATAGGTTTTATATTGATAGTAGTATTGCTGCCAGACTTAAAAAGATTTTCAAAATATAGATATTTTTATCTAATTTGCACTATAGCTTTAATGGCTTTAGGAACATTATTAGGCCAAGAAAAGCATGGCTCTAAGAATTGGATTACTTTAGGTGGGTATGCTTTTCAGCCTTCAGAATTTGGGAAGATATTACTAGTGGCATATCTTTCAGCAGCACTGAAAAAATATGAAAATTATAAGGATTTAATTGAACCAGCTATTATAGTAATGATATCCTTAGGATTTATGGTTCTCCAAAAAGATTTAGGTTCAGCACTAATATTTTTTGGTATTTCAGTAACAATGCTGTATATAGCTACATCAAAAATTAAATATGTGGCAACTTGTTTTGCATTATTTGCTGTTGGATCAGTAGTAAGCTACAAGTTATTCAGTCATCTTAGAATTAGAGTAGCAATTTGGAAAGATGTTTGGTCTTATGCTACTGCTGAAGGATATCAAGTTGTTCAATCAATGATAGCTATAGCATCAGGAGGTTTATTTGGAACAGGGCTTGGACAAGGACATCCGGAGTTTGTACCAGTCAATTCAACTGACTTTATTTTTTCATCATTATGTGAAGAGATGGGTGGACTTATGGGATTTGCTGTAATAATATTATATTTTCTACTATTTTATAGATGTATGAGAGCAGCTGTTCATGCTGAAGATAAATTTTCTGCATTATTAGCTGTAGGATACAGCTCAATGATTGCCACTCAAGTGTTAGTTATAGTGGGAGGGGTTATAAACCTAATACCTTTAACAGGAATAACTTTACCACTTATAAGTTATGGAGGAAGTTCAATGATAACTACCTTTTTTGCCTTAGGTATACTCCAAAAAATTTCAGAGGAGGGAACAGGCATTGAATGATATTTCTAAAAACATTAAGAAAGTTCTTGTAGTTTTTCTAGTATGTTTTATAGGAGTAATGTCCTATATTACATATTTTGAAATTTTTAAATCGGATAAAATTGTTGAAAGCCAATATAATAGAAGATTACAAGCAAAAAGAAATGAAGTTTTAAGAGGAACAATTTACGATAGAAACATGAAAGCATTGACACAGAGTAAGAAGGTTAGTAAATTAAATCAAGAAAGAACCTACGTAGCTGGAGAATCATTTGCTCATGTTTTAGGATATGTTAATCCTAGATATGGAATAACAGGTCTTGAAAAACAATATGACTCCATGCTTATGGGAGCAGATACAGCAGATTTATCAAAGTTTTTAAACTCCATTACAGAAAAAGAGGAAAAAGTAGGATATAATATAAGAACTACACTTGACTATAATATACAACAAAAGGCCTATGAAGTCTTAGGAGATAATAAAGGAGCCGTAGTAGCATTAAATCCTCAAACAGGAGAGATATTAGCTATGGTATCAAAACCTTCTTTTGATCCTAATAAATTAGATGAAAATTGGAAGAGTGTAAATAGTAATAAAGATATCCCCCTTTATAACAGAGCTATTCTAGGTCTATATCCTCCAGGGTCTACTTTTAAAATAATAACTACAGTTAGTGCTCTAGAGAATATTAAGGGAGTAACAAATAGAACTTTTAATGATGAGGGAGTACTTGTATTTAATTCAAAAGAATCATTGAAGAACTATGATGGTCACAGTTATGGAAATATTGACCTGAGAGAGGCTTTTTATAAATCTAGTAATGTAGTTTTTGGTACACTAGGAATGGAACTTGGAAATGAAGCTCTAAAGAATACTGCTGAAAAATTTTATTTCAATAAAGAGCTTCCTACTGATGATTTTGCAGCTAAAACTAGCAAATTCCCTACACTAGGGAAAAGTGAAAAAGGAAATATGGCACAAACTGCTATAGGTCAAGGACAAGTTTTAGCATCACCAATGGAGATGGCTATGGTATCAGCTGCAATTGCTAATAATGGATTAATGATGAAACCAATATTGGTTAAAGATGTATTAAATCCAAAAGGCGATAGCATAAAAAAGACAAAAATTGAAAGCCTTCAGCAGGTTACTTCAGTAGAAAATGCTAAAATTCTTAAGGAATATATGAAAGCAGGTGTAAATGAGGGTACAGGCGGAAATGCAGCGCTAGAATCTATAGATGTATGTGGTAAGACGGGAACAGCGGATACAGGAAGACCAAATGAAAAACCTCATTCTTGGTTCGTAGGTTTTGCACCAAAAGAAAATCCGCAAATTGCAATAGCAGTTATAGTAGAAAATGGTGGTGTAGGTGGAGGAAAAGCAGCAGAAGTTGCAAGAGAGGTAATAAGACAGTATATAAAATAGGGACAAAAATAGGTACAATAGTAAAAGAACATATGTTTCTTTTTTGATAATAATGTTATAATAAAGTCAAGAGTTTGTAGAATCTTGACTTTTTTTATTATAGGTATTAACAAAGGAGAAGACATGAAAGGAAAGACTCATGTAGGAATAGGTACCGCAACATTTATGTCCATGTATAATAAAGTCCCAGGGGGATTTAATTACATAGGGTTAATTGTAGTAATATTGGCGTCTTTAATACCAGATATAGATCATCCCAAAAGTATAATTAATAAGTATATATTACCATTTAGAAATAAAAAAACAAAAACCACAGTATACCTATGTTTGGCTATAATAGTGTTGTATACTGATTATTTATATATGAGAGAACCTGCATTGAAGGTTTTGGGAATCTCTCTAATATTTATAGCTGTTTCATCTCATAGAAATGGTCTTACGCATAGTTTAGTAGGGCTTATAGTATTTACAATGTTATCAGGTTATTTGGGAAAGACTTATAGTATTCCTAATTTACCTTATTATTTTATGATAGGATATGGGATGCATTTAGTATGTGATATGGGTACTAAAAGAGGAATTCCTTTATTTTATCCATTTATAAAGAAAAAGTATAAGTTACCATTAACGTATAATGCAAATTCAAAAGGTGGAAGTGCTTTTGAAAATTTTTTGATAGTTATTGGAATTGCATATATTGTTTATAAACTTCCAGGAATTTAATCTAAAACACTGACAAAGGAAAAGAGGTGTTATACATATGTTTGACTTTGAATATCAATTAAAAATGCTGCCTGAAAAACCAGGAGTTTACCTTATGAAAAATTCTCTTGGAGAGATTATATATGTAGGGAAAGCAAAAGTACTTAAAAATAGAGTAAGACAATATTTTCAGAATTCTAAGAGCCATGGAAGTAAAGTTAAGGCCATGGTGAAGAATATAGCGGAATTTGAATACATTATAACTGATTCGGAAATGGAAGCTCTAATTTTAGAGTGTAATTTAATAAAGAAGCATAGACCAAGGTACAATATTTTGTTAAAAGATGATAAGCATTATCCTTTTATTAAAATTACTGTAAATGAAGATTTCCCAAGGGTTTTCGTAACAAGAATTAGAGCAAGGGATGGTGGAAAATATTTTGGACCATATCCCGATGCATCTGCGGTTTATGAGACTATTGAGCTTATAAAAAAAGTTTTTCCTATAAGAAACTGTAGGTTATCTATCAAGGAAAATGGAGAATATATAAAGCCGTGTCTAAATTATCATATAAATTTATGTACAGCACCTTGTGCGGGATATATAAATAAAGAAAAATATGGCAATACTATAAAACAGATAATTGATCTGCTTACAGGTAAGGAAAGTGAAATAATAGAGAACTTAAAAGAAGAAATGAACAGAGCAGCTGAAAGTCTAGACTTTGAAAAAGCAGCTTCATTTAGAGACAAATTACTGGCAATTGAAAAGATAAGAGAGAGACAAAAGATAATTTCTAGTAACTTTGAAAATGAAGATTTTATAAATGTATATAGTGATGATGAAGATTGGTGTGCTCAAGTTTTCTTCGTTAGAAGTGGAAAAGTAGTAGGAAGAGAACATTTCATTTTAGATAATAGCATTTTTACAGAGAGAGCAGAGATTATTTCGAACTTTATTAAGGATTTTTATGGAGGAACAGCTTTTATACCTAAGACATTATATGTACCGGAGGCCGCTGATACAGAACTTTTAGAAGACTGGCTAACTTCTAAAAGGGGAGCAAAAGTGTCTATAAAGGTTCCACAAAAGGGAGAAAAAAGAAAGATGTTGGACTTAGTAGAGGGTAATGCCAAAAATACTTTAGAGCAGTTTAAATTAAAGATAAAAACAGATAAGGAATTGCATAAAAATGCATTAAAGGAATTAGCTGAATTACTTGAATTAGAAGAAATGCCTGATAGAATAGAGGCATATGATATATCTAACATACAAGGTGTAGATTCTGTAGGGACTATGGTAGTTTTTGAAGCTGGAAAGCCTAAAAATAGTGATTATAGAAGATTTAAAATAAAGACAGTAAAAGGTGCAAATGATTATGATAGTATGAGAGAAATACTCACTAGAAGATTTAAACATGGAATTAGTGAGGTTCAGGAGATACAGGAAAGAAAACTACTATTAAGTGGAGCTAAATTTAGTATATTTCCAGATCTAATTTTAATGGATGGCGGTAAAGGACAAGTAAATGTAGCATTAGAGGTATTACAAAGCTTAAATATCCATATACCAGTTTGTGGTATGGTTAAAGATGACAAACACAAAACTAGAGGTTTAGTGTATAATAATAAAGAGATAGAAATGAAATCTAATGCAAAAGTTATGAATTTAATTACAAGAATTCAAGACGAAGTACACAGATTTGCTATAACGTATCATAGAAGTTTAAGGGATAAGAGAATCCTGCATTCTGTGTTGGAGGAAATACCAAATGTAGGTATTAGAAGGAGAAAAGAACTATTAAAGAAATTTGGAAGTATAGAAAATATAAGAAATGCCTCCTATGAAGAATTAATAAATACAGAATCAATTAATGAAAAGGCGGCTGGAAGTATAATAGATTATTTTCACAAAGAAAAGTAAAAGGGAGTGTTGTTTGTGAAATATGTTCTTGATGTGCATACACATACCCTGGCTAGTGGCCATGCATATAGTACTTTATTAGAAAATGCAAAATATGCATCCGAAATAGGACTTAAGCTCTTAGGAACTACAGAACATGGCCCAAATATGCCAGGTGCACCTCATATTTGGTATTTTGATAATTTTAAGGTATTGCCAAGAGAAATATATGGTGTTACAATGCTTCATGGGTGTGAAGCTAATATTATAGATTATAATGGGAACATAGATATCCCAGAAGATACTGCAAAGAATCTTGATATAATAATAGCTAGTCTTCATGAACCTTGTATAAATCCAGGAACAAGGGAAGAGAACACTGAAGCATTATTAAAAGTTATGGAGAATCCATATATTGATATTATAGGACACTCTGGAAATCCTAAGTTTCCTATATATGAGGAAGAGATAGTTAAAAAAGCTAAGGAAAAAAATATTTTAATCGAAATAAATAATAGTTCTTTTAAAACTTCCCGTAGAGGAAGTGAGCCTATTTGTATAAATATAGCAGAATTATGTATGAAACATGGGACAAAAGTTATAATGGGAACTGACTCTCATATATGTTTTACTATTGGAAACTTTGATAAAGTATCAGCTATATTTGAAAGAATAGTAATGCCAGAAGAACTAATAATGAATAGGGATGCAGATCAATTTTTAAGATACTTGAAGAATAAGGGTAAATTAATAGATATGTGTCTTGATTAAGTACCAATAAATAATTTATACTATTTACATATTTAATAATTATCAAGGAGAGGCAAATGATTCTATATGGTGAATTAAATAATAGACTAAAAAATGTTTTAGATGAGCAAGATGTTATGAATGATGTATCAATGAAAGAGCATACTTCATTTAAAGTAGGTGGACCTGCAGATTTATTTGTTACACCTAGGACTTATGAAAAAGTAAAAGAAATTATTGATATTTGTAGAGAAAATAATGTTTCTTATTTTATATTAGGAAATGGCTCTAATCTCTTAGTAAAAGATGGTGGGATTAGAGGAGTAGTAATAAATATGTCTAAACTAAATGAAGTTAAAGTGGAAGCAGATAGAGTTATTGCTCAAAGTGGGGCATTACTTTCAAGTGCTTCAGTTGCAGCTTTACAAGGAAGCCTTAAAGGAATGGAATTTGCTCATGGAATACCTGGAAGTGTAGGGGGAGCCGTTACAATGAATGCAGGTGCATACAATGGAGAGATATCTCAGGTAATTGAAAGTGCACTTGTGATAGATAATGAGGGAAATATCAGAAGGATTTCTAAAGATGAACTAGAACTTAGCTATAGAATGAGTGCTATTTTAAAATATAGCTATGTGGTTTTAGAGGCAACATTCAAATTAGAAAAAGGTGACCATGAAGCAATAAAGAATAGAATGGATGACTTAATGAGAAGAAGAAAAGAAAGGCAACCATTGGAGTATCCTTCAGCAGGAAGCACTTTTAAAAGACCAGAAGGTTTTTTTGCTGCTAAGCTTATTGAAGATACTGGTTTAAAGGGTACAAAAGTTGGCGGTGCAGAAGTATCAATGAAGCATTCAGGGTTTATAATTAATAAGGAGAATGCAACTGCCAAGGAAATCTTAGATTTAATTAAAGTAGTTCAGCAGAGAGTTAAAGAAAAGTTTGATGTTGAGTTAAGCACAGAAGTTAGAATAATTGGAGAAGATGAATATAAAGTCGAAAATAAAGCAAATTAGTAAAATTTAAATAATTTTATAGTAATTGAATCCAAATAAAGACTAATATAGGGTAAGACCATGTTAGTCTTTTTATTTTAGTAATATATTCTATTGAAATAGGTGTATTAAATTGCTTTTAACAAAATAGCATTTTATATAAAAAACGTGTTATAATAAAAAAATAAGACTGTACTAATGCAAGGAGGAGTATATATGAGGTTTGTCATCGTAACAGGGCTGTCAGGAGCAGGTAAAAGTCAAGCTATTAGGAGTTTAGAAGACTTAGGATATTTTTGCGTGGATAATTTACCTCCAACCTTAATGGGAAAGTTTGCGGAAGCTTGTTATCAGACTGATGGTAAAATTGATAAGATAGCATTAGTTATAGATATAAGAGGTGGAGAGTTTTTCGACGATTTATTTGAAAACTTAAAATATTTAAAAGAACAAAATTATAAATATGAAATATTATTTTTAGATGCTAATGATAATGTATTAGTAAAAAGATATAAAGAGTCTAGAAGAAAGCACCCTCTTGCACCAGAGGGAAGAATTCTTCAAGGAATAGAATTAGAGAGAAATAGATTAAATGAAGTAAAGTATAGAGCTACAAATATAATTGACACTTCAGAAATGACTCCTATGCAGTTAAGAGAAAAGATATCACAAATCTATGGAGATGATTCTCAAATGGAGAATAGGCTTATGATTAATGTGCTGTCTTTTGGATTTAAATATGGGATACCAGTAGACGCAGATTTAGTTTTTGATGTAAGGTTTTTGCCTAATCCTTATTATATACCTGAACTTAAAGAGTTTTCAGGAAATGATAAATCCATAAAAGATTATGTATTAAACTTTAAAGAAACTAATGAGTTTATAAATAAATTAGAAGATATGTTGGAATTTTTAATTCCTAACTATGTTAAAGAAGGAAAGAGACAACTTATTGTAGCTATAGGATGTACAGGTGGAAGACACCGTTCAGTAACTATTGCAAATACAATATATGAAAAGTTAAAAGAAAAAGGACACAAAATAAGTAAGGAGCATAGGGATATAAACAAAGATGTAAAAGGTAAGGTAAAATCATGAAAGCAGCACAGTGGTTAAAGCCTGGCATAAGAGTTAAAAGATGGATTTCACTAGGAGCTATGGGAATCCTATTTATAGTTTTTGCTGCTGTGGAGTTTTTTAACAGAGTGAATATTACTATAAACTATAAGTTATTTTATGGCTTTCTAATTTTAGCAGGAATTATGATTTTATATATATCAATTACTCAAGGAATACGTTCAATTATTGCTTTGATTAATAAAGGATATTTGAGTGTATCAATAGATTCTACAAAACTAGAAAACCTTATATATGAAAAAAGACTCCTAGTAAAAGGGCCAAAGATTGTGGCTATAGGCGGTGGAACAGGACTTTCAACCATGTTAAGAGGACTAAAATATTACACTTCTAACATAACAGCTATAGTAACAGTAGGTGATGATGGTGGCGGTTCCGGGGCTTTAAGGGAAGAACTTGGGATATTACCTCCAGGTGACATTAGAAACTGTATATTGGCCTTGGCAGATACTGAACCTCTAATGGAAGAATTACTTCAATACAGATTTAAAGAAGGAAATTTAAAAAATCAAAGTTTCGGGAACTTATTTCTAGCTGCTATGGATGGTCTATCTAATAATTTTGAAGAAGCAGTTAAAAAGATGAGTTCAGTTTTAGCAGTAACCGGGAGGGTATTACCAGTTACTCTAGAGGATATGATGCTTAAAGCAAAATTAAAAAATGGAAATGTAGTCCAAGGAGAGTCTAATATACCAACAGAAGCTATAAGGCAGAAAAGTAAAATAGATAGAATTTTTATTGAGCCAGAAGGTGCTAGAGCACTGGATGAAGCAGTTGAGGCTATAAAAGATGCAGATGCAATAATTTTAGGTCCAGGAAGTTTATACACAAGTGTTATTCCAAATCTTCTAGTTAAAGATATTAGTAAGGCTTTAAAAGATAGTAAAGCTTTAAAAATATATATTTCTAATATAATGACACAAGAGGGAGAAACTGATGATTACGATGCTGCTGACCATATAAGAGCTATTTTCAAACATGGTGGAAATGGGATTATAGATTATGTGGCTACAAATACACAGGAAATAAATAATGTAATAAAAGAGAAGTATCTAGAAAAAAATGCAAAGCCAGTTAAAATAAATGAAAAAGATATTATGGACATGAATGTGAAAGTTATTGAGGGAGATTTTATTACAATTAAAAATGGTTTTGTAAGACATGATCCAGATAAACTAGCCAAGTTTATTATGGAAATAATAATGGATAAGAAACTTTTATATGATAGAAAGAAAATAATAGAATATTTTTATTTATCACAAAGGCTAAAAGAAAATAAAAAGAGTAAGGAGTAGAAGGAAAATGTCATTTTCTTCAAAGGTAAAAAATGAAGTATGCAGGCAGGCGGAATTAACTAGAGAAGAGGCTATTGCTGAGCTATCAGGAATAATGAAAGTAAGTGGTACATTAGGATTTAGTGGAGATATGAAGATGAATTTTAGAATTTCTACAGAAAATCCTGCTATTGCTAGACTTACATTTAAGCTACTAAAGGAACATTTTAATATTCATACAAAGATTTTTGTAAAAAAAAGTAATTCACTTAAAAAGAATAATATATATTCTGTTATGGTAGATAATGAAATGGGTGTAAAAGAACTATTGAAAGAAGTTGGTGTACTTAAAGAAGATGATGGAATGATTTTATTAGATTATAGCATTCCAAAGAGAATAATACCATCAGATGATTGCAAAAGAGTGTTTATAAGAGGGGTTTTCTTAGGGGGAGGAAGTATAAGTAATCCAGAGAAGACATACCATCTTGAATTCGTTACTCATCATGATGAATATGCTGGAGAATTAAGCAAACTTATAAATAGCTATGGATTAAATTCCAAAGTTATTCAAAGAAAAGGAAGTTACGTTATTTACTTAAAAGAAGGAGAACAAATAGTAGACTTACTTAATATAATAGGAGCTCACGAATCCCTTTTAGAACTTGAGAATGTTAGAATAATGAAAGAAATGAGAAATAATGTAAATAGGTTAGTTAATTGTGAGACAGCAAATCTAAGTAAAACAGTTAATGCAGCGGTAAGACAAATAGAAAGCATAAAATTGATAGAAGATGAAATAGGCTTAAAGAGACTTCCTAAAAATTTAAGAGAAGTTGCAGAATTAAGATTAGTATATCCTAATGAGTCATTAAAGGAACTTGGGCAAATGTTAGATCCTCCCGTTGGAAAGTCTGGTATCAACCATAGATTAAGGAGAATAGAAAAAATAGCAGAAGAATTAAGAAAAGAAGGAAAGTAGGTACAACATATGTCAAAACATGAAGAGATAATAAAATATATATCATCACTAGAGGTTGGAACTAAAATTTCTGTAAGAAGTATAGCAAGTGAATTAGGAGTAAGTGACGGGACTGCATATAGAGCTATAAAAGACGCGGAAACTTTAGGTATTGTATCTACTATCCCTAGAGTAGGTACTGTTAGAATAGAGAAGGTAGAAAAGAAAAGTATTGAGTCCCTTAGTTACGCAGAGGTTGTAAATATTGTGGATGGAACACTATTAGGCGGAAAGGATGGAATACATAAAAGATTAAATAAATTCATTATTGGTGCTATGCAGCTTAATGAAGGAAAAAAATACATACTACCTGGGTGTTTAATTATAGTAGGAAATAGGGAAGATATGCAAGAAATTGCGCTAGAAAATGAATGTGCTGTCCTTATAACTGGAGGTTTTTCTTGTAGTGATAGAATTAGGAAGCTAGCAGATAGTAAACGATTACCTATAATTTCTTCTAGTTATGACAGTTTTACAGTGGCAACTATGATAAATAAGGCTATATCTGAGAATCTTATAAAAAAAGATATTGTATTAGTAGAAGATATAATGAGAACCGAACCAGAATACTTAAAAGCTACGGATACTGTTCGTTCTTTTAAAAAGTTAATTGAAAAAACTAAGCACGAGAGATATCCTGTAGTAGATGAAGATATGAATGTTGTTGGAATTGTAACTATGAAAGATTTACCTAGTGATGGTAATAATGATGAAATTTTAATAAGTAAGATAATGATAAAAGAACCAATAACGGTTAGAAGAAAAACTACAATTGCATATTCTGCTCATGTAATGGGATGGGAAGGCATAGAAATATGTCCCGTAGTAGAGGGGAGAAAACTAATAGGAATTGTAGGAAGAGAGGATATAATTAAGGCACTACAGTATATAACTAGGCAACCTCAAGTGGGAGAAACTATAGAAGATTTAATACTTAAAAATTTCGAATATAAAGTAGAAGATGATATAATGAGGTTTTCTGGAAAAATAATACCGGAGATGCTTGACCAGTTGGGTACAGCTTCCTGGAGTTCTTTAAATATGTTACTTTCCACAGCAGGAATACTAACTTTAAGGTATAGAAATAATATAAATATATCTGTAGATAGTATAATAACTTATTTTATGAAGCCGGTACAAATGGATAGTATAATAGAAATATGTACACAAGTTATAGATATAGGAAGAAGCTTCTGTAAGGTAGAAGTAAATATGTACAAGAAGAAGGATTTAATTGCGAAAGCAATGCTTTCAGCTAAAATATTAAGATAAAATAATGAACTCAACAATCTTTAAAACAACCTTAACCTATTAAAAGATATAGATATTATAAAGGAGATGATTAATTTATGTTTACACATGTTGTATTTTTTAAGTTAAAAGAACCTACAATAGATAATCTGGAGAAAGCTAGGAGATTACTAGTTGATATGGAAGGAAAAATAGAGCAGCTAAAGGGATTAGAAGTTGGAGTAGATGTAGTTCGTTCTGAAAGATCATATGATATAGCACTTATTACTAGATTTGATTCTAAAAAGGATATGGATGATTATCAAGTACATCCATATCATGTAAATGAAGTTTTAAAAAATTTAAAGCCTATGTTACAAAGTTCAGCAGCAGTTGATTATGAAATATAAAAAGCACTATATGAGTAACCATATAATAAGAGCATTAATCCTTGCATAGGAATTAATGCTCTTTTATTAATACTCTTTATATAAAATATTATCAATATAGTATTTATCATTAATTTTAATAATAATCATTTCTTGTTCATATTCACCCATTTTATCTTTGATCTTAACTTTTATACTAAACTTATTGTAATTAGCATCTAAGTTTGAAATAGGTGAAAAGTTTAATATTTTATATGGAACTGATTTTACTTTATAAAAGTAATTATCTAATTTTTTTATATAATCAGTAGAAAGTATATCCAACAGAGCTTTTTCGTTAGATTTATTATACTGAAGCTCTAATGATTTAGATGCTAAACTCTCAATTTGTGATATAAAATTAGGATCCTTAACAGGATCTTTGTCTTCAGGTTGTTTTTTTTGGAGTTTTTTAGCTATCTCTTCATATTGCATTACAATATCATTTGATGAGCTTTCGTATTTTCCACAGGCTGCTATAAAAGTAGTACTAAATGTCAACATAATAAGTGCAATAATTTTCTTTAGCATAAAACATTTCTCCATTACCAATATCGATTTTAAATTAAATTTTATTTTATTCCCATAGCGGTTAGAAGTATATTAATAGATATAGGATATTCATTTAATATATAGTTTTGTATAGGAATAAAGTTATCTTTTTCAGTAGGTGTTAATGCTAGATACCTAATATATATAAGTATAGCATTTGGAACATGAGTTTTATCTGCGATATATGCATCTAGCTCAGATTTTAAATACAAAATGAAGTTTTTTTCATTTTCAGATATAGCTAGCTTCAATTGTTTGTCCATCTCAGAACTTAAGTTTTCTAAGGTATCCTTATTATTAAATGTACCAGAGGTAGTGAATTTAAGTGCATACACTTTTTTTAAAGGTGAATTTGAAGAAGATAAAATACCTTTATTAACATATAAAGTATAGCTGCTCCCAGAAGAATAAGGCCTAACTGGAGTTACCTTAAGTACGGTGCTGTCATTTCCTAAGGATATATTCACATCTATTAAATTTCCATTACTATCATACACGCTTATAAGACTATTATCAATAGATTTATGATTAAGTTTGGAATTAAAGGTTATTTTAAACTCTTTATTAGTAGGAACGGAATAGTTAAGATTTAGGTAACTTATTCCGTCTTTATCATCGGAGTATATGGTGTTATGCTTTCTAGGATTCAAACCACTATCCCATTTATAATCATAAAATGCTTGAGGTCTAATTAAAATAGGAGTATCAGTTGAAGATAAATTTTTTATAGGAGTACCATCTTGCCAGTTCCCCATAAATAATTGTTCTTTACTGCTATTTCCTAAGGATACATTTTTACCTTCAAGGCTTCCATTAAAAGAGTAGTCAGCTAAACCATCAAATATTTTAAAAATTCCATATATATCTAACTCATTAGTTGTGTTAATATTGTATTCGCCTCCTAAAGGAGTTCCGTGAGTGGCATTTAACCTCTTACCTTTATTTGAGGAGGTGAATAAAGTTATAAAATCTTTTTCGCTATTAGGAATGCTAATGTTTTCAAATATATCTTTTGCCATTCTATGATCATTAGTAGTATCATCACTAAATACTTCCATAACAAGCTTTGTATTTTTAGGATAGTTATTTAGCTGCTCTTGTGTTATTCCATAGGAATACCAAGGTGCCATCATATATAGAAATATACCACTTTCTCCCCAATCTTTATCTTGTACTGCTTTATATGCAAGAGAAGGAATGGCTCCAGCCCCAAAGGAGTGTCCAACAAAACCTATTCTAGATAAATCCATTAAGCTACCATACTTTGATACTGATTCTTCAATTCCTTTCCACAGTATCTTGTATTTACTTTCTATTAAGGTTTTAGTTGTAGGTGGAGGAACTATAGGATATGGGGTATACACTACTGCATAGCCTTTTAGAACTATATGTTCTATAAGATTGCTATAAAACTTAGGATCTGTACCACCGTAACCATGACAGAAAAATATAACTGGCAATTTGCCATTATGAAATTTAGGATAGAATACGTAGGATTTCTCTTGAAGATAATAAGTATTTAAAAAGGTCTCTTCAGTTATTTCTCTATTTTGTATAACTTTAGTAGTATCTCCTTCTTTTGATTGGGCACTAGCATTTTCAACCTTAAATAGACTGATAGTAATTAAAAATACGAGTATAAAGATTTTTAAGGGAATATACTTTTTTTTGTCCATAATTAATCACCTTCTTATATTGTATTTTAATACAAATTACATACATTTCCAATGGTTCCATGGTAAAATAAAAAGCTAAATTGTTAAATTGACTATTAATAAGTGTAAAAATTAATAATTTTTAATAAAATGATAATATATTAAGAAAAATAATGATAATATGATAAAATAATATAAAAAATATTGAAAAATTAAAATTAAAATGTTATAATTTTTATTAAATCGAAACAAAGATGGATTATATAAGGTTAGGGGAGGCATACTTATGGAAAACACTAAAAAGTTTGTTGTTTCAGAAGATTATCATTCAAGTCTAGATTTAAGAAGAACTGAAATAGCAATAAAAAAGATAAAGGATTACTTCGAAAGAGAACTTGCATATAAATTAAATTTGACAAGAGTATCTGCACCATTATTTGTAAAGAAGACATCAGGGCTTAATGATGATTTAAATGGAACTGAAAGACCAGTAGCATTTGATGCTTTAGATATAAATAAAGAAGAAATACAGGTTGTACACTCACTTGCTAAGTGGAAGAGAATGGCTTTATACAGATATGGATTTGAACCAGGAGAAGGACTATATACTGACATGAATGCAATAAGACGTGATGAAGAGCTAGATAACATACATTCTCTATATGTAGACCAATGGGACTGGGAAAAAGTTATAAATAAAGAGGAAAGAACTATAGAAAAATTAAAGTCTACAGTTGAAGATATATATGAGGTATTTAAAGGTACTGAAGAATTTGTAAATTGTAAATATCCAGAGATTGATAAAATACTACCAGAAAAGATCACTTTTATTACATCTCAAGAATTAGAAGATATGTATCCAGATTTAACACCAAAAGAAAGAGAAAATAAGATAGCAAAAGATAAGGGAGCAGTGTTTCTAATGAAGATAGGAGATACACTAGTTTCTGGAGAAAAACATGATGGAAGAGCTCCAGATTATGATGATTGGGGATTAAACGGAGATATATTATTTTGGTACCCAGTTTTAAATTGTGCAGTAGAATTATCTTCTATGGGTATTAGAGTAGATAAAGATGCCTTACTATATCAGTTAGAAAAAGAAGGATGTATGGATAGAGTAGACTTAGAATTTCACAAAATGCTTTTAGAAGAAAAACTTCCTTATACAATGGGTGGAGGAATAGGGCAATCAAGAATTTGTATGTTCTTTTTAAGAAAAGCACATATAGGTGAAGTACAAGCATCTATTTGGTCAGAATCTGTTATGGAAGAGTGCGAAAAATTAGGAATTGATTTACTATAAATATAAGCAATATTATGCTTAAAGGAAAAGTCTTTCTGTAGTTTATCTGCAGGAAGGCTTTTTAAGTTTAATTAGTGAAAGTACACAAGATTTATGATTATCTATAGTAGGTATATTTTATTGTATAACTATAAATTCTGCTTATACTTTTATAATAAAGTATAATTTGTATTTTGTTTAATCTAGTATTAATATATAAAAGTAAATATGGAAAGTTTTAAATGAATGTAAAAATCAACATTCATTTAAAACAGAGTCATAATAATGTACATTATATAAGGGAGATGGATTTATGAATTGGTTAAAAGAAAAAGGACCAGGTATTGTATTAGTTTTAATTATTGCAGTTGCTGCTAGTTTTCTTGGAAAACTATTTCCTATAATTGGGGGAGCTGTTTTTGGAATAGTAATAGGACTTATCATTAACAATACTATAGGAAAACCAGATATATCAGTTCCGGGAATTACATTTACATCAAAGAAAATTCTTCAGTGGGCTATTATAGTGCTGGGAGCAGGACTTAGCTTGAAACAAGTATGGAAGACAGGGCTAGATTCATTTTCAGTTATGATATTTACTCTTACAGCAGCATTTTTATCAGCCTATATTTTAGGAAGAGCCATGAAAGTTGAAGGAAACATAAGAAATTTAATAGGGGTTGGAACGGCGATTTGCGGAGGATCTGCTATAGCTGCAATATCTCCTATTATAGAAGCTGACGAGATGGAGATAGCTTATTCAATTTCTACTATATTTTTATTTAATATTATTGCAGTATTAATATTTCCTCCATTAGGGCACCTTTTAGGTTTCTCTGATAAGGCCTTTGGACTTTGGGCAGGAACTGCAATAAATGATACCTCATCAGTGGTAGCAGCAGGCTATGCTTTTAGTAATGCAGCGGGTGCTTATGCAACAATTGTTAAGCTAACAAGGACTACTATGATAATACCTATATCAATTGTGTTTAGTATAATTACAGCAGTAAAAAAGAAGAAGCAAATGAATGAGAGTGAAGCTAATGTAAATTACAATTTTAGCAAGATATTCCCTTGGTTTATATTATGGTTTTTAGTTGCCTCACTACTAAATACAATGGGATTATTTAGTGAGAATGTTGTAACTATCTTTAATAGCCTAGCAAAATTTATGATTGTCATGGCATTATCAGCTGTTGGACTTAGTGCAGACTTTAAGAAAATGCTTAAAACAGGGGTTAAGCCGATATTTTTAGGACTTTTTGTTTGGTTTATAGTTGCCATTGTAAGCATAATTGTTCAATATGCCACAGGGCAAATATAGTTATTTAAATTCTACCCTATAAAAAAATTTATAGTTCCTATTTAGGATTTTCATATAAGTAACTTAACATGTATCGGTACAATTGACTATAGACTGATTTTGAAGAATAATATATATAGCTCATGAGTTATATAAAAGTTGTACGTACAATGTATTTGGTTATTATATGAGGAGGAATTAAATTGAATACTAGGTACGAATTAAATAAAAATTTAGCACAGATGTTAAAAAACGGAGTTATTATGGATGTTGTAAATCCAGAGCAAGCTAAAATAGCCGAAGAAGCTGGAGCAGTAGCTGTTATGGCATTAGAAAGGGTTCCTTCAGACATTAGAAAGCAGGGTGGAGTTGCTAGAATGTCAGATCCTAAGATGATAAAGGAAATTATAGATGCAGTGTCTATACCTGTAATGGCAAAAGTAAGAATAGGTCACTTTGTTGAAGCACAAATACTAGAATCTTTAGGGGTAGATTACATTGACGAAAGTGAAGTATTAACACCTGCTGATGATTCATTCCATATAAATAAAAAAGAATTTAATGTTCCTTTTGTTTGTGGAGCAAGAAATCTTGGAGAAGCCTTAAGAAGAATAGGAGAAGGAGCATCCATGATAAGAACAAAGGGGGAAGCTGGTACAGGAAATGTTGTTGAAGCTGTAAGACACATGAGAACAGTACAATCTGAAATAAGAAAACTTCAACTTGCACCTAAAGAAGAGCTTATGACAGCAGCTAAAGAAATGGGAGCACCATATGATTTGGTAGAATATGTTGCTAAAAATGGCAAGTTACCAGTTATAAATTTTGCAGCAGGCGGAATTGCAACTCCAGCAGATGCAGCACTTATGATGCAATTAGGATGTGATGGAGTGTTTGTTGGATCTGGAATATTTAAATCTTCAAATCCAGAAAAAAGAGCTAAAGCTATAGTTAAAGCTGTAACTTATTATAATGATCCTAAAGTTCTTGCAGAGGTTTCAGAGGATTTAGGAGAAGCTATGTACGGACTTGAAATAAACAAGCTAGATACAGAATTTGCAAACAGAGGATGGTAAAATGATTAAAGTTGGCGTTTTAGATTTGCAAGGATCTGTTATAGAACATATTAATATATTAAAAAAAATAGAGAATGTAGAGACAGTTAGAGTTAAATATAAATCAGATATAGAAAAAATAGATGGATTGATAATTCCTGGAGGAGAAAGTACAACTATAGGAAAACTTTTAAGAGAATTTCAGTTGAAATCTATATTAAAAAGAAGGATAGAAGAAGGAATGCCAGTTTGGGGTACTTGTGCAGGTATGATTTTGCTGGCTGACAACATAGAAGGAAATGAAGAAGGGCATCTTAAAGTTATGGACATAACTGTTAAGAGAAATGCATACGGAAGACAGATTGATAGCTTTATAGTTGAAGGAAAAATTCCTGAAATTTCAGAGGAGCCTATACCATTAGTATTTATAAGAGCACCTTATATAACAAAGGTAGGAGGAAATGTAGAAGTTTTAAAAAGGATAAATGATAATATAGTTGCTGCAAGGCAGAACAATATTTTTGTAACATCCTTTCATCCTGAACTTACAGAAAATGAGGCGGTTCATAGATATTTTGTAGATAAGTTTTTTTAATATTGATAGGATAATGGTAAAAATATTAAATTACTATAATTTTATAAAAAATAATTAGCTGTGTGATTTTAGCTGATATAAATTATAGCCGTGGAATTTCCACGGCTATAATTATTTTTGAGCAGAGAGTAGAATGCTAATTTTAGTTCCTTTTTCAAGTTGACTTTCAACTATAATTTGTCCGTTATGTTTTCCTATAATCCACTTAGCAATAGATAATCCAAGTCCATTTCCACCAGTATTTTTTGCTCTTGCTTTATCCGCTCTATAAAATCTATTAAAAATATTAGGAAGATCTTCTTTAGGTATACCTATACCTGTGTCTTCAATTATAATAACTATATATTTTTTCTCTAGTTTTGTATTTAACTTAATAACTCCATTTTCAGGAGTGAATTTAACGCTATTATCAATAAATACTCTTAATGCTTCTTTGAGAAGCTTTCTATCCGCCATAATTGAAACTTTCATATTAGATTCACATAGTATTTTATGTTTTTTATCTATAAGCCTAGTTTCTTTAACTATTTCATCTATTAGTTCATTTAGGTAAAATTCCTCTTTTTCAACCTTTTGAGAATGCTTATCTCCTCTAGCTAGAAATAGGAGGCTTTCAATTAAGTTCTTCATATTTTCAGATTCACTTTTAATAGCTGTTATGGATTCATCTAATACATTTTTATCGTTTTTGCCCCAACGGTCTAGCAAGTTAGCATATCCTTGTATTACTGAAATAGGAGTTCTTAATTCATGAGAAGCATCAGATACAAATTGATTTTGCTGCTCATAGGACTGTTGTATACGATCTATCATGGCATTAAAAGTTTCAGCAAGCTCCTTTAATTCATCCTTAGAACCACTTATGTTAAGCCTAGTATCTAAAGCTTCAACAGATATTTTTTTTACTGTTTTAGTCATATCTGAAATAGGAGATAACATTTTTTTACTGGTTTTTGAGCATATAACTATTATAATTATCAGAGATATAATATTTATAGTTAATAATATTATAAATAATGTCTGCAAGTAAAAGTTTTCTTGAATAAGATTTTTGGACAGCTGAACATAGTAAATTTTATTATTATCAGATACTTGATTGTTCAGTATCATAATGTCCCCTTCGGCATTAGTTATAATATTTAATGAATCAATATCTTTATAAAAAGAAATAAGATTTTTATCTTTTTGAGTTGAAAAGACTACATTTTTATCCTTATCAAATATAGTGAAATTAATATTATCAGACTTCACAATTTCATCTATTATACCATTGGGGATTTCAGACTTTTCTTTAATATATGTGATTATAATTTTATTGTTTTTTTCAACAATATTTTGTGATTGATTTATTAAAAAATATCTAAATCCAAATAAAATGCCAGTACTGATTGAAAAAATAAGTACTAAAAAAATTAGTGCATATATAACGGTCATTTTGAAAGTTATAGAAAATCTTAGCCTTTTTCCGAGGCTCCCAAAGGAGCCTTTTATTAGGTTCACTAAAAAATTTGTTATAAATTTAATTAAAAATGTAATTAAGTTTATGATTTTATGAGTTATTTTAAAGGTAAATTTCATATTATTCATGTTTTAAAAGATAACCCACCCCTCGAACTGTATGGATAAATTTTTGATTAAACTTTTCGTCTATTTTAGTTCTTAAATATCTTATATACACGTCTACAACATTTGTGTCACCTATATAATCATATCCCCATACTTTCTCTAGAATTTTATCTCGTGTCAAAACAATGTTTTCATTTTCAATTAGATACTTTAATAAATCAAATTCACGCTTTGTTAATTCTATATTTTCACCCTCAAAAGTTACTGTATAGGTATCTAAATCTAGAGTTAATTTGTCCACTTGCATTAGATTTGTTTTCTTTTGAATATTGCTATGTCTTTTTAAGGCAACACGTATTCGAGCAAGGAGTTCCTCTATGGCAAAAGGTTTAGTCATATAGTCATCTGCACCTATATCTAGTCCCATAACCTTATCGGTTATTTGATCTTTAGCAGTTAACATTATAACAGGAATTTCAGAGGATTGGCGAAGCCTTCTTAAAACTTCCATTCCGTTAAGAGAAGGTAACATTACATCTAAAATGATTAACTGAAAATTGCCATTAAGAGCTTTTTCTAATCCTTCTCTACCGTCATATGCCTGCTCAACTATATAACCTTCATATTTAAGCTCTAATTCTAAAAATCTAGAAATCTTTACTTCATCTTCGATTACAAGAATTTTCTCACCAGCCACTTTTATTTCCCCCTATGATTACAACTTATACTATATTTAATTATATATTATTTTACAAATAAAAGTAGATTTAAAAAATAACCTACACTTTAGGTATGTAGGTTATTTAAATGAGAAGTCTATTTCTGTTCAGATAATTCATTTTTTACATTGTTTACAGCAGAAGACATTTTATCAAAAATTATAGTTGCTTTTACATCTTCTCCGTCTATTTTTTCAAGTTTAATTTTATGATTAGTTACTAATGCAAGTAGTACTCCAGTTACAGCTAGAGGAAATGCTACTATAGTTGTTATACCAGCTACAGTTACAGGTACATTCATTACCACATTTTCTTTTTTCTTAACTATGAATCTAGTTTCGTTACCCTTTTTTACAAGTGATTTTAATTTTGGCATTATATCATTTTCACAACATACTTTTTTAGTGGTTTTAAGATTATGAGTTTTTTCGATATATACAAGAGCCTCTACTAAATCATAGTTAGTCTTTTCTAAAGCTTCCTTAGCATCATTATAGCTTACCCCAGTTCTTTCTCTTAATAAATCAATTTGATCTAAATTAATTGACATTTTTATTCCTCCATTTATATTAAATATATTAATTTACCTTATGCTATTATCATAGGACAGGAAAATTAAAGGAATCTTAGTTGAAGATTAAAATTAGATTAGAAAATTTACAATATGGTAGAATTTCTGCTATATTATATTGCTACCCTACTTTGCTCTGTTGTGATATTATAAAACTATTAAAAAGTAAAAGAAATAAGAAAGGAGGATGAATTTTGGGAGATATTGATTTTGTCCATTTACATACCCATACAGAGTATAGTCTTTTAGATGGATCTGGTAAAATTCATAAGTTGATTTTACGTGCAAAAGAGCTTGGAATGAAGAGTTTAGCTATAACAGACCATGGAGCTATGTTTGGGTGTGTAGACTTTTATAAAAAGGCTAAGGAAGAAGGAATTAAGCCAATTATAGGTTGTGAAATATATGTAGCAGCAAAGTCCATGGAAATTAAAAGAAATGACATAGAAAATAAAACTCACCATCTAGTTCTTCTAGTTAAAAATGAAGTTGGCTATAAGAATCTTATGAAGATAGTATCCAAAGCATCTTTAGATGGATTTTACTATAAACCAAGAGTTGACCATGAATATCTAGAAAAACATAGTGAAGGCTTAATAGCTCTTGGGGCTTGCCTTGCAGGTGAAGTTTCAAATAATTTATTAAATGGAAACATACAAAAGGCTAAAGCAGCTGCACAATTTTATAAAGATACCTTCAAAGATGGATTTTATCTAGAACTTCAATATCATGGCATGGATGAGCAGCTTAGAGTTAATGAAATGATTGTAGAACTTTCAAAAGAATTAGATATACCGCTAGTAGCTACAAATGATGTTCACTATATAAAAAAAGAAGATGCTAGATCCCATGATATATTACTATGTATTCAAACTGGAAAGACTGTGGACGAGGAAAATAGAATGAGATATGAACCAGAGCAGTTCTATCTTAGATCTCCAGAAGAGATGTATGAAATATTTTCTTATATTCCAGAAGCACTGGAAAACACAGTTAAAATTGCAGAACAGTGTAATTTTGATTATGTATTTCATGAATCAAAGCTTCCTAATTTTCCGCTGGATGAAGGAGTAGATCATTTTGAATATTTAAAGGATTTATGTTATACAGGTCTCCAAGAAAGATATGAAAATATAACAGAGGAATTAGAGAAAAGACTTGAATATGAGCTTAATATTATCAATCAAATGGGATATGTAGACTACTTTTTAATTGTTTGGGACTTTTTTAGGTTTTCTTTTGAAAAAGGAATAATGACAGGGCCTGGTAGGGGTTCTGCGGCAGGTTCTCTAGTAGCCTATACTCTTGGTATAACAAAGATTGACCCTATTAAGTATAGTTTAATATTTGAGAGATTTTTAAATCCAGAGAGAATATCTATGCCAGATATTGACAGTGACTTTTGTTACGAAAGACGTGGAGAAGTTATAGATTATGTAGTTGAAAAGTATGGTAAAGAAAATGTATCGCAAATAATTACCTTTGGAACCATGGCACCAAGAGCTTGTATAAGGGATGTAGGAAGAGCTATGAATTACTCCTATGCAGAAGTTGATAGAATAGCCAAGATGATTCCTACAGTACTTGGGATAACTATAGATAAAGCTTTAGAAATGAACCCAGAATTAAAAGAAGTTTATGAATCAGATAGTAGAATTAAAGATTTAATAGATGTAGCTAGAGACCTAGAAGGACTCCCAAGGCATACTTCAACTCATGCAGCAGGTGTAGTTATAGCATCCCAGCATTTGGTCAACTACGTACCACTAGCGAAAAATGAAGAAGCTATAGTAACACAGTTTACTATGAATACCTTGGAAGAATTGGGATTATTAAAAATGGATTTTCTTGGACTAAGAACTCTTACAGTGATTAGAGATGCTATAGAGCTTATAAAAGAAAATACAGGTACTGAGATAAATCTGGATAAGATAAATTTTGAAGATGAAAATGTATATAAGATGATTGGAAAAGGGAAGACTGCTGGAGTATTTCAACTGGAGTCACCTGGAATGACCAGTTTCATGAAGGAGCTTAAGCCAGAAAGCCTTGAAGATATAATAGCAGGGATAAGTCTCTACAGACCAGGTCCTATGGCTGAAATTCCAAGATACATTAAAAACAAAAATAATCCAGATGAAATTGTGTATGATACACCGGAGCTGGAACAAATACTAAATGTTACCTATGGAGTAATGGTTTATCAAGAACAGGTAATGGAAATAGTTAGAGTATTAGCAGGATACTCCATGGGTAGAAGTGACCTGGTTAGACGTGCCATGTCTAAGAAAAAACATAAAGTCATGGAGGAAGAGAGAAAGAATTTTATCTACGGAATCGTAGATGAAAATAAAAATATAATAGTACCAGGATGTTTAAGAAATGGGATTAGCGAAGAAATTGCAAATAAAATTTATGACCAGATGATGGACTTCGCAAGTTATGCATTCGTATTTTAGCCATCTATATTAAGAATGTTATTTGGAAATAATAATTATGGTGATATTATGAAAATTCCATATAATCTTTTAACTGATAATGATAAGAAAAAAATAATAGATGTATTTTATAATAAGAAAAAATTATGTTTTAAAGAAATTTCAGATTTACTTGGATTTTCTGAACGAGCAATTTCTAGAGTGTTAAAGGAGAGTAATATTAATACAAAAAGAAAAAACAGGTATACACTAAATGAAAATTATTTTAATAAAATTGATAATCAAAATAAAGCATATATTTTAGGACTTTTATATGCAGATGGATTTGTTGGAGATGAACACTACAATAATATTGTTCTTGGAATGAAAGATAAAGAAATTGTAGAAAAAGTTGCAGAGTGTATACAATATGATGGGTTAATTAGAAAAGGTAATAAAGGTGGATTTGAAAACTCTACCTATTCCTATATTTTAAATATTTCATCAAAGATAATGGCAGAAGACTTAAGAAGTCTTGGGCTATATCCTAACAAATCACTTAATATGAGTAAGTTTCCTTTAATACCGAAAGATTTAGAGAGGCATTTTATAAGAGGATATTTTGATGGAGATGGAAGCGTAGTATTAAGCAGAAATAGCTCTTACTATAAAAGTGAAACTTTAGATAAAAAGTATGAATATACAACCATAACTATAAGTTTTTTAGGCACTGAAAGTTTCCTAAAAGAGATAGTTGAAAAGATGAGTTTAAAAGGTTACTCTATTAGAAATACAAAAACATCTTTAATTAAGGAATTAAGAGTATCCTCTAAAAAAGAATCTATTAGAATTTTTGAATTATTATATGAAAATGCAGAAGTTTTTTTAGAACGTAAATACTATAAATGGCTAAGTTTTTTGAGTGCCTATGTAAAGTGATTTACATAGAAAACAGGGTGAATTGCGGGGAAACCCTTAGAGCCTTAAATACTAACTTATGCTAGTAATAGACATAAGGGCTATAGGTAACTCTATAGATATAGTAAAAAGTTTAAGGATTGGTAAATCCGCAGCCAAGCAGCCTAGTAATAGGTTGAAGGCTCAGAGACTAGGTTATGGAGTCCTACTTAAAAAATAGGATGGTAAAGCCCACGAGTGCCCTGTATCCAATCTAAAATTGGATAATGATATAGTCCGATACTTCATAGAAATATGAAGAGATAAGGATAAAGAGCCTTATTGTAACTACTTGTCAACAAATCCCATGCTGCTGCTTATGCAGTAGTAGCTTATTACACAGCATATTTGGTATACTATTATCCAACAGAATTTATGGCGGCTATGCTAAATAGCGTAAAAGGTAATAGTGATAAAGTTGCAGCTTATGTTAGAGCTGCAAAGGAAATGAGCATAGAAACTCTTCCACCAGATATAAATGAAGGTTTTGGAAAATTTACAGTGCAAGATGGAAAGATAAAATTTGGTCTTTCTGCTATAAAAAATGTTGGAGATAATCTTATTGAAAGTGTTGTAAAATCAAGAGAGAAAAAAGGTGAATTCACTTCTTTTGTTGATTTTTGCAATAAAGTTGATAGTAATAGTGTTAATAAAAGAATGGTGGAAAGTCTAATAAAGGCAGGAGCTTTTGATTGTCTGCAGACCTATCGATCACAGCTTTTAGCTGTTTACGAAAAGGTACTGGATTCTGTATCCAATCAAAGAAAAAAGAATATCGACGGACAGGTAAGCTTATTTGCCACTCTTACAGAGGAATTTAAGGAAACTGAAATAAAGTATCCTGATATAAAAGAATTTGACAAAAAGTATAAACTTTCCATGGAAAAAGAAATGACAGGATTATATTTAACAGGACATCCACTAGAAGAATACGAAGAAGCGCTAAAAAATAGAACTTCGGCAAAAACTACTGATATAATTGGAGAAGGTCCATTAGAAGATGAGATTATTGACGATGTTACAAGACACATAGAAGAGGAAAACTCTAGGATCAAAGATGGGGATAGAGTTATAATTGGTGGGCTTATAACTGAAGTAAATAGAAAGATAACCAGAACTAATAGTATAATGGCTTTTGTGAAATTAGAAGATTTATATAGTTCTATAGAGGTTATTGTATTCCCAAAAGTACTTGAATCTTTTAAAGACTCCATAATAGAAGATGAAATTGTACTCATAAAAGGAAGAGTTACAAAAAGGGAAGATGAGCAGCCAAAAGTATTATGTGATGCCGTAGAAAGACTAACAAAGTTTTCTAGTGAAAAACTATATATACAGGTGCAGAATAACAAAGAAGTTAAACAAGCGATGAATAATTTAAAACCGATTTGTATGTCCAATAGTGGAAATATGCCTATATATATATGTACTAAGGAAGATAGAAAAAAATATTTATTATCAAGAGAATACTGGATAAAGACTAATGATGATTTAATTGATTTTTTAAAAGAAAAATATGGAAGAGAAAACATAAAGATTTTATAATTAGCTATGTTTGTAAAAATGTTGATATTAATGACTTTAAGTTCACTTATACAATAATTTTTTACAAACATAGCTATATTTATTAGAATATAAATTTATTAATTTTATATTCTAAAGTTAATAGTATATTTATCTGTTAGGTAAACAAAATATTAATAGGAGAAAAAATAATACTAAATATAGAAACTAAAATTATTTTTATATTTTGACGAAATTTTGAATGAAAAGTTTTAAATATAATGATATACTATCCGTAAAGTTAATGATAATGTTAAACTAGTTTATTTATAAGTTTAACGGGATAAAATAAGTCCCACGGTGTCAGGAGGGAATAAAAAAATGAAAACAATTGCTGTTTTGACAAGTGGAGGAGACGCTCCAGGAATGAATGCTGCTATAAGAGCAGTAGTTAGGACAGGACTAGATAAAGGCCTTAAAGTTATGGGAATACAAAGAGGATACAGCGGTCTTATTAATGGTGAAATCTTTGAAATGGGACGCCATAGTGTATCTGATATTATTAATAGGGGTGGGACAATTTTGAGAACCGCTCGTAGTGAAGAATTTAGAACAGAAGCAGGCAGAAAGAAAGCTGTAAATATTTTAAAAGCTTTTGGAATTGATGGGATTGTTGTTATAGGAGGAGACGGTTCCATCCAAGGAGCAAGATTATTGTCTAAGATGGGAATATCTACTATAGGACTTCCAGGAACAATAGATAATGATTTAGCCTATACAGATTATACTATAGGGTTTGATACTGCTATTAATACAGTGTTAGATGCTATAAACAAGTTAAGAGATACATCATCTTCTCATGAAAGGGTTAGTATAGTAGAAGTTATGGGAAGAAATTGCGGAGATTTAGCACTATATGCAGGAGTTGCAGGTGGAGCTGAAAGCGTAATAGTACCAGAAAAAGAATTTAGTGAAGATAATTTGTGCAAAACTATACTAGAAGGAAAATTAAGAGGTAAACTTCATAACTTAGTTATTTTAGCAGAAGGAGCAGGTAAAGCGGAGCCTTTGGCTAAAAAAGTTCAAGAGGTAACTGGAATAGAAACAAGAGCAACAGTGCTAGGACATATACAAAGAGGAGGAAGTCCAAGTGCATTTGATATAATATTGGCTTCAAGGGTCGGAGCAAGAGCAGTTGAATTATTAGTAGAAGGAAAATCATCTAGAGTAGTTGGTATAAGACAAAATAAAGTAATTGATGATGATATAGAAGAGGCCCTTTCTATGGAAAATAAATTTGATGATGAATTATACAATATAGCTAATATACTATCTTACTAAGACTATAACTTAAAGGAGAGTAATGTATGCAAAAAACAAAAATGGTTTTTACAATCGGACCTACAAGTGATAATGAACAAATATTATCAGAATTGATTAAGGCAGGAATGAATGCTGCAAGACTTAACTTTTCTCACGGAGATCATGAAGAACACGGAAGAAGAATAGATTTAATAAAGAGATTAAGAGAAACTCATAGTAAGCCAATAGCCATAGTGCTTGATACAAAAGGACCAGAAATAAGAACAAAGAATTTTGCAGACAAAGTAGAGCTAAAAGAAGGAAATAAGTTTACTATAATTTGTGGAGAAGATATAGTTGGTGACGAAACAAAATGTGCTGTAACCTATGATAAATTATACGAAGATGTTAAGCCAGGAAATTCAATCTTGATAGATGATGGACTAGTAGGGCTTGTGGTAGAAGAAATAGAAAAGAATAAAATACATTGTAAAGTAGCAAACAGTGGAGTAGTATCTAGCAAAAAAGGAGTTAACGTCCCTAATGTTAAAATTAATCTTCCAGCTCTTACAGAAAAAGATGAATCAGATTTAATATTTGGGTGTGAGCAGGATGTAGATATGGTTGCTGCTTCATTTATAAGAAAAGCTGCGGATGTTTTAGCTATTAGAAAAATACTTGAACAAAATGGTGGAAGCGACATTCAAATATTCTCAAAGATAGAAAACCAAGAAGGCGTTGACAACATAGATGAAATAATTAAATTCTCTGATGGAATAATGGTAGCTAGAGGAGATATGGGTGTGGAAATCCCTATAGAAAGAGTTCCACTAGTTCAGAAAATGATTATAGAAAAGTGCAATAAAGCAGGAAAGCCTGTCATAACTGCAACTCAGATGCTGGATTCAATGATGAGAAATCCAAGACCTACAAGAGCTGAAGCTTCAGACGTAGCTAACGCAATATTCGATGGTACAGATGCTGTAATGTTAAGTGGAGAATCAGCAAATGGTAAGTACCCTATAGAAGCTGCAAATACCATGGCAAAAATAGCAAGAACCGCTGAAGAGCAAATTGATTATTTAGCTGCGTTAAACAAGAGAAAGGAAAATGCTCTATCAAATGTAGCAAATGCCATAAGTTTGGCTACTTGCACTACTGCTATAGAGTTAAATGTATCAGCAATAATAACAGCAACTCAAACTGGTAACACTGCTAGAATGGTTTCAAAGTATAGACCAGAATGTCCAATAATAGCAGTAACTCCTAATGAAAAGGTTGCTAGAAGACTTGCTCTTAATTGGGGTGTATTCCCAATACATGCTAGAAAATTTGAATCTACTGACGAAATGATAATAGAATCTGTAAATAAAGCAAAAGAAGAAGGATACATTAAAAATGGAGACCTAGTTGTTGTAGCAGCAGGAATACCAGTTCACTATTCAGGAACAACAAATATGATGAAAATACACATTGTAGGAGATGTTCTTGTCCAAGGGAAAGGAGCAGGTTCTTATCCAGGATTTGGAACAGCTAAAATTATAAGAAATCCTGAAGAAGCTGTTGATTTAGTAGAAAATGATGATATCTTAATAGTTAGAAATTTAGATAAAGGCTACATGAATGTTTTAGATAGAGTAGCTGGAATTATAGCTGAAGAAGGTGGATTAACATCACATATGGCTATCGAATGTCTATCAAGAGGAGTACCACTTATCTGTAATGCTGGCGGAGCAACAGAATCTATAAGAACAGGGACATTTATAACTATGGATGTTGTTAGAGGAGTAGTTTATAACGGAAGAGCAAATATCATATAAGAAAATTACGATGTAATTTTCTTATAAAGTGAATAGTGAATAGATGAAAGTTGTATAGTAAAAGTACACACCTAAAACAGTTAAAAATATAGTATAATTTTAACAAATGGAGGTTGTGTACTTATGGCAAGAAAATATACAAGTGATTTTAAAATTCAAGCATGCGAATTAGTGGTAAACGAAGGTTTAAAACCGAAGGTTGTCGCTGAAAAATTTGGCATTAGCCATATAATGCTATATAGATGGATTGATGAGTTTAAAACATACGGACATCAAGCTTTTGTAGGTAGTGGAAAGCTTCGTCCAGAGGACGCTAAATTAAAGAAACTTGAGAAGGAAAATGAAATTCTCAGGCAAGAGGTTGAAATACTAAAAAAAGCAGCGGCATACTTTGCGAAACAACAAAAGCACGATTAGAGTTTGCCAAAAAAGAACTCAATCAATATGACACAAGCCTAGTATGCCGTATCTTAAAAGTGTCAAGAAGTGGCTTGTATAAACACAAATTCAAATGTAAGACAGTTAAAGAAATAGAGGTTGAGCAGGAAGTAATTAATTGTTTTAAAAGACATCATGGAAACTATGGTAGAATTCGTATTAGAAAAGAACTTTTGAATAGGGATATCCATGTCTCGGAACCCAAAATTACTTCAATATTAAAGCATAATGGACTACAACCTAAATGTGGTAAAAAACGTAAAAGCTACGCTAAAAAGACATCTGCAGAATATCTTAGTGAGAATTTGGTTGTAGATAAATTTTCTATCACTAATCCAAATGCTCTTTGGTGTGCTGATATTACTGAAATAAAAATCTATAAATCTAAGCTTTATCTAAGTGCAATAATTGATGTAGCTTCGCGTAGAATAGTAGGTTGGAATATAAACACTCACATGAGACAAGAAATAGTACATGAAGCTATAAACATGGCGTATCATAGATTTAAGCCTACAGAGGGTGTTATATTTCATTCAGATCGTGGTTGTCAGTATACCTCAAACGCTACAAAGGATATTCTTATAGGTTACAAAATGCGTTCAAGCATGTCTAGACCTGGAAATCCAAGTGACAATCAACCTATAGAAACATTTTGGAAAACCCTTAAGCAAGAAATTGAGGATATTTCAAAATTAAAGTTCAAGGAAGCGAAGCGTGCAATTATCAAATATATTGAGTTGTACTACAATAGTGATAGAATGCACTCATCGCTTGATTATAAAACACCAAATCAATTTTGGAAAGAAAAATGTTCTTAAAAATTAACTGTTTTATTTGTGTAATATTCTTGACAGTTTTCGTTAATAGCTAAGGATAACTTTTCTCCATCACTATTCACTTTTCACTATTAGTTATTCGCTAAAAAGTTGTGTCGCAACTTTCTTAACTTATAAATTAAAGTAAAAAACTACTAGCTATATTGTAAAATATATGATACAATGTTATGTAAAACTTAATAAGTAGATATGCATGCAATAAATAAAAAGTTTTGACTGTAATGCTTATAAAGTATAATTTTGTGAAAAATGGTTAAAATAATAAAATATATTGTATGCAACTGATTCCATTCTCAGCATCCTATTTAGGGTGCTCTTTTTTTATTTGAAAAACTACTTACTTTTATGGAATAAAAAGTTTATAATAACTATATTAAATCTTGGGGCTTTATACTATGGAGGTGTGGGGATGCTTGGAACAATAGTGAATTCCTTAGCTATTGTAGCAGGGAGTTTTGTAGGAATGCTAGTTAAAGGGGGATTGAGTGAAAAAGTAAGCAAGACTGTAATGGATGGACTTGCTCTTTGTGTACTTTTTATTGGAGCTTTAAATATTATAGGAGTATCCAATAAACTAGAATCTAGCAGTGTACTAGTAATAATTATATCTACTGTAATAGGTGCAGGGATAGGTGGAAAGATTGATATTGATGAAAAAATTGAAATACTGGGAAGTAATATAGAAAAAAAATTAAACAAAACAGGTGGACAAGTTGCGAAAGGATTTGTAACATCCAGTCTTCTTTTTTGTATAGGTGCAATGGCCATTATAGGATCTCTTGAAAGTGGACTTATGGGAAATCATAAAACACTTTTTGCAAAGTCAGTCTTAGATGGTATTACATCTATTGTATTTGCATCATCTTTAGGTATAGGAGTTACTATTTCGGCTGTATCTGTATTCATATATCAAGGATTAATAACTTTAGGAGCGTCATTTTTAAAAGGAGTATTAATTACTTCTGTAATAACGAATATGACAGCCATAGGAGGATTTTTAATAATTGCTTTAGCACTTAATATGTTAGGTGCAACTAAAGTTAAAGTTGCAAACTTACTTCCAGCTATATTTTTACCTATCTTATATCAAATAGGAATTGTTATATTTAAATAAGAATGCATTTATTATAGTGCATTCTTATTTTGCTTAAAGCTATATTATATTTAAGGGCTTTTTGATAAAATGTATAAAGGATATGGATTTTGTAAACATAATAGAATAAGTCTATGTTTTAAAATGGCTTTAATATATTAGGAAAAGTTTTTAATAGAAAGGTAGAAGAAAATGAACAAAATAATACCTATAGAGAAAAATGGAGAATACATAGTTAAAATTACAGGACTAGGATTTGAAGGTGAAGGAGTAGCTAAAATAGAAGACTATACAATTTTTATAGATGGTGCTTTAATTGGAGAGAGGGCTAAAATTAAAATTGTAAAACTAAAGAAAAGTTTTGCTTTTGGGAAACTATTAGAAGTTATTGAGCCGGCTAAGGAGAGAAGAGAGCCTGTTTGCGGCATTTATAAAAGATGTGGAGGTTGTAGACTTCAACATTTAAGCTATGAAGGTCAACTAGATTTTAAGAAAAATAGAGTTAAAGATGTACTTGAAAGAATAGGAAAACTTAAGATTAGTGACCAAGTGCCAGTAACTAGTGACAAGGCACCATTAACTGGTAGTTTGTTGTCGGTTTCTGGTAAAGAAAAAGGGGCTATTTTGCATGATACTATTGGTATGGAAAATCCCTATAGATATAGGAATAAGGTTCAACTTCCTGTAGGAGAAGAAAACGGAGAAATAAAGATAGGTTTCTATGCTCCAAGAAGCCATAATATAATTGATATGGATACTTGTTATATACAAGATGAAATAGGTGATAGAGTAGTATCACTGACTAAAGAATGGATGAAAAAGTATAACATTAAAGCTTATAATGAAGCATTAGACGAAGGAATTATAAGACATATAATGATAAGAAGAGGTTTTATTACAAAGGAAATAATGATAGTTATAGTAACTAGAAAAAGACAGTTACCATTCAGTGAAGAATTTGTAGAAATGATTAGAGAGAATATAGATGGCGTAGCTAGCATAATACAAAATATAAATACCAAGAAGACTAATGTTATACTAGGACATGAATCTATAACTTTATATGGTGAAGATCATATAAGTGACTATATTGGAAAATTTAAATTTAACATATCTCCATTATCTTTCTTTCAAGTTAATCCAATGCAAACTGAGGTGCTTTACAATAAAGCATTGGAATATGCGGGTTTAACTGGTAATGAAGTAGTTTTCGATGCATATTGTGGTACGGGAACTATTTCACTATTTTTATCTCAAAGGGCTAAAAAGGTATATGGGGTAGAAATAGTAGAACAGGCTATAGAAAATGCTAAGGTTAATGCTAAGGAAAATAAGGTAGATAATGTTGAGTTTATAGTTGGTAAATCTGAGGAAGTAATACCTGAATTAATTAATAAGGGCATAAAAGCCGATGTAGTGGTTGTAGACCCACCAAGAAAGGGCTGCGAAAAGTCTCTATTAGAAGCTATAGGCAGCATGAAACCAGAAAGAATAGTTTATGTGTCCTGTGATCCAGGAACTCTTGCAAGAGATTTAGCTATTTTAGAAAGGGAAGGATATAGGACAGTGGAAGTGCAGCCAGTGGATATGTTTCCTCAGACATGGCACGTTGAGACGTGCGTACTACTATATAATAAGGAGTATTACGATAAGGAAGTTAAGGGTAAAGTTAAGGCTGAAGTAGTAACGGAAGTATAGAATAGAATTAAATAAAGATTTAAGTATAATAAAGGGCATCTGCTTCGGTAGGTGCTTTTTATTATATTTAAATCTTAAAAAAGTATAGTATTTCAAAAACAAAAGTGCTATACTAAAACTGTAAAAATTAAACACCAAAATATCAAGAGTTAGGGTAGAGATTTAGCTCAGTGACCCTATACCAACCTGCATTATGTAAGGTGGTTCAGCTAAAGACGATGAGGAGGTGAAATAAATGATGGATTGATATCTTCTTATCTTAGGGTAAGGAGATTTTTTGTTTTGAAAATAAATTATAGGAGTTGAATTGTATGAATACATCAGGAATTCAAAGAGGGTACATGGCTAAGAACATGAAGGCAGAAGAATTTATCAAAGTGGTAGTAAATGCATTAAGTAAAGAATTTGGAAAAGAAGTTAAATTGGAAATAATAAATGATAATGAATTTAGGATAACATTAGATAATTATAAAATAAAGATGAATAAAGAACTTATTGAAAAGCATAAAACTCCTTATGGAGTAGATAGGTTTATATTGGAATTGCTTAAAAAACAGGGATTTAAGTTTGATACAAATAGAAGCCAGTATATTAAGTATTGTTTTGGAATTTATTAGAGGGTAATTAGGTACAATAAAGAGCATTCAGTATCTATGTGAAAGGATTGAATGCTTTTTATTATGCTTAAATAAAATGTCTAAAATTTGAAAATATAATTGATTTGTATAAAAAATGGTTGTATACTATAAATATATTGACTAAGACAATATTTTATTGGGTGGTGGTTCATTGATTGGGCTTGAATATATATTAGGTTTATATAATATACAACATATAGAGCTTGCTGAAAAGTTTGGATTAAAGAAACAGAATATTAATTTATGGATTAAAGGTAAACAGAGCATACCTAAAAAATATTTGCCAAAACTTGAAGAAATGTTTGGAATCAGCAAGGAATATTTTCCTAAGGAATTAAGTGAAATAGAAAAACTTGAAATTCAAAAAGAAAAAATAAAAAAGGAACTAAATCCTGTAATCGAAAAATATGATAAACAATTTATGATAAAAGAAACTAATGATATCTATGAAGTGCCTGTTTATAATAAGAAAGAAATGAATATTATTGAAACAAAGATAGAAAAGGCAAAGCTTGTTTCAAAATTTAAAGAGACTTTAGATATGGTAGAAGATAATCCATATATGGATACATATAAACTCATTATTAAACTATTAAATAAAGCTCAGCAAGAAGTTATTCTTCATAGAACTATTGAAGCCTTGGCTCATTATTTAGAAGTTTTACCTGATAAAATAAATAGTGATGAAAGCCAAGAAGAATTTGAAAGCGAAATGTTTGAAATTTTTGATGATTATAATTTCTAAAATAAAGGAGATATGCAAAATGTCAACGGGAAATATTGGATTTGAAGAAACACTATGGAAATCTGCGGATAAATTAAGAAATAGCATGGATGCAGCAGAATACAAACATGTAGTATTAGGACTTATATTTTTAAAATATATTTCTGATAAATTTGAAACAAAATATAATGAACTTATAGAAGAAGGAGATGGATTTGAAGAAGACAGAGATGAATATGAATCAGAAAACATATTTTGGGTTCCTAAAGAAGCAAGATGGGATTATATAAAAGATAATGCTAAAGACTCTAAAATAGGACAATTTATTGATGATGCTATGATATTAATTGAAAAGGAAAATACTACGCTTAAAGGTGTTCTTGATAAAAGATATGCAAGACCAGAACTTGATAAGAGAAGACTTGGAGAACTTATTGATTTGATTTCTACCATAAAACTTCATAAAAATGGTGAGAAAGATTTACTTGGAAGAGTATATGAATATTTTTTGGGAAAATTTGCGGATGCAGAAGGCAAGGGTGGTGGAGAATTCTATACTCCTACTTCAGTTGTTAAAACATTAGTTGAATTAATAGAGCCATATCAAGGAAGAATATATGACCCATGCTGTGGTAGCGGTGGTATGTTTGTTCAAAGTGAAAAGTTTATTGAAGAGCATCAAGGAAAAATCAATGATTTATCTATTTATGGACAAGAGTTAAATTCTACTACATGGAAGCTTTGTAGAATGAATCTTGCAATAAGAGGGCTTGATGCAAATATTGGTTCACATCATGATGATACTTTCCATAATGATTTACATAAAACTCTAAAGGCAGATTTTATCTTGGCAAATCCACCTTTTAATATAAGTGATTGGGGCGGAGATAAATTAACAGGTGATGTAAGATGGAAATATGGTACTCCACCAGAAAGCAATGCAAATTATGCATGGTTACAGCATATGGTGTATCATTTAGCACCAAATGGTTGTGCAGGTATAGTTCTTGCTAATGGAGCTTTAAGTTCAAATACATCTAATGAAGGTGAAATAAGGAAAAACCTAGTGGAGGCAAAATTAATTGATGCTATAGTAGCATTACCAGGTAAACTATTTTATTCAACAGGAATAGAAGTATCTTTATGGATATTAAATAGAAATAGAAAAGATAATTCTAAGTTTAGAGAGAGAGAAAATGAAATATTGTTTATTGATGCTAGAAAATTAGGGGAAATGATTGATAGAAAACATAGAGAACTAAGAGATGATGATATTAAAAATATATCAAATACTTATCATAATTGGAGAAATCTTAATGGGAACTATAAAGATATTCAAGGTTTTTGTAAGTCAATATATTTAGATGAGGTAAGGGAACATGAATATGTATTAACACCAGGTAGATATGTAGAAATGGAAGAAATAGAAGACGATGGAATTCCTTTTGAAGAAAAGATGGAGAAACTAACAAGTGAATTGGCAGAGTTATTTGCAAAATCTAGACACCTTGAAGATGAAATAAAAAACAATTTAGGGAGAATTGGATATGATTTTTAATAAGGTAGAAGAAGTTGAATTAGGTAAATGTATTGAACTAATTATAGACAACAGAGGGAAGACTCCCAAGAAAATGGGGGGGGATTGGGTTAAGCAAGGCATTAAGACAATTTCTGCAAAAAATGTTCATGGAGGAAAACTATCAAATTTAAATGACATTAGATTCGTAAGTAATGATGTATATGAAAAGTGGATGAAAGTTGATGTAAAGAGAGGAGATTGCTTATTAGTTTCTGAAGGTGCAACACTTGGTGAAAATATGTATTGGGATAGTAATGAAAAAATTGTTTTAGGACAGAGGTTATTTGCAATCAGAACAAATAATAATATACTTGATTCAAGATATTTTTCAGCTTATATGAATACAAGAAAATATCAAAAAGAAATAGATGGTAGAGCAACTGGTACTTCTGTATCAGGATTAAGACAGACAGAATTATTAAAGACAAAAGTTAAAGTAAGACCTATTGAAGAACAAAGGTTTATAGGAAATTTATATTACAATGTTAATAAAAAAATTGAAACTAATAGTAAAATAACTAAGAAGCTTGAACAGATGGCTCAAGCTATTTATAAACAATGGTTCGTGGATTTTGAGTTTCCCAATGAAGAAGGAGAACCTTATAAATCAAATGGGGGAAAAATGATTGAGAGTGATATGGGTTTTATTCCACAAGGATGGAAATTAGGTAGTATATATAACATTTCGGATGTAGTATATGGAGCACCATTTAGTTCAAAATTATTCAATGAAGAAGGTATTGGATTACCACTTATTAGGATTAGAGATTTAAAAACATTTACACCTGCATTTTATACTAATGAACAACATAAAAGTGCTACGATAATAAACCCAGGTGATGTATTGGTAGGTATGGATGCAGAATTTACACCTACTATATGGAGAGGAGAAAATGGTTATTTAAATCAAAGAGTTTGTATGTTTAAATCTAATAAAGAGTACGTTCATAATTATTTTATATTTGAGGCAATAAAACCCTATATGAAATTTTTTGAACATTCAAAAGTAGGAACAACTGTAATTCACCTTGGCAAATGTGATATTGATAATATGAAAATTCTAAATCCGTCTAAGGAAAAATTAGAATTATTTTCACTTATTATAGATCCAATATATAATAAGTTAATTGAAATATCAAAAGAGAATATAATACTTACAAATTTAAGAGATATTGTAGTACCTAAACTTATGTCAGATGAAATAAAGGTGTCTGTGTAATCTTCAGATAATTAGTGATTTGTGTTGAAGGGGGAAATGGGGATGAGTTTACTAGAAAATTTTACAGAAGATCTATTAGAAGAAGCAGCTATAGAGATATTTAAGGAACTTGAATATGATTATATTTTTGCTCCTGATATATCATGCGATGGTGATTATCCAGAAAGACAAGATTATAAGGATGTTATTTTAAAAGATAGAGTAAAGGATGCTTTATTCAGAATCAATAGAGATTTACCACAGGAAGCTCTTGATGATGCATATAGACAAATAATAACTTTTAATAGTCCAATACTTGTAGAGAATAACAGGTACTTTCATAAACTTTTAACAGATGGGATAGAAGTTTCTTATGTAGATAAGGGACAAATAAGAACGAAGAGAGTTTATATTATAGATTTTGATGATGTGGATGGAAAGAAAAACAACAATGAATTTTTAGTGGCAAATCAATTTACTATTATTGAAAAAGAAGAGAGAAGACCAGATTTGATGGTATTTATAAATGGTATTCCATTAGTAGTTATTGAACTTAAGTCTACTTCTGATGAAAATGTAGGAATTGAAAATGCTTATAATCAAATTCAAACCTATAAAAGTGATATACCTTCTCTTTTTAATTATAATGCATTTTGTGTAATAACAGATGGAATTAATGCAAAAGCTGGAACTATAACTGCTAATGAAGAAAGATTTATGAATTGGAGAACCATAGACGGAGAAAATATTGAGTCTTTAGCTGTTCCACAATATGAAGTGTTATTTAAGGGGATGTTTGGAAAAGATAGGCTTCTTGATATAATTGAAAATTTCCTATTGTTTCAAGAATCTAAGGAAGAAGAAAAGGATTTAGAGGGTAATAAAATTGGCGAGAAGAAAACAATAATAAAGATACTTGCAGGTTATCATCAATATTTTGCTGTCAAAAAAGCATTAGTGAAAACAAAAGAGGCAACCAGTGTTGATGGAGACAGAAAAATAGGTGTTGTTTGGCATACTACTGGCTCAGGAAAAAGTTTTACTATGGTGTTCTATACAGCACTTCTTGTGAAAAAGTTAAATAATCCAACTATAGTAGTTATAACTGACAGAAATGATTTGGATGATCAGTTATATGGAACATTCTCAAAATCAGTAGATATATTAAGACAGACTCCAAAACAGGCGGATGTAAGAAAATTAACAGATGAACAGAAAAAACAGCAAGCTAAAGAAAATGTAAAAGAAATCAATGGGCTTTATGATTTGTTAAATGATAGAGAATCTGGTGGAATTATATTTACTACTATTCAAAAGTTTAATCCTGAGAGTGGTGAAATGCCAGTTTTAACAGATAGAAGAAATGTTATTATTATTGCGGATGAAGCTCATAGAAGTCAATATGGATTAGAAGCAAAGACAAATACTAAAACAGGTGAAGTGAAATACGGATATGCTAAATATTTAAGAGATGCTCTGCCTAATGCTTCTTTTATAGGTTTTACTGGAACACCAATTGAAAGTGAAGATAAATCAACACCAGCGGTATTTGGAAATTATATAGATGTTTATGATATGACAAGGGCTGTAGAGGATGAAGCTACAGTTAAAATATACTACGAAAATAGAGTAATAAAGCTTGAAACTGATGATGATGAACTTAAAAAAATAGATGATGAGTTTGAAGAAATTACAGAAGGTCAAGAGGAAAATGAAAAGGAAAAAAATAAATCAAAATGGTCAAGATTAGAAGCAGTGGTTGGCTCACCTAATAGAATTAAAAAGCTTGCACAAGATATTGTAAGCCATTATGAGGAAAAATCAAAAACTATAGATGGAAAAGCCTTAATTGTATGCATGAGTAGAAGAATTTGTGTTGACTTATATGATGCAATTATAAAATTAAGACCAGATTGGCACAGTGATGATTTGGACAAGGGTAAGATTAAAGTTGTTATAACAGGATCGGCTGGTGAGAAAAATCAAAGGTTACAAAATCATATAGGTGGAAAGCATAGGCGAGATACTCTTGCTAAAAGAATGAAGGATAATGCAGATGAATTAAAAATAGTTATTGTTCGTGATATGTGGCTTACAGGTTTTGACGTTCCTTCTATGCATACTATGTATGTTGACAAGCCTATGAAAGGTCATAATCTAATTCAGGCAATATCGAGAGTTAACAGGGTATTTAAAGATAAAGCAGGTGGAGTAATTGTTGATTATTTAGGTATTCTTGAAAGCCTAAAGCGAGCTTTAAATGAGTTTACAGATAATGATAGGAAAAATACTGGAATAGATACTCAAGCAGCAGTAATGGTTATGCTGGAAAAATTAGAAATACTGCAAAATATGATGCATGGGTTTGATTATTCTAATTATATGGGAACATCACAGGTGGCAAGAATAAGGGCAATTACTGGAGGAATGAACTTTATATTAGGGAAACCCGAGAAGGAGCAGAAGGAATTTAAACAGATTGCAGTAGAACTTGCTAAGGCTCATTCATTGTGTGCGGCTACAACAGAAGGAAAAGAATCAGTACTTGAAGTAAGTTATTTTAAAGCGGTAAAGGCAAGTCTTACAAAACTCCAGGAAAAAAATATTCGAAAAAAATCTAAAAAAGAGATAGAAGAACGAGTAAATCAAATGCTTCAGCGTTCTATAATATCAGAGGAAGTTATTGATGTATTTGATGTTATGGGCATTGAAAAACCTGATATATCAATTTTATCAGAGGAGTTCCTTGAAGAAATTAAAAATATAAAATATAAAAACTTAGCTGTAGAAATGCTTAAAAAATTACTTGAAGGTAATATAAAGACCATGGAAAGGAACAATCTTGTAAAATCAGAAAAGTTCTCGGAAAAGTTGAAAAAAGCCCTAAATAAATACAGAAATCAAGCTATTACTAATGCAGAAGTTATAGAAGAACTTTTAAGAATGGCAAAGGAAATGAAAAAAGCAGCTGAAGGAGAAAAAGATTTAGGAATGAATGAAGATGAAATTGCTTTCTACTATGCTTTAACTGCTGATGATGCTGTAAAACAATTCATGGAAGATGAGGTGCTAAAGAAAATAGCTCACGAATTAACCATTGCTATTAAAAGGAATGTAACAATTGATTGGAGCGTAAGAAAAAGTGCTCAAGCAGGTATGAGGAAAATTATAAAAAGACTTCTAAAAAAATATGACTATCCACCAGAACAAGCTAAGAATGCATTAAAAACTGTAATGAGGCAAGCTGAATTAATGTGTGGTAATGTAGAAGATTATGAAGAATATGAAAGAGTAGCAGAAGATAAAGAGGATTATATGGTTTGATAATGTGAAATTTAATAATTTATTGGAGGGTTAACCGTGGCAGATATAAAATTTGAAATCAAGCAAAACATAGGAACTCTTTCAGAGTCCTCAAAAGACTGGAAGAAAGAATTAAACTTAATCTCTTGGAATGATAAAGAAGCTAAGTATGATTTGAGAGATTGGGATGAAGAACATAAGAAGATGGGCAAAGGAGTTACTTTGTCGGTTGAGGAATTAAAGAAGCTTAGAGATTTACTTAATGGGATGGAGTTGTGATTTTATGAATATAGAAGAGCTGTTTTCTAAAGAAATAAATCTAGAGAAGAACTTTAATTATGAAAAACTATTTAGTGGCACAAAAGCTTCTGCTTATGATAAAAGATTAAGAGCATTATTAAAATATTCAATTGAAAATAATTTTATTCAAATTAAAAAATATCTGGTTTCAGAAGATGTAGTTGAAGAATTATTTGAAATTGAGGATTGGAAGGTAATGTCTCATAAAAAAATAAAGCCAATGTTAAAAGATTGGCATAGCGAAAGTGATTATACATTAAGTCCTATCATTTATATTTTAGAAAAATTAGAACCCAATTTTATAGTTGAACTAGATAAAGAAAATTCAATTTACAAAATAAAATCTGATAAAAATATTTTAATTGGACATAGGTTTAGTATTGTTGATGCTTTTGCTAGGATATATCTCCCAGACAAGAAGATGATAATAAATTTATCAACCGATAGTTTCCACAATTTGATTGACAGTTTATCATTAGAAAATTTAGCAGTCTATATTGTAGATTTAGAATTAGTTGATGGTGAATATAAAAGAATGATAGCATATGAACTAATAGCAGATTCAAGATATTATGAATGTAAGAAAAAATCAGAAGATAGTTTAATGGATGGGATTTTTAAATAAAAAGTGAGGGGAAATTATGGCTAAATGGGATGTAAAGTTTATTATTCACGAGATAAAAAGATCTGAAAGAATAAATGGTAAAAGAGAACTATTAAAGAAAGAATCAGAGGTTAATATAAAAGTTGATGATGTTGATCTCGATATTATGCTAAAATGTAAAGATGCCAATTCAAAGTTTAGCTATGAAGAATTATTAAAATCTGATAAGAAAAATATTTTAAATGATGAAGTTAAAGAAGATATGATTAAAGAATATTATATTAGTAGCTATAAATTGGATTTTACCAATAAAACAGGGGAAATTAAATTATCATATCTTAAATTGAATTTGCTATCAATTGAGTAACTAATTATAACATCAACTGCTGATAAGGTGGCTGGTGTTTTATTTTGTCTAAAAATATTTAAATAGGAAACATCAAGGAGTATAATTTAATTATTGTGAAATTTTAGAAAAATATTTTTTTATATAGATACATAACAGAATGGGGGTACAAGTATATGATTTCAAAACGACAATATCACATATGGCAGTATAAACTAGATGATATTTATGAAGAAGATGGAAAACTTATAGTGAATTTTTCAGAAGAAGAAGCCATAAATACCAGCGAAACATTAATGCTGTATATTTTAAATGAGAAAATAAGAGAGCGTCAGTATGATGATGCTGTTGAATATAAAACTGATGAAAATGGTAATGAGATAAGGGTAAAGAAAAATATTGCTCCTATAATAACAGTAGAAACAGGCAGAAGTAGAAATAAGGAGCAGACAGCAAAGCTTCAAAGACTTCTAAGTGAAGGTTTCTATATTAATACAGAACCGTTAGGGCATTTTGTATTTTTAGATAATGTGCTTTCAGGTTCTCAAAATAAAGAATGCAGGCAGATTTTTGTTTATGAAGATTACTATGAAAAGCTTAAGGAACATATTTCTCTTGGTGTTGAGCCTAAAAAATGTACTGTATCAAAGAACCTAACAAGAAATGCTTTGACTACAACGGATGTATATTTAATTTCTACGGATATGAAAAAGCTTGGTATATGTATTATTCCAGACTGTGAAGTTCCAGTTTATGAAGATGTAAATATAATTAAGGAATATAATAGGAGTCCAGAAGAAGAGAAGCTTTATGAAGAACTGATGGCTTGGATTGATGCAGATAAGGAGTATTATAAAAAGATAAAATCAGCAAGCGAAGCAGTTAATTCTAATGAATGTAATATAGAAAAGAAAACAAAAGAGAATAGACAAAAGGGAACATATAAAACTGTTAATCAGTGGAAAACTGATGGTAGGAAAGTAAAAGCAGAGGAACTTGAAAATCCGAAAGCTAGAATATATGTGGATACAAAGGCAAAATATTATCCTTTGTTTATTGAAGAGCAAACTGATGAAATTAAAGAGGATGAAATAAAGGAGATTCCTATTACTGAGTGGTCAACAGGGCTTCAGCTTTATACAGATAAAAATCATAAGTGCGTTGAAAATGTCTTTGATGGCATGGGCATTATTTCTAAGGAACTTGGAGATAAATTTAAAGAGTTTATAGAAACGGATTATCCTATTACGGGGTATCAGCTTCGTATACCAGCTGTAAAAGGATTTTTTCCTGTTGTAGATTTTAAGGCATACTTTAAAAAGCATAATATTGAGTCTATAACTGATATGTGGGGACAACCTCATAAAGTTGATGAAATTGACATCCTTACTACGGAATCAACATTTAAAGCAAAATTAAATGTTACTGGAGTTAAAGAAGATGGATCTGAAAAGAAAGAATGGATGTTTAAGATTATAGATGAATACAAGGACTTGCTTGTTAAATATGGTTATGATGTCATAGGTGTTTCAAACTTTGCAAAGCCTGTGGAAGAAGAGTTTCGAAGGGCAACATATCAGCTGTGGCTTGCTCTTAATATAAATAAATTAGATTTGCTTGCACTTTCTAATATCCAAGGAGATGTTATTCATAAAGTTCTAAGTATTTACCGTAAAGATGAAATAGACTGGCAGGATATAAAGTATATTGAAACCTTCCTTAACCTTATTCAAAAGGAGAATGCTGATACTAATTTAGCAAAGGAATGTGCAGATGCTATTAAAGCGATTCATATTAATAAAAAGATGGTCTTTGATAGAAAGGTAATTCAAACCATTAAAGATGTTATAAATAAAAAGCTTAATGATATGTGCATGGGTAGATTCTATGTAAGAGGAAAATACCTTTATGTTACACAAGATATCCTTGCGTTTTTAAGATATGCAGGTGCTGAAAATAGAGAGCAGTGGGAGTATTCAGGCTTCCTTGGAAAGAAAGAATTTTACTGTGGTGGCAAAATAACTGGCAGAAATTTATTAGCAAGAAATCCTATAATGAGCTATTCTGAAATTGCACAGGTTGATTTTGTAGATTATCAAGGGGAGGATTCGGAATTTATAAAGCATCTTGATAATATAATTCAGATGCCTCTTGGTACTGAACCAGACAGGCTTGGGGGAAATGATAAAGATGGGGACGAGCTGTTTGTACTTTCTACCGATTACAATTTGAAGGATACCAAGATTGAATATTTGCAGAATTATAACTTTGTTGTGAAAAAAGAGGATAGTGAGAATTTCAATAAAAACTTGCTTGAAGTAATAAATCAAAGTCTACAAGACCATTTTAATAAACGCTTTCCAGAAAAAGATACTGTGACTATAGAAGATTACGTTGTTCCATCTTTAGTTCAGGTAAATGATGAGGATAAGGCTACTGCTCCAAGTAGGGAATGGAATAAAGATAATGTAATTCAGTTTATTCTAGATTCAGAGGATAAAACAGGTGTAATAACGGATATTAACACTGCTATTGAGAATATTGCAAATGAAGAAGGAAATTTACCAAAGTATGCTCTACCTATTGCTATAATGAAAGATTTGCAAGGAAAGATGATTGATGCAAGTAAAAGCGGCTTGTTTGACCAAGTAGTTATTCCAGAGGTTATTAAGCTTAAATTCAGGAAGAAGCCACAGTTCATGTATTATAAAGATGGAAATGAATTTAATAAGGATTACTCAATTAAGTCTGTTATGGATTTCTTTGCAGATAGGATGAAGCAATTTAAAGAATATGTAAACAAGGTTATGCGGGAAGATACTAACAGAAAAATAAAGGCTCAAAGGTTTGAGAATATATACAATTATTTGATGAATCCTGAATTAGATGGAGAAGAGGTACAAAAGGTTATTGAAGCATTAGATGATGTTTATTCTTACTTTATTAAGGAGAACAGGGTACTTGCTATCTTAAAATCTCATATAAATCCTTATTCCAGTGATGATAGATATAAAAGGGAACGTGAAATTGTAGACCAGAAGTTCAAGGCTTTATATGAGAAAACAAAAACTGATGCTGAAAAAGTGTGTAGCTGTCCTTCATTACTAGCAACAGCTGCTGTCCGTATGACTTATATAAACTCAAAATATAATAACCAAAACGATAATTATTCCTTCTGCTGGATTATTGCTCCTGAAGGTATCCTTCAGAATATAAAAATGCATGAGGATAAAGAAAAGATATATGTTGTTAAGGCTAATGAAAAAGAGCAAGATGTTTTTGAATGGCTTGGAGAGTATTATAAAACACAGGTTTCTAATGGAGAATACCCTTTAAAATTTGATGAGGAAAAGGACATGAGTATTCCTGTGGAGTATATTAGAAAAGTAGAAGAGGAGCTTTCAGATATTCAGGATTTAAAAATAACTATTATGGATGTTGAAAAAGGAAAGGCAGAAGAAATAGCAAATGAAATGCTTGGAAAGACCTATAAGCTATTTGTAAATGAAAAGAATTGGCTTGGTATCATTGGTAACATGAGCATTAAGGAAAGAGAAACTCTTTCTTCAGGAATAGATTTAAGAAAATATATTAATCATGACGTTACTATAAAAGAAATTATTACAGCTAAGGATTCACAAACTGTAATAAAAGTAATAGTTGATATTAAAGGATAGTTATGCCGCCAGCGAAGCTGGCTTAGGGTGGACAATGCCGAGTAAAGCTTTGTTCAAACTATAATAATATCAAGGAGGTCATGAACTATATGATAAATGATACAATTGTTATAACACAAGAAAGAATGGCTGGGTGGCTTATGTTTAATAGATTCCATAAAGTAGATGAGAAGCCAGACCTAAAGGATTCCAATAGAAGCATCTACATTTTCAAGGATACACCTGAAATTAGAAATGCTATGGGGAAATATAATCAGTTTAAAGAAATCATAAGCTAATTGTAAAGTTGGTGAGCGGAATATATGGGGGAATTAAAGGAACACGAAAAATCTATATTTGATGAAATAGTCTACAATAAAAGAGTTGAAGAAAAAGATGGTAGGACAGTAGAGTATGAGTATTTATTTAGTCATAAGATAAAATCAAATACTGTAAATGAATTGATTGAAAATACAGATGACAAAACAATTGAAATTGCAAATTTTGTAGAAGAAAATTCAAGGAAGATTTTTGAAGATAGAGATACATATGTATCGGAACAACAACTTAACTTCTACAATGATTGTACCAAGCTTATTTTTAGTGATTTAAGAGTAGAAAATCCAATTTTAATTCCAGTAAGATGCGGTTTTGGTAAGAGTACTTTTTTAAAAACTCTTATAGGTACAATTATAGGAAAGACTAAGTATGGGTTTGTTTCAAGTGAAATTAAAAATAATTATTTACCAATGATAATAACAACAGATAGAGTAAATGATTTAAAAGAGCTTAGTAGCTACATTACTAAAAAATATGGATATTACAATGATTACACTTATTATGATGAGAAAGTTAATGATGTAGTTACTATTAGGCAGCCATACATATATGTATTAGAAGGCTGGAATAAAAGTATACAATGTAAAAATTATAAAAAGGTTAAAAGCTATAAAGAAAGTATTGTAAGATGTACACAAGAGAGATGTGAATTCTTTGATAATTGTGAAATGGGAAGACAAAAAAGAGAACAACTGTATTCACCTATACTAGCAATAACAAATGCCAGATTAAGTTATTTGACCAATACAGCTGATGCAGATAAAGGAATAAATAGATTTACCACTTTTATTGATAAGGATAAAGAAGAAATAACAAGAAAAAGATTACTGATAGATGAAAAACCTCAATTACTTAATAATAGTGTTATTAGTGTTGATGAAATTGGTAAAATGAAAAGTCTAGTTAATAATTATGATTCTTCAGATGATGAAAAATATAACAACTATAAATTGGACATGTTAAAAGAGCTGAATAATATTGAAAAAAGAGTACTAGAAATACAGGAAGAATTCAAAGATTATAGGAATGCTTTTGTAGTATTAGATGAAGAAATTTTCAGTCCTGAATTTAAAGAAAACTGGTTTAATTTTTTCAATGCAAAATACAACCAGTATATAAGTGCATTTGAGGATATGTTTAGGAATGGTGCTCTTTGGTGTAAGGGTAAAAAAATGTTTTTCTATACTACAAGTAGGAACAGATTTAATGTAGGCAACTTAAGAACATTTATATTTGATGGTACAGCTGAAATGAGCCTTGAGTATAAAACAGGAGAAAATGATTTTGTATATTTAAATATTGATGATTACAAGAAATATAACTATGTTACCTTTCATATTATTCAAGAGAATTTTAGCAGAGATTCTATTAAGAAGAGACCTAAAAAATTAAAAGCTGTGTGTGATTGGATTAAAGAAAGCATTAACGATAAAACCTATGTTATAAGTTACAGAGAATGTGATGATATACCTGTAAATGAACTACTAACAGAAAGTTTAAAAGATATTCCTAATATAGTAATGTGCAAGGATAGTAATAAATTACCTTATTTCGGAAATACCAAGGGGAAGAATGATTGGAGCAGTTGTGTTAACATGGTTCAAATCGGATGGAATAGATACAACTCAGATATTTATATTGCTGAATATTTAGCATCTAGTCATATTATAAAAAAGCAAATTAGGGAAAGGTATGAAGAAACAAAATATAAAATACCTGAACTATTATTTGGACTAGATGAACGAGGAAAATTTAAATTTCATGATCTTGAGCAGTATAGATTAATGAAAATGATTGTTGATTTTGAACAGGAAGCATTTAGAACTAGAATAAGGGAATTTAGCAGTAATAAAGAAGTTCATATATATTTATTTGCTGTTAGTGATGCTATGCGTAGTATGATATATCAAAGATTTAGTAAATGTAATTTTATTGAACATAAAGAAATTAAACAATTTGAAGAGTTTAAGAAACTTGATAGAAAAGGAAATGAGGATATAGAAAGACTAATTAATTGGATGGACAATGATTGGAATAAAAAGAAAATTGAAAGTAAAAATGTAAAAGAGTTGCTTAAAATAAGCACTGATAGCTGGACATATGTTTTTAATAAAGATAAGGGTTTTCAGAAAATGTTAAAGGAAAGAAGAGTAAAACAGAAAAAAGAAGGTAAAAAATATTTTTTAATAAAGTATTAGTGAAAGCTTATACCTTTTAGGTGTACAAACTGTACAAACGTTGATGTATAAGGGTTTAAAGAGATTTGAATAGTAATTTCCTTATATAAGTACTTAAATAGGGATTTTACGAGTTAAAGTTGTATAAAGCTTGATATAACTAGGGTTAAGAGTATAAAAGGTATAAAGACATGAGATGTAATGTAAAAATGTAAAGATCTATTTAGGAATAAAATAAAAAATTCTATATTGCTCTGAGGGGGTATGGGGGTGGTAGAGCGAAAAAACTTTTATGCAGTGTTAAGCGGAATAAAAGTTTGGTAGCACCCCCATATAAAATTATGTGGAGATGATAATTTGATGAATTTAGATATGTCATATTTAAAAGAAATAAGTTCGCAATTTAGAAAGGCAATAATAAAATATGGTATAAAGAAACTTCCGATTTCTTTTCATGAGTTTCCTATGGGTTCATGTGGTGATACTTCTCTGCTATTGGGAAAATATTTTGATGAATTTGGACTTGGACAATTTGACTATGTATGTGGTGAAATAAATGGTAAAACCCATGCTTGGCTTGAGAAGGATGGAATTATTGTTGATATTACCGCTGATCAATTTAATGGGATTTCTGATGAGGTAATTGTTACTACTACTAATTGTTATTTCTATAAAAGATTTAAGGAAAACTTACGGCATAAATATATTCAAAGTTTTGGGAATGATGACTTTGTTGATATGGAGTTATTACCAGCATATTATGAGATTATTAGTTGCTTGGATAATAAATATAAGCCAGTCTTAAAATAATATAGTTTTGATCTCTATAAGGACTACTCAAGCCAGCGAAGCTGGCGTTGAGTGAAAAAATCAAAAATAATTAAGATTAATTTAACTGTCTATTCAGATATGAGTAGGCAGTTTTTTTATATAAAAAATTTTAAATTTATGGAGGTCAAAACTATGAAATTAGTATTTATCACAGACAAGGACTTAAAAAACGAGCCATATACTACAAGTAAAATTATCGCAGAATATGGCGGACAGGAGCACAGAGCAGTAAGACAATTGATAGAATCATACAAAAACCAGTTAAAGGAATTTGGAAGGGTTACATTTGAAATGATACCCTTTGAAACGAAAGGCGGGATTCAAAACATTAAGGTGTATAAACTTAATGAAGAACAAGCAACTTTTCTCATTACACTTATGAAAAACACTCCTCAAGTTGTATTATTTAAGAAGGATTTGGTGAAAGAATTTTTCACAATGAGAAATGAACTTGAAAAAAGAAGATTAGAAAGAGATGCAGAACTAAAAAGTAGAAAAGAACTAACGGATAAAATTAAAATACATCTAGGTAATAATAGTTTTAAATTTATAGCATTTACTCAAATGATATATAAGGTTTTATTTGGAAAGGATGCTCAAGGATTAAGAGATGCTTATGGAATAAAAGATAAGAAAAAGTCTCCAAAAGACTTTATGCCTGCATCAGATGTAGAGTTGGTTAGGAAGGCTGAAGAAAAAGCTTTAACAATGCTTGAGTTAGGGTATGATTATCAGAAGGTAAAAGAACAATTATATAAAATTTTTAATAATTAATGGGATGCCACTTGGTGTCCCTTTTTTAACTTATGGAAGGAGCGATTATAGTGGAATTTAAGAAAATTAAAATATTAGAACTAAAACATGCAGATTATAATCCAAGAAAAGATTTAAAAGCTGGGGATGCTGAATTTGAAAAAATAAAAAATAGCATTAATGAATTTGGTTACTGTGAGCCAATCATTGTAAATACTGATATGACAATTGTAGGAGGACATCAAAGAGCAAAAGTTTTAAAAGAACTAGGATATGCTGAAGTAGAATGTGTTGTTATTGATATTGATAAAACTAAGGAGAAAGCATTAAATGTTGCACTAAATAAGATTTCAGGAGAATGGGATTTTGAAGCATTAGCAAAATTATTGGATGATTTAAAAGTTGAAGATTATAATGTGGAGCTTACAGGTTTTGATATGAGTGAAGCTGAAAAGCTATGGGATGAATACATGAAGGAAGAAACTGAACACGAGGAAGAAGAAATTCCAGAAACACCTGAAGAACCAGTTATTAAGTCTGGAGATATAATTATGCTTGGTAAACATAGAGTTATTTGTGGAGATGCTACTAAAGCAGAAGATATAGAAAAACTAATGAATGGAAAGAAAGCAAAATTAACTGTAACAGATCCTCCATATGGAATAAGCTATGTAGGAAAAACTGAAGATGCTTTGACAATACAGAATGATAATCTTGATGATGAAGAATTTTATAAATTCCTTCTTGAAGCTTTTAAAAGAGTTTATGAAATATCAGATGATGGAGCAAGTATGTATATATTCCATGCTGATGCAAAGGGATTAATATTTAGGAAAGCATTTATTGATTCAGGATTTAAGCATTCTCAATGTTGTATATGGGTAAAGAATACCTTTGTTATGGGAAGGCAACCTTATCAATGGCAGCATGAACCAGCTTTATTTGGATGGAAACCTACAGGAGCACATTATTGGAATGGTGATAGGAAACAAAGTACCATATGGAATTTTGATAAACCAAGAACCAATGATATTCATCCGACAATGAAACCAGTTCCTCTTATAGAATATATTATAAAGAACTCTAGTAAATATGGGGATATTGTAGTAGATACTTTTCTTGGAAGTGGAACTACATTAATTGCAGCAGACAATACAGATAGAATTTGTTATGGTTCAGAACTTGACCCAAAATATGCACAGGTTATTATTGAAAGATGGATTAATTTTAAAGATGGGATAAATGGCGATGATGTTATAGTTGAAAGAGATAGTAAGCAATATAAATATTCTGAATTGAAAAAGGAGTAATCATTGGTGAAATAATGTCTTTAATTGCTTTTTATTATCCCTCAAATTGTATTGACTTAATGTGATTATAGAGTGATTAATGTACACAATAAATACATTGGGAGGGATTTTTATATGGATAGAAAAGAAATAGTAAAAGTTTTAAGTGAGCATTTTGGAGTTAAGGCTGACTATATGGGAGTACCAAGTTTTGCATATCAAATAGAAACAGGAGAAGAAATTTATATAATTGATAGAGTAGGGAAAATTACAAATGCAGAAGGTACAGAGTTGGAACTTGAAGCTATATTGAATCCAGCAGTTGAAGAAATAACCGAGGTTCAGGAACAAGAAGAGAAGGTTAGTGTTGAAGAAGTTACTGAAACAGAACCTCAAACTGAAGCTTCTGAAATATCTGTTCCACTGGAAGGACATTCAGGGATAACCTTAAGAAACCTTTTGAATATGATATACAGCAAACAGGGACTTATTCAGAAATCTTTAGGAATTACAGAAAATATTATAAGTGAAGATTTTATAAAGGAAGTAAATGAAGCAAAGATTTCTACTATAGATGATTTTCAAAAGGTTATTGCTGGAAAACAAAGTTGCATACAGATTGAGTTTAACTTTGAAGAACAGAAAATCAGTTTCAACTTTATAAAAGCTGAAGTAGATAATATTACAGCATACACTCAATTTATAGAACTTTTAAATCAGAGTGCGAAGGAACTAAAACATGCTTCATATAAGGTGAAAAGTACAGATAATCCTAAGTTTACATTTAGAGTTTTCTTAATAAGACTTGGCATGATAGGTGATGAATATAAAGAAGCAAGAAAGGTAATGTTGAAAAACCTTGAAGGCAATGGAGCATTTAGATATGGGAAGCCTGAAAAGAAAGCTGAAGAATCAATTGGGGAGCAATAAGCTTCCTTTTATATTGGCTTTGTGAGGGCTTGTGTTGCGATATTCATTGGAAGGTGGGGTTAATGCTCTACCTTCTATTTTAGTTGAAACGTGGGCGAATATATAAATGGGTTTTATGAAAATAAATTTCAACTTTACTTTTGGGGTGGTTCAGAGGTAGTAGTATATTAATTCTGAATAAAGAAAGAGTATTAAGATTATTTTAAAATATGCAAAACTTTAAGTAGCTTAGAATTGAAATATGATATAATATGCTGTAGAATAATTGTATATTAATTCAATTCGAGGTGATAAAATGGATAATGTTACACTTATTGGAGTTGTTGGATCGGTTGTATCTATACTTTCATTTTTTTTAGCAATATTTTTACCGTCATCTAAAACTAATACCAATTCTAATAACAGGACAAGCATAGATAGAAGTTTTAATAGTAATTCATTTAATACAGTAACAAACAATGTGAATGTTACTTATAAAGTAGAAGTAGAGGGAAAAGATAATTCAAATCAAAGGACTCATAATGATGTGGATTATAATTCGGATAATTTTTGGGGGATTTTAATTATAGGAATTTTTGCTGTTAGTATAATAACAAAATTTTATATAACTTATCAAGATGCAATAATATTTTGGATTATTGTTTTTGGAATAGGTGCTTTATGTGTAAATTGTTTGTTATTGATAATCCTAAATAGAAAGACATATGTTCCTAAGAAATACTTATATTTTAATACATCAAAATGGATTCCGTTGTTTATAACGCTCATATTTATTTATAAGCCTTTTTATAAATCATTAACTTTTACTAAAACTAAATTAATGTTGAGAAATATAAATAATTTTATAGATATGTTTCAAAATTATCGTGCAGATGTAACATTTATAATATTTCAAATTTTAGGGTTAATTTTTGTTTCTATTTTTATGATATTGTATGTTTATATGATAATAGTTGACTTGAAAAAATCTATAAAAGATTCGAGCTACAATGTAAAACCGATAACTGTAAATGAGATTGTTGGAACTTGTATATTGATGATAATAGTTTTCTTTTTGGTAAGTGGATTAATTATTAATGTGTTTTATAAGTGTTAACTTTGAAGTTAGCACTTTTTTTTAATGAAACTGGAGGTGAGGTGATATGGGAAAAGCATTAGTAACAAAATATGATTTAAATGTTAAACCAAGATTCGATGAGATAAAGCAATGGGTAAATGAAGGTTTAATTGATGAAGAAATTGCAGATAGATTAGATGTTCATGTTTGTACACTTGGAGATTATAAAAAGAAACACATTGAATTAGCAAAGATATTAGAAAGACCATCCAAATGGGAGACTAATATATTACCTAGGCTTAACGATATAAGAGAATGGTGTATGGAAGGTTTAACAAATGAAGAAATGAGTAAGCGGTTAGATATAAACCCAGATACGTGGTACAGGTATATGAAGGAACATACAATTTTATCCGAGTTAGTTCAAGCATCTAAGGCTGTTATGGATACAAAAGTTGAAAATGCACTTCTTAAAACAGCTCTTGGGTATGAGTATGAAGAAATCAAAACTATTATTGAAGAAGATAAAAATGGCAAGAAAAGAACAAGGATTGAGAAAACTAAAAAGTACATGCCACCTAATCCAGCAGCTCAAGCTTTTTGGTTAAAGAACCGTAAGAAGGATGAATGGGGAGATAGGAAAGAGATTATATTTGATACAAAGGCTCAGGAAGAAGAAAGGAAAAGGTTATTCCTTCAAATGATAAATGATGAGGTTATAGATGCAGATTATTCAATTGAAGATGAAGCAGTACAAGAGCCTATAATCATTGAAGAAATAGATGAAGGTTATATTGCTGAAGTATCTGAAGAGGATTATAATGATAAGGAAGAAAATCAAAAAGGTAATTTAAAAGCTGGAGCATAATCAATAAATATTATGTATCCAGTTTTTTTATAGATAAATGCCTTTTAACCCTTTAAGAATGGCTTAAAACCGTAAAGAAATATTGAAATCTAACAACATAATGACAGTTATGTATTGAGTTTAAGTGCCTTTAGAGGTATCATGTGTCATGAAAGGAAGGTGCTTTAATTGAGTTATATCAATGGTCTTGAGGAACATTTAACAGCAAAGGATAAGAGTATTAATACAGTATCTTGTTATGTTAGAGATACAAAGGCATTTATAAGCTGGTATGAGAGCAGAACAGATGCAGGAATTGAAAAGGTAATTGAGCTGGACTTGGTGGAATATAAAAAGCATTTACAAAATAGTGGTGAAGCAGTTATAACAATCAACCGTAAACTTGCCAGTATAAATTCCTTTTTAAAGTATATGCACCAAGAAGGCATTATAAATGAAGATATTGCAGTTGGAGTTATAAAAGATAAAGATAAAAGGCAATTCAAAGGGCTTGAGGACAAGGAACTTTGGAAACTTAGGAATGAAATTCACCGTTCAGGCAATGAAATGCACATATGTATTATAGAATTATTGCTTCAAACAGGCATAAGAGTTTCAGAACTTGTAAACATAAAGCTTTCAGATATAAAGATATCAGAAAGAAAGGGTAGTTTGAAGGTAATAGGAAAGGGAAATGCTAGAAGAACCATACCATTAAATAAGGATGCAAGGAAAGCCATTGATAAATACCTTGAAGTAAGGCAAGATGATGGCTCGGAATGTTTATTTATAGGGCAAAGAGGTGCAATAAAAAGGAATGCGGTTAACTTAATACTTGAAAAGTATGCAGAAAGGCTACAAATGAAGGCTACACCTCATATGGTTCGCCATACTCTTGGATATAACCTAGTAAAAAAGCAAGTACCTATAACAACAATCCAGCAGATATTAGGTCATGAGAGTATTACAACTACAAATCTATATACTCAAACCCCAGAAGATGATATGGTTAAGGCTTTGGAAGGCTTGGAGTGGTAGAAACCATTCCTTTTTTTATTGCCTTTAGGGGTGGGGGATTTCTATATAGGAAAATAAGTGCGTCAGTAAATGGTGTGAAAATTTTTGTGATGAAAATTTTGTCTAACTTTTAAAAGTATTCAGTTATGAGGAAATATTTTCTACTTTGATGTATAATTATTATAAAAGATAATCATTGGAGGAGAAAAGATGGGGAATAACACATTAAATAATATTTTAGATAATTTTTTTAAACAGGTTGATACAAACTTTCAAATTTACTACATTACACGAGAATATGATAAAGTTGAAAAAGATTATATTTATGATTCTTTTTATTGTAATATGCCTAATGAACTAAAAAATTCATTAATTAAAGATTATAGAGAAAGCATAGACAAATATAAAAATATAGTAATTAATGATTTTGATGTGATAGGTTCTGAAGCAGATTGCATTGAAAAATTGGATACAAAAAATGTTGATACAATGAGTAAATTTATAAAACTTACAAATAATATTCATTCTAAAAAAGCTTCTGAAATTGATGTTGATATAAATAAAATATGGGGATATGCTATAGTCTTTAAAAATAACAAGGAAGAAAAAATGACATTATTTAGAAAGTATTCAATTTCAAAATCAATTAATGAAAATAGAAAGCTAAGTTTTTTAAATGGAAATATTGAAGAAGTAAATAAAGAGATTTTTTCTTTAGATTTGAAAGTTGATGCAATCGAAATTGATGGCATTACATATATTATTAGTAAGTATTATTTTGAATTGTTTTTTTCTTTTAAAGAGGAGTATGTGAAATATGTAAATGAATCACTTGAAGGTTTAAGGAATGAGAATGTCATTGAGAACTTTGATGAGTTTTCATTGAGATGTCTTGATAGTGGTAATCTTGTAAGGAAATTGGTTTATGTAGTAAAAAATGATAGGTTAAAATGGCTTAAAAATAATATTAAATCTGCAAAAGAGGTTGTTGATGAATATGGTTTAAAAGTTAAAGTCGAGGAAAATAAAATAAATTATTCAAATAAACAATGTAATATATCCGATGTGATGAAGTTGATTTGTGGATGCTGTGTTAAAGATGCTGTTGATATGAGAAAATATTTTGCAACAAGCGTCAAGGCGGTAAGTTAAGTAAAGTTTGAAAGAGGAGGTGACCACGTGTTTAAAAAAACAAAACTTCGAAATAGTAAAATTTTATTTATATCATCCTATTTTCCTCTTTATATTATTATTTTTGTGCAAAATGTAAGTTCTTTAGGTACAAAGTGCTTAGAAATATTAAGAAGCAAAGATATTGAATTAAATAAATTGTTGCGATCAGCACTGTTATTAAAAAAAGCTCTTAAAGGTTTGGCAACGTACCCAGAAACTTATTTAATTATAGCTTGTTTGGTGTTGATGTTTTTTTCTTTTTTTTCAGTTAAATATATGTTAAAAGATATGGCGGAATATTCAGAAAGTGCATTTAAAGTTAAAATATTAAAAGCTACGAGTCTGAATTATGAATATGTATTGACGTATTTTTCAATATACATTTTCCCTTTCATCACATTAAACTTGAGTAGTTTTTCAGGAATAATCCAATTTTCAATATTATGGATATTTATCGGATATGTGTACATTAAAAATGATTTAATTTATATTAATCCGATGCTTAATATTATTTTTAAATATAATATATATAAGACTACTATTGAATTTAAAGATGGTAAGGAAATTTATAAAGAAGAAATTATATTGTTTACTAAGAAAGAAAAGCATAGGCTGAATGATAGATCTATAAATGTTATAAAAGAGAATAGTCAGTTTTACATTGAATTATAGAGAGAGGTGATGAGTATTGAAAAAAGAATTTGAATGTCAAAACAAATTATTACACCAATATATGCAAAAATACTTCTCACCACATAAGATAAAACAGCTTGTAGAAACATTTTCTTTTTCAGAACTTCGCAAGCTTATAGGTGAGATGAATATAGAATTCTTTGCTCTCTGTTATTTTCCGAAATACTTTGACCGTAAGTTTGGAAAATTTCACAAGGAGCTTTTTACAGAATTAAAATATATGTTAAACAATAAAGGGTTGATTGAAGCTTTTGCATTGCCGAGGGAGCATGGTAAAAGTACAATCAACTCTTTTTTATTTCCCCTGTATTCTACACTTTATAATAAATCTCAATTTACATTAATAATTTCAGCTACAGAGCAGATTGCAGTTCCTTTCCTTGATATGATTAAAAGTGAACTTGAAGAAAATCAAATGTTAATTGAGGACTTTGGTATCCAGAAGGGTAACAGATGGAATAACAATGAGATATGGATTAAAACAAGTGGAGGAATTGATTCCTGCATTATGATAAGGGGAATTGATGGTTCATTGAGAGGGATACATTATAAGCAGCATAGACCTAATCTTGTATTACTTGATGACCTATTAAAGGATGATACTGCAAAATCAGAAACTAAAAGAGAACAGGTTAAATCTACTTTCACTGATGTTGTACTTCCTATAGGAACAAGAGATACAAATATATTGGTGGTTGGAACTATTTTAAATGAGGAAGATTTAATGGCTGACTTACTAAAAGGCAAAATTTCAGGAGTAAGAAGTATTAAAAAATCATCAATAATAAATTTTGCTGAAAGGGATGACCTTTGGAGTGAATGGGAGAAAATATATAATAATCTACAAGATGAGGATAGAATAAATTCTGCCTTGTCTTTTTTTTATGCCCATAAAGATGAAATGCTTAAAGGTACAGAAATATTATGGGATGAATATTTGGATTATTACTATTTAATGTGTAAGAAACAGGCTATGGGTGAAAAATCCTTTTATAAAGAAATGCAAAATGACCCAAGAAGTACAGATGATTACATTTTCCAAGATAATAAATATTGGAGTAGCTTACCTGAATATGCGGACATGGAAGTTGTGATGTATATTGATCCAGCAATTAAAGCAGGTAAAAGAAATGACTATTCAGCAATAACTATCTTAGGAAGGCATAGGAAAACAAAGCAGATGTACATTATAGATGGAACTTTAAATAAGGTGCTACCAGATGATTTATTTAAGATTGCTATTGAAAAACTAAATAGTTTTCCAGTAGAAAAGATTGGATTTGAAGCTACTCAGGCACAGAGTTATATGAAACAGAAATTTGAAGAAGAATTATGGAAAGCTAAAGTATATGTTCCAGTTGAAGCCATAAATTCTAAAGGACAGAAGCATGAAAGGATTATAACTCTTGAACCAGATATTAAAAATGGGCATATTCTATTCAATTCTTCCAATATAATGTATAATAATCAAGTAAAGGATTACAACAAAAACTGCAAACATGATGATGCTCCAGATAGTCTTTATGGTGCAGTACAACTTATTCAAGGGGCTAAGAGTTTGCGGTTCTATGATAGGAGTTTGTTATTTTAAGTAATAAGGTTTATATTCATAATTATATTAAGTTTATAATCAAAATGAAATTATTTTATTAATGAAATGGGGGTAGAATGAAATGGATAATTATAATAATATAATGCAAGTTCCAAAATGGGAAGGATATTACCCTTTAATACCTAGAGAAAATGATGAGAATAGCTTAATAGGTGGTATTAGTATATCAATACCTGGGAATTATGCTAATGAAGAACAATTAAGGTTTTATTACTATTTTAAGAAAGAATTCATTAAAGGAAATTATGTTGATGTAGATGGAGTTATAGCATATGTGTTTGTATTTATGTATGAAACAATTGCAGATTACATAGATGGAGTAATAGATGAAGGTACAATAGTAAATTATTTGTTGCTTATAAAAAATAATTATGGACAATATAGTAAAGTAAATCAGTATGTGAAATATTGGTTAGGAGATATATATTACTATTTAGGTGATTATGAAAAAGCTTGGGATAATAGAAAGATGACTTCTGTTGAAACGATAATAAATATAAAGTGTAAGCTGGACAATAAATTTTTAACAGGAATGGAATTACTTGAGCTTACCGCATTAAGTAGTACATTGGTAGGAAAAATAGATAATGATATTTTAAATAATTTTGAAAAATATTTGGATGAATATTCTAGAAGTTTTTATAAAGATAAAGGTATGAATTTAGTTGAATATAAATTACTAGGTTTAGATTACTGGAGTCTTGATGAAAGATATTTTGAAAAATATAAAGATGTATTATTTACCGAAAAGTATTTGAATTGGCTCATTGGGAACTATAACAGAGGTGTAAAATATCATTTTGAAAATGGTATAGAAACAATAAATCCTAAAGATAAGATGAGATTATTTGAAGGGTTTCCTAAATTAAATTATGCAAAAACAGATAATATAATGTTTGCTGATTATATAGAAATTCCATCAATATTAGACTTAATCATAGCTAAGTATTTAAGAAAAGAATTTATTAACATTTTCAACGAATTATTTCCAAAAGTAAGATTAATATCTTCTTCAGGTCGTAAAAGTAAATTAAGTTATAAAAAGATGAACTGATGTTAAGGTATATTACTACTTAATTAGTACTAAAAATGATAGGCTTATATCCAAAGGATATAGGCTTATTTTATTGAAAAGGAGCTGATACTATGCAAATAAACGAAAATCTAATATTACAATGCCTAAATGAACTTAATAAAAATTCTTTATCAAAGAAAATATACAAAGATTATTATGAAGGTAACCATAGTATATTAAAAAACTACCGTATGCAGGACAGCAGAAGTAACATGAAGTTAGTTTTTAATTATCCAAGAAAGTTTACAGATAATGAGACGGGTTATTTACTGGGGAAGCCTGTAAACTATATATCTAAATCTGATGATGAAAATATAATAAATGCAATTGATTTAAACACCAGTTATTGGGATAAGGAGCATAATATAAATCTAAGAAAGCAGTCAGAAATATTTGGTGAAAGCTATGAACTTAATTATATTAATGAGGAAGGAGAATTTTCAGCTACTATATTAAATCCATTAAATTGTTTTGTTTTAGAAGATGGAACTGCTGAGAGAAATGCTGTTCTTGCAGTACATAAATTTACAAAGCAGTTTGAGGATAAGGAATATGTTGATGTTTATACTGATTCAGAAATTCTTCATTATGAAATAGGTACAGGAGAGGAAAATAATGTAGCTAATAATTCTACTAAATTAAATTATATAGGAAGCCACAATCATATTTTTGAAAGAGTGCCTGTAATAGTATGTCCTGCAAATGCAGAAAAGAAGAGTGGGTTTCAGGATATTATTTCACTATTTGATGCTTACAATGCTTTAAATTCTGATTTAGTAAATGAAATAGCTGATCATAGAAATGCTTATTTAGTTATTGAGAATGCAAAGCTTGAAGAAGAAGACTTAGGTAAAATGAAGCAAATGGGAATTATTCAAGTTCCTAATGGAGCTAAGGTTTATTGGCTTACTAAAGATATTAATGATTCCTTTGTTAAAAATGAATTAGATAATATTGAAAGGAAAATATACGACCTTATGGATGAAGTAAACTTTAATGAAAATTGGGCATCCAATACTTCATCACTAGCACTTAGAAATAAACTTTTAAACTTAGAGAATAGGGTGTCCATGAGGGAAACAATTATGGAAAAGGTAATTAAGCAGAGACTTAAAAACCTTTTTATTTTTTTGTTTAAAAAGGAAGGTAAGGTTTATGACTATAGAGATGTAGCAGTTAAGTTTACAAGAAATTTACCTACAGATTTAACTGGACTTGCTGATGTAATTGTTAAACTTGAAAATGTATGTTCACAAGAAACTTTATTATCGTTGTTGCCGTTTGTTGAGAGTCCAAAGATGGAGCTTAATAAATATAAAAATGAACGGGAGCAAGTTGATGTGAGTAGCCAAAATAAATGAAGTTTAAAACAGGAATTTATCCTATAAATATATTACAATTTACTAAAGAATAAATTAGAATGTATTGTGATATTATAAAGCAACCTCAAGTTGCGAAAATGCAAATTTAAGTTAGTGGTCTGAAATTGAAAATAGATTTATAATAATAGTAAGCAAATAACAAAGTGAGGTGCTCTTATGAGTTTTGCTGAAAACTTAAAACAAATCAGAAATGAAAAAGAGCTAACCCAAGAAAGGTTAGCTGAATTATTGGATGTCACGAGACAGGCTGTTTATAAATGGGAGCAAGGCGTTGGATATCCAAAAACTGAAAAACTGATAATATTGGCTAAGGTACTGAACACCTCGTTGGACTGGTTATTCGAAACGGAACTTACAAATAAAGAGAAAATAGATGCTCAGTCTCCTATCCTGCCAGGTGTGGTATCAGGACTTGAAGTATTCTCATCTGCGGTAAACGCTTTGATGGAAAAGAGCATGTCTAAAATCAATGATAAAGATTAACAAGAGTGACCACACTGGTTGTTAATTATAATGGGCTTAAAATATAAAGATGGAGGTAATGATATGGCAAAATGTCTTAACTGTGGAAATAAATTTAATGTTTCAGACGCACGAATGGAATTTAATGATGCACTCGATGGAGAATACAATTATGACGAAGAAATCGGAGGATCACTATGCTTCGATTGTGCGATATATGACTATGATCCAGAATATGTATCGAATGGTAATTTAGGTGAAGCAATTCAAATGATGAATGGCGAAGAAGACTATGACGATGACTTCGTAGAAAAATGGCTATAGCTATAAATTCTAATTTGGGGGTGAGAAAATGATGGTGTTGGGTATTAACCATATTTTGAAATGGGTTCAAATCATTTCTGGAGGGAGAAGATATACTTGTCCAACAAAAGAAATAAATGGTGAGTTATTTTTTAAATTCAAAAATGAGTGGCACAAAGTAATAGATTTTACCTCAAAGTTTACTTCTGAGTTTAAGGGATAATTAATGGATTCACCTCAAAAGACAAATTTCAATTTAGAGATGAAAAGGCAATTTGGTTTTGAAATTTTCTCAATCACAATCACAAATTCCAATTTATAAATCATGTCCTAAGCAAGACATTAAACTGCTTTATTTTTATGCAAAAAATTAATAAGCGTCTTTAGTTCTAGTGAGTTAAAGGGGCAAGAAGGAGGAAAATATAATGGATTTTCAAGAAGTAAAAAACTTTATTAATGACAACAAGGAAAGCGAGGAGGTGAAAGTATATCTTCAGGGCTTAAACAAAGTTAGTGTTGAAGGTATAGAAAAGTATGTAACAGAAGATGAGGATGCTAAAAAGTGGTTTGATTCAATTAAGGACAAGCATTTCAACAAAGCACTTGAAACATGGAAGTCTAATAATCTCTCAAAGCTTATTGATGATGAGGTTAAAAAGAGGTTTCCTGCTAAAGATGAAAAGGAGATTGAAGTTGAAAACCTTAAGTCTGAAATTGAGAAAATGAAGCAAGAAAAACTACATGAAGTTTTAACAAGTAAAGCTGTAAAAATAGCTAGTGATAAGAATCTGCCATTAAGTTTGGTGGATTTTTTTATTGCTAAAGATGAAGAAGCTACAGTTAGCAATTTGAAAGTTTTAGAAGAAAGCTTCAATAAAGAAGTTCAAAAGGCAGTTGAGAAAAGACTTAAAAGTGAGGGATATAATCCTCTAAAGGACAGCTCAGGAAATGCTTTAACTTTAGAAACTATTAAAAACATGTCCCCAACTGAAATTAATCAGAACTGGGACAAAGTAAAAGAAATATTAAAAAACAAATAATGAAAGGATAAGGTGATAATTATGGCAGTACAAAATTTTATACCAACAATATGGAGTGCAAGATTAAATGAGGGGTTCAAGAAGGCTCTAGTTTATGGGAATTGTGTTAATACAGATTATGAAGGAGAAATTAAGGGTTTAGGTTCGGCAGTTAAGATTAATTCTGTTGGAGCAGTTACCATTGACAACTATGATAAGAGCAAAGGAATAAATAAACCACAGGAGCTTGATTCAGCACAAACTACATTAACTATAAATCAAGCTAAGTATTTTAACTTTCAAGTAGATGACATTGATAAGGCTCAAGCTAATGTAGATTTACTTGATGCTGGAATAAAAGAAGCATCCTATGGGCTTGCTAATGTAGCTGACCAGTACATAGCAAACTTTTATACAGAAGTTAAAGCAGGAAATACTATCGGTGATGATACAACTCCTATAGTACCAACTGTTGCAAATGCTTATGACTATTTAGTAGACCTCGGAGTTATACTTGATGAAAATGATGTTCCAGAGATAAATAGATTTGTGGTAGTTCCATCATGGTTCTATGGCTTACTATTGAAAGACCCAAGATTTACAAAAGAGATAGATGTTATGAGAACTGGGTTTGTAGGAAACATTGATAATATGGCAGTGTTTAAATCAAATAATGTTCCAAATACAACAGGAGCAAAATATAAAATAATAGCTGGTCATAAATCAGCAATTTCATTTGCTGGACAAGTAGACTCTGTAGAAGCTTATAGACCAGAATCTCAATTCTCTGATGCAGTTAAGGGACTTCATGTGTATGGTACAAAATGCATTAAGCCTGAAGGAATAGCTGTACTAACTGCAAATAGAAAATAATTTAAACAATAGGGTGTCCTTCGGGATGCCCTAATATTTTATGGAGGTGCATTTTATGTGGTTTTTAAATAAAGAAACAGGATTAAAATGGGAAGTTGAAAATAATGATTTGATAGAGAGGCTAAAGTGTAATGATACATATGAGATTATTGAGGAAGATTTTAATGAAAAAACTACAAATAAAAAGCAAAGTAAGAAGTAGGTGGTTTTATGGATGAGCAGTTAAATACAATGAAGCAAATATTAACTATAGATTTAAAGGATACCTCAAAAGATTTCATTTTAAATAGGTATATAAAAAAGGCAAAGGATATTATTTTAGGATATTGCAATATAGATTTTATTTCTGAAAGATACAATGATGTAGTTATAGATTATGCAGTATATCTTTACAAAAATAAGGATGCAGAAGGAATAGTAAGAAAAACAGAAGGGGAAAGAAGTATTGCTTATGAGGAAGGCATCCCAGCTAATATAAAAGCAGCACTACCTTTGCCTAAAATAAAGGTGGGTGGATATTAATGTTTTATGATACCCAAATTGATATTTTAAGTAGTGCAGATATAAATTCTATTATGAAAACTGTGTATGGAGATTTTCAGACTTATTATAAAACAATTGCGTTTGAAGATGGCTATAATATAGAAATTACTAAAAGGGTATTTTGTGATAGAGATAATGATATAACGATGCAAAGCTATTTTTTAATAGGGAAGAAAAAATATAAAGTTATGGATATAAAAGAGTGGAGCGATTATTTAGAAGTATATTTGTATGAATGTATAAAATGAAAGAAGGTGTTGTATGAGTAGAAGTATAGATTCAATGATAGATTTTTTACTAGAAGAAAAAGGGGAAAAGATAAAAATTAATGATAGTGAAGAAACATCACTGGTGATAGATGCTCAGGAAAGATTTAATTTCTATTGTGATAAATTTATAAGGGTAAAAAGGGAATTACATACAGGGGATATAGTTGAATATAAAGGAGATACATATTTTGTTATAAGTGAAATAGACAAAAACACTAATAACTATAAAGGAAGAATTAGAAAATCAAATTACAACATAAAGTTTTTTAGAGATAATAAAATAAATGCATTTCCAGTTATTCTTAAGACAACATCTCAAGGAATTGAGGCAAATCAATTTATGATTTTGCCAGCAGGTGAAATTCAAGTAATGTTCCAAGATTCAGAAGAAACTAGAGATATAATTATGAAATATGATGCTAAATTTATAGCTTCAAAAACTCCATATAAAGTAATAGCATATGATTTATCAATAAATGGATTTTTAACAATTACAGCACAAAAGGATACTATTGGAGCAGAGGATGATATGACTAATGAAGTTGTTGACAGATGGGTAGTTGGAAATCCAAGATATATTATTGTAAATGTAAATTTATTGGAGAAAGTTCCTATAAATACATCTTTAAAAATAACACCTAAAATATTAGATAGAGAAAGAGAGTTATACATAGATGATTCACTTAGGGTTACTTCCAATAATCCTTCGGTTGCTACAGTTAATGAGGAAGGGATAATTACAGGAGTTGCTCAAGGAGAAGCTATAATTAAAATGTGTAATTCAAAAACAATTAATTACATAGTAGTAGGAGTTGATTTAGAACCAATTTCTTTAGAAAAACATGAAATTGTGATTTTGGGTAGTAGTACCCTAGCTTCAAATTCTCAGCAATTATATAATGCAACAGTTACAAATAATCTTCCTGTAGCTTGGAGTTTAAAAGGAACTTCATCAATGGGAGGAGTAAGTGGTGTAAGTATTCTAAATCAAAATGGAGATACTTGTACTTTGAAATGTACAAGAAGTAGTAAATTTATATTAATTTGTACTATAAAAGATACAAATATATCATCAGAAATAATTATAAATGGATAATATCGAGGGGTTGCTTTAAAGGAGTAAGCCTTTTATTTTTACAAAAATTCAATTGGGGAAAGGGGAATTTTGTTTTATGGAAAGTATACCAAATGTTCAATATTTACTTAGTGTTCATTATCTCAAGAAGTTGAGAGAAAAGGGATTTATAACATACGAGCAATTTGATGAAATTGATAGATTAAACAGATATTCTTTTTTAAAGAGTCAAGGGCAGAAATCTGCCTAAGACTCTGACTTTTAACTTTACTTATTGCCACACTAATTATATCATGTGTGTAGCCAAGTGATATATCAAAATAAAGGAAGGAGATCTTTATGGGAAGTTCAGTGAAGAAGGTTCAAGTTTTACAACCAATCCAAAGACAAGATAATTTTGAAGATACAGCAAATAATTTAATGAAAAGGAGAGTATGTGCTTATTGCAGAGTAAGTACTGACTCTGATGAACAAATGGAAAGTTATAATGCTCAAGTTAGTGAATATAGAAAGAAAATAACAGAAAATCCTGATTGGGAGTTCGTTGATATATATGCTGATGCAGGAATAAGCGGTACAAATGTAAAGCATAGACTTGCATTTAATAGAATGATTAAGGATTGTCAAAATGGTAAAATAGACTTAGTTATTACTAAATCCATATCAAGATTTGCAAGGAATACAGTAGATTGCTTAAAGCATGTAAGAGAATTAAAAAACATTGGAGTTGAGGTATTTTTTGAAAAAGAGAATATATATTCCTTTGATTCTAAAATGGAATTGGTTCTTACAATGCTAAGTTCTATAGCTCAAGAAGAAAGTAGAAATATTTCTGAAAATACAAAGTGGGGACTTAGGAAGCGTTTCAGAGATGGAGTTGCTATTTGCAATACTGAAAGGTTTTTAGGCTATGACAAAGATGAAAATGGAAACTTGGTAATCAATGAGGAACAGGCTGAAATAGTAAGAAGAATATTTAGAGAGTATCTTGATGGCAAAGGTTATGCAGTTATCGCTAGAGGTCTTGAAGCAGATGGAGTTAAAACAGCGGCAGGAAAAACTAAATGGTGGGATTCTACTGTAAAAGGTATTCTTGAAAATGAAAAATATCATGGAGAATTATTACTTCAAAAGACTGTAACAGTGGATTACTTAACTAAAAAGAGAGTTGATAATAAAAATATAGAACCAATGTACAGAATAGAAAATAATCATGAGCCTATTATATCAAAGGAAATGTTTGAAATGGTACAGCAAGAACGTAAGAGACGTTTTGAAATATCAAGTGGTAAAAATGATGACAGAAGAAAATACACTAATAAGTATGGTTTCAGTGGGAAACTATATTGTGAAAAGTGCGGAAAAACTTTAAAACGTAGGCACTGGAACAGTGGTACTAAATCTGCAAAAATAGTATGGCAGTGCAATAGTTACATTGAAGGAAAAAAGAATTGCTCTGCAAAAGCAGTTGATGATTTAATATTAAAGAGAGCCTTTATCCAACTATACAATGATATGGTTGTTGATAAAGGCTCTTTTTTTAAAGTATTCTTAGAGAATGTAGAAAGAGTTATTAATAAGGATACCATTGGAGTTGATATTTCAAAAACCTCAAATGAAATTACCCAGCTGGAGCAGGACTTAAGTGAGTTAGTGCAGTTAAAGATAAGAAAGCAAATAGATGATAAATATTACAATAAAGAATACGCTAAAATCACAGCAGAACTTGAAACGTTAAATCTCAAAAAGGATGAACTTTTAAATAGCAAGCTAAATGATACAAAGCATAAGGAAAAAGTAGAGTATATCAAGGAAACTATAGGAAATGGCAATGAGCCGCTTACAGAGTTTGATGATAGTTTATTTGTAGCACTTATAGATAAGGTAATTATAAAATCACCTAAGCATTTTAGGTTTGTATTTGAGAGCGGGATTGAAATGGAGGTGGAGATGTAGAAGAATTAAAATATTTAAATGGTAGATGTAAGGGAAAGATGCGTTGGTAGAGAAAATAGAAATTCTTGAAGCAACGCATTTAATTTTTGTATTTAGAAATGGGCTGAAGGTTGAGTTTAACTTGGCTTAAGTTTAAGATTATAATAAAAGCATTATAAGTTTAAACTTTGGAGTTGATCATATGATAGAATACTTAAATATTAAACGAATAGTAGAAGATGTATATGAATTAGTAAAAAGTGAAATATATCAGGGGAAATTTAAAAATTATGATATACTTTATGTTTCTGACAATATTGATAGTTTTGATATTAATTTATTTGATAAATATGGAATATGTAAAGATGATATAATAAATCATGTTTTATTTGAAATATATGCACAAGTTATTCAAGAAGAGTTAACCTTAGAAGATAAGAAAGTAACACTTAAAGAACTAATTAGTATATATTTTAATGAATACCATGCAGATGATTATAGCAGAGTTTTTGCACGTAATAATTGTATAAAATTAAAAGTAAAACCGTTCTTAAATAAATACAAATACCTAGTATATAGAAATAATTTTCTTAATAATAAATTTGATGTCTTATGGAAAAGATCAACTATATCTCGTGATATTTTTATATTTGATGATGATTTAATTAATGCTATGAGTATGCAAAAGGAATATAATTATGTTTTGGATTTTTTAACACCATATTATGGGTATTTAATAGCTAATTACGCTAAAAAATATGGTGTATTTGGGAATTTAAGTAGATATGATTATGATAAAATTGATATTTACAAATATTTGAATTTTATTGATGAGATATTAAAAATAATAAACAAATATGAAAAATATTCCAATATTGCTTTTTATGTACTTGAAAAAGAATTTAATATAGTCTTTATTAGTAAACTCGTTAAATTTATTAATAAAATTCAGGAAGATGATTATATAAAAAAAGATAGATTAATTGGACAATGTTTATATATAATTTTAAATCCCATCTGTAATGTGGAAGATAGCTTAATAAATAAAATATATATGGAAGCTGAAATAGCAAAGAAAGATGAACTAGTAAGAAAATATAAAAGATATCCTTGCAATGTTGAAATTGGATATATGAGATTAAGTGAAGAATTCATTCCTCTAATTCTTAAAGAAGCATATGATTCTTTAAGAATAAGATATGGTAAGGATATTTATAATGTAGTGGATAAAAATAAAGTCTATTTTAATAGTTTGTATAGCAATTTAAAAGAAGAGATAAAAACAGCGTTAGATTACTTTAATAACTTTAAGGAATCAAGAAATAAATTGTCAGAGGTAATGAAAAGTAAAACTAAATTGTATAAGACACTTGTTAGATTAAGTAGTTTGAAGAATGAGTTTTATAGTATAAAAGACTGGGAATTTGATGATAATAAGAAATTAGAAAGAATTTATATAATGGAAGATTATAATAGAATTATTGACAATAACATTATATTAAAATGTTATAAGGGCGAGATATCTTACAAAAAATAGGAGATAAAATTTAAGTTATAAAAAACTACTAAAATGCTAAGAATTCAGATTCATTTATTGCTATAATTTATTTACAGACACTATATAAGTGAATTTGAGAGGAGAGTAAGTATAATGAAATATAACAATATATTAATTCCATGTGAGAAAAAAGGAAATTGTTATGTTGAATCAAACTTAGGGTATATAATTCAATTGATGCAAGGTCATATAGGGCACGCATATGGATATATCATAATTAGTAATGATCCATCATTAAGGGCAAACATATCTTTCCGTTTTTTTAAAATTGGCGGTGATAAAGATTATTATGAATATAGAGGTACTTTTATTACTATAGAAGAATTAAAATTATTTGCATCAAATAGTTTTGTTTCTGTGCAGAACCTTTCTTGTTCAACGATAAATCAATTTTATAAGTTGCAATTAAACAATAGTATTAGTATTCCATATAATTATTTAATAAGTTTAGGAGAAGATATTAATTGTTATAATTATCATAATAGTTTTGATATGAAATCTTTAAGTACTAATTATGAAACAAAAGGTGGTTATGAAGGAAAATTAGACATAGTTACTTTCACTAATGGTGAAGGAAAAACTATTGATGAAATTGTATTATTGCTGAAGAATGAGTACAATATGAATAAAATAACAAGAAATATATATAAGTATTTTCTAAGTAGTAAAGGTATTGCGTTTTTATGTAGTAGAATATCAGGTATAAAAGATAGAGATGCGTATACAAGTGCTAATGGTGGATTTGGTCTTAGAAATCAAATAACATATTTATTTGATATAAGTAATATTGAATACGATTTACCTGAATTAAACTGTTTAATTAACTTATAATAATATTATAATTGCTTTTATAGATATAAAAAAATATAGCAGTCAGCTTGTCCCAAGCCATGTTGAGTGCGTGGTATTGATGTCAAGGGTTGAGAAATAGGAGTATTCAAAACACTGATAAATAAAGGGCTTCCAGACATTAAGCTTTTCTCGCGGCGAATTTGACGATGATGTTAATGTCGGGAAACCCTTATTTTTAGTCTTTGAGGAAACATATCAACTTTCCTGAAAGTGATAGGGTTGAGTTGACAGATTAGATTTTTCGCGGGGGTTGTGGAGATAGGATAGATGTAAACTAAGTTTAATTTTCTTCACTGTTTTCTATCTCTTTCAATGATACCCCATCTATCGTTTTCCATTCTATCAATCCGTTTACATGGCCACCAATAACAAAAGCAGCAGCATATGATGGACTTCGGAATAAGATATTTTCTTGAAGAATCCCATCTTTATCTATTTTTGCTTTGCGTCTACGTTCTTTAATCCCAGTCGGAATACTTTCAGAATCTATAGTTTCAATATGACTGCCTTGTAAAACGACAAAACCTTCGTTCGTACGCTTACAGCTGGCCTCAATTACTTGTCCGCTTTTACGACTTTTTCGCTTCATAAAGAGAAGCAATTCTACTTCAGGAGACTCCTCAGAGATAGCCGCTTTAGGTTTATTAGTTAGAGGTTCGAATAATTTGTGTCCAAGAGCGCCCATTATAATCTTAGCGTAGTCAATGAACTCTTCTAATTCACTTTCTTTTTCTTCAGTTATATTTCCAGGAGTAGGATCATTCCCGTTTTTTACCACATACCGATTTGCCTCCACTGCAAGTCCGCAAAAACGGTTCTCAAGATAACTTATCTCTGTAGGGCCAAATGAGTTATTGGATGTAGTAAAAACAACAGCTTCTGTCCAATAATCCTTATCAGGATTTCGCTTATGTTCTATTAACCGACAGAGTAGACCCTCGCCATTTTTTCTTATACCAGCTTGACCAATATACACCATATTGTCGTCTGCTTGATCGGAAGTGCCAAATAGGAAGTAAACACCGCTCTGTGACAAATCTTCGCGTCCCTTGCATTTATCTAGTTCAGTGCGTGGTATTTTGTAAGCCACGCCTGTCCAATTAGCCAGAGTACACTTGATTCTACCATTTGGTGTACCGTCCATTAAAAATAAATTTATACTCTTTCCTCTTGTAGCCACATTTAACACCTCCTCAGAGCGTTACAAAATATAGTGATTTGTTATGATACAGTACATTTATTTATGGATTAAATGTTGGAGTCTTTTTCACGGGTTCCTGGTTTGTATGTTGCATTAAAGACCATATCCAACAACCATTTTTTAAAGGATTGATTATTTTTATTTCGCTTATCACTTTCAAATGCTTCATACAGTTCCATGCCAGTTGAGATTGTATTCATTATTGCCTCAATCGTAGCACGATCACTTTCATCACGAGCATTTTGAGCATCTGAGTATTTCATTGCGTTTTGATAAGCCTCATCTCGGCTAACGATATCAGGCAGATCGGCTACTTGACGTCTAATTCTATCTTCATCTGTCCAATCACAGTCACCCCATATATCATGGAAAGTTTCAAGTATGTGTGTTAATGTATCCATTTCCGGTACTGGGATACCCACATCTGTGCTTACTGGTATTGGATCAATTTCTGCATTTTCATCTGCAAGAGAGATTGACATAGTTTCTTGTGCAACTACACGATAGCTTTCTAAATCGACACTTTCCAAAATGCCTTCCGTCAAATCTTCCCCATTATTTGGTCTTGGCAGCTTGTTTACAAGAAGATTTAAGAATATTGATAGCTCTTAAGCCCCTAGATTGACTTGGACAATTGCCTATACATTTATTATAATGTAGAAAGTGATTGGAGGTAAGTTATGAAAGGTAAAAGTTATACAAAAGAGCTAAAAGATGAAATATTAAGAGAAGTACAGGAAGTAGGAAATGTTTCACTAGTTGCAAGAAGACACGGAGTGTCAAAGTCAACCATATTTACTTGGATAAAAAATTCAAAAGCTAAGGATGAAATTAAAGTTAAGCCAGGAAGAAAGACTTTAATTGGGGGAGAAAAGGAGCTTGAAAGCGAGCTTACAGAAGTAACAAAAGAAAATGATCAGTTAAAAAAGTTATTAGGAGAAAAAGACTTAGAAATAGCAATTCTTAAAGACTTAATAAAAAAAGCAAACCCTCAATTAAAGATAAAGTAGACATAGCTAAAAAGTATATAGATCAAGGATATAACGCAGTTTTTGTACTGAAAGTAGTTAAGCTTGGGAGATCAACATATTACTATAACTTAAATGTGGAAGGCAAAGAAAAAGCAAAACCTAAAGGCGGAAAGCCTAGAGGATATAGCTTAAACAAAGAGAATAAAAAGATATGCGATGAGCAAATTAAAGAATTTATTATGGAGTCAATCGATGGTGATGCTATTAACTATGGATATAGAAAAATAGCCCACCACTTAAGAAAGTATTATAATCTTGTGATTAATCATAAGAAGGTTTATAGACTATGTAAAGAACTCTGTGTGCTCAAAGATCAAAGAGTTATTAAACCTAAAATAAAGAGAATTATTGCAGCTAACAGAACTATAACAGGCTCAAATCAACTATGGGAAATGGATATAAAATATGGCTACATCCAAGGTGAGGATAAATTCTTTTACCTGTTAAACTTGATTGACGTCTTTGATAGAAGTATTATCGATTACCATATGGGATTACACTGTGAAGCTAAAGATGCTACCGCATTACTTAGAAAGTGCCTAATAAGAAGAAATCTATTTGAGGAAGGAGCTAAAAAGCCCGTAATAAGAACAGATAATGGTCCACAGTTTGTAAGCCATAAATTCAGCAAATGCTGCACAGAAATTAAAATAGAACATGAAAGAATACCAGTAAAGACACCAAATAAAAACGCTCATGTAGAATCATTTCATAGAATACTTGAGGATGAATGTTTAAAAATCAATGAGTTTCAAAATTATGCGGAAGCATATGAGATAGTAAACGAATTCATGGACTTTTATAACGATAGGCGAATGCATTCAAGCTTAAAGTTTATGTCACCAAATGAGTTTTACAACCTTTATTTTGGAGAAAGCCTAACCAATATTGAGATAAGGGCGTAAATCTAAGAAAAGTAGAGAATTTATTAGTCCTTGTCCAAAACAAAGGGGTTAATCCGGGTTAATAGTGTGGATAATCCTGAGAGATTTTCTACGAGTGGCTATCTGGGAAATGGTGTTAGTACGGTGTACCAAGCGGAACCGCTTGCAGTAGGAAACCATACTGTAACCTTCCGCTGTCTTGATAGTGATATTGAGTCGGCAAGCACAGAAGTTGTCAGGACATTTACTATATTACCGCCACCTTTTGAAACGATTACTGCAAATGAGACTGTTGTAAAGGCAGCACATATTCAGACGCTTCGAACCGCTTTAAATATAGTGCTAAGTTATTACAACTTATCCCCTGTAATTTGGAGTGAAGAGATTATTGCGGGAAGAACAACAGTTAAAAAATGGCCATTTCACATTACTGAAATCCGAAAGGCTATTGATACTATCATTACAGTGGTTAATGGTTTTGACTCTTCTGCAGCATTTGATATACCACCTGTGACATGGCTCCCTATTGGAACAGGGCGTCCAAAGGCGGATGTGATGCAACAAATCCACGATCTTATACTGATGCTGTAAGGTGTGTGATACGGCAACAGCACTCTTGTATTTTACAGGGGTGTTTTTTTAAATACACAAATTAATGTAATGGAGGTGTTTACAGTGAAAGAGATTTGGAATTGGATACAGTTAGCTTTTGCAGCTGTTGGTGCTTTTCTTGGATGGTTTCTCGGCGGGTTTGACGGATTTCTATATACACTGGTCACTTTTGTAGCTATTGATTATCTGACAGGTGTCCTTTGTGCGATTACAGATAAAAAGCTGTCCAGCGAAATTGGTGCTAAGGGAATTTTCAAAAAGGTGCTCATCTTTGTAATGGTAGGTATCGCTCATATTTTTGATACACAAATATTGGGGAGTGCAGGATACAATGGCAGCGCTTTGCGAACGGCGGTAATCTTTTTCTATCTAAGTAACGAGGGTGTATCCATTTTGGAGAATGCAGGTCATATTGGGCTACCCATCCCAGAAAAACTAAAGGCGGTTCTTAAGCAACTACATGGTCGTGATGAGGAACCTCCTAAGCCAGGTGATGAAATATGATTGACTTAACAAAAGCGGTAACGGTATTCATTGGTCGACGCGGTGAACACAATTACCGAAATATTGAGTTTGATGTATCAAGCCTACTGGAAAATAACTACCCAAGTGCCTCCTTAAATGCGATTTACAAAAGGCCTGATGGGGTTGCATATCCGGTAGTCACGAACTACGCTGATGGTGTCCTTACATGGCAGCCCAATGCAACGGACACATCATTTGTTGGTGTTGGTCGGCTTGAAATAAGGGTTACTTATGGTGATGTGGTTGGAAAGAGTGCAAGAATACTAACCATAGTCGAGGATGCTCTTGTGGATGGAATTGTTGAACCACCAGAACCTCCTGCACAGGAATGGTTAAATAAAGTGCTTTCGGCTTTAGCTGAACTGGATATTGATGAAATAAATAATCTGCTCAACCTCACTTACAATCTATTAAACAACAACTATGATTTGCTAAATACAACACACAATTTGGTTGAGGATACCCGCGAAAATCTATATAGGAGGACAGGTATTCTACTCAATCATTTGCATCCAATAGAAACAGCTAGTGCACCGGATATGATTAGCCGGAGGGCAGCCATCACATTTAGCAATATGGCAAATGGAAACAATGTAGTAATTGGCACGATAACATATACTTTCGTTACAGCTTTGGGCAGTCCAGCTACAAATAATGTGCAGGTTCTAATTCAAGACACCCTTCGTAATACAGTTAAGACACTTGCTAGAGCTATAAGGGGCATTGATGACGAAATGAATATTGCCTATGGAACTGGGACTGATCCAAACCCAATTTGTACAGCTTACTGGACAAGTCAAAGGTTTTCCATAGGTAGTACTACCGTTGAGGCAGGTGAGAGCCTTTTTCTACTTGAAAGAGCAGAAAATGTGACTTCCGCAATACCTCTCTCATCCACAGCAACGGCTATTATTAGTGACTTCACCCGGTCGGCCTATTCAAGATATATTTTGTCGGGTAATGTCTCGGGTTCAGGCGGTGCAAACAGTGTTCGTGGTCCTTTGCACACGATATTACCTATTAATAGTGTGGTTATTGGCGGTCAGGGTGGAGAATTGTATACGACGGCTTATGATTGCCATTTGATAACTCTTTGTCGTCAATCGGATACTAGTGAAAAGGAACTGGACTTGTATATTTCCAATGATGAGGAGACATTCACTAGAATTCAACGGAGTACACCTGTCGGATCGAATACTTCAGCAGAATCCTTGCACATTCATATTCAAATGCGGCAGGCCAGAGTTCCAGCAGGTTATGGACTGTATATCTGTATGGGAAGTGATGGAACATCATCAAATGCTTATTGTGATTTAAAGTTTACCTATCACCTGTACCCTGTCCATCTTACACCTGAGCCAAATGATTAAATGTTGAGGTGATTATAATGAAATTATACAAACTAATACTTACGAACAATGCCTGCTACAAAGCAGGCAAAACAATAAAACCGAAGGGTATAATGGTTCATTCAACAGGGGCTAACAACCCATGGTTGAAGAGATATGTTGGTCCAGATGATGGTTTGCTCGGAAAGAACCAATACAATAATCATTGGAATCAGGATAAACCTGGAGGTCGTCAAGTTTGCGTCCATGCTTTTATTGGTAAGTTAGCAGATGGCTCCATTGCCACATACCAAACATTGCCTTGGAATCATCGTGGTTGGCATGCTGGAGGAGATGCGAATAACACGCATATAGGATTTGAGATTTGCGAGGACGGTCTAACCGATGCCTCGTATTTTTCTGCTGTTTATAAGGAAGCAGTAGAGCTTTGTGTACATCTTTGTAAACTCTATGGACTAAGTGAGAAGGATATCATCTGTCATAGTGAAGGCTATAAGCAAGGTATAGCCAGTAACCATGCGGATGTTATGCACTGGTTTCCTAAGCATGGCAAGACCATGGATACCTTTAGAGCAGATGTTAAGAAACTTCTAAGCGAAGAAGAAAAATCAGCAGAACCAGCGAAAAAGAAATACTACCGTGTACAAATAGGTGCATACACTGTCAAAGCAAATGCTGAGGCACAGCTTGCCAAAGCTAAAAAGGCAGGATTTACGGATGCATTTATTAAGTATGATTAATCAAAAGGGCGAGTTAAAAACAGTATTTCATAAATTTCATCAAGCCTCTCAAATAATATATCAAACTATTAAATGTATGTAGCCTGTGGGGGTTCTTCCCTTGCAGGCTCTTTTTTTATGCTCTGATTCAAATTAAATTCTACAAATCCTCAACTTCGACCTGTTCCCACGGCTATTAGGTAGGAGGTGATTCTCAGTGAATCAGCACGAGGATAAAAAAGTTACGAAGATATCAGATGAAGTTATAGACAAAAGCACTGCACTAAAGAGAGTATCACAGGAACGGTTACAACGTGAGTTTGATTATATCCAGGCAGAAAAATTACTTAGAAAGATGCTCGAAAAAGGCTTAATAACTGAAGTGGAATTCAACAAGATAGACGCACTCAACCGCCAAACTTTCTCCCCTTATTTGGCAGAGATAATGCCCTGAAATCGTTGATATATAAGGGTTTCAGAGGTAATATGTGACCTACCAAGAAGGAGGTGAGAGGATGAAAAAGATAACGAAAATAGAAGGAAATCTTGCCAACTCTTTTATTAAGCCAAAAACACGAGTAGTTGCCTACTGCCGAGTCTCCACAGATAGTAATGAACAGCTAGTCAGCTTGCAAGCACAAAAGGCTCATTATGAGACCTACATAAAGGCGAACCCAGAATGGGAATATGCAGGCTTATATTATGACGAGGGAATCAGTGGCACGAAAAAGGAAAACCGCTCTGACTTGCTTAGAATGTTATCAGACTGTGAAACTGGAAGGATTGACTTAATTATTACAAAGTCCATCAGCCGATTTGCGAGAAATACTACAGACTGCTTGGAGATGGTTCGCAAACTGATCGGCCTTGGGGTTCATATTTATTTTGAGAAAGAAAACATCAATACGGGGACAATGGAAAGCGAGTTGATGCTCTCTATTTTAAGCGGACTTGCAGAAAGCGAATCGATTTCCATTTCAGAAAATACGAAGTGGGCCATTCAAAGACGATTTCAAAACGGAACCTTTAAAATTTCCTATCCACCCTATGGCTATCAAAACATGGATGGTCAAATGATAGTAATTCCTAAGCAGGCTGAAATTGTAAAGTATATTTTTGCAGAAGTGTTATCGGGTAAAGGTACACAGAAAGTTGCAAATGATCTTAATCAAAAGGGTATCCCTTCAAAAAGAGGTGGCCGTTGGACGGCTACTACCATTCGAGGAATTTTGACCAATGAAAAATATACTGGTGATGTACTTTTGCAAAAGACCTATACTGACAGCCATTTGTTAATGGTAATATAAAAATACCCACTTATGGGATTAAAAAATCCCCACCTATCTTTAAAAATATTGTCCTATGTAGTTAAATTATTTTAACAAGTACATAGGAGGAAAGGATATGTTGGGGATAGCAATGCATACAACAATTGAAACACTTTATAAAAAAGGATTGAATAAGTCTCAAATATCAAGGATGTTAAAAATTGATAGGAAGACTGTAAGAAAGGTTTTGACAGCAATAGAAACCGAAGGTGAGGTTATTAAAAAGACTAGGCCATCAATTTTAGATCCACATAAGGAATATATTCAAATTCAAGCAAATAAAGGCCTGACGGCCAAAAGAATACATCAAGACTTAATAAGAGATTTTAACTTTGATGGAGGTTATGACACTGTTAAAAAATATGTTAAAACAATAAAGGATATCCCTTCTAAGGTATACATGGTTCTTCATTCGCAGCCTGGTGAAGAAGCTCAGGTAGACTTTGGTTATATAGGGACTTTAAAAATAAATAACACATATAAAAAAGCTTGGATCTTTGTAATGACATTAAGCTATTCAAGGTATATGTACGTTCAAATAGTATTTGACCAAAGCGTTAAGACCTTTATTGAGTGCCATAAGGCTGCTTTTAAGTATTTTGGAGGCATCCCACAAAATATAAAAATTGATAACTTGAAGGCTGGTATTTTAGAAACCGACTTCTATGAGCCTGTAATTCAAAAAGAATATGCTGCATTTGCATCTTATTATGGATTTTGGGCGGAGCCCTGCAGAGTTTATACTCCTACGGATAAAGGAAAAGTTGAATCATCTGTTAAATATGTAAAAAATAATTGCTTTAAAGGAAGAGAATTTAAGGATGCTGACGAAGCAAAGACTTTCCTAAAAGAGTGGCTTGATAATATTGCAAATAAAAGAATACATGGAACTACTAAAAAAACACCAATAGAAGTATTCACATCTACAGAAAAGAATAGATTATCATCCCTACCAATTGAGGACTTCGTCCTATCTCACAGCAGTGAGTGTCTTGTAAATACAAACTGCCATATCTCCTATAAAGGTAATTACTATTCTGTACCTTATGGGTTTATCGGACAAACTGTTAAAGTAATAGAAATGAATGGACTTTTAAGGATATTTTTATCCGAAAAAGAAATCGCCCTCCATAGTTTGCAGACCAATGAAAAGGGCAACTTTATAACAGATATAAACCACTATCCTAGAAGTAAGAATATCTCTATTAAGGACATTTTGTCAAGACAAAAATTAGAAATGAGTGAAATAGGAATTCATGCACTGGAATTTTATGAGAAATACTTAAATACCAATCTTAAAAATAGAAAATATGACTATAGAGCAATTTCTGGAGTACTCTCTTTAAGAAAAAAATATGATAGTGGAACTATAAATGAAGCCTGTAAAAGAGCTATAACATTTAATGCTATAAGTTATAAAATGATAAAAAACATCTGTGATAAAGGTGTAGTTTGTGATGAGATACCAGCCCAAAGCTATGTTAACTCTGAAGCTACAGAAATCGCAAGAAGTTTGCATGAATATAATAAATTACTATCAGGGGGAGTAGGAAAGAATGAATGATTTACTTTTATCTAAACTAAAAGATTTGAAACTCTCAGGGGTGATTAAAACCATCGATATGAGGAATGAAGAAGCCATAAAAGATAATTTATCTTTCATGGAGTTTATTGAGTTATTGATAAATGACGAGGTATTAAACAGAAAAAATAATGGTAATACTAAGAGAATTTCTAAGGCAAAGTTCCCACAACATAAATCTTTGGAAGAATATAATTTTAATTATCAACCTACGGTTAATAAAAGATTTATTTATAATTTAGGGACTTGTGAATTTATAAGAAAAAAAGAGAATATAGCATTTATTGGCCCACCCGGAACTGGCAAAACTCATTTAGCGATAGCTTTAGGTTTTAAGGCTATCGCCCAAGGATATAATGTTCTATTTACTACAGTTAACCAAATGCTCGAAGAGCTGTATATGTCTAGAGCAGATAACTCTTTTAACTCAAAAATAAAGAAGTACATATCACCAGATTTACTAATATTAGATGAGCTAGGTTTAAAAAAGCTCACACAAAGCAATGTAGATGATTTTTATGAAATTATCGCTCGAAGATATGAAAATGGCTCTATTATCATTACTACAAATAAGGTTTTTGATGAATGGGGAAGGATTTTTTATGATCCAGTTTTAGCTACTGCTATCTTAGATAGATTCATACATCATTGCCACTTTGTAGTTATAAAAGGTGAGAGTTATAGGATGAAACAAAGAGAAAGTATATTAAAAGAAATCTCCTGTGACGAAAGTCACAAATAATTTTTTATCTAAAGTGGGGAATTTTTAGTCCCATTTTTGAGGAATTTTTATTGACAATAACAAGCCATTTTAACAGGCACACCAATTACGGTGAGAAAAATATGTACTTAGTAGAAAACCATCATGAGGCAATTATTAGCCATGAAGATTTTGAAGCTGTAGATGTCGTTCTCAATCAGAGAGCAAAGGAAAAAGGCATCGAAAAGCGCAACAGTAAATATCAAAACCGATATTCCTTTTCTGGCAAAATTATTTGCTCGGAATGTGGCAGTACCTTTAAAAGACGAATTCATTCATCTGGAAGAAAATACGTCGCTTGGTGCTGTAGTAAGCATATAGGCAATATAACGGAATGTTCTATGCAGTTCATTCGAGATGAAGATATAAAGACTGCTTTTGTTACGATGATGAATAAACTCATTTACGGTCAGAAGTTCATATTAAGACCACTTTTGAATGGGTTACGTAACCAGAATAATGTAGCGAGTTTTCGTAGAATTGAAGAGTTGGAAACTAAGATTGAAAACAACATGGAGCAGAGTCAGATGCTGACGGGTTTAATGGCCAAAGGATATCTGGAACCTGCTCTGTTTAATAAAGAAAAGAATTCATTGGAAGCAGAAAGAGAAAGGCTTCTTGTCGAAAAGGATCAACTTACTCGTTCCGTCAATGGGAATTTTACAAAAGTTGAAGAGGTTGACCGTCTGCTTAAGTTTGCAACTAAGTCCCAAATGCTTACAGCCTATGAGAATGAGCTGTTTGAAAATTACGTAGAAAAGATTATGGTATTTTCACGAGAGGAAGTTGGATTTGAATTAAAATGTGGAATCACATTGAAGGAAAGGTTGGTGAATTAGATGGGTCACACACCCTATGGATATAGAATTGAAGATGGAAAGGCTGTTGTAGATGAAATAGCAGCAGAACAAGTAAAAGAATTATTTTCAGGATACTTGGCAGGACTTTCTTTGAAGGGTGCTACTAAAAAAGCTGGGATAGACTGCTACCATGCCACAGCAAGTAAGATGTTGCAGAACAAGCATTACTTGGGCGATGAATTCTACCCTCCAATTATTGATGAAGAGACCTTTGAAAAAGCCAGAGTAGAAAAACGAAAACGAGCAGAAAAGCTCGGAAGGATATGGGAGCCTAAAGATGAACCGGTAAGGGATTACCCTGTAAAGTTCAAAGTAAAACCTCTGGTGCAAAAATATGAAGATCCATACAAGCAGGCGGAATATGCTTACAGTCTGATAGAAAGTGAGGTGTAACAAGTGGCGGTAAGTAGGAATGTAACAGTGATTCCGGCAATTAAACGGGTTGGAAATAATAAAAATAGTGAAAGCAAACCCAAAATACGAGTGGCTGCTTACTGTCGTGTTTCAACGGATAGTGAAGAGCAGGCTTCAAGTTATGAAATTCAGATCGAGCATTATACAAAATATATTAAGAAGAACAAGGAATGGGAACTGGCAGGTATTTTTGCAGATGACGGCATCACAGGTACAAATACCAAGAAGCGTGAAGAGTTCAACCGCATGATTGAAGAATGTATGGCAGGAAAAATTGACATGATTATCACAAAATCCATCAGCCGATTTGCCAGAAACACGTTGGATTGCCTTAAATACATCCGTCAGTTAAAGGATAAAAACATCGCGGTATTCTTCGAGAAAGAGAATATCAACACCATGGATTCTAAGGGTGAAGTATTGCTGACCATCATGGCATCCCTTGCCCAACAGGAAAGTCAGTCCTTAAGCCAGAACGTAAAGCTGGGTATTCAGTATAGATATCAGCAAGGTGAAGTCCAAGTCAACCACAAGCGTTTTCTTGGATACACCAAGGATGAAAACAAGCAACTAGTGATTGAGCCAGAGGGTGCTGAGGTTGTTAAACGGATTTACAGAGAGTACCTTGAAGGTGCTAGTCTTTTACAGATAGCAAGAGGACTAGAAGCTGACGGTATCCTTACAGCGGCAGGCAAAGCCAAATGGAGACCGGAAACACTGAAAAAGATATTGCAGAATGAAAAGTACATCGGTGATGCCCTTCTACAAAAAACATATACGGTTGATTTCCTTTCTAAAAAGCGAGTCAAGAATAACGGCATCGTTCCCCAATATTATGTAGAAAATAGCCACGAGCCTATCATTCCACGAGACCTTTTTATGCAGGTTCAAGAAGAGATGATTCGAAGAGCAAATCTTCGCGGTGGCAAGGGCTGTAAAAAGCGAGTTTACAGCAGTAAGTATGCTTTATCGAGTATTGTTTACTGCGGACATTGCGGTGATATTTATCGACGAGTACATTGGAATAACCGAGGTTACAAATCTATTGTTTGGAGATGCGTCAGCCGATTGGAGGAAAAAGGGTCTGAATGCACTGCCCCTACCATAAATGAGGAAACATTGCAGAAAGCAGTTGTTAAGGCTATTAACGAACTTTTGGCTAACAAAGACTCATTCCTCAAGGTGCTACAGAAAAATATAGCTACTGTATTTAATGGAGAAAATGATAATGCCACTGATGACATTGATAGCAAATTGGAAGAATTACAACAACAGCTTCTTATTCAAGCAAAATCCAAGAATGACTATGAAGATGTGGCTGATGAAATTTACCGCCTTCGAGAATTGAAGCAAAATGCACTTGTTGAAAATGCAGAGCGAGAAGGAAAAAGGCAACGAATCGCTGAAATGACTGATTTCTTGAATAAACAATCCGCAGAGTTGGAGGAATATGATGAGCAGTTGGTAAGGCGGCTTATTGAAAAAGTAACGATATATGAAGATAAGCTCACCGTTGAATTCAAGTCTGGGATTGAGATTGACGAAGAGATATAGAATATTAACCGCCAATTAAGGGCTAACACCCTTTGGCGGTTTTTAATGGATTTTTTTAATTTAAAAGTTGCTTAAAATGACTTATTGTGTTAAAATATATGATGATCCAAATAAGAATTTAGGAGGAACCGAAACTATGACAGCCTCAATGCGTTTAAGATAAGCTGGCAATAAAAAAAGCAGAATCTATCCCCGATGATAGGCTTTTTTGTTGTGCTTATTTATACGATATTGAGCATTCATTAGTTACGGTGAGGATATAGGTTATTAAACTATACCTTTATTTAACTATGTCTTTAATATGAATGTTTCCAAATTGTATGTATGCAGACCAAAAGCCACATTGTGGATTTAGGACTGCATTTTTTATTGCCTAGAATGCTATTCAATATAGAAATTCAAGCAAAATAATATGCAGGAGATAATATCAATGGAAAAATACAACAATTGGAAACTTAAGTTTTATACAATATGGGCAGGGCAGGCAGTATCATTAATCACTAGTGCCATCCTGCAAATGGCGATTATTTTTTACCTTACAGAAAAAACAGGATCTGCGATGGTCTTGTCTATGGCTTCACTAGTAGGTTTTTTACCCTATGCGGTCTTTGGACCAGCCATTGGTGTATTAGTGGATCGTCATGATAGGAAGAAGATAATGATTGGTGCTGATTTAATTATCGCAGCAGCTGGGGCAGTGCTTGCTATTGTTGCATTGTATATGGAGCTACCTATCTGGATGGTTATGGTAGTATTGTTTATCCGTAGCATTGGAACGGCTTTTCACACCCCGGCTCTCAATGCGGTTACGCCACTTTTAGTACCAGAAGAACAGCTTACGAAATGTGCAGGCTATAGTCAGTCTTTGCAGTCTATAAGCTATATTGTTAGTCCGGCGGTTGCAGCACTCTTATACTCCGTTTGGGAACTAAATGCTATTATTGCCATCGATGTATTGGGTGCTGTGATTGCATCTATTACGGTAGCAATTGTACGTATTCCTAAGCTGGGTGATCAAGTGCAAAGTTTGAAACCAAATTTCATACGAGAAATGAAAGAAGGAATGGCTGTACTACGGCAAAATAAAGGATTATTTGCTTTATTACTCGTTGGAACATTATATATGTTTGTTTATATGCCCATAAATGCTTTATATCCTTTAATCACTATGGAATATTTTAATGGTACACCGATGCATATTTCTATTACGGAGATTGCTTATGCCTCTGGTATGTTGATAGGGGGTCTATTATTAGGGTTATTTGGGAATTACCAAAAGCGAATCTTATTAATAACGGCATCCATTTTTATGATGGGGATAAGCTTAACCATTTCAGGATTACTTCCCCAAAGTGGATTTTTCATATTTGTAGTCTGCTGTGCAATAATGGGGCTTTCGGTTCCGTTTTACAGCGGTGTGCAAACAGCTCTTTTTCAGGAGAAAATTAAGCCTGAATATTTAGGACGTGTATTTTCTTTAACTGGAAGTATCATGTCTCTTGCTATGCCAATTGGGTTAATTCTTTCTGGATTCTTTGCTGATAGAATCGGTGTAAATCATTGGTTTTTACTATCAGGTATTTTAATTATTTGCATTGCAATAGTTTGCCCAATGATAACTGAGATTAGAAAATTAGATGCAAAATAAAATAAAGGAGTGTGTTCGTATGATATATAATATTATTCAATCAGTGACAGAAAAATTATCCTCTTTGCCTTATATAGAAGGCATCGTATTAGGGGGATCCCGTGCAAGAGGTACCCATACAGAGGATTCTGATATAGATATCGGAATTTATTACAATCAAGAATCATTTGACCTGACAGCGATTAACCAAATTGCTACAGAGTTGGATGATGAGAATAGAAACAACCTTGTTGTACCTCCCGGAGCGTGGGGTGATTGGATCAATGGCGGCGGATGGTTAGTTATGAACGGGTATCATGTTGATTTGATTTTACGTGATATAAAACGGGTGGAACAAATAATCAAGGATACGGAGCAAGGAATTGTTACTGCAAATTATCAGACCGGGCATCCCCATGGTTATATAAGTGCTATGTATCGTGGAGAATTGGCTATCAGCAAGATACAATATGCTAAAAATGAAAGCTTATGCGAATTAAAAAATCAGGCGGAAATTTACCCTGGTGCTCTAAAGAAGAGCTTGATAAACTTTTTTTTATTTGAAGCAGAGTTCTCTTTAATGTTTGTAAAAGCAAATGCGGGAGCAGAGGATAAATATTATATTGCAGGCCATGTTTTTCGTATTATTTCATGCTTAAATCAAGTACTATTTGCATGCAATAATGCTTATTGCATTAACGAAAAGAAAGCTATAAAACTGCTTGAAACTTTTGAATATAAACCTAAAAAATATGCCGAAAGGGTAAATCATATTTTTGAAGTACTCGGTCTTTCACTTTTTGAATGCTACGATATGACCGAGAAGCTTTATAAAGAAGTGAAAAAAATTGCAACGGAGATAAATAACTTTTTAAACGAGGGGGAATTCAGATGAAAGAAAACAAATATGATGATAATATATTTTTTCAAAAATACAGTCAAATGAGTCGCTCACAGCAGGGACTAGCCGGTGCAGGAGAATGGGAAACATTGAGAAAGCTGCTGCCGGATTTTAAAGATAAGCGTGTGCTTGATTTAGGATGCGGCTATGGATGGCACTGTATTTATGCGATGGAACACGGAGCGTCTTCTGTTGTAGGTGTTGATATTTCTCATAAAATGCTCGAGGTAGCCAAAGAAAAAACACATTTTCCACAGGTTGAATATAAATGCTGTGCTATAGAAGATGTGGAATTCCCAGAGGAGAGTTTTGATGTAATATTAAGTTCACTTGCGTTTCACTATGTAGCAGATTATGAGATTTTAGTAAAAAAGATATATAGAATACTGAAGTCTGGTGGTAAGCTAGTTTTTACGGTTGAACATCCTGTTTTTACTGCCTATGGAACACAAGACTGGCATTATAACGAAAAAGGAGAAATACTGCATTTTCCGGTGGATAATTATTATTATGAGGGCAAACGGACAGCTGTGTTTTTGGGAGAAAAGGTTACAAAATATCATAGAACACTGACCACATATCTAAATACACTGCTTTCAAATGGTTTTATAATAAATCATATTGTGGAGCCGCAGCCGCCGGAAAACATGATGGATATTCCGGGGATGCAGGATGAAATGCGCCGTCCCATGATGCTGATTGTATCGGCGAACAAAAAAGTGGATAGATAGAACTAAAACACCTATAAGGTATAAATGGAGGTAATTTATGTTTAAAGAAAAAATTATTATAGAGATGAAAGAAGTATTCAAAGAAATTCCTTTTGGCATAGAGCATACTCTCAAAGTTTTGAAAAATGCAGAAGATATAATGAAAGGAGAAAATATCGGAGAGGAAGAAAAAGAATTCATCAGTATTATTGCTATACTACATGATATTGGTGCGGTTGAAGCACAAAAAAAATACGGTTCTATTGATAGTGTCTATCAAGAAAAGGAAGGACCAGAAGTAGCGAAAGAAATATTAAAAAAGGTAGGCTATAACAAAAATATTGATAGAATATGCTTTATAATAGGCAACCATCATACTCCATCTAAAATTGATGGACTTGATTTTCAAATACAATGGGAAGCTGATTTGCTTGAAAATTTAACGGTTATGGATAAAGAAAAAGAACAGGAAAAGATAAAAAAGTGTATAGATGAAAACTTTAAAACAAACACAGGAAAAAGGATAGCTTATAATCGCTTTATTTTAGATTAGTAGTAGATTATTACAGTTATGTATTTTATATCGCAAAGAAAAAATAGTAGTTAAGTTTAACCCTAGATAATAAGCAGCAAAGGAGTGCGATAAGATGATATCTAATAATACCTCCATGCCTACAACGGATGATGAGTTGCAAAAGAATACGGTTGGTTGTTAAGGATTCTGCTGATGAGTCATCCTACGTTCCAGTGTTGGAAGCGGCCGGATATGTGCTACAGATTCGAGAACCTGACTGGTTTGAGCATCGTTTGTTTAAAGGACCGGATACCGATATTAATCTGCATGTGTTCAGTTTGGGCACATCAGAGATTGATAGAATGTTACGCTTCCGTGATTGGTTGCGGACTAATGATACTGATCGGGACAAATATGCACAAGTCAAACGAAGCTTGGCAAAGAATAAATGGAGGCATGTCCAGCACTATGCGAATGCTAAAACATCAATAGTACAGGAAATCATGAAAAGAGCGAATAGTAATAATGCTTAAGGAGAGTGTCATGTTTTCTTGGTTTGTTATAGGAGGTTATATCAATGAAAAATACAGTAGATAATTTGTCGAAAAGTAAAGTTATTTTAATGTGCGGCCCTGCGGGAGCAGGTAAATCAACACTAGCAAAAAAATTTGAAAGTACCGGGATGACAATACTATCTTATGATGAAGAATCATTCAAACGAGGTTTGAATGAACATCCTTTACCTCAGGAGGTTTTAGAAGATATTAAAACCTATCTTGATGAAAAACTAATTTCACTTATCATGCAAAACATTGATATTGTTCTCGATTATTCATTTTGGTCTAGAGAAATGAGAAATGAATATATTTCATTATTAAAGAAATACGACATAGAACCCAAAATCTATTATATAAAGACACCTAAGGAAGTTGTTATGGAACGTATTCGAAAAAGAAACGGAAATCATCAAAATGATATCATATTGACGGAGCAAACAGCTTCCACTTATTATGATCATTTTCAACCCCCAACTGATGAAGAAGGTGAAGTTATAGTAGTCGAGGGATATTAATATTGTGGTTTTAGGCATGGAAATTGTACTAGATGATAAGTTTTGTCAAATTTTTTGAAAGATATACTTCCAACAAGGGGATACCAGCTTCAGGTGATATCATTATTGTCATCTCAGAGCAGGGGGTAGTATTGATTCAGCCGGAAGAATAAGTGGCGATGCAATGAAGACGATGAATGCATTATTGAAATTACAGGAAAAAAACTTACTGAAATACGTTATGTTTATTCTTTTGACAACTCTACTCAATCATGATTATGCAATTAGACACGTTATTTTTTATCATGAATGGATATGTTCCCGTCTACCGATAGTGCTAAAAACGCAGTGGATATGTTTCCGAGAACGAACATACTCAAATGACATTCATTCTGTCCTCTCAAGCCACGTGGAGAGTATAATTCTGATGACGTATTGTGGTGACAAGGAGAAAAAATAAGGATTGACCACAACATGCAGTGGTTAGGGGACGAATTTTGGGTCAAAAATCAGTGGAAAAACACCGTTTTTTGACCCTTAAAAATAGGATAAAATATTACTAGAAAAGAGATTAAGAGAAAATCTTGGTCTTTTTTATTTTATTAATATCTTTAAAAATTGAAGATATATGTTGACATATGAAATATCTCATGATATGTTATCAACATATAGACCGACAGTCGGTCTAAAATGAAATGGAGGAAACTATGAGAGTTATAAAAGAATATGATGAAAGAAAAAAAGAGATTCTTGATATATCTGAAAGGCTATTTCGTATAAAGGGATATGGGAAATGTACCATCATGGACATAATTAAAGAAGTTGGCATTGCAAAGGGTACTTTTTATCATTACTTTAAATCAAAAGAAGAAGTTTTAGATGCAATTGTATTGCGATATGTAGATATTGTTAGGAATAATGCTGAAGAGATACTTATAATAGAAAATATAAATTCAGTAGAAAAACTTATGCGTACATTTATGGCTATGCAGATAACTAACCAAATTGACAAAGACTTGCTTGCCAACATGCATAAGGTTGAAAATGCTCTGCTACATCAAAAAGTATTAAATCAACTAGTTACAACAATGACTCCAATACTGGTAAAAGTTATTGAAGAAGGAATAGAAGAGAAAGTTTGGAGTTGCAAGTATCCTTTAGAGTATATGCAAATTTTTCTAGTAGCGTCATTGACATTAACAGATGAAGGAATTTTTGAGTTAGATTCTGATTCGCAGATGAGTGTTATGGCTGCGATGATATCGATGTTGGAAAAAATGTTGAATGTACCTGAAGATTGTTTTATGAAGTTATTTATAGAGAGTTTTGGGAGAGGGTGAAAATATTGCGATAAAAGAAAGGCGGAGTATTATGAAAGAATTTATAGTTATCTGGATTGGACAGTTGATTTCCAGTATAGGCAGTGGGATAATTGCATTTGCTGTTGCAATTTATGTTTATCAAAGTACAGGAAGTGCAACATTCGTATCTTTAGCAGCACTTCTTGCATTTCTACCAACAATTCTTTTGAATCCTGCTGGAGGAGTTTTAGCTGATCGATATGATAGAAGATTTATGATGATATTGGGGGATTCTCTTTCTGCATTGGGACTTCTTTTTATGCTGATTAGTATACAAACTAGTCATAGGGGAATAACGCCCATATTTATAGGTGTTACCATAATTGGGAGTGTTATTACCCAATCAGGATTTATTATGGCATATGCAGTATGTGGCGCATTAGCTGATTATGTTTTTGGGCCCATGCTTATGGAGGGAGGCATACTTGCAGGAAATGTAGGGAAATTAATTGGAATCGGAGAAGGACGTGAAATTGGGTTTATGCTCATTATTGCTGGGATTATTATGCTTGTATTTGCATTTATTTTTAGTTCCAAGAAAAATATTTATGAAATAGAAGGGAGCATTAGATGAATTGGTTAATAGTTAAAAATGATTTTAAAAGAAATAAAATTATTAATACTGCACTACTATTGTTTATGATGTTTTCTGCATGTCTTGCTGTTTTATCAGCTATTATGGCAGTTCAAACTATTAAATCTATATCTGACTTATATGAGACAGCACAACCACCACATTTTTTACAGATGCATAAAGGAGAAATCAATCAGAAACAAATAGATGAGTTTATGTCTGATTATTCAGGGATTACTTATTTCCAAACAATTAAAATGATCAATGTATATGGAGAAGATATAACTGTTGACAATGATGAAAAAACATTCAATTTGTCTGATATACGTTTGGACATAGGATTAGTAAAGCAAAACGAAGAAAAGGATTTGCTTTTGAACTCTAAACATGAAAAAGTAGAATTGCAGGAAGGGGAAATAGGGGTTCCGGTTATTCTAAAGGGAATGTACCATATGGAAATAGGTGACGAAATCATTTTGAATTCTAATGACATTTCAATGAAATTTGTAATAACTGAATTTATTTTGGATGCTCAGATGAATTCTACGATGGCATCTTCCACAAGGTTTTTATTAAGTGATGTAGATTATGGAAAAATTGAAGACAGAGTTGGAGAAAATGAATATCTCATAGAGGCATACTTTACGGATACAAGTGAAGCTTCTGATTTTCAAACAGCTTATGAAAATGCCAATTTACCTCAAAATGGTCAAGCGGTAACTTATGCTATGATTTTTATTTTAAGTGCCTTAACAGACATAGTTACTGTATTTGTAATGCTTTTAGTAAGTTTACTATTAATCATTGTGTCATTTATATGTGTTAGGTTTACAATCATAGCGTCTTTAGAGGAAGAAATTCGTGAAATAGGAACAATGAAAGCCATAGGAATTCCATTTTTAGATATTAGAAATATTTATCTTAACAAATATAGATTATTGGCCATAGCTGGAGTGATAATCGGGTATATCTTGGCATTTCTTATGAGTGGTATTTTTACAAATCATATTAATACAACATTTGGGAATATAGAAATATCTAATCTTGCAGCAATTTTATCTCTTGGAGTAGGACTCATTGTTTATTTCCTAATAATTGTTTATTGCAAGAGTGTATTAAAGAAACTAAAAAGAGTAACCGTTGTTGATGCACATACAAGGGGAAATGGATTTGATAAAGATACAAAAGGTATAAAGGATGGACTGTATAAATCTAAATCATTATCTGTGAATTGGCTTTTGGGAGTGAGAGAGGTATTTTATAAATTTAAGAATTGGATAATCATTTATGCAGTCTTAATAATTGCTGTATTAATGATTCTTATTCCTGTGAATCTATTGAATACATTTGAATCTCCTGAATTTATAACTTATATGGGAAGTTCTGCAGATGATATACTTATTGAAGTAGAAAATGGAGAAAAGTTAGAGGAAGGATACGAGAACGTAAGAAATATTTTAAAAAATGATGATTCAATAAAACATTTTTATGAATATAGGAGAATACGTGTACAGACTTTTGATGCAGAAAATGAGACTATGAATTTGCATATTGATTGTGGCGTTAACTCAGGAAATGAACTAAAATATCTCAGTGGAGCTGCTCCTAAAAAAGAAAATGAAATTGCCATATCTTATTTTAACGCTGATAAGATTGGAAAGAATCCTGGCGACGAGATTGTACTAATATTTGACGACAATAAAAAGGAATTTACTATATCAGGGGTGTATCAGGATGTTACCAGCGGAGGTTTTACAGCAAAGTCCATATATGATTTTCATAGTTTAGATTCTGAAAAGTATTCTTTTTCAGTAAATCTTAAAGACGAGGTAAAGGGTGAAGAAAAGGCAAAGGAATGGTCTGAAATCTTAGGAGCAGGAATAAATGTTGACCCAATGGAGGATTTTATAAACCAAACCCTGGGAGGGGTTTCAAGACAGCTTAGAATCATTGTTATTTCAACTGCCATAGTTGCAGTGAGTATAGCTGTAATAATAACGGTAATGTTTTTAAAGCTACGCCTTGCAAAGGATTTGTCTGAAATAGCTATTTTAAAAGCTATAGGATTTTCTGAAAGGGATATTAAACAACAATACATGATAAAAATAGGTATAGTCTCTATAATGGGAATATTGTCCGGAATTATATTAAATAATTTAATAGGAGAAAAGATTGTCAATGCTACATTAAGCATTGCGGGAATAGGTATTAGGGAGGTTCAATTAATTTCAAATTCTTTCGTTGAATTTATCTTGTGCCCTGTTGTATTAATTGGATTGATACTAATTGCAACAGCAATTTTAATGAAAACTATAAAAAAATATAATATTGTTTCTATTATTAATGAATAAAAGGAGAGCCTATGAAAACCATTTTAGATGTAAAGAATTTATGTAAAAGCTTTGGAGAGACACAGGTTTTAAATAATATAAATTTTAAGGTCAATGAGGGGGAGTTTGTAGCAATCATGGGGCAGTCTGGATCCGGTAAATCCACGATGCTATATAGTATAAGCGGAATGGATAGACCTACTTCTGGCAATGTGTTCCTAAGTGGTGAAGATATTTCAAAGGTAGATGAAGAAAAATTAAGCAGTATAAGGTTAAATAGGATGGGTTTTATTTTTCAATATTCCTACCTTTTAAAAAATTTATCTATTCGTGACAATATAGTTCTTCCAGGATTTAAGTCAGGTAAGCATTCCAGAGAAGAGGTAAATAAAAATGCTGAAGCAATAATGAAAAAGACGGGAATTATAAGTGTTGCAAACCATGACATAAAAAAGGTATCAGGTGGTCAGCTGCAACGTGCAGCAATTTGTAGAGCACTTATTAATCAGCCGGATATTTTATTTGGCGATGAACTTACAGGGTCTTTAAATAGTAGTACTACAAAAGAGGTTATGGATAATATTAATAACATAAATAGAGAAGGTACAACTGTTATAATTGTAACCCATGATGCAAAGGTGGCAGCCAGGGCTAGCAGGGTGATTTTCATTATGGATGGAAGTATCAATGATGAGCTAGTGTTAGGAAAATATAATGGAAACGAAGATAATTCATTTCGTGATAAAAAACTAACACAGTGGTTGGATAAACAAGGATTTTAGATGAGGATAATATGAAAAATCTATGTAGTAATTTACTAGCTACTAATAATAATTTAGAAACATAAAATGATTGCATGTTAAAATAACACTTTAAATTTTAAAATTTAGGCCTTCAAATGGAAGAAGTAGCAGAAAATAAGAATTATCATTTCCAGCTAAGATACCTTATAATCCTTGAATTAATGCACTTTACGAGCTTTTTTAACTTTATCACAAATGGTGATAATTTTAGAAATAAAGAGCAAGTTAAGGGTGTTAAGGTAAGAGTTGGTATTTAATAGGGTGTGAGGAGATATGTTAGTAACAATTTAATATGAAATAGAAAAAGACTATGAAAAAGCTAACTCAGCTTACATTTCACAGTCTTTTTGCGTTTTATTAAAATGCGAATTTTTTAGTCCATTGTTAAAGCCATAGAATTCCTTAATTGCATTTTGATCGGCTATTTTTTTACTTTTTCCTACATTTAGTATACTTATAAATATTTAAGACTATAAAAATTAATTTGATACAAAGATTAAGATTTTAAGTGATATAGATGGATTTTTAAAAGAGAGTAAGGAGATAATAAAATTATTCGTAAATAGAACCTATAGAGCGGATATGTATTTATATCCTAAAATCAAATCTCTATAACCAAACAAATGAGCTTTAAACTTAAAATACATAATTTATTTATAAGTTAAAAATAAAAGAAATAGAAGGAGGGTTATTATGATTAGTAATTTTAAGGTATCAGATAAAATAGGAGATATTGTAACTGTTTTTCCAGGGGCAAGTAATTTGTTTTTAGAGTATAGAATAGATTTTTGTTGTGGAGGAAATAGACCATTAATAGAAGCTATAAAAGAGCAAAATCTTGATGAAAATAAAATATTAGCTTTGTTAAATGAGAGATTTAAGGAGTTTCAAGAAAAAAGTGAAGAATTTACAGATTGGGTAAAGGAAAAACCAAGCAAACTTGTAGATTATATTGAAGGTACACACCACGCATATTTAAAAGAAGAACTACCTAAAATAAGTGATCTTGCTTTTAAGATATTAAAAGTACATGGTAAAAGGCATGAAGAACTTTTTAAGGTTCATAAACTATTTAATACTTTAAGAACAGAACTTGAGGAACACTTAGTAAAAGAAGAAGAGCTACTATTTCCTATTATAAAAGAATATGAAACAGAAAAAAGTAACTATAATAAAGAAAAGGTACTAAATCTTTTGAATGAATTGGATAAGGAGCATACAGGTGCAGGAGATATAATTAAAGAACTAAGAGAAGTTACAGAACATTATATTGCTCCAAAGGATGCTTGTAAAACCTTTGAATTAACTTATAAAAAACTAAGGGAGTTGGAACTAGATACATTCCAGCATATCCATCTTGAAAACAATATCTTATTTAAAAATATATAAATTGGAGGGGTAATATTCATGTCATTTAAGATCAGTGATACAGTAACCTGGGTTGGAAAGATTGATTGGGAGTTAAGAACATTTCATGGTGAAGAATACTCTACACATAAAGGTTCTTCATATAATTCGTATTTAATTAAAGATGAAAAGACAGTATTAATTGATACAGTTTGGCAACCATTCTCTAAAGAATTTATAGCTAATTTAAAAGAGGAAATTGATTTAAATAAAATTGATTATATAATCATGAACCACTCTGAAAGTGATCATAGTGGTGCACTTATAGATTTAATGAATGAGATACCTAATACCCCAATTTATTGTACAAAAAGTGGTGCTAAATTATTAAAGGGGCATTATCATAAGGATTGGAATTTTGTAGAGGTAAAGACTGGCGACACACTAGATATAGGTAAAAATAAACTAACCTTTGTAGAAGCAAAAATGCTTCATTGGCCAGATACTATGTTTACATATTTATCGGGTGAAAATATTCTATTCAGCAATGATGCCTTTGGGCAGCATTATGCTTCAGAGTTGATGTACAATGACAAAGCTGATCAAGAAGAATTGTTTCAGGAGGCAATAAAATATTATGCAAATATTTTAACTCCATTTAGCAAGTTCGTTGTAAAGAAGATAGAAGAGGTATTGAGTTTTAATTTACCGGTTAATATGATTTGTCCTAGTCACGGAATAATATGGAGGGATAATCCATTACAAATAGTTAATAAGTATATGGAGTGGGCAAAGGATTATCAGGAAAATCAGATTACAATAATTTATGATACAATGTGGAACGGCACAAGAAGGATGGCTGAAGCCATAGCAGAAGGCATAAAAAGCTCAAATAAAGATATTATAATAAAGATTTTTAATTCTTCGAAAAATGATAAAAATGATATTATTACTGAAGTATTTAAATCAAAGATGGTGATTGTTGGCTCATCAACAATAAATAAAGGAATATTATCCTCAACAGCTGCAATATTGGAGATGATTAAAGGACTTGGTTTCAAGGAAAAGAAAGGGGCAGCCTTTGGCAGTTATGGCTGGAGCGGCGAATCAGTAAAAATTATTAGTGAAGAATTAAATAAGGCTGGTTTTGAGATAGTAAATGAAGGAATAAGAGAATTGTGGAATCCAGATGAAGATGGATTAAACAGGTGCAAAGAGTTCGGAAGAATAATAAAGTACGCTAATAACCCATAAAATCCAGTAAATCAACAGGGCACGGCTTTTGATACCTTATTTTTTATCCAAAAAACAAAGGATGTGCTGCGTCCTAACTAGAAAAGTTAGTTTTGCAACACTCCCTTTTATAATGTTTTGTATTCTTGGCAACGACTCTTTTAATTTGTGCTAATAGCACTCATGCCTTTTCGATGACTGATATCCTGGCACCTCGTTGACCACTGTAACTGAGTTAGTCAATGTGTGCAACTGCACGAATTTCAATCAGCTGGTCAGGGAACGCCATACTAGACACACCGACGAGGGTGCCGGCTGGTCGATGGTCACCCACATACTCCTTAAAAATACTGATGCACTTTTCAAAATGTTCTTGTGGGTTTGTCAGAAATATCTCTATCTCAGCGATGTTCGACCTGGTAGCACCAAATCCCGCCAGTACGCCATCGAGATTCTCTAGCGTTTGCCTGGTCTGTACCTCGATATCGCCCTCGCCAACAAACGTGCCCTGCATATCATGTGAGAATTGACCAGAGATATATATGGTGCCGTTAACGCAGTAGCCTTGTGCGATGCCGTGTTCGTCTTCCCATGGAAGACCGTGACTGTAGGTTCTAGTATTATCCATAATTATCACTCCTTTACTTTAAAGTAAGCTTAGTATATACTAAGCTCAAATAAATAAATAGTACGCACTTTATTGAAAGGTACTATTCGAAAGGATAGTGTAAGTATGGGTATGGCTGATTTTAATGGTAAAGTTAAAAATATTCAAGATACACCTTTTGGTTATACAATGTCAGTGATTGGCGGTAAATGGAAAATGGTTATTATTTACCTTTTAGCAGAAAAACAACCAGTTCGCTTTAATGAACTGAAAAGACAAATAGGAACTATTACTTTTAAAATATTGAGTTCTCAATTAAAAGAATTGGAAGCGGATGGTTTGGTGAAACGGAAAGAGTATCCTCAAATCCCTCCTAAAGTAGAGTACAGTCTGACAGATAAAGCAGAAACTTTATTACCAGTTTTGGAAGCGTTGTGTGAGTGGGGAGCAAAAAATCGAAATAATTAAAAGTTCAGTATAGGTTGGATGAGGAAGATTATATAAGGCAGGGGAGTCGTCGTTCTAAGTCAGTTGCAATTATTAAGGAAGGCACAAAATTAGCACAGAATCTTATGGACAAATATAATATAATAGATTGGAAGTAAGAAAAGTATTTAGCCACCAAGGGGGTACCATCTCCCTGCGACATCATGATTGTACTCTCAAGGCATGTGGTATTGTGAATTTTTTATGTGGCAATTGTAATCTTAAATCTAATATAGAAGATCTTAAGGAGAAATTGAATAATATTATAGTTGAAAAGAATCATAATTTATTAGATGATGAAGTAATTAATTTAAGTCAGTTTCTTGATAATTTAGTATGTGGTTGTATATTTTGTGGAAAACAATTAAATAATCCATGTAAATTAAAGCTAAAAGATATATTTGGCACACATTCAGCTTTTTATTATTATGGACAAGAACATCTTTTTACTAGTATGTACTTTTATATAAAAGAAGGTATCAATAATAATTAATTAATTTATATATCTATGCAGGAAAATTTATATAGTAAATTAATAAAATTTTTAAAAGCTAATAATGTACCTGTTAATGGAATTGAGTTTAAACCAGTAAAAGAATTAATTATGGTTAATAAATATGGTGGCTTAATTAAATTAAAAGAAAGAGTTGGCAAAATTTCTTTAGAAGATAAAGTTAAAAAATATAGTGGTATTAGATGGATTGGACAGCCTTCTTATGCTATTCAATCTACTTCGGAAAAAGATTTTTTAGATTGGGAAGTTAATTTAAATGCAGCTTTAAACGATACAAAAGTTTCTTTGCTTTGTATATATGATGCTTATGATTATATACATGAAGGGAAGCTTATTAATGAATATGTAATAAATAAATCATTAGATACACATTCTTATGTTTTAAAGAATTTAAGTTTAGAAGAAATAAGCTAATGATTAAGATAAAATTTTTTAACAATACTAATTATTATCAAAAATAGTTTGTATAAAAGGCTATATTATAATTAAAAATGGTGCAATTATTATATAACCTTTTTAGCAACTATTTATTAATTTACTTAAACATATTATTAAGTATATCATGATTATTTGCAGCAAGAACTAAGGTATCTCCTGATTTAATGGTAGATGAACCTTTTGGTATTACTATTTCACCCTTTCTTTTTATCATAACAACAAGTACCTCTTCTGGTATATTGGCTTCCATTAGGGTGTTGTTCACCCAGGAGCAATTGTTATCAATATAAAATTCCAATAACTCAGTATGCACTTCATCCTGGAAATCATTAAAGGTTTTATAAATTGATGACCCGCTTTCAACTAAATCTAACTTTTTAGCAATTTTTGGAATTAAAGTTCCTTGAACAACAAGAGAAAATAGAGAAATAAAAAAAACAGTGTTGAATATATCGTTGGCAATGTGAAGTTGATTTGTCATGGCGTAGGTTGCAAAAACTATAGAGGCTGCCCCTCTAAGGCCAACCCAGGACACGAATATTTGATGTTTAAGTGGGATTTTAAACCAACTTAGTATGCTCATAACAGCAATAGGTCGTGCTACAATAACCATAAATATAGCAATTGATAGTCCATTCACAAAAACTGATGGGAGCTGTGAAGGAAAAACTAATAATCCTAATGTAAAAAACAGCGCAATCTGCATAAGCCATGATATCCCATCAAAAAAATGCACCATACTTATTTTATGTGGGATTTTCTTATTACCAACAATTATCCCAATTATATATACTGACAAGAATCCGTTACCGCCAATATACTCACTTATTGAGTACCCAAGAAGTATAATAGATATAATAAATATTGGATACAAACCATCGATTTCAAATGGAACATGTTTTAAAATTAATATAGACACTTCAGCAACAATAAAACCAATAATTGAACCGAAAATAATTTGTTTTGAAATAAGTACTATTATTGATTGTTGGCCGGTATTTGTTAATATTGAAATCATAACTATAGTTAACATATATGCCATAGGGTCATTGCTGCCGCTTTCCATTTCAAGCATAGAGGCTAGACCATCTTTTAAACTTAATTTTTTAGACCTTAAGATAGAAAATACAGAGGCAGCATCTGTAGAAGAGACAATTGAGCCGAGCAACATACCTTCAATGAATGTAATATCCAAAATATAATATGAGAAAATTCCAACTAACAATGCAGTAAGAGCAACGCCTATAGTTGATAACAATATGGATTGAATTGCTATAGGTTTTGCTGTTTTCCAGTTAAGACCGAAGCCACCATAGAACATAATAAAAACTAGTCCAATAGTTGATATTTGTTGAGTTAATATTGAGTTATCAAAGTATATTCCACCTAGTCCATCGGAACCTAAAAGCATTCCTAAAGTTAAAAAAATCAATAATGTAGGTACACCATATTTATACAACAACTTACTTGAAAGCACAGAGATTATAAGTATTATACCAAATAATAATAGAATCTTAGCCATAAACCTTATACCCCCTTCTGAAAATTCTATGCCTTTGTTAAGCATGGCAAATGCATATTATATAATATCATAATATTAACATTTATATTTTACTAACCTTAAATATTTACAAAAAGTTTAAATGATTAGTACATGCTAGGTACAAAAGATTAGGAGGTATAACTTTTACGCAGAACTATAGATATTTGCGTTAAGGTATAGGGTTTTGAATATTTGTTTATGTTGAAATTGAATTATTGACAATGAGTATAATAAATGATATAAAAAATATAGACACAACAAGTTAATATATAAATTCTATGAAGAGAAAAAGTATACTATTTTATTGTTCCACAGAGAGTTGGCATTATGCTGAGAGCCAATGTTCAAAGATTAGTTGAAAATCATCTCTGAGAAGCAGAGCTGAAATTTATTTTAGTAAGCAATGCAGGTAGTCCACCGTTAAAAGGAACACGTATTATAATGTACGTTGATGAGTGTTATAAATTAATTTTTGTATGTTAATTTATAGAATCAGGGTGGTAACGCGAGCATAACTCGTCCCTTATATGGGGACGGGTTTTTTATTTTTAAAATAATCAACAAAGGGGGAATGGCTATGGAAAGTGATATTGATATTAGGATTAGTAGCCATAAAAGAAAAAGAATAAATTGGGGGTTTTTAGTATGGAAAAGTTGGACAGAAAGAAGTTGTTATTTGTAAGCTTAATGATATTTTCAATGTTTTTTGGTGCAGGTAATTTAATATTTCCACCGCAATTAGGACAATTAGCAGGAACGAATATGTTAACAGCAATGGGGGGATTTTTAATTTCAGCAGTGGGGCTTCCTATACTTGCAGTTGCTGTAGTAGCTAAGGCAGGAGGGCTTAATATACTGGCAAGCCGTGTACATCCAAGATTTGCTTTTGCATTTACTGTATTGATTTATTTATCAATAGGGCCTTTCCTGGGTATACCGAGAGCGGCCAGCTTAGCCTTTGAAATGGGTATTTCACCATTTTTATCGAATACCATAGGTGGAAGCAGGCTGCCATTATTTATATATTCTTTAGTTTATTTTGGAATAGCCTTTTGGTTATGCTTATCACCTTCCAAGCTGGTAGATAGATTTGGAAAAGTTTTAACACCTACACTATTGGTTTTAATAGCAAGTATATTTGTATTTAGCTTGTTTAAACCAATAGGGGGATTTGCAGCACCTATTGGTGATTATGCACATTTTCCTTTGCTTAAAGGATTTTTAGAAGGATACAATACTATGGATGCCATAGCAGCACTTAATTTTGGTATTGTAATTTCTATTGCTTTGAAAGAAATGGGAGTAACAGAAGAGAAAAAGATTGTATCCAATACTATAAAGTCAGGAGCCATAGCAGGATTATTTCTAACAATCATATATGGAATGCTTGCATATTTGGGAGCTGCTTCAATGACAAGGTTTGGAGCAACTGAAAATGGAGCTCAAACACTTACAAATGTAGTATTTTATTTATTTGGACAAAAGGGCTCTGTATTACTTGGGTTAATATTTTCACTTGCTTGTTTAACAACATCAGTAGGGCTTTTAACCTCCTGCAGTCAATATTTTGCAAAGTTAATGCCTAAGGTTTCATATAAAGCTTGGATTACAATACTCTCTATATCAAGCATGATATTTGCAAATGTAGGATTGACACAAATACTTAAATTTTCGGTTCCGGCTTTGACCGCTATATATCCAATGGCAATTGTTCTTATGGTACTTGCACTTTTTAATAATTTTTTAAAGGAAAATTCTTATGTATATTTATTTACAATGATATGTACTTCCTTTGTTAGTATATTAGAGGCCTTGGGACAATTTGGATTAAAAGTTAATATACTTAACAGTCTGCCGTTTTATTCAAAGGGACTTGGTTGGATTATCCCAGCAGCTGTTGGTGCAATAGCAGGATTTATTTACGGAAACCTAAGGAATAAAGGGTTTGAGAAAAAATATATGCTGGAATCCAAAGAAATTAAACAAAAAATATAGATATACTGGGAGGATGATAGAATGAATATAATGAAGCCACTTGTAAATTTACCTTTTACATAAATTTCTAAAAAGTATTATAATAGCTTTCAAAGAGATCTAAAAAAAGATGATGAAATAAATAGAGATATTTTAAGAGAAACATTGAGTGTAAATAAAGAAAGTAAATATGGGAAAAAGTATAATTTTGAAAATATAAATGAAATAAAAGATTATAAAAGATTAGTATCAATACCTAAATTATAGTGATTATAAAAAATACATTGAGAGAAGTGCTAAAGGAGAGAAGAGTATATGAACTTTCTTAATCAAAGTTAGCAAGTATTACTATTAGAGCATTACATTATCATGATAAAAAATCTAAAGGCATTAAGATGAGAAAATCTTAATACCTTTATTTTTTTATAATAATATAATATGCAATTTAGTAATCATGTAAATAAAATTTTTCTTTCAAATATCTAACACATAACAATAATTTTATAAGGTGTGGTTTGTGCTGGTATACTCTTTGTGGTAGCGCCATAGACAACAATTAGATTTCGATTTGCAGGGTTTTTGGTAAAGGTTTGATCATTTTCAAGTATTATCTGAGTAGATGGGGCAATGTTTAATTTCAATGTATAATCACTGCTCACTAATTCATTATTAAAATAATCTACTTTTACATTTTGGTATAACTCATCTTCTGCCATTACAATGGCATTATACTGTGGTGGAAAAATGAGGGGAACAGGTGCATTTCCATCATAGAATCCAGTTACTATATCTCCTGGCTCCACAGTTATATGGTCTACAAAATAAGTGCTTGGTGTCACAATGAAATTTACTAAATTCCCATATTCATTTTCTATAGACATTAATTTATAACATCCTTCACCTCCATCACTTCCACCTATGAAAAAATCGTTAATCGTGGTAATAGTCCCTTTAAAAGATAGAAATTTTGTCATTTTTCATCCATCCCTATTAAAATTTATATCCTATATAGATTATGAGTTCTTAATAATTTATGTTAATAGTCTTTTCAAACTAAATTACTGTTTTTAATGGTATGTTTTTGTTAAATTTTGGCATATAAATTATGAATTAGATATACATATTAACATATAAAATTAATGTGGTAAGAGGAGTAATTGTTTATGAAAAATTCTAACAAATCCTTTAAAGTGCTTGCTGTATCTATTGTATTGTGCTTGGTTAGTATGATAGGAGCTTCTTTGGTACAATCTTCATGGGGCAACATTACAATTAAGGAAATGAGTTGGGAAAGTCCATCAGGGCATCAATTAAGTGCTTATCTCTACAAACCTGTCACAGCTACAAAGGATATTCCAGCACCAGCCGTAATAACTATAGAAGGATGGTATAATAACAAAGAAATGCAGGATGCATATACTGTGGAACTTGCTCGTCGTGGTTATGTTGTGCTTTCTTTAGACATGCATAGTCATGGCAATTCAGAAAGTCTTCCTGCTGACAAGTTGTATGATGGTGCCGTTGGAGTTGACGGCGGAGTACAGCTAATTGCTTCATTACCATATGTTGATAAAGGTCGAATAGGAATTACAGGACATTCAAGTGGAGGTACAGCTGGCAATATGGCTGTGGAAATAGACAATAAGAGGGAAGCCCCATTAATCAAATCTATTTTCCTTCAGGCTGCTGACTGGCAGGATGATCGTGGGGGAGATCATAGCGGTGATTATGGAAATAGAAGTGTAGGTATTATTGCAAGTAAACATGATGATTTTTACTTTGGAACCTATGACAATGAAGGGAATATGCTTACTGCCCCTAAAGATTTTATTCAAACTTATGGTGCCAAAAAGTTTCTAAACTTTAATGAGGATATTTCTACTTTTTCGGGAAAGGCTGAGCCAGAAAAATACTATACTCGCAACATTAATGGTGTCGAAGCCATTCGTGTTATCCATACTCCTTCATTTATTCACCCTTGGGTTACTTTTTCAAAACAAGGTGTATCCTATGCTGTTGATTTCTTTGAGAAAACTTTAGGTGCTCCAAATTCTATTTCAGGAAATCAGCAAGTTTGGCAATGGAAAGCACTTTTCAATCTAGTGGGTCTAGTAGGATTCTTTATGTTTATGATAAGTTTTACAATTGCTATGTTAGAAACAAAATACTTTGGTGTTCTTAAGGCAGAACAAGAAGTAGAAGCAACGGTGATAAAAGATAAAAAAGGGTTAATGTGGTTCTGGGTGGGACTACTTATTAGTGCAGTATTTTCAGGTTTCAGCTTTTTGATTATAATGGCTTTGGTTTATTCTCACACAACAAATATCTTCACTCAAACAGGGCCTCTTACAATTGGCGTATGGTCTGCAGTTTGTGGTATATTTAGTGTAATAGTTATGACAATATCATATAAATTTTATGGTAAAAAGCATGGATTATCACTCAAGGATAGGGGGATTGTGCTTAATAGAGAAAAAGTATGGAAAACAATTCTGCTTTCTATTATTGTTATTGTATGTTCCTTCAATTTAGTATTTTTTGCACAATATTTCTTTAAAACAGATTTTCGTTTTTGGGTATTAGCCGTAAAAGCATTTCAATCTGATAAAGTTTTAATTGCACTTCGATATTTACCGCTATTTCTTATTTTTTATGTGATTAATTCAATTTCAGTTAACTGCTTCAACTACAATTCAATAGGAGGGAAGAAAAGCTGGGGTAACATTGCAATAGTTGGTCTGTTTAACTCCTTGGGATGCATAGTAATTGTAGCAATTCAGTATATTGCATTCTTTAGTACTGGATTCCAGGTATGGAGGGTTACTGAAGGAGATCGTATAGGACCTATATGGTTGTTCACTGTAATTGTGATTTTGTTTCTTGCTGCCATTATTTCACGTATTATTTACAAAAAAACCCGCAATCCATATTTGGCAGGAATTATTAATGCTATGTTTGTAACAATGATTAGCTGTTCCAATACTACAACAATTCTTGGCGCTGCCACTTTGATTGCTACAACATTTTAATGCAGATTATCTTATGAAGCACAGCAGGAAAGTATAGTTATGATTTAATTTTAGTAGTAAACTTAAATAGATTTAGAAAAATAGAAACTTTATTTGTTATTAACATTATTAGAAATTGCTAGAATTTAGATAGTAAAATACAGTAATATCTACACTTTTAGGTCCTCAATGTAGTTAATTACACTGAGGACCTTTGTTTAACTATGTTTAGTAATTGCTATTTACAAAATTAAACAATAGCTATATTGACAAAAGTAAATATAAGTACTAAAATACATACATATAAATGTATGTAAAGAGGGGTGATATTTTGCCGCGTAATAAATATCCAGAGATTACAGAAAAGCGTATATTAGATACTGCAACCAAACTTTTCCTTGAAAGAGGATGGGAACAGACAACCATACAAGATATCGTTGATGAGCTGGGAGATTTAACAAGAGGTGCATTCTATCATCATTTCAAATCTAAAGAAGATATTATTGATGCTGTACTTAAACAACTTTCTTTTGTAAATGATCCATTTGAAAAGACTAAAAAAATGGTTGGTTTAAGCGGTTTGGAAAAACTTAAAATGGCATTTTTGCTTTCCTTTGCAAATGAGGAGCAATTAGATGCTATTAAAGCTATTCCATCTGTATTAAGAAGTCCAAAACTTATTGCAAGTCAATTGCAAGAATGTATTAGATCCGGGGCGCCAGATATACAAAGATTTATTGAAGAAGGGATAACTGATGGGTCTCTTTCAATTCAATACCCTAAGCAAGCTGCTGAAACTTTAATGATATTAACAAATATTTGGCTTAGCCCAATTATTTTTTCAGTAGATACAGGAGAGTATATGCAGAAGGTAAAACACTTGCAGGAGTTGCTTAATGGGATCGGTTTGCCGATTATTGATGACAAGTTGATAACAGTCCTTGAAATTTTTCATAAAAAAGTCTGTAATTAAAATATACTGCCACATGGCAGCTTATTTTTGTAGATATACATACAGATATATGTATGTATATCTGTATAACAATTGTTTTGGAAAAATGAGATTTTGATAATTCTTATGCACAAATTTAATTAAATGGAGGTAAAATAAGCATGGAACAAAAAATTGAAAAGTTCATTGATGGAGTATTAGATAGTTTAGCACCGCAATTATTCACATTAAGTATTATAATAGGTATTGTTCTAATTATTTTAGGAATTTCTTTCATCGTTAGTAAAAGATCGAAAAACAACATAGGAACAATAAGTATTGCAGTTGGAACAGTAGCTATTCTTAGTGGAGCTATACAGATGTTTTTCTAATATTAAAATATATAGAGGTATTGTGAAAAGAATAAAATCTAATAGATTTTAAATAGGGTTAATCTATTATAATGAACTTTTAAAAACACAATGTTTTAGAATCATATCTATAACATTGTGTTTTATTATTTTTTAGCAATTATTTAAATTAAATGATTGAATGCTTGATATAGAAGTTTTTCCATATTAAGTTTATTTACTATTAATAGAACGTAAAAATTCTTTACTTTCTCTAGCTATTTTCTCAGGAGAATACAAGTATATAGAATGTTTACCAGGAATATAAATTATTTTTCCTGTATCAAATTTTGCTATATACTCATTGAAGAGTTCAATCCTTTTATTAAGACTTTCTGACTTTCTCTTTTTTTCTTCTTCGCTTAAAGGGGTTGCAATAAAAGCGCAAAGAGGTGTTTTAGTTGGTAAATCTAGAGCTACAGATTTTTTTGAATTTTTTTCTAAGGAAATACCTTCATTGATTATATCTTTATTTAATAATTTTTTATATGTTAATGCTTTGTACAGATTTTTATCATCCTCAGATAAAAAATCACTATTTAGAATAGGTTCTTCAAGATACATAGAAGGTATTAATCTGTGAATTCCCAATTTTGTAACAAAAGAGTATTTCTTCATCATAGAGAAACTAGATTTAATTTTAGAGGCTTCTTTTGTATCAGAAAATGCTTCAACGTAAACATCGGGATAACTAATATCGAGACCTATTATGGCTTTTACTTCTTCTGGATATTTTTGTGCCCAATATATTGCCTCTAATCCAGATACTGAGTGAGGGAATAATACATATGGAGGCTTTTCTCCTGCTAGGGATAGGGCTTTTCTTGTTTCGGCAAGAATTGTATCAATATCTCTTGAGTCCTCTGAAATATCACTAAATCCATAACCTGCTCTATCCACAATTGCAATTCTATACTGGTCAGACATGTTTTTATATAATGCCTTCATTTCAACTATAGGGGCAACATTACCTAAACCAGCCATAAATACACAGGTAAAGTTTCCCTTACCTTCTGCATATACATGTAAATTTTTATTATTAACTTTTACTAAAGTGCCGGGAGGATTTAGTATATTAGATTCTTTTTTTAATTGTATTTTGTTATTAATTACAGAAAAAGAAATAAAAATTATAAGTAAACTAATGATACCAATTGTAATAAACTTAAAAGCTTTTAAAAGCTTTTTTAGTATCTTATTCATCTTATACACCATCCTTATTTTATCATAATAATAAATGAGCAATTAAGCTGTTAGCTTGACTATAGCTTATACTATATAGCTTAAATGAACCTATATATAACCTTAAGATAACTTTAAGTTTCAATAAGTGCCAATTTATGTATTCCTATGCTATAATTTGAATATAAAAGGGGGAAAAATAAGTTATGTATTCAATGAAGCATAGAAAAATATTATTAGTTGATGATGAAGCTGAAATATTAAAAATGGTGGAAATCATATTAAAAAAAGAGGGATTTTTAAATATATATACCGCTTTATCTTGCAAAGAAGCTATGGATAAATTAATAACTAATAAGCCGGATATTGCAATACTTGATGTTATGCTTAGTGATGGAGATGGATTTTCATTATTTAACGAGTTTAAGAAACATTGTGAAATCCCCGTTGTATTTCTTACAGCAAGAGGTGAAGCTGAGGATAGAATTTTAGGATTAGGTCTTGGCGCTGATGATTATATAGTTAAGCCATTTTTACCAAAAGAACTTACTTTACGGTTAAATGCCATATTGAAAAGAACATATGCTAAAAGTATAGAAAGAGAAGCTCCTATTATATATCTTAATTCTTGTGTGGTTGATTTAGGTAAAGCTGAAGTAGTAAAAAATAATGAAAAATACTATTTAACTGCAAAAGAACATGCAATTTTGTATGCACTGCATGAAAATGCAAATAAAATTGTTACAATAGACACACTATGCGAACGTGCATGGCAAGAAAATTCCTATGGATATGAAAATACTTTAATGGTACATATAAGACATATTCGTGAAAAAATAGAAGCCAAGCCGTCTAATCCTAAATCGCTAGTAACTGTTAAGGGGCTTGGATATACCTTAATAACGAAAAAGTAGGTGACTATATGAAAAATAAATCGTTGAAATTTATTCTAAGGTATATAAGTACAATAGTTTTAATAACATTGGTAGTAATTCTTTTAAATTATTTAATGATTGTATATTTTGTACGCTATAGCCCTTATACTGAAGAACCTATTAAAACTGTAAAAAACATAGCAATAGAAATGAATGAAAATAGTAATACGTTATCATTAGAAACATCAAAAATGATAAAAAGCAAAAATATATGGGTACAGCTTATTGATAAAAATGGACATGTTATTTATAGTAACAACACAGGTAAGGATATTCCAAATTATTATTCTCTTAAGGATATTGCAGTAGCAGCTAAGGGATATATTAATGATTATCCAATTTTTTTGTGGGAGTGCAAAGAAAATTTAGTTATATTGGGGTATCCTAAGAAGTCTATAGACAAATATAATTGGTTTATACCCTCGAATAGTAAAAATGCTGCACCAAGGACTTTTATATATATAATATTATTTAATGTAGGCATTATAGTTATAGTGTCAATATGCTTAAGCAGAATATTAAATAGACCATTAGAGAAATTGATAAAAGGAGTTTTTGATTTAAAGAGAGAAAAAAAGGTGTGTTTAATGGAAAAGGGTATATATAAAGATTTAGCTAAAAGCATAAATGAAACATCAAAACTTATTATAGATAAAAATAATAAAATTAAGCTTCGTAATAAGGCTATTGAAAATTGGATAGCTGCAATTTCTCATGACGTTAGAACGCCTCTGTCCATGATTTTGGGATATTCTGCAATGATTGAAGAAGATGATACTTTATCAGAAGAGGTTCATTCAGAAGCAAAAATAATAACTGAAAATTCTATAAGGCTCAGGGAACTTATTGCAAATTTAAATCTTGCTACTTCATTGCAATATAATATGCAGCCATTATCATTATCCAGTGTTAGGCTGAGCAATATTGCAAGAGAGGCAATGGCAAGTTGTATTAATAGTGGAATTCTTCAAAATTGCAGCACGGATATAATTATAGAAGATGAAAGTATAGCTGTAATGGGAAACAAAAACCTGATTTTGAGAGCTGTAATTAATATAATAACGAATAGTGCTAAATATAATAAAGAAGGGTGCAATATAACAGTAACTGTCCCTAAAATAACTACTGATAGTATATATGCTTCTATAATGATTTCAGATGATGGTTCTGGTATTTTACAGGATAAAGTAGATAAAATAAATGAGGATGATTATTTTTATACTCAAATAGATCAAAAGCATGGGTTAGGGCTAATTATTGTTAGAAGTATTGTAGAGGCACATAACGGAGAACTTGTAATTAAAAATAGAAAAGACAAAGGAGTAACTGTAATTCTTAAAATTCCAAAAGTAGATTAGAGTGTAGAAATGTTATAACAGTGAAATGAATCTATATAGAGTATCACTAATAAAAGCAAGGAGGAGTTACAAATTATTATTAAATGGATTGTTTTGGGCCTTTTTTCCTGTTTTATAGGATTTTCCTATATTAAATATTACAAACTTAAGACAAGGGTAATATCAATAATTATACTTCTCATAATATCTTTGGTTTTAGTACTGCCAATATTTCCTTTTTCAATTTTTACAATTTTAGGGTTGTTTTTATTTGAAAAGCTGTGGATTTTATTGGCATTAGTTTTATTTATCGAAATATTTATAAATAAAAATAATAGAATATTACTGATTATCTTTGGGATTATCTCTGTAATTATATATTTTTTCCTTCGTACTGTGATCTAAGTATATCATTAAACTATTATTCACTAAAATGTTGCAACAATAAATAGTAGTTTAAAAATAAATTCAAGAAATTATAAAAAATAGCGAAAATAGTAAATATAAAAGAAGATATGCTAAAATGGCAGAAATGAATTTAAAATAAGTTATCTTAGTAATTATAATAGCAATTTTGATTTATAGGAGAGTTTAAATATGAATTTAAAAGCAAGTGATTTAATGCTGGACTTGGAAAAATCAGATGATAGATATAAATGTTATACAACTTCAAATATTAAGATTTTAGGACAAACTGTTAATGAAGTGGAAATATATATAGATGCAGCTAAAAGACCAATAACTATGATAAAAATAGTAAACGATTACTTAAGTGGGCTTGCTAATTTTTATGATGTTTTTAAGCAGTGTTACATGAATGAGTTTAGAGACATTGATTTTGACGAAGCTTCTTTAGAAGAAATATTTATATTTCAAGTAGATATATATATTACAGAAGAAGCGAAAGGAGCTACAATTTGTTTCAATCATGATGAAGCAGTTGGAGATCATTGGATCGAAATGATTATTGATGAAAAAGAAATAGAAAGTTTCGCGGTTAATGGATAGCAAAGTAGTTATTAATCATGATGATTTAAAAAAACTTGATTTTACTAAAGTTCTATACAATTGGGATTGCTGCTAAGTATAAAAATAAAGAGAAAATAATCATAATGGGGTTACAAAAATATCTAATAGAGAAAATAAATAATGTATTATTAGAGTTAGAAATATTAGATGAAGTCAAAAATATAAAGGAGGAAACGAAAATGTTCAAGAAAATATTTGGTGGTAAAAATGATAGAGGTAAAGCAAATGATGGAACGAGCATATACACTTATGAGAATACTGAAAGCCGAGGATTAGGTAATGTTGCAGATATGATGTACACAGAAGAAATTACTGATCACTTTGACAAGGTTTTTCCAGGAAGGGTTACTAATGTATTCCATGAAGTTATTTCAGATATAGTACATATAGATATTTACTTTATGGAGCCAACTGATGAAGAACCATTTAGAGTTGTTTATACCACTGGAATGAGTGATTTACCAATGACTCTGCCAATTGAACTTGAAAAGGAATGGGGACATTTAAAGAGGGCAGAGCTTATGATGTTTCTTCCTGAATCATGGCCGATTGGTTCTGAAGACTTTGAAGATGAAAGATATTATTGGCCAATAAGGCTTTTAAAACAATTAGCAAGATTTCCGCATGAGTATAATACTTGGCTAGGTTATGGACATACAATACCAAATTCCGAGGAATACGATCCGTATGCTGATAATACTGAATTAAACGGAGTTATTTTGTCAGCATTAAATGAAGAAATAAGCTCAATTAATACAAAGGATGGAACATTAATAAATGTTTACAACGTTATTCCTTTATATAAAGAGGAAATGGACTATAAATTAGAGAATGGAATGGACGCATTATTTGATAAATTATCAGAAGTTGAAGGAAACGGCTATTGGATTGATTCTTCTAGAAAGAATGCATGCAAGTAATTTAGTGATACTTATTTTTTAACGAAATCAGTAATAAATTTTGATGAATATTAATTCTCTATATTATATATTAAATCATGAAGCTTGCACATACTTTGAAGAAGAACATCTTTTTTTATAATCAATATGGTGTGTTGGTTCTCAAGAAAAAATAAGGCTTATGAACGCCTCATAAATAGCCGAGGAGGAATAAAAAGTGGGATTTAGAGATTTATTTAATAAGAAAAAGGATACAGAACCAAAGGTGTTAATAGAGTCCAATTCTCCCAACTGTAATATTCAAGCTATTGTTGAGGAAGATAATAGATGTCCAAACTATGATGGCTGGCAAAGCACCAATGTTACCGTCTGATTATTGTTCACATTCAAATGGTGCCGAAAGATTAGATTCATCTAAACTTGAAATAGTTTGGCTTGAGGAGGGAGACGGGGCTGCATTATTATATAATGAAGAAATTTTATGTGTTATTCCAAGTTGGTCAAGTTTACAGTGTCCAGGATATTCAAGAGATTGCATTAAAGAATCTGAATTTGCATGGCCACTAGGAAATTCTTCAGATAATGTTTTATTTGAAAGAATAAAAAAAGCAAAAGAATTCTGGGACAATTGGAATGAAGATTCGTGGAGCGAAATTCAGACAGCATATCTTACAGAAATTGAAAAGAATCTTGGAAAGTATGATAAGTATTATGCTATTGATGGGGGGCATTGGCCTCCAAAGGCAATGGTTACAATCGAGAAAGGAAATTTAACATATATACTCACTGTGGGAGTCTCAGTAATACCTCAACCTAAGGTTGAATTATATCATGAAGACCCAAAGCAATATAGGCGGTTTGAATTTGGTTTTGTGATAGAAACCGAACTTTTCAATAAAAATAAAAATGACATTTTAAGTTATATAAGCGCTCAAACTACACTTCCTTGGAAGTGCTTAACATGGCTAGGACATGGACATACTGTACCTTGTAATCAGATATGTCAAGATTCCGGAGAATTTCCTTTTATTCTGTTATTGAGCAATAATATATGTGATAACTTACCAACTGTAAATTATCCAGCATATAAAGAAGATCCAATTAATATTTTATGGATAGTACCAATAACTAATGCAGAAAAGAGATATACCGAAGAAAATGGCAGCGAATCAATGATAAAAAATTGTTCAAAAGATATAGAAAGTTTATGGATTTTTAGTGGAAAAAATAAGTTCAATATTTAAAAGAGCGTAAGAATTAAGATTGGGAAAATTTATTTATAGAAAATCCTATAAGGAGGAATTTTTATGTGTAAAGAAGATAAAACAGAAGAAGTGCAAGCTATAGGATGGCAAGCAATTGATGATGCTTTAAAAAATATGTATGAAAATCAAGAACCTAAACATTATGGAACAGTGATACCATATTCCTTGGGAGGAAATGATCCTCTACAAGGAATAAGTGTTTATGAAAGAAAGGACCCTATTCCACATTGGCATTTTGTTACATATGGATTTTCAGAGCTTTATGAAAAAGAATGGGAAGACCCAGAGCATAGTGGATACGGATTTGAACTTACTTTTAGATTAAAAAAAGGTGATTCAGATACTGAACCACCAAATTGGGCGTTGAATTTCCTTCAGAACATTGCAAGATATGTATTTTCAACAGGAAATTATTTTGAAGCAGGTCACTATTTAAATGCTAATGGACCAATTGCTGCTGGGACAGATTCATTGATTGGGTCTATAACTTTTATAGAAGATCCAGAATTACCAGCTATGGATACACAAAATGGAAGAGTTGAGTTTTTACAAATAGTAGGTATAACTGTAGATGAGGAAGATGTAATAAAGTGTTGGAACAGTACTGAAGTTTTAAAGGTATTTTCTAAATATATGCCGCTATATATAACTGATTTAAATAGAGATTCTTTACTAAATAATGAAGAGATAAAAGCATTAATAGAAAAGGGTACTGAAAAAGACGGATCAAATACAGGAACATTATTTAATGATAAGCTTTCTTGGAAAGAGAGTAAAGGATTGCTTACAGGGAAAAGGTATGAAATCACTATAGGTGCGCACCAAGCTGAAACTATAGGAAAAGTTTTAAAAGGCCGTATTTTGAAGGAGAGAGAGTTATATCTTATTGGGAAGAATAACAATATAATTATTAATTATTCAAAAGAGCCAGAAGTTAAAATTAACGAAAATAATTTAGAGCTTAAGATAAGTAAAGAAACAGCAATTGAAATAGCTTCTGAATTAATTCCAAAGGAAAAAAGTTTTACTTTAAACACAATGAAAAAGATAAAATTTAAAATAGAGAAAACAGAAATAAAAGATCAAAAAGGCAATGTAGTACAGGTTATTGGTTAAAATCAAGGGAAAGTTGGGGACGGTTAACCTATTATCTAATTTAGAATGTTGAATAAGCACCTTATTTCATGTCAATAATTCAAATAATAATCATGAAATGAGGTGCTTTTATTGCCTAGAACCGAAAGAAAAAAAGCTGATAATGCCATATACCATGTAATGATAAGAAGTATAAGTGAAGTAAAACTTTTCAATAATAGTAGCGATAAGGATGAATATCTAAAGCAAATGAAATACTACCAAAAGATTTATAAATTCAAAGTATATGCTTATTGTTTAATGAATAATCATGGGCATTTTATAATAGATTCTAATGGAGCGGACATATCAGAAATAATGCATTGTTTAAATTTTAAATACGCTATAACATTTAACCGGATGCACAAAAGACATGGGCATCTATTTCAAGATAGATTTAAAAGCAAAATAGTGGATTCAGATAGATATTTGATTGTATTATCTGCTTATATCCACAATAATGTATTAAGTATAAGAGAATATGAAAATTGTCCAGAAAAATATAAATACTCAAGCTTAAAAGTGTATCTTGGCCTTGAAAAAGATACAACAGGATTGTTAGATGAAGCATTTATAATGCAGATTTTTAGCAAAAATGTAAAAAAAGCAAGAGAGAAATACGCTAAATTAGTATATCTATGTGATGATAAAAAAATAAAAAAAGAACTAGAATTTGAAGATGAAAAAACAGAATATAGAAGTGAAAGAAAAATAATAATAAGAAATTTTAGAGCAGAGGAAATATTAGAATTTTTAGCAGAAGAAACAGGAATAAATAAAACAATGGTATTTGTAAAAAATAACAGAAAAGCTAAGATTATAAGAGCCTTAGCAACACTGATAATGAGAAGTCTTTGTAATTATAAATGTAAAGATATAGGGAAAGTTATAGGCAATATAACTCAATCCAGAGTATCGAAGCTTTGCTCTATTGGAGTTGATATTATATCTACAGAAGAAAGATATAAAAATATAATAGAAAAATTTATTTTAAAGTATGGAAACTCTAAGGTGGTAGGGCTTAGTACTTAATTTTTAAATAGATATAAAGAAATTTTTAATCTTCTTAGAAAGAATCTTTTATTTTAGATTTGATAAAAGATTTTATTTGTGTTCCTAAAATAAATACGTACAAGCTCTTTCATGAAAAGAAAGGATATAATATAGATAATAAACATAAAAAATTAATGAAGTGGTCAAATAAACAATAAGATAGAGAGAAGTTATAAGGTGAAAGAATAAATTTAGATATTTAATAAACAAAACTAAAAAATTAACCGTCCCTTCTTCCTTTTTCTCCTCTAAGATTAAAAGGGATATTACACTTGTTTGTAGAATTTTATGTTTGTAGAATTTTATATAGAAAAGAATGGGAGGTAAAAAGAATGACAATAGAATTAAAAAAACGTGGAGAGAAGATAGTACTTACTAAGGATGAAAGAAAGAGCTTAGGACAGATAACTGTAAATCTTAACTGGAATCAAAAAATTGAACAAGCTAGTAAAGGATTTTTTGCAAAGCTATTAGGCGGCGGTAACAATTCTATAGATTTAGATTTAGGATGTTTATATGAATTAAAGAATGGAACTAAGGGTGCTGTTCAAGCTTTAGGTAATGCTTTTGGATCGCTTAGTAGTCAGCCTTATATACAGCTTGATGGTGATGATAGAACTGGAGCTAATTCAGAGGGAGAAAACCTAAGAATCAATGGAGATAAGGTAGCAGAAATTAAGAGAATATTAGTTTACGCTTTTATATATGAAGGAATACCAAACTGGGCTCAAGCAGATGGAGTGGTTACATTAAAACGCTCTAATGGTGAAGACATAGTAGTTAAAATGGATGAGCACGATAATGGGAAAATTATGTGTGCTATAGCTTTATTAACAAATCAAAATGATGAAACTTTCAGCTTTGAAAAGATTGTTAAATATTATAATGGACATGAAGCTATGGATAGAGACTTTAATTGGGGAATGAAGTGGAAAGCTGGAAGAAAATAATCTATTAGCATTCTAATTTTATGACAAGGATCGGCTCCAGATTGAAGATGAAAAAACAAAATATATAATCTAAAGGAGTAAACATTCAATTAAGAACATATTGACATAGTATATAAAATGTGGTATATAAAAATTAAGAATTAGCACTCACTAAAAGAGAGTGCTAATGATTATGTATGACTATATAATAGTAGTTTTGCTTTGAAAGGGGAGATTTACTTGGAAAGAAAAGAATTTAAGGCAGAGTCTAAGAGATTATTGGATTTAATGATTAACTCAATTTATACTCATAGGGAGATATTTTTAAGAGAATTAATTTCTAATGCTAGTGATGCGGTGGATAAGATTTATTACAAGGCATTAACGGATAGTTCTTTAAACTTTGATAAGGATAATTACTATATTAAAGTAATTCCTGATAAGAAGAACAGAATACTTAAAATTTCTGATACTGGTATTGGAATGACAAAAGAAGAACTTGATAACAATCTTGGTGTTATTGCAAAGAGTGGATCTTTAAAATTTAAAAAAGAAAACGAATTAAAAGATGGATATGATATAATTGGTCAATTTGGTGTAGGATTCTATTCTGCATTTATGGTAGCGGACACTGTTACTGTTATAAGTAAAGCGTTTGGTAGTGATGAAGCTTATAAATGGGAATCTAAAGGGATAGATGGCTATACTATTGAACCATGTGAAAAAGACTCCTATGGTACAGATGTTATATTAAAAATAAAAGAAAATACTGAAGATGAGAATTTTGATGAGTATCTAGAAGAATATAAATTAAAATCTATCATCAAGAAATATTCTGATTTTATTAGATACCCAATAAAAATGGATATAACCAGCACAAGACTTAAAGAAGGAAGCAAGGAAGAGTATGAAGATTATACTGAGGAACAGACTGTAAATAGTATGGTTCCTATATGGAAAAAGAATAAAAATGAACTTAAACAAGAGGATTATGAAAAATTTTATTCTGAAAAACACTACGGATTTGATAAACCAATAAAATATATTCACACTAGTGTTGATGGTGCAATAAGCTACAATGCAATTTTATTCATTCCAGAAAAAACTCCATATGACTTCTACACAAAGGAATATGAGAAAGGTCTGGAGCTGTATTCAAATGGTGTTCTAATTATGAATAAGTGTGCAGAGTTATTACCTGATTATTTTGGTTTTGTAAAAGGTATAGTGGACTCAGAAGATTTATCCCTTAACATATCTAGAGAGATATTACAACATGATAGACAGCTTAAGCTTATTGCTAAGAACATAAAAACCAAAATAAAAAATGAGTTAGAAAATATGCTTAAAAATGAAAGAGATAAATATGAAAAGTTCTATGAATCTTTTGGCAGACAATTAAAGTATGGCATATATAGTGAATTTGGAAGTAATAAAGATGTTTTACAAGATTTGTTGATGTTCTATTCATCAAAAGAAAAGAAAATGGTTACTTTAGATGAGTATATTTCTAGAATGCCTGAAGATCAAAAATATATTTATTATGCTGCTGGGGAATCAGTTGAAAGAATCGAGAAACTACCACAAACAGAAGTTATATTAGATAAGGGATATGAAATATTATACTTCACTGACGATGTAGATGAATTTGCTATAAGAATGTTAATGATGTACAAAGATAAGGAATTTAAATCTGCATCAAGTGGTGATTTAGGTATAGAAACAGAAGAAAATGAAAATTCTTCTAGCTCAGATGATAAAGAGAATAAAGAACTATTTGAGGATATGAAAAACATTTTGTCAGGTAAAGTTAAAGATGTTAGAGTATCAAAAAGGTTAAAAAACCATCCTGTATGTTTATCGAATGATGGTGAACTTTCAATTGAAATGGAAAAAATACTAAATTCCATGCCTAATAGTGAAAGCATAAAAGCAGATAAAGTTTTAGAAATAAACATAAACCATGATGTTTTCAAATCAATAAAAGAAGCTTATAAAGAAGATAAGGATAAACTTAAACTATATACAAACTTACTATATAATCAAGCTCTACTTATAGAAGGGTTACCTGTTGAGGATCCTGTAGAATTTACAAATAATATTTGCAAAATAATGATATAAAATAAAGCCACTTTCAAATATACTAATTTGGAAGTGGCTTTTATAAGAAAGTAAGTAGCTAAAATGATTAATTTTACCCCTTTCTCTAGTATTGAGACAGAAAATTTAATATTAAGAAGAATGGATTATAATGATATTAAGGATTTATTCGAAATGAGAAGAAATCCACAAATGAACGAATATACAGATACAAAAATAGAAGAAAGCATGGATGAAACTAAAGCTTACATAGATAAAATGAATAAAGGTATTGATGAAAATAAGTGGATCATATGGGCAATTCAACATAAGCAATTAAATAAAGTTATTGGATCTATTTCTATATGGAATATTAATGAAGAAGAAGCAAGCGGTGAATTAGGATATGGAATGATTCCGGATTTTCAAGGAAAAGGTTTGATGAAAGAATCATTATTAAAAGTAGTTGAATATGGTTTTAATGTGGTGAATTTAAAGGAATTAAAGGCCTATACAGAAAAGAACAATGCTAAATCAATTAAACTTTTAAAAAGATGCAATTTTGATGAGATAGATAGAGTTGATGAGGAAGGGTATTTTAATAATAGGGTTTATTCTATGATAGTATATAGATTAGAAAATAAATGTTGATAAATAAAATTAAATGAATATGCTTAGATTTGTTATAATATAAAATATATTTTTAAGAATCAGAAGAGGTTTAGAAATAATTAAGAATGGATGTGAATATATGAGTAAGATATATGAATTTGAAGCTATTATTAAGAAGGTGCCTGATATTGATGGAGCATATGTTGAAATACCATTTGATGTAAAAGCTGAATTTGGAAAAGGACGTGTTCCGGTTGTAGCCACTTTTGATGGTGAGCCATATGAAGGGAGCTTAGTTAAAATGAAAACCCCATGCCATATTATTGGAATTAGAAAAGATATTCGAGCTAGAATTGGAAAGCAGGCAGGGGATGTTATTAAGGTTACAATTGTAGAAAGAACAACAAAAAAGGGACAATAGATGGGAAAGTAGATAGATTTGTGTAAAAACAAATCTACCTACTTTCTTTTTTATTATTTTCATAGTCTTTTATTTCTTTAATATTATAAGTTTTCTAAAAATATTTTCAAACATCAGTTGACATTGACGTTGCGTAAAGGTGTATAGTAATGTTGTCAGGAGGTGAAACCATGGAGTATACAGTGCAAAAGCTAAGTAAACTAGCAGGTATCAGCACTAGGACATTACGATATTATGATGAAATTGGAATTCTTAAGCCGGCAAGAATAAATTCTTCAGGGTATCGAATTTATGGCCAAGGGGAAGTAGATAGTTTGCAGCAAATACTTTTCTATAGAGAATTAGGTGTAAGTCTAGAAAATATAAAGAAGATAGTAACTTCACCTATATTTGATAGCACAGCTGCACTGAAGGAACATCGTGAGAAGCTTCTTGAGAAAAGAAAACAATTGGATATATTAATTGATAATGTGGATAGAACAATAGCTGCAACGGAAGGGAGAATTAAAATGAGTGATAAAGAAAAATTTGAAGGTTTTAAGCAAAAGATGATTGATGATAATGAGAAAAAATATGGGGAAGAGATTAGAGCAAAATATGGTGATGAACAAGTTGATAAGTCAAATAAAAAAATCAAAGACATGAATGAAGAACAATATGCTCAAGCTGAAAAGCTAGGCGTTGATGTGATTAATACACTTAGTAAGGCTTTTGCAAATGGAGATCCTGCAAGTGAGTTAGCACAAAAAGCTGCTGATTTACATCGACAATGGTTAAGCTGCTATTGGGATAGATACTCTAAAGAAGCTCATGCAGGTGTTGCTCAAATGTATGTAGATGATGAACGATTTACAGCATACTATGATAAAAAACAACCTGGTCTAGCAAAATTTTTAAGAGATGCTGTTTTAATCTATACAGGAATGAGAAAATAATTCTAATATAATTTAGGGAGTTAGTAAAGTAACTAACTCCCTATTGACATGTGCACTTGCGTGCACGTATAATTAAGTTATTATGGATAATAAGAATATAAACAACAAAGAATGTATAAATAATATTGAAGAAATATTTGATAATGAACTTTTTAAAGTGTTGTCAGAGCCAATTAGATGTGAGTTAATTAAGTATTTAGCTATAAATGGTCCAAGTGATATTAGCACTATTTCTGAAAACTTCACCCAGGATCGATCTGTTATATCTAGGCACTTAAACCAAATGTATAAGCTTAATATACTTAAAAAGAAAAAGGAGTCTCGTAGAATCATTTATGATTTAAATGCATCAGATTTATTAGGAAAATTTGAGTTTGTAGTTGAGAAAATTAGAAGGTTGGTGAATGATTGTAATTTATAGACTATTTAAGTCTATTTTTTTAAAGCATATGTGCATTTGTGTGCATGTAAACATATTAATGGGGTATTTTTATGGCGACAATTTTTTATTTTACAGGTACAGGAAATTCATTGAGTATGGCTAGAGGAATTGCAGAAAAGCTGAATGCTAATTTAATATCTATAGTTGATGCTATGAGTGAAGAAAAACAGTATAAAGATGAAGTTATAGGGATAGTTGTTCCTGTATATTGTATGGATATTCCTAATATAGTTAAAGAATTCTTAAAAAAATGCAAGTTTTTAAAAAACAATTATATTTTTGCAGTAGTTACTTGCGGTGCTGAAGATGGTATAGCACTGTACAGTATAAAGGAGATATTGGAAAGCAAAGGCTTGAAGTTATCATATGGTTATAAATGCATTCTGCCTGATAATAGTATTGCTTTTCCTACTAATGAAGAAAAAAAGAATAAAATGATTAATGACCAATGTAAATATATAACTAAAATATCTTTAGAAATAGATAAGAGAGTTGTAAATGCAGATAATTTTAAGAAAAGCATTAAAAAATATGCCTTGAAAACAGTATTAGAGAGAGGATTAAATTTAATTTATAAGATTAATAATAAAACAATAGATTATGAAAAGTGTATAAATTGTGGGATATGTGAGAGGGTATGCCCAGTTTCTAATATACATAAGCAGGAGGATAAGTACTTTATTGAAAAGAATTGTGAGAATTGCTTTGCCTGTGCTCAATGGTGCCCAAAGAGAGCCATATCAATGGGTAGGTTAATTCCAAATGATAAAACACAATATACCCACCCAGACATTACTGTGAAAGATATTATGAATCAGAAATCTAAGAGCTATAGTTAGTTAAATTCACAGAGCTATAATAAAGTTTAACAAATGATAAGCATTTTATTTAATAAATTTATTAAAATATATTGACTTTATCGATTTAGCATGTTAAAGTAATAAATATAGTAAGTGATTATAAAAAGCGGGGGATATGAAAATGAAAAAAAGATTAAAAAATATAGTAGTAATGGGGATTATCACAGTAATGGCAATAACTGCTGCAGGGTGCGGCAACAAGCAGAAAAATGCATCATCAGATGCACTATCAAAGGAAAAATTAGTTCTTGGATTTGACGATACTTTCGTTCCAATGGGTTTTAAGGACGATAAAGGAGAGATAGTTGGTTTCGATATAGATATTGCAAAAGAAGTATCAAAAAAAATAGGAAAAGAAATAACCTTCCAACCTATTGATTGGTCTATGAAGGAATCAGAACTTAACTCAGGAAAAATAGATCTAATATGGAATGGTTATAGTATAACAAAAGAAAGAGAAGAAAAAGTAAACTTTACTAAACCATATTTAGATAATAGACAAGTTATAATAACTCTTGCAGATTCTAAGATTAATAGTAAATCTGATTTAAAAGGAGCAAAGGTAGGGGCACAGAATCAATCTAGTGCTGTGGATGCCATAAATAAGGAAGCTGACCTTTTAAAAAGCTTTAAGGATGGTAAAGTTTATACATTTGAAACTAACAATGATGCTTTAATGGATTTAGAGGCAAAGAGAATAGACGCAGTAGTAGCTGATGAGATTTTAGCTAAATATTATATAAGCAAAAAAGGTAAAGAAAAATTCAAAATATTAAAAGATGATTTTGGTAGTGAAGCTTATGCTGTCGGTGTAAGAAAAGAAGATAAAGCTTTATTAGAGAAGATAAATAAGGCATTTGAAGATATGAAACAAGATGGTACTGCTAAGAAGATTTCTGAAAAGTGGTTTGGAGAAGACTTATTTAAATAATAACATTTTAGAGGGGGATTTCCATGAATAACATGATTAACCTATTACCGCAGGTATTTGAGGGACTTAAAGTAACATTGCAGGTATTCATATTAACTTTAGTGCTTTCAATACCTCTTGGAGTATTAGTTGCAACAGGAAGATTATCTAAAAATAAAATAATAAGCAAGGTAACTGGTTTTTATGTACTAATTATGAGAGGAACTCCTCTTCTTTTACAAATTGTATTTATATTCTTTGGATTACCTATAGTAGGAATAAACTTTGATAGATTTCCAGCAGCTATATTTGCATTTACATTGAATTATGCAGCTTACTTTGCAGAGATATTCAGGGCTGGAATATCATCTATAGATGAAGGTCAATATGAAGGAGCTAAAGTTTTAGGACTTCCTCAAAAGCATATATTTTTTAAGATAATACTTCCTCAAGCAACAAAGAGGATATTACCAGCAGTGGCAAATGAGGTTATCACCCTTGTAAAAGACACTGCTTTAGTATATGTAGTTGGTTTAGACGAACTTTTAAAAATTGGAAAGATAGCATCAAATACGCAAGCCTCTCTATTACCATTGGTAGCAGTAGGAATTATATATTTACTTCTAATTGCAGTATTTACACAGTTATTTAAGATTATAGAAAAGAGATATAGCTATTATCAGTAGGGGGGTAACAGAATGCTTAAAATAAAAGGGTTAGAAAAAAACTTTAATAAAAATAAAGTTCTAAAGGGTGTGGATCTTGAGATTAAAGAAGGGGAAATCACTGTTATAGTAGGACCTTCTGGTGGGGGCAAGACAACTCTTCTAAGATGTATTAACGGATTAACTATTCCTGATAATGGCTCAATTATAATAAATGAAAAATATTTATGTAAAGATGGAAAAATGGCATCTAAGAAAGATGAAATTGAAATAAGAAAAGATATAGGGTTAGTATTTCAAAGCTTTAACCTATTTCCACATATGAGTGTTTTAGAAAACATTATTGAAGCACCAAGAGTGGTATTAGGTATTGAAAAAGAAGAGGCTGAAAAGAAGGCTAAAGAAATATTGTGTTTTTTAGGACTTGAAGATAAGCAAAACAGCTATCCTTGTGAGCTTTCTGGAGGGCAAAAACAAAGAGTTGCTATAGGAAGAGCTCTTGCTATGGAACCTAAGCTTATATGTTTTGATGAGCCTACATCGGCATTAGACCCAGGTCTTACAGGAGAAGTAGCAAATCTTATAAAAAAACTAAGTCTTGAAAAATCCATGACAGTTTTAATTATCACTCATGATATGACCTTCGCAACTAAAGTAGCAGATAGAATTTTATCCATGGATAAAGGTGTGTTAAAAGAAGAACATATGTATATATAAATTTTAATTTAATGTATTAGGCTGTTGACAAATAATATTTGTTAGCAGCCTAAAAATTTTATTAACTAAATTTTCTATTAAATCTACCAAGTATGAACAATAAATGCTATAATATCATTGGAATTATTACATAATACGTATATTTACATCTGTAAACATTAATAATGTTTGCATTAATATAAAAATAGAGAAAAGCATAATTATAATATGCTGGTATTTTAAAAGGAGAGATATTCATATGGCAAGAACAATAGGAACTACAGTTAGAGGAGTAAGGGCTCCTATTATAAAAGAGGGGGATGACCTAGTTAATATTGTAGTAGATTCAGTTCTAAAGTCCATGGAGGCTGAAAAATTCACAATAAATGACAGAGATGTAATTGGTATAACAGAATCATTAGTTGCTAGAGCACAAGGTAACTATGCTTCAATAGAGGATATTACTGCTGATATTAATAAAAAATTTCAAGGGGATTTTGCAGTAATCTTTCCAATATTAAGTAGAAATAGATTTTCCTTAATATTAAAGGGACTAGCTATGAGTAAAAAGAAGATATATTTATTTTTAAACTATCCATCAGATGAAGTTGGAAACCATTTAATGGATGTGGATATGATGGACGAGGCTGGAGTTAATCCATACACTGATATTTTAACAGAAGAAAAATATAGAGAGTTATTTGGAGAAAAAGTTGCGCATCCATTTACAGGAATAGATTATGTCCAAATGTATAAAGACATTGCAACAGATGGAAATATTGAAATATTTCTTGCTAATGACCCAAGAGTGGCATTAAATTATACTAAAGAAATTTTAGTAGCTAATATTCATGAGAGAAATAGAACTAAAAGATTATTGAAAAAAGCTGGAGCTAAAAATGTATATAGTCTAGATGAAATATTAAATGAGTCTATAGATGGAAGTGGATTCAATCCAGAGTATGGTGTTTTAGGTTCTAATATGGCTACTGATACTAAGCTAAAGTTATTTCCTAGAGACTGTAAGGAAACAGTAGAAAGTATTCAAAGGATAATGAAAGAAAAGACAGGCAAAAATGTAGAAGTAATGGTTTATGGAGATGGTGCATTTAAAGATCCATCAGGTAAGATATGGGAGTTAGCAGACCCAGTAGTATCACCTGGATACACAGATGGACTTAAAGGAACACCTAATGAAATAAAATTAAAATATGTAGCTGATAATGAACTTAGTGCTTTAGATGGAAAAGATATCACAGAAGCTATGAAGAAGAAGATAATGAGTAAGAAAGATAATCAATCATCATCTCAAGGTGAAAAATTAGGCACAACTCCAAGACAGATTACAGATCTTTTAGGAAGTTTATGTGATTTAACAAGTGGTAGTGGAGATAAGGGAACACCAATAGTACTAATTCAAGGATATTTTGATAATTACGCAGATGAGTAGCAAATTGTTGCTACTCTTTTTTTATAGTAAAATAAACAAAGATATGAACTTTACTATTATATTTTTATATTCTAAATAGGTATGACTAATTATAAAGAATTTATTAAGTTTTAAATAGAGAATCCTATGTCTTATATAATCATAGGTGTTAGGGGGCAAGGCAATGAAAGGCAAAATACTTATAATAGAAGATGATATTGAAATTGCAGGTGTCATAAAAAATCATCTTTTAAGAGAAAGTTATGATGTGAATTGGGCATCAACAGGAAAAGAAGGTCTTGAGGATTTTAAAAATAATCAATATGATTTGGTTATATTAGATATTATGCTTCCAGAGATGGATGGTTTTTCAGTTTGTAAAAATATTAGATTACTAAGTGAAATACCAGTGCTGATTTTAAGCGCTAAAAAGGAAGAAATGGATAAGGTAAATGGTCTTAAATTGGGGGCAGATGACTATGTGACGAAGCCATTTAGTTTAATAGAACTGGAGGCAAGGGTTGAAAATAATATAAGAAGATATAAAAGACACAATAAGGATTTTGAGAGTATTGAGAAATGGGAGTACAAAAATGGATTGACAATAATAAAAGATAAAATGGAAGTGCTCATTGATAATAATAGAGTTGAATTAACATCAAAGGAATTTGCACTACTAGTTTTAATGGCACAAAATGAAAATAGAGTATTTACAAAGCAAGAACTTTATGAAAATGTTTGGAATCAAAGAGATGTAGAGGGAAATAATACAGTTACTGTTCACTTGAAAGGAGTAAGACAAAAAATAAAAGATGATGTTAAAAATCCGAAATATATCCAAACTGTTTGGGGAATAGGATATAAATTCATTGGAGAGAGAATACTATGAAACTAAAAAAATTTCTTGTGTTGTCCTATATAATGGTAATGCTTACCCCTATACTAACAGGAATATTCATCTACAAAGGTATTCAAATCTACAATGAAAAAGTAGAATTTAAAGAGTACATGAATGCGGAAAATAAAATTCAAAAGTATGAAAAAAAGCTTCAAGATACTGAAATATATACTAAATCAAAAAAAAAATCAACATTAATTGAGGAAGAAGATAAAAATTCAGTGAAAATTAATCTATATGATAAATATGGAATGAAGATATATTCTTCCTTAAATGAAGGTCTAACGTTTGGATTGGATAGTGAGCAACTCTATAAAGATTTATATGTATTTCAAAAAGGGTATAGAGCTAACAAAATAAAAAAGCCAGTATTGCTTAATGGAGATATAGTTGGTTTTTATGAACTTATTGTATCCAGAGACAACTTTGTAAAGGCTACAAATAATGTTACTTTTACAGCCTTTATTATATTTGCCTTAGTATTATTAACAGTATTTATTTCAGTAATATATGTATTAAATAAAAAACTTACTACACCTATATCCATACTTGTTGATGCAATGAAATCTTATGCAAAAGGCGAAGAAAATTTAGTTATTAAGTATGATAAGAAGGATGAAATTGGTGATTTAATAAGTCACTTCGAATCAATGAAAGATGAAATTAATGAAAATAAAAAAGAAATTCAAAAGCAACAAAAGGACAAAGAGTATTTAATTGCTGCCATATCACATGATCTAAAGACTCCCCTAACTTCTATAAGAGCTTATGCAGAAGCACTTAAGGAATATAAGAATTTGAATGTTAAAGATATTGATGAATACACTTCTGTAATTATCAACAAAAGTGACTATATGAAGAATATGTTGGAAGACCTATTAACATATACACTACTAACTACTCAATATAAACTAGATTTTGTTGATGTAGAAGGTGAAGAATTCGTAGAAATGCTCTTCTCAGGCTATGATGAACTCTGTGAAGCAAATAAGATAAATATAATAAAGGAAATAAAAGTCTCAGGAAATTACCAGGTTGATGTGAAATCTATGATAAGAGTCGTGGATAATCTTTTGAGTAATGCCCTAAGATATGTAAAAAGTGGTGGGAGTATATATTTGGGAGCTTATTCAGAAGAGTTTCAGCTGCCATCATGGCTTGGAGATGAGTTTATAGAAGAATTAAATAAACTAAGAAAAGATAGACTATTAATTTTTGTGAAAAATGATGGAGAATCAATATCAAAGAATGAACAAGAGAAGATTTTTAATGCATTTTATCAAAGCGACCATTCAAGAAATAAGACATCAAAAAGTGGGACAGGTTTAGGATTAAGTATTGTAAAAATTATTATAAAAAAACATGATGGAAAAGTAAAATTGTTATCAGAAAATAATTTTGGAACTATAATAGGATGTTATATTAAAAAAAGTTAGGAAGGAATTGGTGTAAGATGAAAAGAAAATTTGTAGCTGCTGTGTTAATAGGAGTTATGGGAATATCAGCTTTATTTACAGGTTGTGATTCAAAATCTGCTGTGATTCCAGAAGATATTATTTCTAAGGCTACTAGCATAAATGAGAATTCAACAAGCTATTATGGAGAAGCAAAGATAGAAACATATGAAAATGAAAAAATAATCTATAGTGCTAATCTAAAAGAATGGTATAAACCTAAAAACAAAAAAAGAGTTGAAATTAAATCAGATAATGATGGTGAAACTATAATGACTTCCGATGGTAGTAAAATGCTCATATATATGAAAAAATTAAATAAGGCAATGGTAAGTGATAAGATTAATGATGAAGAAGGATTTTTCGATAAAAGTCCTAAAAAAGCAGCAATGGATGAATTAGGCCGTATAAATAAAACTCACAGTGTTGAAATTAAAGGAGAAGAGAATGTAAATGGAAGAAAAGCCTATCATCTATATGCAAAGCCAAAAAGTAAAGACTCTATAATAGGAGAAGTAAACTATTGGATAGACAAAGATACTTGGTTTATCGTAAAAACTAGTGTAATTACTGGGAATAGTAAAACTACTACTGAATATACAAAACTTGATTTTAAAGCAGATATAAGTGATGATATATTCAATCAAAGCATTCCTAAAGATGTTAAGATAGAGAATATAGATGAAAGTATGAAGCCTGAGAAAATTACTTTAGAAAAAGCTTCTAAAGAGCTTGGTACAAAAGTTTTATATTACAATAATAGTGATTATAAATTATCAAGAGTTGAGACTCTAAAGAATAACCCCGAAATAGGAGATGATTTTAATCAAATATACATTAGTGATAATGGAGCTGAAATATTTACTTTAACAATGAAAAAAGTTGTACAATTAAGCAAAGATGATGGAGATTTTAAACTTCCAGGTGAAAAAAAGATAACCATTAGGGGTAAAGAAGGTTCAGCCATAGAAGAAAAAGCATTTAAATCAGTACATTGGGTGGAAGATGGGCTAAACTATTCTATATTTACAACATCTCCTAATTTCTCACTTGAACAATGCAAAGGTATTGCAGAAAAACTAATCTATTTAAAATAATATAAAATAAAGCTTGAGTGCTAGGTTAAAATTACTTAGCACTCAAACTTTATTTTAGGTAAACTTAGTTTATTTAGCATGTATGGTATTAAAAATTTTAACCTATACCGTTATAAATTATTCCCAGTATCAACACTAAAACTGCTGAAATTATAAAAATATAGGACATAGGTTTAAAACCTTTGCCTAAAGGTTTTTTTGCACCTTTATTTATATCTATTAATGCCTTATCAAATCCATATATAGATATAAAAGTTATGGATGCTACAATGGAACCTATAGGAGCAAGATATATAGTTACAAAATCTGCCCATTTTCCGAATTTGTCCATGTCTAGATCTAGAGGTAACCCTATTAAAAATGCAACAACTGCTATAATTAAAACTGCAGCAATTCTTTTTACATTAAATTTGCTTATAAAAGCTTCAACTGGAGCCTCTAACATATTTATAGCAGAAGATATTGCAGCAAATATAGTACTTAAGAAGAATAAAATACCAAAAATATAACCTAGAGGCATAGCTTTAAATATATGCGGCATGGTTATAAATAATAATGAAGGACCTGATGTAGGATCTAGTCCAAAAGCAAAAACAGCAGGCATTATAATGAAAGCTGCAAGCAATCCAGAAATAGTATCAAAAATAGCTACATTTAACGCAGCAGAAGGAATATCTTCTGAATCTTTTAAATAGCTTCCATAGACAACCATACCTGCACCATTTAATGAAACGCTAAAGAACGCTTGTCCTAGTGCCATAATCCAAGTAATTGGCTTAAGTAAGTATGACCAATCAGGCAATAATAAATATTTTAATCCTCCTGCAGCGCCAGGAAGAGTAACAGATCTTACAAGCAAAATTGTAAATATAATAAAAAGCAAAGGCATAATAATCTTATTAGTTTGTTCTATTCCTTTAGTAACTCCTAAAAGTACAATTATTACAGTTATAACTAAAGCTAATAGATGCCAGAAAATACTTGCTTGTGTACCTGCAAAGGTATCAAAATATTTTGGAATATCACCAGTATATATATCACCTTTAACTGATAAAAAGAAGTATCTTAAAACCCATCCAGCAACTACAGAATAAAATATAAGAGTACATGCTACTGCTGATGTAGGTATAATACTTAATATTTTTCCAAAAGGTTTCTTATTTTCTTTAAATACATCTTGTATTCCTTTTAAAGAACCACATCTTCTAGACCTTCCAAAGCTAAACTCTATTATAAGACCAGTAGCTCCTAATATAAATACACATATAAAATAAGGTATAAGAAAGGCAGCTCCGCCGTATTGTCCCAATCTCCAAGGAAACATCCAGATATTACCCAAACCAATTGATGAACCAAGACATGCTAATATAAATCCAAGTTTCCCTGAGAAAGTCTCTCTATCTTTCATTTTTTACCCTCCCCTGTATTTTAAAATGCCCTATGTAATTATGACACAATATTTATGAAAAGGTAAGCCTTAATTAAAAATATAGTGATAATTAAATCTATATTAATATGAATTTATATAATACATTTATAAAATTATGTAGAGCATAAGCCATTATTGGATAATAAAATATTTTATAGAAAAATTATGTATAAAAGAGGAAATTAGCCTAAAATGTAGAATAATAATAAATATAATAATTATGTAAGTTGAAAATGCATTAATATAAGTAATAAATGTAAATAAATTTACTTTTGTGTAGTATTTTTGTAGCAACTTAGTGTTAATTGTGAAAGGACAATAGAAGTATGTTAAAACTAACTTTAATTGAATTTTTTTTAAGGCTTATCCCTGAAATGATGATTTTTATGTGGGGAATATATGTAATTTCTAGACAAGAGATTAAAGCTAAAAATTATATATTTTCTAGTATAACATTAGCTTTAACAACTTTCTTTGTAAGAGAACTTCCTATACATTATGGTGTACATACTATAGTTAATAATGTTTTAACAGTTTGTATACTTATTGTTATAGGTATACCAATATTGAAGTCTATATATAGTACTATTATTATGACTCTAATACTTTGGGGCAGTGAAATTGCTAATTTGTTTATACTTAATATATTAGGAATAAATATAAAAAGTGAACTTACTAATTTTACAATGAAATGTATATTAGGTTTTCCATCATTAATATTTATGAGTTTATCAATTTTTCTACTGAAATTATTTTTTAAAAAAGAAAGAAGGTTTAAAAATTGTATCTAACTGAAAAGATAGCTATTAATATAGGAATTAAGTCAAGAACAACTTTGAATATTGATGAAACTCGTGAAAAAGTAGTGGTATATGGTGCTATGAGCTTACTTCAGATAATATGGGGAGTAACTTGGACTTCTGGAATTAGTTTAATTTTTGGAGTTTTTTATGAGGCTATTTTGTTTTCACTTATAGTAAGTATTTTAAGAAAATATTCAGGAGGTGTACATGCATCTTCACCAAGCAGATGTGTCGCTATAGGAACATTTATTGCTACTGGATTTGGATTATTAATAGATAAATTTTTATGTAGTATTAATATATTTATTGTTGGAATATTTGGGGTTATATGTATGTTAGTATCACTGATAATAGTTATCAAAAAATCACCTGTAGATAGTATTAAGAAGCCAATTAATAACATTGAATTAAAACAGCGATTTAAGTCCTGTTCAATAATAATAGTGTTCATATATTTAATAACTATCATAGCTATATTATGGTTATACAAATTAAATTCTAATTTATGGTACATAAAAGCCGTAGAATGTATAAGTTTAGGCTCATTATGGCAATCTATTACGCTTACGGATAATGGAGCAAAGATCCTTAATAAACTTGACGCTGTTTTAAAATATATTTTTGAGAGGAGGTAAATTAATATGAAAGGAAGAATGAGGAAATTATTTACTGTTCTTATGACAAGTATCTGCACAATTATGGCTTTATCAGTTTCAGCATCAGCATGTATATGGGGCTATTATCAACCAGAAGAACCAGATTGCTTAAGAAAGTAATAGTTGATTAATATAAGTGAAATGAAAAAATTATCTATTGCATAGAAAGTAGTGAAGTGTTATTAAGAAATTTATACTTTCTATGCATATGATTTTTTAGTTGTTTTATTTATTATATTTGGAGGTTTACAGATGAAAAGAGCTAGTGAGGCAAGTGAAAATAATATTGCTATAATGATATCTATTGTAAAAATTGCAATAATATTATTCACTGAAATTGCTATATACAAGAATTTGCCAAACTATTGGAAGTTTTTAAATGAGATAGATGGAACGTTTAGTTTAAACTCTATGACTTTATTGTTATGTGCTACTGCGTTAATCTATATTGTATGGTTTGCATTTAATAAAATAACTTTACAAACTTCTAATTATAAGCTTCTTAGCTGGATTGAAATTCTGTTTTTTATTGTATTTCTCTCTGCTGCTATGTATTTTTCTAATTCTTATCAAAGCGAAGTGAAGTATATATTTTTACTTTTGATAATAATAACAGTTATTCAAGGCGGATTACGGTATGGCATGATTACAACACTAATCTCATCTTTTATAATACTAGGATTTGACTTTATATATGCACCTACTATTAATGGTATTAATAAAAATTTCGAAGGGGATTTAATCATTGTAGGAATATACGTATTTGTTACCTGGGTGCTTGGATATTATGTAGATATTGAAAAAGAATATAAAAAGAGAACAGAAGAGAAACTTTATATATTAAGCAATGAATTAGAAGCAAGTGATAAGAGCAGACATTCAATTGAAGAAATGCTCTTAAAAAATAATATTTGTTTTGAAATGCTATTTGAAAATTCGGAGAACGCTCTTATTGTGCATAAGGATGGAAAGATTATTTATGCTAATGAAAGTACTGCAAGACTTTTGGGGTACGATGATCCATTGAAGCTAAATGAGGCGTTGTTATATAAATATTACCCTAAAGATTGTAAAGGGTTAATAGAAAATAAGTATACAAATATATGCAATAATAAATTATCGAAAGTTATAGAAGAGGAGAATATATTAGATTGTTTCGGCAATTCTATTGCAGTGCGAAATACTTCCTCTTTTTTTATATATGAAGGTAAACCAGCAGTATTAACATTTTTGCTTAATATTACTTCTGAAAAAGAGATAGAGGCATTAAAAAAAGATGTAGAAAATAATGAGAGATTATTAAGCGAAACTAGGGAATATAATGCGCTTATTACAGAGTTTTTCACTAATATATCTCATGAAATAAAAACACCTATTAATGTAATTTATGTTGCTATTCAAACTATGGATATATATGTAGATAAATGTAGTGGAAGCAACGTTGATAAATGTAAATCTTATTTAAAAATGATGAAACAGAATTGTTTTAGACTTATGCGATTAGTTAATAATCTTTTAGATATAACTAGGTTAGATTCTGGATTTTTAAAGCTTAATTCTGAAAATAACAATATAGTTAGCGTAGTTGAAGATATAACACTTTCAGTAGCCAATTATATAGAAAGCAAGGATATTGAATTAATATTTGATACTAATGTTGAGGAAAAAATAATGGCTTTTGACCATGATAAAATTGAAAGAATAATTTTAAATTTACTTTCAAATGCTTTCAAATATACCTATTCAGGCGGAAAAATATGTGTTACATTAGAGGACAAGGGTGAAAGTGTAACTATATCTGTGAAAGACGAAGGCGAAGGGATTCCTGAAGATAAGCAAGAGTCAATTTTCGAGAGATTTGAACAGGCGAATCGATCTTTGTCAAGACAAAATGAAGGTTCAGGTATAGGATTGTATCTTGTAAAATCTTTCGTTGAAATGCATGGCGGCAATATAAAGGTTATTAGCAGCGAAGGTGAAGGTAGTGAATTTATAATTAGCTTGCCAGCAGTTATAGTAGAAAATGAAGAGAATAAAATAAATGCTATATATGAAAGTAAAATAGAAAGAATAAATATAGAGTTTTCTGATATTTATTCTATACAAAATTATAAATAAATATTTAGGCTAAATTTTTTTGCGAAAATTTATATAAGCGAGGTACTAAAATTGATAAAAAAGAAGAATATAATAATAGATACAGATCCAGGTATAGATGATGCTGTAGCATTAGTTATAGCTATGTGCCATGAAGAAATTGACCTAAAGCTTATTACAACAGTAGCTGGAAATGTGTCGGCAGATAAAACTACAAAAAATGCACTAAAGCTTGTAGAATTCTTAGATAAAAATATTCCTGTAGCTAAGGGGGCTGTAAAACCGCTTATAAGAGAATTAGAAGATGCTAGTGATATTCATGGGAATTCAGGGCTTGATGGATATGATTTTTATGAGCCTAAAAGAAATATAGAATCTAAGCATGCGGTAGAGGAAATGAGGGATATAATATTAAATAGTGAAGAACCAATTACACTTGTACCTATAGCACCTCTTACTAATATTGCATTATTACTTTCCCTTTACCCAGAGTGTAAAAATAATATAGAGAAAATAGTCTTAATGGGGGGATCTGCATCAGGAGGAAATCATACGCCAGCAGCAGAATTTAATATTTTTGTAGATCCAGAAGCTGCAAAGATAGTTTTTAAATCAGAGATAGATATTGTAATGTGTGGACTAGACGTCACTAATAAAGCAGTTTTAACTTCAGAGGATGTAGAAGAGATAAAGAGTTTAAATAAGACAGGAAATATGCTATATTCATTATTTCAACATTATAGAAGTGGAGATTTAAAAACAGGATTAAAAATGCATGATTCATGCGCTATTGCGTACCTACTTAGACCAGATTTATTTAAAACAAAATCATGTTACGTAGATGTAGAAACTTCAGGAAGCTATACAGCTGGCTTTACAGTAGTAGATTTTAATGGATATTATGGCAAGAAAATTAATGCTAATATTTGTATAGATATAGATGTAGAAAAGTTCCGGATGTGGATAATAGATGCTTTAAAAAGGGCAATATAAAAATTATGTTATGTTAATATTGTATAAATAACCCCTTGACTTAAGGGGTTATTTATACAGTAAGTATTAAACACTATTGAAAAATAGTTACAAATTTTATTGCGTATATATCTGCTAGCAATAGATCATCTGTATCAACTGGCTGTATAATAACATAACTAATTCCTACTTCCATTAAAGTACCTATTCTATCAGTTAACATATTTGTACCAATTAAAAATTCAATACGCACTCTTTTGCCAATTTGAGTTTTTAAATAACCTTGGGTATATGATGTATCTTTTTCTACTGGTGCTCCAGGTTCATATTCAAAAGTTGGTCCTCCTGTAGATGTAGGAGGAAATCCTGTAGGCGTAGGTGGAGTTACAGATTGAGGAACTTGAACTTGCTCTAAAGGTGTAGTAGGTTGTGGTTGAAATGGAGTATATTGCATTGGGGGATATGGTAATGCCTGTGGAGTTGGCCATGCAGCCATTGGCATTTGGCCATAGGCTGGGTTTTGTACCATGGGCATTTGCCTAAAATCAAAATCTAACCAATCTTCCATTAAAAAATAGCCTCCTTGTTAATTAATAAATAATATAATTAAATAATTATAAACTAAGTTTGAGCATACAATTCTGTAGGATTGTAGAAACAGTGGTCTCCTACTCTAACTTGAAAACTTCCTGTTCCATTTCGTGGGAAAGTATATGGGCATGTAGGTATAAAGGGATTAAAGTACCATAATGAATAACCTATAGTAAATAATCTATTTCCGGATAATGCCCAATCTGCAATGTCATAGTGTGTTTGATCAGGAGGATTTGCCCAAATTGTTTGTGGATTAGCTGCTCCCGCAAGGGTAGAACGTACACAGTCAAATTGGCCTTCCTGGTAGATTACTTTTCTAATGTCACCTTGACCAATCCTTTGATATTCTCCATAAGGGACTCTAACTCTATTCATAATAACGGTAGCAACAGCTTTCATGCCGTTATCTCCTTCTCCGCCAGCTTCACATTTAATAATTCTTGCTAATAATTCTCTACTGGAATAAGCCAAGCATCTTCACCTCGTTAAATTTGCTTACACTATAATTTATTCATTAAAATGTAAAAGGTACGTAATTTTTAAAATTTGTATTAATATATTTTAATATATATAATAATTTACTGGTATGTTTTGATTTTTATGATAAAATGTTTTATGTAGTACATTATGGAGTGGAGGTAGACTTATGAAATCTAAAAACTTTTTTAAAGAGTGGATTGTGCCTGTTGTTGCTGCAGTGTTCATTGCAGTTTTAATTAATAAATTTCTATTTTTTCAGGTATCAGTACCTACAAAATCTATGTATCCTACAATTAAACCTAAAGATAGAATTATTGTAACCAGAACATATAATAAAGAAAAGTTGAAGACAGGAGATATAGTTGTATTTTATTCAGATGAACTTAAAGAGACTTTGATTAAAAGACTTATAGGGCTTCCAGGAGATACTGTAAAAATAGATGAAAATAGAGATGTATATGTAAATGGCAAAAAAATTGATCAGCCATACGTGGTTTATAATGGTGGAAAAGGTGGAGAATTTAAAGTTCCAGAAGGAAAGTATTTCTTTTTAGGTGATAATAGAGAGAATTCTTGGGATAGTAGGTATTGGCAGCAAAGCTACATAGATAAAAGTGATATAAAAGGAAAAGCACGATTTGTAGTATTTCCTTTTAATAGATTTGGAAAATTTGTATACGGAGAAGAAGCAGTTAAATAGAAAAAGGTGTTAAGTATAGACTACTTAACACCTTTTTCTAAAGCAATTATTGCGGCTCCAAGAGCACCAATAATTTCGGGTTCATCAGGAATAATAATTGTCTCCCCTAATCTTTTTTCTATAGCATTTACAACACCTATGTTTTTAGCAACTCCTCCAGTCATCATATATTTGCCTTGTTTTTTCACTCTATCTAGAAGAGATATAGTTCTACTTGCAATAGAATTGCAAAGTCCATGAATTATATCTGATTTTTCTTTGTTATCTGCAATTAGTGAAATTACTTCTGATTCGGCAAATACACTACACATACTTGTAATTGCTATATTTTCTTTCCATCCTAAAGAAAGTGGACCCATATGGTCTATTGAAATTTCAAGGGTTTTAGCCATCATTTCTAAGAATCTACCTGTGCCGGCAGCACATTTGTCATTCATTGAAAAATCTATTACATCTCCAGCGCTATCAAGTCTAATCACCTTGCTATCTTGACCGCCAATATCTATTATAGTGTTTATATCAGGATTAACAAAGTTAGCTCCTTTAGCATGACATGTTATTTCTGTTACACTTTCATTAGCAAAAGAAATGTTAGTTCTTCCATAGCCAGTAGATACTATAAAAGATATATCACTAGGTATAAGATTGGCATTTTTTAATGCAGTATTAAATGCATTTTCTACTCCTATTGAGCTTTTAGAGCCTGTCCTAACCACGGAATAAGATAGTATATTTTTATCTTTATCAATTATTACTGCGTTAGTAGAAGTAGAGCCACTGTCTATTCCCATAAATATGAGTTTATCACTGGATTTTTCCACAGGTGTAGAGTTTTTTTCTTGGAGACCTGTGGATAATTTAGGCTTTAAAGATTCTATAAAGGCTTCTATTCTTGTCTTCATCTGTCCCTCACTTTGTTCAGTATAATCTGTTTCTATTTTTAACATGGGAATGTTGATATTATTTTTTAATTTGGCATATTCGTAAGAGTAAAAATCACAAAATTTTATTGTATGATATATAATACCATGAAACTTATCTTTATTTTCATATAAGAGTTCTTTTCTTTTTTCTAAATCAGCCATCCTAAGGCAGGGAAAATACTCAATAGTAGATTTAGCATACCATAGCAAGGGATCTTCATTTTCTTGAAGCTTATCATAGTATAAATTATCACCTGTACAAGTATAGTTATAGGCTACTTTAGCATCACAATTTTCTATAAGGCTAATTAAGGAAGGTTTACATCTAGCCCCTAGCAAGACTAAATTTACTTTATTATTTTCATAAGCATAGCTTGAATGGATATTATCTAAAGATCTGGCTATTTGGCTAAATCTATTAATGTCAAAACGTATATGTTTATAGCTTTCATAGTGCTCAATCAACTTTAGAATTTCATTTTTAAATAAGTTAATTGAACAGCAAGTATTTTTTCTAGGGAGGTCTACTAGATGTAAAAATTTAAGTCTGCCTTTTAAACTTAATACATCATATAATCTTCTTATACTGTCGCAGCAATTAATTAAAACAAGTTCTTCAATATTATTATTTAAGCAGTATTCTAAAATGGACTTTCCATAAGAACATATATTAGGATGCATTAATGCATCAGATTTGTCAAAGTTATATATCGAGGGATCAATTCTTTTAGTTTCTTCACCAAAACATTCTAGCACATGAGTGGGAGTGTATTTACATACATAGTATATCATTATATAACCTTCTTTCTGTCAAGAGATTCTACTATTTCTAAAAATGCTTCCAGCCTTGTTTTTATTTGTCCATTTCCCATATTTCGTCTATCAATACCATCACCATCTATAGAGAGAAAAGGTATATTGTTTTTAGCAAGAGCTTCTTTTAAAAGCATGGTTCCTCCACTGGATTGTTTGCATCCCCAATGGCAAAAGTTTATAATGGCATCTGCATTTAAATTTTTACTCATAGTAACGATATTTTTTATTTTATTTTTAAAGCTTCCATTATACTGATTTAAAATTAATTTTCTTGCTAAAGAGTCATAGGGACTATTAAAATCAAGCTCTTCCATATAATTAAAATTTAAATCGCAAGCAAGGAGTTGGTTATTTTCATTAAGATTAAAGTATTCCTTTAGGGATTCATGGTAAAAAGGAAGGAGATGAATCCATAAGAATCTTTTGCCCTTAGATTCAGGAAACCTTTCTATATCTCTATATTGCATTTTATAAAAATTATAGGTTTCAATTCTACCCATAGCTACATGAGATAGAAAAACCTTGTACATCTCAAAGGTAAGGGTATTAGGAAAATATTTTTTTGATAGACTTTTAAAAAATTTTTTATTATAATTTATAGATTCATTTTCAATTTTTAGTACAGACTTTAATTTATCCTCATCAAGTTTTTTATTAGTTGAATCTTCAATCATGGATACCATTTCTTTTAATTGATTACTTACATATTTCTTAGCGTCATTACTATATTCATATGGTATATCTAAAATATACAAAGGAATATTATATTTATCTGAGGTATAATTAAAAGTATTTATATTTGCATCACATATCATGGAGGTAGTTACTGCGAATTTTGGTTTAGGAATAAGGTTAGAGTCAATTGCACCTAAGAAAGTTTTATGATAAGAGCATAAGGTTTCGGATAAGCCACAATTAGAAGCATAATCTATAAAATAGTCTTCACAATTAAATCCAGACAAAAAAGAAGAAAAGGCTTCTATAAACAATGGGTATATACCCATTGCATGAAGAATTTCAGCAGGGGCAAATAGGTTAACTAAGGCTGATGAATTTGGATGTATAAGAGGTTCTAATATGTATTTTATGCATATTTTATTCAGATATTGTAATGATGGTGGGAGAGATTTGTCTGGAAAGACTGAAAGTCTGAAGTTTTCAAGATTTAGGCCTAATTTAATCAAATTTAAAGATTTTTGTGGTTTATTCATAGAATTTTTTATAATATTTCCATAGAGCTTTATAGCATTCAATTTAAACACTTCCTTTTAAATAAAAAACGCCATACATGGATGTGGGAGGGAAATACGAGATTTCTGTTCCATGTATGACTTGTTGTTTACTAATTAAAATTTTTCATTTTCTTACTCTTACTTTATATTGTATTATTAGTTGGTTTCAAAGTCAATAAAAGGATTGGCATATTTTAAATTATTGTGAAAAATATTTAAATTTTAATTATCTGATGAAATATCTGATATAATTTTCATTAGAATATAATTCCTTGTAGAGTATTCATATTAAATGTATAATAGCTATGTTATAGATTTAATTGTGAAATAATATGCTCTAAATTATATACTTATTGAAAGTCAAGGTGAAGTTATGTCAATAATATTAGGTAGTTATTTAAAGTAAAAAATTTTATATTAATATATATGAAACTAATATAGCATAAATTACTTTGTTTACAAATTAGTTATAGGAGGACATAAAATGTTTAAAAATAAAAAGTTTAGGTACTTAATGTATTATGTAACGGTAGTTACCATGCTGCTCCTTATATTAAATTCACTGCTTAGAAGTGTAAAAACAGAGCATATAAAATATAGTGAATTTGAGCAGATGATAGCCCAAAAGACTATAAAAGAAGTACAAATAACTGATAATCAAATAGTTATAGTACCAAAGAACGAAAAGGGTGTAAACCAAAAAATAAAATATACTACAAATATTGAAAAAGGTAATATGAGACCTCTTATAGATAAATTAAAAGAATCTAATATTGAATATGATGGTCCGATTAGTAACAATGATCCAATAAAAAAGTTTTTTATTGAGTGGATACTTCCTATTATAATTTTTATGCTTATAGGTAGAATTATATTTGGAAGTATGGAAAAAAGAATGGGAAGCGGAGTTATGTCTTTTGGCAAAAATAATGCTAAAATTTATGCTGAAAACGAGACGGGAAAAACATTTGAGGATGTAGCAGGTCAGGATGAAGCAAAGGAATCCTTGGCTGAAATAGTAGATTTCTTGCATAATCCAGATAAATATACTGCTATTGGAGCAAAGCTTCCTAAAGGAGCTCTTCTTGTAGGCCCTCCCGGAACAGGAAAGACATTGCTGGCTAAGGCAGTAGCAGGAGAGGCAAAGGTTCCATTTTTCTCATTATCAGGTTCAAGTTTTGTAGAAATGTTTGTGGGAATGGGAGCTGCAAGAGTAAGAGACTTGTTTAAGCAAGCAGAGGAAAAAGCCCCATGTATAGTATTTATTGATGAGATTGATGCTATAGGAAAGAGTAGAGATAATGGTATAGGTGGAGGAAATGACGAAAGAGAGCAGACATTAAATCAACTTTTAGCTGAAATGGATGGCTTTGACTCTTCTAAGGGTGTAGTAATTTTAGCTGCAACCAATAGACCAGAGGTATTAGACAAAGCACTTTTAAGACCAGGTAGATTTGATAGAAGAGTTATAGTGGACACTCCTGACTTAAAAGGAAGAGAAGCAATACTAAAGGTACACGCTAAAGAAGTAAAAATATCTGAGGATGTTATTCTTGAAGATATAGCAAAGTCTACTCCGGGAGCTGTAGGTGCAGATCTTGCGAATATTGTAAATGAAGCTGCCCTTCTTGCAGTTAAGAAAGGAAGGACTAGTGTTATACAGGAAGATTTAGAAGAGGCTGTGGAAATAATAATTGCAGGAAAAGAGAAAAAGGACAGAATAATGTCCGATAAGGAAAAAAGAACAGTTGCATTCCATGAAGTTGGCCATGCGCTGGTAGCTGCACTATTAAAACACACTGATCCAGTACACAAGATTACTATAATTCCAAGAACTCTAGGGGCACTTGGTTATACTATGCAGTTACCAGAGGAAGAAAAGTATTTGGTAAGTAAAGAAGAGATGATGGATCAAATAGCAGTAATGCTTGGAGGAAGATCTGCAGAGGAGATAGAGTTTAATTCTATTTCCACTGGTGCATCAAATGATATAGAAAAAGCAACTCAAACAGCAAGAAATATGGTTACTATCTATGGTATGACTGAAAGATTTGATATGATGGCACTAGAATCAGTTTCTAATAGATATTTAGACGGAAGGCCAGTTAGAAATTGTAGTGCTGAAACAGCTGCTATTATTGATGAAGAAACTTTAAATATCATAAAACAGTCTCATGAAAAGGCTAAAGAAATATTAAGAAATAATAGAGAACTTTTAATAGCTATTTCAGAAAGACTTATAGAAAAAGAAACTCTTACAGGAGAAGAATTTATGGGTATCATTAAAGAATTTAATGATAAAGAGAATATAGTAGAAGAAATAGCAGAAAATAAAGAACAAAGTGAAATTACAAATTCGAATAATTAGAATAAGATGATATGTAGTGATGCTTAATAGTAGGATGTAAATACATTATATTATTAAGCATTATATTTCCTTAAATATTTTAGAAAAGGAATGATTTATATGGAGAATAGAGAACTAGAAAACGAAATCGAAAAAGAGTTAGAATTAGAAAAAGAAAAAATTAAGTTAGAAGAAACTATTAAAATAATAAAAGATGAGATTAGAAATTATATAGATAAAAGGACAAACTTAACTCAAAATTTACTTGAAACTAGAAAGAAAACCATAGAAGAGTATAGAGATGATGAGGATAAACTAATAGAGTATTTTGATCACGAGAGATTTGTAAGTGAAGAGGCATTTAAGGCCATAGATAGAAAGCTGAGAGAGTATGCTATACTTCAAACTACTCCTTATTTCGGAAGAGTGGATTTTAATGAAAAAGGTTGCCAGGAAAAAGAATCTATTTATATAGGAAGATTTGGAGTTACTCCTGAAGATGTTTTTGAACCAATTGTTGTGGATTGGAGGGCACCTATTGCATCTCTTTTTTATGCAGGTAAGTTAGGAGAAGCTAGTTACGATGCTCCAATGGGAAAAGTAGATGCTAATATATTAGGAAAGAGACAATTTATAATAAAAAGAGAACAGCTTTTAGGTATGTTTGATTCAGAACTAGATGTAAAGGATGAAATACTCCAAATGGTTTTGAGCAAAAATACGGGAGAAAAGCTTAAAGATATAATAATGACTATACAGGCTGAACAAGACAACATTATCAGGCAGCTAAGAGAAAAGACCATAGTAGTTGATGGAATAGCAGGTAGTGGAAAAACTACAATAGCTCTTCATAGAGTTGCCTATCTTTTATACAACTATAGAAAGCTTCTGCAGGATAAGGTTTTAATATTAGGACCTAATAAAATATTTATGGAATATATATCTACGGTTCTTCCGAGCCTTGGAGAAATAGGGGTAAGACAGCAGACTTTTGTGGATTTTGCCTTAGATATCCTAGAATTAAGAGATATTATGGATTTTAGGGAATACATGGAGAAAGTGATAAATAAAGATAAAGAATTTATTGATGAAATTCTCTTTAAAACATCAGTATGTTACATTAAGGAATTAGATAAATTTATAGATACCTTAAACAATAAATATTTTAAAGCAGAAGATTTATATCTAGGAGACTTAAAGATAGTTCCTAAAGAAGCTATAGAAGAACTATTTAATTATTATAGTAGCATGCCTTTATTTAGAAGGAGTGCAAAGATAAAGAGAATTCTATTCGCAAAAATCAAAGATGCAAGAGATGAGAAGGTTAGAAAGATAGAAAAGTGGTATAAAGATACTATTTCCAGCCTAAGTGAAGAACAAAGAAATATTCAAGAAAGTGATTTAAGGTTTAAAAGAAAACTTAAAATTAGAGAGGTTATTGAAAAGGTTATAGAAGCTAAGGATTCTTTAGATTGGATGAACAATGAAAGCTGTATAGAAATCTATAATGGACTAAATAGAAACAGAAGACTTACTATAGATGATTTAGCTCCTATTTTGTATTTAAAGATAAAACTAGAAGGTTTAAAGATACAAGAAGAAATTAGACATGTAGTTATTGATGAAGCTCAGGATTATAGTCTGCTTCAATTCATAGTGATTAAAGAGCTTACTAAGTGTAAAGGCTATACTATTGTAGGTGATAGAAATCAAAGAATGATACCAATAGAAGGCACTTCTCCAATGATGGAATTAGAAAACATATTTGATAATCTAGAATATTTTGCTTTAAACAAGAGTTATAGATCTACTAGAGAAATTATGGAGTATGCTAATAAGTATTTAAAAGAAGAAAAAATAATTCCTATTGTTAGAAGTGGAAAAGAAGTTATAGAAAAGAACTTCTCAAATTATGAAGCCTTAGTAGAAGAAATTCATGATAACCTGCAGAACCTAGTTAAAGAAGGGTTTGAAAGCATAGCAATAGTGTGTAAAAATCTTGAGGAGACAGAGAGGATAGCTTCATTAATCAAGGATAGAATAAAGATAAAAATCATAGATAGAGAAGATATTATCTATAATAAAGGGGAAGTAGCTTTGCCGTCTTACTTTGCTAAGGGGTTAGAATTTGACGCTGTTATAGTAGTTAACTCAGGAGAGAATACTGAAGAGGATAAAATGGCTTATGTAATGGCAACTAGAGCACTGCATGAATTATACGTATATAACATAGCGAAATAAAAAAGAGGCTAAGTATTTAATGCTTAGCTTCTAATTTTTAATAAGAAGGTTGCAAACACAACTAAATTCAGATATAATATAGTTGCACATGCAATCGTATTTGAGGAGGCCTAAGAATGAATATAAATAATAACTCCATAGGAAAATGGATATCAACTTTATATAGAATTTCTCAGAGTTATATAAACAAGGAGCTTAAAAGTTATAACATTGGAAGTGGTCAATATATTTTTTTAATAAATCTATATAAAAAAGATGGAATTAGCCAAGAGGAATTAGCTAATAAATTAAGTATAGATAAAGGAACTACTGCAAGGGCTATAAGCAAACTAGAGGAACAAGGCTATATAAGAAGAGAAAGAGATACAAAAGATAAAAGAGCCTATAAGGTATATGTTACAGATAGAGCATTAGAAATAAAACCTAAGATTATTGAAGTTCTAACTTCCTGGAATCACATTATTGCATCCGATTTTACAGACGAAAATATGAGAATGACATTAGAGCTTCTTCAAAAAATGTCTAGCAACGCATGTAAATATTTTAAAGAAAACAAATAGTAATATAAGATGGAGGGTTTATGGATAGATCAAAAGAATTAGGACAAGAGAAAATAGGAAAACTTTTAATTAAATTTTTTGTTCCAGCAATAATAGGAACATTAGTAAACGCACTTTATAACATTGTTGATAGAATATATATTGGTAGAGGAGTTGGATCTCTAGCCTTAGCAGGATTAAGTATTACCTTTCCTATTATGGTTATGACTTCGGGATTTGGTATGCTTATGGGAATGGGTGGAGGAGTATTAACTTCTATAAACTTAGGAAAAAAAGATAAGAATAGGGCAGAAAAGATTTTAGGAAATACTTTTGTACTATTATGTATAACTTCATTTATAGTCAGTATTTTAGCTTTTTTAATAAAAGGGCCTATATTAAGATCCTTTGGTGCAAGCAATAACACAATGGCCTATGCAGATGACTATTTATCTATAATATTGCTTGGTACTATATTTCAAAATATAGGATTTGGAATGAATAATCTTATACGTTCAGAAGGAAATCCAACCGTTGCAATGCGCACAATGTTAATTGGAGCATTTTTAAATATAATTTTAGATCCGATATTTATTTTTGTATTTCATATGGGAGTTAAAGGAGCAGCACTTGCTACTATTATTTCTCAATTTGCAAATACAATTTGGGTATTAGCACATTTTAGAGGAAAAAATAGTGTGTTAAAATTAAGAAGAGAGAATTTCAAAATTGAAGGGGAAATATTAAGAGGAATTATATCTATAGGTATGGCTCCCTTCGTAATGCAAGTAGCCGGAAGTTTTGTTAATATTATATTTAATAAACAGTTAATGACCTATGGAGGAGATTTAGCAGTTGGAGCTATGGGCATAATAAATAGTATAAGTATGCTTATTATAATGTCTATGATATCTGTAAATCAGGCATCACAGCCTATAATTGGGTATAACTACGGAGCAAAAGAATATGGAAGGGTTAAAGAAACTCTTAAATTAGCTATACTAGGTTCTATTAGTATAGGAATTTTAGGATTTATAGCAGTAGAAGCATTTCCGCAAGCTTTGATAGGTATATTTAATAAGACTGACAATGAATTGCTCAATGTTGGAGTTAGTGGAATAAGGATATTTTTATGTATGCTTCCTATTATAGGTTTTCAAATAGTAGGTTCTAACTTTTTTCAGGCTATAGGAAAAGCTAAAGTATCTATGATATTATCATTACTTAGACAAGTGATAGTACTAATTCCTCTTCTTATAATTCTTCCGAAAGTATTCCATATAAATGGAGTTTGGATGGCAGCCCCGTTAGCAGATATAACTGCATTTATAATTACTGCTATATGGCTGTACAAAGGAGTTAAGGGATTAGATAGAGAAATTAAAAATGATATAAAAGAATATGAAATAGTTAGTTAAATAAAATAAATAATTCTAGATATATAGATATAAGAAAACTAATAAAAACCTGCATAGTCTTATGCGGGTTTTTATTAGTTTTTTAATTATATAGTGTATATATCCGTTTAAATTTCAGATTAAGTACTATAAATTATTTTTATATTCATTTTCGTACTTTAAAAGTTTTGTTATAATTTGATTAAATGTACCTTCCACTTTATCAAAATCCATATTAGGAATATAGCATTTTTCAAGTTCATCGTGAAGTGATTTAGCTCCAGAAATGATTTTTAATCCTTTATTTAGTAGTGAGTAGAAAATTTCTTTATTTACCTGAATTTCATCAGAACTTTTATCAAGTATTCTTTTATTTAAAAAATCATCCATTTGAATTTGATTTCCTACAAAATTTTTCTGATTTATTTCATTAGAGGTTAGTATTGCTATATTTAATGTTGGTATTATTATGTGCTCTAATCTCTCGGGTATTAATGGGTCATGATATGCTTCAACATATAAACCGCGTTTAAGAGATTCTTCTAATATATAATTTAATACATTAGTTTTACCAGTGCCTGGGTTTCCATTTAATACATATACTCTCTTATAATTTGCTGCTATAGAGTCTATATAAGTCACTATTCCATTAGGAGTAAAGGCAGTAGCAAATAAGTGTCTATCAGTGCCTGTAGAAGATACGGATATATTGGAAAGTATTTCATTTTTGAAGTCTTCTTTAAAAAGATTTAATTTAGAATTATTAAGAGCTTCTGAATTATAGGAACTCCAATCATCATGTATGGTTTTAGCAGCACCAATATATCTATAAGCTCTCTTAAATGTCTTTCCAACTTGTTTATTTATAGTCATTATTGTATTTCTAGAGGTTTTAAAACCATTTTCATTCCAACAACTTCCTAAATTTAATATTTCATCTACTGCACCTGGATTTACTGGATCAACTATATGAGGAGCAGTTCCGTCAAGGAGTGCTACGTTTAGTCCTTTTATTACTATTGCATCTAAAGAATTGTTATCAGAAGAACAATGATGGTACTCTATATCATATCCTTTTTCATTAAAGTATTGTCCTACTCTTTTCATAAGGGAAGATTTTCCTGTTCCGGGACCGCCCTTTATACAAATAATCCTTCTTGCTATTTCTTGTGGAAGTATATACCTGTAAAAGGAATAGAATCCTTTGGAAGTATTTCCACCTGGGAAGTAATGTCTAAATTCACCCTTCATTAAATCACACTCCTAATTATATATCTTATATATTATATTAATAAATTTATAAATATTGATAAAATTTATAAATTTATAAATTTATAAATTTATAAATTTATAAAAGGAGTATAATATAAAAACCAAAAGAACTAAGAGAGTGTTAATCCTTTTGGTTTAAAGTTTACATAATAAATTTTTTTATGTTTTCATCTAAAGAGTTTGAAAGAGAAGATAAATTTTCAGCTAGGCTAACAACCTGTTGGAATCCTGCAGATTGTTCTTCTGTAGAAGCACTAACTTCTTCAGTAGTAGCTGAAATTTGTTCAGATATACTTAAAGTACTAGATATATCACTTATTACATTGTTCTTATGAAGGTTTATTTGTTCTAGAGAATAGGTTACCTTATCAACACAGTCTTGTAAGGATTTTAGATCTTTTAATATACTCTCAAAGCTTGAACTTGTTATGTTAACGCTATCTCCAGTTAGATCGTTTAGATGCTTACTATTCTTAATTCCTTCTACTACTATATTTGTATTCTGCTGCATTACACGTAAAACTTCATCTATTTCAGAAGCAAAAGAAGCAGATTCTTCAGCTAGTTTTCTAACTTCTTCAGCAACTACTGCAAAGCCACGGCCGGCTTCACCTGCTCGAGCTGCTTCTATGCTAGCATTTAGTGCTAGTAGATTAGTCTGTTCTGTAATACTCTTTATGCTATTAGTAATATCCATTATCCTCTTAGAACTCTTATCAAGATCATCTACTTCATCTAACAATTTACTATTAGCTTCAGAGTTTAGATTATAGTTTTTCTTTAAATCATTTATGCTGACAATACCATTTCCAGCAGCTTTACTTACTTTATCAGAAGCTTCATTCATGTTTTTACTATTAAGAAGAGAGGTATCTACTTCTTTTCCAAGAGAAAGTATTGCATCTGTACTGTTTTGTAAGCTTGAACATTGCTCAGAAGTATCTTTAGCTATAGTTTGTACAGCTGTTGCCACTTCTTCTGAAGCTGAACTAGATTCTTCAGTAATAGCTACCAAATTTTCAGAAGACTCTTTAAGGTGTATAGATGAATTTTCAATGCTTTTAAGTAAAGAATTGATGTCAATAATCATTTTATTTAATGATTTTGCTACTACTTGAAGTTCTTCTATATCTTTTTTATTAGTTTCAATGTTATGGGAAAAGTCTCCGCCGCTTATCTTTTCTATAATGGTAACTATATTTTTTATAGATTTTGAAATCTGATTTCCAAATAAATTTCCCATAAGTACAGCTATTGCCAAGAAAATAAAACTTGCAAAGATTATAGTATTTCTTGTTTTTGATAGCATCCCCTTTAACTCACTTAGAGGTATGAAGGAAGCCATTTTCCAACCAGTTGCAGGATTTTCCACTGTATAAGATATATATTTACTTCCATGTATATCTACTATAGAATTTTTACCTAAATCTTTTATAGCGTTGTTAATCCAAGGTTCTTCTTTAGAAGTTTTTCCTAATAAATCCTTATTATTAATAGCTATAATTCTATTATTAGAGTCTATAATGGCAGTATAACCGGCATTTCCTAATTTTATATTAGAAACTACATCAGCAAGATATGAAAGAGTTATATCTGTGCCTACAACTCCAACAGCTTGACCATTAGCATCTTTTACAGTTTCTGCTACAGTAATAACATATCTACCCTTTTGATTTGAGTCTTCATAAGGTGAGGTTATAATAGCCTTACCTGGATTTTTCATAGCGTCTTTGAACCAAGGTCTTGTTCTTGGATCAAACCCTTCAGGAATTTTGTCTACTGTTGCATATTGATGACCCATTATATTTCCAAAATAGGTTGTTATTATATCTTTATGAGTATTTCTGAAATTATACATGAAATTCATCATTTCTGCTTCTAAGGATGGATTTGAAGAAACCCCTTTTATGTAATTACTATTACTTAGCATATTTACTGCTTCCACGTTGTACTTGATGGTATCACTTACTATTGAAGATACGTGGTTAGAGGAATACTGCATCATTTTATAAAAGTCGCTTTCTGCTGTGCTTTTATGTATGTAGTAATTAAACAAAGAAATAAAAACTATTGGAATAACTGCAGAGATACATAATAATAAAGATAATTTTTCTTTTATAGTTCTTTTGAAAACCACCACAAATTCCCTCCTTTGTAAATCCAATATTAATACAGACGGATGTATTAATATTGGATTTTAGTTTAGGTAATGATTAAAGATTGTGTAAAGATCGTAAACTTAATAGGGTTATGGGAAGTATGAGTAACATATAATATGTTACAAGATAATAATACTACATTAAAGAGTAAATGTTAATATATTAACTTACAAATGTTAGAGAATTAAACAATGAATGCTAGTAAATTAAATTATATATATTTTTTATCTATGTTAATTAAAGCGTTATAATTTGCGTGAATTTTTTTTAATTCTTCATTTATTTTATCTTCAAGAATAGGTCCATCTTTATCTATATTAAAATCTGAAGAGACAACTATGTCAAATATTAAGTTCTTAAATTCACCTTCTCCTACAACTCTAAAATCATGGAAAGAATCTACAGCAGGAATATCACCCAAAATTTTAGCTATTTCCTGTTTAGAAGTAATAATTTCTTTGTCATTGGTGTTAATTGGATCCATGTGTATAACTAAAATTATATTTAACTTATCTGATAATTCTCTTTCAGCTTTGTCTATTATTTCGTGAATTTGTATTATTGAAATATCACAAGGTACTTCTGCATGAAGTGACGCCATACGTCTTCCAGGACCATAGTTATGTACTATTATATCATGTACACCAGTTATATAATCATATTTTAAAACTTCATTTTTGATTTTTTCTACAAATTCAGGACTAGGAGCTTCACCTAGAATAGGATTTATAGTATCTCTAGTTAAAGAAAAGCCAGAATATAAAATAAATAATGAAACTAATATTCCTATATAGCCATCGATAGGAAATGTTACCCATTTTGAGATTAATAATGAAAGGGCAACAGTGCTAGAGGTTATTACATCACCAAGTGCATCTAAAGAAGAAGCTTGAAGTGCTGAAGAATCTATTTTCTTACCTATATACTTGTTAAATTTACTAAGCCAAACCTTTGTTAGAATTGATATTAAAATTAAAATAAAAGGAATTATTTCAAAGCTTATTTTTTGAGGATTTACTATTCTATTAAATGAGGATTTAGTAAATTCAAATCCAACTAACATTACCATAAAAGACACTATAAGCCCAGATATATATTCTATTCTTCCATGCCCAAAAGGATGTTCTTTATCGGCTGGTTTTGATGCAAGTTTAAATCCAGCTATGGTTATTACAGATGACAGAGCATCTGAAAGATTGTTAAAGGCATCTGCAGTAACTGCAATACTTTTCACAATAAGACCTACAGATAGCTTGACTAAAAATAGTATTACATTTACGATTATTCCTACAGTACCACCTAAATATCCATAGGAATCTCTTACTTTGCTATTATTTATATTCTCATAATCTTTTATAAAGTGAGATACTAAAAATTTAGATAACATATCATTTCCTCCGTAATTGTTTTAGAAAGTAATATAATACAATAGTTTCATTTATATATAATAGCATGTTTAAATAAAATGTTAAATTATTTTTAAATGTTTTGTATAATTTACTATAATAAGTAAAAGCTTATTTGAACATCATAGACTTATAATAGTATAAACAGCTTTCATAGGTTTTAAAAGTGTATTAATATAATTGATAAAATTCTTTAAATAAGTTAAGCTATATATTGTGGTAATATTTTCACTAATATGATTATGGTGTAAAAAAAGGAGGAGTATGTGTGAAGAATAAAAAAATTATTTCTATAGTTTTAACAGCGGGGATGTTATTAGGTGGAATAGGTGTACAACCAATAAAAGCCATGGCTGCAACTGGAGAAAGTGTACAAGCAGAAACTAAAGTAAATGACCAAGAATTAAAAACAAAAGCTTATGAATTACTAAAGCAAATCAGAGTTAATCCAAATGAAAAGGATATTAAAGAGGCTAGAAAAATATTAACCAATATATCAGACCAAACATATAAATCAGGTTATTCATATCTATTAGGATTGTACATAGATAGAAATATTGATAAGAATATTTCACCTATGGATGAATTACTTAAAGCTTATGGAATGAACCAAAATATAACTTCAGCTGAGCAACAAATGCAATTTGACATAAACTTAAAAGGTGAAAATTTATCAGAAGATGAAAAGGCTATGTTAGCTCAAATACTTCCAATAATAAACACTTTTAAAATGGGAATAGATGCTAAATCAAAAACTAGTGATGAAAATAAAAAGGCTCAAGTAGAAGGAAATATTAAGATAAGCATTAATGGAATGCCAATAGAGATGAAAACTTGGGCAGATGTAGATGCTACTGCAAAAGTTCCAAAGGTAAAATATGTAGTAGAAATTCCTGAAGCAGCAAAAGCGTTTATGCCAGATGGATTTAAAGATAAAAAATATTTTGTATATGATCTTGAAAAAATATTAGCTGAAGCAGGTGACATACAAGGACAAATGCCAAACTTTGGTGCTATAATGAATGATGCAGAAGTATTTGGTAAAAAGTTCATGGCTGCTACTGAAGATTTCATGAAACTAGCTGATGCAAAATATGATATAGTTTCAAGAGGAGATCTAACTAAGATAGATCCAAGCAAGGCTAAAGATTTATCTAAACTATATAAGGTAGAATTAACTAATGATAAATTAATCCAAATAATTAAAGATGCATTACAAGATGAAAAAATGATGAAAATGATCAAAGATTATGTAAATTCTACAATGGAAATGGATCCAAGTACAAAAGGTCAAAAGATTGATGATAAAGAGTTTAAAGAAGGATTAAATGAAGTAGTAAAAGCATTAGATAAGATGAAAGATGGATTAAAATTTGACTTAGTATACGAATGTGGAGTTAACAAAGAAGGATATATTTCTTATGAAAAAGGAAGTATTAAAGTTACTGTCAACACAGCTAAGTTAGAAGAATTAATGGGACAAGTGCCAGGTCAATTACCAGGAGTTGAAGCTAACGGAAAGTCTAATTCAACATATACATTAACTATGAATTTTGATTCAAATTCTACTAATATAAATAAAGACATAAAAATGAGTCCTATGCCAGAAGTTAACGAAAAAAATTCTGTGGATTTTATGCAATTAATGGAATTAGCTGGTGGAATGCAAGGTGTTAACGTTAAATAATATATTATTTAATGAAAAACATATTAAATAATACAAAGTCTATTAAATAAAATATCAATATAAAAGTGTACATTCAAATGTACACTTTTATATTTTGTATTATATTTAGTAAATATTAATAGACGTTCATTATGTTAAATTTAGTTATAATATATATTTATGTGATAAAATAATCTATTTTTGGTATACTTAACTTATAATATAACCATTTAATAATACTGGAGGTATCTTTATGACAAAAGAAATAAAGTTTGCTGATGAGTTAATTGACTTTATATATGATAGTCCTACAGCTTTTCATGCTGTTAAAAATGTAAAAGAAATGTTAGATAAGGAAGGTTTTAAGGAATTAAAAGAGGAAGATAAGTGGAAGCTTGAAAAAGGATCAAAATACTATACTACTAAAAATAATTCTGCAATAGTAGCTTTTGTAGTAGGAAAAGGCAAGGTATATGAACATGGTTTTAAAATAATAGGAGCACATACTGATTCTCCAAGCTTCAGAATAAAGCCTAATCCAGAAATAATTTCAGAAAACACATATATTAAATTGAATACTGAAGTATACGGCGGACCTATACTAAATACTTGGCTTGATAGACCATTAGCCATAGCCGGAAGAGTAATATTAAAAGGAGAGAGTATATTATATCCGGATACAAAACTTATTAACATTAAAAAACCAATAATGATAATTCCAAATCTTGCAATTCATATGAATAGAGGAGTAAATGAAGGAATAGAACTTAATAAACAAGTAGATATGATTCCTATGTTGGGATTAATAAATGAACAATTTGAAAAAGATAATTATCTTTTGAAAATCTTAGCAAAAGAATTAGAAATAGATTATAAAAACATTTTAGATTTTGATTTATTTCTTTATGAATATGATAAAGGAAGTATAATAGGCATAGAAGATGAATTTATATCCTCAGGAAGATTGGATGATTTAGAGGCAGTTCACTCAGGAGTTACTGCTATAATTAAGTCAGAGGTTTCAAAGGCTATAAATGTTTTAGTATGTTTTGATAATGAAGAAGTTGGAAGTTCTACAAAGCAAGGAGCAGACTCAGAGATGCTTTCAAATATTTTAGAAAGAATAGTATTATCTTTAGACGGAGATAGAGAAGATTTCCTTAGAGCACTTTCAAAATCTTTCATAATATCAGCGGATGCAGCTCATGCTGTTCATCCTAATAAAGGAGAGAAAAGTGATCCTACAAATAGGCCTGTTATAAACAAAGGGCCTGTTATAAAAATTGCAGCTAATCAAAGTTATACTTCAGATGGTGACTCAATTTCTGTATTCAAGGGGTTATGTCAAAAGGCAGGAGTTCCAGTACAAAAGTTTGTAAATCGTTCAGATCAAAGAGGAGGCTCTACTATAGGACCTATTTCATCAACTCATTTAAACATACGTTCAGTTGATATAGGAACTCCAATGTTGGCAATGCATTCAGTAAGAGAACTTTGTGGAGTTATGGATCATTATTATGTAACAAAGGCATTTGAAGAATTTTATAATATCTAACATTAAAAGAAAGTTGCGACGCAACTTTCTTTTAAGTTAATAGTTAAGGATAACAGATGTTTAGCTTTTCTAAAGCAATTACCCATAGGGCAACTATATTTAACAACTTAAATAAAATTAAAATTTTTCGTAGCAAGGCGGAGAAAAATATCCATCATTATTCACTTTTAACTATTAGTTATTCACTAAAAAGTTGCGCCGCAACTTCCTTAAAGCATGAATCAAAATGGAAAAATAAAGATTGTTAATAAGAGGTTATATAGTATACTAGAGATATCAACTACATATAAAGGGGAGATAGTGCATATGAAAATTGAAAAGATAGCAGTATTAGGTACTGGAACTATGGGACCTAGTATGGCAATATTGTCTGCTCAAGCAGGATTTGATGTAATTATGTATGGTAGATCTGATGAAAGTTTAGAAAGAGGCTTTAATAATATAAAGGACAGTTTAAATCGTTTAAAGCTTGGAGGACAGATAGCAGAAGGAAAATGTGAAGAAATTTTAGGCAAAGTAAGAGGAGTAAAGACTATTGAAGATGCTGCTAAAGAAGCTGATTTTGTACTAGAATGTTTAGCAGAAGAATTAAAGCTTAAGCAAGATGTTTTTGAAAAATTAGATAAAGTTTGTCCTTCAGAGGTAATATTAGCAACCATTACTTCAGGACTTAGTCCAACAGAAATATCTAAAAATATGAAGCATCCAGAAAGAATAGTAGTTGCACAGGTTTGGAATCCAGCTCATTTAGTACCATTAATAGAAGTAATACCTGGAGAGAGAACCTCTAAAGAAACTATGGATAGAACTATAGAATGGGTTGAATCAATAGGTAAGAAACCAGTATCCATGAAAAAGGAATGCCCAGGGTTCATAGGAAATCGTCTTCAATTTGCATTACTTAGGGAAGCGTTATATATAGTTGAGCAAGGATGGGCAACTGCAGAAGAAGTAGATAAAGCAATGGAATATGGACTTGGAAGAAGACTTCCTGCTACAGGGCCATTAATCAGTGCTGATTTAGGAGGACTTGATGTATTTAGCCATATATCAGAATATCTATTTAAAGATCTTTGTAATTCAACTGAACTTCCAAAATTGTTAAAAAGCAAAGTTGAAGCTGGTAAACTTGGAGTAAAAACTGGAGAAGGTTTTTATAAGTGGACACCAGACTTCTTAGAAAAAAAACAAAGAGAGCGCCAAGAAGTACTAACATATTTATTGGAAAAGGATAGTGAAGAAAAATAATTTATTATATTTAATATTTTGAAAGTCATGTTATACAATTAATGTATAATGTGACTTTTTTATTTGCCGCTTGTAGCATTTAAGATTAATTTTGATTAATGGAAGAAGATTTTAATACTAATATAAACTATGTAGTTTAGGTAATAATAAAAATATAAAAATTAGATTTATCAGTATATAAAATAATAAATACTCATAAATTTCAGTGGAGGATATAGTGTTGAAAGTATTTAACAGGGAAGCATTTCAAGGGAATTTAGCTAAGCGTCATTATTTTGAAGGATGGTATTTTAAACATGTATCATTTGACTTAGAAAATGTATATTCATTTATTCCTGGAGTTTCACTATCAAAGGAAAATCCACATGCTTTTATTCAGATAATAAACGGTACTACATGCAAAACACAGTATATCCAGTATAAGCTGGAGGAGTTTTATGCCAGCAAAAAGGACTTATATGTGAAGATTGGAAAATCAATATTTACTGATAGTGGTATAAAATTGAATATTGATAGTGATAATATGCAAATTAAAGGTGACGTAGAATACACGGGAATTGTAAGATATCCTAAGACCATAATATCTCCAGGAATAATGGGATGGTATTTCTATGTTCCTCATATGGAATGTAATCACGGTATAGTTTCTATAAATCATAATTTAATAGGAAGTCTCAATATAAATGGAAATAGAATTGATTTTACAAATGGAAAGGGCTATATAGAAAAGGATTGGGGAACCTCTTTCCCTAGTGAATGGATTTGGATACATTCTAATAATTTTACAAAATCAAATGCTTCTTTGATGATATCAATAGCAAATATTCCTTGGCTAAAAAATTATTTTATAGGATTCATATCATTCATATATTTAAATGGTAAAGTATATAAATTTGCTACTTATAATAAGTCTAAAATTACAAAATTGTGTAAAAATGAGGATGGTATTACTGTAATTATAGAAAATAAAGATTATAAAATGGACGTAAGAGTTATAATGAAAAAATTAGGAGAATTGCTTGCACCAGTTAAAGGAGATATGTCTAGAAGAATAAAAGAAAGCATTGATTCTGAGGTATTTTTAAAATTATATGATCGATATGGAAATTTAATATATGAAGATACTGGAAGAAGAGCAGGATTTGAAGTTATTGAAAAAATATTTGAACACTTTTAGTGGGATATAATATATATTTTAGTAAGATTCTAAGTGGTTCATCAAAAAGAGTAAGCGATTCATAGCAAATCATAGATTTGATGTGAATCGCTTATGAAAATTATTTTAGATATTATAGGTCATCAACAATCTTTCTTAAAACATAACCTAAGATATTAATAAATTTTTAATTTTATTGTATGCATATTCAACTGATGACTCTAAATTATTGTTATTTTTACCTCCGCCTTGTGCAGAAAAGTTGCTGCCTCCACCTTTTCCATCAATTAAGGTTATTGCATCCTTTAAAAGAGAGTTCATACTAACAATTTTTAATTCTTTTGAGCACATAAAAATAAGTTGTGCTTTATCATTAGATTTTACTCCAAATAATGCTATAACATTGGGAAATGATACTAACTTAGATGCTAAAAGATTAATATATTTTAAATCCACATTATCATAGATAGACTTAATAATTTTTATATTTTGTATACTTTCACAGGAATCTAGAATTTCTTTTATTTCATAGTTGGCAACTTCTGATTTTAATGCTGCTTTTTCAGAAAGAGCTTTATTAAGTTCACCAGAAAGTCTTTCAACTTCAGATATTAAACTATTTTCATTACAGGATAAAATGGTTGACATTTTTTGTATTGAATCATGTTTTAAGGTATAATCAGAAACTGCTCTTGATCCACATAGAAATTCAATTCTTGTACCATTTTTGTATTTTTCATACTTAGAAATTTTAATAATTTGAACCTCAATTGTTGAATTTGGATGGGTTCCACAACATGCATTTATATCAATATCCCCGATTTTTACCACTCTAATCTGATCATTAACTTTCGGCGATATTTTTCTAAGAGGTAATTTTTTTAATTCGGAATTAGTTGGGTATAATATTTCTACACTGACATTATCAAAAATTATTTTATTAGCCATTTTTTCGGCAGCTCTAATTTCATCATTTGCTAAAAGTTTATCTATGTCAATAGTTGAAAAGTTCTTTCCAAGGTGAAAACCTATGGTGTTTGCATTAAATAATTTGAATAAACAAGCAGAAAGTATATGCTGCCCATGATGTTGCTGCATGTGATCATATCTTTTTTCCCAATCTATAGTGCATTTAACTCTGTGAATTTTTAAAGGCTTTACATCCATTACATGATATATCTTACTATCTTCCTCTAATACGTAGGTTACGGGTATGGAATTTATATACCCTGTATCACTTGGCTGACCTCCACCTTCGGGATAAAAATAAGTCTTATCTAGCTCAACATAATATTTATTATTTTTTTCAATTACATTTATTATTTCAGCAGTAAATTCTTTAGTGTATGGATTTTCGTAATAAAGCTTTTCCAAAGTCGAACAACTCCTCCTATTGTGTTGTTACAAAAATACTTTTATTTGATTATAAGCATTTTTGTATATTTTACATTTTAACATAAAAATTCTAAAGTTTATTAAAAAAGACTCTTAAATATTTACAATTAGAAATTTAATTGATAAGGTAAAAGTAATTAATTTAAGTCATAGCCATATAAAAGATTTTAAGGAGAGATTTTTATGAAATATAATAACTTTGCAGTACTATTTGATATGGATGGAACATTATTTCAAACTGAAAAAATCGTTGCGCCAGCTTTAGATAAAACTTACGATCATTTGAGGAAAATAGGCAAGTGGGAAGGAGAGACTCCAGTGGAGAAATGTTTAAGTGTACTAGGGTCAACACTTCCTGAAATTTGGAAAACGCTATTACCAGAAGAATCGGAAGATATTAGAAAAGAGGCAGATAAGTTATTCTTGAAAAATTTAATTATAGAGATTAAGGGGGGAAGGGGCCAGTTATATGAAGGAGTAATAGAAACTCTAAAAGAAATTAGTGAGATGGGAATTCAAATATTTATTGCTAGTAATGGGTTAGAGGAATATATAGATGCAGTTTCCAAATATTATCAACTAAAAAGATTTGTAACTGATTTCTATAGCTCTGGAAAATTTAAATGTAGTTCTAAGATTCAACTTATTGAAATGCTTTTAAAAAATTACAATATACAGAATGCAATTATGGTAGGAGATAGAAAATCAGATATTGAAGCTGCTGTTGAAAATAATATTTGGTCAATAGGATGTAATTTTGGATTTGCTAGTTCTGATGAGTTGAAAGATGCAAACTATATAGTTAACAAATTTAATGAAATTATACCTATAGTGAAATCAATACATAAAAATAGAATATGAAGACAAAATATGTGTTATAATGAACAAAAATTCTTGTGAATTATGATAACAAATGATAATATGTAAATATTAAATATATTATTTTACAATTAAATAGCAGAGCTTTTAAATAAGCACGTGAGGGAGTAATTAGCACAGTTGAAATGTGTGGTAACGTCAACATAATGACTATATAAGTCTGGCTTGCCTTAAATAATGAGACTCATGTGTAACACTTTGTGTTACGCATGGTCTTTTTTTATTTACATAATTTAGAAGGAGGATATTTAAGGATGAATTTTATGACAATAGTTCTAATTGCTGTTGGTCTGTCAATGGATGCTTTTGCTGTATCTATAACTAATGGGATTATGTTAGAGAAACTAAGATTAAAGGAACCATTAAAGATAGGGGGAACTTTTGGTGTTTTTCAAGGGGTAATGCCTTTAATTGGCTGGCTAATAGGAAGTAAATTTCAAGGCTATATATCTGAGCTAGATCACTGGATAGCCTTTTTACTGCTTGGATTTATAGGAGGTAAGATGATTTATGAGTCTATAAAATCAAAGGATGAGGCGTATGCTTGCAGAGATGGTAGATGTGATGTTTTAAATAATAAAACTTTAATTTTACTTGCTGTTGCAACTAGTATAGATGCACTAGTAGTTGGAGTTAGCCTTGCACTTCTTAATATATCAATAATAAAATCAGCAGTAATTATTGGAATAATTACATTCGTTATATGCTTCATAGGTGTAATTGTTGGTAAAAAATTCGGATATGTACTGAAAAATCATGCTGAAATAATTGGTGGAATTATACTAATATTAATTGGATTAAAGATTTTGAATGAACATATAAATATAATGCCTGTGATGCAGCTTGGAAAAAATTTATTTAACTAAAATAAAGAAATATAAAAAAGGCAAAGAAAAGAATCATATTAAAGATAAGATGTGCATCTTTAGTTGTTTTTGTTGTGGCAGTGTTTACCGATTTACAAATATTTATTAAAATAGATGATAGAACATATTTTGAAGATAACCGAAATGAGGAGTACAAAAATATGTATAAAAATATTAAAGATAAAGAAGAAAGGTTGAAAAGGAGATACTAGAGATGAAACTTCATGCATTTAGGCTCTATCCAGGGGAAGATTTAAAAAAGAAAATAGAAGATTATTCTAGAGAAAAAGAGATTAAAGCTGCCGCAATCATAACTTGTGTGGGCAGTCTTACATCTGCACACTTAAGGCTTGCAGATGAAAATATAAAAAAGAAGTATGAAGAAAAGTTTGAAATTGTATCTTTAGTTGGAACTATTTCTGAGGATGGATGCCATCTTCATATATCCATTGCAGATTCTAATGGCAAAGTTATAGGTGGACATTTATTAGAGGGATGTATAATTTATACTACTGCTGAAGTAATTATAGGAGAAATAGAAGAGTTTGTTTTTGTACGTGAATATGATGATAAAACAGGTTTTGATGAATTAAAAGTAAAGGAGCCATATTTTAAGAAGCTATAGATTATAGTATAATGTTCAAATAAATTTGAAATAAATCTATAATTAATAGATATTCTGTTTATAATAACTAAGGGGGAAGTGCTATGAAGTACATTAACACAAAATTAGATAGTTTTAAGTTGAGGTTTGCTATAGAAGAAGATATTCCTTTAATTCTTAAATTTATAAAAGAATTAGCGGAATATGAAAAAATGTTAGATGAAGTAGAGGCTACAGAAGAAATTTTGAAAGATTCACTATTTAATCGTAAAGCAGCTGAAGTTGTAATTGGAGAATATGAAAATGAACCTGTGAGTTTTACGCTATATTTTCATAACTTTTCAACATTTCTAGGAAAACCGGGATTATATTTAGAGGATCTTTATGTAAAACCTGAAATGAGAGGAAAAGGTATTGGAAAGATAATGCTGTCTTTTTTAGCTAACTTAACTGTGGAAAGAAATTGTGGAAGATTTGAGTGGTCTTGTTTGGATTGGAATGAGCCATCAATTAAATTTTATAAACATGTAGGAGCAATTCCAATGGATGAATGGACTGTTTACAGATTATGTGATAATCCATTGCTTAATTTAGCAAAAGAATTTAATTCTCCATTAAAGCAGCTGTAATTTTCAACTTGATATATAAAGAGGCTTCTTTGCTTCAGATGGAGCTTTTTCTACAACTAAAGCAAAGAAGCCCTTATCTAGGTACGTAGCATCCGTTATATCCTACTTTAGAAGTGGGAGTATTACGGATGGTAGTCATCAGATAAATTGTAAATAGATATAAAAAGTAAATCCATATATTTTTTAGTATATGGATTTATTTTTTATATTTTTATTTTGTCATTCCAAAGATTGCTCCAGATAAGAAAGGAACTAACCAAATAAGCCATACAATAATGCTAAATTTATGGAAATTAGCTTTTGCTTTTTCGTTGTTTTTAATTAAAACAACTGTTGCCCATATGGCATGAAAAAGCATTAATAATATTGCTAGCAGTCCTGTTATTCCATGAAAATTAAGTTTAAAACCTTCATTAGCTATTTTACTCATAACTGTTGTTCCAGCGGTATCGAAAACTAGACCTATCCAAAATACTATTAGATGCCACTTCTTTAGTTCTCCTTGTCTTTTCTCGCTCCAAACACCTATTGTGTAGAATACCAAAGCTAAATTAATAAATATAACTGCATAAATTAACATACAATTTACTCCCCCTGTATGAATAGATTTTTATAAAAGCTTCTAATGAACGATGTTCATTAAAGTTCATTTTAAAATCATATCCTTTAGGATATGATTTATTTAAACAATTCTTTTAGAATTGTTTCAAAAGACGAATATTTGAAAAATGGCATTTGAATTATTGTAATAAAGTTTAGTACAATAAATTCTGCTGTTTCATTAGAACTTTGCTTTAAGTGAATTTCACTGTTAATCTTTGAGGACTCTTCTATTAATATGAATTCTACTTTTTCTACTAGTTGTTTCATATAGAAGAATTCTTTTTCTAAACCACTTTCTACAAAGTCTGGAGTGTCATAAAATTCTCGCTTAAGCCAAATTTCTTTAAAAGTTTTAATGAAGGCTTGAAGTTCATCAAAAAGTTTATTTAGTTTAATATAAAAGGGATCATCTGAACTTATTAACTTTTCAAGACTAAAAAAATATTCTTTCCAGTAATCTATCATCATTTCCATAACTAAATCCTTTTTTGTAGGATAATAATTATAAATAGTTCCAAGAGCTATATCACATTCCTTAGCAACATGTCTCATGCTTAATTTTGAGTAACCTTCGTTATATAATATTTCTTTAGATTTATTTAGTATAAGTTCCTTTGGATTTTCGATGACTCTAGCCAATTACAACACTCCTAAAATTTTCTTATGAACACTGTTCATTATAAAATATTTATATATTTTTGTCAACAGCTTTGTTTCGAATAAATGTGGATTTTTACATTTATTTAAAACTTTCTATTAGTAGATTAAAACATAGCCTAGATTTTTTGTTTTTACATATAATAATTGCAATAGAAAGCAAAATATAATGCTAGTCTCTATATATCTAATGGAGGAATGAAGATGATGAAACATAAATATATTTGTTTAATTTTTCTATGTTTATATATTTTTGTAGGGAGTACAAAAAATGCGTATGCTTACGGTATAAATGTATTAAACAATCAGGAGAATTTATCAAATTATAATATAACTATGAAAAGAGATCTATTATGTTTAATGATGGCTTATCCAGAACACATTGTGGCAATAGAAAAAAATTCAGAGGACTATGTATATATAATAACCAAATCCGGGAAAAAAATTATTTATGATGATAAGAAAAAAAAGAGTTTTCAAGATAAACTTCTTTATCCAGATTTGCAGGATATGATGGAACAAGTTTATCCCTTAGGAAGTATAAACAAGTTAATGGATGAAGAGTTCGATCCTGGGCGTGCTAGAGTGTACGCTTTATTAAAGGATGTTTATGGTGTTTCAAAAGAACAGGTTCAATCAAATCTTACAAGGGTAAAAGTTGGTTACAAGTATTGGGATTTTAATGGCGAGAATGGAGCTGCAGAGTCGCTAAAGCAAGTAATGAAGGAACTTATACCTATTGCTGAAAAAAGAAATGATGTATGCTCTTATATATTTCCAACTAGTGGAACTTTTAATTATAGATACATTGCTGGAACAAATCAATTAAGTGCTCATTCTTTTGGAACAGCTATTGACTTAAGAAGTGATAAAAGGGATTATTGGAAGTGGACTTCCAGAAAGGAAGGAGAAAGAAGAATGCTTTCTTATCCTAGGGAAATAATTGAGATTTTTGAAAAAAATAATTTTATTTGGGGAGGCAAATGGGGTCACTTTGATATTTTACATTTTGAATATAGGCCTGAGTTAATAATTAAAGCTAAATATTTTAGTAATCAGCTTTCACCAGACAAACCATGGTATTCAGGAATACCGTGTGAGGATGCTAAGACAAAAAGCTTTATACAAATAATTGAGGAAGAATTGAAATAACAATGTATATCCTATAGAATAAAAAAAGGGATGCATAGTAAGAAGTCGCCGCTTATTTTAGGAGGAAAATATATGAAACAAATTGGTGATATAAAGGGAACTGTTTTAATTACGGGGGCCTCTACTGGAATAGGATATGAGCTTACTAAGTTATTTGCTAAGGATAATTATAATCTTGTACTTGTAGCTAGAAACATAGAAAAACTTAATTCTATGGCTAATGAGTTTCAGGAGAAATATGGTGTACAAGTAAAAGCTATAGGAAAAGATTTAGCTCTACCAAATTCTTCTTACGAAATATTTAAGGAAATTACAGACTGCAATATAGATATTGACGTACTTGTAAATAACGCAGGCAGTGGAAGTTGTGGACTTTTTCATGAAATAGATTATGAAAAAGATATTGAAATGATTCAACTTAATGTAACTTCTTTGACCTGTTTAACTAAATTATTTGCAAGAAAAATGATAGAGAAAGGTAATGGAAAAATACTGAATGTAGCCTCTACAGGATCTTATCAGCCAGGACCATATATTGCTGTGTACTATGCAACAAAAGCTTATGTACTATCATTTTCCGAAGCTATTTACAATGAATTAAAGAATTACGGAATAGCTGTAACTACTATTTGTCCTGGTGCTACAAAGACTGAATTCTCAAAGAGAGCAGGAAAGATGGACATAAGGACAGCTATGGATCCTAAAGCTGTAGCAATGGCTGCATTTAATGGATTAAAGAAAAATAAAAGATTAATTATTCCTGGAACCACTAATAAAATAGCAATTATTGCATCTAAGTTGCTTCCGGGGAGTATACTAGCAAAAACAGTAGAAAAAATACAAAAAAGTCTTGTAGAAAGAAAAGTATAATATTATAAAAGGCTAATCCAAGTAAATGGATTAGCCACTATATTTAAAGCAAAGAATTAATTAACTAAATAAGTCAATTAACCTGCAACTATATCATTATTATATGGAGCATCATTAAATAATATAGGAGGCAGTATTTTGAAAGAAAAATTAGGAATATCTGTTTGTTCTATAATTTCTATAGCTTTAAAAGGATCACTTAATAAATCAACATTATTATCCATTAGAGTGTACTTTAAGCTATCTGAAAAATAGTTACAATAAGAAAAGTAATCTCTTCTTTCTTTAGAAAACTCTTTGTAGTTTTCCCCACAGGAACTTATTACCTCTCTACATAGGTAAAGATTGCAGGGATGGGGTCTTAAATTGAAATCTATGCTGCATCCTTCAATTGTTGCAAAAGGACACAATCTAAAAAAGAGTTTAGTATCAAAATCTCCCCAATCATAAACGTTTTCCTTCAAAAATTCTTCATGTTTTTCCTTATCAAATTCACCTATAACTTCTAAATGATATCTAGATATTTTTGTGTTTTTCATATTTAAAAGTTTGTATATATGATTCTTACTGCCTAAATTTATTATATTTTTTATATCTATTAGAGTGTACTTAGGGAAAGTACCAACAACATCCTCTATTTTTTACACTGGCATAAGAAATAGATTCTGTACACGAATTGCAGCTTCCGCAAAATGTACATCTAAATACTGGAACATTGTTATTGAATTCATATTCTAATTTGTCCATCGCATCACCTCATGGTTAAAATAAATTAATAAATCAATTATATTTTAACCATGTTAAATAGCAACTTGCAAAATATAGCGAAAATAAATGAAAGTATATAAAAATAATAAAGAATAAAAACTAATTTAGTTAGAAATCAAGATATAATTTAATTATATGCAATTTAAGAGTTTGCATTTTAACAATTTAATAATTAAGCACCATTTTTAAAGATAAAATTTATAAATTTAATAATTTCATATGCAATACCTGAAGCCACTAGCGGGCCAACAGGAACTCCTCCTAATAAAGCAACTCCCACAATTGAACCTATAACAACCCCTGCTAATGTATCGGTGTTGCCTTTTAAAAGATTAACACCTCTTGAGGCGAGTACTACTACAATTATTCCAGCAGTAAAAGAAATTATACCCTTAACACTTAATAAACTGTTTATAGTAATTGCAGAGGTATTATTCTGCTTAATTAATGGAACAAGCATCCATATCATTAAAAATATCATTCCAATATCCATAAAATATTTTTCAATAAAATTTATAGTTTTATAGTTATTGCTTAAGGATACCAAAAATATTAATAGGGAAGCAAAGGCTAAACTTTTATTTTTAGTAATAAGTGATAGTATAAATAAAATTACAAGAACCAATTTATATAACAAATTTAACACCCTAAAACTTACTTATAATATATAGTATTTTAAGTTTCATATTTTGTTAAAGTCATAAAAGCAAATTATGTTTTTAACATGTTTGCTTCAATCTGCATATTAATATTATAGGGCAAATATTTCTATTTTACAGGAGCTTAAAAGGAGGAGAATGGATGGAGGAAAAGGACAAGCAAGATTTAGATAGAGTAGTTAATCAAAATAAAAAAGCTTCTATAATGCTATTAGAAGTCGTTTACCTTATATTTATACTGCTAATTATTTTTAAGCCAGCAAATAAGATTAATTTTTATTTAGGTGAATTCATAGGTGTGTTTATAACTTGTTGTTTATATTTTGTGCTGCCTATTTGTTTAATTAACTTTATACAATCATTTGCTAAATACAAGAAGATTATATCAGACAAAGTACAAATAATTAGCGAAATGTTACTATTTTTAACAATATTACTTTTAACAGTTGTGTTTTTTATAATTGCTGTAATTCTGCTAATTTAATAAAAAAAGCCGTGAATGCACACGGCTTTTTTATTACCATTCATTTAAAAATCTATAGAGAGCAGGATATATGTTTAGTGAGCTCATTAAATCGTGATATTCATCCATAGCTTTATTATTTTCCTCTCTAACCTTTGTAGCTCTAATCATTAGATTTTTAGGAGTTTCAAGAGGGGATATATACTCAACTACGGATACATCATATCCTTTGGCTTCAAGCATTGTAGCACGCATACCATCAGTTAATATATCAGCTAGTCTAGCCTTTAGAACACCATGTTTTAGTATACTTTTAAAAGGTTCGTATGAATACTGATTTAAAAGCTCCCTATGGCAGCAAGGAACTGCAATAATTACATCAGCTTCTACTCTTATACCTAAGGCAAGAGCCATATCTGTTGCTGTATCGCATGCATGCAGTGATAAAACTACATTTATGTTTTTATTAGGAGTATAGTCCTTTATGTCAATTGCATGAAATTCCATGTTTCTGTATCCAAGATTGTTAGCCATTTTTTTTGAAGATTCAATTACAGACTCAGAGTAATCAAGACCTATAAAATGGCATTTGATTTTTTTTACCTCTGTTAAATAATAATTTAAAACAAATGAAAGATAAGATTTTCCACATCCACAATCTAATATATTTATTGTGCCTTTAGTTGGAAAGTTACTAAATATACCATCAAGAAGTTCTACATAATGATCTATTTGATTATATTTTCTTATTTTATCATTTTTTATCTTTCCATCCTTTGTCATTATGTTAATTTCTTTAAGGAGATTATCTGCACTACCAACTTTTATATAATAATCTCTATTTAGCAGAGTAGAAGTTTTACCTTCGACATGTTGGCTATTTATATTGCATAAAGTAGAAGAATCTGTTTTAGAATTGGTAGAATCTATATCTTTTACTTCGACATTTTTCATAGTAACATTTTTATTATCAGCTGAGATTAGAATATTTGTTCCTCTTTCGCTGTAAATAAACTCCAAAGAATCGTAATTCTCAGACTCTTCTATTATTTTATCTAAAATAATTTTAATATTTTCAACATGAGTTATTCCATTAAAATTATACTTAATTTTACCATTATCATAAGAACCATTACCGTTAAATGTTTTAAGGCCTGTTTTAAAGGTTACTGCTAAACCTTTGAATATAGAATTATTTTCTGAAAATCTATTGTCTATTCCCATAAAGAAAAGATTTAATTTATTTAAACTTTGCTTATTCATATGTAACTTTTCAAATCCTCCGTCTCACTTAATATTTGATAGGTATAGTATATCAGAATGTTATTATAAAGTTCAATTATGGATATAAAAATATAAAACCATATTAAGAAAGACTACTGGAAACACCAATAGTCTTAAAATTATTTTTTTTTATCTACCATTTGTTGTTCAACGGAAGCAATCATTCTTCTCATCATTTCTCCACCTACATTGCCTGCATTAGCCATTCTTCCAACTATTTTTGATGGAGTGTCTCCCATATATTCATGTTTATCAGTATATCCTTCAAGACCCATATCTTTAGCTACTTCCATTTTAAATTTTTCTAATCCTGAACTTGCTGAAGGTACAAGAGGTTTACGTGCCATAACTTTTCTCCTTTCGTAATATTAATTATTGTATAATTAGCTTTTGCAAAATATAAATTTGCATACTGTGAAATATATTGAAAATTTTTATAGAAGGTCTAAAATTATGTAACTAACAGTATAATGAATTCATATATTGATGAGTAGAAGATTTTTGTCAAATATGCATATATACAAGGAAATTCTGTGATTGTGTCTATAAATATCATGTGGGATAATAGATTCAATAAAACAGAATAAAGGAAGTAGTTGTTATGGAAGAATTAAGTGAATTTTTAGGATGGATTACAGCTGTAGCTTTTGGACTTGCTGTACTTAACTATTTCATTAAGTATGTGAATAGAAAATTTATAAATAATGTATCAAAAGAAAATCCTAGTTTAGCAAAAAATTATAGAATTATTATGAGATACTTTATAAGATATCATAGATTGTTTGGAATTATTGCAACTGTAGCTGTAAGTATACATTTTATTGTTATATATACAACTCAGGGTATTTTATCTTATACAGGTATTATAGCAGCAATAGCTATGATATTAGTATTTTCACTGGGGGTTTTCGGAACACGGATACAAAAGAAGGTCAATGGTGGTTGGGTAAAAATACATAGAGGAATTTCATTTATATTAATAATAGCAATTGTAGTACATTTAATTACCAAAATATAGAGTAACGAGTTTTTATAAAAATAGTTGCATAATTATAATTTTCATGTTAAACTATGAATAATTTAATTTTTAGAAATATAAAAATTTAATAATACGTTGGTTACCTAGGGTAGAGGTGCTGTAATTATTAGTATTTATTCGGAGTCGGCGGACTATGAGGAATAGAAAAAGGAATTATGGCCGAAGAAAATAAGATGGCAAAATTGTTTTCTGGCTTTGCACAAAATATGTGTAAAGTTGTCGCGTAATAAGTTACGTGGAGAGCTACAAGGTACACTGAGTTCGAAATATATTATATATATTACATTCGTATAATTATATTGCGACGAGGGTGTCCTTGTCGCAATATTTTTTTATTTATTAGGAAATTATAAGTTATAATGATGTCTCATGCTACATTATAAGGGGGCTTGAAAAATGGGAATTGTAGTACAAAAATACGGAGGAAGTTCTGTTGCTACAACTGAAAAAATTAAAAAGATTGCTGAAACATTAGTAAAAAGAAAAAAGAAAAAAGATGATTTAGTAGTTGTAGTATCGGCTATGGGAGACACTACAGATGATTTAATTTCACTGGCAAAACAAATATCTAATAATCCCGATAAAAGAGAACTTGATGCGTTGCTATCTACGGGAGAAATGATGTCTTGTGCACTGCTATCTATGGCTATCAAGGAGTTAGGATATAATTCAGTTAGTTATACAGCTTACCAAATTGGAGTTAAAACTACTGGACAATATGGAAAAGGATTAATTGATGATATAGATGATACTAGAATAAGACAAAGTTTAAAACAAGATAAAATTGTAATTGTAGCAGGATTTCAAGGAATAAATAATGAAGGAGATATAATCACATTAGGTAGAGGTGGATCAGATACTTCTGCAGTAGCATTAGCAGTAAAGCTTGGTGCTATATGTGAAATCTACACAGATGTAGATGGAATATATAGTGTTGATCCTAGAAAATATAAAGATGCCAAGAAATTAGATGCAATAGATTATGAAGAAATGCTGGAACTTTCTAGTTTAGGAGCTCAAGTTATGCATTCAAGATCTATCGAATTGGCTGAAAAATACGAAATCCCATTATATGTAGGATTGAGTAATAGTGATATCCAAGGAACGGTTATTAAGGGGGTAGATAAAATGAACTTAGAGAGTAAGCCAGTGACAGGACTTGCTACCAGTGATGATGATATAGCAGTAACTTTGAAAGAGATAAATTCAGATATAAATATATTATCTAATTTGTTTGAAGCTATAGGAAGCAGAAAAATTAATATAGATATGATAAGTCAAACAGCACCATTAAATGGCAAAGTGAATGTTTCCTTTACAATTCCAAAAGATGAACAGGAAGAATGCATGGGTATAATTAAAAACTTTGCTAAAGATGAGTATATATCTATAGATAATAACATTACAAAGTTTTCAGTAGTTGGAATTGGAATGAAGAATACTTCAGGAGTTGCAGCAAGAATGTTTAAGTTATTTAGTGAAAATGATATAAATGTGAAAATGATAACTACATCTGAGATAAGAATTACTTGTGCTATAAGCCAAGAAGATAAGACAAAGGCTATTCAAATCATAGCAAAAGAATTTAATCTTTAGTTGGTGAATATTATATTGAATGGGGGCTTATAAATTGAAATTATTTGGAACTATGGAAATATTAAATAATCAATTATGTATAGGTGGTATTAGTACTATTGAATTAGCTAGGGAATTTGGAACTCCGCTTTATGTAATGGATGAAAAATTAATTAGGGATAATTGTAAAATGTTTTATAAAAGTTTTAAGGCTGACAAAAGTATAAATAGAGTAGCTTATGCCGGGAAAGCTTTTTTAACCATAGCCATGTGTCAAATTATAGATGAAGAAGGATTGTATCTTGATGTAGTTTCAGGAGGAGAATTATATACAGCTTATAAAAGCGGTTTTCCAATGGAAAAGATATATTTCCACGGAAATAATAAGACTATAGAAGAAATAGAGATGGGAATTAAGCTAGGGGTTGGAAGATTTGTTGCAGACAATTTTTATGAAATCGAAAAAATAAATGAAATAGCAAAAAAATACAATAAAGTTCAAAAGGTATTGTTAAGAATAACTCCAGGAATAGAAGCCCATACTCATGAGTATATAAAAACTGGTCAAGTAGATTCTAAATTTGGATTTACATTACTTGAAAATCAAACATTAACAGCCGTACAAAAAGCTAATATGCACACAAATATAGAGCTAATGGGATTTCATTGTCATATTGGGTCTCAAATTTTTGAAATCGAACCTTATAGAGAAGAAGTTAGAATAATGCTTTCTTTAATAAAAGAGGTTAAAGATAAATTAGGATTTGAAATCAAGGAATTAGATTTAGGTGGAGGCTTTGGAATTTATTATGAAAGTGGAGACTCTCCAAGAAAATTTAATGAATTCTGTGAAGCTATATTAGATGAAGCAGAAAAGGTTTCAGAAGAATTAGAGATAACTTTACCATCATTAACTATTGAACCAGGAAGATCTATAGTAGGAAATGCAGGTACTACTCTTTATACAGTAGGAGCAATTAAGCAAATACCAGAAGTAAGAAAGTATGTAGCTGTAGATGGGGGTATGACAGATAATATAAGGCCTGCATTATATAGAGCACAATATGAATGTGTGATTGCTAATAAGGTAGAATCTTTTATATCTAGAGAAACTGTAACAATATCAGGAAAGTGTTGTGAATCAGGAGATATACTTTTAAATGACGTTGAAATATCAGAAGTAGAAAGTGGAGATATATTAGCTGTATTAAGCACTGGAGCTTATGGCTATTCTATGTCTAGTAATTACAACAAAATTCCTAGAGCGGCAGTAGTTTTAGTAGGGGATGGAAACGCAAAAGTAATCTGCAAGAGGCAATCATACGAAGACTTAATTGCCAATGAAATTAGGTTATAGCCAAACAATAAATTAGCCATCAAAATTTAAAAAATATAAAAAAGGAACTTATGTTAATAGTTTTTTAGCATAAGTTCCTTTTTATTTTTGTTTAATCTTAGCTTTTTGGGGAACAATAGTTAGGCATAAAATTTTACAGTGATATAAATGTAATGAAGGAGTGACTTTAAATGTCTTATATAATAACACTTATATCTGTAGCTATTATTATGACTCTTTATGTAACTTTAAAAAATGGAAAAAAGGTTGAAAATAATATACTAGGGGACATCCCAGTAATTGATATCAATAAAGAGGATTTAGAAAAACACGCTATAGAAATATCAAGAAATGATTCTTATACAAAAAATACAAATTGTAGAAGAAAACTTATAAAAAGTTTAGATTTAAGTTACAAGAAAATAATAGAGGGTTATGATCATATAGATAAAGATGTTAGAAATAAAAGAGAAGTAGCTCCAGCTTCTGAATGGATTTTAGATAATTTATATTTAATTGAAAAAGAATATAAACATATTAAATATAACATGCCTAAAACATACTATAAAAATCTGCCCATAATAGATAAAGGTATAATGAAAGGCTACCCAAGAGTCTATCATATAGCAGTTGAATTAGTATCACATACTGACGGAAATATAGATGAGGATACTATAGAAAAATTTGTAAAAGCATATCAAACTAATTCTGTGCTAACCAGTGGTGAAATTTGGGCGTTACCTATAATGCTTAGAATAGCACTAATACAAAATATAAGCAAAATTACTGAAAAAATAGTATTTGATTCAAATGAAAAAGAAAAGGCCGATATAATTGCAGATAGATTAATAAGTTCAGTGGAAAGTAAAAAAGTAACTAGAGAAATTCAAGAGATTTCTAAAGAAGATATAGATTTTACTTCACATTTTACAGAAAGATTATTGAAAATATTGAGAGATAATGGGGTAGACTCTCCGGAGATATATATTTGGATAGATGAAAAGCTAGAATTGAAAGAAACAAATTCTGAAAAAATGATAAATTTAGATCACCAAGAACAAGCTTCATACCAGTTTTCTATTGGAAATTCAATTAATTCTATTAGAGAGGTAGAAGCGTTAAATTGGAGAGAAAGTTTTGAAAGACTAAGTTTTGTTGAAAATGTATTGAGAAATGATCCTGCAAATATATATGCTAGCATGGATTTTGAATCTAGGGATTATTATAGACATAAGATAGAAAAGTTAGCACGTGTTATGAAAAAACCTGAATCTTTTATAGCTAAAAAGGCAATTCAATGTGCTAAAGAAGCAGAAATGATTGAAGGCAAAGAATATGAAAAACATGTAGGGTATTATATTATAGACAATGGAGTAGAATGTCTTAAATCCAAATCAGGGTTTAAGGATAAAGGGTTGAATAGTATTAAAAATACTACAAAAAGACATTCGGTGCAATATTACATAGGAACTATAATAACTGGAACTATCGTTATGATGCTTATATTCCTTAGTTCAAGTTATATAAATGATACAGAAAAAATTTTATGGAGATATATAATTGCTGCTCTAGTACTTATAATACCATGTAGTGAAATAGTAACTTCTTTTTTTAATTGGAGTATTAACAATTTAAGCACTCCAAAGTTTGTGCCTAAAATAGAATTAGAACAGGGCATTGGAGAAGAAAATAGAACTATAGTGGTAATTCCAACAATTATAGATACTGTGCAGAGAGCTTATGAATTAATAAGTAGTATGGAAGTATATTATTTAGCTAACTTAGATAAAAATCTATATTTTGCAATCTTAAGTGATTTTAAAGATAGCAACGAAAAGGAAAATAAAGATGATAAACGTATAATAGAAGCTGCTTTAAAAGATGTAGAAAGACTTAATAAGAAATATTGTAAAGATAGAGAAGATATATTTTATTTTTTCAGTAGATATAGACAATTTAATGAAAAAGAAGGAATATGGCTAGGGTGGGAGAGAAAACGAGGAAAGCTTGTAGAATTTAACTCTCTAATCAGAGGAAATAAAAATACAAGTTACGATATTATAAGCGGAAATATAGAACAGCTTTATAAAGCTAAATACGTGATAACTTTAGATTCTGATACTCAACTTCCGCGAGACAGTGCTAAAAAGTTAATTGGAGCCATGAGCCATATTTTAAATAGGCCTTGTATTGATAAAGATAAAAAAAGAGTAATAAGAGGATATGGATTAATGCAACCTCGGGTAAGTATCAGCACCTTAAGTGCTAATAAAACTATTTTCTCAAGAATTTTTTCTGGGGAGACTGGAATAGATACTTATACAACAGCTATATCAGATGTCTATCAAGACTTATTTGGAGAAGGTATTTTTACCGGTAAGGGTATCTACCATATTGATACATTTAATTATATGCTAAGAGATGAAGTGCCTGAAAACTCAGTATTAAGCCATGATCTTTTAGAGGGAGAGTATGTTAGAACCGCTCTTGTTACTGATATAGAATTAATCGATGGTTATCCTGCTTATTATATAGCAAGTGCTAAAAGACTCCATAGATGGGTTCGTGGAGATTGGCAGTTGCTTCCTTGGATTAGAAAGAAAAATTTTAATAAGCCATTATCAAGGTGGAAGTTAATAGACAATTTAAGAAGAAGTTTACTAGCTCCTTGTATAATTTTGCTAATCGCCTTATCATTTGATATTTTACCAGATGGAGATGACAAATGGATTATGGCAGCTATAGTGGCTTTAATAAGCCCGCTGCTATTTGATGTTACAGAATCTGTATCATCACCAATAAGGGGAATCAGCATGTCAGGTAAAATAAATAGCAGCAAAACTGCTCTAGAGCAAGTATTTCTTATATTTTGTTTTTTACCTTATGTTGCCTATCTTATGGTAGATGCTATAGTTAGAACTATTTACAGAGTATTTGTAAGTAAAAAAAATCTTCTAGAGTGGCAGACTGCTGCTGATGCTGAAGCGAAATCTGGAAAAAGATTAAAAGATTATATAAGTGCAATGTGGATGGGAAGTTTAATAGCAGTAATATTATTGGCATTAGCTTTTAATAAATCTATAGATGAAGGAATATTTATGATTCCATCTTGTATAGTATGGTTTATAAGTCCATGGGTAGCTTGGTATATAAGTGGAGAAATAAAAGAAAAAAATTGCATAATAACTAGAGAACAAAAATTAATGTTAAGAAGAATTGGAAGAAAGACATGGGCTTATTTTGAGGATTTTGTTAATGAAGAGAATAATTGGTTAGCACCAGACAATTATCAAGAAGATCCTAATAATGGAGTTGCCCATAGAACATCTCCCACTAATATAGCTATGGGACTTACATCAAATTTGGTTGCCTATGATTTTGGATACATTGGATTAATTGAAAATATAGATAGAATAGATAAAGTATTAAAAAATATAGAAAGCTTACAGGGATATAAAGGCCACTTATTCAATTGGTATAATACTATAACTAAAGAGCCGCTACATCCTAGATATGTATCAACAGTTGACAGTGGTAACTTAGTTGGGTATCTATGGGTTATAGGAGAAGCATTAGAGGAGTATAAAAATGTTTCTTTTATCAATAAAGATATTAAAGATGGCATTCAGGATACTCTTTCCCTTGCAAATGAGGAAATATATAAAGAGCTCCAGATCAAAGATTATTATGAAAGTGAGTTAAATAATTTAAAAGATATAGATACAGATTTAGTTTCATTAAAAAAATATCTTTCATTGTTGTTGAACAAGTGCTCAAAAATTGAAGAATCTTATAATGAGAAAAATTCCTATTGGAACAATAAAATAAAGATAAACATAAATAATCTTTTAGATGAAGTTAATAATATTTTTTCTTATGTTGATTTTATGGATAAATATGATGAAAGAGAAAATGATTTAAACAGTAAATTAAATGATTTAGCATTTAAAATACCGCTGAAATGTATCAATGAAGAAATTGATAAAATAATTTTAGATGGTATAGATTTGGAATTAAAGAAACTATTAGAGAATACCGCTTCTGAAACTAGTAAGTTTATAGAGAAAATAGAAAACTTAAAAAATAAAGTAAATGATATGGTTAAAAATACAGATTTTAAAATGTTATATGATAAAAAGAGAGGACTTTTCTCTATAGGATATGATGTAGAAAGGGATAGTTTAGGGAAAAGTTATTATGATTTATTAGCTTCAGAGGCACGTCAAGCTAGCTTTATAGCCATAGCTAAGGGAGATGTAGATGTTAAGCATTGGTTTAAGCTAGGAAGGTCTATGTCAATAATAGGAAGAAATAAGGGGCTTGTTTCATGGACCGGAACAATGTTTGAATATTTAATGCCCCTATTAATTATGAAACCATATCCAAATACACTTTTAACTCAAACTTATAAAGCCATAGTTGAAGGTCAGAAAAGATATGCTCATATGAAAAAAGTTCCTTGGGGAATATCAGAGTCAGCTTACAGAGCTTTTGATGTAAGCTTAAATTATCAATATAAAGCCTTTGGAATTCCAGGTATAGGACTTAAAAGAGGACTAAAAAATGAATTGGTAGTATCACCTTACTCTACTATTTTAGCATTGCAAGTAGACACTCTAGAGTCTATTAATAATATAAATAAACTTATAAATAGAGGATTAGAAGGTAGATATGGTTTATATGAAGCTATAGACTATACTAAGGATAGGATACCAAAAGGAAATGAAGGTTCAATAGTAAAGTGCTTTATGGTTCATCACCAAGGAATGAGTTTAATGGCCTTAGATAATGCTTTAAAGGATAATATATTAAGAAAAAGATTTCATAACATTTCTGAAGTAAAGGCTACAGAATTACTTCTTCAGGAAAAGGTTCCAAACAGAGTAGTCTATGAAAGAGAACAAAGATTTGATCTAACAGAATTAAAAGAAGAAAAGCAAAATATAATTGTTAGAAGATACAATACAGCTAAGACTCCTTTGCCTGAGATACAACTTCTTTCAAATGGAAGCTATTCTCTTATGATATCAAACAGTGGAAGTGGATATGGTAAAAAAGAAGACATGACAATATATAGATGGAAAGAAGATGTAACCTTAGAAGGTAGTGGCATGTTCTTTTATATAAAAGATATCAAGTCGAAAAAATATTGGAGTGCTACTTATGAACCATGCAAAAATGAAGGAGATAGCTATGAAGTTATTTTTTCACAAGATAAGGCTGAATTTAAAAGAAGAGATGGAGATATATTAACTTATACAGAGATTACAGTATCTAGTGAAGATGATGCAGAGGTAAGAAGAATTTGTCTAACAAATAACGGAAATGAAACTAAGGTTTTAGAAATTACATCCTACTGCGAAGTAACTCTAGCTCCTCTCAACTCTGATATAGTTCATCCTGCTTTTAGTAATCTTTTTATAAGAAGTGAATTTATTCAAGAACCTGAGTGTATAATTGCAAATAGAAGGCCAAGGGCAAAAGGACAAAAGAAGCCTTATGTTGTTCAATGTATAGCCTTAGAAGGAAATTCAATAGGCACAACTCAATATGAAACTAGTAGAGTAAACTTTATTGGGAGGGGAAATAATCTAACACATCCTTTAGCTGTTGAGGAAGATGTTCCACTTAAAAATACTGTAGGAGCTGTGTTAGATCCAATAATAAGTATAAAAAAGAGGATTAAAATAGAGCCAGGAGAAACTTCTAAGATCTCTTACACTACAGCCGTAACAGATTCAAGAGAAGCTGCTATAGAGCTTGCAAATAAATATAAAGAAATGAAAAGTATAGATAGAGTATTTGAAATTGCATGTAGTCAAGGTATAGTGGAGATGAAATATTTAGGAATAAAGTCACCACAGGCAAACCTATATCAGAACATGGCAGCTAAAATATTATATCTAAGCAATCTATACAAAGATAGAGAGCACTATATAAAAGATGTTGCTAGAGGGCAATCAGCTCTATGGAAATATGGTATATCTGGAGATTTACCTATAGTTCTAGTTATAGTAAAAGAAGAAAAACATAAGGATCTAGTTCGACAGATGCTAAATGCGCATGAATACTGGAGTATAAAAGGTTTAAAAGTAGATTTAGTAATTTTAAATCTCCAAAATGTAGCTTATACTCAACCGCTTCAAGATGGAATAAGAGATTTAATAGCTACAAGCCATGCTAGAGATAAACAAAATAAGCCTGGAGGAGTATTTTTAAACAGTAAGTCTATCATAGAGCAAGAAGATATTAAACTTTTAATGGCTATATCTAGAATTGTAATAGAAGGAGATAGTGGATTAGTAATAAACCAAATTAACAAAGATCTCCCTAAAATTGCAACTAGTAAGCTGGCTCCTACTAAAGAAGATAATCGTACCTATAATCCATATAAATTTGAAGTAAATGACTTAGAATTTTTTAATGAATATGGAGGATTTGATTTAAAAAATGATCAATATGTAATTGTTTTAAATGAAGGTAAAAATACTCCAGCTCCATGGATTAACGTTGTAGCAAATGAAAACTTTGGATTTATTGTATCAGAAAGTGGCTCATCATACACTTGGTATAAAAATAGTAGAGAAAATAAAATCACAACTTGGTCTAATGATTGGGTAAGCGATACGCCAGCTGAAGCGCTATATGTTAGAGATGAAGAGAGTGGTGATGTATGGAGTATAACTCCTAAACCTATTAGAGATAATGAGCAATATATTATAGAACATGGATTTGGATACTCAAATTTTAAGCATCATGCATATGGCATAATAGGGGAAGTTACTATGTTTGTGCCGCGTGAGGATAATGTAAAGATCTGTAAAGTTAAGTTAAAAAATAAATCTAATGTGGATAGAAAGCTATCATTAACTTACTTTGCTCAGACAGTTCTAGGAGTTGTGCCCCAAAATACATCAACACATATAGTTACTTACTTAAACAATGATAAAAAATATATTTATGCTGAAAATCCATATAGTGATAGCTTCAATAATCTTTATGCATATTTAAAAATTGCAGGTGGAGAGGAAGAAAGTTTTACAGGAAGTAGAACAGAGTTTATAGGAAGAGGAAAAAATATAGAACATCCAGAAGCATTAAGTAAAGTAGGATTGTCTAACTCTGTAGGAGCTGGTATGGATCCTTGTATTGCAGAAAACTCTAAATTTACTCTCAAGGATGGTGAAGAAAAGATTCTTACTGTAATTATGGGGGAAGATGAAAGTATAGAAAAAATAGAAAAAGTTATAGAAAAATATATTAAAGCTGAAAATGTTGAAACTGAACTAAAGACTATTAAAGAATATTGGAACAAATTACTTCATTCTATTAAAGTAAAAACTCCTAATAAGGCTATGGATATAATGCTAAATGGATGGCTGTTATATCAAACTATTGTATGTAGAATTTGGGCTAGAAGCGCATTTTATCAATCAGGAGGAGCTTTTGGATTTAGAGATCAACTTCAAGATGTTATGGCTGCAGGCTATGTAAATCCTAATATGACTAGAGAGCATATATTATACAGTGCTACAAGGCAATTCTTGGAAGGAGATGTGCAGCATTGGTGGCATCCAGTAGTTGATAGTGGAATTAGAACAAGATTTTCAGATGATTTACTGTGGTTGCCATACGTAACAATAGATTATATAAAGAGAACTGGTGACTATGAGATATTAGATGAAAAAGTAGGTTATCTAGAAGATGCATCTTTAAAAGAAGGAGAAGATGAAAGATATACTGTATCGAAAAGATCTGAAAAGCTTGGAACCATATATGAACATTGTATAAAGGCTATAGAAAAATCATTAAAATTTGGACCACATAATATACCTCTCATGGGATCAGGAGATTGGAATGACGGAATGAGTGAGATAGGGAACAAAGGTAGAGGAGAAAGTGTTTGGCTAGGATGGTTTATATATAGCATACTTGATGATTTTAAAGAAATAAGTAAATCCAAAAATGATGAATATAGAGCTCAAAGATATGATGAAATGAAAGATTTCATAAAAGAAAATTTAAATAAAAATGCATGGGATGGAAGTTGGTATAGAAGAGCTTATTTTGATGATGGAACACCACTAGGTTCAGTTGAAAATGATGAATGTCAGATAGATTCATTATCCCAATCTTGGGCAGTTATATCTAAAGCTGGTGATAGTGATCGCATTAGGGAAGCTATGTCATCTTTAGAAAGATATTTAGTTAAAGAAGATATAGGAATGGTTCTTCTACTTACGCCACCTTTTGCAGATAGTAATTTAGAACCTGGATATATTAAAGGATATGTACCAGGAGTAAGAGAAAATGGGGGCCAATATACTCATGCTTCAACCTGGGTTGTGCTAGCTATGGCAAAGCTTGGAGACGGTAATAAGGCTTGCAAAATTTATAACATGCTAAACCCTATTAATCATACAAAATCTTATTATGACTGTGAAAGATATAAAGTTGAGCCATATGTAATGGCAGCAGATGTATATGGAAGAGAACCTCATTTGGGTAGAGGAGGTTGGACTTGGTATACTGGCGCATCAGGTTGGATGTACAGAGTGGCAATAGAGGGCATATTAGGGCTTAAGTTTAAAGGAAAACAAGGATTCGTAATAGAGCCGGTTATACCTGATGAATGGAAAGAATTCGAAATAGAGTACACTAGAGACAATGATTGTAAGTACTTTATAAAGGTTTCAAGAGGAGAAAAGTCAAAGGTAACTCTCAATGGAAAACTCCTTGAAGATGGAATAGTGCCGCTTTTGGATAGCGGTGATCATAAATTAGAAGTCATATTAGAAAGTAAAAATATTGGACTGAAGACAGCAAAACAAGACTTGGTTAAGTAAATTTTTAAGAACTCCATAATAAACATGGAGTTCTTAAATTATTTATTCTATAAACTATATTAAGTTATACTTAAAAATAATCATCCCAATAATCTTCTCCCCATATATCCTCTTCTCCATTATAAGTATAATCGAATTCTGAATAAGCTATGTTATTTGTAACAATAGAATCTTGTATAGGATTAGGTAGAGGTGTGTAATCTACTTTAGAATAGGATCTCATTTTGGGTGGGTCTATTTCAAAATATCCTCTTTGATTAGGACCATAAACCATACGCTTTTTCTTAGTCAACTAATTCATCTCCTTTTTAAATAGATTATCTTCAAGATTTAGTATTTCACTAAAATAAATAATTACTTTAATTAATATTAATATTTTATAAGAAAAGTTTTGAAAAAAAGGAGGATAATAATGATCTTTGTAGAATATAATTATTAAGTGAGAATTAATATTATTTCTAGGAGGATGATATAAGATGACAGAATTAAGACAAGTTTACAAATGCGATGTATGCGGAAATATGGTAGAAGTAATTCATAGTGCAGGAGGCACTTTAGTTTGCTGTGGCAAACCTATGAGACTAGTAGGAGAGAATACAGTAGACGCTGCAAATGAAAAGCATGTTCCAGTTATTGAAAAAATAGAAGGTGGAGTAAAAGTTAAAGTTGGAGAAGTAGAACATCCAATGCTTGAAGAACATCATATAGAATGGATAGAAATACACACTGAGAATAAAGTATATAGAAAATATTTAAAACCAGGTGAAAAACCAGAAGCAGTATTTATGGTTGAAGAAGAAGTTCTATATGCAAGAGAATATTGTAATTTACACGGACTTTGGAAAAAATAATTATATATTCCTATGAATAGAATAACCTTAAGATAGAGTCTATGCTCTATCTTAAGGTTATATTTAATGTATAAGTTAAAATGTATTGACAAAAGTTAATAATAAGAATATTATATTTAAAAAAGTAAAATTTTAATCAATGATAAGAAGCAAGTAGGCTTAAAAACAAGTTTTTAGAGAGTTGTAGAGGGTGAGATTACAGCAACTATGCTTAAGCTGAATGGGTCTTTGAGATTTTAGGATGAAGTAGAGTAGTTCTAAACGTGGTCTTACGATATAAAGACAGGATACGTTATGTATCTTTAAAAGGAAACCATTAGGTGTTTTGAATTTAGGTGGTACCGCGTGTATATTACGCCCTATATAACAAGATAATTGTTATATAGGGTTTAATTTTTTAGAATTATTTTCGATATTATAGGTCATTAATAATCTCTTAAAACATAGCCAAATTTACATATTATAAAATAAAATGGAGGGATAAATGGTGGAAAATACAGAACAAAAGAAGGTTATATTTAGTGGAATACAACCTTCTGGAGAATTGACATTAGGAAACTATTTAGGAGCATTAAAAAACTGGGTTAAACTTCAAGATGACTATGATTGCTATTATTGCATAGTTGATATGCATGCTATAACAGTAAGACAGGAACCAAAGGACTTAAGAAGAAGAACATTAGAAGTTCTTGCAATATATATAGCTGCTGGTATTGACCCTGATAAGAACACATTATTTATACAATCACATGTTCCAGCTCATTCAGAAGCTGCATGGCTTTTGAATTGCAACACATATATGGGCGAACTTGGAAGAATGACACAATACAAAGATAAATCTCAAAAGTATGGTAACAATATAATAGCGGGACTTTTCAACTATCCAGTGTTGATGGCCGCAGATATACTTTTATATCAAGCAGATCTAGTTCCAGTAGGAAAAGATCAAAAACAACATTTAGAATTAACACGTGATATTGCAGAAAGATTTAATAGTGCATATAGCCCTACTTTTAAAATTCCAGATCCATATATACCAAAAGAGGGAGCTAAGATAATGGATCTTCAAGATCCAACAAAAAAGATGTCTAAATCATCAGATAACCCTAATTCATATATTTTTATAATGGATACACCAGAAGTTATCAGAAAGAAAATATCAAGGGCTGTAACTGACAGTTTAGGAACTGTTAAATATAGTGACGATCAGCCAGGGGTTAAAAATCTTATGACAATTTTAAGTGTAATTAAGGGAATAACCTTTGAAGAAATAGAAAGAAGGTATGAAGGTCAGGGCTATGCTCAGTTTAAGCAAGATGTAGCAGAAGCAATAGTAGAAGAGTTATCTCCAATTCAAGAAAAGGTTAAGGAATTGACATCTAATAAAGAATACTTAGAGTCTATTTATAAAAAGGGAGCTGAAAAAGCAAATTATATTGCTAATAAAACTCTTAGAAAGATGCAAAAGAAGATTGGATTTATTCCAAGATAAATAGAAAAAAGCAGTTTTTACACTGCTTTTTCTTCATTTTCTTCAAGTATAAATTTATTTATAACATGAGCAAGTCCATTTTCTTCGTTAGTATAAGTGATATAATTAGCTTCAGATTTAACCTCATCTGGAGCATTTCCCATAGCCACACCAAGGCCAGCATATTTAATCATATCTAGATCATTATCTGAATCTCCAATGCATATTATTTCGTCAGGTTTTATATCAAACTTTTCTGCTACCAAATTTACTGAAGTACCTTTATTAACACCTTTTTTCAAAATTTCTAAAGTATTTGAAGAAGGCCTTAATACAGTAAATCTTTCTAACAATTCATTTGGAAGATTATTTTTATCAAAAGATAAAGATTCATTTCCATCTAATCTTGAAGGTGGATTATAGTTTATATTATTTCTTTTAATTACACGTTTTAAGTGGCTAGCAAAGTTTTCAGTTTCATTTATATATACGATTCTATTTATAATTGTAGATTCATCTATAGTATCAAAGTTAGTGATCTTCATAGGTAAATTCGATAAAAAAGATTCTATTTGTGTTGTTAAATTTAAAGTAGGAGTCAATATTACATCTCTTGTAAGGGCGTTTAAAGTTATTTTTAGCTTTTTAGAAAGAGCATATAAATATTTAAATTCATCTAATTTTAAAGTGCTTTCGAATATTACTTCATTAGTTCCTAAACACTTAATAAATCCGCCACTACAAGCAATTCCATAATCTTCAGTTTCACTTAAACCCAATTGCTGTGAGTATTTCTCAAGTCCTTGAATTGGCCTTCCTGTAGATAGAACAATTTTTACACCCTTTTCCTTAGCCTTTTTTACTGCTTGAAAATTTTCAGGTGATATAGTTTTATTATTTTTTAATAAAGTACCATCTATATCAATAGCTATAAGCTTATACATCACACAACACCTCCTAACAATCAAACCTAAAAATGATGTTTATATTAATTCATATTACTTATACTATCTAGCTATTAAGTAGTAAATCAAGTTCAAAATCACTTAAAATAAATTTATCTATAATATGAGCTACTCCATCTTCTTCGTTAGTTAAAGTAATATAATTTGCAGCCTTTTTAACTTCAGGAAAGGCATTTCCCATGGCAACACCTAGTCCAGCGTATTGAATCATATGGATGTCATTTCCGGCATCCCCTATGCATATAACTTCGCTTTGTTTTATTTCAAGTCTTTCAGCTAAAGTTTTTACTGCAGCACCCTTACTTACATTTTTATCTAAGAATTCCAAGAAAAGTGGATAACTTCTTACTATAGTATATTTTTCATATAATTCCCTGGGTAATTGCTCTATTACTGAAGAAATTTTTTCTTCAGATCCTACAAATAAAAATTTAACTATTTCAGTAGAAGGATCTATAGTATTAAAATCCACTTCTTCAAAAGGAATATTATTCATAGATACTTCTAATTCAGTATATTTATTATACCTAGGTGAGATGCACCCTGTTGTAGTTAAAGCATGTATATCTACATCTAGCTTTTTACTTAATTCATATAAAAAATGAGCATCATCTAAAGTCATTAATGTCTTGGTAAGTATTTCTCCGGTTTTAGAATTTTCAATTAGAGAGCCGTTATAGGTTATACAATATTCATCATCGTCAACTAAATCTAATTCTTCTAGATAATTCTCAATTCCTTTTTTAGGTCTTCCAGTTGTTAAAACAATTTTTACACCTTTTTCTCTAGCGCTTTGTATAGCTTCATAGTTTTCTTTAGATATTGTTTTATCCTCTTTTAATAAAGTGCCATCCATATCAAGTGCAATTAATTTGTACATTCAAATGCCTCCGTATTTGTTTTAATCTTATAATCTATATTAAGTTTAACTTTAATAACAATAAATATTATAACATTTTTTAATTGTAATTAGTAATATAAGAATAATGCGACAAAATGGCGGCATTGAAAGTACAAAGTAAGGTGCTAAAAATCGAAAGTGTATAATTCAACAGAGAATCTTCGCTTCGTCAAGAAGTTCTAAGTTTGTGCCTTTAAAAATTCCCTACCCAGTTCTATGCAGCGTCCTGCTGCAGACCTGGCTCCCGCCCGTCCTGGGCGGGAATTACGGTAATTTTTAAATTCACAAACTAAGAACTTCTAAGACTTGTTCAAAATTCTCTTAATGAATTATACACCTTCTGACTTTTAGTACCTTAAAGTTGGCAAATCAAGGCCGCTATTACTCAAATAAAACGTATGTTAAGAACTGTAGTAGTTACTATTTAGAATATAGCTAATTTATTGGTCTTGTAAGTATTATATAAAGAGGATTCTTGGCTTCAGATGGAGTTTTTCTTCCAGTTGAAGCTTAGAAGCCCTTATCTAGGGACGTAGCAGCCGTTATCTCTCACTTTAGAAGTGAGAGTGTTACGGATGGTAGTCATCAGATTAATTGACTTATTAGAGAAGCGCAGAGCGCTTAACCCGATGAGGGTGTTAGGGTTTTAGGCGAAGCCTGTTGAAGTTATACTAGTATTTTCTGATTGCAATACAGTGCGGCTACGCCATGCAAAATGATTATAATACTACACTTTAGGAAATATGTTCATGACATGCCATATATTACTCCTTGAAGCCTTCCATTTAGGTGTTATACACTTATATTAACAAAATATTAACATTTAAAACAAAGGAGGAAATATGGTGAACAGTTACAAAAGATTAATATCCAGGCTTTTAGTGGCTTTTTTTATTGTTACAGTGATTCCAACACAAGCATTTGCAGAGACACTAAATGGTAAACAAGCCTATGTAGAGCCTGAATTTAAGGAAACAGAAGTTAAAACTAAAAATCCCCCTAATATAGTTAAAGAGGTGGAAGAAAAAAGAGAAGAGAACATAAAACACTTTTTGCTTGAAGACAATACATATGAAGCAGTAATATACAAAGAGCCGGTTCACTACAAGGAAAACGGCAAGTGGCAGGATATAGACAATACTTTAGTGGAAGCTAAAGATGACCAGGGCAACAGTATATTAGAAAATAAGAAAAATGACTTTAAGGTTAAAATAGCTAAAAAGTCTAACTCAGAAAAGTTGATAAGCATAAACAAAGATAAATATGAAATATCTTGGAAAGTAAACAAAATCAAGAAAAATTATGAACCAACAAATACTTCTGAAACTACTGAGAAGACAGTGGAGGAAGAAAAAGCTGAAGACACAGAAACTACTAATACAGAAGAATCTACCATTGAAGCTTCAAGTAATGAAAATAGCATTGAAACCTCTAGTAACGAAAAAGAAGAAGCAAAAGCAGCAGAAAGTAATAGTACAAATGAAGAGTGTCTTATTGCAGAAGTTGAAGGTAAGGTAGTACCTTCAAATATAGAAGAGAATAATTCATTACTAGGTCTAGCTAAAAGTCAAGACAATGACGAAGATAAAAAGATTTTAAAAAATATAAATTCAAAAATTAAATACGAAAACATAGAGAATAAAGTAAATCTAGAGTACAATATCACATCAAAAAAAGTTAAAGAATCTATAGTTTTAAATGAGAAAGTAGATAATCCAAACTTCCAATTTACCTTAAAAGCTAAAAACTTAATTGCAAAATTAAATAAAGATAAAAGCATAAGTTTTTACGACAATGTAGAAAATTCAAAGCTTATATACACTATGGAAGCTCCTTTTATGTATGACAGTAAAGGAGAAATAAGTAAAGACATAGAAGTAACTTTAGAAGAAAAGGGAAATAACTACGTATTAAACATACTGCCAAATAAAGAATGGCTGGATAGTGGAGATAGAGCTTATCCTATAGTTATTGATCCAACAGTAGAAACTTCTCAAAACATTAATAGTATACATGATAGCTATGTAGCAGAGGGAGTTCCAAATTCAAATTATGGAGGAGTAGAATTTCTACAGGTTGGTAATGGGTCAATTACAAGCAGAAATAGATCATTTATTTCTTTTGATTTACCTGCAATTAAACCAACAAGTGTGATAACCCATGCTTACTTAAGTTTATGGCTAAATCAATCAAATTCAACTCCAACACAAATAGATGTTCATAAGGTACTAGCCCCATGGAATTCCAGTACTATAACTTGGAATAATCAACCGGGGTTTAACACTAAGGTAGAGGATTATAAAATAGTAAGCGGAGCAGCCGAAAATGTATTTCAATGGGATATCACATCTATTGCAAAAGAATGGACATCCACAGGAACAAACAATGGACTTATGGTAAAAAATCATGATGAAGCTAGTGGATACAATCAGTTTATATCTTCAGACTCGGAGAGTGGGCTTGCCAGTGGAAGACCAACAGCCACTATATATTACACTGATAGTACAGGACTTGAAAACTATTGGACATACCATTCTCAAAATATAGGAAGAGCCGGCACAGGCTATGTTAACGATTACAATGGTAATTTAGTATTTATCCATAATGACCTATCTATGAATGGAAATAGAATGCCTACATCTTTAAACCATGTATTTAACAGCAATAATAGAAACATAAGCATAGGATATGGTAATGGATGGAGGTTAAATCTAAGTCAAAAGCTAACGCCAGTCTCAGGAACTGAAAAATATCTCTATGTAGATGAAGATGGAACAGAGCATTACTTAGTATATAATTCAGCTGAAAGTAAATACAAAGATGAGAGTGGTATAGATATTACTATGACCATAAATTCATCTAGTGTATATGAAAGATATAAAATACAGGACAAGAAGGACAACCTACTTTTATTTACATCTGGTGGTTATCTTTATAAAATCCAAGATAATAACGGTAATACTGAAACCCTTAATTATGATGGAACAGTTTTAAAATATATAACAGATGGAGCTGGTAGAGTTACCACACTAGATATTAATGCAAGTGGATATCTTCTAGGAATAATTGATCCAAGCAATAGAAGAACAAGCTTTTACTATGATGGAATAAACCTTACAAGAATAACTTATCCAGATGGAAAATATAGCACATATACATACGATTCTAACAATAACTTAACCTGTGCTACAAACTATGATAATTATAAAATACAATATGTTTACTATAGCGTAGCTCCCTATCGTGTAAGACAAATAGTAGAAACTAATAAAGATGGTACTCCAGGACAAGGAATCAATGTTAAATACGGATATAACAATACCACATATAATGACTTTAGAGGAAAGAAGGAAATATATCAATTTGATAACTCTGGAAGAAGTGTATCTATAAGAGATGATGAGGGAAATGCTCTTTATTATGATTATAATACAAAGAGTAATACTGGAAAAGATCTAGATAATAAACTATCCTTTGAATCTAAACTTCAAAAATCTATAATGAATTACTTAAAAAATCATAATACAGAAATAGCAGCTAATTGGACAGCAGTTAATGATGGAAACACTAATGGTTCATCAACCTATGATACTGCCATTAAATACCTAGGAAGTCAGTCCTTAAAAACAGTAAAAAATGATAATATAAAAAGACGTTTCCATAAACAGCAGGTAACCTTAACTAAAGGAAATACCTATACTCTATCAGCCTATATAAAAACAGATAATGTATCTAATGATAACAAAAAGGGTGCAGCAGCTTTTATAACTTATCAAGATGAAAGTGGAAATACCCAAACAGTATATTCTGATTACGTTTCAGGAACTAATGATTGGGAAAGGCAGGAAGTGACTTTTACCCTTCCAGCTAACGCAGCATCAGATACTATTGAAGCAAATGTAGGTATTGTAGAGGAAAGTGGTACAGCATACTTTGATGCTATTCAGTTAGAAGACGGACCTTTAGCTAACCGCTATAATATGCTAGAAAACCCTAATTTTATATATGGTGAACCAATACCAGAGTTTTGGAGTAAAAATGCACATATAGATTCTACTGATACAATAGTTACTTCAACGGATTCTATGTATCCTTCAAGCTTAGATAAAAGCAAAAAAGTATTTAAAATCAATGGAAGTGCATCAAAAACTAAAAATATATACCAAAAGATAAATCAATCAGGCAGTGAGGGAGATGTATACGTTGTATCAGGCTGGGCAAAGGGAGATTCTACACAGTTAGGTGGAAACAGACAGTTTGCCTTGGATGTAGGTATAGAGAAATTAGATGGAACCTATGAGTGGAAAGTAGTTCCTTTCAATGAAGACTCAACGGAGTGGCAGTATACATCAGCAAAAATAATTACAGGAGCAGCATACAAGAGTATAACTTTCTATGCCTTATATTACGAAAATGAAAATACGGCATACTTTGATGGTCTTCAGCTTTATAAAGAAGAATTTGGAGAGAGCTATCAATATGATGATAAGGGAAATTTAATATCAACTCAGGATTTAGCAAATAAAAAATCCCAGTTTGAGTACTCTGACAACAATGATATTAACAAAATGGTAAATATAAATGGGGGCTACTTTACTTACAAGCATGATACAAAACATAATTTAACAGAAGCAACTTCAGCTGAAAATGTAAAATACACTTTTAGCTATGATCAATACGGAAACCCTAAGACTTCCAAAATAGGAGATACAAATGGACTAACTATACCATCTACTGCAGAATACACAGCAGATGGAAATTACCTAAAGTCAGTAGAAGATTCCTCCGGAAACAAGGTAACTTATAATTATGATACAACTAAAGGAAACTTAGATGGAGTTACAGATGCAAAGGAAAATTCTATATTTTATTCCTATGACTCCATGGATAGACTAAAACAAGTACAAGCTATATCCTCAGAGGGAAAACTTGAAGTATTTCCTCTTGAAGGAAGCGCAACAGGAACAAAGGGTACAAGTCCATCTATAAATAATGCAATATTTGAAGAGGATGAGAATGGAAATCAGGTACTTAAAGCAGTGGATAATAATAAGCTTGTATACTCTCTAGGGTTAGGGTTAAATTCAGGAACTATGGCAACTTGGATAAAACCAGACACTAGTGCAACTACAAGATATGTACTTGATTCTCAGCTAAGCAGTAATGCTTCTATGTTAAGCATTTATCTAGATACAAGTAATAAATTAAACTTGGCAGTAAGAAATACTGATGGAACCTGGAGGACAATTATAACCTCTACAGATACTGTTACAAATATTGCATGGAACTATGCAGCCTTTAACTGGAGCAAAGATGCTAATAATATACTTACCTTTAATTTATATTTAAATGACAAAGTATACACAGTAACTAATATAGACGCAGCAACTATAAAAGATTTTACAGGAGCTACAACTTCACTTGGTATGCACAACTCAGGACTCTACTCAATAAACGGGTTAATGGATCAGTTTATATACTCTAAGGAAGCTTTAGCTAAAGCAGATATAGATGTTATTCGTAGTGCTGGAAGAGGAAACTATCTTGGGTTAAATACCATAAAAAATAGTTACACCTATGAAAATGATAAAATAAAGACAGTAAGTCACAATGGATTTAGCTATACTTTCAACTATGACGGAGCAGATAATAATACTGGAGTTAATGTAGGAAGCCAAAATTTAATCACTAATGTATTTCAAGATAGGACAAAGCTACTTTTAAGCTCTACCTACGGTAATGGACACAAAGTGTCTTATAAATACGACACTGAGGATAGAATAAGTTCTAAACTAATTAATGGAGAAGAAAAATTTAAATATTCTTATGATGCCAGCGGCAACTTAGGAATCCTTGAAGACTTAATAAACGGAGTAAACTATAGGTACATCTACGATGCCTCTGAGAGACTTTCAAAGGTAAAAGATTCTAAAGGAAACATAATAAACTATAGCTATGACAAGGGAAATAATTTAAGCACTTTCCAAGAAAAAGTAAATGGAATAGGATATATGACTTCCTATGACTATGACAAAGATAATAGACCTACAAATATTTACTACAATAATCCATTGAATAATAATGGAAATATGGAGTATTTCCCACTAAACAACAGCACCATAGGTTCAAAAGGAACAAAACCCTATAGTGAAACAGGTTCCAGCTTTACAAAAGATCTAGCAGTAGCTGCAGAACAAAAGGGAAAAAATGTTTTAACAACAGCTGAAAACACTAAAATACTATATGATTTAGGAATAAAAAAAGATGAAGGAACCCTAGGAGTATGGTTTAACACCAAAGGTGGTACAACAAATAGATATATACTAGCATCAGAAGGGAATGGAAGCTTACTAAGTCTTTATTTAGACAGTAACAACAAGCTTAACCTAGCTGTAAGAGATAGTGCCGGAGGCTGGCTAACTTTAATAACATCTACAGAAGCTGTAACAGCAAATACATGGAACTACGGAGCCTTCACCTGGAGTGTATCAGGAACCACCTTAAATGCAAAACTATATCTAAATGATAAGGTTTATTCAGGAAACACTACAAGCTTTAAAGACTTTACAGGAGCAAAAACAGCAGTTGGAGGAACTGTATCAGGCAGTAATCAACTAAATGGACAGCTAGAGGGACTAAGCAGATATAATACAGTATTGTCTTCTGAAGAAATAAATAGCATATATACAAATGGAAGAGGGAACTGGGTAGGTTATAAATATGATAACTTAGGAAGACTAACTGATAGATCACTAAATACAGGATTAAGTGACTTTATAACAAAATATACCTTTGAAGCAGGAGCTGCTGCAAACACCACTACAACAAAAGTAAGTGAAATAGATAATAATGGAAGGAAGATATCTTACAGCTATGATGCTAATGGTAATATTAAAACAATCACCGAAGGTGGTAAGGTAATAACTTATTACTATGATGAACTAAATCAGCTTACAAGAGAAGATAATGAAATATTAAATAAAACTATAACTTATTCCTATGATGCCGGAGGAAATATTCTAAATAAAACAGAATATCTATACACCACAGGAACTTTGGGAACACCGACTTCAACAATATCCTACGGATATGGGGACTCTAACTGGAAAGATAAGCTTACAAACTTTAATGGAAAGGATATAACCTATGACGCCATAGGCAATCCTCTAACTTATGATGGCTACACCTTTATCTGGGAACAAGGAAGACAACTAGCAGATATAAAAGGAAATAGTAAAGATATAAGCTTTAAGTATAATGTTGATGGCATAAGAACTGAAAAAACAATAAATGGAGTAACAACAAAGTATCACCTTGTTGGAGATAAGGTAACCTTTGAGGATAATGGTGCTGATAAGATTTATTACACATATGATGATGACAGTAATCTTGTAAGTATGAACTTAAATGGCACAGAATACTACTACATTAGAAATGCTCAAGGTGATATAATTGGACTATATGACAAGAATGGTACACAGGTTGTAAGTTATACCTATGATTCTTGGGGAAAATTAGTATCTATAGATGGTACTATGAAAGATAGTGTAGGAGTTAAGAATCCGTATAGATATAGAGGGTATAGGTATGATACCGAGACTGGGTTGTATTATCTACAAAGCAGGTACTATAATCCTGAGTGGGGTAGGTTCATAAATGCTGATGGCATTATTGGCCAAACAGGTGAGCTACTTGGGCATAATTTATTTATATATTGTAAAAATAATGTAGTTAACGGCAAAGATCCTTCAGGTTTTAGGATGGTGTTTGCAGATGATGAAACACAAAGGCTATATGATGATTGGGTGTGGGTACAGCATCAAGCTCAGATACAAACTAAAACTACACATTCAAGTATAATACCTAATGGTAACCAAACTAAAAGTATAGCTAAAAGTGCTTTAGTTACTGGGATTGAAGGAGGAGTTAGTTCAACTTTATCTAAGATTCCTGATGCAATACCATTTATAGCAAATAGAGCAGGAAGAAGGTCAGGACAGTATCTTACAATACCGATAAAAGGAGCGTCAACTGCAAGAGTAATAGGAAATATTGAGAAAGTTGGAGCGATTGGTATAGCTTTAACAGGGCTATCAGTTTGGGATAATTGGCATAGTGATTATAGCAAGTCGGAAGCTTTCGGAAGAAGTGCCATTGATGCTGGAATTTCAATAGCGGTAATTGCAATCGGTTGGTCTAATCCAGTTGGATGGGCAATTTTTGCAGGGCTAGCATTAGGTACTGTAGGTGAAGTTACGAAAAACTATATTTGGAAGAAAGAATAAATGAGAAGTCTAATTTAGAACATATGGAATTAATAAAAATGAGGCAGGTGATTGGATATTATGGAAAAGAAGAATGTTGTAGCTATAATAGTTGTATTTGTATTATTAACAATAATTAAAATTATTGGAGTAGAAAATATACCATTCAATATGATAATAATTATATTAACTATATGTGTTATAGGGATGATTCTGAGTGCTTTTAAGTTTAAAGGCATAAAAAAAGAAAAACAGCTTTTATTATTTATGACATTATTGATAGTATTGCTTATTGGAACATTAATGGCAGCTGTATATATAGAAAATAATTATCCACAAATTTCAAATCAATATAGACCTGTATTTATAACTATAATGGCAATTTTATTTTTATGTTTGTTAATAGCCGTATTGGCAAATGTTATGTACAAACACAATAATAGATTTAAGAAATAGATAATATATTTTATACATGCATGATATTAACCATGTTACTATAATTAGAATGGAGAGAGTGATTAAAGAGAGATTTCTTGATCAGTTGATACAATTATTAATCAATATGAAAAAATGTAGAATGTTCAGATGACTTTAAGGAAGCAAGTGGAATTCTTTCAGTCACCCGCTAAAGTGTGCAGTACCTCACGAAGAATATAAAAACATGTTGGTATGCCTATAAGTAAAATATAAAGGGTCTATCTCAAAACAAAATTTTGATTTTGGGATAGACCCTTGTTTTACTAGCATCAGAAGGAAATGGAAGCTTACTAAGTCTTTATTTAGACAGTAACAGCAAGCTTAACTTGGCTGTAAGAGATAACGCCGGAGGCTGGCTAACTTTAATAACATCTACAGAAGCTGTAACAGCAAATACATGGAACTACGGGGCCTTCACTTGGAGCGTGTCAGGAACAACTTTAAATGCAAAACTATATCTAAATGATAAGGTTTATTCAGGAAACACTACAAGCTTTAAAGACTTTACAGGAGCAAAAACAGCAGTTGGAGGAACTGTATCAGGCAGTAATCAACTAAATGGACAGCTAGAGGGACTAAGCAGATATAATACAGTATTGTCTTCTGAAGAAATAAATAGCATATATACAAATGGAAGAGGGAACTGGGTAGGTTATAAATATGATAACTTAGGAAGACTAACTGATAGATCACTAAATACAGGATTAAGTGACTTTATAACAAAATATACCTTTGAAGCAGGAGCTGCTGCAAACACCACTACAACAAAAGTAAGTGAAATAGATAATAATGGAAGGAAGATATCTTACAGCTATGATGCCAATGGTAATATTAAAACAATCACCGAAGGTGGTAAGGTAATAACTTATTACTATGATGAACTAAATCAACTTACAAGAGAAGATAATCAGGTATTAAATAAAACTATAACTTATTCCTATGATGCTGGAGGAAATATTCTAAATAAAACAGAATATCCATATACAACAGGAACTTTAGGAATAGCAACATCTACCATAAGCTATGGATATATAGATTCTAACTGGAAAGATAAGCTTACAAACTTTAATGGAAAGGACATAACCTATGATGCCATAGGTAATCCTCTAACCTATGATGGCTACACCTTTATCTGGGAACAAGGAAGACAACTAGCAGATATAAAAGGAAATAGTAAAGATATAAGCTTTAAGTATAATGTTGATGGCATAAGAACTGAAAAAACAATAAATGGAGTAACAACAAAGTATCACCTTGTTGGAGATAAGGTAACCTTTGAGGATAATGGTACTGATAAGATTTACTATACCTATGATGATGACAGTAATCTTGCAAGTATGAATCTAAATGGAACTGAATACTACTATGTAAGAAACGCTCAAGGTGATATTATTGGACTTTTTGACAAAACTGGAGCTCAGGTAGTAAGCTATACTTATGATTCTTGGGGAAAATTAGTATCTATAGATGGTACTATGAAAGATAGTGTAGGATTTAAGAATCCGTATAGATATAGAGGATATAGGTATGATACAGAGACTGGGCTGTACTATCTACAAAGTAGGTATTATAACCCAGAGTGGGGTAGGTTTATTAATGCTGATGAAATAGCAGCGGTAACAGGTGAGCTATTATCTGCTAATATGTTCGCATATTGTAAGAACAATGCTGTAAATATGAAAGATTCGGATGGGTTTAGACCAGTTTCAATGTACGAAGATGATGACATTGACTTAGAAGGATATTATGAGAAAGCAAGAGACAGAGAACGAGCAAAAAATCCAATGAGACCATCTGATTCGAAGAAGCGAGAAAAACGAGAAATTGATAATGCATTTGGCAAAAGAGGTTCAAAAGAGCGAGAGCAGAAATCAGAAGAATTGCATAAAAACAAGAAAAGAAACGGTGATAGAAATTATAACAATAAAAAATATGGCGACTTGGTTGATGGTAATTATGATAAAATCAGTATAGGTGTTAAAGGAAAGATTGGTCTTGTTGGAGCGGGTACTGTGATAATAATTGGAACTATAATTGAGGATATAGCTACTGGTGGTGTTGGAATTATAGATGATGGAGTAACAATTACAGGTGGAGCAGGATTAATCATAAAAGCATTCTGATATAGAAGTGGAGGTATTGATAATTGAATTTTGAAGAGAATTTTGATATGGGTGAAATTAGTTATGTTAATGGAGAGTATGAAAAAGCAATAATTTATTTTGAAGAATGTCTTAAAATAAATAAATCTTACGATTGCTTAAACTATATAGGATGTTGTTATTTGGGGCTTAACGATTATAATACTGCTATTAAAATATTTAATTCCATAATTGTAGACTGTTCTAATTCAGATAGGCCAGTATTTAATTTAGGAAGAGCTTATTTAAAACTAGGACAATTAGATAATGCCTTAATGAATTTTAAAAAAGCAATTTCAATAAATCCTAATAGTGAAGATGGTTATTATTACTTAGGAGTATATTATCATCAAATTGGAGATTTAGAAAATGCTAAGATGTATTATAAAAAATCACTAGAAATAGATGATGAGCAATCAGAGACTTATTTTAATTTAGGTATATGCTGTTTCAAATTAAAATTATTTAATGAGGCATTAGACGCATTTAGACATGCATACAAGTATGATAATGAGTGTATAGATGCGATACAAAATAAAGCCTTAGTATATGTTGATATGGGAAACTATGAAAAGGCATTAAAAGAACTTTATACATTTAATAAATTTCAGCCAGACGATATTGATAATATAATAGATATTGCTCATTGTTATTATAAGATGCATGACTTTGAAAATTCATGTATTTGGGATAAGAAGGCATTAGCAATAGACCCGCAAAATGAATTTGCAAATAGGCTTTCCAGGATTTTAAGTACAAAGTTGAAAAGTAAGTAAAAATGGTAATAAATAAAAGTAACAACATAGCTTATGTAAACATGAGTAATTCTAGACGAGAAAATTAATAGCAAGCGGAATCCTTTCAGTCTTCCACTAAGGTACCAGGTTCCACTCGGAAAATGTATAAATATGAGAACATGTCATAAATAGATTATAAGGTTCATAGTAATATGTACATCACGTGTTGCTATGAACTTTTTTATACGTTAATGTAGATATCCCCAAAAAGGTGATGGACATCACCACCCGTAGGAGATAAGTTTAAAGTATTTTATACTTAAGTAATATTGTTTAAGGAAAGGCAAAGTATGTAAGCTTTGAAGATTTTTATAGAATAACAATAGCCGTAGGCTACAGTACACTCTTAACAATCTATAAACTAAAATTACTACCACAAAAGCAAGTAAAATGGATGCTGATGGAAGTAGAATGTCTCACACCTATGATGGATACACTTTCACTTAGCAGCAAGGAATACAATTATTAGGTATAAAGGGAAATGGTAAAGATATAAGCTTTAAGTATAATGTTGATGTCATAAAAACTGAAAAAACAGTAAATGGAGTAACAACAAAGTATCATATTGTAGGAGATAAGGTAACATTTGAAGAAAATGGTACTGATAAGATTTACTATACCTATGATGATGACAGTAATCTTGTAAGTATGAACTTAAATGGAACTGAATACTACTACATTAGAAATGCTCAAGGTGATATAATTGGACTATATGACAAAACTAGAGCTCAGGTAGTAAGCTATACTTATGATTCTTGGGGTAAGCTTATATCCAGTGATGGAAGTTTAAAAGATAGTGTAGGGATTAAGAATCCGTATAGATATCGTGGTTACCGTTATGATAACGAAACAGGTTTATATTATTTGCAAAGTTGTTACTATAGTCCAAGCGGGAGAGCAGTGAAAGATAGAGACCTTACAAATCATGGTGATCCTAAAAGGCATCCCAAAGTTACACATGAGCATGATTGGGATTGGTCAGTTGATCCACCTAAAAGAGGATCGGCATATTCAGTACCTTTGAATAATATAGGTAAAGGTGTTGCAGTAGTTGGAGGAGGTTACTATTATAGAGGAGGTTTAAATAGATGATAGGTGTTACTTTTAAACTGAAAAATGAATATAGCAACTTCCTATTTAAAATATTTGATAAAGTTGGCATTGATAATTTTATATGGTATATAGCTGATAATGAAATTATCTATAAAGATAAAAATAATAATCTAAAGAAATCTATTTTTAATCAAGATACAATGCATGGAACAGATTTTTTGAAATATATTGAAATTGAAAAGTATTATTTGGTATATGCGGATATAAAAGCATTTAATAATAGAATGCAAGTAAGAAATATTGATACTTATGATGACTTTGTAAACAATGACTGCCAGATTGCTTTATTTTGCACTGATACAGTTGATGTAGAATTATATTGTAAAAGTAAAATAGTACTTGACAAGGTCATTAAAAATTGTATAAAATTTGGATTTGATGAATTGCAAATATTAACAAAAGAAAATAATAATAGAATAAAGTTTAGTGTATAAAAATTACACCCCTAGGGTGCTGCCACTCCAATTCCTAAAGAAATTTTCAATATATTATTTAATAAGAGATTGGTTTATGGTAATATTAATATTTGAGAGAAAAATGAGAGAGATTTAAAAATACAAGAGATATTCAAATTTCAGTGAGAAAGAGGAGAAATAAGTGGCAGATTTTATAAAAGAAATAGAGAAAAGAAGAACTTTTGCTATAATATCTCATCCAGATGCAGGTAAAACTACACTTACAGAAAAACTTTTGTTATACGGAGGAGCTATAAGAGAAGCTGGTTCTGTTAAAGCTAGAAGAGCTTCAAAACATGCTGTTTCTGACTGGATGGAAATAGAAAAGCAAAGAGGAATTTCAGTTACTTCATCAGTTTTACAGTTTAATTATGATAATCACTGTATAAATATATTGGACACTCCAGGACATGAGGACTTTAGTGAAGATACATATAGAACGTTAATGGCAGCAGATAGTGCTGTTATGGTAATAGATGGAGCAAAGGGAGTAGAGGCTCAAACAAGAAAGTTGTTCCAGGTATGTAGCTTAAGAGAGATACCTATATTTACATTCATAAACAAAATGGATAGAGAAACAAGAGATCCATTTGAGCTATTAGAGGACATAGAAAATGAACTTGGAATAAAATCTTATCCTATGAATTGGCCTATTGGTTGTGGATCTGATTTTAGAGGAGTTTATGATAGAGAAAAAAAACATATACTTATCTTCGATGGTGGTAATCACGGACAAAGTGCTGTAAGTATAATAGAAAGTGATTTACAAGATGACAAAGTAAAAGATTTAGTCGGAGAAGAGTTATATGAAAAGCTATTAGAAGATCTAGAACTCTTAGATGAAGCTGGCGAAGAATTTGATTTAGAAAAAATAAAAAATGGAGAACTTACTCCAGTGTTTTTTGGTAGTGCGTTAACTAATTTTGGAGTTCAACCTTTTTTAGAGAAGTTTATAAAGTTGACATCAGCGCCACTAGGAAGAAAATCAGATATTGGAAAAATAGATGTATTTAGTGAGGACTTTTCAGCCTTTATATTCAAGATTCAGGCAAATATGAATAAAGCTCATAGAGATAGAATTGCTTTCATGAGAATTTGTTCAGGTAAGTTTTCAAAGGGTATGGAAGTTTATCATGTTCAACAAGGGAAAAAGATTAAACTTACACAACCACAACAATTCTTAGCAGAAGAGAGAGAAATAGTAGATGAAGCTTATGCTGGAGATATAATAGGAGTATTTGACCCGGGTATATTTGGAATAGGAGATACATTATGTCCAGCATCAAATAAATTTAAATTTGAAGGAATTCCTACATTTGCACCGGAACACTTTGCAAGAGTAAGGACTGTGGATACCATGAAGAGAAAACAGTTCATAAAGGGAATTACTCAAATAGCTCAGGAAGGAGCTATACAAGTATTTAAAGAGCTTCACATAGGAATAGAGGAAATTATTGTTGGTGTAGTGGGAGTTCTTCAGTTTGAAGTTTTAGAGTACAGATTAAAAAATGAATACAATGTAGATATAAAGATAGAAAGACTTCCATTTAAAAACGTTAGATGGATCGAGAAGTCAGAAATAAAACCGGAAAGACTAAATATAACTAGTGATACAAAAGTTGTTAAGGATTTAAAGGATAAAGATCTATTAATATTCTCTAACGATTGGGGAATAAATTGGGCGCTAGAGCATAACAGTGGACTTGTATTGTCTGATATAAGTAAAAGTGACGAATAATAAGTTTTATTAATTATTAAAGACTATGTTTATAAATGTTGTTGTAATATCAACGTTTATTTTAAACATAGTCTTTAATTTTTATAGAGTTTCTATTTTAATTTAAATAGATTTTCTTTTACTATACAAAGCATCTATTATAAAAATTATAGCTGCTATAATGATCAAGGTATTTATAAGGCTGTTGCCTATTCTAAATATTAAGGCTACTAACCAAATCAGAAGAACAAGTCCACCGAGCCACCTAAGAACAGTCATTGTTTACCCTCCAATTTTTACATTATAGATTACTTTAATAGTATTAGCATAATAAAAATAAATATAAGACTATGTTTTAAGAGATTGTTGATCTCGTATAATATCGAAAATAATTCTAATTATAATGAACTCAACAATCTTTAAAATAATCTTAACGGACTAATGGAAAGTTTTAAATGAATGTAAAGATCAACATTCATTTAAAACAGAGCAAAATATAAATAATTAACTCTATATATTGTATCGATACAGTTGCAATAAAATTGAAATTTTCTATAATAAAGTAGTAAAGAAAAAGTAATTAGGGGGAAATAAGATGGAACATAAACAAAAAAAATTAGAGACAAATTCAATAAAAATAAGTACCTATACTATGATACAAGTAGGGCTAATGGCGGCTATAGTTTTTGTAGCTACTTCTGTATTTCATATACCATCATTTATGGGGGTAGTGCATTTAGGAGATAGTATGATTTTCTTAGCAGCAATATTATTGGGAAAGAAAAAGGCTGCGGCAGCATCTGCCATAGGTATGTCATTATTTGATTTGTTAAATGGATATACAGCATGGGCTCCATTCACTTTTGTAATAAAAGGTCTTATGGGATTAATTGCGGGAATTATAGCATATAGAAAAGGCTATAATGGAAAAAATATTGTTAATAACATATTTGCATTTGTAATAGCTGGATTATTTATGATAGCTGCATATTATTTCAGTGGAGTAATAATGGCAAGATTTATAGTTTCTAAGGCTTTAACAATTAACGAAGCATTTATATTAGCAATAAAAGATATACCAGGAAATATAGCTCAAGTTGTTGCTGGAATAATTATAGCTTTACCTTTAAGCATAAGTTTAAATAAAACTGTAAGAAAATAATATATCTTTGCATATAGTGTTTCTCTAGAAGGTTTATATACAAAAATTTATTTATATAATATTTAGTAAATAAAGTAATAATTAACTGTTGTTATATATAAATATTTATATAGGGAGGATTTTTATTGCTTTTATAGAATACTATAGGGTAATATATTAGGTGGATTATAGTATTTCATAGTATTGTGTAAACTAAATTCTAGGAGAAAGTGAAACTGTATGAGCAAAGATAATGCTGATTTAATAAATCAATATAAAGAAGAATATCTAAAATTAAAGGATGAATTTGAAACTTATCAGAACTTTGCAGAGAGCACTATACAAATACTAACTGAAAAAAATATTAAGTTAGAAAAGAAATTAGATGCTATAACCAATATTGTTGAGATAAGCAAGTATATAAATTCATATCTTAGTGATGAAAATTTAATACCAATGATTAACGATATGATAATCGGCATTTTAGGAGCAACCTACTCTTCAATTTATCTTATGGAAGAAGAGAGGTTGGTTATAAAGGCATCTAATCTGCAAAATTATAGTTGCGATCTTTCCCACAAAGAGTTTTATAAAGATTTATTAAATGGTAAGCCTTTTATATTAAATTCAAAGGAACCTCTGTTTGACAAAAGCTTTTATAAAAATGATATACATTCTTTAATAGGTGTACCAATATATTTGAGAGAAAGATTTATAGGATATATAATAGTTGAACATGGGCTGAATAACTTTTTTGTACATGAGCATATAAAGTTTATTTCTACTATAGCTAACCAAATCGCTATAGCTCTAGAAAATAATGCACTGTATAATCAAATTAGAGAAAATGCCATTAGAGATCCGCTACTTTCAATATACAATAGAAAGTATTTCTATGATATAGTTGAAAAAAGATTATCTGAAGAACCTGAAAAGGGATTTTCAATAGTAATGGTTGATTTAGATAATTTCAAAAAGGCTAATGATGTATATGGTCATCAATATGGAGATGAAGTCTTAAAACAAACGGTTAAGATAATCGAAAATAATATAGATGGAAATGATATGTTAGCAAGATATGGCGGAGAGGAAATTGTAATTTTTATAGAAAATTTAGAAAATACCATAGATGTATACAATAAAATTAATAACATACGGTTAAAAATAAGTGAAAATATTATAAGTTACGGAGACATAAAAGGAAAAGTTACTGCCAGCTTTGGAATAAGCCATTATCCTAATGATGGAGATAACTTAAATGAAGTTATTAGCGTAGCTGATTCAAGATTGTATGTAGCTAAAAAAGTAGGGAAAAATAAGGTCATAGACCATTAGAAAGACGATGGATAATAATTCATCGTCCTTTTTTAACAATAGTATATTTTTATTGTACTTTATTTAAGATAAATTCATAAAATATATAAGAACTATAAAATTGGGGTTAGAGGCTATGAATAAAAGAAAATTATTAAGTCTTCTTAAAAGTAATGAAGGAACTAAATTAGATTTTAAATTACAATTAGATTTAAGTGTTGAAACTGGGAAAAAAGAACTTGCAAAAGATATATGTGCTATTGCAAATTCTAGAGGTGGAAGAGGATACCTTATTATTGGTGTTGAAGATAAAACAAAAAAGGTAGTTGGAGTAGAAAAGGACTTCTTAACAGAAGAGCAAATACAACAAATCATAAGTTCTAGATGTGAACCACCTATACCTGTGAGTCTTGAATATATAAAATACGAAGACAAGGATTTAGCAGTTATAACTATCTTTCAAGGTAATCAAAAGCCTTATCAATCTAGAGAAAATGGGGCCTTTTACATAAGAAGAGGATCTACAACAGACACTATGAGAAAAGAAGAGTTAATAACAGCGTTTCAAGAAAATATGAATTTAAATATAGAACTTTCCCCTGTTGTAAAAAGCAATATAGAAAGCTTTGACATAAGTATAGTGGATAAGTATTTCAAGCAACATGGTATAGAAGCCAATAATGAAAATAGAATTACTCTTATGGAAAATACAAGAATAATACACTTAGATGAAGAATCAAAAGAGTACTACGGAACATTAGGGGGATTATTGGTATTTTCAAAGACAAATTATATATATGCTCCTAATAACATGATTAGAATTATTAATAATATAGATAAAAATTTTGATAAGGTAACTATAATACAAGGGGATTTGTTAAGTATGATAGAGGATAGTGAAAGAGTACTTTCACAAATTCTTCCTAAAAATTATCCTCTATTTGCTGTGTATGAAGGAATAAAAAATGCGGTTCTATATAGAGATTACACAATTATAAATAGAGAAATAGAGATAGTCATTGGATATAACAGCATAAGTGTTATAAGTCCAGGAGTTTTATTGAGGGATACTAGAGAAAATAATGGAACATCACATAACTATATTAAAAGAAATATGTGGATATATGAAAAACTAATAACTTTAGATGATAGTAAGATATTTACTCAATCTAGAAGAGGATTTTCTAGAATGAAAAAGGCTTTTAGAAGATATGGAGAAGTTCTATTTATAAATTCTTTAAAGGAAAATAGTTTTAAAGTAATATATCCAGGAGTTAATAGCCTTAAACAAAAGTTTTTTGAATAATGGTGTTGTAATATTGAAAGAATATTTAGAATATTATATAATTGTATAAATATATAAAATAAAAGGAGTGGTTAACATGCTACATGTTTTCTGTGATATGAAAGGCTCAGGTAAAACAAAAGCACTTATCCAATCTGCAAATGAAAAGATTAATTCTTCCAAAGGAAATATTGTTTATATTGATGATGACAATGGACCTATACTACACCTAGATAGAAAAATTAGATTTGTATCAACTGAACAATTTGGTTTAAAAGACTATAATGATTTTTATGGCTTTTTGTGCGGCATTTTATCACAAGACTATGATATTAGTACTATTTATGTCGATGGACTATTTAATATCATAGAGGGGAATATTGAGGATGCGGCACATTTATTTTATTCCATGGAAAAATTATCACGAGAATATAATGTTGAATTCTATTTAAATATAAATCATGAAAAGGATTCCATACCTGAATTCATTAAAAAATATGTTGCATAGTTAATAACCTATGATAGACTGCATACTATATAAAATAGTATGCAGTTTTTAAATTATATTTATAATATGAAAATTCCCCCTTGCATTTACCAATGAATGTTTATATAATAGTATGTAAATAATTAAATGAAAAAGGTAATGATAGAAAGAAGTAACCATAGAAATCATTAAGAGAGCTAGTGGCTGGTGTGAACTAGTTGAGGGTTATGGCCAAATACATTCTTGAACCTTAGACTGAAAAGCTAAAAGCTTAGTAGGTTGTTACGTATATTCCTACGTTATAAGGAAAATGAGAGAGTATGCATAGCATATTAACTTGGGTGGTACCACGGAGATAATTCGTCCCTTTATATTTTTATATAAAGGGATTTTTTATTTTAGATATAAAATTACAACTATTATTAGGAGGAAGAAAGATGGAAAATGTATTTGATGTCTTAAGGGAGCGTGGATATATAAAACAAACAACCCATGAAGACGAAATAAAAGAATTATTAGGAAAAGAGAAAATTACATTTTATATAGGTTTTGACCCAACAGCAGATAGTCTTCATGTAGGACATTTTATAGCCTTAATGTTCATGTCACATATGCAAAGAGCAGGACACAGACCAATTGCTCTAGTAGGTGGCGGAACCGTAATGGTTGGAGATCCAAGTGGAAAAACAGACATGAGAAAGATGCTTTCAAGAGAAAATATAGAAAAAAATGTCCAAAGAATAAAGAAGCAAATTACAAGATTTATAGATTTTGAAGACGACAAAGCTATATTAGTTAATAATGGTGATTGGCTTTTGGATCTTAACTATATAGAATTTATAAGAGAAATTGGAGTGCATTTCTCAGTTAATAAGATGCTTACAGCTGAATGCTTTAAGCAAAGATTAGAAAAAGGATTATCTTTTTTAGAATTTAACTATATGTTAATGCAAGCATATGACTTCTTAGAGCTTAATAGAAGATATGGCTGTGTTATGGAGCTTGGTGGAGATGACCAATGGTCTAACATGATTGCAGGTATGGACCTTATAAGAAGAAAAGAACAAAAGCCAGCTTACGCAATGACATGCACACTATTAACTAATAGTGAAGGCAAAAAAATGGGCAAAACAGAAAAGGGAGCATTATGGCTTGATCCTGAAAAGACATCTCCATATGAATTTTATCAATACTGGAGAAACGTAGATGATGCAGACGTTGAAAAGTGTTTAGCGTTACTTACTTTCTTACCTATGGATGAAGTAAGAAGACTTGGTTCTCTAAAAGATGCTGCTATAAATGAAGCAAAAAAAGTTTTAGCTTTTGAAGTAACTAAGCTTGTACATGGTGAAGAAGAAGCTGCTAAAGCACAAAGTGCAGCAGAAGCACTATTTGGAGGCGGAGCTGATATGAGTAATGTTCCAACAATTGAAATTTCAAGTGAGACTGTTGGTACATTATTATTAGATATATTATTAAGTGGAAAAGTTATTCCATCTAAAAAAGAAGGAAGAAGACTTATAGAACAAGGTGGATTATACTTAAATGATAATAAGGTAGAGGATCCTAATTTTGTTCTTAAAGAAGAGGAATTAAAGGATGGAAGTGCTATAGTTAAAAAAGGAAAAAAGACATACTACAAAATTGTTGTAGCTTAGACTAATGGCAGTAGCTGCAAAATTGTAGTTATAAAATTATAAAGAAAAAGAATATGGCGGTTTACCATATTCTTTTTTCTTTGAGATGATATTCACAGTTTAGTATAATAATCAATATGTATTTGAAAGTTTGTAGTACAGATAAAAGGTTTCGATACGATAATTAATATTAATAAAGTGAAGTTATTATTACTAATAGTAAAGAGGTGTGAAATAAGTGGCAGGAATTTGGAACGTTAATAGTGCTTATAATATTGATTCAAAAAGAATACAAAAGAAAATTTCATTTGTGCTAGGAGAACAATTTGTAGCTAGAATCATAGATTTAGATAAAGTAACAAATGAAGCTATATTAAAACTTTTAGATGGATGGCAATTTTCAGCACAGATAGATCAATCTACAGATTTCACAGCTCAAGGATTAGTAAAGCTTCAAGTTGAAGGATATGAAAATGGCAAGCTTATTCTTAAGCTGTTAGATAGCTCGGGTGACGAATCAAAAAATACAATAATCAGTGATACATTAGAAGAACAAGGTATAAATATAAAAAAAGATGATTACATCATGCTTGAAAAAATGATAAAATATAAAATGCCTTTAACAAAAGAAAATATATCAAAGATAAAATCTTTGATTGATTTTCAAAATAAAATAATCCAAGATCCAATAGAAGAAGATAATTTTATATTTAAGTATCTAGATAATAAACAGATACAAATAGATAGTCCAAAAGGTCAGCAGATCTCAAGTTCATTAAAAGGATTCTTCAATGAATTTAAAAATTTAAGTTTAGATAAATTACTTACTTTAATAGAAAATGATATAGAATTAACTGAGCAAAATATTAAGAGCTTTAACAAAATAAATGAAAAATCTATGTCTTTGTATAATGATTTAAATGATATACATGAAAATTTAGCAAAAGACGGCGAAAAGGTTATAAATTTTAAAGAAATTGATAAGAGTATTAAGGATATGAATATTGAAAGTGCTAAAGGTGAAGTCATAAATAGTGAATTAAAAGAGTCCTCTAGCCTTCCAAAGAGTAATTTATATGTTCAGAATGCCTATGTATCAAGTGATATAAAAGAATCAGAAAAGAAAGAGCTTATAAAAAAGCTTTTAGAATTAGATACACCCAATGAAGAAAAAGTTCTAGAGGAAAATGGTAGTAAAGTAAATAAAGGTACAAAAGAAATCCCTATGGAGACTGAAAAGAATGTAGCAGTTGAAGAAAAGCTAAAAAGTATGAATCTAGAAAAAGAAATTCAAACAGGTAAGATAATACATGAAAGATTAGAAACTTCACAAAGCGTTAAAGAGCAAGTAAATGATAAATTAAATGAAATGAAGGACATAATAAAGCAGATTTTGCAAGAGAATAATAATAGCAAGAGTGAAGCACTTAGCAAAGTTTTTCAAGGACTTCAAGAGAAAATGAATGATTTTAAAGTATTTAATTCTATATCAAATCAGTATTACTATTTAGATGTACCTGTCAATGTAAATAACAAAGAATATCAGTGTAAACTAATTATAAAAGATGATAGAAAGAAAGGTAAAAAAATAGATTCAACTAATGTTAAATTTGTAGCATCAGTTAAAACTATAAATATGGGAGTAGTAGATGCATATATAAAGGTTTATAATACAAACATAAATATTGATATTAAAAGTGATAAAGATTGGGTTAAAGTTTTAGAATTAGGTAAAGGGAAAATAGAAAAAAAGCTGAATCTTATGGGATTTACTACAACTGTAAATGTTAATGGAAAAGAATTAGAAGTGGATTTAATAAATTGTAGAGACTTTTTTGAGGATAATGAATTTACTAGAATTAATTTAAGGGTTTAGGAGTGTATTATGAGCAAAAATGATAGAAGAAAGGCTGCTGCATTAAAATATGAATTGAATTATGATGCTCCTATAGTTACTGCTGCTGGAATGGGATATATAGCAGACAAAATTATTGAAGAGGCAGAAAATAATGAAGTGCCTATTGTTTATAATAAAGAGCTGGCAGAGCTTTTGACAAATGTGGACGTAGGAAGTTCTATTCCACAAGAACTTTATAGTGCGGTAGCGGAAGTAATAGCATATATAATGGACATAGATAGAATGGCAGATAGAAGGTGATAGATGATGGCTTTATATGCAATATCTGATTTACATTTATCTTTTGCTAGTGATAAGCCGATGGATGTATTTGGAGAGCAGTGGTATAACCATGATAAAAGAATAATGGAAAATTGGAAAAGTAAAATTACCTGTGAAGATACTGTATTAATTGCAGGAGATATTTCTTGGTCTATGAATATGAAAGAAGGAATGGCGGATTTAGAATGGATACATAATCTTCCGGGAAGAAAGATAATATCAAAGGGCAATCATGATTATTGGTGGACTAGTATAAGTAAGCTTAATAGTCTTTATGAGGATATGAATTTTATTCAAAATAATTTTTTTACTTATGAAAACTATGCTATCTGTGGTACAAGAGGTTGGAATCCACCAGGAGATAAGTATAGTGAGCACGATATGAAGATATATAATAGAGAACAAATTAGACTAAAACTATCTCTAGATAAAGCAGTAAAAGAAGGATATGATAAAATAATAGTTATGATTCACTATCCTCCAGTAAATGATAAGTTTCAGGAATCGGATCTTACAAAAATATTTGAGGAATATAATGTAGAAAAAGTTATATATGGTCATTTACATGGTCCATCATTAAGAAATGTTTTTCAAGGAGAGTTTAATGGTGTTGAATATATAGTTACTTCCTGTGACTATATAAATTTTGATCCTATAAAAATAAAATAGAATAAAAGAGTTAGAATTTAAATTCTAACTCTTTTATTCATTGAACTAAAAGTTATTTATTAAATAAAGATGAAAAAAAGCCTTTCTTTTTGCTAGAAGCACTATAACTTTCCGAATCAGATTCTTCATTTTCAGATTTTGAAAACTTTATTAAATCTTTCTGGTCACGTGCTAATTCTTTAAGTCTCTTACCTACACTAGGTGTAGTTATAACCTTACTAAACCAAAGCAATGCTTCTTCAGTATTGTCAATACGTCTATTAAGCTCTCCAATTAAATACATAGTCGTATACCTGTCCATACCATAAAGAGGAAAATCCTCATTAAAATAAGCGTCATTAAACCCTTTTAGAGCTTGATTTAGGTATTCAAGCTCTGCTTTTTCATCATTTAATAATCTACTCATCCATGCTAGTTTTAAACAGTTCATTGCTTTTTTGCTGGCTGGAGCATCTATATAGTAGTAGTTTAATAGAGACAGCTTATATCTTTCAACAGCTGTGTCTAGATCATAAGGCTCACTATATGTTCTCCCTTTCCATTTTGAGGTTATATTTTTCTTTACTAAATCCTTTTGAAAGCTTTTTATCTTTTCAAAATCAGCTTTCATAGCCGCATATCCACAGTTATTGCAAAGCCAAACATCGTAAAAATAAGGATTTACTAAATCATATCTAATAAAAAAATCGCTGTCCTTATCTCTCATTCTGTAAGATGAAGTTTTAACAGCCTTAACCGAAAAAGTTTCACCACAAACTGGGCATGTGATCTTTTTATCATATAAGTGAGATAATTGCTTATGTAAAGGTTCCTTAAAGTTATTTTTTTCATTTTGCTCTTTTTCATCATTTTTTTCATATAACTCTAGTTCACTTACATTTTCAAATCCTAGGTCATCTAACCCAGAAAAAATGTCCTTCATATTTTACCACCACCTAAGTAATCAAAAAAGTTCATTCTAAAAAGATTATATCAAAAAAATTCATAAAAAGCATAGATTTTGTCAAAATAATAATTTATATATACAATAGTTATGTATAATAATATATAATGATTTTAGAATAATATTAAGATTAGTGTAAAGGATGAATTATATGGCAGTAAGAGAATGGAAAAAATTCCTAATACCATATGAACAAGCGGTAGAGGAATTAAAGGTTAAATTTAAGAGTATTAGAAGAGAATATAGAAGAAAAAATGAAAACTCGCCTATTGAATTCGTAACAGGTAGAGTTAAAGAGCTATCAAGTATATTAGAAAAAGCGAATAAGTTCAGCATACCCCTTGAAAGGATAGAATATGAGTTAGAAGACATAGCTGGTATAAGGGTTATGTGTCAATTTGTAGATGACATATATAGAGTTGTAGATCTAATTCGAAAGAGAAAAGATATGCAGATAATGTATGAGAAAGACTACATAACAGATGTTAAGGTAAGTGGTTATAGAAGTTATCATATAATTGTAAAATATCCTGTAAATATGGCTGATGGTGTACAAGAGATTTTAGCTGAGTTCCAAATAAGAACTTTAGCTATGAACTTTTGGGCTACAGTAGAGCACTCACTGAACTATAAATATAAACATCAAATACCAGAAGGCATAAAAGGAAAGCTAAAAAGTGCAGCTGATGCAGCATTTAAATTAGATCAAGATATGCTAGAAATTAAAGATGAAATTATGGATGCTCAAAAATTATTTGAAGTAAAATCCAGCTTAGTTTCTGATATAATGAATAATATTTTTACTCTACTATCAATAGGAAGAATTACAGAAGCAGATAATTATCGTATTCAGCTAAATAAGCTTGTGTCCGAAGGGGAAACTATAGAATTAACCAAGCTACTAGAAGCTACAGAGAGAAGTTTGAAAATGTACAAATAATAGATAAGATGCAGTAAAATGGCGGCATGTAAGATTACTAGGCTAACGCATATATGCTAGCCAGTAATCTTACATGCCTTAATTAGTTGCAATTAAAAAGCACTATAGTAAATATTATGATGACTTCAAAAAGCAAAATGATAATTTTGCCTGGCGTAGCCACACTGTAAAGTTACTAAGTGAATATTATTGAGTACAACTTAAAGAATTACTATAAATAAATGCGATAGCATGTTGATGTTTTCGAAAATAATCTATAAACAAAGCATCCTATGAAATAATTTATCTTTTATTCAATGACTAGCAAGTTCTTTTAACCTGCTATAACTTCAATAGGCTTCGCCTAAAACCTTGGCACCATCATCGGGTTAAAGCGTCTTGCGCTTTTCTAATGAGTTAATTAATCTGATGACTACCATCCGTAACACTATCACTTCTAAAGTGAGAGATAACGGTTGCTACGTCTCGAGATAAGGACTTCTAAGCTCAACTGGAGGAAAAACTCCATCTGAAGGCAAGAATCCTCTTTATATAATACTTACACTGGTCATTAAATTAACTATAGTCTAAATAGTTATAGTTGTTAATATATGCTTTGTATAAGTAATAGTGGCCTTAATTTACTCAATTTAAGGTGCTAAAAGTAAGAGGGTGTATAATTCATTAAGAGAACTTCTTAATGTAGCGAAGATTCTCTGTTGAATTATACACCCTCGGTTTTTAGCACATTATTTTGCTACTATATTTACAAGTCTTCCTTTAACTACTATTACTTTCATGATGTTTTTGCCTTCTAAAGCATCTACTATAGTTTCATTGCCAAGAGCAGCTTCTTTAATTTCATCATCAGTAAGGTTAGTAGGAATGTTCATTCTAGCTCTTATTTTTCCGCTAATTTGAATAGCTATTTCTACTTCGTCTTTTATTAAAGCCTTAGGATCAAATGTTGGCCAAGTTGCATTAAATACTGAAAACTCTTTTCCTAAAAGTTCCCATTGTTCTTCAGCAAAGTGAGGAGCAAATGGAGATAAAAGTTTTATATAATCTGCCAATGTCTCTTCTAGGAATTTAGAATTTTTAGCATCTTCATTTAAGTATTTTGATAATGCATTTGTAAATTCCATAATTCTTGCAATAGCAGTATTAAATTGGAACTTTTCAGTATCTTCAGTAACATGTTGTATAGCATAATGTCTAGCGTAATTTAATTCTTTTTCAGCTTTTTCTATGACTGTCTTATTATTTTTATCATCTTTTAATGCGTTTATTGCATCTTCTAGAAGTCTTTCAACTCTATCTACAAATCTTCCAATAGATTTTATTCCGTCATCAGACCAAGCACCGCCTTCAGAATATGCAAATCCAAACATTAGATACATTCTAAATACATCAGCACCAAATTCTTTAATGTAATCATCTGGAGATATAGTATTTCCTTTTGATTTACTCATTTTAAGCCCATCTGGTCCTAATATTAATCCTTGGTGAGTAAGAGAAGTAAATGGCTCGTCAAAATTCAAATATCCCATATCTCTAAGAGCTTTATTTATGAATCTTGCATAAAGAAGATGCATACATGCATGTTCTGGTCCACCTACATATTTGTCAACTGGAAGCATAGCATTAACTTTATCTGTATCAAATGCTATTTTATCATTTTTATTATCTACATATCTTAAATAATACCAAGAAGAACATACAAAAGTATCTAATGTGTCAGATTCACGAACCGCATGACCTCCACATTTAGGACAAGTTGTATTTAAGAATTTAGCATTCTTTGAAAGTGGAGATTTTCCATCTGGAGTAAATTCAATATCATAAGGAAGTTCAACTGGTAATTGCTCTTCAGGTACAGCTACAGTTCCGCATTTTTCACAGTAAACTACTGGAATAGGAGCACCCCAATATCTTTGTCTTGAAACAAGCCAATCACGAAGTCTATAATTAACTTTCCAACTTCCAACCTTCTTCTCTTCTAGTTTTTTAACAATAGCTTCTTTTGCTTCTTCTCCAACTAGACCGTCAAATTCTCCGCTGTTAACTAGAGCACCATACTCAGTGTATGGAAGAGAATCTCCACCTTGGATAACTCTAATTATTGGAAGGTCATATTTTGAAGCAAAAGCAAAGTCACGTTCATCATGTCCAGGAACAGCCATTACGCAGCCAGTTCCATAAGTTGCAAGAACGTAATCTGCGACCCAAATAGGAACTCTTTTTCCGTTTATAGGATTTATAGCATAAGCTCCAGTAAATACTCCTGTTTTTTCTCTTGTAATAGATTGTCTTTCTATATCTGATTGTTTTTGAGCTTGAATTTTATAATCTTCTACAGCAGCTTTGCAACTTTCAGTTGTAATTTGGTCTACAAAAGGACTTTCAGGTGCAAGTACAACATAAGTAACTCCGTTTAGTGTATCTACTCTTGTAGTAAATACATCAAATTTGATATCTGAGTTTTCTACGCTAAATGTTACTTCAGCACCCTTTGATTTTCCTATCCAGTGTTTTTGCATTGCTTTGGTTTTTTCAGGCCAGTCTAATCCATCTAATTTATCTAATAATTCTTCAGCGTAGTCAGTTATTTTCAAGAACCATTGAGTTAATTCTTTTTTCTCAACTTCAGAATCACATCTTTCACAATGTCCTTCAAGAACTTGTTCATTAGCTAAAACTGTATTACAGCTAGGGCACCAGTTTACAGGAGCATTTTTTCTGTATGCAAGCCCTTTTTCATATAATTTTAAAAATACCCATTGTGTCCATTTATAATAATCAGGAAGACAAGTTATAACTTCATGATCCCAGTTAAACATAGCTCCCATAGCTCTTAACTGTTCCTTCATATTATCTATATTTTTCATTGTAGAATCCTTAGGGTGAATACCTGTCTTTATAGCATAGTTTTCTGCAGGAAGTCCAAAAGCATCAAAGCCCATAGGTTGGAATACATTATATCCCTGCATTTTTTTAAATCTTGCCCATGAATCTGTAGGCCCGTAGTTAAACCAGTGACCTGCATGTAATTTTGCACCAGAAGGGTATGAGAACATTTCAAGTACATACAATTTTTCACCAGGTGCATTTTCATTAAAGTTGTGAAGACCAGATTCTTCCCATTTATTCTGCCATTTTTTATCTACAGATGTTCCGTAGTTTCCCATTTGAAGTTACCTCCTCAATAGTTTTTCTTAGGACGTAGCCGCTCTTTACTCCTACTTTTAAGAAAAGCAGAAAGTCCAAATCCCCGATTTGGTGAGAATCGCTTTCGTAGAGTAAGATGGGAGTATTAGAGCGGGTAGTCATCGGATAAATTTTGTGTTAAAATAAAAAAACTTTCGTCTCTAAAATATAAGAGACGAAAGATAATATTCCGCGGTACCACTCTTTGTTAAGCATTACGCTTCACTCATAAATATAACGGTTACACCGTATCTGATTTTGCCAGATAAGCTCAAAGGCAAGTTCACATTATATCAATACTGTCTCTCATCAACCGACAGCTTTCTGAAATTGAATCTAATATTACTACTCCTTATCAACGCAGTATTTTATTTAACTCTTTGATTTTTAATTATAGTTTAAATAGGAAATACTGTCAAGTAGCTATTTTTGGAGAGAATAGGTCCAACCGTTAATGCTTCCCATACTAGATATATCTGTATATCCTAAATCTTCTAGAGTTTTTGCTGCTCTATCAGAAACTTCTTGTGTATTAGCATATACTATAATTTTAGTAGGATGAGCTATATTGTATGATTTAACTTCATTAGATAGATTATATAGAGGCATGTTAACGCTTGTAGGTATTCTACCATTTGAGTAGTCTTCAGGACTTCTTACATCTATTATGATCATAAGTGTTGATACAGAAAGATAATCTCTTAAATCATGGGCAGTTATTTTTTTATAGGCTTTTGCAGTACTAGCAAGCATAAAGTTGAAAATAAATATTGAGCATATAATTATGTAAAGACTTCTTTTTAACATTGATTTATTTTTGTGCATTTTACTCACCACAACTCCTTAAATTATTTTAATTGAAAATTATCTTAAATGGATGTAGATACATATATCCATTTAGAAATTTTTTATAAGTACTTGATAACTATGGTTTTAAATGTTGATTATTACTAGATAGTTTGGCTTAGAGCAAATTAGTTTATACAAATTTTATAAGTATTTTTCCGCATTTATCATTGCTTTATATTTTGATATACTATAGTAGAATGAATTTTTAAAATTTTATAATTAAATACTATAAAGAGTAAACTAAATTTAATTTAATAAAGTAAGGGGAGGTTTTTATGACAATGGAAATGCCAGAAGAAATTTCAATGAAGGATATGATGGAACAAATTGAAAGCTCTATGAAACCTATTCATAATGGTGACATTATAAAGGGAGAAGTCATTTCTGTATCTGATAGTGAGGTATTAGTTAATATAGGATACATATCAGATGGTATTATAAAGAAAGAAGAAATTTCAAAAGAAGAAGTTGACTTAAAGGAAATTTTTAAACCGGGAGATAGTGTTGACGTATATGTAGTGAAGGTAAATGATAGTGAAGGAAATGTAGTATTATCTAAGAGTAAAGCAGATGAAGTGAAAATTTGGAATGAGCTTCAAGAAAGCTTTGAAAAAGGGACTAAGCTTAAAGTGAAAGTTAGTGAAGTTGTAAAAGGCGGTGTTGTTTGCTATATAAATGGGGTAAGAGCATTTATACCAGCTTCACATATTTCTAATTCTTTTGTGAAAGACTTAGGTAAATTTGTTGGAAGTGAGCTATTGGTTAAAGTAATTGAATTTAATATAGAAAAGAAAAAGGTTGTATTATCTAGAAAAGTAGTTGAAATAGAAGAGTTAGAAGAGAAAAAATTAAAAGTTTGGTCTAATCTTAAAAAAGGAGAAAAGGTAACTGGTATCGTAAGCAGACTTGCTAAGTTTGGCGCTTTTGTTGATCTAGGAGGAGTTGATGGACTAATCCACAATTCAGATTTATCATGGAAAAGAGTTAATCATCCTTCAGAAGTTGTAAAAGAAGGAGATAAAGTAGAGGTATATATATTAAATTTTGATAAAGAAAGTGGAAGAATTTCATTAGGATTAAAAGATGTAGAGAAAGATCCTTGGAATAATGTAAGCGCTAAATATAAGGTTAATGATATTCTAACAGGAAAAGTTGTAAGACTTGCTGATTTTGGAGCATTTGTAGAACTTGAACCAGGAGTAGAAGGATTAGTTCATATAACCCAAATTACAGATGAAAATATAGCAAAGCCTTCTCAAGTTTTAAATGTAGGAGATAATGTAAAAATTAAAATTTTAGAATTAAATGAAGAAAAGAAGAAACTATCATTAAGCATTAAAGAGGCTGACAATAAAACTGCAGAAGAAATAGAAAAATATAGTGACACTGACGAAGGAAATTATGTTTTTGCAGACCTATTAAAGAACATGAAATTCTAAATTTGAATAAATGGCTAATCTCTAGTCTATAGTTACTAATGGAAATAAGCAAGTTAAGCGATTAGTAATTAATGATTAAAAAAGAACGTTATGCATAAAATGCATAACGTTCTTTTACTTGGCTACCCAAGCAGGATTCGAACCTGCGAATCCCTGAGTCAGAGTCAGGTGCCTTACCGCTTGGCGATTGGGCATTATTTTATAATGGTGACAACAATTAATTATACCATTTTAAATAAAGAAGTCAAGTAGGTAAAGCATTTACTTGGAAAAACGATGCAGTAAATTGTTATTAAAATATGTTACAAATAGAGTAAGTACATAATCATATACTATAAATCCTATTTGTAATAATGTTATAACAAAATATATAGAAATTTTGATTTTTGAAAAATCAATTATACCTACAAATAGTTTCTCATATAATTGAAATAATATTACAGCTACAGAATTGAAAAATAAAAGTTTAATAAAAATTTCTAGAGAAAGTATTCTAATCTTTTCAATATAGTATTTTACGAATCCATATATACCGAAAAATACTATGTATAAAACGGCTATTCCTTTTGAGCTAACTAAAAAGAAGCTAAGTAAAGATGTAGAAATAAATACTAGTATACTAGTATTTATACCAATTGTAATAATAGAACTTATTATTATAAAAGTTGACAGCACTAATAATGCCAATCTATTTGTAGGCATTATTGAACTTAAATAAATAAATAAAATACTTAAAGCAGTAAATAGTGCTCCTTTAGTAATGTTATTAGTTTTAGACATATTCCCATCTCCTTTAACAGCAGGAAATTAAATCTCCTCCACAGCACTCGCACATGGAATCAAGACACCAAAGTTTAAAACATAAGTCGCAAAAATCACTGTCATTACTATATCTTCTATTATATGATTGTCTAAAAGAATTATTTCTATTGTTAAGAGTATTTAATGTATTTGCATATTCTTTATTATATGGATCTAATCTGCAGGCAATATTTATATAATTATATGCTGCATCAATCCATCCCTTGTTTAGACTAATTACTCCCATTAAAAAATTCCATTCCGCATTATTGTTTTTTATATTAGTTAATTGCTGTTCAGCATAAGCAAAATTGCCACGTTGTATATTTATTCTTATAGTATTAAAATCAGCTTCTTCTGAATCGTAATAATTATCTGAAGAACTAGCATAACCTTGAGTTTGATATGAATTTTTAGTAAGGTGTTCATATGCTTCGTTTAATTCTCTCATTTTATCTTCAGCAAGTTCTTTTAAAGGATTGTCGCCATATTGATCAGGATGATATTTTCTTGCAAGTTTTCTGTAGGCTTGTTTAATTTCTTCTTCAGAAGCTCCTTCTTTTATTTCAAGCACTTCATAAGGATTTCTCATTTTTAAAATCTCTCCTTTTAAATACTAAATTTGCTTTATCTAACAGTCCATATTGTAAAATATTATCTATCAAATCATAATTTTTTACAATGGGAAGTCTTTTAAAGTATTCGTAACATTCTCTGGAACAGTTTGTTAGAATAAAATCAATTCTATGTTCTATTGTAGATTTAAATTTATTATAATCAAGTTTATCAGTATTTAGAGTTACATTGATGGCATTAAATTTATTTTTACACATATCCTTTTCTAGATCATCATATGCATCTAAAATATATATCCATTTGCCGAGATTGTAACCTAGCCAATATAGATCTAATTTATATTGAGGGTCTTTTATATAAGAAGATATAATAAAACCAGTCAAATCGGCAAAAGGGTGAGATAATCTATCTAGGCTGTCTATAGAATAGCAGTATTTTTCAAAAGTGGAAAGTTCCATAAGTCTTTTCTCTATGTATTTCATGATGTTGTTTTGTTCATCATCTAAGGCTTTTAAGTATTTATTTAAAAATGAAGACAATATTTTAGATTTTATAGAACTATCATCTTGAAAGTCATCTAACAACTTGTAATAAGTTAGACATACATTGCAGAAAGCTGCATAATTTAATGATTGATTATCTACAATTATTATCTTTTGTTTAGTAGGGTGAGCTATGCAGTTGCTTTTTATATAGCTAGCTTTATGGTCTTCCAATGAATCTAGAAGTATCGCTAAAAATGTCATATCATAGTTAAGAGTAAATCTTGGTAAATTTCCAAAATTTCTTTTTATAGATATGCATAATCCGCAATAATATGATTTGAATTTTTCAAAGTCTTTAATTTTTAGCTCCATTTTATAGGGAGCAACATATCCAAACATTATAATCCCTTTAACTCTTTCTTATTTTCTACTATCTCGTAAATGGTCTTCGCAGTAGTGTCTTCTAGGGTATATCCAAGAAGAGAAACTACTTCTTTTAATTCTTCTTCATAGTATGTCTCAATTTCTATATAGGGGAAGGGACAGAAGCTCTTTTCATTAATATCAATTTCTATAAGAGTATGTTTATATCTATAGCTTTCTCTATATTTTTTTATTGATTGAACTAAATCTAGTCCTAAGGATTTAAAAATATTTTCACCTTCTACAGGGTTATCAATTTCTATCTCATTTTCACTCATTATCTTATATTTGTCTTGACTTAACAATTTTTTAGTTGTCATATAGTAGCGCATACTACATTTAAGTTGATCTTCTACAATTCTTATTCGAGCATAGCCTCTATCATTTAGAAGTCTTCTATCTGGAAAATCATAAATATTATTTATTTGATTTTCTTGTTTTACTTTTTCTGCGTTAATTGCTATTAACTTATTTCTAATGTTATCTACGTCGATATCTATTATTCTAGTTTCTATTTCTTTCAATGATTTTCACCTCTTATTTTCCCGCTTATAGGAAATTATATCATAAGGATAAGTGGAGTAAAAGATAAATAGAAATAAGACCATAAACATAAAGGAGCTGAATTTATAGTCTTATTATTATATATTATTTTAATTCAACAGAGCTTTTAGAATCAACAGTAAATGATTCTCCATGATCTAAAGCTATGTGTCCCGAAGTGTAGGGAGAGTCATTTACAGTAATATAGACTTTATTTACATTGTAGTAATTTCCTAAAGTACTTGTAATACTATTTATTACAGATAATTCTACTGAGCTTCCTAAATTCATCTCATCTATAAATTCATTAGAAAAATCTATGTAGGCTTTATTTTCTGATGGGTTCAAATATAATTTATTTATTTTAGTGTTTTTACTTATAAGAGGAGTTAAATTATCTTTTGGTGGATTTGCAAAGTATTTTTGAAATATATTTTTAATTTCATCGTTAGTTTTTATTGGTGTTTTGATATTAGTAAAAACTAATCTCATATCATTTGAAAGTATTTCAGGGTAAAATAATTTTATATTTTGAACTAAGTATGCATTTGAATCTATTTTTTCAAGAGAACTTGATATTTCGAAATTATCAAGGAAGAATACAGATTTTATTAATCCTATATTTAATGCATAGTAGTCTTTAGTTTTATAATCGGCACTTTCTGTAGTTACTTCTAAAGCTTTATAAGTACCATAGGGCGTAGCAACATTTGCAGCGGTATTGGTTATTGTCCTCCTTGCACCATTAGGTATAGGCCAAGTGTTTCCAAGAATTAAAGGTTCTTTCATCAATACTTCCTTATCAAAAGAAGTATTATTTAAAAGAGATAAATTATCTTTATAAAAAAATTCTTCTCTAGATTTTAAAACTGATAGCTCACCATTTTTATTTTCAATTATTCTTCCAATTGTAGTACCTGGATTAACCATTCTGATTTGAGCTGTGTCACCTTTTATAAAATCAAAATAAATATCTTGGGAGGCATACTCACTTCCGTTACCTAAATAGCTCATTTTTATATTTTCTCTAAAAGGATAGTAATCGCTTATAGTATATCTACTTAGTTCTTTAGAAGGGGGAGGGTTTTTTACAGGCGTTTTAGAAGGGCTACAGGAAGATAGTAATATAGTAATTGGTAAAATAAAAAGCATAATATATTTCCTCAAAACATTCACCTCCATATTTATTTTTAGCATTAATTTATTTTTTATTATGTTAAACTTAATTAAGTATTAAACAAGATTTATTGATATATCTAATGTTAATTAAACATATTTACAAATCTATCATTAGTAAATATAAATTAGAATAACATTTATTTTAAACAAAAAATCCTTTAGAATAAATATGCTATAATAGTAAGTATGCTTTAATTAGTTCCCTAAATTTTCAAAATGATTTTTATTAAAGTTAATAATCAAAGAAGTCTTAATTTAGGAAAGTTTTAAGTTTAAGGAGGATTACTATGGAATATATAAATGATATTACTATAAATGAAGCAGTGATACATATTTTAGATAATAATTCTGATGACCCGATTTTGAATGAATATACTTTAGATTTAAATGAAGAGATCTACGGATTTATATATAAGCATGTACAAAAATGTCTTAAGGATGAAGAATTAAAATATGCAGTTTTCAATAAAGAAAGAAATATAGTTAAGGATTTATCACAAGAATTTTTAAATGGAGAAAATAATTTACTTGAAATATCCAAGGAATTAGCAAGACAAATGTTTATATTGATGAGATCTAAAGGAAGTATAGCATCTTGTGATCTCCTTTTAATATCTATATCTACGGAATATGGTCCACTACTTGGTATAATAAAAATGGATTATACGAAAAATTATGTTCATACAGTTGAATTTATTGATAATAAAATAGGAATAAATATAACTCCACAATATACTGGACTTCCTGCTAGTGGTCAAAGGGTTCAAAAATGCGCTTTCATAAAGCCTATAAGAGAAGATAATTCTTTTGATTTAATGGTTATAGATAAGCAGACTAAGAACAGCAATAGTGAAGAATATGGCTCTAACTACTTTATAAGTAATTACTTAGGGTGCACTGTTGTAGATAACGAAAGAGATATGACAAAAAGTTTTGTAAACTCTGCAGAGAAGTGGACTAGAACAAATTTAAAGGAGAATGCAGAAGCCCAAGAGAGCGTAAGAAGTGCAATAAAGAAAAAGCTGAGAGAAGAAGAGGAAATAGACGTAAAAGAAGTAGCAGAGGAGCTATTTGGAAATGAGACAGTTGTTAAAGAAGATTTTGTAAACTATATTACAGAAGAAAGCGGATTTGATAAAGTAGCTGTAGATAAGGAATGGATAGAAAAGAAATTCAAGAGAATAAGGCTTAAAGTAGACAAGGATATTGATCTATACATAAATGAAGATGCTTATAATGATAACAGTAGATTTGAGATAATTAGAAACGGTGATGGAACTATTAACATGACAATAAAACATGTATCAAGTTATGTGGAAAAGTAGAAGCAGATAAAATAATAGGATATTAGATGGAATCTAATATCCTATTATTTTTATATTATAGTTTGTTAGCAGAACCTAATACTTGAGTTATTTTATTTTCAACTAATGTTCTTATTAAATCTTTTCCAGGTCCTAAGTATTTTCTTGGATCAAATTCAGATGGTTTTTCTCCAAAAACTTTTCTTATTCCAGCTGTCATAGCAAGTCTTAAGTCAGTATCCATATTTATTTTACATACTGCCATTGAAGATGCTTTTCTAAGCATATCAGCAGGTACACCTTTAGCCTTAGAAGGTATTTGTCCGCCATATTGATTGCAAGTTGCAACTAACTCAGCATCAACAGAGGATGCTCCGTGAAGAACTATTGGAAAACCAGGTAATTTTCTTTGAATTTCTTCTAATATATCAAATCTTAGTTTAGCTTCTCCTTCAAATTTGAAAGCGCCATGGCTAGTTCCTATAGCTATTGCAAGAGAATCACAACCTGTTCTATTAACAAAGTCTACTGCTTGATCTGGGTCAGTATATATGTGAACATCACTCTTAACATCATCTTCAACACCAGCAAGAACACCAAGTTCAGCTTCTACAACTACTCCATGAGCGTGAGCATAATCAACTATTTCTTTTGTTTTAGCTACATTTTCTTCATAGTCAAAGTGAGATCCATCAAACATAACAGAAGTGAATCCGTTTTCTATGCATAATTTAACTGTTTCTAAATCTGGACCGTGGTCTAAGTGTAAGGCAACATCTATTCCAGTATCTTCAACAGCAGCTTCTACCATAGCTCTTAAGTATTTAGGACCAGCATAATTTAATGCTCCTTTAGAAACTTGAAGTATAACAGGAGATTTCTGAGCTTTAGCAGCTTCCATTACGCCTTGTAAAATTTCCATGTTATTAATATTAAAAGCACCAATAGCATATTGTCCTTCGTATGCTTTTTTAAACATTTCCTTAGTAGTTACTAACGCCATATTAATTCCACCTTCCAAAATAATATATTATGTAGGACTATATTTGCCCACAGGAAATATTGTTTTTTCATTTTATATTATACCTTAATATAAACATATTTACTATACTACCTCTGTATAATATGACTGCTATAAAAAATTATACCTGTTATTAAAAATTATACTTAAAAATCACTAAAAAACATTTGCTAAAGTTACTTTTTCTACATCTAAAATTTCCTCAATAAGAAATTTTATTTCATGAATTAATGCAAGGGATTCTGATTTATCCTTATATTTAATGTATTGTGTTAATTTTAGAAGCTCACTATTTATAGAATCAACATGTGTGTGGTTTATAAATACAGAAACTGTTTCTGAATCTTTATCCCATTCTTTTATAAATTCCATAGAAGCCTTATATGCTTCATCCCAAGACTCTTTAGAGATAACATCTTCCATATAGTTAACTTTTTTGGTATAATGATCAATCCTTTTATTAAGATAATTTATAGAAAAAATCATAGAAATAATTAAGACAAAGAATATTACAAGTGAAGCTATTAAATTTTTCATTTTATTACAGCCTCCATCTTCCTATGCAATTATTTTTCATCTTTACTTTGACAATAAAAATTTCCCATTGAATCTAATATGGCTATAAAAACCTTATCTGTAGATTTTATATTATTGGCACGTAATTGAAGATTAAGCCAATTTAAATCTTTATTAGCCAGCTTTAAGTTTTGCTTATTTATTTTGCCATCTAAAATTAATGTTATGGGAAGTTTTTCCTCGTCAGATACTATCTGTAAATCTTCTCTGGTTACAGGAGTAGCTGCACTTTTAGGGATTATTGATAATTGCCCGCTAGTTTCTAGTATTGCATACTCTATATCTGAGATATTATAGTATCCATTTAATCTTAATTCTTCTATCAAATCGTTAAAACTTAGTCTTTGATTACGCAATTCTTTTATGTCAATTTTACCTTTTCTAATTATTATGCTTGGAATTCCTGTTATAATGGCACTAGCTTTTTCGCTTTTCAGTTCTAATATAGTTATTATAGATTGAAGTATAAGTAAGGTAATTATAGGAATTATGCCATGTATTAGAGGAATTCTAAGATCCTGCATAGGAAGAGATGCTAATTCCGATATCATTATGGCAATAACTAATTCAAAAGGCTCAAGCTCTCCTATTTGTCTTTTACCCATTAAACGCATTGTTAAAACTACCACGATATATAGGATAACTGTCCGGATCATCACTATAAACATTAATATATTCCCCTTTCAAGTACTTAGTTTTATCAAAAATCAGAAAATTATAAGTGGAATAAGACACTTTTATATAACCATAGGATATAATGATAATATGACTAATTTTGTCTTAATAAATTATAATAATAGATGAGATGTTAAAGATTATAACTAAGACGTGAATTGAGTATTGTTCACTGGGAGGATTGCTATGGATAAATTAAATGTGACTTTAGAAAATGGTGAAAAATTACTTGTAGATAGAGAAACGACTTTATATCAAATAATAAAAGATAATAGGTTAAAAAATTATAGCAATTGTGTTTTAGGAAAATTTAATGGAGAGTTATGTGAACTTAATTATAAGGTAAAGGAAGATGGGAAATTTGAACCAATAAATCCTTCGGAAAAAGTTTCAATAAATGCTTATATAAGAACTCTTAAGTTCGTTTTAATAAAAGCGGTGCAAGATCTGTATCCTAAAGCAGTAGTTTCTATAGAACATTCTTTGAGTAAAGGCCTCTTTGGAGAAATATACAAGGAAACACCTCTTAATAATGATGATATATCAAAAATAAAAGAGAGAATGCAGCAAATAATTGATAAAGATATAATAATTAAGAAAATATCTATTAGTAAAAACGAAGCTATAAATATATTTAAAGAATATAACATGGAGGATAAAGTGAAAATTCTTAACCATGTAAATTCTGATACTGTAAAACTTTATGAATTAGATGGCATATATGATTATTTTTATGGTTCTATGGCATATTCTACAGGTATTTTAAAGACATTTGATTTAATATATTATTCTCAAGGCTTTATCTTAAGGACTCCTACTGAAGAGAATCCTTACAAGTTACCAGAATTTATAGAACATAAAAAGTTGGCTAAGATATTTTATGAAGCTGAACAGTGGGCGAAGATTCTAAATATATCTAATGTAGGTTCATTAAATGATAAGGTTGTAAGTGGTGAAATAGTTGACATGATAAGGATTGCAGAAGCTCTTCATGAAAAGAAAGCTGCATATATAGCGGATATGATAGAAAGTAAAAAAAGTGTAAAAATAATTTTGATTGCAGGTCCATCTTCTTCAGGAAAAACCACTTTTACAAGAAGACTTGCTATACAATTAAAAGTTAACGGATTGATGCCAGTATCAATTTCACTAGATGATTATTTTGTAGATAGAGAAAAAACTCCAAAAGATGAAAATGGTGAATATGATTTTGAGTCTATTTATGCTTTAGATTTAGAACTATTCAATAATAATTTAAGCCAGCTTTTAGAAGGAAGGGAAGTTGTGGTACCTCAATTTGATTTTTTAACAGGCAGTAGAAAATGGCATGAAAAACCATTAATACTTCCAGATAACGGTGTGATTTTAATAGAAGGTATTCATGGACTAAATGAAATTTTAACATCCTCAATACCAAAAGAAAATAAATTTAAGGTTTATATAAGTGCTTTAACACAGCTAAATTTGGACAATCACAATAGAATAGCTACAACGGATGTTAGAATGGTGAGAAGAATTGTTAGAGATTATCTATCTAGAGGCTACAGTGCAGAAGAAACATTAAAAATGTGGCCGTCAATAAGAAGAGGAGAGGAAAAAAACATATTCGTTTTTCAAGAAGAAGCGGATGTTATGTTTAACTCCAGCTTAATATATGAGCTTTGTATACTTAAAAAATACGCAGAGCCAGAACTTCAAAAAATAACTGCTGATAGTCCAGTTTACTATGAATCTATAAGATTAAAAAGTTTCTTAAATCTTTTTAAAGATGTAGATGGAGATTTAGTTCCTGATAATTCAATACTAAGAGAATTTATAGGAGGAAGTTGTTTTTATAAATACTAATATCAAAAATGTAACCACTTTTACAATGAAGCCATAAACTAGAAGAAGGCTAAATACTAGAGTAGGGCAGGTGGTTACATGAAAAAGAAATATATATTCTTGATATTAGCTATATTATTGTTATTTATAAATACTTCTTCTAATTTAATTAATACTATAGTTTACTCTATAGGAATAATACCACTGGCAATATTACTTGGAGATCTAACTTCAAAATTATCCCAATATATTGGGGAAAAAAGGGGAGGACTTTTAGCTGCAACTATTGGTAATTTTCCAGAGTTAATGATGGGGGTATGGTCTATAAGTTTAGGAATGATACCAATGGTTAAATCTGCATTAATAGGTTCTATTATAAGCAATATGCTTTTAGTTCTTGGAGTATCTATATTTTGTGGTGGAGTTAACCACAGAGAGCAGAGATTCAATAAATTAATAGCAAGGACAAATTTTAACATGCTTCTTCTAGCTATGTCAGCTATGGTAGTAATGTTATCTATAGACAGCTATAGCAAAGTAAGTAGTGGTGTTATGTTTTCAATAAGTATAAAGGTTTCAGTAGTATTAATATGTGTATATATATTAGGACTTATATTTTCACTTTATACTCATAGTAATCTTTTTGTAGTAAGCGAAGGAAAAGAAGATAGGATTATAAGTATTGATGATAAGAAAAGAAAAAAGGCTATAGTGTTAGAGATAATAATTAATTCAGCCTTATTATTTTTAATGAGTGAAAAACTTATATTAAATATAAATGAATTAGTTAATTATCATAATTTATCTCAAGAATTTATAGGAATAATACTAATTCCTATATTAGGTAATATAGGTGAAAATGTTGCTGCTATAATGTCTGCAGCTAAAAATAAGATAAACATGAGCCTGGAAATAGCTATAGGTTCAAGTATCCAGATAGCTCTTTTTGTTACACCTTTACTTATAATTTTTTCCTATTTTTCTGGAACACATATGAATTTTGTTTTTAGTAATTATCAAATAATTATGAGTGCTATTGCCATTGCAATGTCTTTCTTTGTGTTTCAAGATGGGAAAACCTATTGGCTTGAAGGAGCAATTTTAATAGCTATATATATTATGATAACTATGGGATATTATTACTTGGTATGAATTTATAATTATTTTAATATAATTATTATGATATTAATTCATAAGGTGATTAGTTGGGAAACAGAAAAGTTATACAAACATATTATACTGATGTAAATAATTTAGCTGATATGCTGGGTAAACTAGTAAATTCCTACAGGCTACTTATAGGTGGTGCGGATGAATTAAATAAAATAGCTCTATCTAATAAAGGTCAAGTAAAGGATGCTCTAAAAAGAGCCAATAAGCTAGGTGATGTAATAGATGAAATCATAGATATATTAGAAAAATCTAGTTATAATTATGTTGATTACTGTGAATTAAAATCAGAAGTTCTTAAAGATAAAATTAATATGGAATCTATAGTTACAGAGATACAAGAAGATTTAAGTTTTAAAGATTAAAAAAAGTGTGACCGAGAATTAGTCACACTTTTTTAATCTTTAATTTGCTAATCATAAGATAAGATAAGATAACCATAAGAATACTTGTCATTAAGATATTAGAAGTATTTTTCATAGTTATAAAAGAATATAAGGACATAACCATACCTGCTACAGTTATTGGTATTCCCATAAATGAACCATCAAACTCAGTAGTATTATATCTTGCTAGTCTATATGCACCAGCTAAAGGAAATACTAGTACTAATAGATATCCTAATATTCCTAAATCCATAAGGTTATATAGATTAAAAACTAAAATTGCGGGTGCAACACCAAAAGAAACCAAGTCTGCAAGAGAATCTAATTCTTTTCCAAGTTCTGAAGATGCATCTAAAAATCTGGCTATTCTTCCATCATATCTATCCATTATACCTGCTAATAAAATAAATATACAAGCTGACTTGTAATCTCCTTGAAATGTCATAATAAGAGATAGCAGACCGCAAGCAAGATTTCCTAAAGTAAAAGCATTTGGCACTGCGCTTTTTGCCATTATAAAATCACTCCTAAATAATAATCCGTAGAATTAAAAACAACAATTCATTTATTTAATAGTACTTATTATTATATTATATATTATTTTGGACAAATATTTAAGTCTAAAAAAAATTTTTTATAAATATTTAAGAACTTTTGGGTAAAAATAAATTTAGGAGGTGCTTCAAATGGAAATAAAGAATATAATGACAAAGAATGTTGCCACTATAAACCCAGAAGATACAGTTGAACGTGCTGCCCAAATGATGAAAGAACATAATGTAGGTTCTATACCGGTTTGTAGAGGAGAGGAAGTAGTAGGAATAATTACAGATAGGGATGTTGCTTTAAGATCTGCTGCTGAAGGACAAAATGTACATCAGCAAAAGGTAAAGGACATAATGACATCTAATCCTGTAATAGGTACACCAGAAATGGATGTTCATGAAGCGGCTAGAATAATGAGTGAGAGACAAATAAGAAGGCTTCCAGTAGTAGAGAATAATAAAGTAGTTGGAATTGTTGCATTAGGAGATTTAGCTGTTGAGCCGAACTTTTCAAATGAAGCAGAAAGTGCTCTAAGCAGCATATCAGTACCTGCTAGCCCACAAATATAAATATATTTGTTTAAAATATTCCTACAGGATAATTAAAATATACAAGATTAATTAGGAACCTATGAACTTACATATATCATAGGTTCTTTTTATTTGTATAAGTATAATAAAAAATGAATTATTTTCAAATTTATTGTTAATATAGATTTTATATATTGCATATAATTTGTTAATTTATTATATTAGGATTATAATAATTTAAGACAGAAATTATAATATAAGCATTATTATTCTAATTAATGATGTTTGATGAATTGATAGGAGAAATTATATATGAATAAAGTAAAGTTCATTTACAATCCTTATTCAGGTGAAAATACGATAGTAACTGATATTGACAAAGTTATAATGGTTCATCAAAAATATGGTTATGTTGTAGAACCTTTTAGAATTAGTAGAGAGTATGAACTAGATCAGGCATTTAAAAATATTGATGATAGCTTCAAATATATATTAATTGCTGGAGGAGATGGAACGGTAGATAATGTAGTAAACTATATGAAAAAGTTAAACATAGATATTCCTATAGGAATCCTTCCTACTGGAACAGCAAATGATTTTGCAAAATTTATTGGGGTTCCATTAAATGTAGAAAGAGCTTGTGAACAAATATTAAATAGTGAACCTGCTGATATAGATATTGGAAAAATAAATGATAAATATTTTGTAAATGTGGCAAGTACAGGACTATTTACTGATGTATCACAGAAAACAGATGTGAATCTAAAAAATACTATAGGAAAATTAGCCTACTATGTAAAAGGAATAGAACAAATTCCTAACTTTAGAAAGCTTAAAGTTAAAGTTACTTCTGAAGAAATGGAGTTCTGCGGAAATATGTATTTGATGCTTGTATTTAATGGCCAAACTGCTGGAAATTTTAATTTAGCCTATAAAGCAGATTTAGCTGATGGAATGCTAGATGTAATAATTGTAAAAGCTGGTATGATAACAGATATAATTGCTTTGTTTATAAAAATGTTAAAGAGTGAACATTTAGAAGACTTTAAAGGTCTTATTTATTTCAAAACAAATAAACTTGTGATTGAATGTGATGAAGATATAGTTACAGATATAGATGGAGAGAGAGGACCAGATTTTCCAGTTACAATTGAATGTATTAAAGGCGGGTTAAAAGTTTTAGGAGTCATAAACACAAATAACGAAAAAATGTGAATAAAGAATAGTTAAGAATAATAAATATAGATAACAACAATTTTAATGAGGAGAATATGTTGAAACCTTATATTTATTTGGTACTACTATTATTTATGATACTCATTACATATGAAGGATTTAAAAGAGTTCTTAAATGTGCTCCAATTAAAATGAAGGTAATTTGTGCTGGAGTTTTTATAGGGGTAGGGATTAGGTATATAACTCTATTAGTTATATTTTTACTCAATAGTGTAAACTATGTATATCTGACAAAGCCGTTATATTTTCTAAATCTTATATGTATTCCTATAGGTGCCTTAGTTACTATTTATATATTAATAAGAGATGATAGAATAAACTTTTCCTACATGTTTCTTATAAGCGGAATTTTTATAGGGTTTTACGTATATTTAATTTATAAGTATCCAATAGGAGTAAAGGTTAGTAACTTATATGGATATTATATGGATTTTATAAATGCCACCTATGTATATATTGTTTATATGTTACTTAATGTAATATTTATAATTTTAGTTATAGCTTATTCAAATAAGAAAATATATAGAATTGGAGTTATATTCGTAGTAGTATCATCTTTGTTCTTGATTTTTGAAACTATGCTGAACATTACAGGAAAAGGCATATTTGAAAATATAATTATTAGTGATATATTATGGATATTAACATTAAACTACGGAATAAGTAGATTAAAAAAGCCAGGAAGATAATGTTATCTACCTGACTTTGTTTTCTTTTTAAAATTTTTATGCTTTGATTTTATTTGCCTTGGCGGTATTAAGCAGTTTTTACCAAAGCCAATTAAGTCTTCTCTTCCAGCTTTGATAAGAGCTTTTTTTACTAAGTTATAATTTTCTTCTTTTGAAAATTGAAGTAAGGCTCTTTGCATAGCTTTTTCTTCAGGAGTTTTTGGAACATAAACTTTTTCTCCTGTAAGAGGGTTTATACCTGTATAATACATGGTGGTAGACAAGCTACCTGGGGTAGGATAAAAGTCTTGAACCTGTTCAGGGGTATGACCCATTTGCTTTATGTAAATGGCAAGTTCAATTGCAATATTTAGATCACTGCCAGGATGACTTGAAATAAGATAAGGTACTAAATATTGCTTTTTACCTAATCTTTTATTTGTTTCATGATACTTCTTCTCAAAAGCTTCATAAACTTCATTTTTAGGCTTTCCCATTAGCTTTAAGACCTTATCATTTATATGTTCAGGTGCAACCTTTAGTTGCCCGCTTACATGATACTTACATAGTTCATTAAGAAAACTATTATTTTTATCTGCCATAATGTAATCAAAGCGTATTCCAGAACGTATAAATACCTTTTTTATTCCAGGTAGATTCCTGACCTTTCTTAACATCTCTAAGTATTCACTATGGTCGACCTTTAAGTTTTTACAAGGAGAAGGGAAAAGACATTGTTTGTTTTTGCATACTCCTTGCTCTTTTTGATGTTCACAGGCTCTATGTCTAAAATTTGCAGTAGGGCCTCCAACATCATGAATATAGCCTTTAAAATCACTTAGAGTAGTTAAAAGTTTAGCTTCATCAAGAACAGATTCCTGACTTCTATTTTGTATAGTTCGGCCTTGATGAAAATTAAGGGCACAAAATGAGCAACCTCCATAACAACCCCTATGACTTGTAATAGAAAATTTAATTTCGTTAATTGCAGGTATTCCGCCTTTGGATTCATATATAGGATGATAAGTCCTGGTATAAGGCAAGCTATAAACTTCATCCATCTCAGTTTCGGATAGTAATTCTTGAGGTTTATTTTGGATAATATATCTATCTCCATGTTTTTGCGCTATTATTTTGCCGTTAATGTTGTCCTGTTCATAATATTGTATTTTAAAGCTTTCTGCATAAGCTTTTTTACTATCAATACAGGATTCATAGGAAGGAACTTCTATATAGTTATTTATATTTTCTAGAGTATTGGCTGCATAAACAGTTCCGTTAACCTTAGTTATATTTTTAATATCCATTCCATACTTTAGTAGATTAGCTACTTGAACTACAGTTTTTTCACCCATGCCATATATTAGTAAATCAGCTTTAGAATCTATTAAAATGCTTCTTCTAAGCTTATCCTCCCAATAATCATAGTGAACAAAACGTCTTAAACTAGCCTCTATTCCGCCTATTATTATTGGAACACCTTTATAAGCTTCGCGAGCCTTATTGCAATATACAATTAAAGCTCTGTCAGGTCTATGGCCTATTTCACCACCTGGTGAAAATAAATCAGTATGTCTTTTCTTTTTAGCAGCGGTATAATGATTTACCATAGAATCCATATTGCCTGAATTAATCAAGAAAGCATATTTGGGCTTTCCAAGGATTCTAAATGCTTCTACGTCCTGCCAGTTAGGTTGAGCTATTATGCCTACACTAAATCCTTCATGTTCTAGTACACGGCTTATGATTGCTGTTCCAAAGGAAGGATGGTCAACATATGCATCTCCTGTTATTATTATAAAATCTAATTGTTCTATATTTCTTTCCTTTAAATCTTTTTTATTAATAGGTAAGAACTTTTTGTTTAATATCATATAAAATGTACCTCCAAATCTAGTAATAATATTAACATAATGAAGATAAAATATAAACAAAGGGTTTTACCTATTTAGATATGCAAGGTATGGTAACTATTCACAAAATTTTTATAAATACAAATAAGTATTATCTCAAATAATTGAGAAAAACAGTGAATTTTCATTTTAGAGCCAATTATATTCATATAAAGAAACAATTTTGATTAAATTCATTAAATATGGTTGCATTTTGCCGCGCATATAATATAATTTATATTAGAAGGTATATTATATATTTATGTTAATAATTAAATTATGTAAACATTATTTAAACTTCATTTATGAAATTAGTAATTAGTTTAAAATGATGCTTAGAGATTTTTTATTGAAAAGAGGTGGGATAGATGGAAGGTGGTCCCCTTAGTAGGAGATCAGATGAATTTTCAAAACTGAATAACTATACAGAGGAAGCCCGGCATAGGTTAAAAGTTGACAGTTGAGAGTTGATAATTATATTAAATTTTTTTAGTAACTGTCAATTGTCAACTGTCAATTTTTAACTTTAATATAGATTTCCTCTGTATATCAAAGGAGGAATATCCATGAAGAGGCTTAATAGTTTCTATTTAAGTGAAGCACTCCATAGAGATATTTATGACGAATATGGTGATTGCATAGGTAAACTAACAGATATATACGTTACTACTGGAGATGGATATCCTAAAGCTATAGGATATAAAGTAAAAAAAGGCGGAGAAGTATATAACTATGAGTTTAGAAGTGTTGAGTTTAATGATGATAATGGAAAGATGCAAATAAATGCTAGAGGAGTAAAGGATATAATTCCTAGAGCATATTCTTATCTTTTATCAAAACACTTATTAGACAAGCAAATAGTAGACGTTAATGGCAAAAAAGTGGTAAGAGTAAATGACTTAAGGATTGCTAGTATTTCATCTGAAATACGTGTAATAGCAGTAGAAACTGGTATTTTAGCTTTAAGTAGAAGATACGGTTTAGATAAAATTGTAAAGTTATTATGCAAAATATTAAAAAAGCGTCCAAACAATAAAATAATAATGTGGGATGATGTAGAATCACTAGAAATGGTAGAAGATAGCTTAAAAATATCAGTACCATATAAAAAAATATCCGAGTTGCATCCTGCTGATATTGCAGACATACTTGAAGAAGTAGATTTAAAATATAGAAATAAAATTTTTGAAAGCTTAGATAAACATCTAGCAGCTGATACTCTAGAAGAAATAGATCCTGAAATACAGGTAGATATATTGGAAACTATGAATCAATCTAAGGTATCTGATATACTAAACAACATGTCAAATGATGAAATAGCAGATATTCTAGAAGAATTAGATGAAGAAACAGCAGAAAAGTTACTAATGAATTTGGAAAGTGAAGATGTTGAGAAGGTTAGAGATCTTATGAAATATGAGGAAGAAGCTGTAGGTAGCGTAATGAATACAGATTTTGTAGCCTTCAATGTAAACATAACTACAGGAGAGACTATAGAACTCCTAAAAGAAATACACCCTGAAGATAAGATATCTCATTATATTTATATAACTGATGAAAATGAAAAACTTCAAGGAGTAATATCTCTTAATGAGCTGGTGTTTTCTGATGTAAATGCAAAATTAAAAGATATAATGGATACAGAAGTTATAAAATTAAATGACGATGAAAATTTGGATTCGGCAATTAGAAAATTTGTAAAGTACGATCTTATAACAATACCAGTTATCGATTCTGAAGAAAAATTACAAGGAATAGTAATTATAAATGATATTATAGAAGAATTGTTTGAAGAAAAATGGAAGAAAAAATTAAAAAAAGCAGTTTAAAATTAAGTTAATTATCTAAAATAGAGCTTATGCATGGTCAATGCTAGCTCTATTTTTTTATTAGGTTATAATAAATCATATTTTTACTATAGTGTATTTTTTACAAAGTTGCACAAAATATATACAACACCGTTATCATATATTTAAGTTTTTAGGAGGAGACTGCTAATGAAGAGCAAGCTAGGTTGGAAAAAGATGGGAGTAGTTGTTATACTAATATTATTTTCATATGTTAGTGTATCAAGTTTTGTTATTCCATATTGTAATACTATTAAAACAGCAACCTATCGTTATGGCTCAAAAGGGGTAATTGTTACAGAGGTACAAAGAAGATTAAAAGCTTGGGGGTATTATAAAGGTGATTTAGATGGTGCATATGGATATGAAACTTACCTTGCTGTAAAGGAATTTCAAAGAAAAAATAACTTATCAGTTGATGGTATAGTTGGAGATCAAACCTTAGCAGCATTAGGAATTTATGCAGGGCCTTCAGATACAGGGTCACAAACAAATTCAAATGTAGCATCATCAAACAGCTCAGATGTGCAATTACTTGCAAGACTTATAAATGGCGAGGCAAGAGGAGAGCCATATGAGGGGCAAGTTGCAGTTGGTGCTGTTGTACTTAATAGAGTAAAACATCCTAATTTCCCTAATACAGTTGCTGGAGTTATATATCAACCTGGAGCATATACAGCAATAGTAGATGGGCAAATACATGCAGAGATGGAACAAGATTCAATTAGAGCGGCAAGGGATGCTTTAAATGGATGGGACCCTTCAGGTGGAGCAATTTATTATTTTAATCCAAATACGGCTACAAGCGCTTGGATATGGTCTAGACCTCTTATAAAGGTTATAGGAAATCACAGATTTTGCAGGTAAACAGCTCAGATAGGTTAAATTTAGTGGAAGCAGAAATAATGCTTCCACTAAATTTATATTTGCACATAATAGCTCCTTAATTTAATAAGAAAAAATATTTCTATATTATATTAAAAATCGTTGACATTTTATTTCCCAATCCATATAATAAAAATATAATCCTTAGTAAAATAGTAGGAAATGCAGTGAAGAAGGAAAGTAATATAAATTAGGATATTCAGAGAGGAAATCATATGCTGTGAGATTTCTATATCAGATTTATATGAAGTGCCCTTTGGAGTTTTGCACCGAAGTAATAGTAGGCTGCAACGGTCTTACCCGTTATAGTAATAGAGCATTTAAACTAGTTATATACGATAGTGCTCGAAACAAGTTGGGATTTTTTTATCCAATTAGGGTGGAACCGCAGAGTTTAGCTTTGTCTCTAGATGTTTAGAGATGGAGCTTTTTATTATTTTAGAAATAATTTTGTGGAGGGTAAAAGATGGTTAAATTTATTAGAACGCTTAAATATGATATAGACAATATATTAAAGAATGATCCGGCAGCAAGAAATAGATTAGAAGTATTATTACTTTATCCAAGTGTTAATGCTGTAATACATTATAGAATAGCACATGTATTTTATAAGAAAAAAATGTTCTTCTTAGCAAGGCTTATATCTCAGTTTGCTAGATTTATCACTGGAATAGAAATACATCCAGGAGCAACTATAGGCAAAGGATTATTTATAGATCATGGTATGGGAGTAGTAATTGGAGAGACATCTGAGGTTGGGGATGATGTAACATTATATCATGGGGTTACCTTAGGAGGAACAGGTAAAGATAAAGGTAAAAGACATCCTACAGTTGGAAATAATGTTATTATAGGAGCTGGAGCAAAGGTACTTGGACCTATACGTATAGAAGACAATTGCAAAATAGGCTCCAATTCAGTGGTGCTTAAAGATGTCCCAAAAGATTCTACTGTAGTAGGTATACCAGGTAAGATAGTAAATAAAAAGGCTAGTGCACTAATAAAGATTGAGGATTATGGGAAAAAAGAACAATGCATGGAATGATTCCTTCTAGAAAGGTATTTGGATTGATATGGATAGTAAGGAAAAGATATTAGGTTATTGTAATGACTTAGGAATAGATCTTGTTGGATTCACAAAGTGTAGAAAGTTGGAAGAACTTAAAGATTTCTTTTTAAAAAGAAAAAATTCAGGATTAGAAAATGAATTTGAAGAAAAAGATATAGATAAAAGAATAAATCCATTCATTTATATGGAAGACGGAAGAACTATTATTTCTATAGCATTTCCTTATATGCATGAAAAATATAATAGTTCTTCTATATATTTTTCAAAATATACTCTTGGTATGGACTATCATAAAGTTGTTTCAAGTTATTTAGAAAGAATATGTAATTTTATTAGTAGCTTAGGTGGAAAAGCAAAATATTTTGTAGATAGTAATGCCCTTCCAGAAAGATATATTGCCTATCTATGCGGGATTGGGTTTAGAGGGAAGAACAATTTAATTATAACTAAAAAATATGGTTCTTATGTATTTTTAGGTGAAATAATTACAGATTTAGATATGGAAAGCGATATACCGAAAGAATCAGAATGCGGAGAGTGCGATTTATGCTTAAAGTCATGTCCTACAAAAGCAATAAATAAAGCTAAGAGTAATCCAAATATATGTTTATCTTATATAACTCAAAAAAAGGAGTTAGAAGATTACTGGCTTTCTAAATTTGGAGGAAGGCTATTTGGATGTGATACATGTCAAAATGTATGTCCATATAATATGGAAATAGGTTATTCTGAAATTAAAGAATTTAAACCTTTTGATTTTATGAAAAATATTGATCATGAAGAATTGCTGCATATGAGTAAAAAAGAATTCAATGAAAAGTATAAATTAACATCCTGTGGTTGGAGAGGAAAAAATGTAATTCAAAGAAATGTTTTAATCAACTTATTCAACTTAGATAAAATACAAAATAGAGAAAATAAAAGTTTTAAATCCCCATATTTACAGGATTACTATAATAGACTTTTGAAAATTTCTAAAATATGATGTATTATATATACAAAAGGATAAGAAGGGTGGAACAGATGCATGATATCTCCAGCTATGACACGTATTATAGGGCACCTTCCAAAGGGGTTAATTAGATATCTATCTACTAAGATATTAAACGGGTATGTTAATAAGTATGCAAATATAAATGTAAAAAATGAAAATAATCTAAAAGATATAAAAGGACCAGTTATATTTATATGTAACCATTTAAGTAATTCTGATGCATTAATATTAGATAGAGTTCTTAAAGATAAAGATGTAACTTTTGCAGCTGGTGTTAAATTAAATAGTAATTCACTAACCAGTCTTGGTCTAAGTATAGTTAAAACTACTCCAATCCGTCCAAATTCTGCGGACAAAGAAGGAATTAAAAAAATTATAGATATTGTAAAGAGCGGTGGAAATGTTTTAATATTTCCTGAAGGGACAAGAAGTAGGACAGGAAAAATGATAAAGGCTAAGAAAGGGATAGTTTTAATTGCAAAGCTCTGCAAGGTCCCTATTGTACCTATAGGGATGGCAGGAACTGAAAAACTTTTACCAATTAACTCAGAGGGTAAAATGGAAATGGAGAAATTTAATTATGCAGATATTCATGTGAATATAGGCAAGATGTTTGACCTTCCTAAAAGACTTGAAGGGGAATCTGGTAAAGAATATGATGATAGAGCAATAGAATTTTTAATGAGAAATATATCTGAGCTTTTACCAGAAAATTATAGAGGAGAATATCTATAGAATAGATAACTATAAGTAGAGGAAGTTTTACAGATAAATCTCTACTTTTTTATTATATAATGGGAATAATAATAACAGAGTTTATTTTTAAAATTTAAATAAATTATGCAGGTGATAAATTTGAAAAAAGAGCATATGAAAAAGGTTATAGAAATATTAGAGGATACTTATAAGGGTGCAAAATGCGGCTTAGATTTTGAAAATCCTTATGAATTGCTAGTATCTACTATTCTATCTGCACAATGTACAGATGAAAGGGTAAATCAAGTAACTAAGGAACTTTATAAAGAATATAATACTCCAGAAAAAATGGTCAGTCTAACAGAAGAAGAATTGGGAGAAAAAATTAAAAGCTGTGGATTTTATAAGAATAAAAGCAAGAATATATTAGCCACATCAAGAGCAATTTTATCTAAACATGAAGGAAAGGTCCCTAGCACTATGGAAGATTTAATTGAACTTTCAGGAGTTGGTCGAAAAACTGCAAATGTAGTATTGTCAAACGCTTTTGGAGTTCCTGCTATTGCTGTAGATACTCATGTATTTAGAGTGTCAAATAGAATAGGAATAGCTAAAGGTAAGAATGTAGATGAGGTGGAAAAGCAGCTTATGAGGAATGTACCAAAAGAAAAATGGAGTGACACTCACCATTATCTTATTTGGCATGGAAGAAAGATATGTAAGGCTAGAAAATCTCAATGTGAAATTTGTCCTGTTGCACCGTATTGTGAATATTTTAGTGGGAAAAATGATGATTAGATAAGTATTTAATAAAGTTTTAGGGGGATTAGAATGAACATAAAAGAAGAAGCTTTAAAAATGCACAAAGAAAACAGAGGCAAGTTAGAAGTAAAAAGTAAGGTCCCAGTAAACACAAAACATGATTTAGCTGTTGCCTATACTCCAGGAGTAGCAGAGCCTTGTCTTAAGATAAAAGAAGATAAATCAAAGGTTTATGAGTATACAATGAAAGGAAACACAGTAGCTGTTGTTACTAATGGAACAGCAGTTTTGGGTCTTGGGGATATAGGACCTGAAGCTGGTTTGCCTGTTATGGAAGGAAAAGCTGTATTGTTTAAAGAGTTTGGAGGAATAGATGCATTTCCTATATGCATAGATACTAAAAATCCAGACAAAATTATTGAAACTGTCAAATTAATAGCACCTTCTTTTGGAGGTATTAATCTTGAAGATATAAAGGCACCTGAATGCTTTTATATAGAAAAAATGTTAAAGGAACAGTTAGACATTCCAGTATTTCATGATGATCAACATGGTACAGCTATAGTTGTTTTAGCAGGCCTTTATAACGCTATAAAATTTGTTGGTAAAACTCTTGAAGAAGTAAAAATAGTTATAAATGGAGCAGGAGCTGCTGGAATTTCTATATGCAGGCTATTATTATTAGCAGGTGCGAAAAATATTGTTATGTGCGATAAAAAAGGTGCATTAGTAGAGAATGAAGAATGGTTAAATGAAGCACAAAAAGAAATTGCAAAAATCACCAACAGAAACTTTGAGAGAGGATCTATTGAAAATATTATAAAAGGAAAAGATGTATTTATTGGAGTTTCAGGGCCAAATGTATTAAATGAAGATATGGTTAAATCCATGAATGAAGATAGCATTATCTTTGCTATGGCAAATCCAACTCCAGAAATTATGCCTGACATAGCTAAAAAGGCAGGAGCCAGAGTAGTGGCAACTGGAAGATCTGATTTTCCAAATCAAATAAACAATGTTTTAGTATTCCCAGGAATATTTAAAGGAGCTCTTGAAGTTAAGGCTAGAGAAATAACTGATAAAATGAAATTAGCAGCTGCTAGAGGAATAGCAGAACTTATAAATACTGAAGAGTTAAATGAAGAATATATAATACCTGATGCATTGGATAAAAGAGTATGTGATGCAGTAGCTATGGAAGTGAAAGGAGCAGTTGTTTAACTAACAACTGCTTAATAAATTATTCAAAGCATTACTTAATTCTTCGAGAGTATATGGCTTATTTATAACTCCTTTAAACCCATGTTTTTCATAGTTTGCCATAACTCCACCGGAAGAATATCCACTGGATACCAAGGCTTTGATTTTAGGATCAATTTTAATTAGATGCTTTATTGCTTCTTCTCCTCCCATTCCACCAGGAATTGTAAGATCCATTATTATTGCATCAAATGGTTCATTAGAAAACATAGAATTTTTATATAAATTTATAGCTTCTAAACCATCTTTAGATAATTCTACTTTATATCCTAAATGAGTTAACATTGAGTATAAAACTTCTCTTATTTCCAATTCATCATCCATTACTAAAATTTTATTTTTGCCGTGGACTAATATACTCTTTGGCTCTTCAATTTCTATTGGAATACTATCACAGGCTGGTATAAAAATATGAAATACTGTACCTTTACCAACTTTAGATTTTGCAATAATGTGTCCATTATGTTTCTTTATTATAGAATAAGAGGATGTAAGTCCAAGCCCACTGCCAGTTTTTTTAGTTGTAAAATAAGGGTCAAATATTTTTAATAAATTACCTTCACTTATTCCGTAACCTTGATCTTTTACTGATATTTCTATGTATCTTCCTGCAGACAATCCCACTATTTCATTGTCTGTCAAAGTTATATTTTTAGCTTTAATAGTAAGCATTCCTCCATTAGGCATAGACTGACAAGCGTTTATAACAAGATTGCTTATAACTTGGCTTATTTGGCCAGTGTCCACTTCTACAGGCCATAAGTTTTTAGGAAGGGATAAATGGCACATTACATTACTTCCGCTTAATGCTAAATCAGAAGTTTCTTTTATTAAGTTATTTATATAAGTTACTTTTTTTATTGGATTGCTTCCCTTAGCAAAGGTTAAAAGCTGCTTAGTTAAGCTTTTAGCCTGAAAAACAGTTTTTTCAATATCTGATAATTTTTTAAAGATTCTATCATTAGAATCTACACAGGTTTTTAGCATTGATATGTTACCTAATATTATTGTTAATATGTTATTAAAATCATGGGCAACTCCTCCTGCAAGAGTACCTATGGAATTAAGCTTTTCTATTTTTAGAAGCTCCTCATCTACTTGTTTACGTTTAGTTATATTTCTTACTATTGATACAACCTCATTACTAGATATAGGTAGAAGTCTAGCCTCAAAATATTGAAGACCTTTTTTTACATTTAATTCATATTCAAAAATAACTAATGATTTAGTTTTTAAAGTCTTTAATATTGCAGATTTAAATTTAACGCCTAAAGCATTAGGATGAATGTCTTCTATATGACGATTAATAAGCTCTTCCTGAGGTGAGATTAAATCATCTAAATCTTCTGATTTGCAATCTAAGCATATTCCATCTCTATTAAATCTAAAGTAAATATCGGGCAGTGCCTTAAAAATAGATTCAAACTCCAAAGTTTTGTCAATTAAGCCTGTTTCAGCCACCTTTCTTTGGGTTATATCTACTCCAAATTTTATATATGACCAATTAGATATATTTGAGATTGCAGATGTTGAAAACCAAGATATAGTTTTCTTACTTCCATCTTTACATATTATATCTGATTCAGCATCCTTATAAATTAAACCTATGGATTCATATTTTTTAAATATAAATTCCCTATATTCTAGATCAGGATACAAGATCTCAGACCATCTTTTATAAGAATTAATTTCTTCCTTTGTATAACCAGTTACATTTTCGCACTCTTTATTCCATAAAACAACGTTATTGTTGTTATCAAAAACACTCATCATAACAGGCATATTATCCAATATAGAACTAAGTTGTTCCTCACGCTGTCTTAATGAAAGTTCTGCTTTTTTTTGTTCAGTTATATCATATAGTACTATAGTAATTAGCTCTAAAATATTTAAGTTATTAAATATTTTATTAATTTTAATTTGGAAATATAATGTCCCATTTAAAAGTTCAATTTTTTTTTCTAAATTTAATGATTTTAAATTGCTATGGACAAAATATTTTAATTCATCATAGAAATAGATAATAGAGCATATATTAATTTCATCTTCAATATCAGTAGTAAAATCTAGTTTTTTTAATAAATTTTTAGAGGATAAATTCATTTTTTTTATATTGCCATATGTATCAACTACAAGTACGGGTATGGGCAAGTTTTCTAAAATAGCTAAACAAGAAATATTATTATACATATCCAATTGGAGTACCCCCTTGTACTAAAGTGTATTATTTGAAATGTTAATACAAATAAAAAACTTATAATAAGATACAATATTCGAGTAAAGTTTCAAAAATCCTGCCTATTTATACTCATGATTACAAAAATTACATTTTATATATGTTTAGGATTTTACATCCATGAAATTTTTACAAAATTAAAATAAAAAGAGAGTACTAAGAAATATGAAGTACTCTCTAAAGAATATTTAATTATTATTAGTATAATAATTATTCGAATTTTACCTAAGTAACAAAATTGTAACTTATTCTACTCGACAATAATTTATAATTAAATCTAGTGTTGCTAAAATAGAATCCATATGAGTTCTTTCATAAGCATGAGATGCAAAGACTCCAGGGCCAATCAAGGCAGTTCTAATATCCCAGCCGGCTCTGAGAGCTGCAGAGGCATCTGAACCATAATGTGGGTAAGTGTCTATTTTATAGTCTATTTCATGTTCTTTGCATAAGGCTACAAGTTTTTTTCTAAGCTCATAATCGTATGGACCAGAAGAATCTTTTGCACATATGCATACACTATATTCAGAAGAATTTTGTCCAGGACCAGGTGCCCCCATATCAACTGATATAAATTCTTTAGTTTCTAGAGGGATAGACGCAGAAGCACCATGACCAACTTCTTCGTAATTGCTTATAAAAAAGTTAGTTGTAAATGGTATCTCTATATTATTATTTATAATATAATTTATAGAATATAAGAGGATAGCTACACTTGCTTTATCATCAAGGTGTCTGCTTTTAATAAATTCTTTTTCAGTAATGATGTTTCTAGGATCAAAGGCAATAAAATCACCTACGTTGATACCTAAGTTTTCTACATCAGCTTTAGAGAAAACTTTTTCATCTAAGATGATTTCCATGTTTTCGGGAGTTCTTTTAAGATCTCTAGCTTCATCACCGCTTATATGGACAGATGGTTTAATTGTTTGAATAGTTCCTGTGAAGGATTTATCTTCAAGTGTAAATATAGTGCAGTTTTCACCTTCGATGGAATTTCCCATAAAACCTCCTATTAAGGTTATAGATAATCTTCCATTGGATTTAATTTCACGAACCATAGCACCTAGAGTATCAACGTGTGCAGAAAAAGTTCTTTGGTAAGAATTATTTTTACCTTTTAAGGTAGCCAAAATAGCTCCCTTATTCGTAATAGTATATGGAACCTTTAAAACATCAAGCTCTTTTTTTATATAATCAGCTATTTTGTAAGTATAGCCGGAAGGACTTGGTGTTGATAATAGGTTTTCTAAATAATTTATAATTTTGGTTTTGTCATAGTTCATAATATCACTCCTTAAAAAAATTTTAACATAGTTCTGTGGCATATCCAATGAAAAACATTCCATGTGTTTTTATTTTAGGTTTTGTAGTATAATAAACAAGAAAGAGGGGAGAAGCAGAATGAGTAGAAGTAAAAACAACAAAAACAGGAGAAAAGACACAAAAAAAATAAGAAACTTAGTTTTTGCAATCTTTTTACTCCTAGTATCTGTTACTATAAGTTATGTATACTTTACTGCTCAAAGGTATAATAACGTAATGTTTCCTGGGCTGAAAATCCAAGGAGTTGACCTGTCTGGAAAGACAAAAGAAGAATCTATTAAAATATTAAGAGAAAAATATGGAGATGCTATTCTTAATAAAAAAATTATAATTAAAGCTCCAAATAGGAATTATACAATAGGTTATTCGGAATTAAATGCCCAATATAATATTATTGATACTGTAAATAAAGCATCAACTTATGGTAAAGATCTAAACATATTATCTAAATTTAAAACAATTAAAAAACCTGTAGAGAAGCAGTATAATCTAGAGTTTTCTTATAATCATAAGCCTTTAGATAATGTTGTGAAAGAAATGGAAAAAAACATAAATAAAAAACCTAAAGATGCAACTATAAAACGTGCCGGAAATGGCTTTCAAACAACACCAGATGAAAAAGGTGCAGAATTAGAAAGTGATAAGTTAAAGAAAGAAATTATTTCTAAAATAACTGAAAATCCAAATAGTGATATAGTTATAAATGCTCCTATAAAAGTATTAAGTTCAAAAGTAACAGAGAATAGCTTAAAATCAATAAATTCTAAACTAACTTCTTTCTCAACTAACTTTAGTACATCTTCAGAAGGAAGATCAACCAACATTAGTATTGCAACTCAAAGTATTAATGGTAAAGTAATAATGCCAGGGGACACATTTAGTTTTAATGAAGTAGTTGGAGAAAGAACAAAGGACAGAGGATATAAGGAAGCAGGAGTAATAGTAAACCAAAAGTTAGACTCAGGTCTTGGCGGAGGGATATGCCAAGTTTCTTCAACACTATACAATGCATTACTACAGGGAAACATAAAAACTACAGAGAGAGTACATCATACTTTCCCTTCAAGTTATGTTAAAATGGGATTAGATGCAACAGTTGATTGGGGAAATATAGACTTAAAGTTTAAAAATACTTTTAAATATCCAATATATATTGAGGGATATACAGCGAATAAAAATATCTATTTTAATATTTATTCAAATTCAGAATTAGCTAAGAAGTCATATACTTTAACCTCAGAAGTTTATAGCACAATTGAACCAACAACAAAGTATATCGATGATCCTAATTTACCAGCAGGACAAACAGAAGAGGTAAAAAAACCTCATACTGGATATAGGGTGAAAGTATATAGAAATGTTTACGAAAATGGAAAATTAGTAAATCAAGAATTAGTTTCAAATGATTATTATGTACCAATAAATGGTGTTATAAAAAGAGGTACAAAAAAATAGTTTTAAATTATTGTTTTAATATTTATTTAAGCCAAGAAAGCTGATATAAGTGATAACTATATCAGCTTTTTTATTGTATAAGCAAACTTATAATAAATATCTATGTTATAATATTGTTTATCTGATGACTCTAACCACATTATAATTCACTGTTACGTAAACATAAAGATAGGGTCAGGAGTTGCAATTAATATATTGGTTACACTAAAGATGTTGAAATGCTAAACCAATATAATAACTAATATTGCTGGAGGAGAGATTTAAGTGTCTTATAAGTTAATTTGTTTAGATATGGATGGAACTTTATTAAATGATAATAAGGAAATCAGTAATAAAAATAAAGAAGCCATAAAAAGGGCTAATGAAAAAGGAGTAAAAATAGCTATATGCACCGGAAGATTATTTACTTCTGCTAAATATTATGCACATCTTTTAGGAGTTGAGGCTCCAGTTATAGCATCAAATGGAGCTTATATAAGAGAAAAAGATAGAGAGGAAGTAATCTATCAGTCCGGATTAAATGAAGAAGACTGCATGAATATTCTATCTATAATAAAGAAATATAGTTTTACAATTTACTATAATACATTTGATACTATAGTATCACAAAAACCATTTCCTAAAGGGTATACTTATCTTGAAATGAATGAAGATTTACCTGAAGATATGAAAATAAGGCTTCATGTAAATGGTAATTTAGAAGAAGAATTTAAAAAGAGAAATGGTGAAATTTTAAAATGTATATGCATTAGTAAAGATTATGAAGCTCTAGCAGAAGCAAAAAATGAGATTATAAAACTAAATAAGTTTGAAGTAGTTAGTTCACTTAAAGATAATTTTGAAATAATGAACAAAAACGTATCTAAAGGACAAGCAGCTGATGTGTTAGCAGGCTTTTATGGATTTGATAGAAGTGAAGTTATATGCATAGGAGATGGGGAAAATGATCTGTCAATGATAAACTTTGCAGGATTAGGAGTAGCTATGGGCAACGCTCCAGACTATGTAAAAAAATTTGCAAATTATATTACTGATACTAATAACAATGATGGGGTTGCAAAAGTAATAGAGAAGTTTGTTCTATAATTTATTTTAACTTTGTATACTTAAATATAGTTACTCAAATACTATCCCTAATTAAAAGAAGGAAGGGATAGTATAAATGTTTAAACCTAAAAGAATAATTTTTGAAGAAGCTGCCCTAAACTATGAACTAGGAAAAAAGCTTTATGAAAAGTTTAATAAAGATGTTGAGATAAAAATTTCCAAAACCGGAAGAGTAACGGGTATTCCAGGTAGTACTCATAGTGACATGTATATAGAAGGTAAAAATACTTTAGTAGTAGGGGTTAGAAAAGATTTAGAATTTCAATCCTGCAAGCCTTCAGCTCATTATCAGCTTCCCTTAGTAAGCGGATGTATGGGAATGTGTGAATATTGTTATTTGAATACCAGAATGGGAAAAAGGCCATATATAAAAATTCATGTTAATATGGATGATATTTTAAAAAAGGCAGAACAGTATATAAACACGAGAAAACCAGATATAACTATATTTGAGGGAGCTGCTACATCTGATCCAGTACCTGTAGAAGAATATAGTGGAGCATTAAAAAGTGCTATAGAATATTTTGGGAAAAGTGATTTTGGAAAGTTTAGGTTTGTAACTAAATATACAGATATAGATAGTCTTGTAAATTTAAATCATAATGGAAATACCATGATAAGATTTAGCATAAATACAGATAGAATAATAAAAGATTTTGAACATAGAACACCATTGATAAGTAAGAGACTTGAGGCAGCATATAAAATCGCTGAAAGTGGTTATAAGTTGGGATTTATAATAGCACCTGTATTTTTTTACGAAAATTGGGAAGAGGATTATAAGGATTTAATTTTACAAATACACAAATATTTTCATGGAAGAGAAATTGATTTTGAGATAATATCTCATAGGTTTACAAAAACAGCCAAAGAAAATATAAAAAACATTTTTCCACAAACATTACTCCCTCTAGAAGAAGAAATAAGAAGTTTTAAATATGGACAATTTGGATACGGAAAATATGTATATAAAAAAGAAGAACTAGAATATATGAAGAATTTTTTTAAAGAAAACATAAATAAGTGCTTTGGTGAAAATAGGATAAATTACATTATATAGTACGAGCATAGACACACAAATTTAATAATTTTCTTACTTTACCTTATTCTTCAATTAAGGTAATATAGTTATGTGATGTGTCAAGGGAGGGAATAAATGTGAAAACAAATGTACCAAGCTTAAATATAGTTTTATTTGAACCAGAAATACCTCAAAACACAGGTAATATAGGAAGAACATGCGTATTAACTAACAGTAAATTACATTTAATTAAACCTCTAGGGTTTAAAATAGATGATAAGCAAGTAAAAAGAGCAGGATTAGATTATTGGCCAGAACTTAATTTGGAAATTCATGAATCCTTTGATGATATGATATCAAAGTACCCTAATGCAAGAGTTTTTCTGTCTACAACAAAAGAAACTAAGTATCATCATGACGAAGTAAAATATGAACTAGGGGATTTTATTGTTTTTGGCAGAGAATCTTCAGGACTACCAGATTACATTAGAGATAGATATGTTGAGAATAGAATTAGAGTTCCCATGGTTAATACAACTACCAGATCGTTAAATCTTTCTAATACTGTGGCTATAGTGGCATATGAGGCTTTGAGACAATTAGGATTTCCAGAAATGAAATAAGGGGGGAGTCTTGCTATGGAAAAGATAAAAATAATAACGGATAGCACCTGTGACCTGAATAGGGAGGCTATTGAAAAATATGATATAGATGTAATACCGTTAATAGTTAACTTTGGAGAGGAATGCTATTTAGACGGAATAGATATAGATATAAGGGAATTTTTACGAAGAATAAGTAATGGAGACGTTTTTCCAACTACTGCAGGAATAAATCCTCATAGATTTTGTGAGATTTATAAAAAATATCTAGATGAAGATTATAAGATTATATCAATACATCTTTCTTCTAAGATGAGTGGTACATATCAATCAGCATGCATTGCTAAGGAAATGCTGGAAAGTGAAAATATTATAGTAATAGATAGTCTAAATGTTACAGCTGGTTTAGGATTATTAGCAATAAAAGCTGCAGAACTAAAAAATGAAGGTTATACATTAAAGAAGATTGAAGAAAAGGTTAAAGAACTTATTCCACATATTAAAACAGCCTATGCATTCGCTAGTTTGGACAATCTAGTTAAGGGTGGAAGATTGTCAAAAACAGCTGGAGCCATAGGAAATCTATTGAATATAAAATTAATACTGGCTGTAGTAGATGGAAAAATGGCTGTTATAGATAAGGTTAGAGGAACTAAAAAGGCTATACGAACTATATTGAATTCTATAGAAGAAAACAATCTAAATAATGAAGAAACAAGTATATTACTTCATATAGATAATGAAGATATACTTCCAGCATTACAGGAAGAATTAACTAAAAGAGAAGTTAATTATATAGAATGTGAAGTTGGTTGTGTTGTTGGGACACATTCAGGCCCTAATGCTTGCGGTATAGCTTATATAGAAAAGTATAACTAATGAAAATGAATCTACTATAAAACAAGAAAATAATCTAAATGCCGACAAAAGTTGGCGTTTTTTTGTATAATTAGAGGGATAAAGGCTTCATTATAACATAAATATAAATATTAATAATTTAATTGGCCCATACTTATGGTATAATGTTAATGCAGTACTATGTGCAAAGTGGTGATAAGATATGAGAATGGAGTTTAGACTTAATCTAACACAAGAACAAAAGTTAATAATGACTCAACAAATGCAATTGTCAGTTAAATTGCTTCAAATGTCAAACTTTGAAATTCAGAAGTATATAGAAAAAGAGGTTCAAGAAAACCCAGTACTAGATGCGGAATATAGGAAAAATGAAAATGATTCAGGTAAATTAAAGGATGAAATCGACTACAAGAAATTTCTCAAGTACTTGGATTTTGATGATTATGGACATGGTAGTTATTCTAAAGATGAAGAAGAAGTATCGCCATTTAATTTTATTAGTGCAAAACAATCCCTAAAAGAGTTTCTAGTAGAACAAATAGTAGAACTAGATGAAAATAATAACCTTAAATCTGTGTGTAAATACATTATAGAAAATATAGATGAGAGAGGTTATCTAGATAATACTCTTGAAGATATACAAAATGAACTTAGCATATCTAGAGAATTAGCTGAAAAAGCTTTAGAAATTATTCAATCATTAGAACCTCTAGGAATAGGGGCAAGAGATATAAAAGAATGTTTGAAAATTCAGCTAAAAACAAAAGGGATTGAAGATGAAAAAATATATAAAATTGTAGATGACTATTTAGAAATGATAGCGGAAAACAAATATAATATTATAGCAAAAGATTTAAAAATAACAATTAAGGAAGCTCAAGATTATGGTGATATTATAAAATCTTTAGAACCAAAACCTTCTAGGGGATTTTATACTGGTGAAGAGACAAAATATATAGTTCCAGAAGCATATATAAAAAAAATAGATGAAGAATACTGCATAATTATGAATGATGGTTCTATTCCGAGATTAAACATAAACCAATTATATAAACAAATAATTAACAAAGAAGAAGATAAAGAAACCGTTAAATTTGTAAAGGATAAGCTAAATAGTGCTGTATTTCTAATTAAAAGTATTAGACAAAGAGAAAATACAATTTATAATATTCTTGAAAAAATATTAGAAATTCAAAAAGAATATTTTGAATTTGGAGATGAGTATTTAAAACCAATGACATTAAAAGAAATAGCAGACAGTCTAGAAATACATGAATCTACTGTAAGCAGAGCAATAAGAGAAAAATATATTCATACAGATAAAGGTACTATTAAAATTAAAGATCTATTTACAACAGGAATTTCTAGAACAGATAGCTTTGAAGATATCTCTACAAAAATAATAAAAAAAGAGATACAAGAGCTTGTAAATGGTGAGGATAAGAAGAAGCCATTTTCAGATCAGAAAATATGTGATTTATTAAAAAATAGAAATATTGATATTTCAAGAAGAACTGTAGCAAAATATCGTGAGGAGATTGGAATAAAATCTTCAAGCAAAAGAAAAAGGTTTTAAAATTAAATACATGAGGAACAATAAAGGAAAAGGTATTAATGTATATATCTTTTCCTTTTTATTTTATAAAAAAATAATTAAATGAAGTTTTAACAATTTTTTTCTTAAATCCCTTTTAAAAAACTATTATATGATTTATAATGAAAGTGGGACATGAAATAAATATATGGGACATTATGTGACCAAAGAAGGTGTTTGATTTTTGAAATATAATTTAGAAGTTCAAAAAAAAGTAGTTCCAGAAGTACTAGAGCTATTAGATAAAAGATATAATATTTTAACTACTATTTATTATAACCAACCCATAGGACGTAGAATGCTTGCAAGTTTTCTTGGAATGGGTGAAAGAATAGTAAGAACTGAAATTGGATTTTTAAAAAAACAGGGATTAATTGATATTAATGCTGAAGGAATGACAGTAAACTATGAAGGTAAAAAAATATTAGAAGACTTAAAAGAATTTATACATGATCTGAGAGGTCTTTCTGATATGGAAGAATTCCTTAAGAATAATTTAAATTTAAGTCAGGTTATTGTTGTTCCAGGCGATGTAGATGAAAATGATCTTGTCCAAGAAGAAATGGGAAAAAGTGCAGCTATCCATTTAAAAGCTATATTAAAAGATAAAAATGTAATAGCTTTAACTGGCGGAACAAGCGTAAAGAAAATGGTTGACAACATGCCGAAGACAAATGATTACAGAGATATTTTAATTGTACCGGCAAGAGGTGGACTTGGAAGAAATGTTGAAATTCAAGCAAATACACTGGTAGCTAAGTTAGCAGATAAATTGTCAGCTGATTATAAAATGTTACAACTTATTGATAATGTGGATTATGCAGAAATATTTGCAATTCTAAATGAAGAAAGTATTAAAGAAGTAGTAGAACATATACACAAAGCTAATATACTAATATATGGCATTGGTAAATCTGATGAAATGGCTATAAAAAGAGGACTAGATGAAAATGAAATAGATGAACTAAAGAAAAAAGGAGCAGTAGGAGAAGCTTTTGGATGTTATTTCAACTGTAATGGAGAAATTGTTTTTTCAACTCCGACAGCAGGAATTAAAAATGAAGATACTAAAAAAATAAAAAATTTAATAGCCATAGCTGGTGGTAAAAGCAAGGCTGAAGCAATATTGGCAGTGCAAAGGTATAATTCGAAAAATACATTAATTACTGATGAAGGCGCTGCTAAAGAGATTATAAATATAATAAAAAAAGAGAACACTAATAAAGATTCAAATGAGAGTATATAAAAAAATAATATATAAAAGATTATTTTAGGAGGTAATTTTAAATGAAAAAAGTTGCAATCAATGGTTTTGGAAGAATAGGAAGAAATGTATTTAAAGCATTAGTTAATAATTACAACAATGAACTACAGGTAGTTGCTATCAATGACTTAACTGACCCAGCTACATTAGCTCATTTATTAAAATATGATTCACTTTATGGAAAATTTGCAGGTACTGTAGAAGCAAAAGAAAGTTCTATAGTTGTAAATGGAAATGAAATAAAAATATTCGCTGAAAGAAATCCAGAAGATATAGATTGGAACAGCACAGGGGCAGAAATTGTTATAGAATCAACTGGGCTATTTACAGATGCTAACAAAGCTAAAGCTCATTTAAAAGGAACAGTTAAGAAAGTACTTATATCAGCTCCAGCTAAAAATGAAGATATAACTATAGTTATGGGAGTTAATGAAGAGAACTATGATGCAGCTAAACACAATATAATTTCTAATGCTTCATGTACAACAAACTGTTTAGCACCATTTGCTAAAGTACTTGATGAAGAGTTTGGAATAGTTGAAGGATTAATGACTACTATCCATTCATATACTGGAGACCAAAGAGTGCTTGATGCTCCACATAAAGATTTAAGAAGAGCAAGAGCAGCAGCAGAATCAATGGTTCCAACAACTACTGGAGCTGCTAAAGCAGTAGCATTAGTATTACCTCAACTAAAAGGCAAATTAAATGGAATGGCTATGAGAGTTCCTACTCCAACAGTTTCTGTAACTGATCTTGTATGTACAGTATCAAAAGATGTAACTGCAGAACAAATAAATGCAGCATTTAAGAGTGCAGCAGAAGGAAAATTAAAAGGAATACTTGGATTTAGTGAAGAACCATTAGTATCAGTAGATTACAGAGGAGATGAAAGATCATCAATAGTTGATGGATTATCAACTATGGTTATAGGAACAAGAATGGTTAAAGTTGTTTCTTGGTATGACAATGAATGGGGATATTCAAACAGACTTGCGGATTTAACTAAATATGTAGCAGATAGATTATAATATAGAATAATTAGAAAATAATATAAAAGGCATTATTTTGATGTAAAACTGAAAATAATGCCTTTTCTTAACTAATATACAAATAAGATAGAGATAATATCAGCTTGATTTTTAGATTTATTTAGCGTATATTATTAATAGAAAGTTAAAATTTAATGTAAAAAGTTACTAGAGAGTATTAGTGAAAGGAAAATGGAAACGGTTCCTTTTGTTAAGAAATCCTATGTAAACCTTTACGTAACAACACAACTTATCTTGGGAGGTAAAATTATGAGAAAAAGAAAGTTAGTTGCTGTATTAGCAACAGTTGCAGTTGTGGCATCATTGTTTGCAGGGTGTGGTTCAAGTAATAAGGGTACAGCAGACAAGGGTAAAGACCAAACTAATCAAACTAAAAAATCAGACGTAATAATTGGACTTGCAACTGATGAAGGTGGATTAAATGATAAATCATTTAACCAAGCAGCTGATACGGGAATAAAGAAAGTTCAAAGTGAATCTGGAGTTCAATACAAACCTGTAGAATCTACTAATAAAGATGCTTACACTGCTAATCTACAAGCTTTAGCATTGGACATGAAGAGTAATTTAACATTTGCTATTGGATATCAAATGGAAAAAGCTTTAACAGATGTAGCTAAACAAGCTAAAGATAGTAACTTTGCAATAGTTGACACTGTTGTTAATCTTCCAAATGTTCAATCATTAGTATTTAAAGAACATGAAGGTTCTTTCTTAATGGGAGTTATAGCTGCTAAAACTACTAAAACTGGTAAGATTGGATTCATTGGTGGTAAAGAAGGAGATCTTATTGGTAAATTTGAAGCAGGATATGTAGCAGGAGCTAGAGCTGTAAATCCAAACATAAAAGTAGATGTTAGATATGCTGATAGTTTCGCAGAATCTGCAAAAGGATATGAACTTGCAAAAGCAGAATATGGCGAAGGTTCAGATATTATATATCATGCAGCAGGTGGTGTAGGTCTTGGATTATTCCAAGCTACAAAAGAACTTAGAAAAGCAGGAAAACAAGTTTGGGCTATAGGTGTTGACATGGACCAAGCAATAACAGTTTTAGATGAAAATAAAAAACCTATATATGCAGATGTAATCCTTACAAGTATGATAAAGAGAGTTGACACTGCAACTTATGAAGCATCTAAAGAAATAGTTGAAGGTAAATTTAAAGGTGGTACAGTAAAAGTATTTGGTCTTGCTGAAGAAGGTGTTGGAATAGCTCCATCTTCAAGAGGAGTAATTCCAGAGGATATGAAAGGTTTAGTTAAATCAAATGTACCACAAGATGTTTTAGCTTTAGCTGATAAATATATAGCAGCTATAAAAGAAGGAAAAATTGCAGTTCCAGAAAAACCAGCTGATGCTAAAAAATTCACAGCAGAACCTATAAAATAATTGCTTTAAAGATCTTTAAAATTCTAAATAAAGCATAAAATATTTAATGTTAGGGAAGCTAGATGTATTATACATCTAGCTTTTACAATCTAAATCTAATGTGCTAATAAAACTTAATTACCGTTAGGGGGAATAATGATGGAAAAAGTAATAGAAATGAAAGGCATTACTAAAGTATTCCCAGGAACAATAGCTAATGAAGATGTGGACTTTACACTTTTAAAAGGTGAAACCCACGTATTGTTAGGAGAAAATGGAGCAGGGAAAACCACGTTGATGAACATACTTTATGGTTTATATCAACCTGAAAAAGGAGAGATATACATAAAGGGAGAAAGTGTAAAAATAACCAACCCTAATGATGCCATAAAAAGAGGCATAGGAATGGTTCATCAACACTTTATGCTTGTTCATAATTTTACTGTAGCTGAAAATATAGTACTAGGTACAGAGCCAAGAAAAGGATTAAAACTTGATACAAACAAAGCAATAAAAGACGTAGAGGAAATTGCTAAAAAGTATGGATTTAACATAGACCCTACTGCAGTAATAGAAGATATAAGTGTTGGACAACAACAAAAGGTTGAAATACTAAAAGCACTATATAGAGGAGCAGAAATATTAATATTAGATGAGCCTACTGCAGTATTAACTCCTCAAGAAATAGAGGAATTGAATATAATCATAGATAATTTAAAAGCAGAAGGAAAATCAGTAATACTTATAACACATAAGCTAAAAGAAGTTATGAGCATGAGCGATAGAGTAACTATAATAAGAAGAGGAAAAGTTACTGGAATAGTTAATACTAAGGATACTTCAATAGATGAACTTGCTGAGCTTATGGTTGGTAGAAAAGTTAAACTTGTAGTAGATAAAAAACCAAGTAACCCAGGTAGAGATATTTTAGTTATAGAGGATTTACATGCAAAAGATTCAAGAGGACTTCCGGCTGTAAATGGGGTTAGCCTAAAGATAAGTGGCGGAGAAATTTTGGGTATAGCTGGAGTTGATGGAAATGGTCAAACTGAATTTATAGAAGTTTTAACTGGCCTTAGAAAGCCTGAAAGTGGTAAAATAATTTTAAATGACAAGGATGTTTTTGGTAAATCAACGAGAGAAATAATGGATAGCGGATTAGGGCACATTCCAGAAGATAGACATAAAAGAGGACTTATTCTTAAATATTCACTGTTTGAAAATGCTATTCTTGGTGTACAGCATTCAGCTCCTTTTAGCAAAAAAGGTATAATGGATTATGGGAAAATAAGAGAATATGCCAATAAAATAATTAAAGAATTCGATGTCAGAACACCAAGTGATGAAGTTCCTGCATCTTCTCTTTCAGGGGGAAATCAACAAAAGTTGATAGTTGCAAGAGAAATTTCCAAAGATCCTGATCTTTTAATTGCAGCACAACCAACTAGAGGAGTTGACGTTGGAGCTATAGAATTTATTCATAAAAGACTTGTGCAAGAAAGAGATTCTGGAAAAGCTGTTCTTCTAGTTTCCTTTGAACTAGATGAGATCTTAGCTTTATCTGATAGAATTGCAGTAATGTATGACGGCAAAATAGTTGGAGTACTCAATAGGGAAGATGCAGATGAGCAAAAACTAGGTGTCTTAATGGCAGGAGGAAGCCTTAAGAGTCATGAAAAAGAGGTGAATGAAGTTGAGTAATGAAGTGAAAAATGAGAATAAAGCTTTAAAAAGCGTAAGAAACGTACTTAGGAGTCTTCTATTCCCTATATTTGCGATTATAGTATCTATATTCGTTTCTGTATTTTTCGTTATGTGGGCAAAAGGATACTCAATAACACAATATTTTTCAGCTCTAATAGACTTATTTAAATTAATTTGGCAAGGAAGCTTTTCAACTCAAAGAAATACACTTACCACTTTATCTTACGTAACACCATTAATATTTACAGGTGTAGCTAACGCAATAGCTTTTAGATGTGGATTATTCAATATAGGTGTAGAAGGACAATTCTTAATGGGAATGGTAGCTGGTGGAATACTAGGATTAATTCCAGGATTAAATCCAATAGTTCATGCCATAGTTATAATAGTTGGAGGTATAATTATTGGAGGTATATGGGCTGGTATACCAGGAGCTTTAAAAGCAAAATTTGGTACAAATGAAGTTATTAATACTATAATGATGAACTACATTGGTATGAATGTAGCAAACTGGATAGTAAAAAAATCTGTTTTTGCTATTCCAGGAAAATCAAGTACTCCTTTAATTCAAGAAAGTGCAAGACTTCTAAGATTTAGCAGCACAAGTGAAGCTAACATTAGTATTTTCTTCGCAATAATTTTTGCGGTACTTGTATATTGGTTATTATGGAGAACTACCATAGGATATGAAATAAGAGGAGTAGGTTTAAACCCTTCTGCTTCAGAATATGGTGGAATTAGTGTATCTAAAAACATGATATTAGCAATGGTATTATCTGGTGCTATTGCAGGTATTGGTGGAGCAACACACATAGCTGGCGTAAGATATCAAGTACAAGATTTTATGGGACTTCCTGGTTTTGGATTTGACGGTATAGCTGTTGCCCTTCTTGCTAAATCAAACCCTATAGGTTGTATAGCTTCTGCAGTATTGTTTGGAGCCCTAAAGAGTAGTTCAACAGTGCTTCAATTACATGATATACCAAAGGAAATAGTTTTCTTAATTCAATCAATAATAATTATATTCGTAGCAACAGATTACATCTTGAAATATTTTGCAGATAAAAGAAAGAAGGGAGAGGTAGTAAATGGATAATCTTATAATACCATTGATAGCAGCTACATTAAGAATGGCAGCGCCTCTTATATTTGCAGCCCTTGGAGGAGTTTTTTCAGAAAGATCTGGAGTAGTTAATATAGGCCTTGAAGGTATGATGATAATGGGTGCTTTCTTTGCAGTTTACGGATCATATACAACTGGAAGTCCAGTGATTGGAATAATATTTGCAATGATTGCAGGAGGGGTTATTGCGGCTATACATGCTTTCTTAAGTATTCACCTAAGAGCAGATCAAATTATATCAGGTACAGCAATAAACCTTTTCGCCACAGCTTTAGCTAGTTTCTTAATAGGACCCATATTTAAAACTGGAGGACAGACTAATGTTGTTAAAGGATTAGGTTATAACCTTCCAGGATTTTTGAAGAATGTACCAATACTTAAGAGTTTAAATTGGTTCGTTATACTAGCAATAATACTAGTTTTTGTCACCAATTATGTAATATTCAAGACTCCTTTAGGATTAAGAATAAGAGCTGTTGGAGAACATCCTAGTGCTGCTGATACTCTAGGAATCAGTGTATATAAAATGAGATATCTATGTGTAATATTATCAGGAATACTTGCTGGACTTGGCGGAGCTGCACTATCTATAGGAAATACTCCACTATATAGAGAAGGAATGGTTGCAGGACGTGGATTTATAGCCCTAGCAGCTATGATATTTGGTAACTGGAAGCCAATTGGAACCATGTGGGCTTGTATGTTATTCGCTTTTGGTACTGCATTCCAAATGACCGCTCAAGGATTTAATATAAATCTACCAAATGAATTCTATCAAAGTATCCCTTATATACTAACAATGTTAGCTTTAGCAGGTTTTGTTGGTAAAACAGAAGCTCCAAGAGCAGATGGTCAACCATACATTAAGGGAGAGAGATAATAAATATTAAGTAGAATGCAACAAAATAGCGGCATGTAAGATTACTAGGCTAACGCATATATGTATCATTGAGAAACCTTCAACTGATACATATATGCTAGCCAGTAATCTTACATGCCTTAATTAGTTGCAACTAATAATTACTAAAGTAAATACTAAAAGGACTTCAAAAATCAAAATGATAATTTTGTATGGCGTAGCCGCGCTGTAAAGTTACTAAGTAAGTGTTATTGAGGACAACTTAATAAATTAACAAATAAATGCGTTAGCATGTGAATATCGGTAATTTCATATTTCTTAATTGAGTGCAATCAATAAAATACTAATACGACTTCAACAGGCTCCGCCTAAAATCATGCCATCCTCACCGGATTAAGCGCTCTGGGCTTCTTTAGGAGCCTATTGATATAGTACTTATCACAGTTAATAATTTAGGTACAGTTTAAATAGTAGTTGTTATTACAAAATTTTTAAAATTGCTATTTAAAAAAAGTTAAGCATACATTATAATTAAAGTGGGACGAATATTACAATATATGGGACTTAAAATGTCCATTGATAGATTATTTTAAAAGCTAATAAATAATAATAAAACAGTGTAAAATAATATGTATTAGACAAGAAGAGTAAGCGCATAAAAAGTATTAGCATAAAAAAGGTATTATAGGAGGCGATGTCATTAAATATTAAAATATTCTATTTTGCCAATTATTTTGATATTGACTCGATTTAGTATTATAATTATCTAGGAAGTGTTAGAAATTACTTGAATTGCTCAATATATTTTCAGAAAAAAGTGAAGGGAGATATTATTATGAAATTAAATAAGAAAACTGTAGAGGATATACAAGTTCAAGGTAAAAGAGTGTTAGTAAGATGTGATTTTAATGTTCCCCTTAAAGATGGAGTTATAACTGATGAAAATAGATTATTAGGTGCTATGCCCACAATTAAATATTTGATAAATCAAGGAGCTAAGGTTATACTTTGTTCACACCTTGGAAAGCCTAAGGGAGAAGCAAAACCAGAATTATCATTATTACCAGTAGCTAAAAGACTTTCTGAAATGCTAGGAAAAGAAGTAATATTTGCAGCTGACAGTAATGTAGTTGGAGAAAATGCAAAAGCTGCAGTAGAAAACATGAAGAATGGTGATGTTGTATTACTTGAAAATACAAGATATAGAAAAGAAGAAACTAAGAATGAAGATAACTTTTCACAAGAATTAGCTTCACTTGCTGATGTATTTGTAAATGATGCATTTGGAACAGCTCATAGGGCACACTGTTCAACAGTTGGTGTGACAAAGTTTGTTAGTGAATCAGTATGTGGATACTTAATTCAAAAGGAATTACAATTTTTAGGAGAAGCAGTAGAAAACCCAGAAAGACCATTTGTTGCAATACTTGGAGGAGCTAAAGTTTCAGATAAACTTGGTGTAATTAATAACTTGTTAGATAAAGTAGATACATTAATAATAGGCGGAGGAATGGCTTATACATTTTTAAAAGCACTAGGACATGAGATAGGTAAATCACTTTTAGAGGAAGATAAAATAGAGTATGCTAAAGAAATGATGAAAAAAGCAGAAGACAAAGGAGTAAAATTATTACTTCCTGTAGATGTTACTTATGCTGATAAATTTGATGAAAATGCAGAACCAAAAATATCAGAAGGCAGAGATATACCAGCTGATCATCAAGGATTAGATATAGGACCAAAAACAGCAGAAGTTTTTGCTGATGCTATAAAAGATGCTAAGACAGTAATCTGGAATGGACCTATGGGAGTATTTGAATTTGCAAACTTTGCAAAAGGAACTATAGCTGTTGCAAAAGCTATGGCTGAATCAAATGCAACTACAATAATTGGTGGTGGAGATAGTGCATCAGCAGTTAATAATTTAGGTTTTGGAGATAAGATGACACACATTTCAACTGGCGGTGGTGCATCACTTGAATTCTTAGAGGGAATAGAACTACCAGGAATAGCAGCACTTACTGATAAATAATTAGAGTAATAATAGAAAAATATTATAAGAAGTACTAGATATTAGGGACTAGAAGAGGATGCTTTATCTATATAAAATTTTTATAACTTCCTGTAATAGAAATTTTATGATTAAATTTTAGGTAAGTAGTTTCAATATCCGTGTCTAATTCATAGTACATAAATGATAAGGGGTGTATGAATTGAGAAAAGCCATTATAGCAGGAAATTGGAAGATGAATAACACTGTATCAGAAGCAGTTAAACTTATAGAGGATTTAAAACCGTTAGTTAAAGATGCTCTTTGTGAAGTAGTTGTTTGCCCATCAACTATATGCTTAGATGCTGTAATAAAAGCCACTAAAGATACTAATATAAAAGTAGGAGCTCAAAATATGCATTTTGAAGAAAGTGGAGCTTTTACTGGAGAAACTTCACCTGTTATGTTAGAAAAAATAGGAGTAGACTATGTAATATTAGGACATAGTGAAAGAAGACAATATTTTGGTGAAAATGATAAGGACTTAAATAAAAAAATGAAAAAAGCCTTTGAACATAATTTAATTCCAATACTTTGCGTAGGAGAAACTCTTGAAGAAAGAGAAGCAAATATAACTGAAGAAGTATTAGGAACACAAATAAAGCTTGATTTAGCAGGACTTACAAAAGAACAAATTGAAAAGACTATAATAGCTTATGAACCTGTATGGGCTATAGGAACAGGAAAAACTGCTACGGCAGAACAAGCTGAAGAGACAATAGCTTTCGTAAGAAAAACAATTGGAAAAATGTTTGGAGATGAATCTGCACAAAAAACAAGAATCCAATATGGTGGTTCAGTTAAGCCATCTACAATAAAAGAACAAATGGCAAAACCTAATATAGATGGAGGTCTTATAGGAGGAGCTTCATTAAAAGCAGAAGATTTTGCAGGAATAGTAAATTTTGATAAATAATATAAGAATTCTATGATGTAAAATTCTTATATAACGGAGGTGATTAAATGGGCAAAAAACCTGTAATGTTAGCTATTCTAGATGGATTTGGTATATCAAGCCATGAAGATGGAAATGCAGTTAGAACAGCTAAAAAACCTAATCTTGATAAAATTTTAGTAGAATATCCTTCCACTAAGTTAGGTGCCAGTGGGTTATCCGTTGGACTTCCAGAAGGGCAAATGGGAAATTCAGAAGTTGGTCATCTAAATATAGGTGCAGGTAGAATTATATATCAAGCACTTACAAGAATAACAAAAGCTATAGAAGATGGAGATTTGTATAACAATGAGGCGCTATTAAAAGCTGCTAATAATGTTAAACTAAATAACTCCTCACTTCATTTTTTAGGACTACTATCAGATGGGGGAGTACATTCACATATAGAACATTTAAAGGGATTACTTAGCTTTGCTGAGAAAAGTGGAATAAAAAAGGTATATGTACATGCTTTTTTAGATGGTAGGGATACACCTCCAGATTCAGCTCCAAAATATATAGAAGAGATTGAAAACTATATGAAGGAAATAGGAGTAGGTAGTATTGCTACTTTATCAGGAAGATATTATGCTATGGATAGAGATAAAAGATGGGAAAGAGTTGAACTTGCATATGATGCTCTTGTGTTAGGAAAAGGTGAAAATGCGGCTAATACAAAAGAGGCTATAGAAAGATCTTATCATGATAATAAGACAGATGAGTTTGTTCTTCCTACAGTTATTTTAAAAAATGGGGAGCCTACAGCTACTATTAAAGATGGTGATTCTGTAGTATTCTTTAACTTTAGACCAGATAGAGCAAGACAACTTACAAGAGCAATCAATGATAAAGTTTTTGAAGGTTTTGAAAGAGAAAATTTAGATTTAACCTTTGTAACTTTAACAGAATATGATAAGACAATCGAAAATGTTTATGTAGCATTTGCACCAGAAAGTTATAAAAATACTTTCGGAGAATATTTAAGTAATCTTGGAAAGAAACAATTAAGAATAGCTGAAACAGAAAAATATGCTCATGTAACATTTTTCTTTAATGGTGGAGTTGAGGAGCCATACCCTAATGAAGATAGAGTATTGATACCTTCACCAAAGGTTGCAACTTATGATTTAAAACCTGAAATGAGTGCTTATGAAGTAACTGATCAGGTTTTAAAGAGAATAGATTCTGATGAATATGATGCAATTATACTAAACTATGCAAACCCAGATATGGTAGGGCATACAGGTGTAATTGAAGCAGCTATAAAAGCGGTGGAAACTGTGGATGAATGTTTAGGTAGAGTTGTGGATAAAATACTAAAGAAAAATGGTTCAATATTTATAACTGCAGACCACGGAAACTGTGAACAAATGGTAGACTATTCTACAGGTGGGCCAATGACAGCACATACTACTAATCTTGTACCATTTATTTATGTATCTAATGATGCTAAAGAAAAAGATTTGATAGATGGTGGTATACTTGCTGATATAGCACCTACAATGCTCAATGAAATGGGAATTGAGGTTCCTAAAGAAATGACAGGTAAAAACTTAATAAAATCTAAATAATAAAAAGATTTAGTGCGGTAGGAAACAGATTTACTGTTTTCTACTGTATATATAAATTCTATCTAAATTTTAGGAGGAGATATTAATGAAGACTTTCGTAGAAATAGTGGATGTTTATGCTAGACAAATATTAGATTCAAGAGGTAACCCAACTGTAGAAGTAGAAGTAGAATTAGAAGATGGAACAGTAGGAGTAGCAGCAGTTCCATCAGGAGCATCAACAGGTATATTTGAAGCTGTTGAATTAAGAGATAATGATAAATCTGTTTACATGGGAAAAAGCGTTGAAAAGGCTGTTGAAAATGTAAATGAAATTATTGCTGAAGAATTAGTTGGAATGAATGCATTTGATCAAGTAGCAATAGACAAAATAATGATAGAACTTGATGGAACTGAAAACAAGGGTAAACTTGGAGCAAATGCAATGCTTGGAGTATCACTTGCTTGTGCTAGAGCTGCTGCACAATATTTAGGAATTAGTTTATATCAATACATAGGCGGAGTTAACGCTAAAGTCTTACCAGTGCCTATGATGAACATATTAAACGGTGGTTCTCATGCTGATAATAACGTAGATCTACAAGAATTCATGATAATGCCTGCAGGCGCTAAATCTTTCTCTCACGCTTTAAGAATGTGTGCAGAAATATATCACACATTAAAAAGCTTATTAAAGAATAAAGGCTTATCAACTGGTGTTGGTGATGAAGGTGGATTTGCTCCAAACTTAAACAGCAACGAAGAAGCTATTCAAGTTATCATAGAAGCTGTTGAAAAAGCAGGATACAAACCAGGAGAAGAAATATTTATAGCTTTAGACCCAGCATCTTCTGAATTCTACAATACAGAAGCTAAAAAGTATGAATTAAAAGGAGAAGGAAGATCTCTAACTCCAGCTGAAATGGTTGACTACTATGCAAACTTAGTAGAAAAATATCCAATAATCTCAATTGAAGATGGTATGGCAGAAGAAGATTGGGAAGGATGGAAGTTAATAACTGAAAAGCTTGGTGGAAAAGTTCAATTAGTTGGAGATGACTTATTTGTAACTAACACTAAGAGACTTTCAATGGGAATTGAAAGAGGAGTTGCTAACTCAATTCTTATAAAACTTAACCAAATAGGAACATTAACTGAAACTTTAAATACAATAGAAATGGCTGAAAGAGCTGGATACACAGCAGTAGTTTCTCACAGATCTGGAGAAACTGAAGATACTACAATAGCTGATTTAGTTGTTGCTGTAAATGCTGGTCAAATCAAAACTGGTGCTCCAGCAAGAAGTGAAAGAGTTGCTAAATACAATCAATTATTAAGAATTGAAGAAGAATTAGCAAATATGGGAGAGTATAGAGGACTTAACGCTTTCTATAACCTTAAAAAATAATATTTTGTGAATTAGGGCTATCTAAAAAGAGGTGAGAGTACCTTTTAGATAGCCCTTACTTTTATAAGTATCATTCTCATAAATATTATTACTTTGGTATAAGTAGTTATTATATTCAGATGGAATTTGATTGTAAAAATTATTTCTAATTTAGAAATAGTTTGATTTACTTTGTGAATTATGCGAATTATTTTTTGAACCATTATTTTGATTTTGTGATTGCTGCTGAGACTCGTCAGATGCCATTTTAGCTGCAATAATTAGCAATGTGGCACCAACGGCTGTTACAAAATTTCCTAAAATATTTATTTCATCTGCATTAAGGTTTTGAGATAAAGCTACTGCAACCACTGATGAAAGAATAGCAAGCTGTGCTGGGGTTAATGAATTTGCATACGACATGGCATCCTCCTCCTTATATATAATATACTGATGCAATGTTTATAGTTACAAATAGTATTATGGTAATATGAATAAGGGTAATTTTTATGTATAAAGCAAGCAGCTTTGTTTTTATTGTAATTTATTGTATAGTATGATAGAATAGAAATAATGTAAAGATAAATAGTAGATAAACTTATAGAAATAGGAGGTGCATGTAGGTGCATAGATTTTTACAAATTGCACAAATAATAGTAGCAGTTGCACTTATAGTTACTGTTTTAAGACAGCCAGGAAAAGCAGATGGTTTTAATTTAATATCTTCCAGTGGAGAAACATTTTACGCAAAGAATAAAACAAGAACTTATGAATCATTTTTAGTCAGATTGACTATTATTTTATCAATATTATTTGCAGTAATAACAGCGTGCTTAACTTTAATAAAATAATTTGATTTTTAACTTATAGTATTACATATATATTTCTAGTATAAAAACATTATAAAGTTTGTATAAAACATATAGTGCTATAAAAGTATTATATGTTTTAAATTTAGGCTATGTTTTAATTTTTTAAAACATAGCCTAAATTTATATATAGTATTGCAGGTGAATTATCATATTAATGGATATTTTTCTCCGCTTTGCTACGAAAAATTTTAATTTTATTTAATTTGTTAAATTTAGTTGCCTTATCGATAATTCAGTTAACAAAGCTAAACACTTGTTTTTCTATAATTGAAAACTTTTCTTAATACCAATGGAGATAAGTTTTCCTTAACTATTCACTTTATAAGAATTTCTAGAACTTGCTCAAAATTCTCTTAGTGAATTATACACCTTCTTATTTTTAGTACCTGTAATTAGACTAACTATATGAAGTCAAGGTAATTTTAAAAGAAAAGTTATATTTTTAGTTTCTTAAAAAAGTGCATGACAAATAAAGCAACCTAGTTGCCTTTTTTAAAAAGTCAGGATTACATTTGTGGAATAAATGTGGTATTGGTTTTTAAAAGATAAAATACAACACGTATAAGCTTTTTAGCAACATGGCTCATGGCAACATAGTAATGCTTACCTTCTGACTGTTTCTTTGATAAGTATAATGCAAAGGTTGAATCTCTCATTGAAACAGTTCTAGATGCAGTAAGTATAGCCCAACGGAGATATGTAGAGCCACGTTTTACCATCGGTGTATGAGAAGCACTGTATTTACCAGATTGATATGTAGAAGGATCTAATCCAGCGAATGCTAAAAGTTTAGCTGGGCTTGTAAACTTCTCTATATCTCCAATTTCAGAAAGTATTATAGCTGCTAGAGTATATGAGATACCTGGAATACTCATTATTGGAGAATTAATCTCGGTAACAACTTCTTTTATTTGAAGGTCTAAAGCATCAATCTCAGCTTGAACTGATTGAATTAACCTAATAGTTTGTTGTAATTCAAAAGATAAAGATTTTGTGCTAGTTCCAATTGAATGCCTAGCGGCTTCTTTTAAAGCGGTAGCTTTATCTTTTCCATATTTGCCCCTAGAAGCCTTACTTAGAATACTAGTAAGCTTAGTGAGATGGCAATTAGCCACGTCCTGCGGACCAGGTAACTCCGACAGGAGGCAATAAGAGGAATTTTGATGAATTGACCAAAAGTATTTAGGTAGTTCAGGAAACATGATATCTATTAGTCTTGTTATTGATATTTTTAATTTTCCTCTATAACCGATTAAACGATATCTATGTCTAGTTAGTGACTTTAGCTCTTGAATCTGATATGATACTGGTGAATAGGATTTTGTATCATCAGAAAAGAGCATTTTAGCAATAACTAATGCATCCGTTTTATCGGTCTTAGTTTTCCTAAGGGTTTGAGCCTTACGGAAAAGATTTGTAGCTAAAGGGTTGAGAATAGAAAGCTTGAAACCTTTAGCATACAAGAAGTTTTGGAGATTAGTGCTATAATGACCTGTTGATTCAAGTCCTATTTTTACGTTAGAAATATCCTTGTCAGGCAGAGAGGAAAGAATTGAGAAATAAAGCAATTCAAAGCCTTCACGAGAATTGGATATACGTAAAGAATCATTAATAATAACACCATCTGAATCAACGATACAGCAGTCATGCTTCTCTTTAGCTACATCGATTCCAATATAAATCATAAGAACACTCCTTATAGTTTAGTCCGCTATGTTCCACTCACTTTATGCTAAATGTATCCTTGCTCTATATAAAACGTCATGCGTTATCTAACTAATTAACAAATAAGCATAAAGCTGTGGTTATATCCTAATTTAAATAGTCTAGCTATATGTAAAAAAACTAATCCACAGCGTCTTATGTTATTATAGTAAATTATCTTTAAGAAAGGAAAAGTATAATGAATTTACTATGAGTTCATTATACAAGGTAAATAAAGCAGCCTTTAGTACTACTTTATGAACTGAAGGTTTCTCAGTGATACATATATGCGTTAGCCAAGTAATCTTACATGCCGCTATTTTATAGCACTTTACTCATTGTTAGAACTAATTCTTTATTTTCATATTATAAATTATATTTTCAGAAAATAATACTTCGAAAACCAAAGTTTGACTAGGTATGATAATTAAGTTAGTATTAAAATATATATAATGTTATCAAAATATAAATGTTATTAAAATTCATATTGTGGATATTGAATAGATAAAGTTAAAAAAATAAAACATGCGATTAATAATAGCCAGAAAAGCAAACAATACATAATATAGTGTTTATACGATTGGAGGGAAAATTAGTGAACATAAAAAAAGTACTTTTAGATTTTATGAGAGAACAGGCATATAAACCTATGGATATACAAGAGTTGGCCCAAGTTTTTGGTATATCAAAATCTGACATGAAAGATTTTAAGGATATACTAAAGTCTATGGAAAAAGAAGGAAGTGTAATAAAAACAAGAACAAATCATTATGGTGTTCCAGAAAAGATGGGACTCATTGTTGGAAGACTTCAAGGGCATCAAAGAGGGTATGGTTTTGTTATACCAGATGATGGAAGTCCAGATTTGTTTATTATATCTTCATATATGAATGGCGCTATGAATGGAGACAGAGTAGTAGCTAAAGTGCTTAGAGAAGAAAATAAGGGCAAGAAACGTGAAGGTGAAATAATAAGAGTTACAGAAAGAGCAAATGATACAATAATTGGAGTTTACGAAGCAAGCAAAAATTTCGGTTTTGTAGTTCCAGAGGATAAGAGAATACATCAAGATATATTTATACCTAAAGATCACTCAAATGGAGCTTCTCAAGGAGACATAGTAATAGTTAAAATAACTCAATGGCCAGAAAAGAGAAGAAATCCAGAGGGTGAAATTAAAGAAATTCTCGGCAAAAAGGGAGAAAAGGGAATTGATATTCTCACAATTATAAAGAAATTTAAACTTCCAGAAGAATTTCCACCAAAAGTTCAAAGTTATGCACAAAATATATCTCAAGAAATACCACCAGAGGAATATGAAAATAGAGAAGATTTAAGAGATATTAAAATGGTTACCATAGATGGAGAAGACGCTAAAGACTTAGATGATGCTGTATCAATACAAAAGCTTGAAAATGGCAACTATTATCTAGGAGTTCATATTGCAGACGTATCTCACTATGTTAAAGAAAAGAATCCACTGGACAAAGAAGCATTAAAAAGGGCTACATCAGTTTATCTAATTGATAGAGTTATCCCAATGCTGCCAAGAGAATTATCAAATGGAATTTGTAGTTTGAACCCTAAAGTAGATAGACTTGCTATGTCTTGTTTTATGGAAATAAACAATCAAGGTAAAGTTGTGGATTATAGAATTACCAAGAGTGTAATAAAGACAAATGAAAGAATGACATATACTGATGTAACTAAGATATTAAGAGATCATGATGAAGAACTTATAGAAAGATATAATTACTTACATGAAGACTTTAAAGTAATGGAAGAGTTATGTGATATTTTATATAACAAAAGAATAAGAAGAGGAGCTATTGATTTCGATTTTGAAGAATGTAAAATTATATTAAATGATAATGGAAAACCTATAGATATTAAACCTTATGAACGAGCAATTGCTAATAGAATAATTGAAGAATTTATGCTTGTATGTAATGAAACAGTAGCAGAGCACATGTTCTGGACTAAGTTGCCTTTTGTATATAGAGTCCATGAAGATCCAGATGAAGAAAAGCTTCAAAGATTTAGAACATTTGCTTATAATTTAGGATATTTTATAAAAGCCAGCAATGAAGTACATCCAAAGGCATTACAACAAATAGTTGAAGAAGTAAGAGGAAAAAAAGAAGAGACTGTGGTAAATACATTGTTGCTTCGTTCATTAAAACAAGCAAGATATTCTCCGGAATGTATAGGTCACTTTGGGCTTGCAGCTAAATATTACTGTCACTTTACATCACCAATAAGAAGATATCCAGACTTAATTATCCACAGAATAATTAAAGAATCTATATATGGAGCAGTTGATGATGATAGATATAAGCAGTTACAAAAGGCAGTAGATTATGCAGCTATTCAATCATCAGATATGGAGAGAATTGCTGTAGAAGCTGAAAGAGAAGTTGACGACTTGAAGAAAGCAGAATATATGAGTGAAAGAATAGGAGAAGAATACCATGGAATAGTATCTTCAGTAACCAACTTTGGAATGTTTGTTGAACTTCCAAATACAGTAGAGGGATTAGTTCACATTAGTAATATGGATGATGATTACTATGTATATGATGAAGAACATCTATGCTTAATTGGTGAAAGAACTAAGAGAATATATAGACTAGGTGATGAAATAAGAATTAAAGTTGCAAAAGTAGACTTAGATTCTTATGAAATATACTTTGATATATTAAAAAATGAAGATGAAACTGATGAAACAGTAGAGCAATTACCTAAGATACCAATTTCAAAATTGAGTGAAGATGAAATTAAGGATGCCATTAATGAGGAAAAATTGAATAAGAAAATAGATAACTTGTTGGTATAGCTTGACTAATAATTTATGACAGTGTATAATATATACCCACAAACGACTATTTAGAAGTAGGTGTTAATATGGGGAAAGATAATAAAAGTAATAGTCTTGCACAAAACAGAAAAGCATATCATGATTACTTTATAGATGAAGTTTTTGAGGCAGGTATTGCTCTTGTAGGTACAGAAGTTAAGTCAATAAGAGGCGGAAAAGCCAATTTAAAAGATAGTTATGCCCAGGTTAAAAATGGAGAAGTTTTCGTTTGCAATATGCACGTAAGTCCATATGAAAAAGGAAATATATTTAATAAAGATCCATTAAGAGAAAGAAAGTTGTTACTTCATAAGAAGGAGATAGATACTTTATTAGGGTATACAGCTCAAAAGGGATTTACATTAATACCATTAAGCCTTTACTTGAAAAAAGGAAAAGTTAAACTTGCACTTGGAGTAGCAAGAGGTAAAAAGAATTATGACAAGAGAGATGCTATAGCGGAAAAGAGTGCAAAAAGAGATATAGACAGACAAATGAAAGAAAGATATAGATAGGCCTTGAAGTTTAAGGCCCTTTTTTTATTTATCACACTGATTTATAAGTCCGCATAATCTATAATATACCAATTTTATGCGGAGGATTAGCATGACAATAACTTTAAATGCACTACACTATGTTTATTTAGTATTTATACTTGTGATTATTGTAGCTATGATAAAGAAAAGAGACATATCATTAATATGTATATTAGGAATACTTGTTCTGGGACTAATCGGGACAGGCTCCTTATATAAGTCTGTTATGGCAGTATTCAATAGCTTCATCTATGCAACAAAAGAATTAATGCCTACAATACTCATAATTTCTGTTATAACTGCTATGAGTAATGTACTAGTTACATCAGGTATAAATGAAGAGATGGTGCATCCATTTAAAAGGATAATAAAGTCTTATTGGGTGGCATATTGGATTATAGGATTAGTTATGATGGTACTTTCATGGTTTTTCTGGCCTTCACCAGCTGTTGCCCTTATAGGTGCACTTTTTTTACCTATAGCTAAAAAAGCAGGACTTCCAGCCATGGGAGCAGCTGTAGCAATGAACCTATTTGGACATGGTATAGCACTATCTAGTGACTATATAATTCAGGCAGCCCCTAAGCTTACAGCAGATGCTGCTGGAGTTGAAGTATCAAAGGTAATAAGAGCAAGTATTCCATTAACTATTACAATGGGACTTGTAACTACAATAGCTGCATTTTATATGATAAGAAGGGATATTAAATCTGGAGAATTATCAATTCAAGATGAAGCTGAAGAAGTAGTGAGAGATAATCCAGAGCATTTAATTAGATCAGAGATTACTAGAAAAATTTTAGCTCTAATTATATTTGTTTTGTTTGCCTTAGATATACTTGTAATGTATAAAGCAGAGCTACAGGGGGGAGATGCTACTGCTATAATAGGAGGAACGGCAGTTTTTATACTAAGCTTAATCTCTATAATAACTTATAAGAAGGATTCACTAGAAGAAATCACAAGTAATTTAATTAAGGGATTGCAGTTTGGATTTAAAATATTTGGTGTAGTTATACCAGTAGCTGCTTTTTTCTACTTAGGTGACTCTGCATTTAACGATATATTTGGTAAAATACTACCTGGAAATTCTAGTGGTATAGTAAATGATTTAGGAGCTGCCTTAGCAAGTAAAGTTCCGTTAAATTCTATAGTTGCGTCTATTACTTCAACTACAGTAGGAGCTATAACTGGATTAGATGGTTCGGGATTTTCAGGAATTTCATTAGTAGGCTCTATAGCTAGATTATTTTCAACAGCAATAAATGGCGGAGTAGAGACCTTGACTGCACTTGGACAAATAGCAGGCATATGGGTTGGTGGAGGTACTGTAGTGCCATGGGCTCTAATACCTGTAGCGGCAATATGCGGTGTGGATGTATTTGAATTAGCTAAAAGAAATTTAAAACCAGTAGCCATAGGCTTAACAGTTACTACTATAGTAGCTATGTTCTTAATTTAGGCATGAATTTTTAAGTTGATAGTGTTAGTGGATAAAAGGTAATAACTAATTTCAAATTGCTGATTATTATTTTGATAACTAGCAATCAGCAATCCTAATTAAAAATCGGAAAAGTAAAAAAATCTAATGGACAATGTACATTAAATTTGCATTGTCCATTAATAATTATATTTTTTGAACATGATAGTAAGATTTACTGTAGTGGAAACTTATATACAGGCTATAAAAAACTAACTCATGTAACTCAAAAATCCTATTGATATCTCTCTACTCATGATGTATTATACTAAATGTGAGCTGATTGAAGCTTGTTGACAAGAGAATAAAATGATGTTAGAATGTTATATTACAAGAACGATTTTGAAAACTAAATATATACTGCTTTATAACAAAGCAATATATCACATGGGGGCGTACATGGCTTTCGACGGGGGTATGTTGTGCTGCAGAAGCGAGTCGATGGTTTCCTGGACCAGCGTTAAAAAACTGGGAATTAAAGATAAACGCAGAAGACAATTTTGCATTAGCAGCCTAGTTGGCTGTTCGTCCTCCCTTTGAGTCCCACGACTTAGGATAGGGCGTCAATTAGTGGGGAACCGAGCCTAGGAAAGCTTTGACCTAGGAACGGAATTTATGAAGCTACTGAAATCTCAACCCTGTCAGTAGGGGTGAGATAGAGGGAATGTCAAAATACTGACTGCACTCGGAGATGCTGCGGTGTTGCTGCTTTCGGACAGGGGTTCGATTCATAATAGAGTCGCCTTATGAAGTAATTCATAAGTGAAAACTTGGCTTTATCGGTGAAGCCGTAACATACATGAAGATGACGGTAATACCGAGGGGTATGTGAAGAAATTCAACAGCCCTGTATCGACTCATAGGCTTCTAAGTTCTCTGTAGAGAATAGGAAGTACTAGGATAGAAGTTTTTAACCATAATATAACTTCTATAATACGCCAAGTGGCTTAAAATATTAAGTCAAAGATATAGTCAGTGCCATTAGAAATAATGGAATAGCATGTCCCCTCGCCTCCACCATACATAAACTATAATTTTAATACAATGGAAAACCCTTGAATTCAGGGGTTTTCGTTGTTTTTTGGATGAAATTGAGTGGAAAGTTTAGTGCTATTTAGCTTAGATTTATAGCTTTTTATGTTGGACATGCACACCCCTAGAGATTTTGATTGAAGGGGTGTGCACTATTTAGCGGATAAGATATAATTAATCATTAATTGTATAAGAAGCATTGCTAGAATATCTTTAAAAAGTATATAATATTTTGTAAAGAATGGTAAAATACAAAGATTTTGTATGAAGGAGCTTAAGATTATGTCCGAATCAAAAACAACAGCAAAAGGTTATATTAACAGGAATAAACAGAAAAACTTAGGATGCACACATGAGAAAGGTTCTGATCATGGACAATATTTTTATATATTAGAATGTCAACATTGTGGGAAACAATATAAAAGTAATGGCTCTGATATCTTTCAAAGAAAATGTCCAGAATGTCAAGGTGGTAATCCTTAAGATATGTTTCCGTAGACTTGGCAAGAAGAATCAAGATCCATTAGTGAAAATGTAACATGGGGGCAGAGAAAGCGATTTGTAGATGGTAAAGTAAGCTTACCATATAAAAGATTTCTTGGATATGAAAAGGGAGAAAATGGCTTACCTAAGATAGTAGAAAAAGAAGCTGTAGTTGTAAGACAGATTTATAAACTTTTCCTTGAAGGAAAAACTCCATCAGGAATCGCAAAACATTTAACTGCAAGTAAAATACCAACACCATCAGGTAAAGAAGTATGGCAGCAAAGTACAGTACTAAGCATCCTTCAAAATGAAAAGTATAAAGGCGATGCGATTTTACAGAAGAGCTTTACGGTGGATTTTCTTACTAAGAAAAAGAAAGTTAATGAAGGAGAGATACCACAGTATTATGTTGAAAATAGCCATCCTGCTATAACTTCTCCTGAAGTATATGATATAGTCCAGCATGAACTAAATAAGAGCAGAGAGGTAAAAGGTTATAAAACAGGAGGAAGCTGCTTTTCGGGAAAGATAGTCTGCAGTGAATGTGGAAGCTTTTACGGAAGTAAGGTCTGGCACTCCACAAGTAAATACCGAAGAGTTATTTTGCAATGCAACGCTAAATTTAAAAATGATAAAAAGTGTAGTACACCGCACCTCTATGAGGATAGAATAAAGCAGGCTTTTGTTGAAGCATTTAATAGCCTAATTGAAAATAAGGAAGAAATCCTAGAAGGATATGAAGGGATAATACAAGCCTTAACAGATACTTCAAAGTTAGATAAAGAAAGATTGGAACTTCAAAATGAGATTGATGTTGTTACAGAAATGCTTAAAAAATGTGTAGAAGAGAATGCTCAAACAGCTCTAAATCAAGAAGAGTATGAAGAAAGGTACAGGGCTTTAGCTGCAAGGTATGAAAATATTAAGAAGGAAATTGAAGGGATAAATGAAAAAAGACTAGAGCGAAGTGCTAAGAAGGAGAAAATTTTAGAGTTTATTAAGGAGCTTGAAGCTAAAGAAAGCTTGATTACTGAGTTTGATGAAGAGGTATGGAAAGGGACTGTTGAGAAGATAGTTGTAAATTCTGATGAGAAAATAACCTTTGTATTTAAAGATGGCAGGGAATTAGAATGGAATATATAAGGTTTATAAGACACCCGCAAGGATGGCAGAAATGCTGTCTTTGCGGGTGTTTTTGTTTATTTCATCAATCCCAATATTTTAAATAGTATTTTATTATATGTTTAATTTAAAATGAATTAATTGTATAATTTTGGTAAGTGCAAAAATTATATGCTCATAATAAAAAAAGTAAAAATAGAGGTGAAGAATATGCCAAAGTACTCAGATGAGGAAATAAGGAAATTTCCTAAAATTACCTGTAAGATAGCAGCAGACTATCTTGGAATATCACCAATGGCAGTAAGTATTGGAATGAGAAATGATCTCCTTCCGATTGGATTTGCAATACATAATGAGGAAGGATATTTAGACAGTTGGAGTTACCAGATTATTGCCGAACGATTAATTGCATACAAGTATGGGAGAATATCAGAGGTTCAGGTTCAAAATATCGAAAAGAGCCTTAATACAATTATTTCAGAATTTGAAGAAATGAAAAGAGACCTACTTTTTATATTAAGCGAAAACGTGGAACAAGAGACTTAAAGTTATTTGAGTACGCGTTTTCGCTTGATTCTAAAGAGGAAGATATTTAATTGAAAATACTATATTTTGTTACTAGAAAAATTATATGAGGAGGAATTTTTATGGCTGAGGAGCAGTTTCTCAAAATAAAGAGAGAACTTCTGTATAATGAAATATGGGAGATTTCAGCATCTGGTGTTGCTAAAAAATATAACGTCTCATATGCTGACTTGCTTAGGGTTTGTAAAAAAATTGATATTCCAATACCACCTTCAGGATACTGGGTTAAATTAAGTTTTGGAAAGCCAGTTGAAAAAATTTAATTAACCGAATCCCAACAAAGTGAAGTAATACTTCCTATTAATGTTGTACCAAAACGATATAAACGTTCTTCTGCCTCTCAAGATACACGCGATTTGAGAGAAGGGAAAAAACAATCAGAACTAAAAAGTGATAAAATAGAAGCTATAGCACAGAATGAAGACAAAAAAGAGATGTTTGTGAATGAAGTTTCAGATGAAAAGGATAATGGCCAGCTTACTTATAGAACAGTTTCTGGAGAACGAAATGTCTATAATCGTGAGAAATTATATGAAGAAGTATGGTCAAATCCTGTCGCTCATGTGGCACTTCAATATGGTGTATCAGATGTTGCAATACATAAAGTATGTAAATCATTAAATATTCCTGTTCCACCTAGGGGCTATTGGGCAAGGATTAGATCAGGGGAAAAAATAGAAAAGCCTTCTCTTCCTGCTACAAAAGGGATTATTGAAAAAACAGGAGCTAAATCTTTTGTAGGTATTAAAGAATCAGGGGACCAACATCAAACACTTGCTTTTTTAGATGAAAATGAACGGCAAAAGATACTACTTGCAGCGGAACAAATTCAGATTTCGGATGAAGGTGCAAGGCTGCATAAAAAAATAACAGCTAATCGTTCAAAGGTAAAAGAGTGGAACAAAAATGACACGAAACCTGAGGGTACGCAAAGAGGTTTCAAAAATTATTCTAATCGTCCTCCTTTTCTTGCGGGTGCTATTTCAAATGAAACACTTCCACGTGTTTATCATATTCTTGACACTCTTTATCGTCAAGTTGAAATTTTGGGCGGTACTGTTAATGATGATCTTTCACTTACAATTAAAAATGAACGTGTAAATTTAGAAATATGTGAGGCTCAGGATGAAATCAAGCATGAAATCACTAGACAGGAAGCACAAGAATTAATTATCTATGAAGATGAAAAGCGCCATAATAGGTGGGCAAGTCAACCCAACATTCGAAAATATGATTATGTTTTCAATGGTAAACTAAGAATTTGTATTCGTAAAAGTAGGTATTTTAGAGATTCAGAAAAGGAAAAAGTAGAATCAAGGCTCGGTGATATGCTTATAGAACTTTATGAAGAATCTGAAGTCGTTCGTAAAAACCGGAAAGCTTACGAAGAGGAAAAGCGAAGGGAAGAGGAACAAAAAAGATTACGTGAGGAACGCAGAATTAGATATAATGAAGAAGTTGATAAAACTATAGCATTAGCAAACATGGCCAAGGATTATGATGTAGCTTGTAAAATAAGGGCATACATTAATGATTTGGAATCAAAAGCAGAGATGGGCAATGAAAAAACTGCTGAATGGATTGACTGGGCAAAGAAAAAGGCCGACTGGTTTGATCCAACTATAGCAAGGAAAGATGAGCTATTTGGAGAAAGAGAACATGAGGAAAGCGAGGAGCGAAAGGCTCTGAAAAAATCATATTATTGGTAATAATTGAATATGTAAAATGAGAAGTTTTATCTGGCTTTATACTGCAGCTATTCTAGCCGAAGTTATAAATGAAAGAAGATTAGAGCGGAGTGTAAAGAAGGAAAATATTGCAGAGTTTTTTAAGGTGATTGAGACTGAAGAATGCTTAAATACTGAGGTTGATGAGAAACTTTGGAAAGGAACTATTGAGAAGGTAATTGTAAATGCGGAGGATAAAATAATATTTGTATTTAAAGATAGTATGGAACATTTAGAATAAACAAAATCTGCTGGATAAGCAACTTATTGTGCAATTCTAGCGGGTTTTGTTTTATTTAATAGATAATATGCATTTTTGGAGGCGTGTATATAATTTTGAAATATTCTTATAATTACTATTTTTAAATTCATCGTAAAATGTGGTAAAATAATGTATTTTTATGTATAATTTAATTATATTACTTCATTAAAAGAAAGATTAGAGTAGTTTAATGGATATTTGTTGTAGAAAATAAATATGGTATAAGTAAGAAAAGTGTTAATATGGGGTTTGGATTTAAGCATAAAAACAAGTGGAGGATTATAAGAGATGGAGAAAATATATATTTATAATAAAGAAGAAATAAAAGTTAGATTAATGGTGGGACGCAATTACAATATAATTTATAGAAAAGATGGAATACAATATGAAGCATCTGGTGTAATTATTGCTATAACTGATGATGTTATTGTTCTAGAATATACTACTATAGAAATATCTAAAATAGAAGATATAACTGATATTACTATAGAATAGAATTAAAAATATTCAGAAGGAAATATTTGATATGATAAATTATGATGCTTTAAGAAAACAAAAAAATCAGGCATTCGCAAACGCAAATAAAAGTATTGAACATTTAAGTGATATTGCAAAAGAATCAGGAAGAGTAGCTGATATAGCTAAAAATGCTAATAGTATTATTCAAAATTTAGATGTTAAATTTAAGCAAGCTACAAAATTAAGTAACACGGATATTTCTTTTCTATTTTTTGCAACATCATTACAATGTATAAGACAATATATGATTACATCATTTAATGAACGAACTGGTCATTATGAAAGTGCAAAAGAGTCATATGAGAAAGAAGATCAGATTTTTAATAAATTATTTAACAATCATAATAAGGACAAGTATAAGAGATATTATGCCACAATGGATGAAATTATTTATAACGGAGTACCATATGATGCTTTATTTGGGAGTAATGACTTTGAGTTAGGGTTAAGCGGAAACTCTCATCGTTTTAGAACTTTAGGACATGATCCAATATTAGGATGGATTTTTGGTACATCTAATATTATGACAAGTACTTTAACCGATTGGAAATTTTCTACTTATCATGTTAAAGAAATGCCTAAATTAAATGGTGTATTAATGCCTAAGATAATTGAAAAAGCGAATACAAATTTAATGTTTGATAAAGTAATAGAACGTATTCAAAGTGATCCAAGAGCACTTGCTGCTTCAGTAATTAAACAGGGATTTCATTATAAATCTGATGAGTTGTCAAAAGCCGGGTTGCCAATTCCAATATTATCTACTATTTCACCGGATATGACGCAAAAACTTGCAGAACATGGTATAGATGCAGTTAATTGTATCAATGTTGGAAAACAAGGAGCATTTTCAAGTTTAATTAATACACTCATTGCAACAATACATGGATTGTTTTTTGATAAATCACAGCATGGTTCGTGGGAACTATACTCATTAAAAACAAAAAAAATTCTTAGCTACTCCAATATTATTGCATCATCAAGTAATTTAGCATATGTTGCTTTGACTCATGATTTGTTAAAACTTGATATTGGAGGTTTGAGCATAACATTATATCGAATAATTAATGATAAAAAATTTATAGAGTCTGTAAAAGAGGAATTTCTTGAAAAGGAGTTTTACAATATAGTAGTTGGGAATGAGTATGATTTTTAATAGGGGGAAAATAATATGTTGTTTGAAAAATTTTTTGGCAAGAATGATAAATTTAAAGAAGGTATGATAGCTGGAGCAAAACCATTTGAAGAAAAATTTCGTAAGCAAGAAGAAGCAATTGAACGTGTAGGAAAGGATTTAAGTAATAAGCTTGATGAAATTAATACAGTTACAGACGTAATTATAGATGAATTATCTGCTAAACAAAAAAAGGAACTTTATGATCTTAATACTAAGTTTGATATTTCAACTTTGCTAAGCATTGATGAAAAAGACTTTTTGGCTTCTGTGCTTGTAACTGTTGCTAATGAACAAGATGAAACTAATGAATATCAAAGGGCATTTGTTCGATCAGTACTAAGATATATTAATGTAAAGAATCCACAGCCATCTGTTACGCTTAGCTCGATTGAAAATATTGAAAGTATAAGTGCACAAAAGGCAATAATGCAAGTAATAATGGAATTTTTCTTTTTAGGGACAAAAAATCATAGATACATTGAAACTTATAATAGCCTGTTTTCATATTTTTCAGTTAATCAAACTAGCATTGTTCAAATGCAGCAGAGTATCAATAATATTTATAAAGCGACTGGTTGTGAAGGAATAGCTGAAAAATATGGTTATATACCAAATGAAACAGATGATGAATTAATTAATACTAGTGATATAGCATCATCATTTGATGTGAGAGGTTGGGAGCAATATCTGAAAAGCATTGAACCTTATACTTCTTTTATAAAGTCTAACAATAGTGAAGAAGGATATATAAATAATGCATATATTTTATCACATAATAAGGTTTTTTATTTAGAAAGATTAAAAACAAAGTATGATGAAATCTTGCAAATTAAAGCAAAAAGTTTTAATGAAGATAGTGAAACTATTATTATAGATGATATAGGTGAAACGGTATATTCTCTTAAGAACTTTCATATGTTTGCAAACAAAAATTATATAGTTGTTATGCCAGATTCGCAGTATGCAGATTTTGCTATTTTGATTAATACTATTACTAATGAAACCTCAAAAATAGATTCGCTAAAATGTTTAATATTTTTAAGTGATAAATATATGATATACACAGATACAAGGAAGGACTACCCAGCGAGAAGTAATTCAGGAGGTATTTGGGGGCATGCATCTAGGGTTGTTGTTACTATATTTAAATATGAATTTGAAAAGAAACAAACTATTGTGTTGGAGAAGTATGCATATGTTGGAGGAAACTACGTGGAAGGAACTGTTTGGGATAATCTAATAGAGAAATGTCTTTATGTGACTGATGATAATGAAAGATTGTACTATTTAACAACACAAATTGATGGTCCATCTGGAAAACAAACATTTCAAGTGAGAGTTTTAGATTTTATTAATTGTGTAGACTCTAAACAGATTTGTTCAATTACAGAAGAGAAAGCAAGACCGGAAAGATGTCCTTCATTGGCGCTAACTCCTCGTTTTGAAAAGGACAATGGATATTTATATTTAAAAATGATAGGGCATGCAAGTGAAAATTTATTTAAAGCGTTTCGAATTGATAAGGCTTGAATAAGATCTAATAAGTGATATAGAGTTTTAGATGATTGAAATAGTTTAAATGGGTGTGCACATATTAGCAGAAATACATACAATTTAGCAATATTAAAATCTCTACCTTCAACGGAAAATCCGCTAGATTGTATCAAAATTATAGTCATTAGACATACATAGTAAAAAACACTAACAATAAAGTTAGTGTTTTTTACTTTATACTCATGAAATTTTCATAAAAATTTTCTTTTGCCTTAAGTTGGGCGTCGGAATATCTTCCGTTTCTAGTTGTTACATTTTTATAGTTATTAATAATTAATTTTGCTCTTTCCTTTTTAGAATTAAGTATTAAGTATGGCTCTATTTCTTTAAGTAATTTTATAGCATGGTCATATTTAACAGTGTATATAAACGAATTTTTATGTTTTAAGGTATTATAATTTTTTTTATTTTTTATAGTTCCTACAAGAGTTTTGGATTTTATCCATTCCAGCAGTTCTGGTGTTGTGGAGCTAATGCTTATACAAGGAGCAGGAAATTGATTTGAGTGAAATTTTAATAACATTATACTTCCTTCCCCATCTATAATACCTGCAATATATGCTCTTTCTTCAGGAGTTATACTAATCACCACCTTGAATATAGATTATTATATATACTTATTATTTACTTATACTTATTAGTCTATGTTAAATAGAATATAATTAATGCAGTTTATCAAAAAACATTTATATATTAAAAACATGATAAAACATGTAAAACATCATGTTTATACTATAATAGTGTGTTTTTGCTTAAATAATTTTACAGGTGGATAGCCAAACAGATTCCCAAGATATTATTTTTAAATACTCTAAGAATTTTTCGCTGATCCATCGCTTGTAGTAGCAGTTGTAAATCCAAATTACTTTAGCTTTTTTAAAGTGATTTTTAGCTAATTTAAATCTAGTATTCAAGTAGTATGAATCATTAGAATACAATCCATAGGAAACTATTTACAATCAATACAATATAATATATAATAACTTTAAACTCTTTGCACTGCAAAAAGGTAATTTATTTGTTGAAATGAAATTCAAGGAACAAGTCCTTGAGTAAGTTCAATTGTCCAAATGTAAAATTTGGAGTTTCACTTAAATTACGTAATATCTACAGTACAAACTGAGCAGACTATGAAATTGTAAAAAGTTTCTGAGGTCGGGCCCTTCTGCATAGGGCAACAGGTATGAAATTTAGACCTGTGGGACAGTAGCATATGTTCCACAGGTATTTTTTATGCCCAAAATGGAATATATGCCATTAGATTTTTGCATTGCCATAGAGCTATCTTAATTATAAATAATTGGAGGTAACTTACTATGACAAATCAAAAAAATATTAATGGAAACGGAAGTTTAAACAACTCAAAAAGCTTTATTGAAATTAAAAGCTTGTCTAAAATCTACCAATCTGGGGACGAGTGCATAAAAGCAGTTGACGACGTAGATCTTAAAATATCTAAAGGAGAAATAGTTACTATACTGGGACCATCAGGTTCTGGAAAATCTACTCTGGTAAATATAATCGGTGGAATTGATAGTAGTGATGAAGGCAAAGTATATGTTGATGGTGAAGAAATTACTTCTTTAAAATCTAAGGATTTAACAAATTACAGGCGTAATAGCATTGGCTTTGTATTTCAGTTCTATAACCTAATTTCTAATTTAACTGTTTATGAAAATGTAGAGGTAGTAGCTGATATATGTAAAAATCCTTTATGTATCGATGAAATTCTTGAAAATTTAGGTATAGCAGATTTAGCTAAAAGGTATCCTGTTGAATTATCAGGAGGACAACAACAACGTGTTGCTATAGCTAGAGCCTTTGTAAAAAATCCTAAGTTAATGTTATGTGATGAACCCACTGGAGCATTAGATTACAAATCTTCCCTTGATATTCTAAAACTTATAAAAGAAATAAATGAAAAGTATAATACAACTATTTTAATAATAACTCATAATAGCTCCATTGCTGAAATGAGCCATAGAGTGGTAAAAATAAGTGGTGGAAAAGTTACTCATAATGATGTTAATAGCCAGCCAATTCCAGTAGAAAGGATTGTGTGGTAGCTATGAAAATGAGTATAAATAAAAGAATAAAAAGAATTTTCCTTCAGCATAAAGCTACTTATATAGGCATGCTTATATTAATTATATTATCCACATCAACTTTTTTAGGATTAAAGACAGCCAGCACAAGTATTAAGAAAAATGTTCAAGATAATAGAATAGATCAGTCTTTAGAGGATGCTAACTTTTTCTATTCTAAAAAATTATCACAGAAAGAAATAAAGGATTATGAAAAAAATTATAATTTAATATTGGAAGAAAATATCTATATGGAAACTGAATATAATAAAGCTACATTACGTATAAGACAAAAATCTGAGACAATAAATAAACCAGTTTTATATGAGGGAGAAGAACTTAAAAATCCTAATGATATAATGGTGGATAGATATTTTTTTGAAGCCCAAAATTTAAGTTTTGGAGATAAGTTAATTATAGATAGAACTGAATATACTGTCTGTGGAATATTTGTTACACCAGATTATCTTACTGTTAAGAAAAATGATGCTGATTTTATGTGTGATGGAACAAAGTTCGGATTGTGTATGATAGACAAAACTACCTTTAATAATATAGATAAGAAAAATATAAAGACATACTATAGTGTTATTTTTAAGGAAAATAATGAAGAGAAATTTAGAAAAGAACTTGGCAAAAATGGAATTGTGTTAGAGTGGACAGATAAAGATACAAATTCTAGAATATCTACTTTTGATGGAGAGATTGAATCTCTTATTATGGTAAGTAAAGTAGTGCCTTTGTTTATTTTGGTTTTATCTAGTATCATTATGGCGGTAGTTAATGGTCGTATGCTTAAGAAGGAATATGTTTATATAGGAACACTTATGTCCATGGGATATACCAAGTGGGAAGTTGTTAAGCATTATATGAGATTACCTTTATATTTATCAATAACAGGAACAGTCATTGGAGGAATAACAGGAATTGCAACTACTAGATTATTTTCAGTAATTTCATCAGTAGAATATAATATACCAAAACCTGTTTATCATTTTAATATTATGGACGTTGTATTTTTAATTACTGTCCCAACGTTGTTAAATTATTTTGCTACACTTATTTCTTTAAGGGAGGGAATGAACCTAAATATAGTTTCCCTTTTAAAAGCTAACGTAGGTAAAATGAAAAAAGGAAGATTGACTAAATTAATTCCTCATAAAAAGGGATCCTTTAAGTTAAGATTTAAGTTGAAAGAAATCACATCAAATTTATCTAGAAGCTTTTTAATGTTTGTTGGAATAGTAGCAGCATCAATATTTATGCTTACAGGATTCTCATTTGATAGTTCTTTACAATTTTTATTTAATAGTAACTTTCATGAACTATTTGGATATGAATATCAATATGTGCTAAAGGAACCCTTATATGAAAATAATACTGGTGGAGAGCCATATATGATATCAAGTTTTCAATATAGGAAAAATGGAGAAATATTTAGCCTAAGTTTAAATGGGGTTACTAGAAACAGTAAGTATATTAAGCTTTATGATAAAGATGAGAATGCTATAGGTGAAGACAAAGTAGTTATAACAAGTGCTGTAGCTAAAAGATTAAACCTTAAAAAGGGAGATACTATTAAAATAAAAAACAATTCAAATCTTAAAGATTATGATATTACTATTGATGATGTATGTAATATACAATATAGTGATAACATATATTTGCCAATGGATAAACTAAATGAAATGCTAGATATTCCTAAAAACACTTATATTGGTTTATATAGCGATGAAGAGTTAAATATTGATTGTAATAAGGTGATGAATGTTTTAACTGCTAAGGATAGTAAGGCTGGGTTAGAAACTTCTATAGCAGCTTTTAAAGTTTTTCTTTATATAATGGCAGTAGTATCTGCTATTATAGGAGTAATTGTAGTGTATATAGTCACATCTATGTTGGTGGAGGAAAATAGAAAGAATATTTCAATGCTAAAAGTAGTGGGGTATCATAACAAAGAAATATCAAAGTTAATTTTGAATTCCACATCAGTATTAGTATGGCTTGGATTTTTAGTTGCAATACCATTAACAAATAGTATAATACAGCAATTTTTTGACAGCTTAACTTCCAATATGTATTTTGACTTTATAGCAAAGTTAGAAACTTCACAAATAATAATAGCTTTAGCGATTATTTTGCTAGTATACTATGTAACATTGGGAATATGTAAAAAGAAGGTTTTAAAGGTTAATATGGCAGAAAGCCTAAAAGCTAGAGACTAGTTATATAACATTAGTGAAATTATTTAATAACTAGGTATAATTTTTTATGCTGAAGATTATTTTTAGCAGGAGATAAGGTAAGGATATATATAAATTATGATATAATAATGAGGAAATTAAATATTAATAAGGAATTGTGTGGGAATGTAATATGTATAAGATTCTAATTGTTGAAGATGATATGGTAATTGCAAAATCAATGAAAAATATTTTATATGAGTGGAATTATGAAACTGAATTTATAGTTGATTTTAAAGATGTTATTGCACAATTTGTCCAGTTTGATCCGCATCTTGTGCTTTTGGATATATCTTTACCGTTTTTCAATGGTTATCATTGGTGCAGCGAAATTCGCAAAATATCAAGTGTACCTATAATTTTTATTTCCTCTATGTCTGAGAATATGAATGTTATTATGGCCGTAAATATGGGTGGGGATGACTTTATTGCTAAGCCCTTCGATTTAAATATTCTCGTAGCAAAGGTTCAAGCACTACTCAGAAGAACATATTCTTTTGGAGGAAAAATGGACGTAATAGAGCATAAGGGTGTAGTTTTAAACCTTAGTAGTGCAATCTTGGAATATAAAAACAATAAAATTGAGCTTACGAAAAATGAATTTAAGATTCTTCAAATTTTATTTGAGAATATTGGTAAAGCCATCTCTCGAGATGATATTATGACAAGACTTTGGGAAAGTGATAGCTATATAGATGATAATACTTTAACTGTTAATGTTACTCGTCTGAGAAAAAAACTGGCAGATGCCGGCATTTATGATTTCGTTAAAACAAAAAAAGGTATTGGGTATATGGTGGAATAATATGAAAAAAAAATCTTTTTTACGGATTGTATTATTGTATATTATAGATCACAAGAAAACCATAGTAATGGACAGTGTTTTTCTTTCTATATTTTTTATGGTTTTTTCTTTATACTCTTTACCCCTTGAGTCAATTGTATATGCACTTTTTTTATCAGCCTGTGTGGGGACTCTTTTCATAGTTTATGATTTCATTAAGTATTATAAAAAGCATAATGAGTTATGCATTCTTGAAAAACAAATCAACACGGGGCTAGATAAAATGCCTCTAGCTAACAATTTGATTGAAGCGGATTACCAAAATATTTTGAGAGCATTTTATAATCAAAGTATGGAACTGATGTCAAAGATAGATATTAAGCACGCAGAAATGATAGATTATTATACACTTTGGGCACATCAAATTAAAACACCAATTGCTGCAATGAGATTACTGCTGCAAAGTAATCACACTGAAGAAAATAAGGAATTATTAACACAAACTTTTATAATTGAGCAATATGTTGAAATGGTGCTAGGCTATTTAAAGATAGATGGTGCAGCATCAGATTTACTTTTTCAAAATTACAGCTTATTAGATATTGTAAGGCAGAGTGTTAGAAAATATGCTTACATGTTTATTAGAAAGAATATAGTACTTGAGCTAAAAGAAATGGATTGTACAGTATTAACAGATGAAAAGTGGCTGGTATTTGTAATTGAACAAATACTTTCTAATGCTCTAAAGTATACAAACAGTGGTAAAATATCAATATATATGGAGAATACTGAGGCAAAGGTACTTGTAATTGAGGATACAGGAATAGGCATTGCAGAAGAGGATTTGCCGAGAGTATTTGAAAAAGGGTTTACTGGGTATAACGGACGAATGGATAAAAAGGCAACTGGAATTGGACTTTATCTTTGCAAAAAGATATTAGATAAGCTTTCGCATAAAATAACCATTGAGTCTAAGATTAACGTTGGGACAACAGTAAAAATCGACCTTTCTTCTATAAAAACTATAATCGAATAAACCTTACATCAATGTAAGGTTAAAAGGAGAAATGTAAGGCAAAGTTATGGCTGGACATTTCTCTTTTTCTTATAATTAGAGTATAGTCAAGCTTATGAGGAGGAAAAAGCATGAAGTTATTAGAAGTGAATAATGTAAAAAAAATATATACTACAAGGTTTGGTGGAAATCAAGTTCAAGCACTAAGCAATGTGACATTTTCAGTAGAAAATGGTGAATATGTTGCAATTATGGGAGAGTCCGGCTCAGGAAAAACTACATTGCTTAATATACTGGCATCTTTAGATAAGCCTACTAGTGGTGAGGTTTTACTAAAGGATAAAAACATTGTAGCAATTAAAGAAAGCGAAATAGTGGCATTTCGCAGAGATAATTTAGGGTTTGTATTTCAAGATTTTAACTTACTTGATACATTTTCTTTAAAAGATAATATATTTTTACCCCTTGTTTTATCTAGAAAGTCCTATGAGGAAATGGAAAAAAGATTAATGCCTATTGCTGAGAAGTTAGGTATAAAGGATATATTAGAGAAGTTCCCATACGAGGTATCTGGTGGGCAAAAGCAAAGGGCTGCTGTGGCTAGAGCTTTGATTACAGCACCACAGCTAATTTTGGCAGATGAGCCAACAGGGGCACTTGATTCAAAAGCTACAGACCAGCTATTAAAATTATTTTCCGAAATTAATAGGGAGGGACAAACCATCCTTATGGTTACACATAGTACTAAAGCAGCAAGCCATGCAGGAAGAGTACTTTTTATTAAGGATGGAGAAGTATTTCACCAGATTTATAAAGGTTCAATGTCTAATGAAGAGATGTTCGAAAAAATTTCAAATACACTTACAGTCATTGCCACTGGAGGTGGGATAAATGAATAGACTATTTTATCCAAGGTTAGCGGCAATAAATATTAAAAACAACAGTAAGACATATTTTCCATTTATCATTACCTGTATATGTACCATAGCAATGTTTTATATAATGCATGCTCTTTCAATAAATAAGGGGTTGGAGGGCACAAGTGGCTCTGAGAGCTTAAAAACCATACTCCGTTTAGGAACAATAGTAATAGGAATTTTTTCAGCTATATTTCTTTTTTACACAAATAGTTTTTTAATCAAAAGGCGTAAAAAAGAAATCGGACTGTATAATGTGTTAGGTCTTGAGAAAAAGCATATTGCTAAGGTGCTGTTTTTTGAATTCATTTTTACTTCAGTCGTTAGTTTAGCAGTTGGACTCATTTGTGGGATCATCCTGAATAAACTTATGTTCCTTCTGCTTTTAAAGATTCTTAAATTTAAAGTATCCTTTGGCTTTTATGTTTCAGTACCATCTATAATAAAAACTTTAATCCTTTTTATAGGTATTTTTTTTGCAGCCTTGTTGTCAAATTTAGTTCAAATTAGAATGTTAAAGCCTATAGAACTTCTAAAAGGTACACAGCATGGAGAAAAAGAGCCAAAGACCAAATGGATTATGACTATTATAGGTGTGATAGCTCTTGGTACTGGATATGGAATTGCACTAAAGGTTCAATCACCACTTTCGGCTTTAAGTTTGTTCTTTTTTGCAGTTATTTTAGTTATGGTAGGGACCTATGCCCTTTTTACAGCAGGAAGTATTGCAGTATTAAAGGCTCTTAGAAAAAATAAAAGGTTTTACTATAAGACAAGTAACTTCATCTCCGTTTCTGGTATGATGTACAGAATGAAGCAAAATGCAGTGGGACTTGCGAATATTTGTATCTTAAGTACTGCAGTGCTTGTGATGCTTTCAACCACTGTTGCTTTATATGTAGGAATGGAAGATGTTATAAAAACTAGATTCCCAAGAAATTTAGTAATGAGTGCTTCACAGATTACAAACAGCCAGGCACAAAAGATAGATGAAATCTTAGAGGCTGAAGCAAAAAATGCTAATATAGACATGAAAAATAAACTTAGCTATTGGAATAATGGCTATGCAGCTATAAAAAAAGATGGTAAGTTTCAATTATCAAAAGAAAAAGATTATAGTTCAAATGTTGCCGTACTTGCGCTTATTCCTATTTCTGATTATAACAGATTAGAAGGAAAGAATATTACCCTTGCTGATGACGAAGCAGTCATTTTTTCAAAAGTAAAGAATTATAATAAGAATAGCATTACCATTGAAAATAAAACCTTTAAGATCAAACAAGTATTAGATACACCTGTATCAGCATTAAAAGATGGTATGGAAGATATAGTAGATACTTATGTACTGTTTGTAAATGATATAGAGGTATTAGGAAAAGAGGGACATAAAGAGTATTCAATTGGAGTTAATGTTCAAGGCACAGATAAGGATATCCTATCCATATCTAATAAGTTGAATGATAAATTTAAGGTAAATAACATAGAAGTCAATATTGATAGTTCTGCAGGCAGCAAGGAAAGCTTCTTTATGGTATATGGTGGTTTGTTCTTTTTAGGTATCTTTTTAGGTACATTATTTTTAATGGCAACAGTGCTTATTATTTATTATAAACAAATATCTGAAGGATATGATGATAAGGAACGCTTTGAGATTATGCAAAAAGTAGGAATGAGTAAACATGAAATAAAGAAAACTATTAGAAGCCAAGTATTAATGGTATTTTTCCTGCCTCTTGTTGCTACAGTAATCCATATTGCTTTTGCATTTCCAATGATTACAAAGCTTCTTGCAGTTCTAAATTTGAGGAATGTATCTTTATTTATGATATCCACATTAATAACAATCCTTGTTTTTGCAGTAATTTATGCAATTGTATTCTCTTTAACTGCGAGAGTGTATTATAAAATTGTTGAATAAGTGGTACTGGTTAATACAATTTCAGAAAATAGTTATTCATCCGATGACTATCCGCTCTAATACTCCCATCTTCTTCAAAGTTGGAGTAAAGAGCGGCTACGTCCCTGGATAACGATTTCTAAGCTTCAGAGGGAGTAATAACTCCCTCTGAAGCCAAGAACTCTGTTTATAGCTGATTCATAATATAAAGTAGTGGATTTCAAAGGTGGTGCTTCGCCTCCACTATGAAATTCACGAACCGCCTGTAGGTGGCTTAAATAGCTGCTTATAGGCGGTTATATTTTTGGTTTGGTGAGGGTAGCTCCAGTAGGTAAGTTCTTATAGGCTCTAAATAAATCTAAAATAGATATCGATAATAATAATTACATAAAGAATTTTGTATCAAGGTAATAATATAGATATTTAATTCTATGATTATTTTACATTTATATGTATAATATTAGAATGTACAATAATTACTGGAAGTAAACAATCACTATTAAGAGTAGTAAAAAGATTAAATTAAGGTTGATTGAGCTTATGAAAACTAAGGAGGAAGCTAAGAAATGAATGAAGAAAATATAATATTAAACTATCAGAATAAAATCAATAAGCTTTTATTGATTTTATTAATATTAGCATTACCAACCATATTAATTATGACTATATTTCATATTTTTTCTGGCTATTATGTGGCAGCGATAGAGTTTACAGCATTAAGCATGGTAGGAATAGCCTTATTTAGAAAAGCAGATACAAAGATTGTAACACTGTTAGTTATGTTAGCAGTTATTATGGTAATTGGTGCTCTTTCTTTCGATAGACCTGGTCAAGCAGCTATATTTTCTTTGTTTGGGCTTGTGCTTGTTTCAATCTACTTAGAAAGTAAGTTTTTGATTATAATAGGGGCTATTAATATTATAGAAATCAGTGTAGTGCAGTTTTTGCATCCTCTTGCATTAGATGTCTTTGTAATTAATTTAGCCTGCTATCTATTTTCTTGTGTAGGATTATATTTCTTAACTAAATGGGGTCATAGTTTTATGGCTTTAGCTGAGAAAGAAAAACTTAATGTTAGAGAATTCACAAAAAACTTAGAAAAAACAATGGAAATCATGAAGCAAATTTCAGCAACTCTTGATCAACAGATTGGAGATTGTAATGAAAATATAGAAACAATAAAAGACAGTAGTAATGCATTTGTGAAAACTTTAAATGAAGTTGCTGATGGGGCTACAGAGCAATCTAATAGTGTTATGCAGATTAGTGACATGATGGGAGAGGCAGATGAGAGAGTAGTTAATATAAACGAATTCTCTAAGCAGCTTATGCAAATATCTCAAGCAGCTTCTATAGTTGTAGCAGAGGGTAATGAGGGGATTCATTTCATGGATAAGCAAATGGAGAATATTATTAACTCAGTCAATGAATCTCGCTCTAATATTGATGAACTTAATAATTATATGGATGAAATAAATTCTTCTTTAGAAGGGATTACCCAGATAGCTAAGCAAACAAATCTATTAGCTCTAAATGCCGCTATAGAGGCTGCTCGTGCAGGAGATTCGGGAAAAGGATTTGCGGTTGTTGCAGATGAAGTCAGAAAGCTTGCTGAAGAAAGTGAAAATACTGTGATTCAAATCAATCAATCTATAGATCAAATAAAGAATAAAACCCATAATATTATGCAAAAGTCCAATCAAGAAAATGAAGCAGTGAAGACAGGTTTAGCTATTGTAGAAAATGTAAGTGAGGGCTTCAAAAAAACTAAAAGTTCTTTTGATCAAATAAATAGCTACATAGTTAGAGAATTAGATATGATTGAAAATACAGTTAGTATTTTTTCTAATATTCGAAAAGAGATAGAGAGCATTGCAAGTATATTAGAAGAGTCAGCAGCTTCATCTCAAGAAATGCTTGCTGTCTCTGAAGAACAAGCCACGAGTATAGAAGATGTTTATATGGCAGTAACTCATATTAAGAACTCAAGTGAAACCTTAAACCAATTAGGTCAATCTAAATATGGTGAAGAGATGTAAGTTTGTAGGATAAGTTGTGGATTTCAAAGGTCACACTTCACCTATACAAATGAAATCCTCAACAATACTATAAAGTATTGTTGAGGATTTTTTGAGCTTAGTAGATTATTTAGATTTTTTCTGAGTATAGTATCTATGCACAATGATACAAGCACATTTCCAAAATCTAGAACATATTATAATTACGTAAGACTATGAAAGGAAGGAGCAATATGTATAATAGGTATAGGACATATTGGTGTCCTTATTTTGTTAACACACCAATATATGATATGAATTTTTTGAGACAGTATAATTATCCTGATATTCCTTTTGTCGATGAAATGGAATATCATTCGAGAGTTGATTCTTCAGAATTCTTAGAAGATAATCGTTTAATTAAATTGAAGGATTATGGGCCACAACCCTTCGTAGTTAATATTAATGAAGCTAGTAAACAAAACAATACTTTTCGTACCGCTTTATGGACAGGAAAGCATTTGCAAGTTACATTGATGAGCATTAATGTTGGTGATGACATAGGCTTAGAAGTTCATCCAAACATTGATCAATTTATACGTATTGAAGAAGGACAAGGACTTGTTAAAATGGGAAGCAATAAAGACAGGTTGAATTTTCAAGCAAAAGTTTCTGACGATTTTGCAATTATGATACCTGCTGGTACATGGCACAATATTATTAATACGGGCAATAAGCCCCTTAAAGTATATTCTATTTATGCACCACCTCAACATCCACATGGTACAGTTCATGTGACTAAAGCAGATGCTGAAGCTGCTGAAAAGAGCCACCGCTAATTAAAATTAGTCAAAGAGTGCCTGACTTTGTTTAAATTTATATCATAGAGTCAGGCACTCTTTATTATTAAATGAATAAAATATTAACTCTACCTAACCATAAAATATGATAAAATTTGATTAATATTTGCCTTTAGGGGGAGCATAACTGTGGACATAAAAGAAAAAATTAAAAAATTGCCTTCTTCACCGGGAGTATATCTTATGAAAGATTCCTTAGATACTATTATTTATGTAGGAAAATCTAAAAACTTAAGAAATAGAGTTGGATCCTATTTTATAAATTCCAAATCTCATTCTTCAAAGGTAATGAAATTAGTGAAAAATCTTAAGGACTTTGATTATATTCTAACAGATACGGAATTTGAAGCTTTATTGCTTGAATGCAAATTAATCAAAGAAATTAAACCAATATATAATAGGCAAATGAAAAGCCCAAAAGGTTATTGTTATATCAAAATAAAAATGGACGAGAAATATCCAGATATTGAAATCTGTAACGAGTATAACAGTTCTGATGGAAAGCTTTATTTTGGGCCTTATACTAATAAGAATACTGTAGAAAAAGGTCTTAACGGTATAAAAGAACATAATAAAATTTTGTGTACTAATAGTTCTCGAAAGGCTTCAGGCTGTCTAAAGTATTCTATGAACTTGTGCATTGGTATGTGCACAGCTAATCCTTCTGAAGAGCATTATTTTGCTTTAGTAGAAAAAGTGATAAAATTGCTTAGTGGCACTGATTTAACTATTTTGGAAGAAATGGAACAGAAAATGAATATTGCTGCTGCAAATCTTGATTTTGAAGATGCAGCTAAATATAGAGATTATATAAGAGCAGTAAAGCATTTGGTAAGTACTGCAAAAATTATTAGATTTACAGAAGCTAATAAAAATATCGCTTTGGTAGAGTTTCTAAATAATGAAGAAATTAAGTTTTTTTTGATAAGATATAATAAACTGCTTTTCAGTGAAAGGTATAAACTTAGCAATCTTAGTATTAATGAAATAAAACATAAATTTGAAAGTAATATTATATCCCATTTCAGTGATGCTTTGAAAAGTTCAGTTAATGTTGGCAAGGACGAAATAGATGAAGCTCATATAATATATAATTATTTAAAAAGTAAAGAAAGTACATGTAAATATATAGCTATTCCAGAAAAATGGATTAATGATATAGATAGCTTAAGTATTGGCAGAGTTGTTGATGAATTTATTTTAGATAATTTGTTATTCATTAAATAATCTATAATTATTACCATCTTCTCTACAGGATTTAAATAGCTTTTTAAGGAGGTGAAACCCTATGGAAAAATATATAAGAGAAGAATTGGCAGAAGCACTACAGGTTGTGTCTTCAACTATTAGTAACTGTGAAAAAATGCAACCTAAATTTGCTGAGGGTACTTCACAGCACACACTACTTAAGAATAGGATAAAAGCACTGTATATTTCAAAATTATTAATAACAGACCAAGACGTTATGGACAAATATACAAAAGAAGAATTAGTAGAAGCACTACCACCTGTATCTTCAATTATCAGCAAATGTGAAAAAGCACAGCTAAAATTTGCGGAGGGTACCGTTCATCACACTCGTCTTAAGAACATAATAAAAGCCATGTATATTTCAAGATCATTAATAACAGATGAGATTAATAAAAGGGGTTAATTTTTAGTTTTTCGGTGAGATTATATTAATTTTAAAAAAAAATAAGATGATTATGGATAATAAAAAATAAAGGCAACTTTAGTTTGAACCCGATTATTTTTCGTGATACAATAAAGAAAATTATTTAAGGGATGGTGTGTCATGGCCAAACATCATATCTATACAATGAGTGTAGCAAGCATCTACCCCCTTTATGTTATGAAGGCGGAGAAAAAAGGACGTACGAAAGCGGAAGTCGATGAAATCATCCGTTGGCTGACAGGATATAGCCAGGAAGAGTTAGAAGCACAACTGGAAAAACAGACAGATTTTGAGGCTTTCTTTGTGAAAGCTCCCCAACTGAATCCTTTGCGGACTTTGATTAAAGGTGTGGTCTGCGGTGTCCGAGTGGAAGATATTGAAGAACCAACTATGCAGGAAATTCGCTATTTGGATAAGCTAATCGATGAGTTGGCAAAGGGAAAAGCGATGGATAAGATTTTGCGGAAATAATGTTTAAAAACTAAGAAATACTGATTCCATATATAAAAGAATCGGCGTTTTTGTTGAACCGTATTATAAATAATGTAGACTTTTTAAATGATAAGTTTAGATCCACAACTGCCTGCAAGTAGCTTCAATAGCTATTTACAGACAATTGTGTTTTTTTATGGGGAATGGTAGCTCCACCAATGAAACCCTGGACGATAATGTCGAGGATTTATAGCTTAAGAGACTATTATTTTTTATTTTTTTTCATATTTATAGAATTGGAAGCCACTGTTGTAACACCTGCAACTAAACTACTCACTCCTAATATAGTGCTCCCTAATAATAACTTTGTTGTGCCTGCAATAATAAGTCCAACACCAACAGTTCCACCAATAATAGAACCAATCCTTGATACCTTCTTTGATGGGTGAGTTAATTTTTTTACAGTATCTGTTGATTTACATAAGGTTTCTTTTGATAATTTTTCTGTTGCCTCTATTATTTTCTTATTAAAATCTTGCATAATATTACCTCCCAATTATTTTAGTAAAATTCCTGAATTGATTGCTCCACTTATTAGAGCACAAACTCCAAATACAATTAGCCACCAAGCCCATTTATTTTTCTGTGTTTTATTACTGCTATACAACAATATAATTATTCCTACAATTAACAATATAATTGAGACAAAAGTGCCAACAATAAATCCAATGTTTATACTTTTCATTATTCCACCTCTATATATACCGACCGTTGGTATGTATATCTGTAAAAATAAGCTGCCTTTTATGGCAGAATATTTTAATACTACAAAACTATTAGGAAAATGTTGCATCACGAAAGTCATTAAGCGCTACCATGATATCTGCATCAATAACTGGTAATCCCATATTATCAAGTAAACTTTTTAAAAAACTGATTTTTCTAGTAAACTGCTCTTTTGTAACAGCAAATACCGCAGGATTTAACCAGATATTTATTAAAAGCATCACCACCTCAGATAACTCCTTTGAATTGTCAACAGTGATAGAACCGTCTTTAATTCCTTCTTCTATGATTTTCTGTAATAAAGGAGCATAAAAGGTAATACATTGATTGATCTGTCCTGATAGAAATTTAGGGTTTTTCATCAATGTAGGTGAGGAACGATATAACTGTTGCTGTTCTTTACTAGATAGGGACTCTACAAAAACTTTTTTTAGTTTTTGCAATCCATTTAATGATTTATCATTTTTTATATTATCAAATGGATTATGCTCTGCATACATTCTTGCAGTAACAGCATCAATAATATCTTCCTTTGAACTAAAATGATGATAGATAGCACCTTTACTAAGGTCTCCTAAATTATCAACTATATCTTGAATCGTAGTCTGCTCATATCCTTTTTCTATAAACAGTTTAAGGGAAATATCCAAAATACGATTTATAGTTACTTCTGGATATTTGTTTCTAGCCATTTAAATCCTCCTTTTAGATACATACGGTTGGTATGTTTATAATAGCAATTAACTTTCTATTTGTCAATAATATACAAGCAATATTATAGATAATATATTTCCATGTTATATATTGACAGGAAAATATTTATGGTATAGTATATAAAATATACTTCGATGAAAGAACTAATTTGAGGAGACTTTTCTATGGTACCTAATAGCGGATTAAATTTTGAATCAATAATTTTTGATTATTTTGATGAGATAAAATTTTTATTTTTTCCAGATCAATGGAGCAGTGCATTTTTAGATTATTCCAAAAATGAACTATTGGTGCTTTTATTTATCTATAGAAATAAGAGTGCAAATATGACAGAGATTTCAAATTATATCAATGCTCCATTAAACACAACCACTGGAGTTGTTGGCAGACTAGAGAAGAAGTTGATGGTGGAAAGAAAAAGAGACGATGGTGATAGAAGAGTAGTAAACATTGTTTTAACTAGAAAAGCCAATGAATTCATTGATAAAGAAAAAAAGATTATTGAATATTATTTTAGAGAAGTATATAAAGCATTAACTGATGAAGAAAGAGTTGCTACTATGAGCATATTTAACAAAATTATTTCTATATTGAAGCAAGGAGAAAGTAGAACAGAGGAAGAAAATAAATCAGTTAAGAAGGTTAAAAGAATAATTATAGAATAGCTTAGATTACTAAGTTATTTTTTTAAATAAATACTTCTATTAAAGAACTATTCTATAAAGGAATTAAGGGAGGCGTATTATGGGGAGAATAATAATTTTTACAGGCAAAGGTGGAGTTGGAAAAACAACCACTGCAGCAGCACACGCAGTTAAGGCAGCAAAAGAGGGGATTAAGACGTTAATAGTAAGCACGGATATGGCTCATAATTTAAGTGACTTATTTATGAAGGAAATAAAGGAAGAGCCTATTGAAATATTAAATAATCTTTTTGCATTAGAAATAGATTCTAATTATGAAATGAACAGACATTATGGAAGTATTTCAAGAGCTTTTAAAAATATGATTACCTTCAAAAGTGAAGAGGATCAGGAAATAATGGAGGATATGGTTGTATTCCCAGGTATAGAAGAACTATTTTCATTAATTAAGATACAAGGATTGTATGATAAAAATATTTATGACTTAATCATAGTAGATTGTGCTCCTACAGGTGAAACTCTTTCCTTGTTAAAATTTCCAGAGCTTTTTTCCTGGTATATGGAAAAGTTATTCCCAGTTGGAAAGGTAGCTATGAAGGTATTAAGACCAATTTCAAAGGTAGCTTTTAAATTAGATATGCCTGATGAAAGGGCATTGAATGACATTGAAAAGTTATATGTTAAGCTTGGAAAATTACAAATTCTATTAAAGAATAGAGAGGTTTGCAGTATAAGACTTGTTACTATACCAGAAAAAATGGTGATAGAGGAAAGCAAGAGAAGTTACATGTATTTAAATCTATACAATTTTAATGTGGATGGATTATATATTAATAGAATAATACCAGATGATATAGATAATAGCTTTTTTGATCAATGGAAACAGATTCAAAAAAACTATTTAGATGAGATAAACCTAGTATTCTCTAATATACCAATCTACAAAGTAAAGTGGTATGAAGTAGATATAAATGGAGTTGGTGGTTTAGAAAGAGTTGTAAGGGATTCACTGCAGGATGAAAATATATTTAAGGTTCTAAAAACAAGAATAAATGAGACATTTGAAAAAACAGAAAAAGGGTATTGCCTAAATGTTTATGTACCTTTTACTGATAAAAAGGATTTTGATCTCTTTGAATCTGGAACAGACATTATCGTGAAAATAGGAAATTTCAAAAGGAATATCCCAATACCTAATATAATTAGAAAATATTCAATAGCTTCTGCAAGGTTAAATGAGGAAGTATTAAAGATTTATTTTGAATAAGGGAGAGGGGAGCTCATATGAATAAAGAGTTCGTTAAGAAAATAATAAAGTCTGAGAAATATAAATTTGAAGCAATAAAGGAAATACTGCCAAAGGAGATTAGAGAAAAGGTAGAGGATTTAGAAAAAGAGACATTAAATCTATTTAAGGAGGTTGCTTTTGAAATTATAGAAGAGGATATAAAAGAGAAAACAAGCAGCAAAGCAACTAAAAAAATTGATGTGGATTTTTCTTAGTAAATTGGAGGGGGAAAATATGAGAATAATATTATATACAGGAAAAGGCGGAGTGGGTAAAACTAGTGTGGCTGCTGCAACAGCTTGCAAAATAGCTAGTGAGGGCAAAAAAGTACTAGTTGTAAGTACAGATCAGGCTCATAGCTTAGGAGATTCATTTGATATAAAACTATCTAATGATCCTTTAGAAATAAGCAATAATCTTTACGCAATGGAAATAGATTCAGTTTTAGAAAACGAAAATGCTTGGGGAAATATAAAGAGTTATATTGAAAAACTTATCACATTAAAATCAGATAAAAGCATAGAAACAGAGGAATTACTAGTATTTCCAGGCTTTGAAGAGTTATTAGCTTTAATTAAAATTAAGAGTATATACGATGAAGGGAAATATGATGTTTTAATAGTAGACTGTGCTCCCACTGGGGAAACTATGTCACTGCTTAAGTTTCCAGACCTATTTAAATGGTGGATGGAAAAGCTATTCCCTATTAAAAGAAAAGGGGCAAAGATTGCAAAGCCAATAGTTGAAGCAACTATGAAAATACCTATGCCAACAGATGATACATTCAATGATATTGAAAAGTTATATTTAAAAATTGATGAACTTCACAGCCTTATGCTTAATAAGGATATAGTTAGCATAAGAATAGTTACTACTCCAGAAAAAATAGTAGTTAAAGAAGCGAAAAGAAGTTTTTCTTACCTTCATCTATTCGACTATAACGTTGATGGAATAATTATAAATAAGATTTTCTCTGAGGATTCTCTAAAGGGATATTTTGAAGGATGGGGAAATATTCAAAAGGAGAGCATTGGTGATATATATGATAGCTTTAAAGGAATACCAGTTTTTAAATTAGAGTTAATGAGTGATGAATTAAGAAAATATGAAACTCTTCAAAAGGTTGGAGATAGGATTTATGGAGAAGTTAGCCCAGAAAATGTTCTTTTTCAGGATAAAATATTTACTATTGAAAAAGGAGAAGAAGGATATAATCTTGCTATAAACATGCCTTTTGTTGATAAAAAAGAATTAAAGCTTTCGCAAAGTGGTGATGAAATAACTATATCAATCAAGAATGAGAGAAGAAGTTTCATATTGCCAACAAAGCTTCAATCTAAAGAAATAATAGAGGCAAAATATAATGATGGTAAACTTAATATTCATTTTGCATAAGCAGAATATTTTAAAAGTATGATAGATCGATAGATCATAAAAACTTATTTAAATTAAAATGCTGCAATTAGCCAAGTGGAAGTAGTTTCTTCTTTACAGTTATCTTGAGTAAATGTAAAATTATTCGTAGAATAATACCTGCCTTTCTTAATTTTTCTGTGGCAAGAGGATTATATGAAGGGGATAATTTAAATTAATTTTAAATTTCGGTACAATATTTTAAGAAGTAATAAGGTGAAAATTAAAATAAGAATATTAACTAATTGGTTTTAAATGGAGAGAAGAAATGACAGATTATTATAAAATATTAGGTGTAGAAAAAAATGCATCAAAAGAAGAAATAAAAGAAGCTTATGAAAAGCAAGTAGAAAAAATAAAAAAAGAAGTAGTTAATGAAAAACGACTTAATGAATTTTTGAAGTTATTTCATCAGGCATATGAAGCTTTAAATAGTTTAGAAGAAAATCAACTAATGGATAAAAACCAAACATTAATTATGCAAACACAAGAAGTAGAAAGAGAACCAGGAGTCAATAATAAAAGTGAAAATTCTATAAGTAAAGGGAGAAGTGCTAGTACAAAAAAAAATGATTTTACCTCAAAAGAAGTTTCAAAAAACAAAGATAAGAAAAATAAATCGAATGATAATAAAGAAGGAAAGGCTAGAAAACGAAAAACGGTTGAAAAAAGTCAAAAAAATAATACTAAACAAATATTTGATTTGGTTAAGTTGCCATTTAAGATATTAGCTTTGCCATTAATAGGGATATTATCAGTAATAATATTATTATGCCAGGTTATAAATGTAGTTTCATGGATAGCATCTAAATTATTAATTGTTGGGGCTATATCTGTAGGAGCCATACACTTATATCAGGTTAAATTAGGACAAACTATAAATTATAATATATTAATTTTGGCTGCTTCAGTGTTACTATTATCATTCTTTTTACCATATGTCTTAAGGTTTGTGTTAAAAGTTTTTAAAAAATTAAACAATGTATTAAAAGATTTTGTTTTTTAAAATATTTATAAAGGAGTTATTAAATGCAATATTATTTAGCACCAATGGAAGGAATTACGGGATACATATATAGGAATTCTTATGAAAAGTTTTTTAATAATATTGATAAATACTTTACGCCCTTTATTGTTCCAAATAATAGTACAAACCTTAAGAATAGAGAATTAAGAGATATTTTGCCTGAGAATAATAAAGGAATGAATATAGTGCCTCAAATACTTACTAACGATTCAGAAGGTTTTATTACTACTTCTGGAAAATTACAACAATTAGGTTATAACCAGGTTAATTTAAATTTAGGCTGTCCTTCTGGAACGGTTGTTTCAAAAAATAGAGGCTCAGGATTTCTAGCCAAAAGAGAAGAACTGGATATGTTTTTAGATGAAATATTTAGAATGGATGATATGAAAATTTCTATAAAAACTAGAATAGGAAAAGATAGCCCAGAAGAGCTTTATGAGCTAATAAAAATTTACAATAAATATCCTATAGAAGAATTAATTATTCATCCTAGAACACAAAAAGATTTTTATGGAAATAAACCTAATTTAGAGGTATTTAAAGATGCATTATCTTTAAGTACAAATCCAGTATGTTATAATGGTGATATTTTTACTGTTGGAGATCATGATAAATTAATTAAAGCTTTTCCAGAACTAAAAACAGTTATGGTTGGAAGAGGGACAATAGCCAATCCGGGATTAATGGATTCCATAAAAAATAATACTAATTTGGATAAAAAAGTTTTAAAAGATTTTCATGATGAAATTTTGAATACATACATAGAAGTATTTAATGAAGAGAAAAATGCAATATTTAGAATGAAAGAACTGTGGGGGTATATGATTTACATATTTTCAGACAATAAAAAATATGCTAAAAAAATAAAGAAGGCACAAAAGCTAAGTGATTATAATGCAGCTGTCTTAAGTTTATTTGCAGAACAGGAAATCATAGAAGGGGCTGGATTATTTTACAATCAATATTAAATATGGTTGCCTTTTATTTATTTCAGCCCTTATGTTCCTAGGAAGCCAGTAATCACTATAGTTGAGATTACCATGGCTGGAGTATTTAAAACATTTACTATAAATGGGACAAAAATATATCACATTAATCCTCCTAATATGCTTTTATATCATTACATGTTATGTAATATATAAGAAAAAGTGATTGCAAGTTTTAATTGAAAATTAATTTAACATAGAATATAATAAAGTAAATAAATTCTAAGAGGAGGATATTAAAATGATGTGTTGTTGCTGTTGTTGTTTTAAAAATATTGAAAAATTTAAAATAACTGCAGTACTATACCAATTTTAATATTTATATAATTAGATAATAAAGTATATAATTAATAATTATTAAAAATAAACTGCAGGATGGCTCTGTAGTTTTTCTTGTTTTATAAGGAAAACTGTAGACTACTTGCAGTTTTTTATTTTTTATTAATTCTTAGCATCTGATAATTAAAAGATTTTAGCTGGTAATAATTAAAGGAGGGAAAGATATGACATTAAAGATTTATAATACGCTAAATAAAAGAGAAGAAGAATTTAGAGAGCTTGAACCTGGAAAGGTAAAAATGTATACTTGTGGACCTACAGTTTATAACTTTGCTCATATAGGTAACTTAAGAACCTATATATTTGAAGATGTATTAAAAAAGGCATTAGAGTATGAAGGGTATGAGGTTACTCATATGATGAATATAACTGATGTGGGCCATTTGCAGTCAGATGAAGATACTGGAGAAGACAAGATGCAGATAGGGGCTAAGAGGGAAAACAAGAATGTTCTAGAAGTAGCTAGATTTTATGAAGATAGGTTTATGTTAGATTTAGAGAGGTTAAATATAAAAAAGCCATCTATAATAGCTAGAGCAACAGAACATGTTGAAGATATGATAAATCTAATAAAGATACTAGAGAAAAAGGGATACACATATATAGCAAATGGCAATGTTTATTTTTCTATAGATAAGTTTGATGATTATTACAAATTGGCAAATTTAAATATGAAAGAACTTCAAGCTGGAAGCAGAATAAAAGTAGATGAGTTTAAAAATAATCCATTTGATTTTGTATTATGGTTTGTTAATTCTAAATATGATAATCATATCCTACAATGGGAGTCTCCATGGGGAGTAGGATTTCCGGGGTGGCATATAGAATGTTCTGCAATGGCTATAAAATATTTAGGTGAAAATATAGATATACACTGCGGAGGAGTAGATCATATACCAGTACATCATACTAATGAAATTGCTCAATCAGAGTGTGCACTAGGGCATAAGTGGGTAAATTACTGGATACACGGAGAATTCCTAACTGTAGATAACGGAAAAATGTCTAAATCAAGTGGAGAATTTTTAACTCTAGAAAAATTGATAAAAGATGGATTTTCACCGTTAGATTATAGATATTATACACTACAATCAAAATACAGAAAGCCATTGGCATTTAGCTATGAAAGACTTATGGAATCGAAAAAAGCTTTAGATAGTTTGAGAAAAAAAATAACAATTGTTGTTGGAAATATAAATAAAGATGAAAATTTAGATGAAGATAAAATAAGCAAATACAAAGAAGAATTTAGAAAATGCATAAATGATGATTTAAATATAGCAAATGCTTTTACAGTTTTGTTTGATGTTATAAAAGATGATAAATTAAATAACTCAGAGAAGAAAATTTTAACAGAAGACTTTGATAGAATTTTTAGCTTAAATTTAATAAAAGAAAAAGATGAAGATAAATTAGATGATGAAAAAATTAAATATATAGAAGAACTTCTAAAAGAAAGAGCTGTTGCAAGAGCTAATAAAGAATGGGAGAAGTCTGATAAAATAAGAGATTTATTACTGAAAGAAAATGTAGAAATTATTGATACTAAGGAAGGAGCTACATGGAAGTTAAAAGTATAGAACTTTTAATAGGGTTTTTACTTATAAAATATTAAAATGTAGTTGAAAGTTCAACCAATATTAGATATCATATAAATATAGTTGAACTTTCAACTATGTTTATATGGAGGTGAAAACAATAAAGAAAATAGATAGTGATATATTAAGAGAAGTAGGAGCTTTATCTAGGGCTATACACACTATAAGTGATACAAAATACAAAAAATTAAAATTGCAAAAAGGCCAATTTATATTTTTAACCCGTATATGTGAAAATCCTGGTATTAATTTTGTAGAGTTATCAGATATGTTAAGAGTGGATAAGACCACTACTACAAAAGCTGTACAAAAACTAATCGAAGCAGGTTATGTAGAGAAAAAACAGGATGAAGCAGACAAAAGAGGATACAAGTTAACTCCAACAGAAAAATCTCTCACAACATATGACTTAATAATTGAAGAAGAAAATAGAAATATAGAAGCTTGTTTTAGAAATTTTACTGGAGAAGAAAAACAAATAGTGAATGAATTAGTAAAAAAGATGAGCACAAATATAAAAAAAGATTGGTTAGAGATAAAAAAGTAAAGGGGAGATAATATGATAAGAAAAGCAAAGATAAATGATCTAGATAAAATAATGGAGATTATAAAATTAACAGTAGAAGAAATGATATCTTATAATAATACACAATGGGATGAAAATTATCCTCAAAGTAAAGATTTTATGGAAGATATTAAAAAAGAAGATTTATACGTTAAAGACGTTAATGGAGAAATTTATGGATTTATATGTGTAAACTATATGGAACCAGAGGAATATAAAGGATTAAATTGGTCGTCCAAGAAAAAAGCCATGATAGTTCACAGAATGGCAGTAAATCCGAAATTCAGAAATCAAGGAATCGGAATTCAATTAATGCAATTTGCAGAGAAATTAGCAAGAGAAAATAATATAAAATATTTAAAAACAGATACTTATTCAATAAATATTAAAATGAATTCACTATTTAAAAAATGTGGATTTCAATATATAGGAGAAATGACTTTTTTAGGAAAAGAAAAATTATTCTATTGTTATGATAAAATATATACATAAAAACATTATACTTACAATAATGTTTTACTCTATATCAATGTTTATATGGAGGGGAGTATATGGATAGGCTAACCATAGGAGAAATGGCTAAAATAAATAATGTTTCAAGCCAAACTCTAAGGCTTTATGATCGGATTAATTTACTTAAACCAGACTATATTAATGATGAAACTGGATACCGCTATTATAGTATTAAGCAAAGTGCAAAATTGGATATGATACAGTATATGAAATCATTGGGAATGTCACTATGCAACATAAAAGAACAACTAGACAAGCAAGACATTGAGATAATTAAGGGGCTCCTTCAAAGTCACAAAGAAAATATTGAAAAGCAAATAAATGAACTTAAGCTTACTAAAAATGCAATAGAACGTACAATTAGCAATTATAATCGATATTTCTCAGCACCTAAAGATGGAGTAATAGTAACAGAACATATACCAAAACGACGTATATACAGCTATGAAAGCGGAATAAACTTTTACGACTATGGCATTGAAGCCTATGAGATGATGCTTAGAGAATTAAAAAAACATCTTATATCATATAATCTGCCTATGGTTTATTTTGAAAATGTGGGAACAATACTGCGTCTTAAACATTTAAAAAAACGTGAGTATGTATCCACAGAGGTATTTTTAATGGTGGATGAGGATTTTAAAGCCCTAAATGAAACAAGCATTATTGATGAAAATACATTTTTGTGTATATATTGTGATAGTTTTTACAAGGAAAAGGAATATGCCAATAAACTTCTGGATTACGCTGCAGAACAAGGCTGGGACATAATTGGAGATTTTTTATGCGAGGTTGTTGCTGAATTGCCAATTTTTAATTATAATGAACGGAATATGTTCATAAAACTTCAAATACCTATTAGTTTTAAATAATTCTAGAATTACTATTGACTTTATAGCTGTTATAAGGTTTATGATGGAATTGTTAATAAATAGACAATCTAATAAAACACGTTATAGGTAGATATGATGAATTAATTTATTAGGAGGTATGTTTTATGAACAGAAAAGTAAAAGTAGCACAATATGGCTGTGGAAAGATGGCTGTATACAGCATGAGGTATGTGTATGAAAAGGGTGCAGAAATTGTTGCAGCTTTTGATGTTAACCCAAATGTAATTGGCAAAGATATCGGAGAAATAATTGGATGTGAGCCAAAGGGAGTTATAATTCAGAGCATTAATAAAATAGATGAAGTGTTTGCAGATACAAAACCGGATGCTTGTATAATTACAACTATGAGCCTTATGCATGAACTTAAGGATGCAATGATGGCTTGTGCAAGAAATGGTGTAAACGCTATCACTACCTGCGAAGAAGCTTTTTATCCATGGAATTCAGCTTATGAAATTACAAAGGAAATAGATGAAATGGCTAAAAAGACTGGATGTACTATCTGTGGATCTGGATACCAAGATGTATTTTGGGGAAATCTTATTACTACTTTAGCTGGTTCATCTCATAACATAACAAAGATAGTTGGTAAATCTAGTTATAACGTAGAAGACTATGGAATCGCTCTTGCAAAGGTTCATGGTGCAGGTCTTGACCTAGATACCTTTGAAAAAGAAATAGCAGCGGCAGATAATATTTCAGCAGAAGAAAGACAAAAGCTTATTGATAATGGAGAATTTTTACCATCATATATGTGGAGTGTAAATGGATGGCTTTGTTCACAACTTGGGCTTACTGTTAAGAGCCAAGTTCAAAAATGTATACCTCATACCTATGATAAGGATTTATATTCAGAAACATTGCAGATGACAATTCCAGCTGGACATGCAACAGGAATGTCAGCAGTAGTTACAACAGAAACAGAAGAGGGCATTACTATTGAATCTGAGTGTATAGGAAAGGTGTATTCACCAGAAGAATGTGACAAAAATGATTGGACAATACATGGTGAACCAAATACACAGGTTGTAATAACAAGACCTTCAACAGTAGAGCTAACTTGTGCTACTGTTGTAAACAGAATTCCAGATATAATTAATGCTCCTTCAGGCTATATTACAACTGAGAAGATGGATCGTTCATTGTACAGAGTTAAACCTCTTAATGAATATGTTAAATAGAGAATCAAAATAAAAAATTAATATACCCAAATTGATATGATAAGATAAAGGCTGTAAATAGATTAATGTGAAAGCATAGACTATTTGTAGCCTTTTTTAAAATCTAAGACTACATTATATTAATCATTCAACTTGTTGTATAATATTGATATCGACAAGTTAAAAGACATTACTGTAGCTTTATTTACAGATGTAATTTATATTGATATAGGTGAGAGGATAAACAGTTTAAGATGAGAATAAATAAGCTTTTTAGCAATTTAGGTTTTTGTTCAAGAAGGGAAACTAATAGACTTATTGAGAAAAATAGAGTAACAGTAAATGGGTTGCCTTGTGAACCTGGCCAGTGGGTAGAAGAGAGTGATATTATACTTATAGATAATAAGCCAATTCCAGCGAAAGACAAAATTTATATTGCGCTAAACAAACCAATAGGGATTATTTGTACTGCAGCAAAAAAAGTAGAGAGTAATATAATTAGTTTTATGGATTATCCAGAATATATTTTCCCTGTAGGCAGATTAGATAAGGCATCCCAAGGTTTAATATTAATGACTAATGATGGAGAGTTGTCCAATAAAATTTTAGAATCAGAGAACCTGCATGAGAAGGAGTATATAGTAACTGTTAATAAACCTTTTGATGATTCTTTCATGAGTGAAATGTCTCAAGGAGTGGAAGTTTGCGGAGTTAAGACAAGACCTTGCAAAGTTAGTAGAGTTAATGAAGATACCTTCAATATTATTTTAACACAGGGACTTAATAGACAAATTCGTAGAATGAGCCAAGCTTTAGGATATAAAGTTGTGCGTTTAGAGCGTGTTAGGATCATTAATATAAAAGTTGACGGGATAGATATTGGTAAGTGGCGTAATCTTACAGAAGAAGAGGTAATGAAATTAAAAAATATATAATGATAGGTTAACTTCAATTATAGGAGGAGTAATTATGAAGTCATATCACATACCTGGCGGCTCAAATACCATGCTGTTTGTAGAAGAATGCGGAGATCCATTGGGAATACCTGTATTATTTGTTCATGGGGTATCCCAAAGCAGACTAAGCTGGGCAAAACAGATGAAGTCACCTTCTTTGAAGCATCTAAGGCTTATTTCTTTTGATTTGCGAGGACATGGACTATCAGATAAGCCTTACCATGGATACCATGATGAAAGTAACTGGGCCAATGATATTAATGCAATAATAAGTTACTTAAATCTTAACATACCAGTACTTGTCGGATGGTCTTATGGAGGAAAAGTAGTATGCGATTATATAAGGCTTTATGGGGAAGATAATATTTCAGGAATAAATCTTGTAGCTGCAGGAACATCAGCTGGCATATCAGGTGGAAGCTATTATACTCCTGATTCTCAGGCTGTAATACCTAAACTTATATCAACAGATGCACTAGAAAGCAGTTATGCACTTCAAAAATTTGTAAAACTTTTATTCTATGTTGAACCCTCTGTGGAGGATTTCTATTTTACCCTAGGATATAATACTGTTGTACCTCCATATGTGAGAGAGGCAGTTGTTACAAGGGCTGCATCCTATGAAGATATACTTTCAAAAATAAAAATACCAGTACTTCTTACTCATGGACTCCAAGATAAAATACTTAATCCTTCTCAGACAGTATATAATTCAAAGTTAATTCTAAATTCAACAGTTTCTTTTTATGAAGACACAGGTCATTCTCCGTTTTGGGAGAAGCCTCACAGATTTAACTGTGAATTAGAAATGTTTGTGAAAGAATGTAGACTATAACTTAATACAAGATTTTATCGTAGTTAACTATAAAACTACATTAAGCTTATAGCAAGTGTAGTTTTTTTTATTTTTAGTAAGTAAATTTTATTTTTTAACTAAAGAAAACTTAAGTGAAAGAGAACGTAGAATGTATTATATAAAGTTTAACAATATGTTTTATGTTATAAATATTTATAATGGAGATGATAGAAAATGAAGAATACAACTAACTTAGGAAGAGATAATGTAGGAAAACTACTGTTTAAACTAGCTTTGCCAGCTATTATTGCTCAACTTGTAAATGTACTATACAACATAGTTGATAGAATTTTCATAGGTAGAATACCAAACGGGCATATAGCTATGGCTGGTGTAGGCATAGCTTTTCCTATTATTATGATAATATCTGCCTTTAGTGCCCTTATTGGGGTTGGTGGAGCACCATTAGCTGCTATTAAGATGGGTGAAAACAATAATGATGAAGCAGAAAAAATAATGAGCAATAGTTTTAGTGTACTAGTTATATTAGGAGTTGTCCTAACTGTAGGGTTTATGATATTTAATGAACCTATACTTTGGGCCTTTGGCGCAAGTAATGAAACTATTGGTTTTGCTAAGGACTATTTAATTATATATCTTATAGGTACTGTATTTGTACAGATAGCTTTAGGACTGAATCCATTTATAAATACTCAAGGCTTTGCTAAAGTAGGTATGATTACAGTTATGATTGGTGCAGTTATAAATATAGTACTTGACCCTGTATTTATATTTGGATTTAACATGGGGGTTAAAGGAGCAGCTTTAGCTACTATACTTGCCCAAATAGTTTCTGCTATATGGGTTTTAGTATTTTTGTTTGGAAAGAAAAGTGTACTAAAACTGAAAAAGAAGTATCTATTGCCAGATTTAAAGATAGTATTATCAATTATAAGTCTAGGTGTGTCACCATTTATAATGCAATCTACAGAAAGCTTAGTGTTAATATCGTTAAACAATAAGTTGCAAATATATGGAGGGGATTTAGCAGTAGGGTCTATGACTATAATGAGCAGTATTATGCAAATAGTGCTGCTTCCACTTATGGGGCTATCACAAGGGGCACAGCCTATTATAAGTTATAACTTTGGTGCTAAAGAGATGGATAGGGTAAAGCAAACCTTTAAACTATTAATTATAAGTTGTATGATATATACATTTGCCATGTGGGCAGCTTTAATGACATTTCCAGAAGTATTTGTAGCTATATTTAACAATAAGCCAGAGCTTGTAAAGATTACATCATGGAGTATAAGAATATTTTTTGCAGGTATTATCATATTTGGTGCACAGGTAGCTTGCCAGCAAACTTTCCTTGCTCTAGGCCAAGCTAAGATCTCTCTTATTTTAGCTTTGTTAAGAAAAATAGTGTTATTAATACCTTTAATATTTATACTTCCAAATTTTTTCAAAGATAAACTTAAAGGGGTTTTGATGGCAGAACCAGTAGCAGATATAACAGCAGCGATTATAACCAGCATATGCTTTGCTATTTTTTATAAAAAAGTTTTAGCAGTGGATAAAGAGAAAATAGAATGTGAAGAGTCTATAGAAAATTTAGCTAACTAATAAGTAATATAACCATTGGATGTCATATTATTTTGATATAATAGATATGGTGATAATATGAAGATTAATAGATTAATGGAAATAATCATTATTCTCTTAAATAGAGATTCTATAACATCAAAAGAACTCTCAGAAAGATTTAATGTATCTCAACGTACAATTTATAGGGATATTGATGAGTTATCCTCTGCAGGAATACCTGTGTATATGAATAGAGGAAAAGGTGGGGGAATTTCTCTTTTAGAAAACTATACATTAAATAAAACCATCCTATCAGATGAAGAAAAGAAAAATATAGTTTTTGCAGTTAAAACACTTGGAGCTACAAAACAGCTACAAATGGATAATACCTTAGAAAAGCTGGGAAGTGTTTTTGGCAATATAAACTCTATAGATTGGGTAGAGGTAGATTTTACACAGTGGGGAAGTAATAAAAAAATTGATACAAGGTTCCAAGAGATTAAAACATCGATTTTAAAACAAAAAATAGTAACATTTCAATATGTAAATTCTAGAAATATTAAAAGCCACCGCTATGTAAAACCTTATAAAATTATATTCAAAGGTCAAGCATGGTATCTATTGGGATATTGTTGTGAAAAAAAAGCTATGAGAGTTTTTAAAATTACCCGTATGAGAAATGTAAAAATTACAGATGAGCAATTTGAACGAAGAGAAATTAGTAAGTTTTTTAAGGATACTGAAGATAATTATGAATTTTCCATGGTGGAGTTGAAGCTAAGATTCAAAAATAACATGTTATACCGCATTATTGATTTCTATGATGGAAATGAAATTTTAGAAGAAGCAGATGGCAATTATATAGTTACAACCCAATTTCCATATGATGAATGGGTATATTCCCACATACTGTCTTATGGAGATAAGGTAGAAGTTATTGAGCCTGAATTTATTAGAGAAGAAGTAAAAGCAAGACTTAAAAATATACTAAAAACATATATATAATATGACATACTGATGTCATATATACTTTGATATTATAGATACAAATAAAGAAAAAGGAGTGTATCTATAATGGAAAGAATTTATTGTCAAAGCTGTGGTATGCCACTTATTAATGAAAAGGAATTTGGAACAAATGAGGATGGGAGCAGCAATAGAGACTACTGTATCTATTGTTATGAGAAGGGTGCTTTTAAAGGTGATATGACTATGGAACAAATGATTGAATTTTGTGTTCCACATATGGTTAGAGCTAACCCTCATATGAGTGAGGAAGAGGCCAGAAGCAGTCTAGAAAGATTTTTACCTACATTAAAAAGATGGAATGATAAGTAGATAAGGAGAATAAATGGACTATATTCCTGCAAAAACAATAGTTTCACAGTATGTTAAAGACAATTCATGGTTTGGTGTTAATTATAATATGAATATCTATAAAGGATGCTGCCATGGATGTATTTATTGTGATTCTAGAAGTGAGTGTTATGGTATAGATAATTTCGATAAAGTAAGAGCAAAAGAAAATTCAATAAAAATTATTAGAAATGATTTAAGAAGTAAGAGAAGAAAAGGGGTTATAGGGACTGGAGCAATGAGTGACCCATATAACCCTTTTGAAAAAGATTTAATGCTTACACGAGATGCATTGGATTTAATAAATAGATTTAATTTTGGAATAGCTATAGCAACTAAAAGCAATCTTATAACACGTGATATTGATATTTTAAGAAAAATTAAAGAACATTCACCAGTAATCATAAAGATGACTGTTACTACATTCCAAGATGAACTTTGCAAAAAAGTTGAACCTAATGTTTGCGCTGCATCAGAAAGATTTCAGGCTATAAAGGCTCTTTCTGATAATGGTATATTCACTGGGGTGTTACTTATGCCTATTTTACCTTTTATTAATGATAATGAAGAGAACATTGTAAGTATAGTAAAGAAGACTGCTGAATGCGGTGGAAAGTTTATTCTTGCATATGGCATGGGCTTAACCCTTAGACAAAATCAAAGAGAATATTTTTATAATCAACTAATAAGATTGTTTCCAGATAAAAATCTAGTTCAAAAATACAATACTACATTTGGAAATAGCTATGAATGCTCTTCTCCAAATTCAAGAAAACTTTGGGTGATATTTAAAAATGAATGTGAAAGATTAGGAATACTTTATAAAATGAAAGATATAGTATCAGCTTATAAAGCTGGGTATGATGATAGACAGATAAGCTGGTTTTAATATATACGAAATTTTTAGAATTTAAAATCTTGTTAATAGAATTAAGTTGAATACAGTAAAATATTATGCTATTATTAATTAATAAAATTTAATAAGCTATATAACACAGGGGGGCTGGATTGGCCAGCTGAGATTAAGAACCGTAATTCTTTGACCCTAAGAACCTGAACTGGATAATACCAGCGTAGGAAGTTGTTTATCGATGTAATATATTACATATATTGTTGCTGCAATATATGTATAATCTGCTAATTTAAACGCAAATCCTATGGATTTGCGTTTTTTTATTTGGAGTAAAAACTCCATCTGAAGTCAAGAACTCTGTTTATAAAGAAAGGAGGTGTAAATGTGAATAAAAGTAATCCTATTGATAAATTTAAAGAGGAGTGCGGAGTTTTTGGAATATTTAGTGAGGATGAAATAAATATATCAGCCATTTCCTATGTGGCTCTTAGTGCACTGCAGCATAGAGGACAGGAAAGTTGCGGTATATGTACATATAGTGAAAATAAAATGAATTGCCATAAGGGGATGGGATTAGTTTCAGATGTGTTCACTAGAGAAGAATTACACAAGTTAATAGGCAAATCAGCTATAGGACATGTAAGGTATTCAACTTTTGGTGAAAGTAATCTAAATAACGCTCAGCCTATCTTAAGTGGGAGAGGTAGTAGAGAAATAGCAATTGCACATAATGGAAATATAACTAATGCAATTCCGCTAAAAAAAGATCTAGAGAATAAAAGAGTAGAGTTTGATACTTCAGTAGATTCAGAAATAATCCTAAAGCTAATTGAAAATAAAGATATTAGACATCTTGAAACAGCTATAGTAGAAGTTATGAAACAACTTAAAGGAGGCTATGCCGTAGTACTCCTAACTAATGAAAAACTTATTGGATTTAGAGATCCAAATGGTACAAGACCACTATGTATTGGCAAATTTAAAAATTCTTTTATTTTATGTTCTGAAAGTTGTGCCATTGATGTTATTGGCGGGGAGCTGATAAGAGATGTCTGTCCAGGAGAAATAGTTACTATTGATTCAGAGGGGTTAAAATCAAACTATTGTCTTGAAAAAACTAGCAATACAATTTGCGCCTTTGAGTATATATATTTTGCTAGGGCAGATAGTGTAATAGATAAATTAAGCGTATATGAATCTAGAATTAATGTAGGTAAAAGGCTATGGGAAGAATCTCCCATTGACGCTGATATAGTCATTGGAGTTCCAGAATCAGGAACTACGGCTGCAGTTGGCTTTTCAATTGCCTCTGGCATACCTTATGATATAGGATTCGTAAAAAATCAATATATAGGTAGAACCTTCATAGAACCACTACAGGAAAAACGAGAAACAAATCTTGAGATAAAACTTAGTGTAATAAGAAGTGGTGTTGAAGGAAAAAGAATTGTTGTAGTAGATGACTCAATTGTAAGGGGTACTACAAGTAAAAAAATTGTTGCACTCCTTAGAAAAGCAGGAGCAAAAGAAATACATTTTAGATCAGCTTCACCTATTATAAAATATCCTTGTTTTTGGGGGATAAATACACCTAATAGAAGTGAACTTCTCGGTTCATCAAATACAGTGGATGAAATAAAAGAGTTAATAGGAGCTGATAGTCTGAAATATGTAAGTATTGATGGTTTAATAAAGTCTTTTGGCGGTAAAATGACTTGTCTTAAGTGCTTTTTAAATCAGGAGAAGATTTAGGTTGTTATTATTAATTTTATAAAAAGGAGAGAAAGATTATGAATTACACAACTCAAATGGATGCTGCTAGAAAAGGCATAATAACAAAAGAAATGGAAGTAGTAGCTAAAAAGGAAAATATGGAGATTGAAAAACTTAGAGAGCTTATTGCTGAAGGAAAAGTAGTAATACCTGCAAATAAGAACCATAAATCATTAGATGCAGAAGGGGTAGGGGAAGGATTAAAGACTAAGATTAATGTTAACTTAGGTATTTCCAGGGACTGTGTAAATATAGACATGGAACTTGAAAAAGTAAAAACAGCTATAGAAATGAAAGCAGAAGCTATAATGGATTTAAGTTCATATGGTAAGACAGAAGAGTTTAGAAAGAAAGTAGTGGAGATTTCACCAGCTATGATAGGTACTGTGCCTATATATGATGCAGTAGGATTTTATGATAAAGAGTTAAGTGATATATCAGCAGAAGAATTCCTAAAGGTTGTAGAAAAACACGCAATAGATGGTGTTGATTTTATGACTATTCATGCAGGAATAAATAAAGAGACTGCTGAAGTATTTAAGAGAAATAAGAGACTTACTAATATAGTTTCTAGAGGTGGGGCATTATTGTATGCATGGATGGAGTTAAATAATAAAGAAAATCCATTTTATGAATACTATGATGAAGTCTTAAATATATGTGCAAAGTATGATGTAACAATAAGCTTAGGAGATGCTTGCCGTCCAGGGTGCATAGATGATGCAACTGATGCTAGTCAAATAAAGGAACTTATAACCCTTGGAGAGCTTACTAAAAGAGCTTGGGATAAAAATGTACAAGTTATTGTAGAAGGACCAGGTCACATGGCTTTAAATGAAATAGCATCTAATATGTTACTTGAGAAAAAACTATGTCATGGAGCACCATTTTATGTTTTAGGACCATTAGTTACAGATATTGCTCCAGGATATGATCATATTACAAGTGCCATTGGGGGGGCTATAGCAGCATCAAATGGTGCGGATTTCTTGTGTTATGTTACTCCAGCAGAGCACTTAAGACTTCCTAATCTTGAAGACATGAAAGAAGGTATAATAGCTTGTAAAATTGCTGCACATGCTGCAGATATAGCTAAGAATGTTAAAGGGGCAAAAGAGTGGGATTATAAAATGAGTAAGGCTAGGCAAGAACTTGATTGGAATACAATGTTTGAACTTGCTATTGATCCTGAAAAAGCAAGAAGATATAGAAAAGAATCTACTCCAGAGCATGAAGATACGTGTACTATGTGTGGTAAGATGTGTGCAATGAGAAATATGAATAAGGTAATGAAAGGAAAGAATATAAACATTTTAAGAGAGGATAAGTAAAAAAATCAGTGGACTTCATTTAAGTTTACTAAATATAGGGAACTTATCACTAAAGTTCCCTATATTTAGCACATCATTTTGTAGTTACAAAGGCCTCCATTTCGGTGAACTTTACATATTTTAGGTAGTATTTTGAATATTTTTTAACGCTGAAATAATTGTGTTTACACATCTTTTTACTTGATTGATTTAGTATAGTCCTTAATTCTTTTATATCCATATCAGATATTTCTTTTGCATCCTGTTTATTAAACTCTTAATTGCAGATGATTTCCACTGAGTTTTATCCTTTAGTTCCTGTATAATATTGGTTGATGTAATTTCTGAATGAGCCCATATTATTTTCATAACTTCCCATTCAGCATTTGATATTTTGTGGATTTTAGACATTATTATTTCACCTCCATTTAGATTACAGTTGTAATTTCTAAATTATAGTCTACAGATGTAATCAGGAAAAGCTAATACAAAAATGCGATAAATTTACATAAAAAAATAACCATACTCAGTTGTTTACTTTAAATTAAAAGTGTGCCATAATAGAAAGTTGTAAAACCAAGTTTAGTGCTATTATTTACGAGAATATATAGTAACAAAATATGTAATAATAAAATAATTATATAATGATTTTAGATAGTGAGGAGTAAGAGATGAAGACAGGATTTGACCCTAAAAAGTATTTAGAAGAACAATCAAAGTATATTCTAGAAAGAGTTAATAACTATGATAAGTTATATTTAGAATTCGGTGGAAAACTATTATTTGATCTTCACGCAAAGAGAGTTTTACCTGGATTTGATGAGAATGCAAAAATTAAACTACTACATAAATTAAAAGAAAAAGTTGAGGTTGTAATTTGTGTATATGCTGGTGATATTGAAAGAAACAAGATAAGAGGAGATTTTGGCATCACTTATGACATGGATGTTTTAAGATTAATTGACGATTTAAGAACATATGAGCTTGATGTAAATAGTGTTGTAATAACTAGATACGAAGGACAACCAGCAACCACTGTTTTTATAAATAAGCTTGAGCATAGAGGAATAAAAGTATACAAGCATAAAGCAACCAAAGGATATCCTACCGATGTGGATACAATTGTAAGTGATGAAGGGTATGGAAAAAATCCATACATTGAAACCACAAAGCCAATTGTTGTTGTAACAGCACCAGGACCAGGAAGTGGTAAACTAGCAACTTGTCTTAGCCAGCTTTATCATGAATACAGAAGGGGGAAAGTTGCAGGATACTCAAAATTTGAGACATTCCCTGTGTGGAATGTTCCACTAAAACATCCACTAAATATAGCTTATGAGGCAGCAACTGCAGACCTTAAAGATGTTAATATGATTGATTCATTCCATTTTGATGCATATAATAAGGTAGCTGTAAATTATAATCGTGATATTGAAACATTCCCTGTGCTTAGAAGAATTATAGAAAAAATAACAGGTAAAGAATCAGTTTACAAGTCTCCAACAGATATGGGAGTTAATAGAGTAGGATTTGGTATTATTGATGATGAAGTTATTAAAGAAGCATCTAAGCAAGAAATAATTAGAAGATATTTCAAAACAAGCTGTGAATATAAGAAAGGTTACGTAGATAAGGAAACTTTCCAAAGAGTTAAGCTTATTATGGAAGAACTTAATTTAAAGCAAGAAGATAGAAAAGTTGTTATGCCTGCAAGGGAACGTTCAGCTAAGCTAAAAGAAGAAATATCTAATAAAAACGAAATCTGCCCTGCTGTAGCGATAGAACTTGAAGATGGAACAATATTCACAGGTAAAGGGTCAAATGTAATGAACGGAACAGCTGCTGCAATTTTAAATGCTGTTAAATATTTTGCCAATATATCTGATGAAATTCACCTTATTTCTCCAGTTATACTTGAACCAATTATAAACTTAAAGACAAAAACACTAGGAAGCAAAAATACAGCTTTAAACTGTGAAGAAATATTGATTGCCCTTAGTATATGTGCTGCTACCAATCCAATGGCTCAAGTAGCTATGGAAAAGCTATCAAAACTAAGAGGATGCCAAGCTCATTCCACTACAATTTTAAGTAGAAGTGATGAGCAAACCTTCAGAAAATTAGGTATAGATATAACATGTGATCCTGAATATCCTTCAGAAAGTCTTTACTACAATAATTAATTAAAAAACATAATTACATACAATAATAGCCGGTTGTTATGAAAATATAGCAGCTGGCTTTTTGTCTGATGACCACCCCGCGAAAAATGATTGAATATACGTATAAGATAAAGGTGATATTGGACAAAATTTTGGATGTGAGGTGGAGTATGGAGGAGATTAGAGATATAATAGGTAAAAGTCATAAAATAGAAGGACAATTGTTAAATCAATATGTAGAGGAAAGAGACTCTTTAGAACAAGAAGAAATATATAATATAGCGCTAAATCTATGTGATGCCATAAAAAATTTTAACACAATAAATTCTCCTATTTTATATAAGGATTTAAAACCAAGTGACATAGTGATAATTGAAAACAGGGGAGTTATAGTAATTCCTTATAACATTTCAAAGTGTAATAGCTCAATTGAAAGTGAATACTTATATAGAGAAAATGTTGTAAAACAATCTATATTAAATCGATTTAACACACAAAATGATTTATGCAGCATTGGAATGATTATGTATTTTATGGCTACTGGAAAGATTCCATTTACAGTTTTGGAACCATTTATAGATGAAAGTTATCCCAATAATATAGATGATAATTTAAAGAGAATAATAAAAAATTGTTTTGCCATTTATGATAAAAACAAATATACTTCAATTGAAAGTCTAAGCAAAGAAATAACAGTAGAGTTATTAAAAATTAGAAAAAAAAGAAAATCAAATAATTTAAATAATTATAGTGGCAGAGGAGAATTTTTACAAGATAATTCCTCTTTTACTTGCTAATAATATTACATATATGAAATTTCTAATGATAAAAGTGAAGAGTACATATTAATTATGGAGGAAAGGTAAGGTAAATGCATATTTCCCATAGTAAACTCTTGTAAACTCTAGTAAGGGAAAAGTACTCATGTTAACAGCAATATACAGCATTTGATATAAATGAATTACTTTGGTACAATTTACACGTGATTGAATATAAACCTATTATTAGGCACTTAAAGGTGTCAATAATAGGGTTTTTTATTATTATTGCTATTTAGGGAGGATTAATACTAATGAAGGGTAATAATGTGAAGCTGAGACGGGAAGTTTTTAAATCTGATGCATGGAAAATTGTTGATTGGTTAGAAGATGATAAAGTGACAGAATATTTAAACGAAAGACAAAATGTAGGCCAAAGTATTAAGCAAGTAATATATAGAGTCAATATGCCTATTCTTACTCATCTATTTAACCAAGATGGAAGTTTTTTTATGATAACAGAAAAAGAAGAGGAATCAATTGGATTTTTAAGACTTGTTCCTAAAAAAGAATCAGCAGAAATGGTAATAGTAATCGGTGACAGGGAAAAGTGGGGTAAAGGTTTTGGAACTAATGCAATTTTTGAGGGACTAAAGCACGCATTTTTTACATGGAGAGTAGATGAAGTAGTAGCAAAAATTAATTTTAAAAATGAACGCTCTAGAAGAGTATTTAAAAATATAGGTTTCACAAAGGATAAGGAATTAGCTAAAGAGATTCAATATTCTATGTCTATAGAGAAGTTTTTAAAGTTAGCATCATAATGTATTTAACGCCAACAATTAAGTTGGTGTTTTTATTTTTAGTGAGTTATAGTTTATTATGTTTCATATATAGATTGCAGCTTTTCACATTAAGTACTTTACAATTGCTTATTTAAGCAGAGCATAGCTAAAGTTTAACAAATCTTTTCATCAATAAGTACCTGTGTTACAATAGTGCTTAAGGAAAATACAAGCTAAATTAATAAAATTTATACATCTAAAATGACAATGTTAGTTTTAGATAGAAAGAGGAGTTAATAGTATGGAGTATAGAGTTTTAGGTAAGAGCGGATTAAATGTATCAGTAATAGGATTTGGTGGAATACCAGTACAAAGAATTAGTGTAGAAGAATCAAAAAAAGTAATTCTAAAGGCAGAAGAATTAGGCGTGAATTTTATAGATAGTGCTAGAGGATATTCAGTTTCAGAAGAATTTATAGGGGAAGCTTTAGAATCAAGAAGAGATAAATGGATTTTAGCATCAAAAAGTATGGCTAGAGATAAGGCTTCAATGGCAAAAGATATAGATATAAGTTTAAAAAACTTTAAAACAGACTACATAGATTTATATCAGCTTCATAATATTAAGACTAAAGAAGAATTAGACAAGGTGTTAAGTGAAGATGGTGCTTATGCAGCTTTATTAGAAGCTAAAGAGTGTGGTAAAATTGGACATATAGGAATTACCTCACACAGCCTAGACTTATTAAAAATTGCTATAGAAATGGATAAATTTGAAACTATAATGTACCCTTATAACATTGTTGAAAACCAAGCTGAAGAGCTATTTATAAGAGCAAAGGAATTAAACATAGGGATAATTGTAATGAAGCCAATGGCGGGGGGAGCTATAGAAGATGGAACCCTAGCACTAAGATATATTCTACAAAATAAAGCAGTAACTACAGCAATTCCTGGAATGGCAGAAGTAAAAGAAGTAGAGGAAAATACTAGTGCAGCTAATGAAATTTCACCATTAACAGCAGAAGAAAAAGAAAAAGCTAATGTAATAATAAAAGAACTTGGAAATATGTTCTGTAGAAGGTGTGGATACTGTGCTCCTTGTCCACAAAGTATAGATATTCCTAGCATGTTTTTATTTAGCGGATATAAAGAAAGATATAATTTATCAAAGTGGAGTGAAGATAGGTATTTCTCACAAAAGGCTAGAGCAAAAGACTGCGTAGAATGTGGAGTTTGTGAAAAAAGATGTCCATATGATCTTCCTATTAGAAATATGTTGAAGAAAGTAAGAAAAACTTTTAATGAATAAGTAATAAATTCAATATATTGTTAATGAGTGAGTTAGAAGGGACTGTGGCATTAAGGAATTTACATACAATATACTGTTTTGCAAGTTTAAAGTTAAAACAATATATTGTAGTATTTATTCTTAGTGCCACAGCCCCTTTCTAACTTAAAAAGGTTTGGCAATCTTAGTTATTAATGATAGAATGATATTTGTCTTAAATATACTTATATTACAGTAAAGGAAGTGACAGTGTATATGATGGAATCAAAGAAAAGAAATATAGTTGTTGCTATAATGGTAGCTATGTTCCTTGCAGCTGTGGAGGGAACGGTTGTTACTACTGCTATACCAACAATAGTTAAGGATTTAAATGGATTTCAATTAATAAGCTGGGTTTTTTCTACATACCTACTTACAACAGCTATATCTACGCCGGTATATGGAAAACTTTCGGATTTATATGGAAGAAAAAATATTTTATCTATTGGAATAATAATATTCTTAATTGGAAGTTCACTTTGCGGATTATCAAGAAATATGTATCAGTTAATTGCTTTTCGTGGTATTCAAGGATTAGGTGCTGGGGCAATATTTACTGTTACTTATACAATAGTTGGTGACGTTTTTAGCCTTTCAGAAAGAGCTAAGGTACAAGGGTGGTTAAGTACAGTATGGGGGATAGCAAGTCTTGTAGGTCCTTTCTTAGGAGGATTTTTAATAGACTACCTTTCATGGAATTGGATTTTCTTTATAAATCTACCTTTTGGAATATTATCTATAATTCTTCTTCAAAAAAATCTCAACGAGAATTTTGAAAGACAAAAACATAAAATAGATTACCTAGGGACTTTTATACTATCTTTAGCGATTATAATGCTTCTATATGGATTTATGGCAGTAGAAAAAAGTAGCAGTTGGTATTCAAAATCTTTAATAGTATCTTTAGCAGGTACAATTGCTTTATTAATTTTATTCTATTATGTAGAAAAGAGAGCTTTGGAACCTATTATCCCCTTTGAAATTTTTACAAGAGATAATACTGTTGTTAACATAATAAGCCTTTTAACAGCTGGAGTTTTAATTGGAGCAGAGGTATATATGCCTCTATATATACAAAGTGTTTTAGGGTTTGGGGCAACAATTTCTGGACTTTCTATGGCACCTATGTCAGTGGCGTGGCTTCTTTCTTCAGTTATTTTATCAAAAGCTATACCTAAATATGGAGAAAGAACTGTAATAGGATTATCTTCGTTAATTCTGCTAGTAAGCTGTTTACTTTTACCTACATTAGGTATTAAATCCTCATTAGGATTAGTTATAATTTATGTTTCTATTATTGGATTTGGTTTTGGAGGAAGTTTCACAACCTTAACAATAGTGGTACAAGATTCAGTTGGATATGAAAAAAGAGGAGCAGCAACAGCTATAAACTCCCTTGTTCGTACTCTGGGTCAAACAATAGGAGTAAGTATTTTTGGAAGTATATTAAATATGAATATAATTAAATACTTTAATAGTTTAGGAATCAGAGATGTAGATCCTAGTAATTTATATTCTGCTTCAAGCTTAGACAGTGGAGTATCTGTAGAGCATATTAAGTTATCTTTAAACTCAGGACTTCACATAGTATTTGTAGCATTAATTATTTTAGCTGTATCTTGCTTTATATTATCTTTTATACTTCCTAATGGGCTAAAAGAAGATACTGCGTGCAATTAAAAAACATTTTAGTTTATAAAGCTACTGACAATATATTTTGTTAGTAGCTTTTCTTTATATTTTGGGGAATTATAAGTTATTGTATAAGTCAAATTAATTTAATTAATAATAGTATATATTAACTGGGATATGTTTTAGAGATTGACGAAAACTTATAATATGAAAAATAGTTCTAAATTCAATATAATTATTGTAGATAAACTTAAGCAGTGAATCAAAATTAAGATAGAGTACTTATTATACACGAATTTCAAATATTGAATAAAGAATATCAAAAGATAATTATTATTGACAAAGCTTTTCAGGAGGATTATAATTTAATTGAACAATGTTCATGTGGATTAAAAGATTTAAAAGTGATGAATTTAGGAGGTTAAGAAAATGGACATAATTAAAAAAATAAAACCAGCTGTTCCCCAAAAAGTTCTATTTTTTATTGCAGGACTTGTGTGGGGATTTGCAGGTTCTAAAATTTTAACAATAGGTTTTAGTGAATTATATAAAAATTCAAATTTAATTTATCTAAATATTATAATAGGGGTAGTAGGATTTTACTTTTTCTTTAAAGGTGTTTTTTATAAAATGTATAAAAAGCATACAAGAAGAATTATAAATTTACAGATTGAAAAACCTTGTATATTTTCATTCTTTGATATTAAAGGATATATGATTATGGCTTTCATGATTACATTTGGAATTCTTCTAAGAAAAGCAAATATTATGCCCCCAGTTTATTTAGGAACTTTTTATATAGCTTTAGGATTATCACTCTTTTCTGCTGGAGTAAGTTTTATATATGCTGGAATCAGATATGAATATATAAAAGTTAAATACTTAAATGTTGAAAATTAAAATTTCACAGAAAATAATAGATTTAATAATAAAACTAGTACTCTATTTAAAAAACTTTAGAGTACTAGTTTTTAATTATATTTTTTCTCTAGGTGTATAGTGAGTATGAAGAATATCATGGGCTTTTTCTCCGCCTATTTCACCTAGATATTCACTATATAGCTGCTTAACAGCAGGATTTTCATGAGATTTTCTAAGTTTTTTATTTCTATCTTCTTTATAAAGGGCTTCCATTCTCTTTTTAACTATTTCTATATTACCAAAGTGATATGGCTGTCCTCCACCATCTATACATCCTCCAGGGCATGCCATAATCTCTATTGCGTGGTATTTAGCTTTCCCAGATTGTATAGATTCTAGTAACCTTCTGGCATTACCAAGTCCATGAGCAACACCTATTCTTATATCTTCTCCATTTATATTAATAACCGCTTCTTTAAGACCTTCAAGTCCTCTCACATCATGGAATTCAACTTCTTCTAAAGTTTCATTTGTAAGCCATTCATAGGCAGTTCTTAAAGTTGCTTCAATAACACCGCCAGTAGTACCAAATATTACTGAAGCACCAGTTGATTCACCAAGAGGGTGATCAAAATCCTCCTCAGGAAGATTTACAAAATCTATTCCTGCTTCGATTATCATGTCAGTTAATTCCCTTGTAGTCAGAACTAAATCTACATTTTTCTGACCATTGTGTTCAAGTTCTGGACGAACTATTTCATATTTTTTAGCAATACATGGCATTACTGAAACCACCACTATCTTAGAAGGGTCAACCCCAAGTCTTTCTGCAAGATAGGTTTTAGCTATGGCTCCAAACATAATATGAGGAGACTTACAAGTAGAAGGTATATCTAGAAGATCTGGAAACTGATGCTCAATAAACTTAACCCAACTAGGGCAGCAGCTTGTAAGGATAGGAAGGGTTCCTCCATTTTGCAGCCTATCTATAAATTCATGAGCTTCTTCTACAACTGTTACGTCAGCTGCAAAGTCAGTGTCAAATACATGCCTAAAACCTAATCTTCTTAACGCAGCTACCATCTTCCCAGTAACAGGAGTACCAGGTTCCATGTCAAACTTTTCACCTAAAGCTGCTCTAATTGCAGGAGCAGTTTGAACTATAACATATCTATCAGGATCTGCAAGTACATCCCAAATTTTAGATACATTGCTTACCTGAGTTAAAGCTGCAGTTGGACAAACGGCAACACATTGGCCGCAAAAGGTACACATAGTATCCAGCATAGGGCGTCCAAAGGCAGGGGAAACTACAGTTTCAAATCCTCTGTCTACAGCGGAAAGAATACCACAGGTTTGAACTTCATTACACATTGTTTCACATCTTCTGCACATTATGCATTTGTCAAGATTTCTATAAAGTGCTCCGCTAGAGGAATCTTTTTTATAATTAGACATATCACCCTTATATTTTATTTTTCTTATACCTAATTCAGCAGCTATTAATTGAAGTTGACATTGTGTGTTTTTTTCGCATACAAGACAATCTGTAGGATGATCTGATAATAAAAGCTCTACCATAGCACGTCTTGCTTTAATTACTCTTAATGTATCAGTTTTAACTATCATCCCTTCAAAAGCCTCTGTAGCACAAGCAGGGGAAAGGTTACGCCTGCCTTCAATTTCTACTAAGCAAACTCTACAGGATGCAGTTCTATTTACCATTTTAATATCATGTAAATCAAGATAACATAGAGTTGGAATTTTTATATTTACAGTTAGTGCTGCATCAAGAATAGTTGTGCCTTCTGGTACTGTGGTTTTAAAACCATTTATGGTTAGGGTTACGGTTTTCATCTTACTTACGCCTCGCTTCCTACTATTTTCTTGTTATAGCATTGAACTTGCATTTTGCCTCACAGGCACCACATTTAATACAAGTTTCTTTGTTTATTTCATGAATCTTTTTTACTTCACCAGATATTGCACTAACTGGGCAGGTTTTTGCACATACAGTACACCCAACACATTTTTCAGGATTTATATGATATTTTGATAGAGCACTGCAAACACCAGCAGGACAATCTTTATCTTTAACATGGGCAACATATTCATCCCAGAAGAAATTCATTGTACTTAAAACTGGATTTGGAGAGGATTGACCAAGGCCGCAAAGTGAAGCATCTTTTATTATATAACCTAGCTCCTTTAATCCCTCTAGATGTTCCATTGTGCCTTTACCTTCAGTAATTTCTGTTAGATTTTCAAGCAATCTTTTATTTCCTATTCTACAAGCAGTGCATCTGCCACAGGATTCATCAACGGAAAATTCTAAATAAAATTTTGATATATTCACCATACAGTCATCTTCATCCATTACAATCATTCCACCAGAACCCATCATGGAACCTATTTCAGTAAGGCTTTCATAGTCTATTGGAGTATCTAAATATTTTTCAGGTATACATCCTCCAGAAGGACCACCAGTCTGAACAGCCTTAAACTTTTTATTATTTTTAATTCCCCCTCCAAGCTCAAATATTATTTCTCTCAAGGTTGTTCCCATTGGAACTTCTACAAGACCTACATTATTAATCTTTCCAGCTAGGGCAAATACTTTTGTACCTTTACTTTTTTCAGTTCCTATAGAACTGTACCAATCTGCACCTCTTAAGAGAATAGGATTAATATTTGCAAGTGTTTCAACATTATTTATATTTGTAGGTTTTTTCCAAAGCCCTATTTGAGATGGGTAAGGTGGTTTAACAGTTGGCTCTCCACGACCACCTTCTACTGAATTGATAAGTGCTGTTTCCTCACCGCATATAAATGCACCTGCACCATATACCAAGTCAATGTCAAATGAGAACTTAGAACCTAATATGTTATCACCAAGAAGTCCTGCATGGTATGCCTGCTTAATGGCAATTCTTAATCTGTTAATGGCAAGAGGATATTCAGCTCTAATGTATATAAACCCTTTATTTGCTCCCATGCAATAACCAGCAATTATCATAGCTTCAAGGACTGAATGAGGATCTCCCTCAAGTATACTTCTATCCATAAAAGCTCCAGGATCACCCTCGTCTGCATTGCATATAACATATTTGATTTCAGACTGGCTTTTCTTTGTCATTTCCCATTTGACGCCAGTAGGAAAGCCTCCACCACCTCTGCCTCTGAGTCCACTGCGTTTGATCTCGTTAATTACTTCGTCAGGACTAAGTTCAATTAGGCTTCTGCCTAGGGCTTCATATCCATTCATAGCAATTGACTCTCTTATATCTTCAGGATTAATAAGACCGCAGTTTCTAAGAGCTATTCTCATCTGCTTTTTATAAAAAGGCAGGTCACTTTGCTTAGGAATCCTGTCTTCAGTGTTAGGAAGTTTATAGACACATTTACCTACTATATTTCCTTTTAAAATATGCTCCTCTACAATTTGCTTAGCTTTTTCAGGAGTAATTTCAATGTAGAAGATGTTATCGGGCATTATCTTAACAATAGGCCCTTTTTCACAAAAACCGAAACATCCAGTCTTTATAACGTGAACACTATTTTCTAGACCTGCATTATTTATTTCCTTTTTAAATACTTCAGCAACATCTACACTTCCAGAAGCTTCACAGCCTGTTCCGCCACAGACTAAGATATCAACATACTTATGGCTTTTTACAGCAGAATTTGACGATTTACTAGTAACATTTGGAGATATGTGTTCTTCTAAATCAATTAGACGGTGATCTAATTGATCTTTATATTTTTCTTTTAATTCCCTCAACTCCTTAAGGGAGTTTATTTTGTCCATATCTAATCCCTCCACTATTGCTGTTTAACTAATTGATTTTCTTTATCTGATGACTACCATCCGTAATACTCCCACCTATAAAGTGGGAGATAACGGCTGCTACGTCCCTAGATAAGGGCTTCTAAGCTTCAGTTGGAGAAGAAAGCTCCATTTGAAGCAAAGAATCCTCTTTATATTCACTTATGATTCCCTTAACATCTTCTACCTTTACTCTGCCATATACTTTTCCATCTACCGTTACAACAGGGGCTAAACCACAAGCACCAACACACCTTAAGGTATCAATTGTAAACAAGCCGTCTTCAGAAGTATTATTATCCTTAATGTTAAGTTGAGTTTTAAATTCATTAAGGATTTTTTCAGCACCTTTAACAAAGCAAGCTGTACCCATGCAAATACTTATAACGTGTTTCCCACGAGGCTCCAAGGTGAAAAATGAATAAAAGGTAGCAACGCCAAATACTTTAGCTGCTGGGATACTAAGTTTTCTTGATATAAAAAGCTGTACATCTTCTGCTAAGTATCCAAATATGTCTTGAGCTTCATGTAGTACATTTATAAGACAACCTTCTTTATTTTCTATTCTGTCTATATATTCATCCAGTTTTTTAAGCTTCTCATTATCTAGGTTATAATTTTTATAATCTAAATTGCATTTTTCGTAGTGATTCATTTTAGGGCTTTCACCATCCTTGCTATATAATGTAATTAGTCTGAGTATAGTATTAACTTAAAATGCAGCAATTATTTACGACTATCTATGGATTTTCAATAGACATAATTCCATAGAAAAGAGCTGTTTAGATTCTATAAATAACTATCTTTAAAATACTAATTTAGGGTAAATCATGATTAAAACAGAAAAAAAATGCAAAAACTATTAACAAAACTGCATAAACGTGATACTATAATAATGTGGTTTTTATAAATATAGTTTGTCATGGGAGGAGTTTTAGGAGATAATGTTTGCTGAGGAACGCCGAGAAATGATACTTTCTATGCTAAAGTCTAAAGGGAGAATATTTGCAAAGGACTTAGCAGAGGAGTTTGGAATTTCCATAGATACTATTAGAAGAGATCTTACAACTATGGAAGAACAGGGACTTTTAAAAAGAACTCACGGTGGCGCCATACCAGTATCCAAAGTTAGAAGATTACCTATAGATAATAAAGTTAGATATAGCGAAGGAACAGAACATCAAAATGCTGTTGCAAAACTTGCTGCAGAGTATATAGACGAGGGCGATACTGTATTTATAGGTGGAGCCAGCATACATTATATTTTGCTAAAGCACCTTCCACTAGATAAAAAATATACTGTAATTACAAATTCACTTACAATTGCAGAAAAACTTAAATCTTTAAATAATGTAGAAACTTACATAGTTTGTGGAAAGATTAAAAGTGATGAAGGAATAGTAGATGCTGTAGCTACTGAGTTTATAAGAAACTTAAGAATAGATGTGGCATTTTTAACAGGTGGTGGACTTTCCGCGAAGCATGGTCTTAGTACTACTACACCTGAAGGAGCTATTTTTCAAAGGACAGTAGCGCAGGTATCAAGAAGAAAGGTATGTCTTGCAAACTTTGATAAGGTTGGTACTGAATTTTTTTCCAAGACTATAGATGCTAAAGATTTGGACATAGTAATTACAGATTGGGAAGCGCCAGATGATGAAATCGAAAAAATAAGAGGCTTAGGAGTAAAGGTCATAATTGCTAAAGAAAAATAAAATTATTAAATTAATTCTATAAAGAAAGGAAGTAAAATATGAAAGTAAATTTTTATACTTCTCAAAGAGAATACAATGAAAAGAAAGTTGAATTTGATAATGCAATCAAATCTGTTATTGAAAAAGGAAACTTTATACTTGGAGAACCAGTAGCTCAATTTGAAAAGGATATTGAAAAATATACAGGAGCAAAATACGCTATAGGCGTAGCATCGGGTACTGATGCATTAATTATTGCTTCAGATATATTAGGATTTAAAGATGGAAAAGAAATAATAACTTCTCCATTTACATTTCTTGCTTCTGCATCATGTGTTATAAGACACAAAGGAAAACCAGTTTTTGTAGACATAGATGAAGAAACTTTCGGAATTGATGTAAATAAAATAGAAGAAAAAGTAAATGAAAATACAGTTGGTATATTACCAATACACCTATTTAATCAAATGGTAGATATGGATAAGGTAATGGATATTGCTAATAGACACAATCTTCGTGTCCTTGAAGATGCTGCAGAAGCCTTTGGAATGAGATGGAAGGGAAATGGAGCAGAATATAGACATTCAGGTGCTATAGGAGATTTTGGGGTTTACTCATTCTTCCCAACAAAAACACTAGGCGGATATGGTGATGGAGGAATGATAGTAACAAACAATGAAGAGTTAGCAAGGCTTGCTAAGAGTTACAGAGTACACGGTGCTTCTAAGAAGTATCACTATGATCATGTAGGATATAATTCAAGACTTGATTCACTTCAAGCAGCTGTTTTATCTGTTAAATTGAAATATATAGATGAAGCAATTAAGAAAAGAGAAGAAATAGCTAATGCATATAAAGAAAGATTAGGTAATTGTGAATATGTAAAAATACCTGCAGTTAAAGGTGATCAAAAGCATGTTTACTATGTATTTAACATATTAGTAGAGAATAGAGATGGGCTTGTAGAACATCTAAAGAAAAATGAAGTAGGATATAGCATATATTATCCAATGCCACTTCATCTACAAAAGAGCTTTGAATATTTAGGATATAAAAAAGGTGATTTCCCAGTTGCTGAAAGAGTTTCTGAAAAGATTATTGCTCTTCCAATATATCCTGAAATGACTATGGATGAAGTTGAGTATGTATGTGAAACTATTAAAAATTTCTATAAATAATAAAATTTTAAATGGATATGTAAATTAATTCCCTTTAAAGTAGAGCTAAAATAAATTATTTATGCTAATTGGTTATTTAAGGAAAGGAAGAGTGTATTATGCAAAATAAAAAGATACCATTTTCACCACCAGATATAACACAAGCAGAAGTTGATGCTGTAGTTAAAGTTATGAATTCAGGATGGATTACATCAGGACCTAATGTAGCCAAATTTGAAGAAAATACAGCAAAATACTGTAACACTAACCATGCAGTGGCTGTATCAAGTGCTACTGCTGGAATGGAATTGGTGTTAAAAGTTTTAGGAATTGGTAAAGATGATGAAGTTATTACCACTCCATACACTTATGCTTCTACATCTAATGTAATTTTACACAGAGGTATAAGACCAACTTTTGTTGACGTTAAAAAAGATGACTTTTTAATAGATATAGATAAAATTTATGATGCTATAACTCCAAATACAAAAGCTATAATGACAGTTGACGTTGCAGGAGTGCCTGTGGATTATGATGCAGTTAAGGGTGTTCTAAAGGCTAAAGGTCGTGAAGATATAGTTCTTATTTCTGACTCAGCACACTCAATTGGTGCTAAGTACAAAGGCAAAAGGGTTGGAGGACAAATGGATTTTCATGTATTCTCTTACCATGCAGTAAAGAATCTTACTACTGCTGAAGGTGGCGGAATTACATACAATGACAACCACTTCTGTGGTAAAGAAGATTTATACAAAGAACTAAAATATACATCAGTAAATGGTCAATCAAAGGATGCTCTTTCAAAGATGCAAGCAGGAGCTTGGCAATATGATATTATAACAGATGGACTAAAATGTAATATGACTGACATATCAGCAGCTATAGGTCTTGTTCAACTTGAAAGATACAATGAAATGCTTAAAAAGAGAGAAGCTATAGTTGACACTTATAACAGAATACTTGGAGCTAAAGAATGGGCTATACTTCCATTTAAGAAAGATGAAAATGCTGAAACAAGTTACCACTTATATCTATTAAGAATAAAAGGTTTCAAGGAAGAACAAAGGAATCTATTAATTCAAATGATGGCTGAAATGGATATAGCTACAAATGTTCACTATATGCCTCTTCCAATGTTCACTTTTTATAAGAGTCTAGGATATAAGATGGAAGATTACCCAAATGCATATGCACAATATGCTAATGAAATAACATTGCCACTTTACTCTACACTTGCTATTGAAGATGCAGAATATATAGCAACTGAGTTAGTTAAATGTGTAGATAAGATTATGGCTATTAAAGCTTAAATTTATTTATTGGATGAACAAAGATATAAAAATTCAATTTCATAAAATTTTAAAAAATATTGAATATTGTAACTTATTTTAGTATAATATATAAAAACACAATTTAATGATCAGTAAAAATTATGATAGGGAAGAGTAAGTATAGTGAAAATTCAAAGCGAGTCGGTGGATGGTGAAAGCCCGATAGTGGATCTTTACAGAAAGCAGCCCTTGAATTTCTTATCGAGAAAGGGGAATTATAGTTTATAATTCTCACAATAGAGACAGACGTATCCTCACGTTACTGAGGCATGGAATGATTAGTTCCAGTTAGAGAGAGTGCTGTATAGCACTAATTAGGGTGGTACCGCGAAATACTCCTTCGTCCCTTTACGGGATTGAAGGAGTTTTTTTATTATTTAAAATTATAACAATTAGGGGGTAATTGGTGATGGAAGAGATTCTTGAGATTTTGGAAAAGAACAGCAAGTACAATGAAGAAGAGATTGCAGCCATGACAGGAAAGACTGTAGAAGAAGTAAAGACTGCTATAAAGCAGTATGAAGAAGAAAATGTTATTGTAGGATACACTACCATGATAAACTGGGAAAAAACTAGTAAAGAGAGTGTTATTGCTTTAATCGAAGTTAGAGTAACTCCACAAAGAGGAGAAGGCTTTGACAAGGTTGCAGAGAGAATATACAGATTCCCAGAAGTTAAAGCATGTTATCTAATGTCTGGTGGATTTGATTTAACTGTTATTATTGAAGGCAAGTCTATAAAAGAAGTATCACTTTTTGTATCTGAAAAGTTAGCTACTCAAGAGTGCGTTTTAAGTACAGCAACACATTTTGTTCTTAAAAAGTATAAAGATAAAGGTACTATTTTTGAAGAGAAAATAAGGGATGATAGGGAGGCTATATTTATATGATGATTGAGGATATGATTTTAACAAATGTAAAAAATATGCCACCTTCAGGCATAAGAAAATATTTTGATATGATTAATGAAATGAAAGATGTTATATCCCTTGGAGTAGGAGAACCTGATTATGTTACACCCTGGAATATAAGAGAAGCGGGTATTTACTCTTTAGAAAAAGGTCATACTCACTATTCTTCAAATGCAGGATTTATTGAACTTCGTTATCAGATTTCCAAGTATTTAAATAAAAGGTACGAGCTTGATTATAATCCAGAAGATCAGATTATAGTAACAGTAGGTGGAAGCGAGGGAATAGATATAGCTCTAAGAGCGCTAGTTGGACCTGGAGATGAGGTAGTTATTCCAGAACCAAGTTTTGTTGCCTACAAAGGATGTACAGTATTTACAGGGGCTACTCCTGTAGTTATAAATCTTAGAGCAGAGGACGAATTTAAGCTTACTCCAGAATTGCTTGAAAAAGCTATAACTCCAAGAACTAAGGTGGTTATTATACCTTTTCCTAATAATCCAACTGGAGCTATTATGACAAGAGAAGAGTTAGCAAAAATTGTAGAAGTTCTTAAGGATAAAGATTTAATTGTATTATCAGATGAAATATACGCAGAATTATCCTATGGGGAAAAGCATGTTTCTATAGCTAGTTTCCCAGAAATGAAGGATAAGACTATAGTAATTAACGGTTTTTCAAAAGCTTATGCTATGACAGGCTGGAGAATGGGATATGCTTGTGGTCATCCAGCATTAATAGATGCTATGAAAAAAATTCACCAATATGCTATTATGTGTTCTCCAACAACAGCTCAATATGCTGCTATTGAAGCTTTAAAAAATAGTGATAATGATGTTTATGAAATGGTTAGAGAATATAATAGAAGAAGACGTGTAATGGTTGATGGATTTAGAAAAATAGGACTTGATTGTTTTGAACCATTAGGAGCATTTTATATATTCCCATCTATAAAATCTACAGGGTTAACATCTGATGAATTCTGTGAAAGACTACTAATGGAAGAAAAGGTTTTGGTTGTTCCAGGAGAGGCTTTTGGAGAATGTGGAGAAGGATTTGTAAGGGCTTGCTATGCATCTTCTATGGACAATATAATAGAAGCTTTAAAGCGTATTGAAAAGTTTGTATTATCGGTAAAAAAATAATAAAAAAAACTATTGAGATTTGGAAGTAATTATGTTATATTCAATTACGTTATAATTATACGTTTTTGCAAATAATTATAATTTTATTTAATAACCTTCTTTTTGGCCTATGCTATGCCATAAGGGGTTTTTCTTTTTACTAAACATATTTAAAGTAAAGGAGTTGTTACGGTGTGACAGGGGATGTTTTTGTTCAATTGTTAGATGTTTGTAAAAGCTATGATCAAGAGTCTACAGTAATTGATAACTTAAACCTTGAGATTAGAAAAGGAGAATTTTTGACCTTATTAGGTCCCAGTGGTTGTGGAAAGACTACAACATTAAGAATGATTGCTGGCTTTGAAACGCCTACTAGTGGGGAAATAATAATAGACGGAGAGAATATCACGAATAAGTCTCCACATGAAAGATGTGTAAACACGGTATTTCAAAATTATGCACTATTTCCGCACATGAATATTTTTGACAATATAGCCTTTGGATTAAAGATGAAAAAGGTGCCAAAGGAAGAAGTTAACAAGAGAGTATTGGAAATGCTCAAAATCGTTCAACTGGAAGGGTATGAAAGTAGAACCACATCTCAGCTAAGTGGTGGTCAAATGCAGCGTGTAGCTATTGCTAGAGCTCTTATAAATAATCCAAAGGTTTTACTGCTGGACGAGCCGTTAGGCGCTCTTGATTTGAAACTGCGCAAACAGATGCAATTAGAACTTAAGTATCTTCAAAGAAAGCTAGGTATAACTTTTATTTTTGTAACTCACGATCAAGAAGAAGCTTTAACTATGTCAGATAGAATAGTAGTTATGAATAAAGGTATCATAGAGCAGGTAGGAACACCAGAAGAACTTTATGAAAAACCTAAGACTAAATTCGTTGCTGACTTTTTAGGGGAGACAAACATCCTAGAAGGGGAGGCAATAAAAATAAAAGAAACTGAAGTATTACTTCATTTAGAACAAGAGCAAGACATAATTAGAATTCCAAATGAAAATTATGATTTAGGTGATAAATTTACAGTCTCCGTAAGACCAGAGAGAATAAAGATTAAATATCAGCCTGAAGAAGGTGATGTGTGGCTTCAATGTAAGTTGAAGGAAAGAATTTATGTAGGAGCCAATATGAAAACTGTTATGGTTCTTAAAAACGGAAAAGAAATTGTAGTAAATGAACCAATAGGACAGAACTTTACCTTTAAAGAGGAAAGTGAAGAACTATTTGTAACTTGGAATCCAACTCATACTGTAGTTATCAAGGCATAAGGGGGAAGATAGATGAAGAGTAAATTTTCCCTTAGAAACAAATCAGGTTTATTTGCAACAATGTTACCTGTGAGTATTTGGATGCTGATGTTTTTTATAGTACCTCTTTTCTTAATCCTAGTTGTAAGCTTCTGTACAAGAGGGGAAGCAGGGGATGTTATATTTAGTTTTACTTTGAGCAATTATGCTAGAATAGCTAATAAGCTATATGTGGTTATATTTTTGAAGTCATTTTTAATAAGCTTAGGAACCACTATAATATGCTTAATTTTTGGATATCCATTTGCATTTATAATTGCTAAAGCAGATAAAAAGATAAAACCAATACTTTTATTATTAATAATACTACCATTTTGGACAAATTCTTTAGTTAGAACTTATGCCATGATAATCCTATTAAGAACTGAAGGAATAATTAATACTATTCTATTAAATATAGGATTGATTAAAGCACCTCTTCATATGATGTATAATAATTTTGCAGTTATGATAGGTATGCTTTATATGATGTTTCCATTTATGGTTCTGCCTCTTTATGCTTCAATAGAAAAATTGGATATGGCACTATTAGAAGCGGCAGACGATTTGGGAGCTGGTCCAGTAGATAAATTTTTAAAAGTTACTCTACCACTAACAAAGGGAGGAATATTATCAGGTTCTCTACTAGTGTTTGTTCCTACACTTGGATTATTCTTCATAACTGATCTTATGGGGGGCAGCAAGGTAGTACTTATGAGTAATCTTATAAAGAACCAGTTCTTAACAGCAAGAGACTGGCCTTTTGGATCAGCTTTTTCAGTTATTCTTATGATTGTAATGGTTATAGTAATCTTCTATTACACTAAGTCTAACAGTAATAAGGACAAGTGGGAGGTGTTCTAGAAGATGAAGAAAAAAGGAAAAGTATTTAAATCCATATATGCTTTTTTGATGTATATGTTTCTCTATATTCCTATAATGGTTCTTATAGTATTTTCATTTAATGAATCAAAGTTAAATGTAGTATGGACAGGATTTACTTTTAAATGGTATAAGAGTCTAATGCATAATGCAGGAATATTAGAAGCTGTTAAAAATTCTCTTATTGTGGCAGCTATAAGTACTGTAATAGCAGTTATTATAGGAACATTAGCTGCAATAGGACTTTACAAATATAAATTTAAAGGTAAAAATCTAATAGATTCAGTTTTAAATGTACCACTAGTAATACCAGAAATAGTTATGGGTATATCACTACTTGCTTTTTTTTCTATTGTGAAACTACCATTAGGAAGAGTAGCGTTAATTATAGCCCATGTAACCTTTAGTATCGCTTATGTAGTAGCAGTTGTAAAAACAAGATTAGATGGATTTGATAATTCTGTAGAAGAGGCAGCTTTAGATTTAGGAGCTACACCATTAAAAACTTTCTTTTATGTTACACTTCCTATAATTATGCCTGGAGTTATTGGAGGAGGATTACTTGCATTTACATTGTCCTTAGATGATGTAATAATAAGTTTCTTCGTTGCAGGAGCTGGAAATACAACTCTTCCACTGAAGGTATTTTCAATGGTTAAGTTTGGTGTAACACCTGAAATTAATGCATTATCAACAATAATTATATTATTTACATTTGTTGTTGTAGGATTATCAGCAGTATTAAAAAATGTTAATTTAAATATGAAAAAAATAGGAGCAGTAATACTTTCTATAGTATTTATAGCTTCAGGAATGACTTTTGGTATTTGGAATTTTGCTAAAAGTAATCAAGGACCAAAGCAAGAGCTAAATGTATTTAACTGGTCTGAGTATCTTCCTCAATCGGTTATTGATAAATTTGAGGAAACCTATAATATAAAGGTTAATTATAGTACATTTTCATCTAATGAAGAGATGCTTGCAAAATTAATGGCTGGTGGAGAAAACTACGATATTGCTGTAGCCAGTGATTTTATGGTTGAAATTCTGAAAAAACAAAACTTAATTAAAGAAATAAATAAGAGTAATTTACCAAACCTAAAAAATATAGGACCTCAATATTTAAATTTACCTTTTGATAGAGAAAATAAATACAGTGTCCCTTATATGTGGCTTGCCGGAATAATAGCTTATGACAGCTCAAAAGTGCCAGAAGGAGCTATAAAAGGTTATAGTGACCTATGGAAGAGTGAATTTAAAAACTCATTAACAGTGTTAGATGATGAAAGAGCAATTATAGGTATAACACTAAAAAAATTAGGATATTCTATAAATGAAACTTCTCCAGAAGCTTTAGCAAAGGCTAAGGTAGAGCTTAAGAAGCTTCAACCTAATATTAAGGCATATGATAGCGATAGTCCAAAGACTAGCCTTATTAACGGTGAATCAAAAGTTATATTTGCTTGGGGAGCTGAAGGAGCCCTTGCTAAAAGAGACAATCCTAATGTTAAATATGTAATACCTAAAGAAGGACTATTTCTTCAACAGGATAATTTTGTAATACCTAAAACTTCAAAAAATACTCAAGCTGCAGAACTATTTATAAACTTTATAATGGAGCCAGAAATATCAGCAGAAATTTCTCGAAGCTTCCCTTATGGAAATCCTAATATAGCAGCTTATCCATTTATAGATAAAGAAATAATGGGAGATAAGGCAGTTTATCCTCCAGAAGAAGAAGTGAAAAAAGGTGAATATTTAGAAGATATAGGATCAAAAATAACAAATTTTGATAAGGTTTGGTCAGAAGTAAAACAATAATAAAAGCTCTCAATGCTAAATAGCATTGAGAGCTTTTATAGATATTATTAATTATTCTCCTATTGAGTCGGCTAAACATTCTTCAATAACATCTTCAGTAATTATGAAAATTTTTCTAACGTTCATTCTAGTACCTCCTATTATACTTCCTATAGAAATGTCACAACAAAATATTATACTAACAAGAAAGTATATTTAGTACAAAACGGGAATAAAATTTTTACTATCAGGGGTTAAATTAGAATGTGGAATTTGAAGACTTTGAGAATGGTATATTAAAAGATTCGTTCAGTTTTCTAAATTTCATGTATCTCTAATATCTGAAAAACAATAACTTTATAAATTGTACTTTGCAACTATTCTATAAGAAAAATTATTTCTTAATAATTTATTAATTATAATATATATATAATTAATATGCAAGTAGTTTTTTAAAAAAAATTATTATCCTACTTTTCAGCACGGTATATCATTCCTTTTACAATGTCTAAATGTTTTTGTGATACTTTAGGACACGCAGTTAATAAAGTATCTATTAAATAATCAATGTTATTATCATCTATAACTTTTGATCTAATATCTGAATCGAAAATTATACCTCTACTACTCAAAGAATTAAATATAGTATCTACAACTGGAGACTCCATAACCTTCTCATTTTCTTCACATTTTTCTGAGAAATATAAATTACCATCAACAACTACAAATTGTCCATAAGCGTATTCCTTTTCAGTTATATCATCATCCTCAAAACCAAGATCACAAGGATATTTAGTATGTTCAACATGTTTAAGATCAAGTCTATAGTCAATTTCTTTTCTTGTTAAAACTGATCTTACCTCTAATTCCATTAATCGTTTTTTCATATGTTGAGAGAAATTTTCTCCAAATTCTGAAATAAATCTTTTCATAGATATCGTCTTTTTCATATTATAATTTTTCTTCAATGCATACAATCTCCTTCTATTTTACTTTTCTCTAATATAATACCTATATCTAGTATACCACTATAACAGAAAATTAACAAAAGAGTTAAATTAGAGTACAGAGGATTTAGGGTTTTATCTATGGAACTACTAAAATATAACTACTTCATTTGGGAGCATAAATAAGTTGCGACAAAATGGCCGCATGTAAGATTACTTGCTAACGCATATATATATCATTGAGAAACCTTCAGTTCATAGAGTAGTACTAAAGGCTGCTTTATTCAAAAATTCTACCCCGCTCCATCCCACGTCCTGTGGGGGAGTGGGCTGTGCTCGTCCTTGAGCACAATTACGAATTTTTAAAACAGCAGTCTTAAGTACTACTAGTTATTCCTTCAAAGTTTCTTCAATTGATACATATATGTTAGTCAGTAATCTTACATGCCTTAATTAGTTACAACTAATAATTAACACAGTAAGTACTAATAGGACTTCAAAAAGCAAAATGATAATTTTGCCTGGCGTAGTCACACTGTAAAGTTACTAAGTAAGTATTATTGAGTAAAACTTAAAAAATTACTATAAATAAATGCGATAGCATGTTGATATTTTTCAAAACTGTTTTTTAATAGTTATATATAATAGATAAATATTTCTAAGGAGTAAAACTCCTAATAATTCTTTTAATAAACTTCACTTGGAGTTACAAATCTCCTCTGAAGTCTAGGATTCTTCTTATATACCTTAATTAATTGTAATCAGGAGGTATTAGCATAAATTCAAAAGGCTACGCCTAAAACCCTGACATCTTATCGGGTTAAGCGCTTTGCGCTTTTTTAGTAAGTCAATTGATATAATTCTTACACTTCTCCATTGGCATTAAGAAAAGTTTTAATTATAGGAAAACAAATGTTTGGCTTCGTTAAAGGAATTATCGATAAGGCAACTAAATTTAACAAATTAAATAAAATTAAAATTTTTCGTAGCAAAGCGGAGAAAAATATCCATCACTATTCACTTTTCACTATTAGTTATTCACTAAAAAATTGCTTCGCAAAATACTTATGTTACTAATGGCAGATATAACTATTATTTTCTTGATAAAGAAATAACATGATAATATAATTATAAAGTGGTAAATTCCCATAATAATTATACTTTTATGATAGGATGTGAAATTTTGAAAAAAATAAAAGAAATTTTTGCTGTAGCTTTTGGACTAATATTACTTTCAGGGGTATTATACTATATCCATTACCGTGTCTTTGGACAATTCAAAGATACAATGTACTATACATTTCTAGATATATCCTTTATACCTATAAATATTCTAATTGTAACTCTTGTATTTGACAATATACTTGAGAGAAGAGATAGGATAAGAATAATGGATAAACTTAATATGATAGTGGGACTCTTCTTTAATGAAATGGGTTGCAAACTTATGAATGTAATAATCCAAGGAGATGATACTGCAAAAGGAGTTATTGAAGATTTAGATGATTTAAGGCAAGTTGAAAAAAAAATTAAGCAGCATGAACATAAGTTAGACATCTACAAGATAGATATTGAAGAATTAGAAACAATACTGTCTAAAAACAAAAGCTTGATAATCAGTTTTATAAGCAATGAAAATATTCTTGAACACCAGTCTTTTTCAGAATTGCTTATGGCAGTGGCTCACCTTGCAGATGAAATAGGCTTTAGAAAAAGCAGCGGTATAAACAAGGAGGATTTAGAACATCTACAAGACGATGTAATTAGAGTTTATAAATCTATAACTATACAATGGGTAGGATATTTAAAACATATTAAGATTAAATATCCTTATCTATATAAAGCAGCTATAAAATTTAATCCTTTTGAATAAATAGTCAAAAATAAAAATCTGACACTTATAATTATAAGATGTCAGATTTTTATTTTTGGTTTATTAAGGTATGACTACATGAAAGTTCTATTAATCTATTTTGAACTTTTGAATTAACTCATTTAAGCTCTCAGCTAATTGAGCTTGACTTTGAGCTGTTATGGATATTTGCTCCATTCCCTGATTGGTTTCGTTAAGGCTATTTAATATATCTATAGTTCCTTCTGAGGATGACTGTGCTGAAGTAGACATGTTTTGCACTGCTACATTTACTTGATTTACTGTAGCTGAAAGTTCCTCAGATATAGAAGCCAAATCCTCTGACATTTTGCTTACATAATCAGCATCTGTATATAATTTGCTTCCACTATTAACAAATGACGTAAATTGAGGTGTAACTTCTTCCGTCATAAAGTTCAATATTTCACTACTATTTTCCGTTAGATTTTTAAATGCACTTTGTACTTGAGTTATAGTCAACTGGATGTTTGATACTGCTTGTGATGATTGCTCTGCAAGCTTTCTAACTTCTTCAGCAACTACAGCAAAACCTTTGCCTTGTTCTCCAGCTCTTGCAGCTTCTATTGCAGCATTTAACGCAAGTAAGTTTGTTTGTTCTGCAATGCTTGAAATAGTATCAGCCATAACTTTAATTTCTTCTACTACTTTACCATCTTCTATGGAACCTAAAATCATTTTTTCTCTCTCTTGATATATATTTAAAATAGCTTTTTCTTGAGTTTCACCGTTTTCTTTAATGTTTAATGCTCTTTCTTTAAATTGATTTGCATTGTTACTTCCGTCTAGAGCTTTTTGAGACATCTCATTTATGCTGGAGTTTACTTCTTCTACAGAGGCTGTAATCTCTTCAGCAGAAGCACTTACCTCTTGAGATCCTCCTGCAATTTCTTTTGTTGACCTATCTATGGATTCAAGTTTTGCACTCATTTCTTCGACTGTTGCAAAGAGTTCTTCTGAGGAAGCACTCAAATTTTGAGACTTATTAATAATTTCTCTGATTAATATTTTAACGTTATCTTGAGCTGTATTTAATGATGCACATGTTTCTGCAAACTCATCTTTCCAAGTAATATTTATAGGTTTTTCAAAATCGTATTCAGACAGCTTTTTAGCAAACATTTGGATAGTTTTTAAAGCTGTTGAAATGTTTTTTGTAATAAGTAATCCTAACAAAACTGCAATAATAAGTCCTCCCACTATGAAGCCAAGTACAATGTTTTTAGCTTTATTAAATGTTAAAGTATTATTACTATTAGCTTTTTTAGCAGACTCAATATTGAAAGATATGAGTTCTTCAACAATTTTGTGAGCCTCTTCTCTACTTGCTGACACAGTAGATAAGTAATTTATTGCTTCATCAATTTTATTTTCATTAATTAAGCCTACCAAATGAATTTGTTGTTTTTTATATTCGTCCATGTGTACTTTAAAATCTGTATAAAGCTTCTTTTCTTCCTCATCAAGATTTAATTTACTATATTCATCTATGTCTTTTTCATAATTTTTAATATAATTCTGTAGGTTCTTTAGTAAATTTTCTTTATTTGAATTTTTATTATATAAAAGGTCTAAAGTATCACCACGAAATTTGAGAAGCTGCTGATTTACATCATTTAGTAAATTGATGGATATTAGATGATTAGAATACATCTCGTTGCCATTATTATTGATAGTATCTAGCTTACTTATGCTGATAAAACCAACAATACCTATGAAAAAAGATACAATTAAAAATGATAATAGTAATTTTGTTCTTACTTTAAATTTTCCAAGTAAATTCATCATGAAAATTCCCTCCTAAAATAAAATTTTACTGTGAATTTTTAAGTAAAAGTTTTTTGAAAATATGTAGTAAATTAATAATTTGAGTATATGTAATTTTGAATATTAAAAAATAATACTTAATTTACATGCACTTTAATTAGTATTTTAAAGTTTTGACTTTTTACAAATAGGATTATATGATATTAGTACAAAATATTTATTTTGTACAACTTTGGGGAAGGGAGAGAGACATGGCAAGAAGCACTCAGGAAACTATAAAGTACTTAACACAGAACGATATGAAGAAGCTTCTAGATACAATTGAAAATTCTAAGAGTTTACATGCTGTAAGAGACTTAGCAATATTCAGAGTGGCATACAGATGTGGACTAAGAGCATCAGAAGTTGCACTAATTAAATTAGAACACTACAACGCTAAAAAATGGGAAATATTTTGCCAAAGACTTAAAGGAAGTAAGAGCAATACTATAAGATTAGACGAAAAAACCCAAACAGCACTTTCTAGGTATATTGAAAAATATAATATTACAAACACATACGATGTGTTATTCAAAAGCCAAGAGAAGAAGCCTATATCTAGACAAACTCTTGACTATCTTATGAAAAGATATTGCAGAGAAGCAGGAATTGAAGACACCACAAAGCATCATTTCCACGCTATAAAACATACCACAGCTGTTCATCTTGCTGAATCAGATATGGATATAAAGGAGCTTCAATGGTGGTTAGGCCATAAAGCCGTTTCAAATACTGAAGTATACTTTCAATTTACCACAAGGCAACAAGAAAAAATGTATGATAAGCTCTCAAAAAAGAGTGAGATGGTTTAGATTAGCAGCTATAAGGCTCCCTTATAAAAAAAGGGAGTCTTATAATTTTAAATAGCAATTATCTTAAAATAAATTGTAAACTTAAAAAATAAAATAGGTTGACAAATAAAATGATTTAATATTATCATATTTGTAAATGCAAAATGAATTATAAGTTTACAAATGGATAAAAGTATGAAAATAGGGGGAAAGAATATGATATGGGGTTTAGTAAAAAAAATAATAGAAGAAGATTATTTAATTTCAAAGGAAGAAGCACTAGAAATTATTCGTGGAAATTTAGAAGAATTGCTTCAAGGTGCTGATAAATTAAGAAAAGTTTTCAACGGTAATGTAGTGGATTTGTGTTCAATTATAAATGCAAAGTGTGGAAAATGTTCTGAAGACTGTAAATTTTGTGCACAATCAGCTCATTATAATACAGAAGTGAGTAGCTATTCATTGATGGAATACAATGAAATTTTAAAGATGGCACTAGAAAATGAAAAAGAAGGGGTTCATAGATTCTCTTTGGTTACCTCCGGAAGAGGACTTAATGATGAAGAGCTTAATAAGGCAGTTAATATATATAAAAGATTAAAAGAAGACTCAAGTATAAGCCTTTGTGCATCTCTTGGAATAATTGATGAAGAGCAGTTGAAAAAGTTGCAGGAAGTTGGGGTTAACAGGTATCATCATAACTTAGAAACCAGCAGAGAATATTATTCAGAAATATGCAGTACTCATTCTTATGATGAAAGAATAGATACTCTAAAGGCAGCTAAAAGAGCCGGACTTGATCTCTGCTCTGGGGGGATTATAGGCATGGGTGAGACTATGAAAGATAGGATAGATTTAGCTTTACAGCTTAGAGATTTAGAGGTTAGCTGTATTCCTATAAATATACTTATGCCTGTAAAAGGAACTCCATTAGAAAATATAAAACCGATAAAGGAAGAAGATATACTAAGGACAATAGCTATATTTAAGTTTATAAATCCAAAGGCATCAATAAGAATTGCAGGGGGAAGGGCATATCTTAATAACAATGGAGAAATGGCCTTTAAAGCTGGAGCTTCAGCTACTATAACTGGAAACTACTTAACTACATCTGGAAACAAAATAAAAGATGACATTGAACTTATAAAATCTATAGGACTAAGTATTGAGTAGACCATGTATTTTTACATGGTTATTTTTATTCTAAAAGTACTTCATAAATATATCCAAATTATATTTATAAGCTGTATAATAGTCATGTGCACAAAAAAGATAAAGCTATAGATATAGGGAGGAAAACTAAAAATTTTATAACTAATAAAATGTAACTCTGAAAGAGGTAAGTTATAAAAGGAAATGGAGAGGTAATATATGACGATTAAAAAGAGAATTGAAGATTTAAGACAACTTATGAAAAAAAACAACATGGATGCCTATATAGTTCCTAGTTTTGATGCTCATCAAAGTGAATATGTAGCAGAACATTGGAAATGCAGGCAGTGGATATCAGGCTTTACAGGTTCAGCAGGTACTGTAGTTATTACATTGAATGATGCAGGACTTTGGACAGATGGAAGGTACTATATTCAAGCTGAAAAACAACTACAGGGTTCTGGAATAAGATTATTTAGAGCTGTAGACCCAGGAGTGCCTTCTTATATAGAGTGGTTAAGAGATAATCTTAAAGATGGAAGTGTTGTTGGTTTTGATGGAAATGTATTTTCAGTGGATATGGTTAAAGATATGAAAAAAGCATTTAAATCAAAGGGAATAACATTGAAAATAGATGAAGATTTAATAAATGGAATTTGGGAGGATAGACCACAAATACCTTCACATCCAATATTCTTACATGATGTAAAATATGCAGGAATGTCTGCAGGAGAAAAGCTAGATAAAGTAAGAAAGGAAATGAAAAGACAAATTTCAAACTACTATTTATTAAGTTCCTTAGATGACATTGCATGGCTTCTAAATATAAGAGGAGAAGATGTACCAAATAATCCAGTAGCAATATCTCATGTAATAGTATCAGAAGATAAATGTCATTTATTCATTAATCCTTCAAAGATAGCTGATAGAGTAAAATTAGAGCTTGAAAAAGAAGGTATTGAAATAAGAAGTTATCAAGAAGTAGCAAAGTTTTTAAGTAATATTAAAGATAGAGATGTTGTTATGTTTGATCCTATTAAAACAAGCATTGGGCTATATAATGCAATTGATGAAAAGGTTGAAAAAGTAGAACAAGCTAATATCACTACTAAATTAAAAGCTGTTAAAAATGAAACTGAAATAGAAAATTTAAAAGGCTGCCAAATAAAAGATGGAGTGGCCATGGTGAAGTTTATAAAATGGCTAAAGACTTGCGGAGAAAATGAAACAATAACAGAAATTTCAGCATCAGAAAAGCTTCATGGATTTAGAAGTGAGCAAGAGAATTTTGTTAATGTAAGTTTTGACACTATAGCAGGTTATAAAGATCATGCAGCTATGATGCATTATAAAGCAAACAAGGATACAGATTATAAATTAGAAAAAGAAGGCTTCCTATTAGTTGATTCAGGTGGACAATATTTTGATGGTACAACAGATATTACAAGAACTATAGTACTTGGAAAACTTACTAATGAAGAAAAGAGAGATTTTACATTAGTATTAAAAGCATATATTGGACTTGATACTGTTAAATTTTTATATGGGGCTACAGGATCTAATTTAGATGTATTAGCAAGAAGACCAATCTGGGAACAAGGACTAGATTATAAATGTGGTACAGGCCATGGAGTAGGATTTTTCTTGAATGTCCATGAAGGACCACAAAGATTCAGCCAAGTACCTAATGATATAAAACTAGAAAAAGGCATGATTATCACTAATGAACCTGGAATATATAAAGAAGGCAAGCATGGAATTAGAACTGAAAATATGATGCTGGTAGTTGAAGATGAAAAGACAGAGTTTGGACAGTTTATGAAATTTGAAGCTATTACATATTGCCCTATTGATATTGAAGGAATAGATAAAGAGCTGTTAACTAAAAATGAAATAGAATGGTTAAATAATTATAACAAAAATGTATATGAAAAATTGTCACCATATTTAAATAAAGAAGAAAAAGAATGGCTAAAAACAGAGACTAAGATGATATAAAAATTAGTGAATTAATATAAAGAGAATTAATAAAAACAGCACCTTAAGAATAATCTAGATTTTATGACAGCTAGTTATAATTTAAGGAAATATTAAGAAACTACAGATAAATACAAAATAACATAGAGTAACATGAAATAAGGCAGATAAATTGGAATTACCTGTCTTATTTTTTATTGTATAATTACTTTATATATATTAATAACGGACCGTAAAAGACAGGAGGAACTCATGAATATTATAATCATTGGGGCAGGAAAGGTTGGATATAATTTAGCAGAAAATCTAGCAAGTGAGAATCACAGTATAGTAATTATAGATAAAAATCTTCAAGTGCTAAAAAGAGCGGAAGAAAATTTAGATGTTTTATGCATTAGAGGAAATGGAGTTAGTACTAGTACTTTAATGAAAGCAGGAGTAAGCAATGCAGATTTGCTTATTGCGGTTACTGATAGCGATGAAATAAATATGGTTTGCTGCCTCACAGCTAAAAAGCTTAAAGCAGCCCACACCATTGCAAGAGTTAGAGATCCTGAGTATGCTAGAGAACTTTCACTGCTAAAAGAGCAATTGGAGTTGGAGATGGTTATTAATCCTGAATTAGCTGCAGCAGATGAAATTGCACAAACTCTTAAATTTCCTTCAGCTATAAATGTGGAAAGCTTTGCTAAAGGCAGGGTTAAAATGGTTCAGTTTAAAATATCAAATGATATGCTTATTTTAGGTAAACCCTTAAAAGAAGTTTTACATAATATTGATGCTTCTGTATTAGTGGGCTTAGTTATAAGAGATAATGAAGTAATTGTTCCTAAAGGTGATTTTATATTTCAGGAAAATGATATAATTCATGTCATTGGAAGAACAGCTAGTATTAGCAGTTTTTCTCAGTGGGCAGGTACTTCTCCATATGAATTAAAAAATATTATGATTCTTGGGGGAGGAAGAATTGCTTATTATTTAACTAATATTTTATTAGATATAGGTATGAAGGTAAAAATTATTGAAATTGATAAAGAGCGCTGCTTAGAACTTTCAGAACTTCTTCCTAAGGCTCTTATTATTAATGCTGATGGTACAGATGAAGAACTACTCTTATCTGAGAATATAAATGATATGGATGCATTTATAGCAGTAACAGGTATTGATGAGGAAAATCTATTATCCTCACTATTAGTTAAACAAAAGGGAGTAAAAAATGTTATTTCTAAAATAAGCAGAACTAACTATACAAATATTATGAATAACTTAGGGATTGATAGAACAATTTGTCCTAAAGCTATTACTACAAATCAGATATTAAAATATGTAAGAGGGAATAATATACAGGCGCTATATAGAATAGTTGATGGAAAAGCTGAAGTATTGGAGTTTATAGCAGATGAAAATAATAAAATCATAAATACTCCATTAAAAGATATAAAATTTAAAGATGATGTTATTATAGCAACCATAGTTAGAGATAATCAAATTATCATTCCTCATGGTAATGATACTATAATGAGTGGGGATAGAGTTATTGTTATTACTAAAGATAAAAATATCTGCAGTTTAAATGACCTAACTACTGGCTTAGATGGAGGAATATACGATGAACTTTGGAATGGTATTAAGAAGCTTGGGGATATTATTAATATGTGAAGCAGTGGCAATGGTTCCGTCACTTCTAGTGGCTTTTATATATGGGCAAAATGATGCTAGTGCTTTCATTATTACCATTGTTATGCTACTTGCTTTTGGAATTATAGCTGCAACAACTAAACCCAAAAGTAAAAATATATATGCAAGAGATGGCTTTGCAATTGTAGCGATTGGATGGCTTTTAATTTCTTTTTTTGGCGCCCTACCTTTTGTATTTAGTGGAGCAATACCTTCAATTGTGGATAGTTTCTTTGAAGCAAGTTCCGGGCTTACAACTACTGGAGCTAGTATATTGACTGATGTGGAGGCTCTTCCTAAGGGAATATTATTTTGGAGAAGCTTTACCCATTGGATTGGTGGTATGGGGGTACTAGTAATGACTTTAGCTATATTACCATCTATAGGAGCTAGGAGCCTTCAAATTATGAAAGCTGAAAGTCCAGGGCCCACTCCAGGAAAATTAGTACCTAAAGTAGGGAAAACTGCGAAAATTTTATATGGAATTTATTTTGTAATTACAGTTATCCAAGTTATACTGCTTAAAATAGCAGGTATGCCATTTTATGATTCTTTAGTACATAGTTTTGGAACTGTGGGTACAGGTGGATTTTCAATTAAGGGATTAAGTATAGGATATTACAATAACATATATATTGAAGTTATAATTACATTCTTTATGTTAGCTTGTGGTGTAAATTTTTCACTTTATTATGCTGCATTAAAAGGTAGTATAAAAAACATTTTTAAAGATGAAGAATTTAAGCTTTATATGGGAATAGTCCTTATTTCTATAATTCTAATAACTATTAACATTCATGGAAACATTTTTAAAAGCATAGGGGAATCTTTAAGGCACTCATCCTTCCAAGTTGCTTCTATTATAACTACTACTGGTTATGCCACCACAGATTTTAATCAATGGCCAACCTTTAGTAAGATGATTTTATTGTCTTTGATGTTTGTAGGAGGCTGTGCCGGTTCTACAGGAGGAGGAATAAAGAATATTAGAATATTATTTCTCTTTAAAATCATGAGAAGAGAACTATTAAAAATAATACATCCTAGAGCAGTATATACTGTAAAGTTTGGTGGTAAATCAGTAGAGGAAGAAACATTGATGGAAGTACTGTCATTTTTCTTTATGTATTTATTTATATTTCTTATGGCTGTTTTCGTTATTTCCCTAGAGGGAAGGGATACACTTACTTCTATTTCGGCTGTAGCAGGAACTCTAGGGAATATAGGGCCAGGCTTTGGAATATTGGGACCTATGGGAAATTATTCAGAACTTACATATTTAAGCAAAATAGTTCTATCATTATGTATGATTATAGGAAGACTTGAAATTTATCCAATATTGTTGTTGCTTGTTCCAAGTTTTTGGAAGAAGGTAAATATTTAAATTATATATATAGATTTAAAGTGATTAAGTCCTATGAAACTATTTATTTCATAGGACTTATTGTATTGTTAACTTTATATATAAAATTTAGTTTAAGTGGATGCTAAATTTTATTTACTTAAAATATATTGAAATTATGCGGACCTTTTGTGATAATTTTTCGTTTTATATAATGTATGGATATACAGGAATGATTTTTATAAAACTTAAACTAAACATAAAGAGGAGGCATATTTAAATGTTAAAAAAACAAATTAGTTTATTACTTTCACTATTAATTATTGCTACGGCGGTTGGGTGTTCTAAAAAAGAGGAGAATAAAAGTGTAGCAGCTAACCAGGAACAGCAAATAACAGATCAAAATAAAACTGATGAAGTAAAAGATAAAGAGCAGTTAGAGGAAAGTAAGGAAAAATCAGAGAAACCTCAAGATAGCTCTCAAAATCCAAGTAAACCTACCGATAAGAATCAATCAAATAAAAAAACAGAAACAACTACTAAACCTAAAAATAATGGAAATACAAATACACAAAATACCAATAACACAAAGCCACAAACTCCGGAAGCTATAAAACCTAATAAACCAACTCCAAAACCAGAAAAACCTGCTGAAGTAAATGTAGCTGTTAAGGATATCGGAGAAAAAATTATGAGTCAGGTTAAATTTTCACATGTGATGCCTGTTTCGGGTGAAAGGTTACAGGAAGGCTATCCTTTTGATGAAAGCATGGTTTCAGAATATGTAGTTTACCAAGCAATGATTAATGTAAGATCTGATGAATTGGCTATTTTTAAGCTTAAGGATAAGAGCAATATGGCTAATATTGAAAAAGCTATAAATACAAGACTAGGGCAGCTTGATAAAATTTGGGGTTCATACTTACCTGATCAGCACGAAAAAGTAAAAAATCATATTATTATCAAAAAAGGTAATTACATTATGTTTGCTATTTCAGATAATCAGCAAAAAGTTGAGGAAGTATTTAATAGTATTCTAAAATAAGGAGAATAAGCTTTGAAGGTATATCATAAGTTTTTGACTATTATAATGGCAGCTTTTTTATTGATTGTAGCAGCATTAAATATTATAATTCCAGATAAAAATTTTTCAGAATCAGAAAATAGGGTACTGAAAAAAAGGCCTGATTTTTCATGGGACAAACTTTTAAAAGGAAAGTTTACTACAGATTATGAAGAGTATATTACCGACCAATTTGCTTTCAGAGATTTTTGGGTAAGCATGAAGTCAGCTGTAGAGATTGGGCTTCATAAAAAGGATAGCAATGGAGTTTACCTTGGAAAGGATGGATACTTACTTCAAAAAGTTGATAAAGTTGATAAAAATATTTTCAATAAAAATATTGAAGCTATAAATACTTTTGCCAAAGATAATCCATCTACATCTATGTACTTTCTTTTAGCTCCTAATTCTGCAGAAATGTTGAAAGAAAAGCTGCCTAAATTTGCTCCACATAAAGATCAGTTGTCTATAATTAATGAAGTTAAAAAGAATTTAAATACTAAAGTGAAATTTGTGGATGTGTACAATGATTTAGCTTCACATAAAGATGAATATATTTATTACAAGACGGACCATCATTGGACATCTCTAGGTGCATATTATGCCTATAAAAACTTGGCTTTAACTATGGAAAATAGTCCTCTAAATATAGATGATTTTAATGTTGAAAAGGTAACAGATAAATTTTATGGCACTCTTTATTCTAAAGGAAATTATAGATTTATCAATCCAGATTCTATTCATATATTTAAGCCTAAAGTAGAGCTTAAATATAAGGTAGAATATTTAGATGACGGTAAATCTAGCAGTAGTTTATATGAGTTAAGTCATTTAGAAAAAAAGGATAAGTATTCAGTTTTCTTAGATGGGAATCATGCTCTTGTAACTATATCTACTGGAGCTAATACTGGTAGAAAGCTGCTAGTACTAAAGGATTCTTATGCCCATAGCTTGGTTCCATTTTTGACCAATCATTATGATGAAATTCATATGATTGACCTAAGGTATTTTAATATGGATATAGATGATTATATGAAACAATTTAATTTAAATGAAGTGCTGCTATTGTACAATGTATCGTCCTTTACAGAAGATAATTCCATAGCAAAGGTAAAATTCAAATAGCAGCAGACATAATAAACACGTTATGTAAGAATAGTGCGGCAAAATGGCGGCATGTGAGATTACTTGGCTAACGCATATATGTATCATTGAGAAACCTTCAGTTCATAGAGTAGTACTAAAGGCTGCTTTATTTAAAAATCTTACCCCGCTTCATCCGACGTCCTGTCGGGGAGCGGGCTGTGCTCGTCCGTGAGCACAATTACAGATTTTTAAAACAGCAGCCTTAAGTACTACTAGTTATTCCTTCAAAGTTTCTTCAATTGATACATATATGCTAGCCAGTAATCTTACATGCCTTAATTAGTTACAATTAAAAAGTATTATAGTAAATAGTATGAGGTAAACAAAGCGTTCTATAAAATAACCTATCTATTATTTTGGGTAACTACAGAATTTAGTAAATCAAGGTCGCTATTGCTTATACTATATACATGTATTTACAACTATAATGATAAATAATATTAAGAATATAAATAATTTGCTAGCTACAGTAAGTACTATGTCAATAGTTTCCTAAGAAAGGGCATAGTACTTTGACCCGATTAGGGTGACGAGGTTTTAGGCGGAGCATGATGATAGCAGGTAACTACAATTGTCATCCACACTTTGTTCACAACCACTGGGGTCTTTGCATTTTCGATATTATAGGTTATTAACAATTTCTTAAAACATAGGCTTTTATTTAAGAGACTACTTGACAATACATAGTAGTCAGAGTATTATAAAGAATATAAGCTACTATGTATTGCAAAGTAGGTGATTAAATGGCAAATGTTACTCAGATATTAAAGGGCTTGCTAGAGGGATGTATTTTGAAAATTGTTAGAGAAAGTGAGACTTATGGATATGAAATATGTGAAAAGTTAATAAACTATGGATTTAAAGATGTTTCAGAGGGAAGTGTATACCCTATACTAATAAGGCTTGAAAAGAAAAAGTTTCTCTATTCGGTAATGAAAAAATCTCCACTTGGACCTATGAGAAAATATTATTATCTTACAGAAGAAGGAATAGGAGAACTGGAAAGCTTCATAGATTCTTGGAAAGAAATTAAGCAAAATATTGATAATGTTTTGGAGGGATAAGCATGGTATTAGAATGGAGACTTAAAAAAATTAGACTAACTATATGAAGTCAAGGTAATTTTAAAAGAAAAGTTATATTTTTAGTTTCTTAAAAAAGTGCATGACAAATAAAGCAACCTAGTTGCCTTTTTTAAAAAGTCAGGATTACATTTGTGGAATAAATGTGGTATTGGTTTTTAAAAGATAAAATACAACACGTATAAGCTTTTTAGCAACATGGCTCATGGCAACATAGTAATGCTTACCTTCTGACTGTTTCTTTGATAAGTATAATGCAAAGGTTGAATCTCTCATTGAAACAGTTCTAGATGCAGTAAGTATAGCCCAACGGAGATATGTAGAGCCACGTTTTACCATCGGTGTATGAGAAGCACTGTATTTACCAGATTGATATGTAGAAGGATCTAATCCAGCGAATGCTAAAAGTTTAGCTGGGCTTGTAAACTTCTCTATATCTCCAATTTCAGAAAGTATTATAGCTGCTAGAGTATATGAGATACCTGGAATACTCATTATTGGAGAATTAATCTCGGTAACAACTTCTTTTATTTGAAGGTCTAAAGCATCAATCTCAGCTTGAACTGATTGAATTAACCTAATAGTTTGTTGTAATTCAAAAGATAAAGATTTTGTGCTAGTTCCAATTGAATGCCTAGCGGCTTCTTTTAAAGCGGTAGCTTTATCTTTTCCATATTTGCCCCTAGAAGCCTTACTTAGAATACTAGTAAGCTTAGTGAGATGGCAATTAGCCACGTCCTGCGGACCAGGTAACTCCGACAGGAGGCAATAAGAGGAATTTTGATGAATTGACCAAAAGTATTTAGGTAGTTCAGGAAACATGATATCTATTAGTCTTGTTATTGATATTTTTAATTTTCCTCTATAACCGATTAAACGATATCTATGTCTAGTTAGTGACTTTAGCTCTTGAATCTGATATGATACTGGTGAATAGGATTTTGTATCATCAGAAAAGAGCATTTTAGCAATAACTAATGCATCCGTTTTATCGGTCTTAGTTTTCCTAAGGGTTTGAGCCTTACGGAAAAGATTTGTAGCTAAAGGGTTGAGAATAGAAAGCTTGAAACCTTTAGCATACAAGAAGTTTTGGAGATTAGTGCTATAATGACCTGTTGATTCAAGTCCTATTTTTACGTTAGAAATATCCTTGTCAGGCAGAGAGGAAAGAATTGAGAAATAAAGCAATTCAAAGCCTTCACGAGAATTGGATATACGTAAAGAATCATTAATAATAACACCATCTGAATCAACGATACAGCAGTCATGCTTCTCTTTAGCTACATCGATTCCAATATAAATCATAAGAACACTCCTTATAGTTTAGTCCGCTATGTTCCACTCACTTTATGCTAAATGTATCCTTGCTCTATATAAAACGTCATGCGTTATCTAACTAATTAACAAATAAGCATAAAGCTGTGGTTATATCCTAATTTAAATAGTCTAGCTATATGTAAAAAAACTAATCCACAGCGTCTTATGTTATTATAGTAAATTATCTTTAAGAAAGGAAAAGTATAATGAATTTACTATGAGTTCATTATACAAGGTTAAGAGAGCAGAAAAAATTAAATTCAACTAATTTATCATTGTTTAAAAGTATGGTTTCATATATTCAGTGTAGTGAGCTGAGAGAAGTAGAAAAAGAAGATATTTTACAACAGATAATGGACATGATGCTTCAAGCTCAAATTGAGAATAAAACTGTAGATTTATTCATTGGTAATGACTATGAAGTGTTTTGCAAGTCAATAGTTGAAGAATACAGCAGTGATAAAAATTCCATATATAAATTATTAAATCATATTCAAAAATATTTAGTGTGGATGATCTCAATTTCTTTGATTATTGCTATAGTGGGTGGAGTAAGTAATGAAAGCTTAAATCTAAGTATAACATTAGAGCAGTTTATACTAGCTAATGCTATAGCACTAATTATTGTTCCAATATCAAAAATAGAAAAGCGAAAAACAACCTCCCTTTCATTATATCAAAGACTATTTATATACAAGGGAATTAGTACAAAAAGTGCTTATGCATTTATAGTATTTGCAGTTTTAGTTTTAGGATCACAGGCTATAATTAAAACCTTTATTGGAGTTGAGGCGTTAAACTATACACTATATTTTATTAATAATATTTTATACGTATTTATGATATTATTAATAATAGGTAGTATTGAAGTTTACAAAGTATTATATAACAAGAGGTAAAGTTTATGAAGATAGATACATTTTATGTATTGCAGATAATGACCATAATTATTTTCTTAAGCAGCATGGCTATATATGGTATAAGTATTTTGAAAAAAGATGTTAGAGCTTTAAGCTGCAGACTAATTAAATATACTTTTACGAAGATAAGCAGCTTTTTAAAATTACTTATTATTGAGGATTATGTGTCCTATGAAAAATATCAGATATGGAGATTTTGTGTACATTTTTAATTAGAAATGATATTCCTAATATAAAAAGTTATTAATTGAGGAGAGATTATAATATGAATATCATTTTTAATATTTTAAATACACTGTTAAGTTCTATTTTCAATTTCACTGGAGACTGGGGAGTGTCCATAATTATATTGACTTTACTGGTTAGACTTGCATTACTTCCAATATCTATAAAACAAAAGATTAGTCTTGATAAACAGCAGGAGATGTCTCGAAAAATTGAAGATTTAAAAAGAAAGTATAGCAATGATAAGAAAAAGCTTGAAACTGAAATGAAAAAGCACTATGAAGAAAGTGCTAAGGGTATGCTTGGATGTTTAGTAAGCTTGCTACAAATACCTATAATTTCTTCCTTATATTTTGTTATTACAAAAATGCCTGCTGAGGTGGGAACGTTTATAATTCCCTGGGTATCTAGCATTAAAATAGCGGATAAGTATTTTATTATACCTATAATATATATGCTAGTTTCTATGTGTCCGGGCTTATTGTCTTACTTAAACTACTTCAAGAGTATAAAAAGAACTAGAACTACAAAAGGAAATTTAATTTCAATGGCTATTTTTAGTATAATACTAACTATAAAAGCACCTGTAGCCATAGGATTATATTTTATAACTACAAGCTTATTCTCGCTAATTGAGGAAATTGTATATAGAATCTATATGAAAAACAAAGCGTTAACATAAGTATAGTGCAACAAAATAGCGGCATGTAAGATTACTTGGCCAACGCATATATGTATCATTGAGAAACCTTCAGTTCATATGATACATATATGCTAGCCAGTAATCTTACATGCCTTAATTAGTTACAACTAATAATTACTACAGTAAATACTAAAAGGACTTCAAAAATCAAAATGATAATTTTGCATGGCGTAGCCGCACTGCAAAGTTACTAAGTATATATTATTGAAGATAGTTAAAAAGCTATCTTATTTTTTTATCTATAACTAGCAATTTATTTTAATCTGATATTTTTAAACTAGTACCTCTATTAAGGCTAATTATTTATTTAATAGATATATAATTTGATTGTAATTCTATATTTCTCAATTGATTGATATCAATAAAGTACTAATACTATTTCAGCAGGCTACGCCTAAAACTATGACACCCTAATCGGGCTAAAGTGCTCTGCACTTTTTTAATAAGCCGATTGATATAATTCTTACTAAGGATCTCTTGAGAATTATAAGAGTTAAAAAATTTTTGTAGAATAATTGTATTTTATGAAGAATTACATATAACTATATTTATCAAATAAGTTTAAGAAAAATACCTTAAGGAGAGATGATAGGTGGATAAGAATACAAAAGAAATTAAAAAGCTAACTTTAATGGCCTTAGTGTTAATGATCTTTACTTCAGTATTTGGTTTTGCTAATATGCCTAGATCCTATTATCTAATGGGATATGGTGCAATACCATGGTATGTCCTATCTGCAATAACATTTTTCATTCCTTTTGCATTTATGATGGCTGAATATGGATCAGCATTTAAAAATGAAAAAGGCGGTATTTATTCATGGATGGAAAAGTCTGTTGGTCCTAAATATGCATTTGTCGGCACATTTATGTGGTATGCATCTTATATAATATGGATGGTAAATATTTCTTCAACTATTTGGATTCCATTATCTAATTCAATATTTGGAAAAGATATAACTTCTACTTGGTCATTATTTGGGCTAAGTTCAACACAGACTTTAGGTATATTAGGAGTAACTTGGATTATAGTAGTAACATTTACTGCTTCAAGAGGTCTAGAGAAAATAACTAAGTTTACATCCATAGGAGGTACTGCGGTAGCATTGTTAAATATAGTACTACTTATTGGAGCGTTAATTGTATTAATTGCAAATGGCGGTAATTTAGCAGAACCACTTACAACTAGAGCTTTAGTACAATCTCCTAATCCGAAATACCAATCTCCTATTGCAATACTGTCATTTTTAGTATTTGCTATTTTTGCCTATGGTGGTATAGAAGTGGTAGGAGGTCTTGTAGATCAAACAGAGAATCCAGAAAGAGATTTTCCAAAGGGGATTACTGTTGCTGCAATAATTATTGCTGTAGGTTATTCTGTAGGAATATTTTTAAATGGAATATTTACTAACTGGAGTCAAGTGTTATCGGCGAAAGAAGTACATATGGGGAATGTTGCCTATGTAGTTATGCATAATTTGGGATATCAGCTAGGACAAAGCTTTGGATTAAATACTACAGCAGCGTTATCCATGGGAGCTTGGGTTGCTAGATTTGTTGGATTTTCAATGTTTTTAGCATTAACAGGTGCATTTTTTACATTATCTTATGCTCCACTTAAACAAATAATAGAAGGAACTCCAAATGAATTGTGGCCAGGAAACATAGGAGAAGTTGAGCACGGGATGCCACTAAAAGCAATGTGGGTTCAATGTGCTATTGTATCACTAATAATTTTACTAGTATCCTTTGGGGGAGAAGGTGCCGCTCAATTTTTTAACAAGCTAGTACTAATGACTAATGTAGCAATGACACTTCCTTATTTATTTATATCAGGAGCTTTTGCTGCCTTTAAAAAGAAAAGTGAAATAAATAAGCCATTTGTAGTTTTTAAAAGCTATACTAGCGGACTTTTAGCTGCTGTAATAGTTACATTTACTGTTGGTTTTGCTAACTTTTTTACTATAATTGAACCAGCTACAAATAGAGATATTAAATCTACAATATGGATGATTGTTGGCCCTATATTCTTTACTGTGGCAGCACTTTTAATGTATGGAAGATATGAGAAGAAGGTTATAAAAAAGGAAAATAACAAAAAATAAAAAGTATTGACAAGGTTTTAAGTTTGTTATAAAATTTACTTAACCGGTTAAGTAAACCGGTTAAGTAATAGCGAATTATTCAGAATAATATAATAAATTGTAAATTATATTGAAGAAGGTGATAGGATGAATAAAGTTTGCATTTTAGGAAGCATTAATATGGATATAATTTTAAATGTTAAAAGAATGCCAGCAATTGGTGAAACAATTTTTGGTGAAGATATTAAAAATGCAGGAGGCGGAAAAGGAGCTAATCAAGCTGTAGCTTCAAAGAGATCTGGTGCAGAAGTATTTATGGTAGGTAAAGTAGGTAAAGACAAAAATGGTGAAGAATTAACTGCAAGCCTTGTAAACGATAACATAAATGTTGACTATATATTTAAGGATAATACAGTACCTACAGGCACAGCGGTTATAACAGTTAGTGAAGAAGGAAACAATTCAATAATTGTAGTACCAGGAGCAAATATGACAATAACTTCAGAAGAAATGGATAAAGCTAAAAAGGCTATAGAGCTATGTCATATGGTTATAGCTCAATTTGAAACTCCTATAGATACTACAATAGAAGCTTTTAAATATGCAAAGGAAAGTGGAAAAATAACAATATTAAATCCAGCTCCAGCAAAGAATATTCCTAGTGAACTTTACAAATACACTGATGTAATAATACCAAATGAAACTGAAATTTCTGAGCTTACAGGCATAAAGGTAGAAAATTTAGAAGAAGCTAAATTAGGTGCAGATAAGTTTTTAGAAGAAGGAGTTAAATATGTAATTGTAACTCTTGGTGAAAAAGGAGCAGCTTTAATCACTAAGGATAAAGCAGAAATAATACCTGCATATAAAGTAAATGCAGTAGATACAACAGCAGCTGGTGATAGTTTTATAGGTGGCCTTTCTAGCAAATTAGATGTAGCTAATTTTAATTACAATTCATTAAAAGAGGCAATTATATTTGGTAATAAAGTGTCTAGTATAGTTGTTCAGAAAGAAGGAGCACAGCCTTCCATACCTTATCTTAAAGACGTAATTGAAATATATGGGGAGGAATAGATGTGAAAAAAATTGGAATTTTAAATTCATCAATATCAGAAGTAATATCTAAAATGGGACATACAGATATGCTAGCTATTGGAGATTGTGGACTTCCTATTCCAGAGGAAACAAAGAGAATTGATCTTGCTCTAATTAATGGAATTCCATCATTCATAGATACACTAAAAGCTGTTATGATGGAACTTCAAGTTGAGGAGGTAGTTCTTGCCAAGGAAACTGTGGAAGTTAGCCCTAAAATATATGATGAGATAAAAGCTATTATTGGAGATGTAAAGATACAACTTATATCTCATGAAGAATTAAAGCAAAATTTAAGAAAGTGCAAGGCAGTGGTTAGAACAGGAGAGCAAACTCCATATGCAAATATAATATTAAAATCTGGAGTAGTATTTTAGATTAAATCTTAGAATACTGTTCATAAAACAAAGGAGGTATATATTATGAACGAAAGAAAGCCTCTGCTTGAAATGAAAAAGATATCAAAATCTTTCCCAGGTGTAAAAGCACTTGAGGATGTAAGCTTAAAGGCTTATGGTGGAGAGGTTTTAGCTCTATTAGGTGAAAATGGCGCAGGAAAATCAACACTTATGAAAATATTAAGTGGAGTATATAAAAAGGATTCAGGACAGATATTTGTAGATGGTAATGAAGTTGAAATAAATGGTATAAAGAATGCAGAAGCTCTTGGAATAACTATTATTCACCAAGAGTTAAGTATACTACCAAATTTAACTGTAGCGGAAAATATATTCTTAGGTAACGAGAAATTTAACGGACTAACAAGAAGAATAAATAAATCTGAAATGATAGAGAGGAGTAAAAGATTTCTTCAGCAAATAGGATGTAATGTAGATCCTACAATCCCGGTAAGAGAAATAAATGTTGGAGAAATGCAAATGCTTGAAATTGCAAAGGCTCTAACTAAAAATGCAGAAATTATTATCATGGATGAGCCAACTACAGCTTTAACAGATGTGGAAACTAGAAATCTTTTTAAAGTTATTGAAAAGTTAAAGGAAAAGGGAATAGCTGTAATATATATATCACACAGAATGGATGAAATATTTGAAATAAGTGACTCAATTACAGTTTTACGTGATGGTAAGCATATTGGAGATGTAAAGACTAGTCAAGTTAACAAAGATGATCTTATAACTATGATGGTTGGAAGAAAACTTGAAGAACAGTTCCCATATAAAGAAGTCCAAAAAGAAAAAACAATACTAAAGGTTAACAACTTATCTTTAAGTGATATTTTGAAAGATATTAATTTTGAAGTTAAGGAAGGAGAAATACTAGGAGTTGCAGGTCTAATGGGAGCAGGCAGAACAGAACTTGCAAAGACTATATTTGGAGAGTACAAAAAATCTTCAGGAGAAGTATATATTTATGATGAAAAAGTAGATATAAATTCTCCAGCAGATGCTATAAAGAATGGTATATGTTATCTTTCAGAGGACAGAAAGAAAGAAGGACTTATACTAAATATGAGTGTAGCACAAAATATGACATTGACTAATTTAAGAGCTTATGAAAATGGATTAATGAAAATTGATAAGAGCGCAGAAAGATTACAAGTTGATGAATATATTAAAAAGTTATCAATAAAGACACCTCATCAAAACCAATTGATAAGAAATCTAAGTGGTGGAAATCAACAAAAGGTAATACTTGCAAAATGGCTTATGCTTTCACCTAAAGTATTAATTATAGATGAACCAACGAAAGGAATAGACGTAGGAGCAAAAAAAGAAATATATGAAGTATTAAACGAGCTAAAGAGCATGGGCAAGGCTATAATAATGATTTCATCAGATATGGCTGAAATACTAGGAGTAAGTGATAGAGTAATTGTAATGCATGAAGGTAAAATTACAGGAGAGCTTTCAAGAGAGGAAGCTACTCAGGAAAGTATTATGAAATGTGCAATCGGTGGATAATTTCATAGATACAAAGAACAAAGGAGGAGTACACCATGAAGGCAAATTTTAAAAATTTTTTAGTGAAATATAAATCCTTATTTGGTTTATTAGTGCTTTGCATAATATTATCAATATTAACACCAAGATTTTTAACTATAAATAACCTAAGAAACGTGTTTACTCAAGTTTCTGTAAATGCTGTTATAGCAGCAGGTATGACATTCGTTATATTAACTGGAGGAATTGATTTATCAGTTGGATCTATTCTTGCCATAGCTGGAGCAGTTGCTGCTTCCATTGTAAAATCAACAGGGAATGTGTTTTTAGCTGTTATTGTTGCATTAGCAATTGGTGCAATAATTGGACTATTAAATGGAATAATAATAGCGAGAGGAAAAATTCAAGCCTTTATTGCAACATTAGTAAGTATGACGGTTTTTAGAGGAGTAACTTATGTTTATACAAACGGAACTCCAGTATCAGGACTTGGACAAAAATTTATGGTTCTTGGAAATGATAAAATTCTTGGAATGCCTATACCAGTAATAGTTACTGTGATAATATTCTTACTTAGCTATTACATCTTAGATCAAACAAGATATGGAAGATATGTATATTCTATAGGTGGTAATGAAGACACAGCTAGACTTTCAGGAATAAATACAAATAAAGTAAAGACATTAGTTTATGTAATTAGTGGTGCTATGGCTGCAGTAAGTGGAATAATAGTAACAAGCAGAATAGGTTCAGCCTCTCCTAATGCAGGTAGTGGATTTGAATTAGACGCTATAGCAGCTGTAGTGCTTGGTGGAACAAGTTTAGCAGGTGGAGAAGGAAGTATTGTTGGTACAATTATAGGTGCTGTAATCATAGGAGTACTTAACAATGGATTAAATCTTATGAATGTATCACCATTCTACCAATTAATAGTTAAAGGTTTAGTTATTTTATTAGCAGTTATGATTGATAAAAAGAATAAATAGTAGATAAGGATAAATAATAAACATTAAGATATAAAGAATAAAGGAGGAAAAAACATGAACAAAAGAGTAAAACTATTATCAATAGCTTTAACAGGATTACTAGCAATTGGTGGTTTAACAGGCTGTAGTAAAGGCGGCACAGGTGCTGGTGGAGCAGGAACTGCCGATGGTGGAAATAAAAAGATTGGTATGATAATTTCAACACAAAACAATCCTTTCTTCGTTTCAATGAAGGATGGAGCTGAAAAGAAAGCAAAGGAGCTTGGATATGAATTAATAGTTCTTGACTCACAAAATGATGCAGCAAAAGAAAGATCAAATGTAGAGGACTTAGTTCAAAAAGGTGTTGGAGCTATGATAATAAATCCAACAGATAGTGATGCAGTAGTTAACTCTATAAAGGCTGCAAATGATGCAAAGATACCAGTTTTAACAGTTGATAGAAAAGCAAATGGTGGAGAAGTTTTATCTCACATAGCTTCAGATAATGTTAAGGGTGGAGAAATGGCTGCACAATTTATTCTACAAAAGCTTAATGGAAAAGCAAATATAGTAGAACTTCAAGGTATACCAGGTGCATCTGCAACTAGAGATAGAGGTGCAGGTTTCCATAAGGGTATAGAAGGAAAAGCAGATGTTAAAGTAGTTGCAAGCCAAGCAGCAGATTTTGATAGAACAAAAGGCCTAAATGTTATGGAAAATATAATTCAATCTACACCTAATTTTAATGCAGTATTTGCTCATAATGATGAAATGGCTTTAGGTGCAGTAAAAGCTCTAAAAACAGCTAATAAAAATGTAATCATTGTTGGGTTTGATGGAAATGAAGATGCTAAAAAAGCTGTTGAAAGTGGAGAAATGGCAGCTACTATAGCACAACAACCAGACTTAATGGGAAGCATAGCTGTTGAAAATGCAATTAAAGCTATAAAAGGCGAAAATGTACAAAGTGAAATTCCTGTTAATCTTCAAGTTATAACTAAAAAATAATAAAACTAGAATGAATTAAGATTCAGAAATTTTTCTGAATCTTAATTTTTAGAGACAAATTGAAAAATTTTGATATAATTATAGTTAACTATTATATAAACAGAGTTCTTGGCTCCAGAGGGAGTTTTTACTCCCACTGAAGCTTATTAACAGAATTCTTAGGAGTTTTACTCCTTAAAAGTCGTTATCTTTTAGGGGAAATCGTTATCCAGGGACGTAGCCGCTCTTTACTCCAACTTTCAAGGAGAGGAGAGTATTAGAGCGGGCAGTCGATAAATACTTTACTTAGTGGGGTAATAGCATGAAAAAACCAACTATAATGGATATAGCTAATAGAGCTGGGGTATCAAAGGCCACAGTATCTATGGTAGTAAACAAGAAGGATGGAAGTATTAGTAAGGCTACAAGGGAAAAAATCCTTAATATTATAGAAGAAATTGGATATATTCCGAACTCTATAGCTAGAAGTTTAAGTACAAATAAATCTGGAACTATAGGTATAACTATTCCTGATATAATGAATCCATTCTTTTCACAGATTGCTAGAGCTATCGAGGATGCAGCAAGTGAATTGCAGTATAATGTAATTTTATGCAACACTGATAATTCAGAAGATAAGGAGAATATGTATATAAAGCTTCTTATAAGTAAACAAGTGGATGGAGTTATTTTGATATCTGGAGGGAAAAGTACAAACAGTATTTCACATTTAAAGTCAAATAGCATTCCTTTTGTACTTGTAGATAGATATATTGATGGATATAAAGATGAATCTGGTGTTTATTGTGAAAATAAAGAAGGAGTTATGGAAGGCGTAGAATATCTGTACTCTAAGGGAAAAAGAAAAATTGTTTTTGTAAGCGGACCTACAAAACATCATGTTTTCAAAAAGAGATTAGAAGGGTATAAAATCTTTATGAAGAGTAAAGAAATATATGATGAAAATTTAATTTTTCAAGGAGATATAACTTTACAAGGTGGAATGGAAGCTACAAAAAAAATCTTAAAATCCCTAAGTAATGTAGATGCAATTTTTTATAGCAATGATCTTATGGCATTAGGGGGAATAAAAGTCTTAACTAGAATGGGTTATTCTATCCCAAATGATATAAGTATAATGGGATTTGATAATATACAGATAACTGAATTCGTTGAACCAGAACTTACTACAATAGCTCAGCCTATATATGAAATGGGGCAAAGTGCTTGTGAATTGCTAGTTAGAAATATAAATGGTGAAGATGGAGAAAAAATAATCTTCTTTACACCAAAACTTATAGTAAGAGGAACAGCGTAATATAAGTAAAGTGCAGCAAAATGGCGGCATGTAAGATTACTTGGCTAACGCATATATGTATCATTGAGAAACCTTCAGTTCATAGAGTAGTACTAAAGGCTGCTTTATTTAAAAATCTTACCCCGCTCCATCCGACGTCCTGTCGGGGAGCGGGCTGTGCTCGTCCTTGAGCACAATTACAGATTTTTAAAACAGCAGACTTAAGTACTACTAGCTATTTCTTCAAAGTTTCTTCAATTGATACATATATGCTAGCCAGTAATCTTACATGCCTTAATTAGTTACAACTAGTAATTACTATAGTAAATACTGAAATGACTTCAAAAAGCAAAATGATAATTTTGCATGGCGTAGCCACACTATAAAGTTACCACGTAAGTATTATTGAGTACAACTTAAAGAATTACTATAAATAAATGCGATAGCATGTTGATATTTTTCAAAACTGTTTTTTAATAGTTATACATGCTAGTAAATATTTCTAAGGAGTAAAACTTCTAATAATTATGTTAATAAGCTTCAGTTGGAGTTACAAGTCTCCTCTGAAGTCTAGGATTCTTCTTATATACCTTAATTAATTGTAATCAGGAGGTACTAGCATAAATTCAAAAGGCTACGCCTAAAGCCCTGACACCCTCAGTTTTTAGCACCTTACTCTGTAGCTACCAAGGCTGCCATTTTGTCGTACTATACTTATGCAATGAATAGTATTATTAATTATGCATATTATAGAGATTAGCCAAGCAAAATATAATTTGGATCATCTTAAAGGAAGCAGGGAATAATTAATATACAGGTGAACGGAGAAGAAATATGAAAATAGGACTTGTAAGACATTTTAAAGTAAACTTAAAGAAAAATATTTTTATGACGTCAGAACAATATAATAATTATATGCACAAGTATGATATATCAGATGTAATAAAAAATGAGGTTGTAGTGGATAAGTATTGGGAAAAGTGCTATTGCAGTAGCATGCCAAGAGCCATTACTACGGCAAAAACTATATACCATGGTGAAATTGTAATAACGGATAAACTAGTAGAAATTCCTTCTGCGGCTATGATGAATACTAAAATACCATTACCATATTATTTTTGGGCAATATTAAGTAGAATTGCATGGATAAGAAATCATGCATCTCAACCAGAGATGAGGCGAGAAACATTAGAGAGGATAAACAGTATTCTAGATGTTATTCTTGAGGAAAAGGACAAAGATATTATAATTGTTAGCCATGCAGGAACATTGTATGAGATACAGAGAATTTTACTTAAAAAAGGCTTTAGAGGTGATAGATTTTTAAAAGCTAAAAATGGAAAATTATATGTGTTTGAAAAACAACAATAAATTATATAAATTTATATTAAATGTAAGAAATAGCTAAACAAGAAATAAGTTTTTTCAGTTTAGCTATTTTTTTAATTATACTAAATCATCAATCTCTTAAAACATAGCCTTATTAATCTATATCTTCTACAGCTTCGCTATAAAAATTAATTGTAGAATGAGTCTTATGTTCTTCTTCTAAAAGCTCTAATAAGGTTTCGTGAACCATTCCCATAAGAACAGCTTTTTCCTTTTCTGTTATATCAACAGTGGTAATTATCGTAGTATCAATATTTTTTCCAATGTGAATATGAATCTGGCCTGCATTTTCATTATTTAGATGTAGAGAGTATACTTCGCTATAAGGTGTTCTAATTATTCTATTATATGTCCAATCAAGATCTTCATTATCTGCTGAAGGTTTATTTTCTTTTTCATTTAGGTTTTCCTTGATATCAATTCTAGGCATATTCTGGAGCTCAGATATAATTTCGTCAACATTATAACGTGTTATATCTAGGTCATCTCTTACCATTAAAAATAAATCATCTAAAATATCTTGGAGTTCAGGTATGCTATGAATAAATTTTGTATAATATCCTCCATAGGTATTGATATCTAGCTGTGATTCGCTAACTCCTAAATATATGGTGAAGACAGGAACCTCGTCTTGCTGATGATGAAGCAATAGATTAGGGGTAAAGTAATTTATAAGTTCATAAACAAAAGCTAAAGTTTTTTCTCTAGTAATCTTTGAAATTTTAGGGTAAACAGAAATAGAAAAGGTTGTATCAGAATTACTACTATTTTCGCTAGTATCTTTTTCTGATATTTTTTGAATATCATCAATATAAACTGAAATAACTGGATAGTTTGCTTTTTCCATTGTAGAGTAATCCCTCCTATTACTATATTCCATATTATCATTGACAAATTATATATTATTCATACTAATTAATTGTAAATGAAATAATTACCATGAAGGAATGCTTGACAGCTTTAAATGTATATAATAAAATAATGTTGATAACGGTTATCAATCTCAAATAAAAATAAAAATCGATTAAGGAGGAATTATTCTTATGAATAAAAGAACAATTACAGCAGCACTTATTGCAACTATATTTGGGGCAACTATGCTATTAGCTGCATGTTCAAGCAATAAAACCGCTATTAGCAGTAAAAGTTCAGAACAAGGTGGGGGAAAAGTTGTAAATGTTTATTCAGATAGACACTATGATACGGATAAAAAACTTTATGAACTTTTTACAAAAGAAACAGGTATTAAGGTAAATATAGTAGAAGGAAAATCGGATGAACTTATAGAGAGACTTGAAAGAGAAGGAAAGGATACGCAGGCTGATGCATTAATTACAGCAGATGTTGGAAGGCTTTATAGAGCAAAAAACAAGCAACTTTTACAAGTGGCATCATCAAATGTTTTAGAAAAAAATATACCTGAAAATTTAAGAGATAAAGATAAAGAATGGTATGGGCTTACAGTAAGGGCAAGAGTTTTAGTATATCCTAAGGATAGAATAAATCCTTCTCAATTATCTACATATGAAGACTTAACCAATCCTAAATGGAGAGGAAAGATATTAACAAGACCTTCATCCAGTATATACGATCAATCGCTTTTAGCTTCATTTATAGCTATAAATGGCGAAGAAAAGGCTAAGGAATGGGCTAAAGGAATTGTGGAAAACATGGCAAGAGAGCCTAAGGGAAATGATAGAGATCAAGCTAAAGCTGCAGTAGCAGGAGAAGGAGATATTGCTATAATGAATACTTACTATGTAGGTAAAATGTTAAAATCTTCTGATCCGGAAGAAGTGAAAGTAGCTGAAAAAATAGGAGTATTTTTTCCAAATCAAAGTACAAATGGCACACATATAAATATAAGTGGAGCTGGTGTTACTAAAAATGCTAAAAACAAAGAAAATGCTATTAAATTAATAGAATTTTTATCTGATGTTAAAGCACAAAGTGAATTTGCAGAAGCTAATTTTGAATACCCTGTAAATAAAAATGTACAACCTTCAGAATTATTAAAGTCATGGGGAGAATTTAAAACTCAAGATATTAATTTATCTAAGTTAGGGGAGTTTAATCAAAAAGCAGTAGAAATTCTAAATGAAGTAGGTTGGAAGTAAAAAAGGCAGCCTTTTATGGTTGCTTTTTTTACAACATAAACTTTTCTATTTATACAAAGGATGTGAAGTTATTGTTTAAAATTAAAAAAATAAAAGTTAACATAGATCTTTGGTTTTTATTGAGTTGCCTATTCATAGTATTAATAATTCTTCCAAACATAGATATCGTAGCGCATATATTTACTAAAGGAAATTCAAACTGGTACCATATAAAAAGATACTTATTAAAAGATTATATACTTAATTCTATAAAAATCACGTTAGCAACAGGAATTTTTACTGTAATAATAGGAACCTCATTATCTTGGCTAATTGCAGCTTATGAATTTCCGCTAAGAAAGTTTTTTAAATGGGCTTTAATCTTACCTATGGCAATTCCGCCATATATAGCTGCCTATACTTATAATGGAATATTTAATTATACGGGGATTGTACAAAAGTTTTTCAGATATAATTTAGGAATTAATCTAAATAGTAAATATTTAGATATCATGTCTATTAAGGGGGCAGTATTTATTTTTACTTTTTCCCTTTTTCCATATATTTTTATGATTACAAAGGCTTTTTTAGAAAAACAATCAGCATCATTGATAGAAAATGCAAGGCTTCTCGGAAGAAGTTCACTAGAAATATTTTTTTTAGTGGTAGTTCCGATATCTAGAGGAGCTATAGTTGGAGGAACTGTGTTAGTTGTGTTAGAGGTATTAAATGATTATGGAGTAGTTTCGTATTTTGGAATACCAACTTTTAGTACAGCTATTTTTAAAACATGGTTTTCTATGGGAGATATTAATTCAGCAGTAAAATTATCTTCAATACTTATGTTTATTGTATTTACAATTTTAGTTTTAGAAAAATGGATTAGAGGTAAAAAAAGATATAGCTTCACAAATACTAAATTTAAGCCTATATCTAGAATAAAGCTAAAGGGAGGAAAGGCATTTCTGGCCTCTGCATTTTGCTTTATAATTTTTAGCATTAGCTTTGTTGTACCAACTTTACAATTGTTTAGTTGGAGTCTTCTTACTTATAAAGAAATTTTAAGTTTTAAATTTATTAACATTATATTTAATTCTTTATGGATAGCCCTATTCTCTTCAATAATAATAACTATAATGGCCATTATTATTGCAAATTTTAGCAGAATACACGAAAATTTTATTGGAAAATTATTTTCTAAAATAACTATATTAGGCTATTCTACTCCGGCATCTGTAATTGCAATAGGTGTTATACTGCTTTTTGTAGGAATAGATAGAAAGTTATATGGATTTTATAAAGTAGTTAGTCCGAACTCTCAAAATCTAGTTTTAAGTACAAGCATTTTTATGCTTATTTTTGCTTATATAGTTAGGTTTTTAGCAATATCATATCAATCTATAGAATCAGGTTTTGAAAAGGTTGGGAAAAAGTTTTTTGAAGCTTCTAGAACTCTAGGGAAAGGTACAATAGAGACTTTTTTCAAGGTGGATTTTCCAATGATAAAGCCAGCAATAATAAGCGGAGTGGCTCTTGCCTTTGTAGATATTATAAAAGAATTGCCACTTACTCTAATATTAAGACCTTTTAATTTCAATACTTTAGCTACTAAGGCCTTTGAATATGCAAACGATGAGATGATTCATGAGGCATCCATAGCTTCTTTAATAATTATTATAATAAGTATTTTTTCTATTTACTTATTAAATAAAGTTGGCGATAGGGAGGTACAGTAATGTTAGTTAAAATTAATAATTTGTGTTTTAAATATAAAAATTCTAAGAAAAGTAATATAAGAAACTTTAATTTAGATGTACAAAAAGGTGAAATAGTATCAATACTTGGAGAAAGCGGAAGTGGAAAAAGTACGATTTTAAGGCTGATTGCTGGGTTGGAAATTCCAGAAGATGGACAGATTATTATAGATAATAATTATGTTGTTAGTGAAGAAATTTTTATATTACCTGAAAAAAGAGGAATAGGAATGGTATTTCAGGACTATGCTCTATTTCCTCATATGACTGTTGCTGAAAATGTAATGTTCGGATTAAAAAAAATTAGTAAAAGTGAAAAAGATAAAAGAGTTAAGGAAATGTTAGATCTAGTTAATCTTGAAGGATATGAAAGAAGATATCCTCATGAGTTAAGTGGTGGTCAGCAACAAAGGGTAGCTATAGCACGAGCTGTTGCACCAAGTCCCTCTGTTTTACTTTTAGATGAACCATTTAGCAATTTGGATGCTCATCTACAAAACAAAATAAGAAGTGAGTTAAAAGAAATTATTAATAGAATGGGTATTACATCTATATTTGTTACGCATGATAAAGAGGATGCAAAAAGTCTTGCCGACAAGGTAGTTATATTAAAAGATGGTGAAATCATAAAGTATGGATATACAGAAAAAATATTAGATAGCTAATAGTAGATTAAGGCTGTTTTAAAGATTGTTGAGTTCATTATTATAGGTCATCAACAATCTGTTAAAACACAGCCTAATCTATAAATTTTAGTTGATTTAAGATAAGTTTTTAGGTAGTTCATCTAAGCTTCTAATCTCGTATCCTTGTTTTTTCCATTCTGTAATTACACTATCTAATATATCTGCATTGGTTTTAGAAACAGCGTGAAGCAATATAATAGCACCATTATGAGTCCTATCTAATATACGTTTTTTTGCAAATTCCGGTGAAGGTTGTTTATTTGGTTGCCAATCTGCATAGGCAAAGCTCCAAAATATAGTTTTATAACCATAACTTTTAGTATAGAGAAGGGATTTTTCACTGTATTTTCCCATAGGTGGCCTAAAGTATCTAGGCATTTTTTTCCCTGTAACTTCTTGAAAAGCATCTTCCACCTCAGATAATTCTTTATTAAATTTACTTTGATCTATTATAGATGCCATAGAAGGATGGCGAGCGCTATGGTTACAAACTAAATGGCCTTCATCTACCATTCTTTTAATCAGGTCAGGGTTTGATTTTATATATGGTTTCACAACGAAAAAAGCAGCTTTAACATTATGCTTTTTTAATACATCTAGTATTGGCGCAGTATAACCATTTTCATAACCTTCATCAAAGGTTAAGTATATTGTCTTTTTTGAAATATCTCCTATATAATAACTATCATATTTGGGAACAAAATGAGCAGTTTCCTTTGGAGCTTCTGGAGGTTCTCCGTTTGCAACATGTTTAAAATACCAATTATATTCTTTGGTGCTTACACCAGTTTGTGCTTCGTTTTTGAATACATTTCTCAAGTAATCTAAAATAGAATCTGGTTCGTATTCTACAATATTTGTTTCATATTGAGAGTTGGTTTGAACTGGTTTTCTATTTGTAAAATGTGAATTGTTTATTTTTGTACTACTACTTAATAAAGGATTAACAGCTACCAATGATATTAAAACAGTACTAATAAATTTAAACATATTAAAATAAACACCTCTATTTCCTATGAACTTTTTAGTTAAGAATTTTGATATAAGTATTAAACATCAAATCTAGGGAAAATTAATCAAGTTAAAGATGTACTATAAATATTATGCTCATAATAAGTTGATTAAATAGATGTTAATATTGTGTAGTTTTGGGCTATGGTAGAATTACTTACATTTAAAACATTCAATTAGTAGGTTAAAAAATAGCGCGTTTTTAAATGGTAAATATTTAGTAGTCAGATTTTGAAAAAAATCATAGAAAACTCTTTAATTATAGGGGAAATAATAGTAAAATACATATTAGAAATTTAATATGAAATTATACTAGAAATGGGGAAGGAAATTGGGCAAAACTAATAAAAATAAGCTTAAATTGTATGGTTTCAATAATTTAACAAAGTCATTAAGTTTTAATATTTATGATATTTGTTATACAAAGACCGAAGAAGATAGAAAAAAGTATATTGAGTATATTGATGAACAATATAATTCAGAAAGATTAACAAGAATATTAACAAATGTTACAGAAACTATAGGTGCAAGTGTATTAAATGTTGCTAAGCAGGATTATGATCCGCAAGGTGCAAGTGTAACATTATTAATTTCAGAAGAAGAAGTTCCGCTTTATGTACTTGATCCATCTTGTAATAGGGGAATTTTGACCCCAATTAGAGAAAATATTGTAGGACATTTAGATAAAAGCCATGTAACGGTCCATACTTACCCAGAAAGTCATCCTCAAAATTATATAAGTACTTTTAGGGTTGATATAGATGTTTCAACATGCGGTACAATTTCTCCATTAAAAGCACTAAACTATCTAATAGATAGTTTTGATTCGGATATTATAACTATTGACTATAGAGTAAGGGGATTTACTAGAGATATAGATGGAGAAAAACATTTTATAGACCATAAAATTAATTCAATTCAAAATTATATAGCAGAAGATACAATAAATAGATACAATTTGATAGATATGAATATATATCAATCACATATATTCCATACAAAAATGAAGTTAAAGGATTTAGACTTAAGCAATTATCTATTTGAAATTAAAGAAGAGGACTTATCAGAGGAAGAAAAAGAAGCTATCCTTGACAAATTAAATAAAGAAATGACAGAGATATTCTATGGAATAAATGTTTAGAGATATTCAAAAGTTATTTAATAAAATAAATTAAACCTGTGAAATTAATTATATATTTCACAGGTTTTTCAATACTACAATTACTGGTTTTATTTTAAATATGGTTCACTAAGGATAGGAAATGAGGGGGATTTATGGTTAAAAGAAAAGTAACATTTGAAATAGTTGCAATTATGATGATTAGTTTTAGTGTATTGGGATGCACTAATCAACAAGCAAGGAAAGTGGTAAATAACACAAGTACAAGTATCTCTAATAGTTCTGAACAGGGTAAGACAGAACAAACACAACAAACTGTTCAAACTCCAAGTACAAATGATTTAACCGATAAAAAAGTAGAGGAAGAACATTTTTATGGTCAATGGCAGATTGAAAAGGCCTTAGCATTTGGACCTGTAGGTACATATAGTGATGATAACATAAAAGCCATAATAGGAAAAAAGTTAGTTTTTTCAAAGGAAAGTGCAAGTTGTTTTGGAGAGGAAGTTGATTCTTTAAATAATACAGCAGTTAATCCTATTTACAAAAAATCAGTTATTTCTAAGGATGATTTTGAATCAAGTTATCGTATTACCTTTGATAAATTAGGCATTAAAAGCAATACTATAACAGAAATTGATGCTGCCGATGCAAAAGGAAATGGATGTATTTTTTTTATAAAGGACAATAATACACTAATTCTATATGGTGGTGGTGTTTATCTTGAACTTAATAAAATTTAGTTGTTTTAAGAGTTGGATAAATAGGTACACTAGATATGGAAAGGAGTATGTACATGAATAAAAAGCATTATTCAAAGTTTAATAAAGATGAGCTAAAGAATAGGTTAAATTCTATTCAATACAGCGTAACTCAAGAAAATGCAACAGAAAGACCTTTTGAAAATGAGTTCTGGGAACATAAAGAAGAAGGGATATATGTAGATATAGTTTCAGGAGAACCGCTATTTAGTTCACTAGATAAATTTAACTCAGGATGCGGATGGCCTAGTTTTACAAAACCTCTAGAAAAAGAGCATTTACATGAAAAGCTAGATTTGAGCCATGGCATGATAAGAACTGAAGTTAGAAGTAAGCATGGGGATTCTCATTTAGGTCATGTATTTCCAGATGGACCAAAGGACGAGGGCGGATTAAGATACTGTATAAACAGTGCAGCACTAAAATTTATTTCAAAGGACAAATTAGAAGAAGAAGGATATGGAGAATATTTAAAGGATTTTTATTAAGTTCATTATATAGTAATCCTACAGTTTCAAATATATGTAAGTTGCGAATCAACTTTTTAGTGAATAACTAATAGTTAAAGGTGAATAGTGATGGATATTTTTCTCCGCCTTGCTACGAAAAATTTTAATTATATTTAATTTGTTAAATATAATTGCCCTATAGGTAATTCCTTTAGAAAAGCTAAACATCTGTTCTTCTATAATTAAAAACTTTTCGTAATGCTAATGGAGAAAAGTTGTCCTTAACTATTAACTCTTAACTTAATAATTTATAAGAAAGATGTCACACTTAGTTTAAACAATTTAAGGTACTAAAAGCAAGAAGGCATATAATTCATTAAGAGAATTTTGAGCAAGTTCTAGAAGTTCTTAGTTTGTGAATTTTAAAATTGTCGTAATTCCCACCCAAGACGGGTGGGAGCCAGTCCTGCAGCAGGACGCTGCATAGGACTGGGTAGACAATTTTTAAAGGCACAAACTTAGAACTTCTTAACGCAGCGAAGATTCTCTGTTGAATTATATACCTTCGATTTTTAGCACCTTATTTCTTAGTTCTCAAGGCTGCTATATTTATTAGTAAGCAAATACCATTTTGTCTATTTTAGCTGCAACTGGTTTTGACCAAAGCCATTTATTAGTTGCGCTTGTATCAAAATAGAATAATGCTCCGTTTGTAGGATCTTTTCCATAAAGTGCTTCTAAAGCAGCTTTTCTATCTTCTTCTGATGCTGGTTTATTTATCGCTCCATTTAAAACTGGAGAGAATTGATAATAACCACTAATTCTTTGATATATAACGTCTTTTAGTGTATTAGGGAATTCATTACTTTGAACCCTATTTATAACTACTGCAGCAACACTAACTTTAGCACTGTAAGGCTGATCTTCCGCTTCTGCTCTTACTAATCTTGCAAGAAGATCTAAATCGCTAGAACTGTAAGGAATTACACTCTTTGATGCAGAAGCTTGTGCATTGCTTCCAGAAGGTTGAGCTGATGATGCAGGAGCTTGTACATTGTTTCCAGAAGGCTGAGTTGATGATGCAGAACCACCTGGAATAGTAAGAGTTTGATCAGGATAAATTAAATTATCCCATTTGTTATTAGCTTTTCTTAATGAATCAAGAGAAATACCGTACTTTTTAGCTATTAAATAAAGTGTGTCGCCTTTTTTCACTGTGTAAGTGCTACCTGGAACCTGTAGAGTTTGTCCAACATATATAGTATCTCCAGATAATTTATTATTAGCTTTTAGTGTATCAACTGATGTATTAAAAAGTATGCCTAATCTATAAAGATTATCCTTAGGTACTACTTTATAAGTAGCAGCTGATGCTGGAAAAGCTAATAAAAGTGACATTGACATAGTAGCTAAAAACGTTCCTAATTTTTTATTTATCATTTTTTACCTCCCATTTGCCTCCGAGGTTAGTTGACGGGTTCGGGTTGAGGTCACCCTACTGAAAAATACAGATTCACCCCTAAAAATAAATCCCCCGTACTCCATTTGGAGATTCGGCTTAGTTCTTTTTCGCTTCATGTGTTATTCTAACAAAAGTTTTAGGGTGTATCTATATAAGATTCTAGGTAAACTAGGAAACCTTAGGAAAATAGTTTATTTAATGCCTTTAAAATAATATAAGTAAACTGCTACAAAATAGCGGCATGTAAGATTACTTGGCTAACGCATATATGTATCATTGAGAAACCTTCAGCTCATAAAGTAGTACTAAAGGCTGCTTTATTTAAAAATTCTACCCCGCTCCATCCCACGTCCTGTGGGGGAGCGGGCTGTGCTCGTCCTTGAGCACAATTACGAATTTTTAAAACAGCAGCCTTAAGTACTACTAGCTATTCCTTCAAAGTTTCTTCAATTGATACATATATGCTAGCCAGTAATCTTACATGCCTTAATTAGTTGCAACTAATAATTAATGTAGTAAGTACTAACAGGACTTCAAAAATCAAAATGATAACTTTCTATGGTGTAGCCATACTGTAAAGTTACTTAGGTAAGTATTATTGAGTACAATTTAAAGAATTATTATAAATAAATGCGATAGCATGTTGACATTTATCGAAACTGTTTTTTGTTACAAATCTCCTCTAAAATCTAGGATTCTTCTTATATACCTTAATTAATTGTAATCAGGAGGTACTAGCATAAATTCAACAGGCTACGCCTAAAACCCTGTCACCCTATCGGGTTAAACCGCTATGCGCTTTTTTAATAAGACAATTGATATAATTCTTACACTGATCATTAAATTAACTATAGTATAAATAGTTATTACTATTAAAGTTGTTAATATATGTTTTGTATAAGCAATAGCGGCCTTAATTTACCAACTTTAAGGTACTAAAAGTTAGAAAGTATATAATTCATTAAGAGAATTTTGAGCAAGTTCTAGAAGTTCTTAGTTTGTGAATTTGAAAATTACCGTAATTCCCACCTAGGACGGGTGGGAGCCAGGCCTGCATCAGGACGATGCATAGGACTGGGTAGGGAATTTTTAAAGGCACAAACTTAGAACTTCTTAACGTAGCGAAGATTCTCTGTTGAATTATATACCTTCGATTTTTAGCACCTCACTCTGGTTACCAAAGCCGATATTTTGTCGCACTATACTTATATTATAAGTAATATTCCTTAAAATACCTATTGATAAAAGATAAATAATACATTATATTATTTAATATCCTAACAAGTTAATAGCGTTGAAATCTTTTAAAAGATTTTGGTTTGCCACTGTTACAAGGTAAATACGATTTTTATAATTCGTATGGAACAGGGTGATAACACGAATTGAATTCGTCCCTATATGTACAATTTATCTAAGTATGTATAGGGAATATTTTTTTGATTAGACTAAACTGAGGAGGAATTTTATGAGGAAGATAATTGCTATTGGAATTAGTAGTTGCATTATTGCTGCAATATGGACAATGGTAAGTTTTGCATTAGGTCTTAGTACTATTGCAGGATTCCTGGCTTGGTCTAGCTTTTTTGCAGCAGGAGGTGGAATAAAAGGTCTTAGAATAGGTATTCTTAATAACTTAAGTGGTGTTACTTGGGGAGCTTTAATGAGTAAACTATCTGTAGTATTAATGGCCTATTTTAATGAAACAATTTCTGTAACTGTTTCTAATGGAATCGGTTCCGGAATAATTTGTTTACAATCTAAAATACCTTTAGTTTCATTTATACCTGGTGGCTTTATAGGATGGTCTGCTTACCTAGCTTCTAAAATGAATTTTAGTATAGCTATTATTTCTATGATTTGTGGAGCATTATTAGGATATACTTCTGAAAAATTAACCAATCTGTTTTTAAATATAAATAGAGTTGAAAATGAGTAAATACTGTAATTTTCAAAGGACATATTTTATATACTAATATTGAAATGGATAAGAAAATAATATATTATAGTTATATAGAAGAATATATGAAACCGTTAACTAGATTTTAATGGAAGCGGTTCCCTTAATTAGTAAGGAGGAGCAGATATGTCTGTTACAATAAGTCATATTGCTAAAGAAGCGGGGGTATCCCAAACTACTGTTTCAAGAGTTTTAAATAACTCAGAATCTGTAAAAGAAGAAACTAGAGAAAAAGTATTAAAGGTAATAAAGGAATTAAATTATACTCCTAGCGCTATAGCAAGAAGTTTATCTACTAGCAAAACAAATACTATAGGTGTTGTTGTTCCGGATATAAACAATCCGTTTTTTGGAGAAGTAATAAAGGGTATTAGTGAAGAAGCAGACAAGCACGATTTAAATATAATACTTTGTGATACTAATGATTCATTAAATAAAGAATTAAAGGCGCTTAAATTACTAAAGGAACAAAGAATTCAGGGAGTAATAATAACTCCAAATTCAGTAGAAGACGAATTTAATGGAGAGTATTTAAAGATACTTGAGAATTTAGGAATACCAGTTATTTTGCTAGAAGGTGAAGTTAAATATTCAAATTTTAGTGGAGTATTTATTGATAATATAAAGGGAGGCTATCAAGGGACAGAAGCACTTATAAAGGCAGGACATAAAAAAATAGCCATTATAACAGGTCGTATAAAAACGTTATCCGCAAAGAATAGATTAGTAGGATATAAGAAAGCATTAGCTATGAATAATATTGATATAGATGAAAAATATATTTTTTATGGAGACTATAGGAGAGAAACTGGATACAGTATTGCAAAACAGATTATGAATATGGAAGATAGGCCTACTGCAATATTTGTAAGCAGTAATTTGATGACATTTGGAGCTATTAAAGCTATATACGAAGAAAACTATAAAATACCTGAGGATATAGCAATCATGGGTTTTGATAATATAGATGTTCTAGATATTATAGGAATGAATATAAGCTATGTTAATGGACCTTCAATGGAAATAGGGAAGAGAAGTTTAAGAATGCTTATGGAAGGTTTAGACAAAAGCAAACATAAGGAAATGGAAAAAGTTACTCTTATGCCGCAGCTTATTTTGAAGGGATCAGAAAAATATATACCAGAAACTCAAGAAACTTAATAGATAGTAAGATATGTTTTAAAAATTGTTGATGCCATAAATAATTTATCCAACAATTTTTAAAACAGATTTTTAATAGTAAATGAAAGTTTTAAACTTAATGTAAGCGGTTCCAAGATTCGAAGTATGAAATAGCAGTATAAAAGGTAAGTGAAATTAGAAAAATAATTAGAGGTGCTTATAAATAAATTCATCAATTAATAGAGATCTAATGTATTTTTAAACTTTAAAAGTTATTAGATAAATTTTAAAGTTATTATTTTATATAAAATAAAATGCTAAAAATAATATTTTATGTTTAACGCAAAATATAAGGAAAATATAAGGAGAGGATAAAATGAAACTAGAAAAGTATATAGACCACACATTATTAAAACCAGAGGCTACAGAGGCAGAAATAATAAAGATTTGTGAAGAGGCTAAAAAGTATGATTTTGCTTCAGTATGCGTAAATGCATATTATGCTTCCCTAGTAAGTAGAGAATTAAAAGGAACTGACGTTAAAACTTGTGTTGTAGTAGGCTTCCCTCTTGGAGCAACAACTAAAGAGGTAAAAGCTTTTGAAACAAAGCAAGCTATTGAAAACGGTGCACAAGAAGTAGATATGGTAATTAACGTAGGGGCTTTAAAGGCTAAAAAATATGATGAAGTTAGAGAAGATATAAAGGCAGTTGTTGAAGCTGCAAAGGGAAAAGCACTAGTAAAGGTTATACTTGAAAACTGTCTTTTAACAAAAGAAGAAATAATAAAAGCTTGTGAATTATCAAAAGAAGCTAGAGCAGATTTTGTTAAGACTTCTACAGGATTTTCAACTGGTGGAGCAAAAGTAGAAGATGTTAAATTAATGAGAGAAACTGTGGGACCAGATATGGGAGTTAAAGCCTCAGGAGCAGTTAGAACAAGAGAAGATGCAGATGCTGTAATAGCTGCAGGAGCTAATAGAATAGGAGCTAGTGCATCAATAGCTATAGTTGAAGGAAGCAAAAGCCAGGCTACTGGATACTAAGATTATAAGGACTACTAGCAGATGGAGGTGTAAACAAGGTGATAGATAGAGTAATTTGGATAGTACTAGACAGTGTAGGTATGGGAGCATTGCCAGATGCACATAAATACGGAGATGAGAATAGTAATACAATTGGGAACATATCAAAAACAGTAGGGGGATTAAATCTTCCAAATATGGAGAGATTAGGCCTTGGAAACATAGAAGAAATGGTTGGTGTAAATAGAGTAGAAAATCCAATAGGCTGTTATGCTCGTTTTAGTGAATTATCTAATGGAAAGGATACGACTACTGGACATTGGGAGATGGTAGGAATAAATTCAGAACAACCTTTCCCAACATACCCTAATGGATTTCCAAGGGACTTAGTAGAGACCTTTGAGAATTCTGTAGGAAGAAAGATTTTAGGAAATAAAACAGCTTCAGGTACTGCTATATTAGATGAGCTTGGAGAAGAACATATGAAAACTGGAAAGCTTATCGTATATACTTCTGCAGACAGTGTATTTCAAATTGCAGCCCATGAAGAAATTGTTCCACTTGAGGAACTTTATAAAATATGTGAAACTGCTCGTAATATGTTAGTTGGAGAACATGCAGTAGCTCGTGTTATTGCAAGACCATTTGTTGGAGAGCCTGGAAACTTTACTAGAACTCCAAATAGAAGAGATTTTTCATTGGTGCCGCCTTACAACACTGTATTGGATAACTTAAAGAGCAGCAACTTTAACGTTATGGCAGTTGGCAAAATTGAAGATATATTTTCAGGAAAAGGAGTTACAGAAGCTGTTCATACAAAAGACAATATGGATGGAGTAGATAAGACTTTAGACTACATGAAAGAGGATAAAAAAGGACTTATTTTCACAAACCTTGTAGATTTTGATATGAAGTGGGGACATAGAAATGATGTGGAAGCTTATGCAAAAGGACTTGAAGCTTTTGATAAGAGACTTCCAGATATAATAGGGGCAATGAAGGATACAGATATATTATTTATAACTGCTGATCATGGCTGTGATCCTACTACATCTGGCACAGACCATAGCAGAGAATATGTTCCTTTCTTAGCCTATGGAAAAGCACTAAAAGAAAATTTAAACTTAGGAACAAGAAAAACTTTTGCGGATATGGGTCAAACAATTGCTGAAATCTTTTCAGTTGAACCAATAAGAGTAGGTGAAAGTTTCTTTAAGGAAATAACTAAGTAATTACTGAACAAATATTGAAGGGAGCCATAAAAATGAATTTATATAACAACATAAAAGAAGCTGCAGATTACATCCTAGAGAAAACAAAAGTTAAGCCAGAAATAGCTTTAATATTGGGTTCAGGTCTTGGAGCTATTGCAGATCAAATAGAAGATGCAGAATACTATGATTACAAAGACATACCACACTTCCCAGTATCAACAGTAGAAGGTCATGCTGGAAGACTTGTAATTGGAACATTAGAAGGTAAAAAAGTTGTAGCAATGCAAGGTCGTTTCCACTATTATGAAGGCTACGCAATGAAAGAAGTAACTTTTCCAGTAAGAGTTATGAAGCTTTTAGGTATTTCAAAGCTTATAGTTACTAATGCAGCAGGTGCTGTAAATGAAGGATATAAGCCAGGAGACTTAATGTTAATATCAGATCATTTAAATCTATCAGGAGATAATCCATTGATAGGAAAAAATTTAAATGAATTTGGAACTCGTTTCCCTGATATGTCAGATATTTATGACAAACAATTAAGACAAAGGGTAAAAGAAATTGCAAAATCATTAGGAGTAGAGCTTAGAGAAGGTGTTTATGCATGCATGAGCGGTCCTACTTATGAAACACCTGCTGAAGTTAAAATGGTACGTATACTAGGTGGAGATGCAGTAGGTATGTCAACAGCTCCAGAATCTATAGTTGCTGTCCACAGTGGAGTTAAAGTAATTGGTATTTCATGCATGACAAATATGGCAGCAGGAATACTAGAACAACCACTAAACCACGAAGAAGTTGTGGAGACATCTGCAAGAGTTAGAGAAACATTTATAAAACTTATGAAACAAATAATAAAAGAAATCTAACATCTAAAACCTACAGCCTAAAAGAAAGGGGAGGTAATGTAAATGAGAATGTATGACATCATAATGAAAAAAAGAAATGGTGGAGAGCTTACAACTGAGGAAATTAATTTCTTTGTAGATGGATATACAAAGGGAGAAATTCCAGATTACCAGGTATCAGCTCTTATGATGGCTATCTACTTTCAAAAGATGAATAAAAGAGAAACAGCTGCCCTTACAAAAGCAATGGTAGAAAGCGGAGACGTTGTTGATTTATCAGCAATAGAAGGAATAAAGGTAGATAAACACAGTACTGGTGGAGTTGGAGACACTACAACATTAGTACTTGGACCAATAGTAGCTGCAGCTGGAGTGCCAGTTGCTAAAATGTCTGGAAGAGGACTTGGACACACTGGTGGTACTATAGATAAACTTGAATCATTCCCAGGTTTCTCAGTAGAAATGCCTATTGAAAAGTTTATAGAAAATGTAAACGAAAAGAAGATAGCAATAGGAGGTCAAACTGCTAATTTAGCTCCAGCAGATAAGAAGCTTTATGCCCTTCGCGATGTTACTGCAACAGTAGATAATATGTCATTAATTGCTGGAAGTATAATGAGTAAAAAGATTGCTTCAGGAGCAGATGCTATTGTACTTGATGTTAAGACAGGAAGCGGAGCATTTATGAAGGATGAAGACAGCTCTTTTGCATTGGCACAGGAAATGGTTGATATAGGAACCCACGTTGGAAGAAACACAATTGGAGTAATAACAAACATGGATGAGCCACTAGGCTTTGCTGTAGGTAATGCCCTTGAAGTACAAGAAGCTATAGATACATTAAAGGGAAGAGGACCTTCTGATCTTACTGAGCTTTGCTTAACATTAGGTTCTCATATGCTTGTATTAGGCAAAAAAGCTAATAGTTTTGAAGAAGGAAAGAAGATTCTTCAGGATATAATTAATTCAGGAAAAGGCCTTGCAAAACTAAGAGAATTAGTTGAAGCTCAAGGAGGAGATTCTAGATTCGTAGATGATCCTTCATTATTCCCTAAGCCTAGTATAGTAGAGGCTGTAGCATCTCCGCAGGATGGTTATGTAAAGGGGATAAAGGCAGATGATATAGGGATAGCTGCTCTTGTTCTTGGTGCAGGACGTGAAACGAAAGAGAGCTCAATAGACCTATCTGTAGGAGTAGTTCTCCATAAGAAGATAGGAGATGCTGTGAAAAAAGGTGAGGCAATAGCAACTATATATGCTAATGATGAAAACAAAAGAAAGCAATCAGAAGAAATAATTTTAAAAGCATATAGTATTGTAGAAGAAAAAGTTGAACCAATAACATTAATAAAGGGTATTGTAACTAAGGATGGAATAACAAAGTTTTAGAGTAAGAGCATTTCAATATTAAAAACAGCCTAGGTAGGTAAAGCTGTTTTACCTACCTAGTATTTCTGACTAAGAAAAATATGGATTTATAATTATGTAAAATAGAATTTATAAGCTGAGTAAAATATGAAATTTATGCGCTAGTAGATGGTAAAATTTATATATTAAGTAAAAAATAGGATTTATAAAATAACGATATAATTAAAAAAACATACTAAAGATAAAAAGATAGTAAGGAGAAAAATGATGAATAGACTAATTGGATTAATGGGTTTGGGTATAATATTATTAATAGCCTATTTATTGTCAAACAACAAAAAGAAAATAAATTGGAAATTAGTAGCTATAGGAATTGGATTACAAGTTGTATTTGGTATTTTAATATTAAAGTTTCCTCCAGGAAGAGTAGCTTTTGAAGCTGTTGGAGGGGTAATTAATAAGTTATTAGATTTTACTAGAGAAGGTTCAGCATTTTTATTTGGAGATTTAGTTAATTCAAATAAAATGGGAGTGATATTTGCATTTCAAATATTGCCAACTATAGTGTTCTTCTCTGCCTTTATGAGTATTCTATATTATTTAGGAGTAATGCAGTTAATAATTTCAATACTAGCTAAAGGAATTGCGAGACTGCTTGGAACTAGCGGTGCTGAAACATTATCGGCAGTAGGAAATATATTTCTTGGGCAAACGGAAGCTCCATTATTAATTAAACCATTTATAAGGAAAATGACAAAATCAGAATTGTTAACAATTATGATTGGCGGTATGGCAACAGTTGCTGGTGGAGTAATGGCTGGATATGTAGCCATGGGAGTTAGTGCTTCTTACTTATTGGCAGCAAGTATTATGGCAGCACCAGGTGGATTAATTATTTCAAAAATAATATTCCCAGAAACAGAGACTCCAGCTACAAAGGATAAATTAGATATGGAACTTGAGTCACAAAGTTCAAACATTATAGACGCTGCAGCAACAGGTGCCAGTGAAGGCTTATCTCTTGCATTAAATGTTGGTGCAATGTTACTTGCATTTATAGCATTAATAGCTGTTGTAAACTCACTAATTGGATGGGTTGGTGGAATTTTTGGATTTACTAACTTAAGTCTTGGATGGATTCTTGGCAGAGTATTTGCTCCTCTAGCTTTTGTAATGGGAATACCTACACAAGACATTATAACAGCTGGAGATTTATTCGGAACAAAAGTAGTCCTAAATGAATTTGTTGCCTATGCTAGGTTTGCTCCAATGATAAAGAGTGGTGCATTACATCCAAAGACAGTAGTTATATTAACTTATGCTCTTTGTGGATTTGCTAATATAAGTTCTATAGGGATACAAATTGCAGGAATAGGTGGCCTTGCTAAGGAAAGACGTCAAGAAATTGCAGAGCTTGGAGTGAAAGCATTAATAGGTGGATTATTAACCACATGTATGACTGGAACTATAGCGGGAATATTAATGTAAGGCTATTTTAAGAGAGGGTTGATTTCGTATAATTATAAAGTGGTACTGACAGATAACTTGTCAGTACCACTTTAATTATTTATTGTAAAATTACAGGTTGTCCTACTTTGTAAATGTAAAAGAAGTATTTATAAGAACTCCAACTATTATAAATATACCTGCTACTATTTGCACTGGACTTACTGTGGTTTTTAATATTAATAAAGATAATATCATTGAAAATACAGGCACTAAATTGTAATAGAGATTTGTCCTCATAGGGCCTATTTTCTTTATGGATATCTGTTGTATTAAATAGCCGCAAGTGGAAGCAAATAGAGCCATGTATAATACTGAAAGCCATCCTTTCATATCTGTATTACCAATATAAGTAGCTGGGTTTTCCCAGATTAGAGCTGGAATTAAAACTACAATTGTCATGGCGAATACATAAGTTGTTACTTTAATAGGAGAGTATTTTTTCAGCATTTTTTTGCTTAATACTGTATATAGAGCCCAAACTATTACCGCAACCAGCATGTAGAGGTCTCCAACGTTAAAACTAAGAGTTTTCAAAATTCCAAGATTTCCTTTAGTTATAACTACTATTATTCCTAAAAAACATACTCCTATTGCTATTATATTTTTAGTAGTAAGTTTTTCATTTAGGATTATTACTGAAAATATAGTTGTAGCTATAGGGTTTATAGCTGCAATTAAAGAAGAATTTATAACACTTGTGTGTCTAAGAGCTGAAAAAAAGAAAACATGATATCCAACCATACCAACTATGGCTAGCATAGTTATATACCAGATATCTCCTTTATGTAGCTTCATATTTTCTCCGCTTAACTTCATAATTGGAAGCATAAATATAAATGCAAATAAAAATCTAAACAAAGTCAATGAAAATGGAGGAAATTGAACTGTAGAATAATTTCCTGCTATAAATGCTCCTGAAAAAAAGAATACTGCAATTAGCATCATATACTTTTCTAATTTTTTCAATCTAAATTGCCCCCTTATTTAAGTCATTTACACGCTATTAAATTATAACATTTATTATTAAAAATTACATGTGTAAATTGTAAAAATAATAAATTAAAACTTAAATAAGGGTATTAAAAACCCTATATAAAATATAAATTTAGGCTGTCAGCAAATAAATTTGTTGGCAGCCTTTAGAATATAAACAATAAAAAATAGGTAAAATAAGAAAAAATGTAATTATAGATTATATGCATATTCTAAGTTTTAATTCAGATAATAGTAACAAGGAGGGGATAAAATGAGTGATAAAGCAAAAATAATTAAGGTAAAGAAAAATTCTCATGGAGACATCACTGATGTTATGACTGATAATGGCAATGTTTATGCTATAAATGATGCTATAATGATGGCAAGAGATGGCGTAATAGAAGGAGTTAACGTAGGCAGAGCTAAAAATGGAAGAGAATATTTAAGAAGTAACCCTAATGGAAGTGAAAATGACAATCTAGATAATATGGAAACTTTCTAAAAATAAAGGTCAGCAATTAATGCTGACCTTAAATAATTTAATGATTTAAAGGGAGTAATATATTAAAGATTTGATTGACCTTCTTCCCAGTTAACTGCACATAGTCCTCCAGTCTTAAACGCCTTTAAAACTCTTAAAGTTTCATCTACGCTTCTTCCAACATTAAGATCATGAACTACAGAATATTTAACATTTCCTTCAGGGTCTATAATGAACAATCCTCTTAGAGAAATACCCTGTTCAGTAATATATATACCATATTTTTCAGCAACTGTTCCTGTTTTATCAGAAGCTATAGGAAATTTAATATTTCCAAGTCCGCCTGGTTGTTCAATCCAAGCCTGGTGAGAGTATTCACTATCACAGCTTACTGCAAGTACTTCTGCACCTTCTTTTACAAATTCATCATATCTTGAACTGAATCCAGTTATTTCTGTTGGACATACAAATGTAAAATCAAGTGGGTAGAAGAACATAACTAACCATTTGCCTTTATAATCATCAAGTTTTACCTCTATAAACTTTTTTCCATCTCCAGTGACTGCATTCATTTTGAAGTCAGGAGCTTTTGTTCCTACTAATCTATCCATATTTAATCCTCCTATAAGTTTTTTTAGTTTTCTGCTTAGCTTTTGCAAGTTGTAATAGCTTCATCAATTGCAGGTTGATCAAAGCCAAGAATTACATTTCCACATACATTTAACACAGGGACACCAGATTGACCAGAGATTTTAAACATCTCTTCTCTTCCCTGTAAATCTGTAACAACATTTATATCTTCAAATTGAATATTCTTAGATTGTAAATAAGACTTTGTCTTTTTACACCATGGACAAGTTGGTGTTGAATATACTTTTATCATAATAGCTATTCCTCCTTATTTGTTATAAATCTCTCAGCCATTAATGCTGCGATTGTTCCATCTGCTGTAGCCGTAGTTATCTGTCTAAACTTTTTGACTCTAATATCTCCAGCAGCATATACTCCTTTTATATTAGTTTTCATATTTTCATCAGTAGGAATATATCCCCACTGATCTAGTTTTATAAAATCTTTAAATAAATTTGTTGCAGGTTCTCTGCCAATGAATACAAAGATTCCATCAGTTTTTATTTCTGAAATTTCTTTTGTCTTAATATTTTCAATGGATACAGCTTCTAATTTGTCATTTCCTATAGCGTGACGTACTTCACTGTCCCATATAACTTTTACTTTTGGATTATTTAGCAATTCATCTTGGTTAGCTTTATTTCCTTGGAAATTATCAAACTGATGAACTAGTGTAATACTCTTTGCATATTTGGTTAAGAATAAGGCTCCTTCTAAAGCTGAATTTCCTCCGCCTACAACTACTACATCTTTTCCCTCATACATTGCACCGTCACATAGTTCACAGTAGTGAATTCCGTTACCGTGAAATTTTGATTCTTCAGGAACAGGAAGCTTTCTACTTTGAGAGCCAGCAGCTATTATTACTGCCTTAGGTTTATAAATTTTATTTTGAGTTTCTATTGTTTTTTCATTATCAGAAAGGTTAACAGAAACAATTGGATCAAATTCATCTATTTTAGCTCCAAGTTGTACAGCTTGAGTTTGCATTTTAGTAGCTAGTTCCTCTCCGCTGATACTTGTAAAACCAGGATAATTTTCTATTGTATAAGTTCCTATAATCTGTCCGCCTACTATTTCATTTTCAAGTACTATACTGTTAAGTTTAGCACGAGTTGCATATATAGCAGCAGTCAAACCTGCTGGACCAGAACCTATGATAACTAAATCAATATTTTCAACTTTTTTTTCCATACTTAACATCACTTCCTCAATAAATCCTATATTATTAGGGTATGTTTTAAATAAATATTGATTTTTATATTTATTTAAAACATCTCTAAAGTTATAATTACTCAAAATACTATTTAAAATACTTTAAGAATAAAGTATTTTGGGTAATTTATATGCATCAGTTACATCTCTTGGGATTATTATATAATATCTATTATATGATAGTCAATACTAATTGATAACTTTTATCGATTATAAATTTTATATAGATAAATTTACAATTATCTCAATAAATTGTGGATAGAAATGCTAATCTTAAAACAGCCGTTTATTTTAGTTAACTTTGAAGATACTAATTATAGGTTGTATTTAGGCAAATTTATATTAAATATAAGTGATGTTGGGAGGAAATAAGTTATGGTAAGTATTGAAGATGTAGCTTCTATAATTAAAGAAATAGATTGTCCAGAAGATAAGTTGAAAACCAAAATTGTAAAAGCTTATGATGGATATCAATATAATGGAGAATCAGAGGTTATTATAGATAGAGCCGAAGAGTTAGATAAAGATGAATTAAAAGCTTATAAAACATATGTAAATAAGGCTGGCTCTCCAACTATTATTGTTATGGTTGATGAAGGAGCAGATAACTACGTTACAACAGTTGAAGAGGTATATTTAGCATAAATAGAATTTTTATCTAAGATAAAGCTTTTGCCAGCAAATATTGCTGGCTTTTATGATTTTTTATAAAATATTTCTAATGTGATTCTAATCTAAGTTTAACTTTATTTTATCTAAATTAAATGATAAAATTAGTTGAAGCCTAGATATACTAAAAATTAGTAAAATCAATATTTTTCCAAGTAAGTATGGAAAGGTGGAAAATATGTCTATGGAAAGTTGTAATAAAACTAATGAAAGTAATACTATGAATCAGAGAACTGAGACTCAAGCTTATAAAATAAATGAAGAGTTGATGGAGATACTACATGATAAAGAATCAGGGTGCTATAAATCCTGGCAATTTGTTAATTATAAGGTTCATGTGGACACCTTAAAGACTACCTATGATGAAATAGTATTATGGGGTAATCAGGAATCAATGATAAGGCCAGGATGGAAGATAGGTAACAATGAAATAACCATTCCTAACTTATTTTCTAAGGTTAATGGAATTCATGAAGATGTAAAGTTATATAGAGAAGAAGTGAATAAGCTTGTTGAAGATGAAGATACTCTGTTCTTTAAAAGATTTCCTCTTTATAAAAATAGATTTAAAAAATCTGTAAGCAAAGCTTATTTCCAAATGTTGAACTTAGATGGAGAAATGAAGAAGGAAACATTATTAACATCTGAATATTGGAATTATAAAAAACTAAGTCCTGTTTTACAAGAAGCTATAGCAGATAGAATAGTAGAATTTTGTAAAATACCAGACTTTTGGAAACACAAAAACTTTAAAAGTAGAATTAGATTAACCATATTTAATAGGCTTATTGATCTTGCTCTTTTAGTTTTCAATAGAGAAGCAAGAGACGAAAGACTTATGAAGATATCTATATTTGCTGTTTTAACAAATTTAGATAAAGAACTAATTGAATTATTGAGAGATTTTGATTATCCTATGAAAGTTCCTAAAATAGTTATCTATAATAATAATAAAGGAAGACATATGACTTTTGCTGATGCAGTTATATTAATGTTTATGAATTCTATGGGAGCTGATATAGTGATATATAACCCAGCAGGAGCAAGTGACATTGAAAACTATGTAAAAGAGGAATGTTATGATATTCACAGGTTGGAAGAAACAAGACAAAGCCTTCCCTATAAGAAGAATAATATATTCTACAGAATGTCTCGAAAATAATACTATTGAGTTTAGTAATAAATGAAAGTCCCTATAGCTTGGTATTAGTTATGAAAATTTATCTGATTTTTTAGGTATAAGGGAAGCAGAGTACTGCTTCCTTTTGTGGTTTAAATGAGGTAAGTTTTGGTTATAATCTTTTAATAAAATACATGCTAATATTGTTGCATTGTGTAGTTAGTTGTATTATTATAAATTTAAATTTTAAGGATTAAAAGATGAGAAAGACGGTGGGGGTAAAATGGTACTTTTAAAAGACTTATTTCAAAAGGAAACTACTAAAAAACTGTTAGCATTCTTTTTTATAATAGTTTTTTTCTATGTAACTAGATCTATACTAAATTTAGAGCTACTTACATTTTTATTTACATATTTAATATACAGTTTGCAGGAAATTATCCTTAAAGCATTAAGAAAGGTAATTCCAATTAAAAGAGTATTTGTAACTATAGCCTTATATACAACTTTATTTGTAATTATTGCTTTTATAATATACAAATACATACCTATAATGGTTAATCAAGTAGCTACTATAATAGATCAGATTTCAGATTTTAGCTTCAACTTCAACTATGAAAATAATAGAATAACAAAGTATTTGTTTTCTATGCTATCAGATATAGATATAGGCAAAAATTTGCAGACAGGCAGCGATTATTTATTACAAGTGGCTACTAATGCAGGAAAATTCAGTTTCAATATTTTTATTTCTTTAATTTTAAGTTTATTTTTTATTCTTGAAAAAGATGAAATCAAAGCTTTTATGAAAAAATTTGAAAGTAGTAAAATAGGTGGAAGCTATCATTATTTTAAGCATTTTGGAAAGAATTTTTTAAATTCTTTTGGAAAAGTAATGCAAGCTCAAATACTTATAGCATTTATAAACTCTCTACTTTCTGTAATAGCATTATGGATTATGGGATTTCACCAGCTATTAGGGCTTGGAATCATGATATTCTCACTAGGTCTTATCCCGGTAGCAGGTGTTATTATCTCTGTAATTCCATTATCAATCATAGCATTTAAAATTGGGGGAATAATGAAGGTTATATCAGTGCTAATAATGATTGCTATACTTCACTCATTAGAAAGCTATGTACTTAATCCAAAATTTATGGCGGTAAATACTAAACTTCCAGTGTTTTTTACATTTGTAATTTTAATTGTATCAGAACATTATATGGGTATATGGGGATTGCTATTAGGAATACCACTTTTTATGTTTATTCTTGATTTATTAGATGTTAAAGTAATTGAAGAAAAACAAGTTAGGAAAAAATAAGAATTTTACGTGGCAAGATTTTTATGAAAGGCTGTTGATATATATGAAAAAAGAACCAAAAGATATAAAGGTAGTTGTAGGAATGTCTGGAGGAGTAGACTCTTCTGTTACAGCCTTGTTACTAAAACAGCAGGGATACGACGTAATTGGAGTATTTATGAAAAACTGGGATGAAGAAGATGAGGATGGCAACTGTACAGCTACAGATGACTATGAAGATGTGGTTATGGTATGTAATCAAATAGGAATTCCATATTACAGCGTGAATTTTACAAAAGAGTATTGGGATAGAGTATTTACGTATTTTCTGGAGGAGTATAAGAAGGGAAGGACTCCTAATCCAGATGTAATGTGTAATAAGGAAATAAAATTTAAGGCATTTCTTGATTATGCACTGGAAGCTGGAGCAGACTACATTGCTACAGGTCATTATGCACAAGTTGATTATCTAGATGGAGAATACAGGATGCTTAGAGGTAATGATCCTAATAAAGATCAAACCTACTTTTTATGTGCTTTAGGGCAATATCAGTTATCAAGGACTATGTTCCCAATAGGACATCTCCCAAAGAAGGAAGTAAGAAAAATTGCGGAAGAGGCAGGACTTGAAACTGCTAAGAAAAAAGACAGTACAGGAATATGTTTTATAGGAGAAAGAAATTTTAACGAATTTCTAAGCAATTATCTTCCGGCTAAGTCTGGTGATATAAGAAATTTAGAGGAAGAAGTAATAGGAAAACATCATGGTCTTATGTACTATACTCTAGGACAGAGGAAAGGTCTTGGTATAGGCGGTAAAGGCACAGGAGAGCCTTGGTTTGTTGCAGAAAAAGATTTAGAAAATAATATTTTGTATGTTGCTCAAGGTGAAAATCATCCAAAATTATTTTCCTATGGACTTGAAGCGGTAAATGTGCATTGGGTAAGTGAGAAGGAAAAGCCTAACAGATTTAAGTGCACAGCCAAATTTAGATATAGACAAAAAGATCAAGGCGTTACAGTAATTAACCATGGTGATAAGTATATTGTAGTATTTGATGAGCCTCAAAAGGCTATTACTCCAGGGCAGGCTGTTGTTTTTTATGACGGTGAAGCTTGTCTAGGAGGAGGAACTATTGATGTTGTAATTAGAGATGGGAAGAATTTTATGAATAAGTAATAGTTAAGAGGGAATAGTTAAAAAATATAAGTGAAAATTTATTATTTAAGTAAGAACTAATAGGTAAAAAGTAAGAGTTCTTGAAAAAATTCTGCAAGGCTGAATTTTCCACCACAACTATTACTTCTTAGCTATTACCTATTACTTATTTAAGGATAAGGGATATAAAACACTTACTTTAGATGAATTTTAAAAAAATAGTACACTAGGCTAGTTTTGTGTACTATTTTTTTAGCCTATAGTAATATTCTTTAGTATTGTCAGTAATGGATTCAAACTTATAATCTAAACTTTTATAATATTCTATTATGCCTGGTAGAGCTTTTACTGTGTTAATATTATTGTAATTACAATGCATAAGTACTATTAATCTATTATAGTTTTCGTTGTACTTTTTAGCATTATTAATAAAGGTATTAACAGGAAGTGTAGGCCTTACACCATCCTCAAGATTTACATTCCAATCATAAACTTTAAAATTGTTTTCATGAAGTTCTTCTAACATGTGTTTAGTCATCCTACGGTAGCTTCCTCCGGGAAATCGTATAATGTTAGATTTATATCCGGTAACTTTTGCTACTTTATCTCTAGCTATGTTCATTTCTTTTATAAAATTATCTTCGCTTGAATAGACCTTTTTTATATTGTGAGAATAGGTATGAAGTCCAATGCTATGTCCTTCTTCATATATTCTACTGAGAATTTTTTCACGACCAGGTATTTCTTTTCCTACTACAAAAAAAGTGGCTTTAACATCATACTTTTTTAATATATCTAAAAGTTTATCTGTTATAACAGGACTAGGCCCATCATCAAAGGTTAAGTAAACTATTTTTTTATTCTTATCAATTGATATATTATCAACATAAGTCAAAGCTGAGGAATTTTGCACGTTAAATAGGGTAATTATAATAGTAAACAATAGTAAACACAGTTTACATTTAAACCTATTTTTCTTATTGTTCATAATATTCATCTTCCTTTTTTAATATTTGTGCAATTATCTTATATGAATCAAATGAAAATAAATTTTATTATCTCCCCATCCTAAATCCCAAGGAACATGATACCTTGATACTGTATGAGAGTTAACTAATGGATAACCATGAGAATCCCAACCAGTAATAACAGAAAAGTGATCTATGTTATTGCCTTTTGCATAGCAGATTAAATCTCCTAGCTCTAATTTTTGAACATATCCACAAGGATATCCGGGAACTCCTGATGTTACATCTTTAAAGGTACCTTTTTTAATCAGTGATCCTTTTCCGCTATATAGTAAATAGTGTCTAAAGGAATCTGCATTTACCCATGCCTGACTTCCTTCACTATTACCATAAATGTGATAAGAGCACCTCCAGGTTCCATCTTGTCTTAAACCACCTGCTTCCTTATCTCCAATAACTTGAGAAGCATAATTGGTACAATCTCCACCAGCACCTGTATAATTTCGATATTTTTTATTATGAGACAATTCATTTTCACTTCCCCAGGATACTCCACAATACTTATCTGCATATTCTACGGCTTTTAATCTATTATACCTTCCAGTAGAACTTCCATAATCTGTTTTAGGGCAATTTCCTAAGGAAAATATAGGCTTTGGATTAGTTTTATTCCTATCCATATTTTTTATTTCACCGGAATAAGCTTTAAGGGCATCTTCAAAGCAATCTAAATACCAATCGTTGTAGACTATTAAATTATCATTTTTGTTTGTTAAAACCATTGTATGATTTAAAGTTACGCCAAAAGAATTTGTAACTGGATTTTCATCCTTATCATACACGTAATCAAATTTATATATTTCATCAAATATTATTTTTGTTCCATTTTTACTAGAGGATATTTTTCTTACCTTCATAGCAGAATTGATATTAGTAAATTTCATTCCCCTTTGATAAGACCAATCATTCAAATATTTTATCCTCTTCACCTCATGTTCTAATGCCCAGATACCATATTTCTGAGATGTGTCAAAGAGCTCAGGTAATTTATCTAAAGTACCACTTATAATAGCTGCATTTCTCTGATTAAGTATATATGCAACACGCTCTTTTACTTTATCTTCATCAACTTTAGAAATTGCATTTACAGAGGAACTTGGAAATAGGCATAAAAGTGTATAGCTTAAAAAAAAGATGGCGATAAAAGTAAATAACTTATGCTTTTTATTTCTCATTTCAACAGACCTCCTAAATTAGAAACCGTAAAGTTAGCAGACAAATTTAGTATTCCCAGAAAGTTTAGATTAAACATTAAAAAATTAAATTCCCATTAAATAAAAATTTTTATTTTTTGTATAAAAGTTTTTATTACCTTAACTCTTAACTCTTAGCTCTTACTTCTTACCTAATCTGTAAATTCCAATTTAAAGAAAATTAATTGAAAATATATGGAAATTTGTGTATAATCTATCTGTTATGCCTGCAGAGCAAATAGAGCTGTGATTAAAAAAATTTCATATTATCAAGATAAACATATACTTTGTAAGGAATTTGTAACCTGATACTATTAAATTTAATATATTTTATATATTGGGAGTAAAAACTTAACTAAACTTAGACATGAAAGGTTAAATAATGAAATGGTTGGATATAATTTACTAATAGTATAATTCTAACTATATTTAGTTGTATAATAAGTCGTGTAAATATGATAGATTTTTAGGTTATTTAAGAAGGCTGGTGATTACTACGATTCAAGATATTTTTAAATGGATACTTATAAGTTTAAAGTCTATTTTTATTGAAAATAAAAGAAATTTAATAAAGCTATTAATATCAATTTCATCAATATTAATAATTTTGATAGAAGGAAGCAAAGAAATAAAGAAGTTGAATATAAGTCTTACTGTATATTTACTTCATAACATGTCTAGATACAAAAGTTTATTATTTTTACTTTGTGGATTAATTGCTGTGGCAAGCATGATACTATATGACTATTTTATAGTAAGGCATTTTAAGTTAAATATTCCACTGGGTAAGATTTTTAAATTTTCATGGATTTCTAATACATTTAATAGTTTTTTAGGGTTTGTAGGACTTGCAGGGGCTAGCATAAGAACTATGCTATATAAAAAAGAAGAGGTTCCAACGGAGAAGGCTGCATATACTAGTTTACTTATTACACCTGCAACTATTACAGGACTATCTTTTCTTGCATTGATGGAAGTAATTAATGTATTTAATATTAAATCTATATTAATAGAACATAGGCTAGTAATGAGTGCTCTATGTATAATTGCACTCTATATGCCAATGTATTTTTTATTGTACAGGTTTAAATGGTTAAGAGACAAGTTTACTCCAGAAGATTTTGAGTTAGAGGAGCCAAGGCTATTAAGATTAAAGTTGGCATTAGCATCTATATTTGAATGGACTATGGCAGGGACTTTATTGTGGATTATAAGTATAAATTTCACAAGAAGTGTTAGCTTTTTTGAAGCTTTAGGAGTAATAACCATAGCAACAACTGCAGGAATTATAAGTTTAATACCAGGTGGTATAGGTTCCTTTGATTTAGTATGTTATTGGGCGTTACAAATAATGGGGTCTAGACCTCATGAAGCATTGGCAATATTAATTATGTATAGATTGTTTTATTATATTATACCTTGGATAATTGGAATAGGATTATCATTGACTGAAGTTGGGGATGTAATATCAGAAAAAATTCCAAAGGACATTTTACCTGTAAAAGTTGTACAAAAATCACTATCTAGCTGGCAAAGAATTTGGTTTACTAATTATAAGCAAATACTTGATTTTGGAGTTTGGGCATTATCTATATTGGTATTTATATGTGGTATTATACTTATTTTTTCCGCTGCAATACCAGGTATAGCTTATAGGCTGGATTTGGTTGCAAAGTTAACCTCCTTTGCATTTATGAGATTTTCACACAGAATTTCTATTGTCATTGGTCTTATGCTTTTAGTAGTGTCAAAGGGGATTAAAGAACATATAAGGAGAGCTTATTTTTTTACAATAGGACTACTCTTAACTGGTGCACTATTTACTTTTGCAAAGGGACTAGATTATGAAGAAGCATTATTTTTGCTGGTAGCTGCATTTTTGTTGTGGTTTACAAGAAAGCGATATTATCGTGAAAGTGCTCCTATAAGACTTAGTACGCTATTTATGTTTTTGATTATAACATCACTAAGTATGGGAATTTATGTAGCTCTTGCTAATAATGCAAGTTTAGGCTTTGTGAAAATTTATAAACATCTAGGGATAACAGAGAAAGTTTTTGTTGGGAAGGAAGCATTTATAAACAATGCCATATATGCATTTGGACTTACCTGGTTTTTTATAGGTATGGCTATACTACTTAGTCCTAAAAGACCTTTCGATAAAACTATAAATGATGATGAGTTAAATAAGCTTAACAAATTTTTAAATAAATATGAAGGAAGCTATAGAACTCATTTACTGTTTTTAAGAGATAAAAATTTTTATTGGGCTCAAGATGAAAAGGTCCTTATTGCCTATTCAAAGATTAGAGATAAGCTGGTAGTTTTAGGTGATCCTATTGGAGAAGAAGCGCTATTTGAAGATGCAATCCAAGAGTTTCAAGCTTTTGCGGATAAGTATGCACTTAATCCAGCCTTTTATCAAATATCTGAAAAATATTTATCTATGTATCACCAAAATGGTTATTACTTTTTTAAATTAGGTGAAGAAGCAGTTGTAGATTTAACTACTTTTAATTTAGATGGTAAGAAAAAGAAAGATTTAAGGCTTGTAAAAAATAGATTTGAAAAGGCTAATCTAAAATTCCAGGTTATTGATCCGCCTTTTTCTAAAGAGATTATATCAGAACTAAGAAATATTTCAGATGCTTGGTTAGAAGGAAGAAAAGAAAAGGGATTTTCTCTTGGATGGTTCCAAGAAGAATATATTAATCGTGCACCAGTAGCAGTTATAGAGAATGAAAAAGATGAAATAATTGCTTTTGCTACATTAATGCCAAAATATGATGGCAAATCAATGGCTATCGACCTAATGCGTTTTAAAAATGATGCACCTAATGGAACTATGGATACACTATTTCTTCAATTGATTCTATGGTGTCAAGAGAAAGGATATAGTGAATTTAATGTGGGAATGGCGCCACTTTCAAATGTTGGAGTAGCACCCTATGCGCATAGACAGGAAAAGTTAGCAAAATTTGTATACAAGTTAGGGAATTATTGGTACAGCTTTTCTGGACTTCGCAGGTATAAAGAAAAATTTGATCCCAATTGGGAACCAAAATATTTAGCATATCCACAATTTATTTCGCTACCTACTTTAGTGTTGGATATAACATTACTTGTCTCTAAATCTAGAGATAAAAGATACAAAAAATAGAAGGAAATCCTTCATTAAAAAGTAATTAAAACTGTATAATACAATTAACATAAGGCTATTGTCAAGAGTTTTTTGACAATAGTTTTTTAATTTTTTGTTAACAAAATTTGAAGTGAAAAAATATAGTCAAATTTTAATGCTTGTATTTATAAAGGTTAGATTGCGCATATTCATTTTTAAGTATAAATTTGCAGATTATTTTGGAAAAAATACAACATATTGAAAGTGAAAAAAAATAGGAGTAATATGAGTCTTATTTGAAATATATATTGCAAATTTTTGTACTAATTATCTAATGATAAAATGGGGGAGAAGATATTATGGGAACAGATACAGTTTTAGCTACACAAAAGTTATTAGAATTAATAGCTCTAGTAATCTTATCAGGGGTAGTTATGGCAAAATTAAGTGAAAAAGTACACCTTCCAGATGTAGTATTATTTATATTTGCAGGAGTTATACTTGGACCACATGTTTTAAATTTAATAAACATAGACAAGTATCCTTTGGGAAATCAATTAATACTAACCTTTGGTGCAGCATACATATTGTATGATGGTGGAAGGGAAATAGAATTAAAAGTATTGAATAAGGTAAAATTATCGGTACTTCTTCTGGCTACAGTGGGTGTGCTAATATCTACAGCTATAACTGGATTTTTTGCAGCAAAGATATTTAATTTAGATATTATGTACGCTCTTTTAATCGGTGCAGTTATAGCATCAACAGATCCATCAGTTTTAGTTCCATTATTTAAGAATATGAATATAAGCAGTAAACTTAAACAGACAATAATTTCAGAGTCAGCTTTCAATGATGCTGCAGGAGCAATTATAACATTTACAATACTAGGAGTTTTAACAGGGGGATCACTATCAATTGGGGGAAGTGTCTTAGAACTAGTTAAAACAGCCGGTGGCGGAATAATAATAGGTTCAATAATGGGAATAATAGCTACTAGAGTTATATCAGAAGGTAAAAGGGGATTTTTAAAAGAATTTCCATCAGAAGTTTCTATAGTAACTGTAATTGGAGCCTATGTTATATCTGAGCACTTCCACTTCAGCGGATTTATGGCAGTATTTATAGTTGGAATGATCTGTGGAAATAAGAAGATGTTAAACTGTCATGTACCTGAAGAACACTATATCACTCATACTAGATTTAAAGAGGTATTGACAATAATACTTAGAATGATGATATTTGTACTTTTGGGAACTCATATACAATTTGATGTTTTAGCTAAGTATTGGAGAAGTGACTTGTTGGTAGTATTAATTTTAATATTTGTAGCAAGACCAATATCAGCATTTGTTTCAGTTATATTTGATAGAAGAGCAAAATGGAGTTTTAAAGAAATTGCTTATTTAATGTGGATAAGAGAAACTGGTGTAATACCTGCAGCTTTAGCAGGAATGCTTGTTTCTATGAAACTTCCAAATGCAGAAATTATATCATCTGTAACATTTACTACAATAATAATAACGCTAACCATACAAGCTAGTACTTCCAAATCTTTAGCTAGAGTATTAAAGCTAGAAGAGTAGGATTTCATACAATTAGTTAGTGATATAAGTAAAGTGCGACAAAATAGCGGCATGTAAGATTACTTGGCTAACGCATATATGTATCATTGAGAAACCTTCAGCTCATAAAGTAATACTAAAGGTTGCTTTATTTAAAAATTCTACCCCGCTCCATCCCACGTCCTGTGGGGGAGCGGGCTGTGCTCATCCTTGAGCACAATTACGAATTTTTAAAACAGCAGCCTTAAGTACTACTAGCTATTCCTTCAAAGTTTCTTCAATTGATACATATATGCTAGCCAGTAATCTTACATGCCTTAATTAGTTGCAAATAAAAAGTACTATAGTAAATATTATTAGGACTTCAAAAAGCAAAATGATAATTTTGCATGGCGTAGCCACACTGTAAAGTTACTAAGTAAGTATTATTGAGTACAACTTAAAGAATTACTATAAATAAATGCGATAGCATGTTGAGATTTTTCAAAACTGTTTTTTAATAGTTATACATACTAGATAACTATTTCTAAGGAGTAAAACTCCTAATAATTCTTTTAATAAACTCCACTTGGAGTTACAAATCTCCTCTGAAGTCTAGTATTCTCCTTATATACCTTAATTAATTGCAATCAGAAGGTACTAGTATAACTTCAACAGGCTACGCCTAAAACCCTGTCACCCTATCGGATTAAGCACTTTGAACTTTTTTAGTAAGTCAATTGATATAATTCTTACACTGATTATTAAATTAGCTATAGTATAAATAGTTATTACTATTAAAGTTGTTAATATATGTTTTGTATAAGCAATAGCGGCCTTGATTTACCCAATTTAAGGTGCTGAAAGTAAGAGGGTGTATAATTCATTAAGAGAATTTTGAGCAAGTCTTAGAAGTTCTTAGTTTGTGAATTTGAAAATTACCGTAATTCCCACCCAGGACGGGTGGGAGCCAGACCTGCATCAGGACGATGCATAGGGCTGGGTAGGGAATTTTTAAAGGCACAAACTTAGAACTTCTTAACGCAGAGAAGATTCTCTGTTGAATTATACACCTTCGATTTTTAGCACCTTACTCTGTAGTTACCAAGGCCGCCATTTTGTCGTACTTTATTTATATTACAGCAGATAATAGAGGTATAAAAGTTAAAGTAATTGACATAGGTATATAAAGCGTTATAATTTATATTATTACTTAAATTTGTAATTTATTATGGAGGTATATATGGATAGGTTATTCAAAAAAATAGATAAAATCGCTATTTTCTTTATAGTTTATACTGTAATTTTTATTGGATTTTTTAAAACTTTAACTTACACGCTGCCTTTTGTTTTAGCATTGATTTTTTCATTAATACTTATGAAACCCACGAAGGTTTTGGTTAATAAGTTTAAAGTTAAAAGATCTATAGCTTCTTTGATTACAACAATAGCTTTCTTTATTATAATTACATTGTTATTACTTTGGTCCGCGGCTCATTTGATACAGGAAACAACACAACTTGCAAAAAACATACAGTTGTATTTATCAAACAATTCTAATTTATTTCCGAATTTTTATAAAAAAATATACACCTATTATAGTAACCTGGATCCAAGTATTATTAATGCTATCGAAAAAAATCTTTCTAGTACAATAACCAAAGTTTCTAATGCTACTATAAGTGTTACTAGTGCTATATTAGGAGGAATTATATCTTTCTTTTCATCAATACCATATATTTTCATGGTTATATTTTTTACATTAATAAGTACATACTATTTTACAAAAGACATAACAGGATTTAAGGAAAAAGTTTTTAGTTACATACCTTCTGAGAAAAATGATAAAGTATATAATACAGTAAATGAAACTAAAAAAATGCTTACACATTATTTCCTTTCCTATTTAATTATTGTACTTATAAGCTTTTTAGTAACCTTAGTAGGATTTTTAGTTTTAGGTGTTAAATATGCTGTATTATTAAGTTTTCTTTCTGCAATATTTGATATTTTGCCAATACTAGGCATGGGGACTATTTATGTACCACTTGCTATAATTTATTTTTTCTCTAAAAACTACTTTGTTGCAGCAGGAATTTTAATACTATTTATATTGGCCAGCACAGTAAGGCAAATTGTGGAGCCTAAAATAGTATCAACATCTCTTGGAGTTCACCCAGTGGCTATTTTAGCAGCACTATTTATAGGATTAATGGCAAATGGAGTATCAGGAATGATTTTCTGTGTATTCCTTGTAATATTCTATAATGTTTTAAATAGAGCTGATATATTGTAAAACTAATTTTAAAAGGCAGGGATGCTATAATGAATAAAAAAGTCGCTATTCCTCTTATAACAGTTATTATTATATTAGTATTAGGCTTTATACTATATAAAAATGAATTACTTCCTAGAGTAAATAAAACCTCTAAAAATAAAATTTACTATAATAATGGACAAGTAAATTATGAAGGAGACCTTGAAAATGGAAAGCCTAATGGAAGTGGAAAAATATATTTAGAGAACGGTAAGTTGTATTATAAGGGTGAAGTAAAAGATGGAAAGCCTAATGGGATGGGAAAGTCTTACCATGAAAATGGAAAACTTAACTATGAAGGACAATGGAAAGATGGTTTATATAATGGAAATGGGACCATATATTATGAAGATGGTAAGATTAATTATAAGGGACAATTAAAAAATGGAAATGCAAATGGTGAAGGAAAATATTATAATCCTAGTGGAGAATTAGAATTTGAAGGTACATTTAAAGATAATGAACTAATAGAGGAAAAAAAGTAAGGGATAAAACACAGTTTTTTTGAAAAAATAAGTATAGCTATGTTCTTAAATTTTGATGTTATACGAAATCAGCAATATCTTAAAACATAGCCGAATGTTACTTAACTTTGTTGCAAAGAGGGCGAGAGTATGAAAACTATATTTTCAAAAGATATAAATAGAGATTCTGTTGTAGAATCAAGCTTTATGATAATGAAGAAGCTTTCAACAGATAATGGAAAACTTATAGCTTATATAGGGGATAAGACTGGTGATTTGAAGGCGTCTATAGTAGATGAAATGTCTACTTTAAAAGTAGGAGATGTAATCTGGGTTAAAGGAGTATATGGCAATACACTTGAAGTTGAAGAATTTAAAATAGAGGATACCTTTCAAATAGAAGACTACCTTCCAGTAGTTAAAAGACCAATTGATGGCATAATGAATGAAATAAATAAAATTTCAAATGATGAATTTAAGAGTGAAGAGATTATAGCATTAAATGATTATTTTTTTAATAACGAAGATTTCTTAGAAAGATTTAAAAAGGGAATTGGAGGACTTCGACAACATCATAATTATAGAGGTGGTCTTGCAGAACATACATTAAATGTAATGTATATGGCCAAGGTTATGGCTCATAGGTATGACTGTAGATACAAAGAAGTAGCAATTCTTTCAGCAAAACTTCATGATATAGGTAAAATAGAGGAATACTTCGTAGACGGACCTTTTTCTGTAACCATGCGAGGAGAGATGGAGGGGCACATTGTTATAGGAATAGGAATGATAGAAGAAGCATTTAGAGCTGGTGGAGAGAGGTATAGTGAAGATTTTAAACAGAGAATAAAAGGATGTATAGTACAACATCATGGTAAACCAGAATTTGGATCTCCTAAAGCTCCAAATACAGAAGAAGCTTTTATTGTTCACTATGCAGATTATGTAGATGCAACTTTAAACAAAGTTTCCCAAGTTAAAGAAATTACAGAACCAGATACCTGGTCTGATTATGACAGAAGAATTGGAACAAGGCTTTATATATAATGCTTTAGTATAGAATATATGAATATTCCGAATTACTGCAATTCAATTTGAACTTTATTGGAGCGTATTGTTCCACCTCCTCCTAATGAGGAACTAATTTGCGTTTCTATATAATCACTTACTTTTGTAAATTTGGAGGGAAGTTAATAGGTAAGAGTGAAAAAGTAAAAGTTAAGGATAAAACTCATGGAGTTTTTTATAATTAATTTGTGAATAAGTAATAGATAAGAGGGAATAGTTAAGAAGTATAAGTAAAAATTTACTGTGATTTGAGGTAAACAATGAAGGATAGTGAATTAATTAAACAGTCTGTAACCTTTTCTGTTTCTATTGTTGAATATTATAAATGGCTTGTTTATGATAAGAAAGAGTTTGTTATGTCAAAACAGATTCTTAGAAGCGGCACTAGTATTGGTGCTAATATACATGAAGCACAATATGCAGTAAGTAAAGCTGATTTTATCAACAAAATACACATTTCTCTAAAGGAAGCTTCTGAAACAGAATACTGGTTAGTTGTACTAGATCAAACAGGGTATTTAACTAAAGAATATGATAACTTAAAAATCAAATGTACTTCTCTTAAAAAGATGTTGATATCAACATTAAATACTCTTAAGAAATGTAATAGCTAAAGTTATAACTATTACATTTCTTATCCTTATCTCTTATTTCTTACCTTTTACTCCTTACTTCTTACCTCTTACTTATTTACAAATTACTATTTATTGATTATTTTAAAATATTTGAGTTGTAATATTCTTTTATATAATTTAAAGTTTCGTTATCTAAAACAATTCCAACAGTGGACATTTTATTTGGGGAATTTAAATCATATTTGGCGGTTACAGCTTTTCCGTCCTCAAGTATCCAAATACTAAATACATATCCTTCCTTCACTATATCTTCAATATTATCTTCAGTTATTTCAATATCACTATAATTTAAGTGTAGATTATAAATTGCATTGTTTGATTCATATTTTATACCATAAGTAATTGCACTTCCTGGACTACTTTTGATCTTGTTAATTATTTTAGTTATAAATTCTTCATTTTTATTACCACTCTCGTCTAATTTTTTTAATTCTTTCTTTATTGAATTTATTTCATCATTTTTATTATTTATTAAGTCAATACTTGAAGGAGTCTTTAAATAAGACATATCAATATGGGATTTTGAACAACCTAACAAAACAAATGTTAATAAGATAAGTGTCATTGGCAATAATACTTTTTTCATAAAAAACTTCATCCTTTCATTACTATTTTTATAAATTATTAAGTTAATAGTGAATAGTTAATAGTTAAGGATAGCTTTTCTAAAGGAATTGCCCACAGGGCAACTAAATTTAACAAATCAAATAAAATTAAAATTTTTCGTAGCAAAGCGGAGAAAAATATCCATCACTATTCACTTTTCACTATTAGTTATTCACTAAAAAATTGCTTCGCAAAATACTCATATTATTACTTATTAGATTATGCTGTTGGGTGAAAGAATAGAAGGAAATTGAATGAATTTATCGAATATGTGTAGTAACTCAATAATCTTGTAAAAATATGCTGAAAATTATCATTAAGTAGATTATATTGGAGGATACTATATGAACATGCGTAAAAAGACAATTATTGTGATATGCTTAATTATCTTAGTTTTAACAAGTTTACTACACATGGAATCTAGATTAATATTAGGTAAAGAGTTCAAAAGATTGGAAGAACAGTATATAAAACAGCATGTACAACAAGGCTTGGGTATGTTTCAAAATAGCATATATGAGTTAGATAATATTCTTTTGGATTGGTCTCAATGGGATGATACATATAATTTCATTAATAATCCAAATAAAGAATATATAAAATCCAATTTAAGTGCTGCTACATTAGCTCAGTCAAAATTAAATTTAATATGCTATATAGACCATTCAGGTAAGTTAATTTTCAAAGGAAGTAATGAAATAGAAGAGAAGAAAGTAGATGAAATTTTAAAAGATTTTAAAGCACACTTTTTGTATAAAGATTATCTAAAATATAGTAATAAGCCAATAAGGGGTATTATTCCCCTAGAAAAAGGATTTATGGCTATAGCTGGAAGACCTATTTTGAGAAGTGATGGAACAGGGCCGACAATGGGAATGCTTATAATGGGGAGATATATTGGTGACAAAGAAATTGATAAAATATCCAATATAACACAGCTGACTGTAAAAGTTGAAAAGGTTGATAGTTCTAAAGGTGAACTTAAATTTAAATCTTTAGGAATATTAGAATATTCGAATATAGTTGTAAGTCCATTAAATAAAGATACTGTGATCGGATATAGCATTTTAAAAGATTTATATGGTAAATCAAGCTTTATGTTGGAAATAGAAGCACCAAGAGATATGTATAATTATGGAGAAGAAAGTATTAAGTTTTTTAATATGTTTCTGCTAATTTCAGGAGTTATAGTTGGAATAATTACTCTGCTTCTTCTTGAGAAAGCTGGATTATCAAGACTTCAAAAGCTAACTTCTGGTATAAAAAATATTGAAGAAAGTATGGACTTATCTATAAGGATACCTGTAGATGGCAAGGATGAGCTAGCAACTTTCGCCAGTGTAACTAATAGAATGCTAGATAGATTAAGAGATTCAAGAGAAGAACTTCTTGAGAGTGAAAATAAATATAGGCATTTATTTGAAAGCATGATTAATCCATTTGCCTATTATGAGATTATAGAAGATAAAGAAAGTGGGGAAATAGACTATATTTTTCTTGAAGTGAACAGTGCCTATGAAAAACTAACAGGATTAAATAAAGAATATATTATAGGAAAAAGTTTAAGTTATGTATCTAAAGATATGAATAAAGCTCTATTTCAATGGGTGGATGAATTTAAAAACACAAATAATATAGGAGAAAAAATAAAATCAAAGAAATATTTAAATATAGGAGAAAGATGGTATCTAAGTTCTGCCTATAGACCAGAAGAAAATTATATTATAACTATATATCAAGATATTACAGAATTAATACTAACAGAAAATGAATTGAGAGAAGCAAAAGATTTAGCAGATGATGCCAATAAGGCTAAAAGTGAGTTTTTGGCAAACATGAGCCATGAAATAAGAACACCTATTAATGCTATAATTGGAATGGCAGAGCTTTTAAAAGATAATTCTATGCACACAAGAAAAGATGAACTTGTAACTTTCATAAACGATGCAGGAAATTTACTTTTGAATATAGTTAATGATGTACTAGATTTTTCTAAAATGGAAGCTAAAAAGTTTACATTAGACAGCTATAACTTTAATATATATTCAGTTTTTCAAAATATTACCGATATAATGTCTATAAAAGCTAACCAAAAAGGATTAACACTTAAATATAATATTCCTCCTAATATTCCTAATCTATATGGAGATGGAGATAGACTTTATCAAATACTTTTAAACCTATTAACAAATGCTGTTAAGTTCACAGAAAAAGGTGAAATAACTTTAAAAGCTGATATAGAAAAAATGGAGAAAGATAGTATAGTAATAAAGTTTAAAGTAATAGATAGAGGGATTGGACTTAATGAAGAAACACAAAAAAAATTATTTCAGCCTTTTGTTCAAGGAGATGCTTCCACAACAAGAAAATATGGTGGAACAGGATTAGGGCTTTCAATTTGTAAAGAACTAGCAGAACTTATGGGAGGAAAAATAGGTGTAAAAAGTGCAGAAGGACATGGTTCAACATTTTGGTTTACAGCTAAATTTAAGACTTTAAAATATTTAGAGGCAAATGATAATATTGATGAAAATTTAAAAGGTGATATAGAGCCGTTTGATAATGGAGACAGGTCTATTCTAATATTATTAGCTGAAGATAATGAAATTAATAGAAGGCTAGCAGCAATGCAGCTTAATAAGTTAAATGTGGCAGTACATTCAGCTTCAAATGGAGAAGAAGCTGTTAAAAAGGCATTCCAAAATGAATATTCATTAATTTTAATGGATTGCCAAATGCCTGTTATGGATGGTTTTGAGGCTGCTAAAGAAATTAGAAGACTTGAAAAAGAAAGTAAAAGACATACACCTATTGTGGCCATGACTGCTAACTCTATGGAGGGAGATAGAGAAAGATGTATTGAAGCAGGAATGGATGATTATATGGCCAAGCCTGTAAGGTTAAAGGATTTACAGGATATAATAACACGCTGGTGTATCAAAAAGTGAAACTAAATTAACAAGGAGGGGGACAGCTTGGAAATAGTTAGTTGCAGATACAATATACAAGAGATTATTGAAGAAATGGGGGTAGGTGACGAAGCTATATATGATTTATATAAAACTTACTTTAGTGAAATGAGAGAAAATATAAATGAAATAACAGAGTTTGTTCAAAATAGTCAATGGAATGAAGTTGGAAGAGTATTACATAACATTAAGGGAGTATCAATAAATCTTAGTATAGTTGATGTTCATAAGGCTGCTTCAACTTTTAATGAATTAATAAAGCTTGGAATCTATGAAAATTCCCAGATTCATATAAAGAATTTAGCTCAATTGACGAAACAGGCGGAGGATGAAGTGAAAAACTTTTTTAGAAAAAAGGGTGTACAAACTTAGTTTATATAATTATAGAATAAGGGGAGTTGTATAATGTTTACTGGCAAAAGAGTAATGATTGTTGAGGATTCTAAAACAATTATACATCAAGTAAAACTTATAGTTGAGCAAAATGGAGTGAACTTGGTTGAGGCAGGAAGCGAATGGGGAATGTTTAAGAAAATTGAGGAATATGGTAAATTTGTAGATTTAATCATAATGGACTTAATACTAAAATTTGAAAATGGACTTGATTTAATAGAAAAGTTAAAAACCGACGATAAATATAAAGATATACCAATATTAATACTTACAGAGCAGGCTGATGCTGAAAATGTTCTAAGAGCTAAAGAACTTGGAATTAAGTATTATCTTAGAAAGCCGATTGAAAAGGATAAGCTATTAGAGAGAATGACTATGATTTTTAATAAGTAATAAAACAGGATTTAGTATAGAAGAGGAGCTGCACTTCTATGCTAAATCCTTTAGTTTTGTAATTTATACAGCTATTTAATTAAGTAAAGGTCTATGTTTGAAAAAATAGTGTTTTAGCCTATAATGGAATAAGTTATATATTAAGCAGAAGTAGGAGAGGTATATATATATGGATATAAAAAAATATTTAACTAATAAGAGATACGTAATTCTAATTGCAGTTTTTTGTTCTATACTATGGGGAAGTGCATTCCCTGTACTAAAAATAAGTTATTCAGAGCTGAGTATGGTACCAAGTGATATGTCAGCTAAAATTGTTTTAGCTGGTATAAGATTTTTAGGAGCATCAATAATTTTATTTTTACTAGTTTTATTAGGGATGAAGCAAAGTCTAAAAATACAAAAAAATCATGTGTTAAAGCTTCTAGTTTTAGGACTCCTTCAAACAACATTACAATACTTATTTTTCTACAATGGCCTTCAATATACTTCAGGAATGAAAGGGGCTATATTAAATTCTATAGGAAATTTTTTTGTGGTTATACTTGCACACTTTATTTATAATGATGATAAGATTAACGGTGCAAAAATAATAGGATTAATTACAGGGTTTGGAGGCATAGTACTTGTAAACTGGGGGAAGAGCTTAACTTTAGATTTTACATTTAGAGGAGAAGGATTTTTAATAATATCTGCCATATTTTCATCTATTGGAATCTTTGTAGCAAAGGATCTTTCTAAAACTATACATCCTTTTCTAGTTACTGCTTGGCAAATGTTTTTAGGATCCATAGTTCTCCTAATTTTTGGGCTACCAAAGCTGGGAGCAGGTGCAATTAAGTTTACTCCAATGGGATGGACACTTACATTATATTCAGCGGTTTTATCAGCAGTAGCCTATGCTCTATGGTATGCATTATTAAAATACAATAAAGCAGGAGAAATAACTCTTTATAAATTTGTAACACCACTATCTGGAGCTATATTATCTACTATATTTATTCCAGAAGAAAAATTTACTATATATATTTTCTTTGCATTAGCTCTAGTAAGTGCTGGAATAATAGCTATTAACTATAATCCGTATAGAAGTAAGAAAACTAGGTAAAATAAATCTATGTATGGAAAGTTTTAAATGGATGTAAAGATTAACATTCATTTAAAACAGTACCTAGTGTATAGATTAAAATTAGAATGTGGGAGTGTGTTTAGCGGTGGACTCAGCAACAATAATGCAGTTAATCTTGTTAATGGTGCTTATAGTTTTATCATCCTTTTTTTCTGCTTCTGAAACTGCTTTAACCTCATTAAGCAAAATAAGAATAAGACAGATGCTAGAAGAAGGGGTCAGAGGGGCAGATGTGATAAGCAGACTGGTAGAAAATCCAGGAAAAATGTTGAGTGCCATATTGGTAGGAAATAATGTTGTAAATATAGGAGCCTCTGCACTAGCAACATCAATCGCTATAAGCCAATTTGGAGAAAGTGGTGTAGGAATTGCAACTGGAATAATGACAATTATTGTATTGATATTTGGAGAAATAACTCCTAAAACATTGGCATCTAGAGATCCAGAGAAAGTTTCGATTATGGTTTCAAAATTTATTTATTTTATAACTATTATATTAAGTCCGGTAGTTATAGTGTTTACACAAATAACTAGTGGAATATTAAGAATCTTCGGAGGAAAAATAGATATAGAAAAGCCTTTTATAACAGAAGAAGAACTAAAGACTATGCTTGATGTAAGCCACGAAGAAGGAGTTTTAGAAGTAGAAGAGAGAAAGATGATAGATAACGTATTTGAATTTGGAGATTCTCAGGTAAAAGATGTTATGGTTCCAAGGACTGACATGGTTGCCATTGATATAGATTCAACCTATGATGAAATAATGAAAACATTTAAGGTAGAGCAGTTTTCTAGAATCCCTGTATATCAAGATAGTGTTGATAATATAATTGGAATAATACATATTAAGAACCTGGTATTTGTTGATGATAGTAAGAATTTTAATATATATGACATAATAAGAGAGCCATATTTTACTTATGAATATAAAAAAACCACTGAATTATTTGAAGAGATGAGAAAGGATAGAGTGGCACTTACTATAGTATTAGACGAATATGGTGGGACAGCTGGACTTGTAAGTATGGAGGATTTAGTTGAGGAGATAGTTGGAGAAATTGAAGATGAATATGATGAGGATGATACAGATATACAGGTTATAAAGGAAGACGAATATATAATTGATGGAAGCACTAAAATAGATTTAGTTAATGAAATGATTGGAACTGATATTGAATCAGAAGATTTTGATTCAATTGGAGGTTTTGTAATAGGTGAACTTGGAAGACTTCCGCAAGAAGGAGATATGTTAGAGCATGAAAATACTAAATTTATTATAGAAGAGATTGATAAAAATAGAATAAAAAAGCTAAAGGTATTAACTTAAAACCATAATTTATGTTATAATAAATTAAAATTTAAAATTAGGAGTGTGTTTTAATTTGGAATCAGACGGTAGTACATGGCAGTTAATTACCTTGGTTATTTTTTTAGGTTTATCAGCATTTTTCTCAGCGTCGGAAACAGCTTTAATGTCTTTAAGCAAAATAAGAATAAGACATATGGTTGATGAGAATATTAAAGGAGCAAGTTTAGTAAGTAAATTAGTAGAAAATCCAGGTAAACTATTAAGTGCTATACTTATAGGCAACAACGTGGTTAACATAGGAGCTTCTGCACTGGCAACATCCTTGGCCATAACATATTTTGGTCAAAATGGTGTTGGAATTGCTACAGCAATAATGACAGTCTTAGTTCTAATTTTTGGAGAAATTACACCAAAATCTATTGCTGCTAGAAATTCAGAAAAAGTTTCCTTAAAGGTATCAAGGCCTATATATGTAATTACCACCATATTTACCCCAATCGCATTAGTCTTTACTTATGTAACCAATGGAATAGTTAAATTGTTTGGTGGAAAAGTTGAGATGGGCAAGCCTTACATTACAGAAGAAGAGTTAAAAACAATTGTAGATGTAAGCCATGAAGAAGGGGTTTTAGAAGTAGAAGAAAAGCAGATGATATATAATGTTTTTGAGTTTGGTGATTCTCAAGTAAAAGACGTTATGGTACCAAGAACAGATATGGTTGCAGTAGAAGTTAATTCTTCTTATGAAGATATAATAGAAGTTTTTAAAAGAGAACAGTTTTCACGTGTTCCTGTGTATAAGGACACAACAGATAATATTGTAGGCATACTGCATATTAAAAACTTGGTTTTTTATGATAGCTCAAAGGGAAAATTCGACATTAATGATTATATGATAAAACCATACTTCACTTATGAATTTAAACCAACTACAGAGTTATTTGAAGAAATGAGAAAAAATAGAATAGCTATGACTGTAGTATTAGATGAATATGGTGGAACAGCAGGGATTATCACCACGGAAGACTTAGTAGAAGAAATAGTTGGTGAAATTGAGGACGAGTATGATGATGATGAACATCATGAAATAGAAGTAATTAAGGAAGATGAGTATATAGTTGATGGAAGTGCTAAAATAGATTTAGTAAATGAGATGATTGGTACAAACATTGAGTCAGAGGACTTTGACTCTATTGGAGGATTTGTAATAGGCGAGATTGGCGGTTTTCCTAAAAAAGGAGAAACTGTGGAGTGTGGAAATATTAAATTTATAATAGAAGATATTGATAAAAATAGAATTAAAAAATTAAAGATTCTAACCTTAGAAGGTTAGGCGAATTTTAATGAGGCTATTCTAAGTAGGAAGTGTAAATTATTTGAAGTAATTTATACTTTCTTACCTAGAATAGCCTCTAGATATATAATGTGTTGGTGGATATACATTAAATTAGAAGCTGGTATTGCTGAAAATCTAAAGGAGAAATGTGAATGAATTTAGTAATGTATTCAAAAAGAATTATACACAATAACTTTCATGCTCTTACATCTAAGAACTTTAGACATTATTGGATTGGACAGTGTTTTTCGCTAATTGGTACATGGATGCAGAGCATAGGACAATCTTGGCTTGTGCTATCATTAACTCATTCCTCATTCCTTCTAGGAATTTTAGGGGCAGTTCAATTTTTACCATTTACACTTTTTTCATTATTTACAGGTACCATAATTGATAAATTGCCAAAAAAGAAAATTCTTTTGTTTACTCAAACTGTATCCATGTTATTAGCACTAACATTATCTATTTTGGCTTTTACCCATAAAGTTAGATATGAACACGTGCTAATCTTGGCACTAATACTGGGATGCATAAATACAATAGATATGCCAACAAGGCAAGCCTTTGTAATTGAACTTGTAGGAAAAGAAGATTTAATGAATGCCATAGCCTTAAATTCAGTTATATTTAACCTAGCTAGAATTATTGGACCAACTATAGGAGCACTATTATTGGCTGCTTTTGGACCGGCCTGGTGCTTTTTATTAAATGGGTTAAGTTTTATTGCTGTTATATATGGGCTTACACAGACTAAAGTAAACTCCTATATAAGAGAAAAGAAATCAGATAAAAATGCTTTTAAAGAAGTAAAGGATGGAATAATATATATAGCTAAAGATAAGATTCTCATTCAAACAGTACTTTTGATTACAATAATGGGGATATTCGCTTTTAATTATAATGTTTTATTGCCTGTTTTTACAGAAAGCGTATTAGGACAAGGTGAAAAAACTTATGGAATATTGATGTCAGCATTAGGTTTTGGATCACTTGTAGGAGCATTATTAGTATCTTCAAGAAGCAAGAGAGGTCCTAAAATCCGCACCATGTTTATAAGTGCTATTGTAATATCTATTTTCTTAATTATGACAGGAATTAGTAAATACTACTATTTAGCTTCACTATCTCTTATAATTACAGGATTATTTAATATAAGTTTTTCAACTACAGCAAATTCTACACTTCAAATTAATTCTAAAGATGAGTACAGAGGAAGGGTAATGAGCGTATACTCAATGGTTTTTGTTGGTACAGCTCCTCTTGGAAGCTTATTTTCCGGTTCAGTGGCTGAAAAGTTTGGAGTAGTAAAAGCTTTTATAGCCAGCGGAAGTCTATCTTTAATACTAGTGTTAATAATTATAACAGTGTTTAGAAAGAAAGAAAAGGCTGTGTTTTAAGAGATTGTTGATTTCGTATAATATCGAAAATAATTCTAAATTTAGTATAACTATTATAGCTAAATTTTCATTAACTCGCATAGCTCAGACAAATGAAAATTCTTAACGCTACAACAGTTATACTAAATAAGAATTATAATTTCTCATTATAATGAACTCAACAATCTTTAAAACAGCCTTAACCCACTAATGGAAAGTTTTAAATGAATGTAAAGATCAACATTCATTTAAAACAGAGCCTATAAATAAAGTAATTAAAATTATAATGTAGATTGTAACTAATGTTACATAGTTTTCCATGAAATTCTATTATTATAAATATATAAACAGAGTTCTTGGCTTCAGGTGGAGTTTTACTCCAGCTAAAGCTTAGAAATCGTTATCCAGGGACGTAGCCGTCCTTAACTCCCACTTAGAGAAAAGCAGAAAGTTCAAATTTTTCACTTGGTACTAATCCCTTTCAAAGAGTAAGATGGGAGTCTTAGGGCGGGTAGTCATCGGATAAATTTAAAATTATATGGAGGAAGAGACATGGGAAACATATCAAATTTAAAAAGACAACATTTAGAAATACAACAGGTAGTAAATCAAATAGAAGATTTAATTAAACAAAATAATTTAGAAGATAAAGCTGCTCAGATAGCGCAAAATATAAGTATTCTAGCGGGAAAATTAAGAATACATTTAGATACAGAGGATAAATTTTTATATCCAGACTTATTAAAGAATGATAGAAGCAATCTTAGAAAAATGGCAAAGGAATATAGTGAAGAAATGGGACATATTTCTGAAGTATTTATGAATTATAAGGATAACTTTAATACTAAAAGCAAGATTATAAAGAACATGGAAGGTTTTAAAAGTGAAACAGCATTGGTTTTTAAAGTTTTAGCAAAGAGAATATCAAAAGAGGATAATGAATTGTATCCATTAATAGATAAATAATAAATTTGATGAATAAGTAAGAGGTAAAAGAGAATAGGTAAGAGGGAAAAGAGAATAAGTAAGAAGTAAAAGAGAATAAGTAAGAAGTAAAATAAATTATAAAAAACTCTATGAGTTTTATCCATAACTCTTAGCTCTTCACTCTTACTTCTTACCTTCTCCGTAAATAATAAATTATAATACGTATTAGTGAACTTTTTGCCGTAGATAAACGTTTAAATAATGACTAGAAGAGAGGGTGGAAATGTGGAGGAGTTAGAGCTGATTGAGAGAGCTAAAGCTGGAAATAAAAGTGCCCTTAATAGCTTACTTGTTGAAAATTACCCAATACTTAAAGGATATGTTATAAAAATGACAGGTAATCCTGAAATAGCTCAAGATATAGTTCAAGAGGCACTGTTAAAAGCAGCTGTTAACATAAAAAAATTTAATCCCAAAGCCAAATTTTCCACCTGGCTTATAATTATAGGAACAAATGTTTACAGAGATATGCTGAGAAAAGACAAACGCTTAGTGCCTATTGAAGAAGGATTTATAGCTGAAAATTGTGATACTGAAAGTAATGCTATTTCGAGAATAGAGTATAGAGAGGTTCTAAAAATACTTCAAAAGATGCCCTATGAAAAGAGAGCTGTATTTATATTGAAGCACTATTATAATTATAAATATGAAGAAATAGCAGAAATACTTAGCTGCCCTGTTGGTACTGTAAGATCTAGACTTCACAACTGTATTAAAAATATAGTTAGTGAATTAGAAGGAGGCTGATACTTAGAATGAAGAAAAATAGAGACATAAAGGACCATATTATAGATAAATACTATGGTGAAGAATATGATAAAGATTTACTAAAGGCTGATTTAAATAGAGATAATTTAAGTGAAATAGAGAAGTTTGAAGAGAAATTAAAGCGTTCTGGAGAAAAAATGGACTCTATTTCAGATATGGATTTTGATCTTGATACTAATATAATGGATATTATAGTAAAAGCTGAAGAAATAAATTACAAGAAGAAAAGCAAAAGAGAAACATTATATTTTATCTTAGCAGCATTAGGAATTCTAGGTATATTGGCAGTTGCCACAGTATTTTTAGAGGTAAAGCATATTTTATATTTGCAAATAGGCTTCATAGCTGCAGCTCCACTTATCATAGTACCTATTGTTAGAGCTGCGTTAAAACGTGAAGGGGGAACCCTATGAGTACAAAAGCAAAGTTAATAACCTTCTTATTGATAAGTCCTATTCTTTTGGCTCAGGGAATATGGGTGTTTAAGGATGCCAAAAAAAGAGGAGAAAAATACTACTGGCTTTGGGGTATATATGGACTTTTAAACACTCCAGGAAACCTTATAGTATATCTAATAGTAACTAGATTAATAATAGATAAACATAGAAAAAAGAATAATAATTCTTAAAAGTTTATGTGCAAGTTTTGCCATAGGCTTTTTTCATTTTCTTAGAATTTATAAGTGAAATAAAATGCAGAGCTTTTTTACTTATAATAAAATTTTCAAAAATGTAAAGGTTTAATTGATAAATTAATAATTGACTATAATGTTTATTGATAATATAATAATAAACATAAAGTTTTTATTGATAATATATTAAAATATGCATGCTAAAATTAATATATTATCAAAGATGGGGCATTAAAAATGGAATTTCAATAATTAGGGGGTTATATTATGGATTTATCAAAATTAGTAACATCAGTTAATACAGTTTGGGTATTGATTGCCACAGCTTTAGTGTTTTTTATGCAAGCAGGATTTGCAATGGTAGAAACAGGCTTTACTAGGGCAAAAAATTCAGGAAATATTATAATGAAAAATTTAATGGACTTTGTAATAGGATCTATAATATTTTGGATTCTCGGTTTTGGTATTATGTTTGGAAGGGATATAGGGGGATTTATAGGTGTACCAGATTTGTTTACAAGAGGAACATATGAACACTTAGGGCTTGGAATTCCTCTTGAGGCATTTATAATGTTTCAAACAGTATTCTGTGCTACAGCAGCCACAATAGTTTCAGGGGCAATGGCTGAAAGAACAAAGTTTAAATCATATTTAATTTATAGTTTTATTATAAGTTCGGTGATATATCCAATAGCAGGACATTGGATTTGGGGAGGCGGCTGGCTTTCAAAAATAGGATTTCATGATTTTGCAGGATCTACAGTGGTTCATTCTCTTGGAGGATGGGCGGCATTAATGGGAGCTGCAATTATAGGACCTAGAATTGGAAAATATGATAAAGATGGCAATGCTAGAGCAATTCCTGGACACAGTATTACACTAGGGGCATTGGGAGTATTTATACTATGGTTCGGATGGTTTGGCTTTAATCCTGGCTCTACATTATCAGCTATAGATACAAAAGGAATTTCTCATATATTTATTACAACAAATCTGTCAGGGGCTGCGGCCACTATATTAACACTAATAATTACTTGGGTTAGATACAAAAAGCCAGATGTGAGTATGACGTTAAATGGCTCATTAGCAGGACTAGTGGCAGTTACGGCAGGGTGTGATTTAGTAACTCCTGTGGGGGCTATAATTATAGGAAGTATAGCAGGCATATTAGTTATGTTTGGTGTAGAATTTTTAGATAAAGTATTAAAAATAGATGACCCAGTAGGAGCAGTAGGAGTTCACTGTTGTAATGGAGTTTTTGGAACTATTGCGGTAGGTTTATTTGCAGCTAGTGGAGATTCTTTAGGACTATTCTATGGAGGAGGATTTAAATTACTAGGTGTACAACTTATTGGAGTTTTAGCATTAGCTATATGGACATTAGGAACAACTTTTATAATGTTTAAAATTATGAATGTAACCATAGGTCTAAGAGTAAGTGCAGAAGAAGAAATAGAAGGATTAGATCTAACAGAGCATGGAATAGAAAGCTGCTCAGATTTTGAAGCTAGAGCTATTTCTGAATATAAAATGGACTCAATAAAAGTAAATGTATAATTTAGACAAATAGAATCTTTGTTTCAAATAAAGTTACAGGGAGGGGTCTCTATGAATGATAAGATTAGCAAAGTTGAAATAATAACTAGAACAAGCAAATTTGAAGAACTAAAAAAAGCATTAAATAAAATAGGAGTTACAGGAATGACTGTATCACAGGTACTTGGATGTGGTATGCAGAAGGGTTTCCCAGAGTATTATAGAGGAGTTCCATTGGATATGAACTTAGTCCCAAAGGTAAAGGTAGAAACAGTAGTCTGCGAAATACCCGTAGAACTAGTCATAGAAACTGCTAAAAAAGTTTTAAATACTGGCAAAATAGGTGATGGTAAAATATTTGTGTATGATGTAGCAAATGTTATAAGAATTAGAACTGGGGAAGAAGGATGTTCTGCATTACAAAATGAATAGTGTGGATAAAGGAATTATTGACAATAGCTCTCGTTTAGTTAAGATTTCTCAATTTTATCAATAGATTATAAAAAAATAGTGCAATTTAAGCAAAAATAGGATATAATTATATTAAAAATAATTATTATTAATTAATAGAAATGATTGACGTATATAATGATTAGGAGGAAGAAAATATGAGAAATCTTGAAGAAATCATTAAAAGTATTGAAGAGGGAAGCGTAAAATTAGAATTAATTAACGATAGCGGAATATTAAATCCTTCATCAACTATAGTTGATGCAAATGAATACAAAAAAGTGCATGTAATACCAGATGAAAATGCTTTCAGAGCAATCTACGTAAAAGGTGATGAATATTTCTATGGAGAGAGAATTTATTGTGCAGATGAAGCTCAAACAGGTTCTTGTAACATAGAATATGAAAAACTATATAAGATACTATAATTACAAATTTGAAAGCTAGAGAAATTTTTCTCTAGCTTTTATTATAATATATCGGTAAATTGCATTTAATCCTTAATGTGATAATAGTACTGCAAAAATGGCGGCCTTGGTGACTACAGAGAATAAGGTGCTAAAAATCGAAGGTATATAATTCAACAGAGAATCTTCGCTGTGTTAAGAAGTTCTAAGTTTGTGCTTTTAAAAATTCCCTACCCAGTCCTATGCATCGTCCTGATGCAGGCCTGGCTCCCATCCGTCCTAGATGGGAATTACGGTAATTTTTAAATTCACAAACTAAGAACTTCTAGAACTTGCTCAAAATTCTCTTAATGAATTATATGCCTTCTTACTTTTAGTACTTTAAATTAGGTAAATCAAGGCCGCTATTGCTATACAAAATATATTAAGATTTCTTAAATTATTAAGTTAATAGTTAAGAGTTAAGAGTTATGGAGAACTTTTCTCCATTAACATTGCGAAAAGTTTTTAATTATAGAAAAACAGATGTTTATCTTTTCTAAAGGAATTACCCATAGGGCAACTATATTTAACAAATTAAATAAAATTAAAATTTTTCGTAGTAAGGCGGAGAAAAATATCCTATGGCTAGCAATTCATTTTAATCTGCTATCTTTAAACTAATATCTTGATTAATCTAACTATTTCCTTAATAGTATTTATCATTACAGTTGTAAATAAACGTATATTACATAAGTAATAGCGGCCTTAGTTTAGCACCTTATTCTTCAATTATAATTTTTATAGGAGAGCATTTGCCACCATTACACTTACTTTCAGATACACTGCAAGCAGCAATTCCAAGACGAACATCCATTTCTGCTTTCAAAACCACTTTATCTCCAGGCTTTGAAATAGGCTGTTCAACAGATATTCTTCCGTCGGAATTTATTTTTGTATACATAAATAAATTAACAGGATGAATGATGGGGTGTTGTTCATTTAAACATCCATTTATGTTTTCAAGGCAATTAGGATGTCCTTCTCCATTATGATAGAAAAACTCATACATCTCTGGCCTACAACAAGGATGAAGCAAGTCATGTTCCCCTACATCATCTAATAACAATTTAAACATGGGATTATAAAGGTTAGTAAAAATCGTATCTCCTACCTTTAACTTTAAAGATTCATTGCAATCAATCGTTACTCCAGTTGATAAAAACTCTAAAGGATTCTGTTTAGATTCTGCAAAAAAATCAACAACTTGTGTTCCATCTATATCTATAACTGTAATCTTTTCATTTTTCTTTACCTCAATTGATTGTCCACTGCACGCTTCTATAACATATTCTCTTCTCATAAAATATTCCCCTTTCCGTCAAAGAACTTATCTCGATTATATCATACATAAAATTTTCCATTAGTAGTTTAAGGCTGTTTTAAAGATTGTTGAGTTCATTATAATGAGAAACTCCTTGTCATTCTTCCAAGGAGTAAGCGATTCACACCAAATCATAGATTTGGGTTCTCTGCTTATGAGAAATTATAATTCTTACTTAGTATAACTATTGTGGCGTTAAGAACTTTTATTTGTTTGAGCTGTGCGAGTTAATGAAAGTTTAGCTACAATTGTTATACTAAATTTAGAATTATTTTCGATATTTTACGAATTTAACAATCTCTTAAAACACAGCCGCTTATATTTAAAGGATATTACTTTGTCTAAATGCTTCATAAGAATATTATTTATTAGCATCACTCATTCTGCCGCATGATTAAAGTTAATGGTTTTAGTTCCAATTGGACTTGTTAATATAGTGATGGTTTCAATACCTCTTGGTGGGTTATGTGCACCTGTAAAGGTTTCAACTTGGACTATTATTTCATACTCAAATTTTTCAGGTGTTTTTTTAATACTTATAATTTTCGCATCATAAAGGTCAAATTGTTTAGGGTATCCATAATATTTATCTACTGCACTTGAGATGTATGGGTACAAAAAAGATAATAAACTCCCTCTATATAATTCTTGCTGGTTGGGTTCTTTTGAATAATTAGTATAAAAAATATCACATGCATAGATATTGATGGGACTTAAAAAACACACTAATAATAATAATAGAAAAACTAATTTTTTCGTAAAATCAACTCCTTATTGCAATATAGTTTTAGCAATAAAGTGCCGACTTATTAATAGTTTGCATACCATTGTGTCATAACTTAAGAAAAGTGCAAACAAAAATCTGCACTTTATTAATAATAGCAATGTATGTTACGGAATTGGATTTTTATATCCTTTCTTAATAATACCATGATAATTTGGAGGTAACTCATAACTCTTTATATGTTCAAATTTTTCAATTTTAACATCTCCTGAGCCTCCTACTGTAATAGTTATATAATCGAGCCCAACTACGTTATGAGGACCTATATAAGAATTAACTCGAAGTTTTAAATTAAAAAGGAATGAGCGATAGCCATTTGGTCTTTCAGCACTCAATACATATACTGTATACGGAGCAACCATTGGAGTATCTGTTAGATATTTTGAATAGTATTTATCAACTTCCTTTTGAATGTATGGCAAGAGTAAGGATATAAAAATATCTTGATATAACTCTTCTCTTGACTGATCTGGTGGCTGATATGGCAAATCTGGTGGATATATAGTATTAGCAGAAACAAGCGTTGTAAATGTAAACTGAAATGCTAATATTAAAATTATTAGCATTGTAATAAGTTTATTAGCCTTTCTCATTTTATCACCCTTTTTATTCATATTAGTATTATTATCTACGTTAATATAAAATTTTTACTGTAAAATCAGCATAATGTTGAGAACAAATGCCAATAAAAATAGCATTGATATTGTTAATACCAACGCTATTTTTATACGCTTGTGTTCCAATGAAAAATCTTTAGCAAATTGAACATAACTCTTATGGCTATCAGTACAAAGGATAGAGTTATCCCCTACGCCTATCATAAAGCCTTTCTAATTCTTGGTGCGTCATTCTACCCTTGAAACTCTCTGCATAAAAAGCATTAAGAATTAAATAAAATAAAGTGTTGCATAATAGATATAAAGAGGATTCTTTGCTTCAGATGGAGTTTTTTTCTCCAACTGAAGTTTAGAAGCCCTTATCTAGGGACGTAGCAGCCGTTATCTCCCACTTTAGAAGTGGGAGTATTACGGATGGTAGTCATCAGATAAATAAGGCTATGTTTTAGGAGATTGTTGATGACCTATATTAAGGAGAATATAAATGAAAAACGATTCATTTTTTATAAAATATAGACAAAATATAATAAAAATAATTATAGCTTTTGTGGCTATATTCCTTGTATATACAGAGGGAAGGGCACAGCTTAAGGCATACGACTTCCATGAGGTAATAAAACTATTAGAGAGTTTAAAAACTTCAAATATAGTAGTATTGGTTATACTAGGGTTAGCAGCTGTCACCACCATGACCACATATGATTATTTTTTGATAAAAAACCTTAAATATAATTTATCCATTTTCAAAGTATGGAAAATTTCATGGATATCAAATACATTTAACAATTTTTTAAGCTTTGCTGGATTAACAGGTGCCAGCATAAGAACGCTACTCTATAAAAAGCAAGGAATTACTACAAAAGAGGCGCTATATGCAAGTATTATTCTTGCGCCTTCTACAGGTATAGGACTTTCCACTGCTTCTTGGCTTGTAATATTTAATATTCTAAAAATAAGACCCGTATTAGAACATTATAGATTTTTATGGTTTGGTGTAATTGGGTTCGCATTATATTTGCCTATATACTTTCTCCTATATGAATGGAAATGGCTTCAAGAAAGGTTTATGGCTAGAATTCATGAATACAATAAGGATCCAAAAGAGCTAAGAGAAAAATTAATGCTGTCTTCATTATTAGAGTGGACTGTAATAGGAATTTTCTTTTGGTTTATATGTACCATATTTACAAATGAAATAAAAATTTTAGAAGCACTAGGCATTATAACAGTATCAGCAATTGCAGGAATTATGAGTTTTATACCTGGAGGTATGGGATCCTTTGATTTAATATGTCTTCTTGGACTTAAACTTATGGGAGCTCCATCTGAAAGGGGAATGGCAATTTTAATCAGTTTTAGATTGTTTTATTATATTATTCCATGGCTAATAGGTGTTGTGTTAGGAATAACAGAAATTATTAAAAGATCACCTAAAAATAATATTGAATAGTATACATAGAGAGGGTATTTCATAATATTAATTACATTGATATTTTTGAAAATAATAATTCGGAGGTAAAAAAATGAACAAAACTTTAAAAACAGTATTAATAGTAATTGCAGTGATATTACTTATAACAGTGCCTTTCATAGGAAGTTATAACAAAATGGTAACCTTAGAGCAAAATGTTGCAAAGGCTGAGTCAAATATAGATACAACTCTTCAAAGGAGAAATGATTTAATTCCCAACCTTGTAAATACGGTAAAGGGATATGCAGCTCAAGAAAAAGATATATTTACTGAAATAGCTGCTGCAAGAGCAAAACTTGGTGGAGCCCAAACAATAGATCAAAGAGCAAATGCAGATGCTGAGCTTTCTTCAGCATTATCAAGATTATTAGTAGTTGTTGAAAGATATCCAGATTTAAAATCAAATCAAAATTTTAGAGATTTAACAGTAGAATTGGAAGGAACAGAAAACAGAATTAATATAGCAAGGCAAAAATACAATGAATCCGTTGAAATCTACAACACAACTATTAGAAGATTTCCAAATTCAATAATTGCAGGTGTTTTCAGATTCAATCAAAAGGAATACTATAAAGCTTCAGCAGGGGCAAAAGAAGTTCCAAAAGTAGATTTCACTAAATAAAGTTAGTAAAGGGGTGAATAAATGAAAAATTATAAAGATAGACTGATCAAGTTATTAATCCCCTTATTTATATTTACAATACTACTGGCAATACCATCTAAAATTGTAATTGCAGAAACTTATCCTACACCTACAAGCCTAAAGTATATAAATGACTATGTGGGGGTAGTTAATGAAGATACAAAGAAATATTTAGTATCAGTAGGCAAGGAATTAGAAGGTAAAACAGGAGCTCAGGCTACTGTTGTTATAATAAGTTCACTAGATGGATACGAAATTAGAGACTATGGATATAACCTATTTAGAAAATGGGGTATAGGGCAAAGAGGAGAAAATAATGGACTATTAATTTTAATATCCATGAATGATAGAAAGTGGTCTGTAGAAGTAGGAAAGGGACTTGAAGGCGCTATACCCGATGTATTAAGTAATAGAGTGATGCAGGATACTGCAGTTCCGAATTTTAAGAACAATAATTATAATGAAGGCATAAAAAGAGCTTATTCTGTATTTGCAGACTTAATAGGAAAAGAATATGGTGTAGCTTTAGAAAAAAATGAAAAAATAAATTACAATCCTAGAGAAGAAGCTGCAAAGGAGAAAAAGGGCGGAAGTTCTATTCCCATGTTTATCGTGTTGGGGCTATTATTTGTAGATATAGTATTTAATAGAGCAAGAGTCATAAGGTTTATATTAGAGATAGCCTTTTGGAGTTCCATATTCGGAGGACGAGGAGGCAGAGGAGGTCGCGGAGGCGGTGGCTTTGGCGGCGGAGGAGGAAGTGGAGGAGGATTTGGAGGCTTCGGCGGAGGTGACAGCGGTGGAGGAGGATCCTCAGGAGGCTGGTAGCTAGTGATTAGTAATTAGGTGACCAGAGTAACCAGTCGTTAATCTCAAGCGGCTATATTTAGATATCTAATAGCCACTAGAGATTAGCGACTGTTTATTAAAATTGGCTAATAATTAAAAATGAACTCTTACCAAATTAAACTTTATATCTTTATCACTCCATCCAAGATCCCAAGGAACTCTATATCTATCTATGTTATGACAGTTAACTAGAGGATAACCCTTTGAATCAGCTCCTGTTACAACGGAAATGTGAGTGATTTTGCCTTTCTTTTCGTAAGCTATAAAATCTCCAGGTTGAAGTTTATAGGAAGCCTTATAAACTTGGTTGTAGTTACCTCTAGCAATTAGAGAGGCTCTTCCACTACCTATCATAAAGTTTTTAAAGCCTTCAGCGTTTAACCAAGCTTTAGTTCCTTTGCCTTTTTCAAAATTCCAGGCTATAGTTTTTTTAAATTTACCTCCTTCATGGAGTATCTGTGAAGCAAAGTTGGCACAATCTCCTCCAAGAGGGTTAAAATCTCCATACTTTTTATTATATCTATATCCATACTTTTCCTCATTAGCAATACCACAGTATACATCTGCATATTCTACAGCAGAAGTTCTTCTTTTATTTAGATTAGAGAAATCTCTATAAGATTGAGAGAGTATGTATTGTTTTATATCTGAAGCTTTTATATTTTCTAGGTTTAGTGAATCAGCAAAGGGATCTGTATACCATTCTTTTGTAATATACCAGCCTCCATCATTAGTATTTAACCTTAGTGAATGAGAAGTACCTATCCTAAATCTATTTATCTTGTCCACTCCTTCATCAAGGGGAGCTTCATTCTGATAGATATATGTATACTCTGTAGAACAAATAAGGTTAACAGAATAAACTCCTTTTCCGCCCTTTACACTTCTAACCACAATATTTGGATTGATTGTTAGAAATTTAACTCCTTGTTTTTCTGACCAATTATGTAAATACTTTAACTTTTTTATTTCATGTTCATATGCCCAAGTACCATATTTAGTTTTTCTATCATAAATAGTTGCTATAGATTTTTCATCATTAGTTAAAATAGCTGTATTTCTTACCTTAAAGATTTCTTCAACCTTTTTTATAACTTCCTCTGTATTATCATCTGAATTTATTACAGGTTTATTAGAAGAATAAAAAATACATGCAGCAAAAGAAAATACAACTATAATAGCTAAAACTAAAATTAATCTAGATTTTTTTAATACTATAAACATAATCTCTCCCAGATAATAATTAATATATAGGAATTATATGAGTTAAAAATAGAATATATTATATGTATTTACTTTAAATAAAAACAATGTAATAAAATTCAATAACATTATTTTACTTTTATAATCGGCTATGTTATAATGGATAATAATTATTAAGTAGCCAAATTTAGTAAAGGGGTGAGCTTATGATTCAGCAGCAAAATAGAGATTTAATTACCGTAAGTAAAGAGATCGAAGATTTAAGATGTGTGTTAAATGAAATTGTTGCTGATAGGGAAAACTCGAAAAAAGAAGTATTACATGTTAGTCAGCAGTTGGACAAGCTAATAAATGAATATATGGCTATTACCATAGAAACTTTTTAAAATATTGATTAAGTTCAGATTTACCTATGCCTAAAAGATTAAACTATCACATTAGACATATTATTTAATAGATTATTTATAGCTTTAAAAAATTATAGATGGCAAAATGTCCATCTATAATTTTTTTATTATACTTTCAACAAGTAATATGAGTAAAGTGCAGCAGAATGGCGGCATGTAAGATTACTTGGCTAACGCATATATGTATCATTGAGAAACCTTCAGTTCATAGAGTAGTACTAAAGGCTGCTTTATTTAAAAATTCTACCCCGCTCCATCCCACGTCATGTGGGGGAGCGGGCTGTGCTCGTCCTTGAGCACAATTACGAATTTTTAAAACATCATCCTTAAGTACTACTAGTTATTCCTTCAAAGTTTCTTCAATTGATACATATATGCTAGCCAGTAATCTTACATGCCTTAATTAGTTGCAACTAATAATTAATACAGTAAATACTAATAGGACTTCAAAAAGCAAAATGATAATTTTGCCTGGCGTAGCCACACTGTAAAGTTATCAAGTAAGTATTAATGAGTACAACTTAAAGAATTACTATAAATAAATGCGATAGCATGTTGGTATTTTTCGAAATAACCTATAAACAAAGCATCCTATAAAATAACTTATCTTTTATCCAATGATTAACAAGTTCTTTTAATCTGATATCCTTAAACTAATATCTTGATTAGTGATAACTGTTTCCTTAATAGTTATACATGTTGGATAATAATTTTATATACTTTAATTAATTGCAATCAGAAAATCTTAGTATAACTTCAAAAGGCTACGCCTAAAACCCTGACACCCTCATCGGGTTAAGCGCCTTGCGCTTTTATAATAAGTCAATTAATCTGAAGCCAAGAATCCTCTTTATATAATACTTATACTGATTATTAGATTAGCTATAGTCTAAATAGTAATTACTACTACAGTTCTTAGTATACGTTTTATATAAGTAATAGCGGCCTTGTTCTACCTTGTATAATGAACTCATAGTAAATTCATTATACTTTTCCTTTCTTAAAGATAATTTACTATAATAACATAAGACGCTGTGGATTAGTTTTTTTACATATAGCTAGACTATTTAAATTAGGATATAACCACAGCTTTATGCTTATTTGTTAATTAGTTAGATAACGCATGACGTTTTATATAGAGCAAGGATACATTTAGCATAAAGTGAGTGGAACATAGCGGACTAAACTATAAGGAGTGTTCTTATGATTTATATTGGAATCGATGTAGCTAAAGAGAAGCATGACTGCTGTATCGTTGATTCAGATGGTGTTATTATTAATGATTCTTTACGTATATCCAATTCTCGTGAAGGCTTTGAATTGCTTTATTTCTCAATTCTTTCCTCTCTGCCTGACAAGGATATTTCTAACGTAAAAATAGGACTTGAATCAACAGGTCATTATAGCACTAATCTCCAAAACTTCTTGTATGCTAAAGGTTTCAAGCTTTCTATTCTCAACCCTTTAGCTACAAATCTTTTCCGTAAGGCTCAAACCCTTAGGAAAACTAAGACCGATAAAACGGATGCATTAGTTATTGCTAAAATGCTCTTTTCTGATGATACAAAATCCTATTCACCAGTATCATATCAGATTCAAGAGCTAAAGTCACTAACTAGACATAGATATCGTTTAATCGGTTATAGAGGAAAATTAAAAATATCAATAACAAGACTAATAGATATCATGTTTCCTGAACTACCTAAATACTTTTGGTCAATTCATCAAAATTCCTCTTATTGCCTCCTGTCGGAGTTACCTGGTCCGCAGGACGTGGCTAATTGCCATCTCACTAAGCTTACTAGTATTCTAAGTAAGGCTTCTAGGGGCAAATATGGAAAAGATAAAGCTACCGCTTTAAAAGAAGCCGCTAGGCATTCAATTGGAACTAGCACAAAATCTTTATCTTTTGAATTACAACAAACTATTAGGTTAATTCAATCAGTTCAAGCTGAGATTGATGCTTTAGACCTTCAAATAAAAGAAGTTGTTACCGAGATTAATTCTCCAATAATGAGTATTCCAGGTATCTCATATACTCTAGCAGCTATAATACTTTCTGAAATTGGAGATATAGAGAAGTTTACAAGCCCAGCTAAACTTTTAGCATTCGCTGGATTAGATCCTTCTACATATCAATCTGGTAAATACAGTGCTTCTCATACACCGATGGTAAAACGTGGCTCTACATATCTCCGTTGGGCTATACTTACTGCATCTAGAACTGTTTCAATGAGAGATTCAACCTTTGCATTATACTTATCAAAGAAACAGTCAGAAGGTAAGCATTACTATGTTGCCATGAGCCATGTTGCTAAAAAGCTTATACGTGTTGTATTTTATCTTTTAAAAACCAATACCACATTTATTCCACAAATGTAATCCTGACTTTTTAAAAAAGGCAACTAGGTTGCTTTATTTGTCATGCACTTTTTTAAGAAACTAAAAATATAACTTTTCTTTTAAAATTACCTTGACTTCATATAGTTAGTCTAATTTAAGGTACTAAAAGTTAGAAGATATATAATTCATTAAGAGAATTTTGAGCAAGTTCTAGAAGCTCTTAGTTTGTGAATTTAAAAATTACCGTAATTCCCACCTAGGACGGGTGGGAGCCAGGCCTGCAGCAGGACGCTGCATAGGACTGGGTAGGAAATTTATAAAGGCACAAACTTAGAACCTCTTAACGTAGCGAAGATTCTCTGTTGAATTATATATCTTCGATTTTTAGTACTTTACTTTGTAGTTACCAGGGCCGCTATTTTGTTGTAATATCTTTATATTACTAATACAGTTTAAGTATCTTATTTATACTGAATTGCATATAGTAAATTAGTATGAATAGGAGGTGCAATATTTGGTTATTCATGTTGTAAAACCAGGTGATAGTATATATGAAATTGGAAGAATTTATGGAGTGTCACCTGATAAAATAATAGCAGATAATGAAATAAAAGACCCTAGTAAATTAGCTATAGGTCAAACTATAGTAGTATTAGAAGCAAACAGGAGGCATACTGTAGCTCCTGGAGAGTCAATTTACTCTATAGCTAGACGATATGGAACCACAGTACAGAGCATATTGGATGTTAATCCTCAAATAACCAATCCTGCTGCATTAACTGTAGGCCAAGTTATAGTAATTCCTCCAACAAGAAAGCTTGGTACTATTGATGTAAATGGATACAGTTTCCCCAATATAGACATGGAGGTGCTTAGAAAAACACTACCTAATTTAACTTATTTAAGTATATTCAGCTATCAGGTAAGACCTGATGGAAGTTTAGTAACTATTAACGATGATCCGTTAATTCAGGCAGCAAGAGCAGCTAATGTTGCTCCGGTTATGGTTATTACTGATATTGAAGAAGGAGGAAGTTTTAGTAGTGATCTTGCCAGTACAATACTTAATAATGAACAGGTACAAAATACACTAATAAGCAATATACTTCAGACTTTAAAGGCAAAAAATTATTATGGTTTAGACGTAGATTTTGAATATATATATCCTAGAGATAAAGAGAAATATAATGATTTTCTTAGGAAAATATCAAGAACACTCCATGATCAGGGGTATACATTGACCACAGCTTTAGCTCCAAAGACTTCAGCAGATCAGCCGGGACTTCTTTATGAAGCTCATGATTATCCTGTACATGGGGCACTTACAGATCACGTTATAATAATGACCTACGAGTGGGGATATACCTATGGCCCGGCGCAAGCTGTAGCGCCAATCAATGAAGTAGCTAAAGTTATAAGATATGCAGTAACTGAAATACCAAGTCAAAAGATTTTAATGGGTATTCCAAACTATGGTTATGATTGGACGCTGCCTTATAGAAAAGGAAGTGCTGCAAGAACTTTATCTAACATTGGAGCTGTAGATTTAGCAGTAAGAGCTGGTGCAGAAATAAAATACGACACTACATCTCAAGCACCATTCTTTAGCTATTATGATTCTATGGGAAGAGAACATGTTGTATGGTTTGAGGATGCAAGAAGTATAGAAGCTAAATTAATGCTTGTAAATAGATACAATCTTGGTGGAGTAAGTTATTGGACAATAGGAAGTTACTTCCCTCAAAATTGGTTAGTATTAAATTCACTCTATAATGTGAGAAAAGTTATATAAGAGTAACCAGAAGCCAGTGACCAGTTTCCAGTAACAAGTTACCAGAAGCTAGTGGCCAGATGGTAAGTGCAAGTATAGAGATTAGTGGTTATTTACTGATAACTGGTAACTGGGGATTAAAAACTAGATACTAATCAACATTCACTGGTCACTGGCTACTAAAATGCTGGCTACTGGTTACTGGAAACTGGCTACTAAATATTCTCCATTACAAAAATTAAGTGTAGAAGAATTAGCACGATAATTAAACGAGGTGATATTTATGAGATACGTACCAGCAAATTGCCTTAGACCAGGCATGATTCTTGGGAAAAACTTATATTCCCAGGATGGAGCAACACTTCTCGCAAAAGATGTTTCATTAACTAATGAATACATAGAAAATATAAAAAAACTAGTTATAAATGGAGTATACATTGAAGATAGCATATCTGAAAATATAAGAATAGAGAATGTTATATCAGATGAATTAAGGATAGGAGCATTAAAATCAATAAAGCAAATATACAATAATCCTCAGGGCATAACTAAGAGTATAGATATTGTAGAAAACATTGCAAAGAACATGATAAGTGAAATATTGAGAAATAAAAGCGTAATGATAAATATGATTGATATTAAAACCTTCGATGATTTTTTATTCAGTCACTGTGTGAATGTTGCTGTGCTTTCAGCAGTTATAGGGATAGCTATAAATTTAGATGATTCAAAATTAGAGAAGTTAGTAGCTTCAGCTATGCTGCATGATATAGGAAAAGTATTTTTGCCTAAAGAACTTTTAAACAAATTAGATGGATTTACTGAAGAGGAAGAAAAACTTATAAAAAGCCATCCAGAAAAGGGATATAGATATATAAAAACTTATCATAATACTATAGCTGTAACCTCCTATGTAGGAATACTTCAGCATCATGAAAGATTTGATGGAAAGGGGTATCCAGATGGTAAAAAGGGAGAAAAAATATCACTGTTTGGAAGAATTATAAGTCTGTGCGATTCCTATGACAAATTAATATCTGAAAGACCTGACAGGAAGGCTCATATTCCATCAGAGGCTATAGAATATATTATGGCTTATAATGGAAGTGTATTTGACCCAAGGTTAGTAAAAGTATTTTTAAGAAAAGTAGCTCCATATCCACTAGGAACAATAGTAAAATTGAGCAATGGACAAGAGGCAATTGTCATTGAAAATAATGAAGAGTGCTCAACCCGCCCAATAATTAAAATATTAGAAAGTGAAAAAGTAATTAATTTAACACAAGATTGGAGTTCTAGGAACATTACTATAGTCCAGGTGAAAAATTCTTAAAATTTGTGCACAATGTATATAATTTATCTCTTTTAATATATAATGGGTATATATTAAATGTTTTCCATAAAAAAGCGGGGGTACTTAGATGCATAAATTAAAAAGAAAGACATTAGGAATATTTTTTGGAATATTGTTTATAATGATTTTTATCATTGGAGATGTACAAGCTCAAACACCTGAATCACATATAGTAAGCAAGAATAAGGTGTGGAAGATAAGCTTTAATCAGGAAATAGACTTTGATGATAATGCTGTAAAAGCAATAACTGTAAAGACCAAAAAAGGAGACAAAGTTAATATAAGAGTTAAGCCAGGAGAGAATAAAAAGTCAATTTTAGTAATGCCACCACTTAGAATGTATGATGAAGGTGAAAGTTATACGTTAACAGTAAATAAAAATATATATTCGGTAAACAAAAATAAACTTAAAAGAAAAATAGAAATAGAGTTTAATGTAGCTAATGAGGATATTTTTAAAGGCATGACTAAAATAAATTTTAATGATAGCGTTGTATCACAAGATGGAAAGAAATATGTGATTTCTGATATTCATAAGTTAAATAGTATAGGTGAGAAACCATTAGATGAATATGGATGGAAGGTTGCATTATATAAGGCTAACAGATCTGAAGCCATGAGACCTGTAATTAAAAATGCAGAGGGAGCAAAGGAGATACCCATTCCTCTAAAGTTAAAGGGATGGATGGGAGTTTATATAGGATATTTAAGTGATACAAATGAGTTTAAAGTTAAATATAAGGGAAATGAAGTTACATTTAAGAACATCAAAAATGAGAAAGTTATAAATCAAGGAAAATATCTAAATGAGGCATTCATATTCGCAGAAAACTTTAATGAAGATAGTATTTCTATAGTTCCTGTAGAAGGAAAAAGTGCACAAATAGCCTATATTAAATTAGTGTCACTAAATGATAATCAAGTGGCAATTTACAAATCAAAAAATTATGGAGGAAACAAAGGGGTAATTTTTGACAACGATGGTTACACAGATTTTTTCTGGGGAAAGTATCCTGATGTGAAAAGTCTAGAAGATCTACCTGTAAATTTAGTTTCTAAAGTAAATGCTGAAGAGATAAGCTGGACACTAGGAACTACAGGCCTTTTAAACTACCACAGTGCTTATGCAGGACCAGCCTTCCTAGGAACAGAAAAGTATGATGAACAGGTAAGAAAAGGAGATATACTGGCAAGAGAGCAAATACTTAATATTTTAAATACAGGAAAGTCTCCACTAGAAATATTAGCACAAAAAAGCAAAGGCTTAGGACTAAAGGTTAATGCATCCCTAAGAATGGATACTTTTTATAATACTGATTCTACAAAGTTTCTAAATGGAGCCATGTATGAATATTATCAAGATTGCCTTCAAAATAAGGGTTACTCTTTAAGTTACTATTATCCTAGATTTAGAGAATATATTCTTAACATATTAAAAGAGGTTTCAGTAACAGAAAATGTAGATGGGTTGACTCTAGATTTTTGCAGATATCCATTCGTTATGGGAGATGAAGCCACCCAAACAGAAAAGGTTAAGATAATGAATAGTTTTATAAGGGAAGTAAGAAAGGAAATACCTTCTAAAAAAATAACAGTAAGATTCCCATATCTTAATCCTATAAGCTATGGATTAGATGTAGAAACCTGGGTTAAGGAAAAACTAGTAGATAGGATTGTTCCTTCTGTTTTAAGTTATGAAGAATTCTTTGATTTTGATCAGTACTCCAATTTAGTAAAAGGAACTGGAGTAGAGCTGTACATTGGTATATCTGCTAATTTAAAAGGCGTGGATTTGACTCCAGAAACTGAAGAATTGATGAATAGCGGTAAGTATATTCCCGATAATAAATATGTTCCTGTAGAAGAATATTTATATAGAGCTAATGAGGCCTACAACGGTGGAGCTAAAGGTGTTTTCCTATTTAATACACTAAATGATTTAGATCTTACTAAGGATGTACCTCCTAAGTTTAAACTTTTAAGAGATAGAATAGAGGTTAGAAAGTGGTGTGAATTTGAATATCCAGCTTACCTTGTAAACTATAAAGTAGATTGGAGTTTTTAATGAACTCAACAATTTTTAAAATAAAGCCTTAAAAAAGGTACTATGTACTTGAAAATCATGTTTTTCATAGCACATAGTACCTTTTCCTTTTTGTTTTTTACTTTGCTTCTTTAATAAGTCCTTTTCTATAAGCGATTAGCAGCATTTCCAGCTCTTTAATTTGCTTTTTAAGTTCTTTTCCAATATCAGTATCTGCAACTCTTTTTCTAGTTAGAACATGTTCAAGAATAGTAGTTGAAGATAGTATATCTTTTTCTTCCTCAATGGCTTTTCTAATAGACTCAAATGGTTCGTGAGCACTTATAAGCAGACCATAGGAATTATAAATTAGTGTATATCCAGCAATTCCTGTTTCAGGCTGATAAGCTCTACAGAAGCCTCCATCTATAACAAGAAGTTTTCCATTAGCTTTTATAGGACTTTCTCCTTCTTTTGTCTTTACTGGAATGTGTCCATTTATTATGTGAGAGTGATCAGGATCCAAATGGAATTCCTTTAATATTTTACAGCATACATCCTCATCATCTCTGTATTGATAATAAAAGTTTTTCTTTTCCATATGGGTCTTCTTATCATTAAGAAAATATCTTTCAAAGGTAGTCATTCTTTGCTTTCCAAACTCAGGAGAGTCAGGTCCGCACCATAAATACCATACCATGTCCATTGCAAATCTTTTAGCAGGAGAGCCTTCCTTAAAGAAGTAGGATTCTCTTGCAAGAGTATCAAATTTATCTAGTAGAGATTTTCCAACATATTTCTTTCCATTAATTAAAACTTCTTTAAAGGAACCGTCCTCATTAAGAGGAATACATCCATGATAAAGCAAGTTTGAATTACATACTAAGTACATGCTTCCTTTGCTGTACATAAAACGAATATGTCTTTGAAGTTTTTCGCTATGAATAAAAGAACGTTTTATCTTATTAATTAATGCCTCTTCTTGAGCAGTTAACTTATAAGGATCCTTAGGATCCACAGTTGGGAAGCTCTTATCATTTAGATTATAAGTTTTACCATCAAAGGCTATAGTTCCATTTTCATGATTTATTTTCTCAAGTAAAAGTTGTCCATCCATTAAAAAGTCAGGATGATTTTTTATTATTTGGCCCTCAAGCTTAAATTGCATAATTGCAATTGCTTTATGCATTTTTGCAATTAAAGCCAGTTCTCTTTTACTTAATTCTTTATCTATAGTTCTAGGAATAAAACTTTTACATGGATCATCTCCGTAAAACTCCATGGCAAAAGTGGCAAGAGGTAAAAGATTAATACCATAGCCATCTTCAACAGTATTTAAATTAGCATATCTTAGAGATATTCTAAGTACATTACAAATACAAGCTTCATGGCCGGCAGCAGCTCCCATCCATAGAATATCATGATTTCCCCATTGGATGTCTACGGAATGATGCTTCATTAAGGCTTCCATTATGATTTCTGGGCCTGGTCCTCTATCGTATATGTCACCGATTATATGGAGTCTATCAACTACAAGTCTTTGTATAACTTTAGAAATAGCTGTAATAAAATCAGGTGCACGATCAATATCTATAATTGTAGAGATTATTCCATTGTAATATTCATGCTTGTTTACTGTATTATCATGCTCATGAAGCAATTCCTCTATTATATAAGCAAAATCTTGAGGAAGAGCTTTTCTAACTTTAGAACGAGTATATTTTGAAGAAACTACTCTACAAAGTTCAATAAGTCTATATAGAGTGATTTTATACCAATCTTCTAGGTTATCCTCAGAATTTCTTATTAGCTCTAGTTTTTGTTCTGGATAATAAATAAGTGTAGCAAGGTTAGCCTTTTCGCCTTCTCTTAGGGAATTTCCGAAAACATCATCTATCTTACGTTTAATAACCCCAGAAGCATTTTTCAGCATGTGAGTAAAAGACTCATACTCTCCATGAACATCACTTATAAAATGTTCTGTGCTTTTAGGCAAATTTAAAATAGCTTGTAGATTTACAATTTCCGTACTAGCTGAACAGATGCTAGGATATTGTTTTGCAAGTAAATTTAAATATTTTAGGTCCTTTTGTATGAGTTCTAAATTGTTCTCGTCACAGAAGGTCATGGTTTATCCTCCTTTTATTTAAAACATGATTATGTAATTCATAAGTAAATATAATAAATATAATAAATATAATAACAATTAAAATTAATTGTATAATATAAGTTGTTCTATTTCAACAAGGATATTATATCATATATTTTTTATAATTTTACATATAAAATTATTATAATAATATAAAATATGTAACACATATATACCATATAATATACATTTTATAAATAAATGTGCAAAACATATAATAAGTTGGAGTTTATAGGTAAGTAAGAAGTAAGAGGTAATAGGTAAGAGGTAATAAGTAATAAGTAATAAGTAATAGGGAAGTGATTAATCGATAGTCTCTAGCGTTTCAGTGCATACAACTAGAATTAGCAATTAGAGACTAGCGGTTCAGCATATAGGAAAGCTACACCATATGCAAAAAAGCTAGCAAAGGAAAATAATATAGACATCAACAGTAGTAAATCAGCTGGTCAATGGAGTAAAAGGGCTTTTGAAAGCAAATAAGATAGAAATAATAGAAGGTACAGCAACTATTCACTATTAGTTATTCACTAAAAAATTACTTCGCAAAATTCTTAAAGTTTGACATCCTCCTCCTACAAATGAGAAAATATAACTAACAAAGTAGAAATGGGGTGCAGCCATGGAGTATACAATTCTTATTGCAGAAGATGAAGAGAGAATGAGAAAGCTTATAAGGGATTACTTTAAAAAAGAAAACTTTCAGGTTTTAGAAGCTTCCAATGGGGTTGAGGCAATGGAAATTTTAAAAAATAATAAAGTTGATTTGGTGATACTTGATATAATGATGCCTTATATGGATGGTTGGACTGTATGTACTAATGTGAGAAAGACTTCAAACATTCCTATTATAATGTTAACGGCAAAAGGAGAAGAGGAAGATAAGCTACTGGGATATGAATTAGGGGCAGATGACTACGTAACTAAACCCTTTAGTCCAAAGGTATTGGTAGCTAAAGGAAAGGCACTTCTTAAAAGAGCTTCTATAGATAAATCTAAAAGCGGAATTATGAATTTTCATGGATTAGAAATAAATGAAATATCCCATAATGTAACTATAGATGGGGAGGAAATATTATTATCTCCTAAGGAATATGACCTGCTGCTTTATTTTGCTAAGAATAAAGGTATTGCATTAAGCAGGGATACCATACTAGACAAGGTTTGGGGCTTTGATTATTATGGAGGACTTAGGACAGTGGATACAAATATAAAAAGATTAAGAGAAAAGTTAAAAGATAAAGCAGATTATATAGTTACAGTTAGAGGAAGTGGCTATAAATTTGAGGTGAAAAAATGAAAAAAAATATAGCAGTAAAGCTATTTGTAATTACAGCAATATTTTTTACAATTTTTATATCTATTCAACTGTTGTTTCAATCAGTATTTTTTCAAAACTTTTATATTAGTAGAAAGACAAAAAACTTAAAAGCTAATACAGAAAGTTTTTCAAGGGAATATGTAAAAAATATAGGCAACATGGATAATACACTATCCAATATAAAAAACTTTGAAGAAAATAATAACGCAAAAATAGTAATTTTAGAGAGCAATGGTCTTTTAAGTTACATAACGGACTATAAGGATGAAGCAAAGGATACAAACAGAGTAAAGGTAATACAAGGCATAATAAGACAGTGGACATCAGATCCAAAGGCGTTTATTGATATGCAAAAGAAGGGTGAAACTGTAACTTATATATTTAATGATAAGTATTATAACATACAAAACATAGTAACCATTGTTCCCATAGTGTTTAATGATATTCCGGCAAAGGTTATATTTGCAGTATCTTCTCTGCAGCCTGTTAATGAAGCTGCCTCTGTAATGAAGGAATTTTATATCTACATATATATAGCAGCTGTATTTTTAATATTAGTTTTAGCTTTTATCTACTCTAAAATGATATCAAAGCCTCTTGTAAATTTAAATAAAACTGCATCAAAAATGGCCCAGATGGATTTTAGTGAAAAGTGCCATATAGATAGTGAGGACGAGATAGGAAGCCTTGCTAAAACGCTGAACTTTTTATCAGATAACTTGAGTATGTCCCTAAATTCTCTTCAAGAATCTAATGAAAAATTAAAGGAAGATATTGAAAAAGAGAAAAAGCTTGAAGTTATGAGAAAGGAGTTTGTAGCGGCGGTTTCCCATGAATTAAAGACTCCTATAAGTTTAATTGAAGGTTATGCAGAGGGAATAAAGGACAATGTAGTAGAGGAAGAGGATAAGGATTACTACGTGGATGTAATAATTGATGAAGCTAAAAAAATGGGAAGTCTTGTAGCTGAAATGTTAGAGCTATCTAAGTTAGAGTCAGGCAGCTTCAAGATAGAAATGGATACCTTTTTAATAGATAGAACTATAAATGAAACTATAAAAAGGCTGGAAGGCATAAATAAAGCCAGTGAGGATTGCAAAATAAAGATAGAAAAATCAATAGATAAAGACATTAGGGTAATAGGTGACGAAAGCAAAATTGAGGAAGTAATAACTAATTTCCTAACTAATGCTATACGACATACAGAACCTGGTGGAAGCATATATGTAAGTACAAGTATTAGAGAAGGAGAAGTACTTGTAGAAGTAGAAAATGAAGGCAGAAACATTCCAGAGGATGAATTAGAGAAGATATGGGATAAGTTTTATAAGATAGATAAATCAAGAAATAGGAATTTAGGCGGAACTGGACTTGGACTTACCATAGTAAAAAATTTGCTGGAACTTCATCATAGCAATTTTGGAGCTGTAAATACGGAAAAGGGTGTTAAATTTTATTTTAGCTTGAAGCAAGTTATTTAAAGGAAAAAAAGGGAACATACATAGCTTTGTGTAAATCAAATCTATATATGTTCCTTTCTATATATTATAAGGGGATAATTTTACATTAATCAGTTAACTTTAAGCTTAATTTCTTGGATTTTCCGTCTCTTGTTATCTCAACTTCTACAGAATCACCAGAATTATGTTTTTGCTTTAAATCATTTATTTCTTGAACAGTTTTAACTTTTTTTCCATCAAACTTTGTTATAACGTCTCCAGGTAGTAATCCGGCTTTTTGAGCAGGACTAAATTCTTCAATTTGTTGAATGTATACTCCTATAGGAAGGTTATGCTCTTTAGATAGCTTGTCGTCAATATTTATAACGCCTATACCCATCTTTAGCACAGGTTTAATTAAATTTTGAATTTTAGGTTTAACAGCATTTATAGGAATAGCAAATCCAAGACCTTCAATTTGACTTCCTCCTATTTTAGCGGTGTTAATTCCAATTACTTGACCATATATGTTTACTAAAGCTCCACCGCTATTACCAGGGTTTATAGCAGCATCAGTTTGAAGATATTTTTGCTTTTGTCCTTCTACAGCCACTTCTCTATTTACGGCACTAATAACACCAGAGGTAACTGTACCTAAAAATTGTTTTCCAAGAGGGTTACCAATAGCTATAGCAGGATCACCAACTTGTATACTATCAGAATCTCCAAATTGAGCTACAGCAGGAACCTTTACATTTTCAGTAAGTTTAATTACTGCAAGATCCATAGCTGCATCGTAATTCACAAGTTTTGCAGGAATTTCTTTACCTTCACTTCCATTGTTGAATATTACAGTTATCTTTTTTGCTCCGTTAACTACGTGATAGTTAGTCAATATATATCCCTCTTCGCTGAAGATTATACCAGAGCCCATACCTTCTTGTTGCTCAGGAAAACCAAATAAGTCCACAGATGATGCGTTTTTAGTTGACACACCTACAACAGCAGGACCAACTTGTTTTGCAATATTAGCTACAGAAAGAGGAACTGAATTTGATGCTGTCTTCACAGCGCTATTTGAAGCATCTTTACTATTGCTTTTATCTCCAGCAGCACTAGTAGTTACTTTCTTACTATTATAATATTTTATAGTACTTACTGAAGCAGCCACTCCTCCTAAAGAGGCACATAAAACTCCAACTAGTACATAAGAAAGTACTTTTTTACCCATTCTCTTTGGCTTTTTATCTTTGTCAATGCTAGATTTAACTTCTACAAAGTGTTTATCAAAATCTTTATCTTCAAAATTGTTATTGAAATTATCCATAACTATTTCCTCCTATATATTCTCCATCCGTTTATCTATATAGTATCTTCCTTTTGTGACAATTTAATGACAGAGTTATTAAGTAAATGTTAATATATATGAAGATAAAGGTAATAGGTAATAGATAATAGATAATAAGTAATAGGTAATAGGTAATAGGTGCAAGGTTCTAGGTACTAGGATGAAAATCGCTAGTCGCTAGTTGGTTACTAATCTTTGCTAGTATTAGTGGTTAAAATAGTATAAAATATTTGAAATTAGCCATTTTTATAATAGGATACTTTTTAAAAAAGTCTCCCTATGCTAACGCATCTATTATTAACATTAATTCTTTAGTTTATCTTCTAAAATACGCCTTCAATTACTGTACGTTCTGGCTACCGCCATGCAAAATTATCATTTTGCTTCTTAGAGATTAGAGACTAGCCATTAGAGATTTTTATCCTAACACCTCCTACCTAGTACCTCTCGCCTAGTACCTAATTAATGCCTAAAGAAAAAAGCGACCTCCGTCGCTTTCTTCTTATTTTCCCTCAGTAATTTTCTTTATAAATGTATCCATATCGTCGGAAGCTTTTATGCGGACTCTGTTTAAGGTTAGGATGTTATCTTCACTATGTGCCCATTTTTGGACTGTGGTAACACCTAGAGTATAGCCAGCATCTTTGGTAGCTCTTAAAGTATCTTCGTTCCATTTCCCATAAGGATAGGCTATATAATCTATTTTTGTGTTTAATAATTTTTCAAGAACTTCCTTTGAGGCTTTTAATGTTTTTAATTGATCTTCATAGGAAGCTTTATTTAGTTTTTCATGATTAGTAGTATGACTCCCAATATCAATACCGTTTTTGTGAAGCTCTAATAGCTGTTTTGAATTTAGATAATAAGAATCTTTATCAATGGTATCAGTGATTACAAATATAGTTGCTGTAAATCCATTTTCTTTTAGTATTGGGTAGGCAGATAGAAAATTATCTGTATATCCATCGTCGAAGGTTAACACAATAGATTTATCAGGAAAAGGTTCATTATTTTTTAGATGCTTGTACAATTCGTCCATAGTTAAAGTTTTATAATTATTATCCTTAAGATATTTCATCTGCTGACTAAAATTTTCTATTGGCACTCTTAATTCATTCTTTTTTTCATAGGCTATAGAATGATACATAAGTATAGGAATAGTAGTATTATTAGCTTGTACATTTTCAGAGTTAGGATTAGCTAAAACAGTTTTAGAATTGCTTGTAGCTGAGCACCCTGAAAGCATTACAAAACATAATGAAACTATAATAAAAGTAAATAACTTTTTTAACATATCTAAAATCCTTTCTCATTAGTAAAGTTATATAGCATAACCATTATACTATAGAATGATAAAATAATCGACTAAATGGGATCTACTATATTTAGTTGAAAATAAAAATACTAATGGGAAATTCCCTATTAATTTTTAGCTAATAGGGAATTTATTTCTCCACCTACAAGTATAATAACAGAAGTTAAATAAAGCCACACCATTAAGGCTATAACAGCTCCTATACTTCCATAAAGTCTAGAATAGTTAGCAAAGTTATCTACATAGAAAGCAAAGCCTAGTGATACTACAATCCATCCTATAGTAGTAAAAATTGATCCAGGAAGTGCCTCGCTAAAGGTTGATTCCCTGCAGGGAGTTATTTTATAAAGCAGGGAAAAAATAAATATCATAATTAATAATGTAAGCAGATATCTAAAAGAATCCCATATATAGTGAAAGTTTGGAGGAAGGTTAAGCCATAAGCTTATCTTATATCCAAGTAGATTTCCAAGTACTAATAAAAAAAGTGAAAATATAATTAAAAAAGCAAGAACAAAGGTAGATAAAATGGATATAATCTGTAACTTCCAAAAGGAACGGCATTCATCTTCATCATAAGCTTTATTAAGAGCTTTAATTACAGCATTAAAGCCGCTTGAAGCTATCCATATGGTAATTAGTATACTAAGGGATAATAAATTCCCCTTTCTAAAATCAAATATTTCTATTACTGTGGTAGAAATTAAACTATAAACATTATAAGGTAGAATATTTTTTAAATTAATAAGTACATCATCACTTTTAATAGAACTGTAGCCAGCCAATGTAAATAAAAAAATTAAAAAAGGAAATAAGGATAGTAAAAGGCTATAGGACAGCTGAGAGGCTAAAGCTAGTATATCGTCATCTCTAAGTTTTTTCATTAATTTAATAAAAGGATTAGTTTTATCTATCTTTTTATACAATGTTATAACTCCTTTAATAAATTGTCTCTGTTTTAAAGACTGTTGATTTCGTATAATATCGAAAGCAATTCTAAATTTAGTATAACAACTGTAGCTAAACTTTCATTAACTCGCATAGCTCAGACAAATGAAAGTTCTTAACGCTACAATTGTTATACTAAATAAGAATTGTAATTTCTCATAAGCAGAGAACCCAAATCTATAATTTGGTGTGAATCGCTTACTCCTTGGAAGAATGACAAGGAGTTTCTCATTATAATGAACTCAAAAATCTTTAAAACAGAGCAAATAATATTTGTTTAATAGTTCCAAATAATATGTTTTGTAAATATCTATATTAATATTCTATAGAGTATCACTACAAAATATATCTTCAAAATATTAACAAAAGTTTTGAAAAGTATAAAAGTGGTAAACTACAATATACTAACCTACAAGAAAATTTTAGCATAGAAATTAATAAAAATCTCTTCAATAAAAAGGAAAAAGAGTAGTTATAAAGAAGATATAAGTATATATAGAAAATTCAGAAAATGAATTTTGTTAAAGAAGTACAATATGTGTGGAGGATTTATATGTTAAAAAGTGATATTAAAGTGGGGATGAAATTAGAATTAGTTGATTTAAGAGAAGAAGCCTATATGGCGGTAGTAGAATTAGTAAAAGAGAGTTGTATATTAGTAAAGATAATAGTAGGGAATAGAGAAGGTCCTAAAATAAAACAAAATTATAAAAATAAAATACTTATGTACGCAAATGAACGAGTATATTCTGGTGAAACGACTATGATTGGAATTAGGGGAGAAGGGGAATGTCTAAGAGCTATTTTAACAATACCAGAGGAGCTGGAGAAAATTGAAAGAAGAAAATATTTTAGATTTCCTATAGAAATAGATTTAGATTATGTTCTAATACCTAAAGGAGAGGAATACATTCAAATGAAAGATATTCCTAAAGATTATATTTACAGTATGAAGGGGACAAACTGTATTGATATAAGTGGTGGCGGTATAAAAATATTTATTGAAGAGCCAGCAGAGATTGGACAACAATTGCTAATATCAATATTTATTCCAGAAGAGTTAAGGATATTATGTACAGTTGCAAGAATAGAAAAAGATATAGAACATGAAAGATATAAGGCTGGATTAAAATTTGAAAATATAAGTGAAAGAAGTAGAGACAAGATAATAGAATTTATATTCCAACAGGTAAGATAAAATTTACAGAATAATTTTTTAGATTTTTTTGTGTTAAAGTAATAAGAATATTTTAAAATCTACGAAAATAAGATGTATAGTATATATTATAAAAGAAAGTTTATGAAAAGTTTATGAAAAGAATTCATAAATTTTAAATTATAAGGAAAATGTTAAATAATAAACCAACATCTATTGCAATTTGAGATAAAATAGTATAAAATCATTTCGATACCAAAAAAATGTGAAAAATTTTCTTTAATATGCAAACTTTTATAAAATTTAAACGTATATATATATGAATTTGTCCATATGAGTATATTAGAATTATATAATTAATGGTAAAACCTATATATAATCTAAGATTTACCATGAATAAATTATATACTTTTTGTTGATAAATGGGACAAAAACCTATATAATAAATATTGTATCAAATATGGTAATTGAGTAATGTATTTCATTAAGGTGAATATATTCTATATTTTTTAAAAATATAGAAGGAAAATTGCCATCTTTGTAGAATATAAATATAATTGCTGTATTATGAAGGAATCATACCTATTCATTAGTATGTTTCCCGATTTTACATAAATTATTCAAAGATTTAGTTAATAATTTTTTAAATTATAAATTTAATCAAAAATGGGAGGGAACAAAAGTGATTAAAAAGAAGATGAGTGTACTTCTTGCAGCTGTATTAGTTGCATCAGGAGTAGGAATGGCTAAACCAGCACTAGCTGCAACAGCACCAAAGGTAATTTATGCTCAACCAGCAATCACAATGGCTGAAGTAGGAGATGATTTCTCATTTGCACTTCAATCAGATGTTGCAGAAAATGTTCAATATCAAGTTTGGGCACAAAACATTGCAACAGGAAAGTGGTTTGAGTTAACTAAAGGTTATTCAGAAGCTGTAAAAGGAAATGAACCATTTATACCTGCAGCAGTTAACCAATTACCAGCTGGAGCATACAAAGCTTCAATATGGGTAAAAGCAGAAGGATCAAAGGCTAAGTACGACAACTACTTAACAACAAACTTCAAAATCCAAAAAGATGGATACTTTGCTTCAAGAGCAAAAATGGACAATTTAGGATTAAAAGATACTTATTCAGTAGATGAATTCGTAGCTATCCAAGGAAATGATCAATACAAACTTCACATATATAATCCAGCAATAGAAAACAGAAAAGAAGCTTGGACTATAGATGGAAACTACAACACAGCTGCAGAAACTTCAAAAGAAGTTAAATTCACAGCTCCAGGAAAATATCTTGTAGATGTTTGGGGCAAAAAAGCTGACAGCACAAACAGATATGATGGATGGGTACTAAAAGTTGTTACAGTTGAAGAACAAAAAGGAATAGCTGTAGAAACTTCTGTAAAAGCAGCAACAGTTGGTTCATCTGTAACTGTTAAGAGTGCATATCCAGGAGCAGCAAGCTATCAAATATTTGATGGTGAAAAACAAGTAACTGGAGTTGCTAAATTAGGTGAAGCAACAACTATGTATCCAGCTAACAAAGAAGGACAAAAATACACAGTTAAACTTTTAGATGCTAAAGGAACAGTATTAAAATCAGCTTCTGTAGTACTTGGAGAAACTGCTATGGTTGAAGCTCCAGTAGTAAAAGAAGTAAAAGTTGATGCTACATTTAAGCCAGCAACAGTTGGTTCATCTGTAACTGTAACAGCTGATCTTGAAGGAGCAGTAAAATTCCAAGTATTTAGAGGAGACAAACAAATAACTGGAGCTGCTGAATTAGGAAAAGCAACAACTGCTTATCCAGCTGCTAAAGATGGAGAAGAAGTAACAGTTAAATTATTAGATGCACAAGACAATGTTCTTCAAGTAGTTGAAAATGTTAAATTAGTTCAAGCTAAATAGTTTGGATATAAAAAGGTATAAGTAATTGGACAAAAGGAAATTTGCTTTCCTTTTGAGACCAAATTTTAAATATGTTAACTTATAAAAAAATACGGGAGGTAAGTTATAAATGAATAAGAAAAAACTTGGAAAAGTAACAGGCGTTGCAGCAGCATCTTTCTTAATAGCTGGAACAACTGCTTTCACAGCATTCGCAGCAATGCCATCAGGTACAGCTGTAATAGGCGATAAAGCTTATGACTTAAACTATGTAAATGATCCTGCTAATGAAGCAGAAATCGTAGCAGCAATGCAAAAAGCAAATTTTAAAGTATATGTTAAAGACTTTGCTGGAAATTGGATTGTAAACGAAACTGAATCTGCTTTAACTGATTTATCAGTAATTCCAGCAGTAGAATACAAAAACGCTAAAGGCGAAGTTACTAAATACGACGCTAAAGATGGAAATGTAGCTTCAGATGTAGTAAAAGTTGAATCAGTAAGTGCTATTAATGCTAAACAAATTCAAGTAACATTTAATCAACCAGTTGAAGCAGTTTCTGCAGAAAGTTCAGACAATTATTTTATTCAAACAAATTCTGATGCTAATCCTGTTGATTTAACAACAAAGGATGCAACTGCAACTGTAGAATTATCAAGCGATGGTAAAACTGTAATTATTACTACTACAAGCGATATTAATACAAGCTTGGGTGGTATTAATGTAGGTACACCATTTAAATTCACAGTGAAGAATGTAAAGAGTGCTAATGGATCAAATGTTGTAGAAAAAACAACTGTTACTTTAGCTTCTAAAGATGAAGTAGCACCAACATTAACAACAGTTTCAGCTAAAGCTAAAACAACTACAACTAGTGTAACATTAAAATTTAGTGAGCCTATAGACATTACTGGTGCCATAGCTTATGTTGGAGGAGAATCTGCAACTATTCAAAATAGTTCAACACCAAATGAAGTTACGCTTACTACTTCTCAAGCACTTAGTGCGGATAAATCATATGAATTAACATTATTGAACTTTAAAGATTATGCAGGTAATTTTTTACAAAATAACCCAACTACAACTAGCTTTACAGTTACTCCAGATGCTATTGCTCCTGTAGTACAAAACATTACTGTTGTTCGTGATAATCTTATAGAAGTTACTTTTGATAAAGCAATGGATACAACTACTTTTGCAGGCAATTCTCGTGTGCTTGATCTTAATGGTGTAGCAAGAGATGGTGGTATAACTGCTACAGTAAAATCAAACACAAGTGGAAAGACAATAAGACTAGCATTAGCAGCAACAGTTCCGTTTAATGATAGCAATTCATTTGCAGGTACATTAGTATTAGGTGATTCAATTAAAGATAAATCAGGTAATGCTATAGCTTCTACTAATCGTGCTATAACAATTACTAAAGATACTGTACGCCCAACTGTTTTAGGAACTGCATATGTAGCTCCAGGTGGACAGTATTCAGGTACAACATATGCTAATGGTGCAATTGTTGTTAAATTTAGTGAAGAAGTTACTGCTCCAGGAAGCGATATTAAGTTAATTACATCTAATGGTGTAGATACTTCTGCTAGCCTTAGCATTGCTGCAAGAGCAGTTAATACAAATGATGCTAAAGAAGTAATCGTTCCGTTAACAGGTGGATTGACTACTGGAAACTATATAGTACGTGTTGGTAATGATGTAGTACAAGATTTATCTACTCAACTTAACAAGAATGTTGCTTCTACAATAGCAGTAAAAGTAGATTCTTCTTCAGATACAACAAAACCTATAGTAGTATCACCGGCTACAAGCCATACAGCTGCAACTACTCAGTCTACTGGTACAACTATAGTAGTTAATATTACTGACAACGTAGGATTAGATCTTGCTACTGTACAAAATGTTAGCAACTATCTATTAAATGGTAAACCATTACCAGCAGGAAGCTATATAACAATTGCGCACAATGGTTCAAGCACAGATACAGCTGCAACTGATGTTAGTGCAACTATAAATATACCAGCAATGTCAATAACTAAAGATGATACTTATACACTTAATGTTAACAATGTAAAAGACAAGGCTGGCAACGTAGCACTTCCTAAGGTTGATAATGCTATAGTGTTAGTTGATGATGTTTCACCAGAACTTAAGACAGCTACAATTTCTAGCAATGGTTTACTTGTATTAGGATTTACAGAAGATGTAAGTGCTGTTGCAGCAGGAACACTTAATGACTTACAATTTACAATTAACGGTACACAAGTAGCTGTAGCAAAAAATACAAACATTGTAGCATTTGCCGATGGTACTGGTACTGATACTGGAAAGTATGTTCTAACATTCAAAGCTTTAGTAGATAACGGAGCAGATAATAATGCTGGTACTACTGCTGATAATCGTCTATTCTTAGATGTGGATGGTAGTGGAGCTTATAATGCTGGAGATATATTAATTCAAACTGGAACAACTAAAGTAGTTGGAGCAGTTGATCTTGACATAGCAAATGTATCAACATTAAAAGTTAAAGTAGTTGATAGCACTACTGTAAAGGATGCAAGTAGCCTTACTAATCCAATCAAAGTTGGTACTACAATTACTGTTAAATAGTAGCAAGCTCAGTCCCAACAGGTCCTTCGCAAGGACCCCAGGGGTGTTAGCAAGCGCAGTCCCAACAGGTCCTTCGCAAGGACCCCAGGGGTGTAGCAAGCTCAGTCCCAACAGGTCCCTCGCAAGGACCCCAGGGGTGTAAAATTTTCCAGTGACAAGCTGTGAAAATAAATGAAATAAAAAATGAGAGAGGGATAGCTCAAAAGGTTATCCTTCTCAAATTTAAATAGATGAACGGAATGAATCATTTCAAAGGACACAAAATGGTTAGGTCATATCACTAATTGAAAAAACAAAATACATATCTATTCTTTTAAAAGAACCTTTTCAGGTTCTTTTTTTCTGCTCTAAATGCAGATTTAGCGAATCTAAACTAATTGACTTGAAATACACAAAGTTTATAGATATAATTTAAGTATAAACTTTATGGTTGTGAAACAGACTAACACCCCAGGGGTGTAAAATCTATTATGATATCGTAAATTAAATAAAGGGGTGTGGGATTTTATGCCAACAATAAGTATGTTTTATGGAATAATTATAAGGATGTATTGTGCGCCAAAAGAACATTCACCATCCCATTTTCATGCTTTTTATGGAGATTAGCAAGCTCAGTCCCAACAGGTCCTTCACAAGGACCCCAGGGGTGTATAATTTTCCAGTGACAAGCTGTGGAAAATATGATAGCAAGCTCGCTTCGCTGGCAACGACCCCCGAGGGTCGTGAAAATGACATTGGCCCTCGGGGGTTAAGAATCATCTGACAGGATGGTTCTTTTTTTATTTTCACAAGCACAAGGTTCGCCAAAGGTATCCAATAATGTTCTTTCTAAAGATTTTCCAGGGTAGGCTTATATTTCTAAATAGCTGTCAAAAATTAAGATAATCATAATATGTTTAGAGAGGAAGAATACAATAAATGACTAATGTGGCTAGGGTATGGTACCCTAATGCAATTTATCATATAACGGCAAGAGGAAACAGGAGAAACGACATATTTAAAGATGAGTAGCAAGCTCGCTTCGCTCGCAACGACCCCCGAGGGTCGTGAATACTCGGAGGGTAAGAATCATCTGAGAGGATGGTTCTTTTTTTATTTTCACAAGCACAAGGTCCCCCAAAGGTAGCCAATAATGTTCTTGCTAAAGATTTTCCGGAGTATCAAGCTCGCTTCGCTCGCAAGGACCCCCGAGGGTCATGAACAAAGAGCTTTCATTTTAAGGCTCTTTGTTCTGCGCTAAAGCTTCACTTAGCGAATTTAAACTTATTTACTTGAAATAAACAAAGTTTATATATATAATTTATATATAAACTTTATGGTGGTGAAATAAATGGATAAAGATTTAATTGATTTATTTAGAAATATATTAAAAGAAGAATTAAATCCAATAAAAATTCAGTTAGAAGAAAACACTAATATACTTAAAGCTTTAGAACATAAAGTTGATGTTTTATCAGCTGAACAGCAAAATTTAAAACATGAAGTTGCTGAAATAAAGGGAGAAATCAAAGCTGTAAGAAAAGATTTAAGTAATGTTGAAGTTATTACAGCTAGTAATTGGAGTGACATAGCAAAATTAAAAGCAGTAAAATAGCATAGAATCGTCAGAAATGGCGGTTCTTTTTTTCGTGGAGCAAGCTCGCTTCGCTGGCAACGACCCCCGAGGGTAGTGAATACTCGGGGGTTAAGAATCATCTGAGAGGATGGTTCTTTTTTTATTTTCACAAGCACAAGGTCCCCCAAAGGTAGCCAATAATGTTCTTGCTAAAGATTTTCCGGAGTAGGTTTATATTTCTAAATAGCTGTCAAAAATTAAGATAATCATAATATGTTTAGAGAGGAAGAATACAATAAATGACTAATGTGGCTAGGGTATGGTATCCTAATGCAATTTATCATATAACGGCAAGAGGAAACAGGAGAAACGACATATTTAAAGATGAGGAAGATTTTCAAGTGTATTTAACTATTATAGAAGGAGGCCTTGAATACTTTAAAAATGAATTTGAAATTTTATGTTATTGCCTTATGGATAATCACGTACACCTTTTATTACATACTAAGGAAATGCATTTAAAGTATTTTGTTTCTAGGGTAAATAGTATTTATGCTAAGTTTTTTAATAAAAAGTATAACTATATAGGGCACCTGTATCAAGATAGGTATTTTTCAGAAATTATTGAATCAGACACTCAGCTGATTGAAACTAGCAGATATATACATCTTAATCCAGTGAGAGCAAATATGGTAAGAAAACCTGAAGAATATAAGTGGAGTAGCTACTCTATGTACATAGGAACTAGGGAAGAAAAACTTATAAATTCAGAAAAAATACTTTCTTATTTTAAGGAAGATATAAAAAGAGATTTATATAAAACCTTTGTTAAAAATGGAGTAAAAGCTAAATATGAAGAGGAAGTGATTTAATTGGCTTCGGTTATAAATAGTTTTGCTATATCAGGAATAGATGCCTATGTAGTTAACATAGAGACGGATACAATATATGGCCAGCCTTCCGTTTCTATAGTTGGATTAGGTGATGCAGCGGTAAAAGAGTCAAGGGAAAGATTAGAAGCTGCTATAAACCACGAAAAATATGAATTTCCCAAAATGAAAATTGTAATAAACTTAGCTCCTTGTGATATGAAAAAAAGTGGATCACATTTTGACTTAGGCATGGCCTTAGGTATATTGCTTCAAACAAAGCAAATAACTGTAGATGAGATTAATGAATTTGGATTTATAGGGGAACTATCACTTAATGGAGAGCTAAGGCCTTGTTCTGGAATACTTCCTATGGCTATAGAAGCTAAAAGAAACAATATAACAAACTTAATTGTTCCTAAGGACAATTTGCAAGAAGCATCATTAGTTAAAGGTATAAATATTTTCGCCTTTGATACTTTATATGATGTAGTAAGATTTTTAGAAGACTCAACTACCTATAAACCCTTAGAAGAATACAAAGATGACCATAAAATTCAAAGGGATTATCTATTTGACTTTGAAGATGTTCAAGGACAAGACTCAGCTATAGATTACGTAGTTGCAGCAGCTTCAGGTGGGCATAATATTATAATGTCTGGTTCTCCTGGCTGTGGAAAATCTATGATAGCTAAGAGAATACCCACAATATTGCCTTCTATGACTGAAGAAGAAGCACTAGAAGTAACTAAAATATACAGCGTTTCAGGACTGTTAAAAAATAAAGGAAGTTTAATAACTCAAAGGCCTTTTAGATCACCTCACCATAATGCTTCAATGAATTCACTTATAGGTGGAGGCAACAACGCTATGCCCGGTGAAATATCCCTAGCTCACAATGGAGTTTTATTTTTAGATGAAATAGCTGAATTCAATAGAAAGGCTTTAGAAGCATTAAGACAACCTCTAGAAGATAGTATAGTTACAATTTCAAGAGTAAAATATACTCACACTTACCCAGCAAACTTTATGTTGGTAGCAGCTATGAACCCTTGTCCATGTGGATATTATGGAAATGAGAAATGCCAATGTACAGATTATGAAGTTATAAAATACAGACAAAAGATTTCAGGGCCAATATTGGACAGAATAGATATACAAAAATATGTTCAACCAGTAGCCTTTATGGAGTTATCTGATTGCACCAAAGGAATAAGCTCCAGAATACTAAGGGAAAGAGTTGAAAGAGCAAGGGAAATACAAAGTGAAAGATATAAAGATATAGAAGGCGTAAATAGTAATTCACAAATGACTTCCTCCTTAATAAAAGAGTTTTGTTCACTAGATGGAGAGGGGAAAAAGCTGTTACAGTTAGCTTATGACAGGTTTAAGTTTAGTGCTAGATCCTATCATAAATACTTAAAAGTTGCTAGAACTTTTGCAGATATAGATGAATCTAAAAATATTAGAAAACAGGACATTTTTAAAGCGTTAATGTGCAGAGATTTAGAAAAAGAACAGTCAAATATGATGGTAGTTTAGAGGTATATTATGAAGGAAAATTATCTGTATTGGGTATGGTTAAATGAATTGAAAGGGATTGGCCCTGTAACAGCTAAAAAACTACTTAATAGATTTATGTCCCCAGAAAATATTTATAATGCAACAAAAGAGGAAATAAGAGCATTAGAAGACATAGGAGATAAGCTTGTAGAAGTTATTATTCAATCTAAAGATTTAAATCCTGCTAAAAAAATTATAGAAAGATGCGAAAAACAAAATATAAGTATTGTTACATATGAGGAAAAGAAGTTTCCATCAGGCATAAGAAGTTACCCTAACATGCCTATTTTTCTATATTATAAGGGTAATCTTTATGAGGATATTTCAGGGGTAGCAATAGTAGGTTCAAGAAGATGTAGCGATTATGGAAAACAAGTTACAGTTGAAGCAGCAAAGTTTTTAGCAGAAAATAAAATCCCTGTTATAAGCGGTATGGCTAAGGGAATAGACAGTTATGCTCATACGGCATGCATAAAATCACTTGGTTATACTGTGGCTTTTCTTGGTTGTGGGGTAGACATATGTTATCCAAAAGAGCATGCTGAACTTATGAAAAACATAACTGAAACTGGTGCAATAATCTCAGAATATGCTCCAGGTGTAACGCCAAGCCCTCAGAACTTTCCCAAGAGAAATAGACTTATAAGTGCATGCTCTGAAAAAATTTTAATTGTAGAAGCAGGGGAGAAAAGCGGTGCCTTGATTACAGCTGAATATGCAAAGGAACAGAATAAAGAAGTATTTGCTGTTCCCAATAATATATACTCAAAAGAAAGTAAAGGTACAAACAAACTTATATCCGAAGGTGCTAGTATTTATCTAAATCCTAGCCAATTGTTTATAAATAATTCTATCAGTTTAGATACAATAGCAAGCTCGCTTCGCTGGCAACGACCCCCGAGGGTCGTGAAAATGACATTGGCCCTCGGGGGTTAAGAATCATCTGACAGGATGGTTCTTTTTTATTTTCACAAGCACAAGGTTCGCCAAAGGTATCCAATAATGTTCTTTCTAAAGATTTTCCAGGGTAGGTTTATATCTCTAAATAGCTGTCAAAAATTAAGATAATCATAATATGTTTAGAGAGGAAGAATACAATAAATGACTAATGTGGCTAGGGTATGGTACCCTAATGCAATTTATCATATAACGGCAAGAGGAAACAGGAGAAATGACATATTTAAAGATGAGGAAGATTTTCAAGTGTATTTAACTATTATAGAAGGAAGCCTTGAATACTTTAAAAATGAATTTGAAATTTTATGTTATTGCCTTATGGATAATCACGTACACCTTTTATTACATACTAAGGAAATGCATTTAAAGTATTTTGTTTCTAGGGTAAATAGTATTTATGCTAAGTTTTTTAATAAAAAGTATAACTATATAGGGCACCTGTATCAAGATAGGTATTTTTCAGAAATTATTGAATCAGACACTCAGCTGATTGAAACTAGCAGATATATACATCTTAATCCAGTGAGAGCAAATATGGTAAGAAAACCTGAAGAATATAAGTGGAGTAGCTACTCTATGTACATAGGAACTAGGGAAGAAAAACTTATAAATTCAGAAAAAATACTTTCTTATTTTAAGGAAGATATGAAAAGAGATTTATATAAAACTTTTGTTAAAAATGGAGTAAAAGCTAAATATGAAGAGGAAGTGATTTAATTGGCTTCAGTTATAAATAGTTTTGCTATATCAGGAATAGATGCCTATGTAGTTAACATAGAGACGGATACTATATATGGGCAGCCATCTGTTTCTATAGTTGGATTAGGAGATGCAGCGGTTAAGGAATCAAGAGAACGGCTGGAGGCTGCTATAAACCACGAAAAGTATGAATTTCCCAAAATGAAAATTGTAATAAACCTAGCTCCTTGTGATATGAAAAAAAGTGGATCACATTTTGACTTAGGCATGGCTTTAGGTATATTGCTTCAAACAAAGCAAATAACTTTAGATGAGATTAATAAATTTGGATTTATAGGGGAGCTGTCACTTAATGGAGAGTTAAGACCTTGCTCTGGAATACTTCCTATGGCTATAGAAGCTAAAAGACATAATATAACAAACTTAATTGTTCCTAAGGACAATTTGCAAGAAGCATCATTAGTTAAAGGTATAAATATTTTTGCCTTTGATACTTTATATGATGTAGTAAGATTTTTAGAAGACTCAACTACCTATAAACCCTTAGAAGAATACAAAGATGACCATAGAATTCAAAGGGATTATCTATTTGACTTTGAAGATGTTCAAGGACAAGACTCAGCTATAGATTACATAGTTGCAGCAGCTTCAGGTGGGCATAATATTATAATGTCTGGTTCTCCTGGCTGTGGAAAATCCATGATAGCTAAGAGAATACCCACAATATTGCCTTCTATGACGGAAGAAGAAGCACTAGAAGTAACTAAAATATACAGCGTTTCAGGACTATTAAAAAATAAAGGAAGTTTAATAACTCAAAGACCTTTTAGATCGCCTCACCATAACGCTTCAATGAATTCACTTATAGGTGGAGGCAACAACGCTATGCCCGGTGAAATATCCTTAGCTCACAATGGAGTTTTATTTTTAGATGAAATAGCTGAATTCAATAGAAAGGCTTTAGAAGCATTAAGACAACCTCTAGAAGATAGTATAGTTACAATTTCAAGAGTAAAATATACTCACACTTACCCAGCAAACTTTATGTTGGTAGCAGCTATGAACCCTTGTCCATGTGGATATTATGGAAATGAGAAATGCCAATGTACAGATTATGAAGTTATAAAATACAGACAAAAGATTTCAGGGCCAATATTGGACAGAATAGATATACAAAAATATGTTCAACCAGTAGCCTTTATGGAGTTATCTGATTGCACCAAAGGAATAAGCTCCAGAATACTAAGGGAAAGAGTTGAAAGAGCAAGGGAAATACAAAGTGAAAGATATAAAGATATAGAAGGCGTAAATAGTAATTCACAAATGACTTCCTCCTTAATAAAAGAGTTTTGTTCACTAGATGGAGAGGGGAAAAAGCTGTTACAGTTAGCTTATGACAGGTTTAAGTTTAGTGCTAGATCCTATCATAAATACTTAAAAGTTGCTAGAACTTTTGCAGATATAGATGAATCTAAAAATATTAGAAAACAGGACATTTTTAAAGCGTTAATGTGCAGAGATTTAGAAAAAGAACAGTCAAATATGATGGTAGTTTAGAGGTATATTATGAAGGAAAATTATCTGTATTGGGTATGGTTAAATGAATTGAAAGGGATTGGCCCTGTAACAGCTAAAAAACTACTTAATAGATTTATGTCCCCAGAAAATATTTATAATGCAACAAAAGAGGAAATAAGAGCATTAGAAGACATAGGAGATAAGCTTGTAGAAGTTATTATTCAATCTAAAGATTTAAATCCTGCTAAAAAAATTATAGAAAGATGCGAAAAACAAAATATAAGTATTGTTACATATGAGGAAAAGAAGTTTCCATCAGGCATAAGAAGTTACCCTAACATGCCTATTTTTCTATATTATAAGGGTAATCTTTATGAGGATATTTCAGGGGTAGCAATAGTAGGTTCAAGAAGATGTAGCGATTATGGAAAACAAGTTACAGTTGAAGCAGCAAAGTTTTTAGCAGAAAATAAAATCCCTGTTATAAGCGGTATGGCTAAGGGAATAGACAGTTATGCTCATACGGCATGCATAAAATCACTTGGTTATACTGTGGCTTTTCTTGGTTGTGGGGTAGACATATGTTATCCAAAAGAGCATGCTGAACTTATGAAAAACATAACTGAAACTGGTGCAATAATCTCAGAATATGCTCCAGGTGTAACGCCAAGCCCTCAGAACTTTCCCAAGAGAAATAGACTTATAAGTGCATGCTCTGAAAAAATTTTAATTGTAGAAGCAGGGGAGAAAAGCGGTGCCTTGATTACAGCTGAATATGCAAAGGAACAGAATAAAGAAGTATTTGCTGTTCCCAATAATATATACTCAAAAGAAAGTAAAGGTACAAACAAACTTATATCCGAAGGTGCTAGTATTTATCTAAATCCTAGCCAATTGTTTATAAATAATTCTATCAGTTTAGATACAATAGCAAGCTCGCTTCGCTGGCAACGACCCCCGAGGGTCGTGAAAATGACATTGGCCCTCGGGGGTTAAGAATCATCTGACAGGATGGTTCTTTTTTATTTTCACAAGCACAAGGTTCGCCAAAGGTATCCAATAATGTTCTTTCTAAAGATTTTCCAGGGTAGGTTTATATCTCTAAATAGCTGTCAAAAATTAAGATAATCATAATATGTTTAGAGAGGAAGAATACAATAAATGACTAATGTGGCTAGGGTATGGTACCCTAATGCAATTTATCATATAACGGCAAGAGGAAACAGGAGAAATGACATATTTAAAGATGAGGAAGATTTTCAAGTGTATTTAACTATTATAGAAGGAAGCCTTGAATACTTTAAAAATGAATTTGAAATTTTATGTTATTGCCTTATGGATAATCACGTACACCTTTTATTACATACTAAGGAAATGCATTTAAAGTATTTTGTTTCTAGGGTAAATAGTATTTATGCTAAGTTTTTTAATAAAAAGTATAACTATATAGGGCACCTGTATCAAGATAGGTATTTTTCAGAAATTATTGAATCGGACACTCAGCTGATTGAAACTAGCAGATATATACATCTTAATCCAGTGAGAGCAAATATGGTAAGAAAACCTGAAGAATATAAGTGGAGTAGCTACTCTATGTACATAGGAACTAGGGAAGAAAAACTTATAAATTCAGAAAAAATACTTTCTTATTTTAAGGAAGATATGAAAAGAGATTTATATAAAACTTTTGTTAAAAATGGAGTAAAAGCTAAATATGAAGAGGAAGTGATTTAATTGGCTTCAGTTATAAATAGTTTTGCTATATCAGGAATAGATGCCTATGTAGTTAACATAGAGACGGATACTATATATGGGCAGCCATCTGTTTCTATAGTTGGATTAGGAGATGCAGCGGTTAAGGAATCAAGAGAACGGCTGGAGGCTGCTATAAACCACGAAAAGTATGAATTTCCCAAAATGAAAATTGTAATAAACCTAGCTCCTTGTGATATGAAAAAAAGTGGATCACATTTTGACTTAGGCATGGCTTTAGGTATATTGCTTCAAACAAAGCAAATAACTTTAGATGAGATTAATAAATTTGGATTTATAGGGGAGCTGTCACTTAATGGAGAGTTAAGACCTTGCTCTGGAATACTTCCTATGGCTATAGAAGCTAAAAGACATAATATAACAAACTTAATTGTTCCTAAGGACAATTTGCAAGAAGCATCATTAGTTAAAGGTATAAATATTTTTGCCTTTGATACTTTATATGATGTAGTAAGATTTTTAGAAGACTCAACTACCTATAAACCCTTAGAAGAATACAAAGATGACCATAGAATTCAAAGGGATTATCTATTTGACTTTGAAGATGTTCAAGGACAAGACTCAGCTATAGATTACATAGTTGCAGCAGCTTCAGGTGGGCATAATATTATAATGTCTGGTTCTCCTGGCTGTGGAAAATCCATGATAGCTAAGAGAATACCCACAATATTGCCTTCTATGACGGAAGAAGAAGCACTAGAAGTAACTAAAATATACAGCGTTTCAGGACTATTAAAAAATAAAGGAAGTTTAATAACTCAAAGACCTTTTAGATCGCCTCACCATAACGCTTCAATGAATTCACTTATAGGTGGAGGCAACAACGCTATGCCCGGTGAAATATCCCTAGCTCACAATGGAGTTTTATTTTTAGATGAAATAGCTGAATTCAATAGAAAAAGCTTAGAAGCCTTAAGACAGCCCTTAGAGGATAATATAGTCACTATATCAAGAGTCAAATATACTAACACTTACCCTGCAAACTTCATGCTTGTAGCAGCTATGAACCCTTGTCCATGTGGATATTATGGGAATGAAAAATGCCAATGTACAGATTATGAAGTTATAAAATATAGACAAAAAATATCCGGTCCTATATTAGATAGAATAGATATACAAAAATATGTTCAACCTGTAGATTTTATGGAGCTATCTGATTACTCCAAAGGAATAAGTTCTAATGAATTAAGAAAAAGGGTTGAAATAGCAAGGAAAATACAAAGCAAAAGGTATAAGGGTATAGACGGAGTAAATAGTAATTCACAAATGACTTCCTCCTTAATAAAAGAGTTTTGTGCACTAGATGGAGAGGGGAAAAAGCTGTTACAGTTAGCTTATGACAGGTTTAAGTTTAGTGCTAGGTCTTATCATAAATACTTAAAAGTTGCTAGAACTTTTGCGGATATAGATGAATCCAAGAATATTAGAAAACAGGATATTTTTAAAGCATTAATGTGCAGAGATTTAGAAAAAGAACAATCAAATATGATGGTAGTTTAGAGGTATATTATGAAGGAAGATTATCTATATTGGATATGGTTAAATGAATTAAAAGGAATTGGCCCTGTAACAGCTAAAAAACTGCTTAGTAGACTTGTGACACCAGAAAGGATTTATAATGCAACAAAAGAGGAAATAAGAGGATTAGAAGACATAGGAGATAAGCTTGTAGAAGTTATTATTCAATCTAAAGATTTAAATTCTGCTAAAAGAATTATAGAGGAATGTAAAAAACAAAATATAGATATTGTTACATATGAGGAAAAGGAGTTTCCATCAGGCATAAAAAGTTACCCTAACATGCCTATCTTGCTATATTATAAGGGAAATCTTTATGAGGATGTTTCAGGGGTAGCAATAGTAGGTTCAAGAAGATGTAGCGATTATGGAAAACAAGTTACAGTTGAAGCAGCAAAGTTTTTAGCAGAAAATAAAATTCCTGTTATAAGCGGTATGGCTAAGGGAATAGACAGTTATGCTCATACAGCTTGCATAAAGTCGGGTGGATATACTATGGCTTTTCTTGGATGTGGATTAGATATATGCTACCCAAAGGAACATTATGAGCTTATGAAAAGCATAGTTGAAACTGGCGTAATAATCTCTGAATATGCTCCAGGTGTAACGCCAAGCCCTCAGAACTTTCCAAAGAGAAACAGACTTATAAGTGCATGCTGTCAAAAAATTTTAACTGTAGAAGCAGGAGAGAAAAGTGGCGCCTTAATTACAGCTGAATATGCAAAGGAACAGAATAAAGAAGTATTTGCTGTTCCCAATAGTATATACTCAAAAGAAAGCAAAGGTACAAACAAACTTATATCCGAAGGTGCTAGTATCTATCTGAACACTAGCCAGTTGATTATAAATAATACTATGAATTTTGTTTCTGAGAAGAGATTAAAAAATAAATCTAGCTACATTACTGATGAAGAAAGACATATATTGACTATAATTAAGAGTAAAGCCTACACAATAGATGAAATAATTGTATTGCTTAAAGTGGATAAATCAATTATTTTAGACACTCTATTTTCAATGGAATTAGAAGGGAAAGTTAAGTGTGTAGGAGGGAAGTACTTTTCTTAAAGACCCTCGGGGGTTAAAACCTCCATTATCAAATATAATAGATATTGAAGATCATATGAAAGAATAATAGTGGCAATAGATGAAGATCCACCAGCAGTTAGTCGTCTATATACAAAAGAAAGGGTTCCTTAATTAGGAACCCATATTAATTGATTTGATTTTAATTGAAATGAATTACGTGATGTGATTTATATATGAGAGATATTTATTATATTTAGCCTATTAGCTTAATGTATCAGCTAATGCTTGAGTTACTTCTACTTCTATAGTGTATAGGCTTCCTTGATAGAATCCTGTTATTGTTGTCTTACCAGCACCTTTTGCTGTTACAAGACCGATTGCGTCTACTGTAGCTACTGATTCGTTAGATGAAGCCCAAGTTGTTGAAGCAGTTACGTCTTTTTCTACTCCGTATTGATCTTTACCTAACAATGTGATTTGACCAGTTGTTACCGTGTCCACTTCACCTTCTGCATCTTTACCAAGTACTAATTGTACTCCTTCAGCAGTTTTATTTTCATCTACAGTGTCTTTAATTACTACTGATGACTTATTTACTACTGATGCATCATCTGAGAATGTTAAATCTATTGAAGTTGTCTTTCCGTTAGCTGTAAGAAGGCTTATTGTTATAACGCCATCTTTATCGCCTATACCTGTTGCAGCTGTATTTACTCCCTCTTTTGCTTTAATCTTTATTGTTGAACCGTCTTTAGTTACAGTAACTAAGTCTGAATCAGCAATTACATTAATTGCACTTGCAGGAACATCTAAAGTTCCACCATTTACTTTATATGTTAAAGTTATTTCTTGATCTTGTGCATCGTCTGTTCCGTTGTTGTATACTTTATAGTTATATGCATCAAATACTATTGTGTCTATGTTTGTATTGTCGCCAACTGTTACGTTAGCAGTTGCTTTTATTGCATTATTTGCTACTGATCTTACAACTACAGTTCCGTTACCTGTAGCTACTCCAGTATATGTTATATACATCTTTTTAGCAGTTGAATCATAAGTAACTTCAGCAGAAACCTTTCCACCTTCGATAGCTGGTATTTCAACCATTGCAGGGTCAATTATAGCTTTTCCATATTGATCTAATACAACTATTTCTTTTTTAACCTTAGCACCAGGAATTACTGTAATATTTGTATCAGCTAGAGTTATTGATTTTACTGCACTTTTAGCTTTTACAGTTACATTTAATGTGTCTTGTATTGGTGTTGCAACAGCATTATCTAATGAAATAGTTAACACTGTATCAGCAGCAAAATCTTTTACAGAAGCTGCATCTGGAACAAATTTTAGTGCAATACCTTCAGCATCAGTTAATGTAGCATCTACTATAGCTCCCTTTGCATCATGTTTGTAGTAAACAAGATTTGCAAATCCAGCCACATCATCAGTTCCCTTTTTAACTGATAAATTCCAACCTGTAGTATCTGGGATTATTTCATCACCTTTGTTATCTTTTACGCTTATTACTCTATAAACTGGAGTTGTAGAATTAGCTATTATAGTGTTATCTACAATGTTTGCTCCAAGTTCAATAGATTGAAGTGTTGTAACTTCAGATGTAGCAGAAATATCATAAGTTGCTACTGTTCCATTTATGCTTACTCTTACTGTATAATCTCCAGCAGCTGTTGCATTGAATCTTAAAGCTTTAACTACTGTTGTACCAGTTGCTCCAGCTATTGATGAACCATTTGCATCTAATTCTTCTATTTCAAGATCTGTAGAAACTTGTCCATTTTTATAAACTGTTGTTAAAACATTAGTAGAAGTTACATCTATAGCTTCACCATGAGTGTTTCTAACTACTAAATCTGATTTTTGCTTTGTATCAACTTTTAGTATTGGAAGTGATATAGGATCAATTTTTGTTGCAACTGGATTTAATGTAGTTACTACGTCAAATTTAGCAGCTTTTATAACATCTTCTGCATCAAAAGCTGTTCCTACGTATGGAGTTATTTCGTATGTTCCTGATTTTAATGTCTTAGCGCTGATTACTATGTCGTTTTTATCAGAACCAGTGCCGCCTCTTAATGAAGCTGAAACTACAACATCACTTGCAGCTGTTCCTTGAGTTTTAGCAACTACGTTAAATTTAATCATGTCTGCTGTTAATACAGCACCATCATTTTGAGTTATTTTTCTATATTTAACTACTTCATTGTTGTATTGAGTAGCTGGGTTTTCATCAGTTAAAGATAGTGTTGTCAACTTGGCTGCTCCAATTTGAACTGTATAAGTAGCTTTTCTTCCGTTTGCTATGTTGTATGCTTCTACAGTTAGAGTACCAGCTTTTTTAGCTGTAAATGTTACTGTATTTACTTGTGTATCATTGTTTGCTTCATTAGCATCTCCAAGAACACCTGCTGGATCTATTAAGTCTTTTCCTTCTACTACTACCCATCTTACTAGAGTATTTCCAGCACCAGCATCTAGTATTGGATTGTTGAATTGATCTCTTACATCAGCAGTTAATGTAATTTGATCTTCTGGTAATACATCTTTAACAGGAGCTACTTGACGTCCGTTTGCTGCAATATAAGTAGCTGCAATAGATTTAACATCTGTTGCTACTAGTGTGGCTGCTTTACCAACTGTATAGCTTACAGGAGCTACTGTAAACGCTTTACCTTCAGCATCTTTGTTTCCTACTGTTAATTCTAGAACATCATTTTCAGCCAAAGCTTTTGTAACTGTAACTTTTAATAATCCGTTGCTTGTTACAGATGTTGTTACTTCAGAAGATAATAATGGCATTCCGTTTTTCTTTCCAGTAATTGTTATGTTTCCTACAGCACCTAAAGATAGAGCATCTCCGTATTGATCTTTAGCACTGAAGAATACTTCTGTAGAGCTGCTAGCAGCTACTCCAGTTGTAACTTTTTCAAATGTTTTTCCGTATTTAGTATTAGCTATTTTAGCTACGAATGTGTTATTAGCTATAGTTGTCCAATCTGCGCTTACAGTGTAAGTTGTGGCATCAACTAGTTTCTTGCTTGTATCTGTTATAATAAAACTAGCCTTACCATCTGCAAGACTAGCATATGCAGCTGTTAAAGTTACGTCCCCAGCTGTTACAGTTATTTCTTTGTTAACTAAATCTTCAGATGTTACTGCACTGTCGAATGTTACTTGAATTGTTGTTGCGTTAATAGCACTTATTTTACCAAAAAATATGGTTAAAAAATCCAACATGAAAATGGCTATATAGCTTGTCCAAGAGGCTATGGAAAAATTTGACCAGTGTAAAATAAATATTAAATAAATAATGTAATTTATAATATTTGACAGAACTTTTTTAAATATTTAATAAATATAAAATATTGTTTACAAGAAAAAATATTATAAAAATAAAGAATCAGTTTTTATGTGGACAAAATGTGGATAAGATAGTTTGAAATTATATAGATTATACACAATATTAACTTTTATAGACAATTATGGGTTTACTCAGTAACACCATAATTTTTTTTATTTTTAATTATTGCCAATGTAAGGAAAAAAATACAAAGGAGTATAATAAAATTTTGCAGATATAAAAAATTTATTATTGTTGTGAGCAAAAAAGATATTTATGCTGGAAATTAAAAATATACTACTTGAAGTTAATATATATTAATGTTAAAATGTAGCCATAAAAATTAATGGTGGTGAAAAAGTGGAAAAAGAAATTTTAGAACTATTAAAAACTATTAATAATAAGCTTGATGAACATACACAAATATTAAGAGCTTTGGAACATGCAAGTGAATCTCATAAATCAGAAATAGATAAGCTTAATCATACAATTGCAAGAGTAGAAGGGGAAGTCAAAGGAATTAGAGAGGACTTAACAGCAGTAGAAATGATAACATCAAAAAACTGGAATGATATATCAAAATTGAAAGCAGTAAAATAATAAAAAAGAACATTTTATATGAAGAACATTTTATATGTTCTTTTATTTTTGTAATTTGTGGAATCATGAGAGATTCTTAAGAATCTGCCAGGAGCATAAATACTAATAATTTATGTAAATTTTTGCACATTGATAAAAAAATTCTATAATGATATAATTTCATTACAATATGATAATTTATTTTGGCGGTGAAAATATGGAAAATAAAATTTTAGAGTTACTTAATCAATTAGTAGATGGTCAAAATAGAACAAATGAAAGATTAGACAGAATAGAGAAAAAGATTGATTCAGTAATAGAACAGACAGCTGATTTAACTGAGTTTAGAACTGAAGTAAAAGAGTTTAGAAATGATACAATTAATCAACTTGAAGAAATTAGAGATAATTTAAATGATGTGGAAGTAATAACAGCAAGCAATTGGAAAGACATAGCTAAGCTGAAAGCAATAAAATAAAAAAATAATCTAAAATCTTCTGATCCATTTTATATGGATCTTTTTTATTTACTTCTACTTTAAATATATGTTAATTTTTACATTTATTTAAACTTACCTGGTAATCCGTGAAATATATACCTGTAGAACTTGTAAGTTAATCCATGCTAAAATCAATTAATGTATGTTTACATATTGTTTATAAATTAAGCAGGAGGGTAAAACAAATGAAGAAGAGGGAAACAAAAAGAAATTTTGCCATGTTCCTAACATTTACTTTACTATTTAGTATATTAGGAATAATCAATCCTAGCACTCTAAAAGCTAAGGCAGCAGAAGCTATTCCAGAAGTTTCAATGGCTTCACTGGATCATACTCCTTTTGTTGAAGGAGACAAGAATGCCTTTTATGTATCTTCAAAAGGATACAGTGGAAAGGTGCAGTATCAATTGTTCTATACATGTAAGACAACCATGGGAAGCAATTGGGAACTGGTTAAAAATAATGATTTAGTTAATGGATGGACAAGTCCTGTAGAAGCAAAGGATTCAACTAAGATAGATATTACAAGCTTGAATCTTAAAGGGGACAGTTACAGATTTGCCATAAGAGTTAAAAGAGTTGGAGTTAAGGGTAAATTCAGCAACAGCTATGGAGATTACGACAGTGCATTTCCGTTTGCAATAAACGTTGTTAAAAGCTCAAACTTAAACTTAAATGGAAACATGTTAATAGACAAGACAACCTTTACTTCATCAGAAACCCTAAAGATAAATGGGGTAGAGGGTGCAGCAGAAGGTACACAGTACAAATTACATATATATGATGTAAACAATAACAGATGGATTAAAGATCTAACACCTTACGGAGACACTATAAGCTATGATTTAAACAAGCTTACTCCAGGAGCTTATGTAGTAGACATTTGGGCAAAGGGAAAAGACAGCACTGCTCAATATGAAGGCTGGAAACTTAAAACTATATATATTAAGGAAGAAATAATACCTGAAGTTGGTATAGTATCTCTAGATCACACACCTTACAGGGAGGGGGACAGTAATCAATTTTTTGTAGCTTCAAAAAATTATACTGGCCAAGTTCAATATCAATTATTCTATACTTGCCAAACCACTATGGGAAGTAATTGGCAGCTTATAAATAATGAAAACATGGTAGATGGATGGACTCAGCCCTCAGATGCCAGTGAATTAGTTAAAGTTGACATTACTAACCTAAACCTTAAAGCTGATTACTATAGATTTGCTATAAGAGTTAGAAGAGTTGGAGTAAAGGGAAAATTCAGCAATTCTTATGGAGACTATGATAATGCTCTTCCTTTTGTAATCAATGTGGTTAAAGACAGCTCTCTAAACTTCAATGGAAATATGCTTACAGAAAAAGATGAATACTTTAAAAATGACCAATTAATAGTAAAGGGAGTAGAGGGTGCAGATTCTAATGTGCAATACAAACTACACCTTTATGATATAGTGAATAATAAGTGGATAAAGGATTTAACACCTTATTCTAAGGATATAAATTATGATTTAACTAATATACCAGCAGGTACTTATGTGGTAGACATATGGGGAAAAACAACTGATTCTAAAAATACCTATGATGGATGGAAGCTAAAGGTAATAAACATAAATTCAGAGGTTAAAAAGGTTACAGCTGTTGATGATACCAAGGTTTCAATTTTCAAAAACTCCAGTTATTCTCTTCCACAAACTGTTTTAGCAACCTTTGAAGATGGAACTAAAGCAAATAAATATGTAACTTGGAATGGAACAGCCAGCACAGTAAAGGTTGGAGTATTCAACTTTGAAGGTACTGTACTAGGATATGAAAATAAGGCTAAACTTACCTTAACTGTAGAAGAAAACAAGGGAAATTCTGCAGGAAACATTAACAATGCTGGACTTGTAGCTTACAAAGATGGTTTTGTATATTTTTGTAACCATGAAGATGAGGGGAAAATATACAAAGAAAGACTAGATGGTACAGAGAGAACAAAAGTAAGTGATGATGTAGGATTATATCTTAATGTACTAGGTGATTGGATTTACTATGGAAACTATTCAGAAAATGGAGAACTTTACAGAGTAAAAATAGATGGAACAGAAAGAACTAAGCTTTCTGACGATATAGCAGAATTTATAATGGTGGAAAACAACTATATATACTATTCTAATACATCAGATGAAGGAAGGCTATATAGAATTAATGTAGATGGGACCGGTAGAACTAAACTTACCAATGATGAAGCTGCTTTCTTAGACGTAGACAATGGTGTAATCTACTATGCAAATATGGCAGATGGACAAAATATCTATAAGATAAACAGCAATGGAACAGGCAGAACTAAATTAGTAACTAACGAAGCCTCCTGGACGCAGGTAGTAGATGGCTGGATATACTATATAAATGGTTCAGACAACTACTCAATTTATAAAGTTAGAACTAATGGAGCAAACAAGACAAAATTAAATAATTCACCAACATTATTTATAAATGTAAGTGATGGCTGGATATATTACTCTAACCTAATAGAAGATGGAGTATTAGAGAGAATAAAACTAGACGGCTCTTCTAAACATACTATAAGCAGTAATGCTGCATTTTTAATTAATGCTGTAAAAAACTATATTTATTTTGAAGATGAAACGGAAGAAAGTAAATTATACAAGGTAATAGTGCAGTAGTTTCGAATTACTGCTGGTGTAAGAGAAAAGATACAACTAAATAAGTAAAATAGGAAAGAATCATCTAAATAAGATGGTTCTTTATTTATTGGTATAGAATAATAGCTAATTCTCTGATAATATTAAGCTATGAAAGGAGCTATAATTTGAAATGAGATCAGAGATAAGCAATAATCTATATTACCTTTGTAGTTTAATAGAGTTTATAGGAAGAAAAACTAAAAATAAACGTAATTATATAGTAAATCATTTAGGAAAAGAGGTTATTAGCCATATATTAGAATATGCTGATGTATTCCATAGTGAGCAAATAGAGGCTGTAGCTGATAGTTTTATAGAGGATTATAAAATAGAAGAAGGATCTTTCGATAATGTAAGCAGTTGCAGATACAACGTGCCAGATTATTGGGGTATTGGAGGAGTATACCAAAGGCTAATTGAAAATGTAAACAAAACAGATATAGTTACAACATTGATAGAGGTTTACAACTCTTGGCTAAGTGAATATATAGATGACTACAATATAGCAGTTTATTACATGTCACCTCAATATTTAAAAGCTTGTTATGAAGAGGGAGAGATTTTAGAGTAGTTTTTGTAAGTATAGGAGATAAATTAATGAAAGACCTAAAAGCAATGGTTGGTTTTAGAAATATTGCTGTACATAATTATCAAGCAATAAACTTAAAAGTAGTTGAAGAAGTTATTGAAAAACATATAAAGAGTCTGTAGAAGTTTATAATAAAAGTGTAATGTTGTAAGAGTGTAATATGAGATATATAAAGGTTTTTGGCCGACTTTTTATCAACATTACACTTTAAAAATTTATGTAGTTTTATAACCTTAATTTTTATCCATTAAAAAATCTAAATCCAAATTTAACTCTTTTAACTTTTTCATATCTAAAGCAGCTGCTCTGAAGGTTTTATACTGATTAATATATCCAGAGGAAATTTTAAAGCTGATAGGCTTATTTACACTTATACAGTAGTCTGTTTTTCCCAGCTGTTTTTTAAAGCTGCTTAGGGGGAGTATTTCATGCTCAATGGAATGATCCTTACAGTATTTTAAAAACTTATCATAGAAGGATAAATAATTTAACTTTAGAAATTCATTACCCTCCTTATCAATACCTAGAGAATAATCGTAGTCAGCTCTTATAATGTAGTTAATTGCCATTCTATTTATAGTTTCTAGAGTATAATCAATAACACTTTTACTTCCAGTGTTCTCATCTAAAAGATCACTTTTAGCATTTTCTATTATAGCATTCCTTATTTCTTTAAAGCTGTGTCCAACGGATTCTTCAAAATCCAATCCCCGCAATTTAAATAGAGCCTTTATTGTGGATATGCCGAAGCAGGCATTTATTATGGAGTTTTTAACTCTGCTATTCTTAATAATATTAGAATTTAATTTTTCTTCTAGATTAAAATAGGCATCCATTAGGTGCTTACTGTCCATTTTCATTCCTAGAGCCAGAAGGCTTCTTCCTAGTTTTTTTAATAACTTTTTATTTCTTTTTAAATTTTTTAGGTGATTTTCTCTTGCTGCATTGTGAAAATTAGGGGAAAAGGTTACCCTAAGACTCCTTTCTATGTTGGCAGTTTCCGTAATTCCTCCTTCGCCGCAGAGTATTAGAGAAGCTTGCACTTTAAATTCTTTGTTCTTCTTTAGAGAGGATACTCCTTTTATTACAGTGTGATTGTCATAAGAGTTTCTCATTATGTTGGATATAGCTGATATTCTACTTTGACCTATTTTACTTGGCTTGTACTCATCAATTATAAGAGGGACAAAATTAGAACTACTGGCAGCTCTGTTTAATCCAAAGGAGGTACATTCACTGGCATTCATAGGACTTTGAAGCATTGAGAATATAGGCATAATAATATTTTCAATGGTTTCAGACTTTCCACTGCCGCTCTGTCCCTCTATTATAAGATGACCATACTTTATACCATTGTCCATAAGCTTACCTTTTAAAAAGGTCCCGCCTATATAACCCATTATTGTAGAAGTTATATTTAATGTATTGAAATTGAATAGGGATTTACCTATCATAACTAGTTCTTCCTTTGATATAGCAGATGCATCTAGTATATTTGTACTTAGTTCTTCATAGCTTTTCATCATAGATAATCCTTCAAAGTACTGCATATTTTTGTCTATGGCATAATCTCCAGTTACGAAGCAATCCACTCCATTAATTTTATGAAAACCTATAGCTTGTACTCCCTTTGCCTGTTTATAAGGTTTGCTGGACATTATAGATTTTATGTATTGAAGTTGTTCTACAGTGCCAGCAAAGCAGAGTTTCAAATTGTTTAACGCCTTTCTAAAGCTTAAAACATCAGAAAATATGTTTAAATTTAAAGTTCTATAAAAGGTGGATCCATCCATACATTTTATCTCTACAGCTATTTCACTTTCAGAGTTTCCCTCTACAACATATAGAGGGTTTATTATAAAGTTAGATAGGGGCACAATATCTTTTTTTATTAGCCTGCAGTAGGTATTATTATATTCAAATATATTACCTAAGTAATTTGCGGTATTTTCAGGGACACTTCTAGCTTCTTCGTACTGAAGAGGTATGTGATATTTTGAGGATAGGTATTCCACTTGCTTTTCAAAGTCAGTTATATTTTCACGGAGGGCTACTGCATCGAATATATTGCCTCCTTTTCCGCACTTAGGGCATGTCCAATAATTATTTTCTTTTGAAGGCAAAAGCATTGCAGTAGGCTTAGTCTCTGAAGTATGATGGTCCTTATTAAAACAGTAAAATTTTTTATTAGGAGTTATAATACTCTCTTCACTTATATAATTTACAAGCTGAGCTTTTAGTTTTTCCATAGTTTCCACACTTAAAATTTGTTGATTCATTTATTTTCTCCCCTTTGTGTATTTTTCTAAAGGAGAGATATGCAGTTAGAGGAGAAAGTGGAAAATAAATTTTGGAAAACTATAATTAAATATTTAAAAATTAGTTAGTGTAATTTAATATGGCTGAATTGAGAAATACATTAGTCTATGATTATTTAAAAATTGATAGAGAAATAGTATATGAAATTATATTAGATAATTTAAAAGATATAGAAAAATTTATTAAAGTAATAGTTGAGTATATCTAAAATGTAATGTAGAAAATTTAACTCACAAATCCCAGTAGTATCAATACATTACAACATTACAAAAAAACAAATTTGGATAAAAATTCAATATTCGTATTTACATCGAACGTATGTTCTTATATAATTATTACACAAGAACATTTGTTTGGAGGTGTAGTTAGTATGGATATTGAAACACTAGTTAAAAAAGCGAAGTCAAATGATGAAGAAGCTCTAAATGAGCTAATTAGAATGTTTACACCTTTTATACTAAAGCTTACAAATAGTATATATATTAAGGGTTATGATAGAGATGATTTAATTCAAATGGGACATATTACTATAGTTAGAGCAGTAAAAAGCTATAGATTAGAGTGCAACAGGTTTGTAGCCTATGTTACAAACGCTATTAAGAACAATTACTATTATGAAATCAGAAAGGTCAGTAAAGGTAATTTTGATACAAGCTATGAAAAGATGTTGGAAGAAGGGGAATATATTAGTTTAGCAGCATCAGATATGAGTATTGAGGACAGTGTATTGCAAAGTGAAGAATATAAAAATTTAAAGCTTGCACTAGAAAAGCTTTCAGAAGAGGATAGGGAAATCATTATACATTCATATTGGAAAGGACATGGCGGGCTGAAAAGATATAGTGAAATAACGGGAATAAAATATGTAACATTACATAAAAGGAAAAAGGCAATATTGAAGAAGCTTAGAGGAGAGATGGGAGGAAGTAGCCAGTAGCCAGTGACCAGTAGCCAGTAACCAGTGACCAGTAACCAGTAATCAATCCCCTAGTAATTACTAAGCAGTGATCACTAGCACCTGGTTACTGGTAACTGGTTACTAATTTACCCAAACAGAGTTTTAACTTCATTTTCGTAGCCGTATTTTCTTAAAAATTCTATAATTGAAACTTCAAAGATTTCTCTTTGGCTTATATTTTTTTCTTTACTAAATTCTTTAACAAGCTCTGCTAAGTTGTGAGACATACATAGAGATTTTGTAATTGTAATTCCTCCAACTACATAGCGGGGGATAGTACTACCATCATTTATAGATAAAATTTCTGCTAACTTTTCTTTGTTTCTCTCTAGCATTTCCAGCATAGGAAGAAGCTTTTCAATTCTCTCATTCTTAGAAACACCTTCAAAATGGGAAGGAGAAGTATCTTCTGCTAGAGAAGTCATGTTTACTGACAGCACATCTTCTATATCACAGCCGTACCTATTTTCTTGAGAATTTTCTGAATCCATAACATATGGTTTTTGTTCACCTTTTAGAAGGACATAGTTTTGCACTTCCGTTGACCATATATAACCCTTGTCTTTCATGTACATAGCCATAGTTCTATGATCCTTCATTCCTACTTTTTTGGCTATTTCTCTAGGATCTAGTCCTGATTCAAATAGAGAAATTATTTTGTCTACCTTTGATGTAGTTGATGGCATTTCAAATCTTGGTGTTTCAGAAGGCTTTAATACATAATTTTGTTTTAGGTTATCCCAGGCATAGCCTCGTCTTCTCATATACATATCTAGTGTTCTATAACTTTTATGATTAAACTCTTCTGCTAGTTCATCTCTAGTTTTGCCTAGAAATAGGCTTTTTAATATGTACTTTTCATCATAATCAGATTTTATATTGGCTGCCATTTCATCTCTAGCCATCTTATCATATTCAGAATAATAGTTTTCAAAATTGTCTTTGTTCATGAAATTCACTTCCTTTGTTAGTAGTTTCATATTATAATACGTTGATAGATTTATCTAGTTCTTCCATATTTGCATGAGTGTATATTGAAGTAACCTTTAAATTAGAGTGTCCTAGGAGTTTTTGTACATAAACTATGTTAACTCCATTTTTTATTAGATTAGAAGCAAAGCTGTGGCGCAGAATGTGTGCCGTTACATGCTTTTTCCAGCCTAGCCTTTTTACTGTATCTCTAAGTACAGTATTTACATAAGGTGCACTTAATTTTCCAGATTTTTTAGTGGCGAAAAAGTATTCACTGCTAATCTCTAGTCTATAATTGTTTAGATAGCTCTGAAAAAGGGGTAATAGATTTTGATTAATAGGTATATCTCTATTTTTATTACCTTTTCCACCAATTACATGGAGCACTTTAGTGTCTAGATCAATATTTTCAATTTTAAGGTTTAGACATTCATTAATTCTAAGACCTGTGTAATATAACGTTTCCACCACTAATTTTATAAGAGGGTGATCAATTTCTTCAATTAATTCTTTTACTTCTTCAGGTGATAGATATGTACGTTCCTTTTTTTGTATTTTAATTGGCTCCACAGCCATGGCAAGATTCCATTTACACATCTTGTTTTTATAGCCATAGTTCCAAAAGGAGCGTAGTGTATAGAGATTTCTGCTTCTACTTGCTGTTTGAAGATTTTTTCTCTTTAAAAAGTATAGATAATCTTCAATATCATCAACCTGCACCTCATCTAAATAAAGTGGACAATTATATTTTTCTTCTAAAAACTGCTGGAAGTTTGCTAAGTCAACTCCATAAGATCTGACCGTTTCTTTGCTTTTATCAGTCATTATTAGATATCTCTTAAACTTTTCAATTGCTTCATCTAGCAGCAAGTTAATATCCCCTTTCTTTTAGAGTATGGCTGATCCAATTTGTTGTATAGGTATCTATAAAATCTATACAGGATGTTTTTAAGGTTTCACTGTTATTATCAAATATATATTGAAGCTCTAACTGCAGGTTTTTTGAGAATTTTTCTATTGCTTTACATTGAAAATCTAAAATTTCATTATAGATCTCTATTCCCATAGCTCTTACAAAGTTTTTAGTTTTATCAGGAAGTTTTCTGTAAGTTTCGATATTGTTGTTATGTAGTTCACGAATTGACTTTGGAAGAGGCGTTATGCTTGCAGCTATTTCAGTACTTACATCATTTTCATTTTCATATATTAAAGAAATTAAGGAGACATTTAGGGCTTTAGAGATTTTTTCTAGCAAATCTGTATCCAGAGATGATTTGCTCTCAATACGAGATATAGCGGAACGACTTATTCCTAGCGAATCAGCTAAATCCTGCTGAGTCATATTAGCTTTTTTTCTAAGCTCATGAATGTTTTTCCCTATGTTCATAATTATTACCTTTCTTTCAATAATAAATAATTAATTTAATTGGTGGGCTTTTATACCTCACACTGATTATAATAGCAATACTGTTTATTTTTGTCAACAAATCAATTCTCATTTATGTAACATTTTTCTATTGGAAGTAATATTAAACTGGTAATTTACTCTATTTACTGTTCAATAAACAACTATAATAGATATTTTTATAGTCTAATGAAAATTATTTACTTTAAATGTGGTTTAAATAGTCATATAAACTTAATGTATACCTGCTATTGTACGATAATAGAAATGTAGACTATCAAAAATTAAGCATAAGAAGTAACTTTAGTAGGTTACCAACGTAGTAATATTTAGGAATATGTTATGGCATTTTGTTGAAATTATATATAAATAATAATACAATGGTACTAAAAGCCATTTAACATTAAGAAAGGAGAAAAGGGATGATTTATAAAAACTATAGAAAATTTTCAAGAATACTTGTAATACTTCTTGCTTTTGTGTTTTTATCTAACTCTTTAATAGTGCAAAAATCAATGGCATATACTGATTCTTCCGGGGATAATATAAAAGAAACAAAACAAGATGTACCAGTAGACAAAATATGGAGAATAAGATTTAACAGAGAAGTGGAAGAAAGTTCAGCAAATGTGGATAATGTAAAGATTTATGATTATGGGAATAATAGGGACATGCCTATAGACGTGTCTTTAGGTATAGATAAACACTATGTTATTGTGCAATTAAAGTCTGGTACATATAACGGGGTGCATTACGACGGAAAATATGAATACGGCAAAAAGTATAGACTTACTATAAGCAAAGATATTACTAGTAAAGCTACAATTAAGGAAAAAAAGAAAAATATGCTTTATGATTTAAAGATGGATTTTACTACAAGAATTGAAAATCCATACCCAGGTATACCTATAGAAGGTGGAACAGTTATTATGAAAGATAAGGCTTACTCTACAGCTTATCTTGAAAAAAACTCGCAACTTGCCAATGATATTATTAAAAATGGTGAGTACGAAGCATATTTTATATACTTTGAAGATGGAGAAAGAATTAAAAAACTTTTAGGTGATGAATACCATAATTCTAATTTTAAAAGAAGTGATCAGATAACTTATTATGCTGCAGATGGGTCACAACAAATTTATCAATGGAATGAAACTGCAAAAGAGTATAAGCTAGTCCCTGCTAGTATTTTTGTAGATATTGCGCCAGGAAGTAAAAACAATATAATAAACGTAAATGTAAAAAGTGTAAGAGCAGTACCAGGTGCAGTTTATTATAAGCTAAAACACAGCAATAACATAAAAAAGATAGGGGAAACTACTACATTAATTTCAAGTGAACCTCTTGAGGAAATATCTATATTATCCTCTAATGAAACAATTTTAGCTAAAGGAGTATTAAATGTCAGCAAGGATAATTCAAAATATTATAATTTAATATCAATAACTCAAACGTTAGGAACAACTGCAGGAAATTCAAATAACAATGGTTCCTTTGTGATGAATTCAGATTTAGATACTATCTACAGAAATACTGGCGATAATAAGACTATGTATAAAAAAGATTTAACAGGAAGCATAGACCACCAGATTTCTCTTGATAATGCTCAATATATTAATGCACTAGGTCAATGGGTTTATTACAGTAACTATTCTGATGGAGCTAAAATATATAAAGTTAAAAAAGATGGTACATCAAAACAAAAGGTTTGTGATGACAAGGCAACCTATATTATAGTATCTGGAAATCAGATATTTTACAGCAACCATTCAGACAAAGGCAGATTATATGTAATAAATACTGATGGTACAGGTGGAACTGTAGATTCAGCAGGAAATGTTCATGGAAGACCAGTTATGACATCTACAGGAAGCTATGATACTTCAGCTTATGATGAAGTTTCCTATATTAACCTATTAGGAGATTGGATCTATTATTCTAATGTATCGGATAGACATAAAATATATGTTGTAAATAAAGATGGTACAGCAAGAAGAAAAGTTAATGATGAGTGGGCTGATGGTGTACAAGTAGTAGGAGATTGGGTTTACTATGCTTCAGCTACAGGTGTATTAAGCAAAGTAAGAAAAGACGGTACTGGTGTAGTAGTTCCTATTAGAGGAACCACTACAGAAGTAGATAAAGGATATCACTTAAACGTAGTAGGAGATTGGGTTTACTATAGTGATGCAGAAGATGGAGGAAAACTTTATAAAATCAAAACCGACGGAAGTGGTGAAAAACACAAGCTTGCAGACTTAAAAACTGAGTATATAAATATTGTTGGAGACTGGATATATATAGTTACAGGAGGACAGTCAAGGACTTATATGCTTCCAATAGACACAGATGGAAGTGTAGCTCCAAAGCTTATTGGTAAAAATTCTCTTGATGATAAGATAGTAAAGGTTGAGAATATTAAAAAGTTTGTAGATTATGATGATGTAAGTCTTCCCATTAAAACTTTAGAAGTTAAGTACCTTCCACCAAAGGTACCAGCCCTTATGAATGATGATACTTATAAAGAGGTTACTGTAAGCTGGGATACTACTAATGTAAAGTATAAGGATGGAGTATACACTTATACAGGAACAATTTTAGGCTATGGACAGAAGATAACATTAGAATTAAATATTCCTTCTGAAATGTTAAATGATACAAATAAGATAGTTATAAATAATAATGGAGGAGCTAATGATACCTTAGAGGTTATAGGAACCCTAGAAGGTATTGCAAGCAGCAAGAAAGTAAAAGCTGGAGATATTATTTCAGTATATAAAGATATAAATTGTGTTAATCTCCTTGGTAAGGGAACTGTTGGAACAGACAGAAAGACTCTTATTTCAAAATTAAATTTAGACCCATATGGAGAGAGCATATATCTAACTGTTAAAAGAGAAGGAAAAGGAGAGAGTAAACCTACTGAAATAAATCAAATAGAAGCTCCAATTATTGACAGTGCAAATGTAGATGATGAGGATATTGCAGGTATAGGAATTGACGGAAGAGATTTTACTATAAAAAAATGGATAAATGCTAATTTCAATAGAAGGAAAAAGTATGATAGTTATAGTATAAGCTCACAGGAAATATATATACTTCCAAGTAAGACTAACCTTGATATGAGGCTTAATAAGCCGGTGGCAAGCTCAAAGAAATATAATCAGGGCTTAAGTATTACATCTTCAAAATGGACAGGCACAAAAGATATGAAAATATTTAGGGATAGTAAAGATGTATTATTTAAAGACGGTATGTATGATATATATATATCAGCAGGCTTTACTGGATTTGCAGCTCCTGACGCTGCAGGAACTAAACCTCTTGTTGAAGGTAATATATCCACAGATGCACCAGGAGTTATGACTGTAACAGGAGAAAAGCTTCCTGATCAACCTAATATACAGACTCAAAGAGTTAAGGGTAGAAGTAAAGTAAATTTGAATTTACCGCTTAAATCTGGAGAAGAAGTTTATCTAGTTCCTATAGAATATAGTGACAAATTTATTGGTTGGAAAGCTGAGGATGGAACTGAAAATCCGTTTACAGAAGATTATTTAGTTAATACAATTTCAAATGGAAGAACAGTAGAATTTATGGCTCCAGCAGGATTTGATCCTAATAATGTAAACTACAGAGATAGGGCATATAAGGTAATTATTAAAAATAGCGTAGGAGCATCTGTTCCATCTAATGGAAATATTGTAGTAGATAACAAGGCACCAGTGCTTCAGCTTGAATCCTTATTATCAGTGCCTTATGGTTCAACAATAAAATATAATAAGGTAACTAGTGTAAAAGAGAGCACTAAGGACACAATTATAGCAGCAGATTCTCAAACTACTTATCTTATGGCTGAAGATTATTTTGATGAGATATTAACCTATAGTCAAATTAATGATCTGCAGCTACTAAACAATAGATTGAAGGCGTTAGTTTCATCTAAGGATGCAGCACAAAGTACAGGAAATAGCATATCTACAAGTACTTTGAAAAGTGTATCAAAGGCTAATGCTACTTATGGCAGTGGCTTTGATGATAGAAACTATAAAATCTTTACCATAGATAAGAGTGGAAACATAAGCAATGTGGTGCCAATTACAGTTTGGAAGGATACAAGTTCCTTAGATGAAATTATCATAAAAGGAAATGAACTATTAGAGGTACTAAAAAACACAGATCCTAAGGCAGTAAGTACTACCAGCTTAGGAAATGCAATAAATACCGCTAATAGAACTCTCCAAAATGTAAACTCTACTCAAGATGCCATAGATAAAGAAGTAATTAACCTTTTAAATGTTCTAAAGACTTTAGCGCAAGAACCTCGCAAAACTTACTATAATAATTACTATACTCTATATAACTTTTATAAAGACATGAATAAAGATGAAAGAATAAAGAGTAACTTTGTGGGAACTGCTTATTTACCTAAGTCTAGCCAATTAGAAATAGCCTGGACTATAGATAGTAATCTAACAAAGGATCCAGTGGATAATCCAACTAAAATAACTTTAGATCCAAATAATCTTCCGGATTCCGACATTATTGCAAATTGTAAAGCAGACTTAAAGTTTATAGGTAATGATGAAATTAAATTAACAAGACAATATATCTTTAATCTTGCTAAGACAAACCCTAGTGATTTGAGCATTACATTAGTGGGTGAGACTGGAAAAGAAATTTACACTAATGGTGGAAGTCTCCAAATAATAGCAACATCAGTGCCTAAGAATATTGCTTATAAAGATTTAGAGTGGGATGTTAGCGATACTAAAATAGCAACAATTGACCAGTATGGATTGTTAAAAGCTAATAAGAATGGAACAGTTACTGTAACAGCAAAGGATAAGAAAACTGGAAAGACCGGAAGCTGCAATATAACTATTTCAGGACAAAGATTTATTTTGACATCTAAGCAAATGACATTGCAATCCTATATAAAAGATAATAAGGTGCTATATAAATTAACTATAAGCAATGTAAACTTTTATGATGCTGCTGCGGTAGAGATTATTAAGAGTTCTAACAATAAACCAGTGGACATTATGAATGTAACTACAAATACTAGAAATCAAATAATTGTGGATAATCTAGATATTAAGAATGAAGATAGCATTTTGGTTAAATTAAAATCTAAAGTTGAAAATTCTGGACAACTAGATGACTCTGATGTAGTAGAAGTTGTAGTGCCTAGATAGGTATTAATAAAGACTAGTAGGTATATGCCTATTAGTCTTTATTCTACTTTTAAATCTCCGATAATAAAATAGATTGTTATATAAAGGAGGAAAGAGAAGCTTATGAAAAGAAAAAAGTTTGTTGCTGCAGTACTTTTAATTGCTTTTAGCATCCTGTTATTTCCAAGTAATATAAAGGCATTAGATAATTCAAATACTTGGGAGAGTAAATATACAGACAATAGCCAAAAGGTATGGAAGGTTAAGTTTAATTATAGTATAAGCAGCAACATTGATGATAATAAAATAAAAGATTATGTATGGCTTCAAGATGTTTATAATAATAAGATAAGTGTAGATGTAAGAATAGCCTCTGATAGAAAAAGTTTGGAAGTCTCATATCCTTATTATGGATATGAGAAAAACAAAACCTATTACATAATAATCAAAGATGGACTAGAATCAGATAAAGGCAAAAAGCTTAAAAAGACAATAAAAATACCCTTTGAGGTAAGCGATTTTATTGTGTTTAAAGATAAAAATTTAGAAAATGAAATTAGAAAGGTTATTAATAAACCAAAAGGTGGAATCCTTAAAGAAGATGTGATCAATGTACAAAGTCTTTATCTAAACAATAAAGATATAGAAAGTATAGAAGGGCTAAATTACTTTGTAAACTTAAAAAATTTATATATCAGTAATAATAGAATTGAAGATATTTCTCCTTTAAAGAACCTATACAACCTAGAAATACTAAATATGAATAGCAATAATATAAATGATATTAGTAGTTTGCAAAATTTTTATAGCCTTAGAGAATTGTATTTAAATAAAAATAAAATTCAAAATATAGATTCTATAAATAACTTTTATAATATAACTAAATTAGATTTAGGTAGTAATAAAATATCAAAAGTTAGTGCATTAAGTAATTTAACCAATCTAGTATATTTAAATTTAGAAAATAACTACATAGATGATATTTCATCATTGAAGAATCTTATTAATTTAAAAACATTATATTTAAATAAAAATGACATTACAAATTATAGTCCTGTAGCAGGATATTATGACAGCTTGCTATATAAAGATTTTACATTAAACTATCCTATGTCTTTTCAAGATAAGAATTTTGAACAAATTATAAGAAGAGAAATAAATAAACCTAGCGGTGATATTTATTATTCGGAACTTGCTAAGATTAAAGAATTAGATTTAAGCTACGCTAATATCTATTATATAACAGGAATTAAAGCCCTAACATCTCTTGAAAAGCTAACATTAACAGGAATTAAGGCTACAGATTTTAGTGAACTTAAATATCTTAAAAATTTAAAAGAGTTAAACTTGGATAAAACAGTAATTTATGAATTATCTCCTTTAGAAGAATTAAAGGAATTGCAAAAGCTGAATTTAAGTAATACTAGTATAGATGGATATGATTTAAATTATTTATCTAATCTAACAAAATTAATTGAATTAGATTTAAGTAATACTAATATATATTCTGATCTAGATAAGTTAAAGAATTTAGAATTATTATTAAAATTAAACCTTAAAGGAACTAAAATTACTGATATTAGCGGTTTAAAATACTGTATGAAGAATTTAGTATATCTTAATATAGCAGATACAAACATAACAAATTCTGTTCTTTTAAATGATACTGTTGCTACCTTCCCTAAGTTAAAAGAGTTAGATACGACTAATCTAAAACTTGATCAGGAGATAGGCTTAAATAGAAAGATAAACTTTTCAGATATAAATTTTGAGAATATTGTTAGAGATATTATTAAAAAATATGCAGGAGATATCTATGGAAGAGATGTAAAGGATATTAAAGAACTAGACTTAAAAGATAAGAACATTGTTGATTTAGGTGGAATAGAAAACTTTACAGGCTTAAAATCCTTGGATTTAAGTAATAATAAAGTAACTAATTTAAAACCTTTAGAAGTATTAACAAATCTAGAAACACTAATACTTCACCACAATAGTATTGGAGAAATTAGTTCTCTAGCTTCATTAACCAATTTGAAGAATTTAGATCTATCAGATAATAATATTAGCAATATAGGTGACTTGCAGAATTTAACAGCTCTTAGGAGACTAGATTTATCAAATAATCTAATTGAAAGAATAAATGAGTTAAGTGGACTTACAAACCTTGAATATTTAAGTCTTTATGGGAATAAAGTTGGAAATAAACAAGTTGAGGCTGGACAACCTATTTCAGCAGCTGACCTAAGCCCTTTAAGATATATGTTCAATTTAAGGGAGCTTTATCTAGGAAAGAATGAGCTTATATGGGATTATTCCTATATAGTGCCTTACTATGAGAAGTTGCAAAATAAAGATTTTACTATTGATCTAGATAAGGTTGTGGTGAACTTCTTTAAGGAAAATGAAACAACAAATGTTAATGGTGAATTAAAGGGCGCAATAAAAAATATTGTAGGCTACAAAACTGGATATGACGGAAATGTATACTATAAGGATGTAAAGAAAATTACAGATTTAGACCTTTCAGGTATAGATATAAAAAGCATAGATGGAATTGAATACTTTGTTAATTTAAATAGCCTAAAACTAAATAAGACTAATATAGAAAATTTAAGACCTTTAGGAAATCTAAATAAACTTAAAAAATTAGAATTGAATGATAATAAAATTAAAGATTTAAAGCCTTTAGAGAAGTTAACTAAGTTAAATAGCTTATGGTTAAGTAATAATTTAATCACAAATAATAGTACTACGAAAAATTTAGAGCCGCTAAAAGACCTTAAAGCTCTTACAAGTCTTAAGTTAGATGGAAATAGTGCTATTACTGATATCACTCAATTGAAAAATCTAACATCATTGACTACACTATATTTGCCTTCAAATTCTATAGATTTTTCACCTGTAAGGGAGTATTATTATAACTTAACTAATAAAAATTTTACTTTTAGCAGTGGAAATCTTGTTACAGTAGAAAAGATTGAGGACGTTTTTATAAATATAAATAGAAATGTTAAATATAGTCTGCCAAGTGCTTTAAAGGCTGAAATGAGTGACAGTACTACGAGACAATTGGAAGTTTTATGGGATGATTACACTGTAGATACCAGTACTTCAGGAACTTACACCTACTATGGAACTGTAGAAGGCTATAGTAGAAAAATAAAATTGATTTTAAATGTAATGGAAGATAAAGTTAGTTCTAGAGGAAATTCTATAGGTAACATAATGAATAAAGGAATTGCAGCAAGTGACGGAAGTTGGGTGTATTACTCAAATCTAAATGAGGGTGGAAAGCTGTATAAAGAATCCTTAAGCAGTGGACAAAATATTCAACTTACTTCTGATGAAGTATCATATATTAATGTTTATAATGGATGGATTTACTTCCTTAGCAAAGGAGATATGTATAGAATAAAAAATGATGGAAGCAGCTTAACAAGAATTACTTCAGATAACGCAAACTATATAAATATTGTTGATGGGTATATCTACTACTTTGACAGCAGTAAAGGCGGCATATGGAAAATAAGAGTAGATAGCCTAGACTATGAAGATCCTAGTAATATTAAAGCTACTGAAGTAAAGGATAGATATAGTTATCCATATAGATATGATGTTTTCACACAAATAGCTGTGGATAACAACTATGTATATTTCCAAAACCTTGAGGATGGTTTAAGCCTTTACAAAATGAGAATTGATGGAAGTGAAGCTTACTCTAAAATCAATACTGGTGAAGTTAGAAATATAAATATATATGGAGAATATTTATATTTTACAGAAGGTGGTAAGATCTACAAAATAAGAAATAATGGCAGTGATAAAACACTAATAACCAGAGAACAAGGTGATTATATTAATGTAGTTAATGGTTGGATATATTTTAGAAATAACTCCGATAGTGGTAAACTATATAAGATTAAAATTGATGGAAGCTATTTAGTTAAGCTTTCTGATGATAAAGTAAGAAACATTAATGTAGTAGAAGGTTATATCTATTATAGTAATGAAAGTAGTGGATTTAGTCTTGGGAAAATAAGAATAGATTAATAGAGCTTAGTCAACAATAAAGAGCAGCAGCCTAGTCTTAGGTACGCTGCTCTTTATTTGCTTTTTATGCATAATAATTTTAATGGATGTTTTAGATATTATATGAAAAAAATCCACTTGATTATATAATGACAGATATATGGTATAAGATGTAAAAAATATTAAGAATACTTTAATTTATAATAAAAAGAAATTTTAAATATATAATAAATATGATATACTTAATAAAGTAGAATTTAAAAGATGATGCAAATATGGCAATAATATCATTACGGAGGGAAGTATACTATGCAACAGACGGACAAAGAAAGAAAAGTTGTAGATACAGAAATTTCTATTCATCCAGATCATGAAGCAAGAGTTTCAGAGTTTCAGAAAGAATGCTTAAATGATGAAATATCATCTCTTCCACCTATTAAAGAAGGAGAGATAAATATAAGCACAGATTACATATTTGACATAGGTGACAAATATGAGGCAAGCATATTTATTAGAAATGGATTACCTAAATCTATAAATTTTGAACAAGTTCCATTATTAATAGAGAATAGTAATGGAGAGATTATAGCAAATAAAACATTTAATTTAAGAGAAGTAGGAGAAATTCCACCTCGTGCTGTGAGACCTTGGAAAATATATTTTGAAAAGGACATAGTTGAAATTAAAGATAACAAATTAAGTGAATTAAAAGTTATATTCGATACAAATATACAAGCAAGTGAAACTTTAAAATTTCAATTTGAAGATTTCCCAAAAGAAATAGAAGGGGAAAATAGAAAGAAGTATGAAAAGTTTTTAGCTGAGCTTCCGCTCTTAAGAAGGGGACAAGTTAGTATATCTACATATAATGTGTACCTAAATGAAAATGGCGGACTTTCAATAGTGCTTGTGATTAGAAATGGAAGTGAAAGTCAAATTAAATTAGAAAAACTTCCTATTACTGTTAAAGATTCAAGAGATATTGAAATTGCAAGGGGAGTATTTGAACTAAATGAAGATGGAATAGTTGTAAGTCCTAATAAAGCTAAACTATATAGCTTTGTATTTCCGAAAGAAAATATTCTTCAGGATGAATTACATCTAGATAAATGGTCTGTTATTTTTAACTAAAGGAGATGGCAAAATGAAAAAAAGATATGCATCAGTTATTTTATTCGTAGCACTATTTGCATTTACAGTTTCACTTTATGGGTGCAAATCTAAGCCAAAAGAAAATTTAAATCAAAATCAGCAAAGTAAAAATGTTACAGATATGTCTGCAAACAAAAGTAACGATAAAACTGCTAAAGAGAGTCCAGCAACTGCTAAAGATGAAAAAAAGGAAGGCAGTTTAGATAGTTCTAAGAATTCTAAAGCTGCAAATACAAGCGGAAATAATGCCCATAATCCAGTTGAAACTATTAAAAAAACAAAAAAGGATTTAAAGGGTGATAAAGTAGGTATATTTGTAAAAGATGCTACTGTAGGATCTATGGCAAAAGTTATCATAGATGATACTAAAATAGACAAAAACAAAGCGATATTTTATCAAGTTTATAGCAAAGGGAAGCCAATTTCTAAAACTTCAGAGATTAAATTAGAAACTACTATGTATCCAGTTGCAGAAGTAGGAAGTAAAGTTCAAATAAAATTATACGATAAAGATAAAAAGGAAAAGTATTCTTTAGACGTAACTGTAAAAAGCGGAGAGTAGCTTAAGTGCTTGGGAGGATTTAAAATGAAGAAGGGGACTAGAAAAGTAATTTTTAATGTAATAATTGCTATAGTAACTTTAGGTATGGTAGTAACTATATTTGCTGGAATTAAATTTCCTAAGAGTGGAAAAACCGACAAAGAAGTGGTTGTTGCTGAAGTTGCTAAAGCACCAGTTGGAGCAGTAGCAAAGGTTACATTAACTGATATAGGAAAAGAACAATATAAAGATGCAGTAAAGTTTCAGATTTATGATGGTGATAGATATATATCAGCATTAACACCTTTTGATGAGAAGATAACAATATTTCCAGCTAAAAAAGATGGAGATAAAGTTACAATAAAACTTTTTTCAAATAAAAATCAAGAATTAGATAAGGTTCAAGTTAATTTAAAAAAGCTTAAAAAGTAGTTATAATGTTTAAGGAGGGGTTTTACAATGAACAAGACAAAGAAGATTATAGGGGGGACATTAATAGCTATGTCAATTTTTGCATCTAATGCATTTGCAGAAGTTCCAAATGGTAGCGTTATTTTAGGTGATAAGTCTTATAGTCTAGACTATGTAAATGATCCTAGAAATGAGGCTGAAATTAGTGAAGCTTTTAAAGCAGCTAATTTTAAAATTTATGTTAGAATGTTTTCAGGAGAGTATGTAGATAATGCTACAAATAACCCTGTAGATGCATCAATTATTAAACCACGTACATATAAAGATGCTAATGGTGAAAAGGTTATAGACAGTGGTTCTATAAGTGAAGATCTAGAAGTAATCAGTATAGAATAAGAAAGATAAAAGAATAAGGGTCAGGTCACATTATTTTGAAGTGGCCAGGCCCTAATTTTTACTCTATGGAAATAAATTTAAGGTTAATTTAGCTATAGATTTATTAATAAGTGAAAGAAAAAGGAATATTAAGGAGGATTCTCATGAAGATTTTTAATTCTGGAAAAGCAAAGTTGAAAAAGTTTAGTGCATTATTAGCGGTGCTGGCCTTTACACTGACTTTTCAATTTTCATATATAAATGTTAAAGCGCTAGATAGTGTTTCAGCACAGACAGTGACCACTGAAACTTCTGATGAAAAAATATTATCAGAGGCAAGGTCTATTATAGAAAGATATTATTATAAGCAGGTTTCAGAGGATGTTTTAAATTCAAGTACTATAGAAGAAATGGTAAAAAAATTAAATGACCCATATTCAAGTTATTTTACAGCGGAAGAGTACAACAATTTTGTAAACAGCATAGATAATAAATTCTGTGGAATTGGTGTACAAGTAGACGTAATTAGCGAAGGAATAAAAATTACAAGAGTAATGGAAACTTCACCAGCAGAGGAAGTTGGACTTAAAAGCAATGACATAATTACTAAAGTGGGAGATGTTAATTTAGCAGGCCTTTCTGCTGAAGAGGCAACTAAATATATAAGAGGGGAAGAAGGCACAAGTATCCATATTGCAGTAAAGAGAGATACAAAAGTTTTAAACTTTGATGTAGTAAGAAGACAAATAATTCTTCCTACAGTTAAATCTGATGTATTAAACAATAACACTGGCTACATTGAACTATCTTCCTTTGGAGACAATAGTGCCAACGAATTTTATAAAAACCTAAAGGCACTTAAAGCTAAAAATGTAGGGAGCTATATTATAGATCTTAGAAATGATGGTGGTGGATATATAAATGCAGCCCTAGCCATAGGAGGAAACTTTGTAGGGGACACTCCTCTTGTTTTAATGAGAGATCGAGACAATAATGAGACTGTTTTAAATGGATTTGATTATGGCAGTACTATAGATAAGCCTATCATATTCCTTATTAATGAATACAGTGCCAGCGCTTCTGAACTTTTATCAGCAGCAATTAAAGATTATGGGAAAGCTTACTTTGTAGGCACAACCAGCTATGGAAAAGGTGTTGCTCAAAATATGTTTAGTTTAAGCAATGGAGCTATGTTAAAGATTACTACCAGCGAATTTTTCTCACCACATGGAAATACTATTAATCATATAGGGATAACTCCAGATTTCCCAGTAAAGGATGATAAGGTTGATTCTCTGGCAGTAGCTAGACTCTTCTTTTCATGTACTGGAAAAGAAGATAAAATAGAAGCACTAAGTAATAAAATAGGATATGCAAAGGTTAAAATAAACGATAAGACCTTTTATATTGACCTTAATGAAGCCCGAAAAGATGAAAATTGGGAAGCTTATGACTATATATTAAACAATGTAAAAAGTGAAAATATATATGTTGGCAGTGAAAATGGATGGGTAAAGTATTCTCAAGAAGATGTTAATAAAAAAGTTGCACTTTATTACCCTGGAAATAAAAGCTTAAAAGATATTATTAAGAAAAAGTCTGATAAAAACATTACTATAACTTTTAATAATAGCTTAAATAAAGAAACAGTAAATGATAAGAATATAGAAATTATAGACTCAAAGACTGGTGAGAGGATTTCAGCAAGCTTAAATACTGACAATAAAAATAAAGTAGTTTTAAGTTTAAAAAATGAGCTGAAAGAAGGAGAAACATATTATATTTTAATAAATAAAGAGATAAAAAGTGAAAAGGGAAATGGTTTAAGTAAGGAAATTGCAAGTAAAATTTATGTAGAAAATTAATAAAATAAAGATAAGAGGCTGTTGATAAATTTATCAACAGCCTCTTAGCTTTATTTGACTTCTGGGACTTGACGTGGGTCATCTTTTGGTGGTTTCTTTTTCTTTGGTTTTTGTCTAAATTCATCTTCGTCAGGGCGTTTCATGCCTTTCTTAGCCATTGTAGATTCTCTCCTTTAACAATATAATTCACTAGTATTTTTTCCGCTAGAAAGTATTTAATGCATTTAAGCGGGGATAGGCCACTGGAATTTTTTCCCGGGGGACTGTCCCTGCAACTAATAGCATATATCTTATAGAAGATAAGATTAAAAATTTTAAAGATTGTACAGGGGGAAAATATATGGCGGTTTTAGTTTGTGGCGGTGCAGGTTATATAGGAAGTCATACTGTAGCTGAACTCTTAGAGAATAAAAAAGAGGTTATAATTTTAGACAACCTTGAAAAAGGACATAAAAAAGCAGTTTTAGGTGGAAAGTTTTATAAAGGAGATTTAAGAGATAGCAAAATCTTAGACATAATATTTACTGAAAATAATATAGATTCAGTTATCGATTTTGCAGCTTATTCATTAGTGGGAGAAAGTGTTGAGGATCCATTGAAGTACTTTGAAAATAATATATATTCTACTATTAATTTGTTAAAGGCAATGAAAAAACATAATGTTAAATATATAGTTTTTTCTTCTACTGCAGCTATTTATGGAGAACCTAAAAATATTCCTATTCAAGAAGAAGATAGTACTTATCCAACTAATCCTTATGGGGAGTCGAAACTTTCTGTAGAAAAAATATTAAAGTGGTGTGATGCTGCTTATGGTATAAAGTATACAATACTGAGATATTTTAATGCTGCTGGTGCACATATAAGCGGAAAAATTGGAGAAAAGCATACTCCAGAAACTCATTTAATTCCTATAACACTTCAAGTTGCATTAGGAGAGAGAGAAAAGATAATGATTTTTGGAGATGATTACGATACTGAAGATGGTACATGTGTAAGAGATTATATTCATGTAACAGATTTAGCTGCTGCACATATTCTTGCCCTAGATAGACTTAAGAACGGCGGAGATAGTAAAATTTATAATTTAGGAAATGGACAGGGCTTTTCAGTAAAAGAAGTTATAGATATGGCAAGGAGTGTTACAGGATGCAACATTAAGGCTGAAACTACTGAAAGAAGGGCTGGAGATCCAGCAATATTAATAGCTTCTAGCAAAAAAGCTAAAGCAGAATTAGGATGGAAGCCAAAATATAATTCTCTTGAAACTATAATAGAAACGGCTTGGAATTGGTATAAAAGAAATATATAAAGCGTGGATAAAGCGGGGACAGTTCATGAAAAATTTTTTCAGAGGACTGTCCCGCGTTTATAATTTCATAATTTGGATACAATTTACCATATATTTATGTTAGGAGTGAAAATATGCCGAGAAAAAATCGTATATGGTATCCAGAATTAATCTATCATGTAACAGCTAGGGGAAATCGAAAGGAAAGTATTTTTAAAGAAGAAAGTGACTATAAAATGTATTTGCATTGTATAGAAGAAGCAGTAAAATATTATAGTGATAAGTATAAGATAATTAGCTATTGCCTTATGACAAATCATGTTCACCTCCAAGTAAAAACAGAGGATATACATATTGGGCGTTTAATCGGCAGAATAAATTTTATATACGCTATGAGCTTTAACAAAAAATATAATTACATAGGACATCTGTTTCAAGGAAGATATGCTGCTGAAGTTATAGATGATGATAATTACCTTTTGCAAGCAAGTAAGTACATACATCTCAATCCTGTTAGAGCTAAGCTGGTTGAGAGACCAGAAGAGTATAGATGGAGTAGTTATAATATGTATATAGGCTTAGAGGCAGAAAACATAATTAGCAGTGAAATGATATTAGCCTATTTTAGAGATAATAGAAGAGGTGCATATAAAGAGTTTGTAGAAGCAAAATAGTGTCTGTTTGGAAAATAATACCGGGGGACTGTCCCCAAAGGGAGAGATTACATGAAGAAAAACACTATAGTAAAATGGCTTTTGGTTATATTTTGGATGATTGTTATTTTCAAGTTTTCAAATGAGCCTGCTGTTATTTCTAGTGAAAAAAGTGGATCTGTAATAAATTTATTAGGAAGTTTAGGAGTGAATTTAGATAGTTACTTCGGAGAGCTCGCTAATTTTATAGTTAGGAAGGCTGGGCACTTTACTGAATATTGTATACTCTACATGCTTTTATACAATGCTATTGCAGAAAAGGTTAGTTTTAAGAAGTGTTTAATTTTATCCTTAGTGTTAACTTTTTTATATGCTTCCTCAGATGAATTTCATCAGACTTTTGTACAAGGCAGGGAGGGCAAATTTACAGATGTGTTAATTGACACATTAGGAGGAATTTTTGGGTTATCAATGATTTGCTTATTCAAATATATTAGAAATAAAAGTAATAAAAGTAGAGAGACTAAGATTTCTTAAGTGGAGGCTTAGTCATTTTTATTTTTCATAATAATTTTTATAAAAATATTATTGGCAAGAAGTTTAAAGTAATAAAATTTGGAAATACTTAAAGTAAAAATATGTAAATTAATAATTAAAAGGGGCTGGTGTGGAGGAGTTGAAAAATAGAAAAAAGATTACATTAACTATCTTTATTATTTTAAGTTTAGTAGCTATATACTCTTTAAAACATGTATTGGAGAATAAATATAATCTTAAAGAAGCTGTTCAATTGATGAAAGATAATAGAAGTGAGGAACCTATCAATCTCTATTTTAATGGTTTTGAGAGTATAAGTAATCTAGGAGAAAAGTCAAACCTTAGAATATTTTCAAGACTTAATCATGGAGTTAAAGAGGTTAAAAAAGTTATATATAAAATAGAGTTTACAAAGAATGGAAAAAGTATATCAGATGGAGATATTGACTTGATTTATAATGACAAAGCATTGATTTGCGTTAAAGGTAAGTACGAAATAGCAAAAGAAGAAATTGTAAGGGAAGATAAGATATATAATTTGACTGTTATATTTAATGTGGAAGGAAATTATGATTTTAAAGTTTATGCTGAAAATTATGAATCATAAAGATTTTTATGGAGGTAGTGCTCCATTTATGTATTAATGAAACTATTTAGATTAAATTAATTGGAGGATGTATATGAAAAATACCAAATGTTTATCTGTATTTATTATGTCACTATTTATTTTGATGATTTGTAATTCTAAAACTGCATTTGCAAAACCTATCTCAAATATTCTAAAAGGAAGTTTTACTGTAATTAGTTCAAGTGGAAATGTAGAAGAGGATGTGAACTCTGATTATTCTGATATAAATAAAGCCATTCAGAATGCAAAAGATGGGGGAACGGTTAAGGTAAAGAGTGGAGAATATAGAATTGACTCAATTATAGATAAAAATGTAACTATAGATTCATCAGATGGAGGATATGTAGATATAATAACTAACGCTGAAATACCTAAAGATATAAAGATAAAGGTATCAGAAAAAGTTACTATAAATCAACAAGGTATTCCTCCGACTAAATTAATTGCTGGAATTATGGTAGCTGGATCAGGGGGAGTAACGCAACTTAGTGAAAATGATATTAGCGTTACTGTGAAACAAGGAGAAACTGTGAATATAAAGTTGAGGCAAGAAATAATAAATAGACTTGGTTTTCATGATTTAAATGTAATGCTGAGGATTAATAATGGAGAAAAGCTTAAAATTATTAAAAATGTAAATGCCGTAAAAAGCCAAGTTAATATGCAGGAAAATGGTATATGTGATTTAGGTAAAATGCCGGAAATTTCAAATGAAATGATACTTTCCATAACTTTTGATGCTGCTGGAGAATATAATATAGAATTATGGACAGATGATAACAGATAAGCTTAGAACTCTGTTTATAAAAGGGAATAACTAAAAAAGTTCTTTCATATATTTTATATAAACTTATTTAAATATGAAAGGACTTTTTTTCATGGGTATTTTTTATATAGGAATATATTCACTGTTTGTAATTTCATTGGCACTTGCTTTAGATGCCTTTGGAGTTGCCTTAAGTTTGGGGTTAAACCCTCTTGTTAAGAGAAAGAATAAAATATCATTTTGCATATCCTTTGGATTTTTTCAATTTTTTCTTGCGTTAATGGGATCTTACATGGGGTATTTGTTTAATACATATATTTTAGCCATTCCTAAAATTATTGGGGGAATAATAATAGCTATAGTTGGAATAATGATGCTAAAGGAAGGGATGAAGCGCAGCAGTAGTAGGATAATAGTAAGTAGAAAGATGTATTTTATACTTGGAATATCAGTGAGCATAGATGCAGCTGTAGTTGGATTTACAGTTTTAAACAATATAAATAAAGGACATGTTCTTTTGGAAGCTACAATGTTTATTGGTCTGATTACACTTATAATGTGCATTATTGCTTTCACAATAGCTAAATACTTAAGAAAAATTGACATGTTTTCTAAGTATGCAGATTATGTCGGAGGTATTATTTTAGTACTCTTTGGAATTAAGATGATTTTTCTATAAAGGTAAGTTTAAGATGTTATAAAGTGGATATAATTTAGAAAAATACATCTATTAATATTGGAGGAGTATTATGAATAAAGTTATGTTCATTGGAAGAATAACAAAAGACATAGAGTTAAGAGAGCTTAAAGAAAACAATAAATTTGTTACTACATTTAAATTGGCTGTAGATAGGGGTTATTATGACCAGAACGGAGAAAAACAGGCAGACTTTATACCTATAGTGGCATGGGAAAAGCAGGCTGAAAATTTGGCTAAGTATACTAAGAAGGGCAGCTTAATAAGTGTAATTGGAAGACTTCAAATGAGAAGTTATGAAACAAAAGATGGAGAAAAGAGATACATGAGTGAAGTTATTGCCCAGGAAATACAATTTTTAGATTCAAAGAAAAAAGAAGTAGTATAGTTTTACGTCTAATAGGTAAAGTACGACAAAATAGCGGCATGTAAGATTACTTGGCTAACACATATATGTATCATTGAGAAACCTTAAGTAATACTAGCTATTCCTTCAAAGTTTCTTCAATTGATACATATATGCTAGCCAGTAATCCTACATGCCTTAATTAGTTGCAACTAATAATTACTGCAGCAAATACTAATAGGGCTTCAAAAGGCAAAATGATAATTTTGCCTGGCGTAGCCACACTGTAAAGTTCAAGTAAGTATTATTAAGTATATTTTAAAGAATTATTATAAATAAATGCGATAGCATGCTGACATTTTCTGAAACAATTTATCTGATGACTAGCAAGTTCTTTTAACTTACTATCTTTAAACCAATATCTTGATTAATACTAATCGTTTACTTAATAGTTATACATACTAGCTAATAATTTTATATACCTTACTTATATTGTAATCAGAAGGTAATAGCATAACTTCAACAGGCTACGCCTAAAACCCTTGCACCCTAGTCGGGTTAAAGCGCTCTGAGCTTTTTTAATAAGCCAATTGATATAATTTTTACACTGATCAAGGATAACTTTCTCCATTGGTATTAAGAAAAGTTTTTAATTATAGAAAAACAAATATTTAGCTTTGTTAAAGGAATTATCGATAAGGCAACTAAATTTAACAAATTAAATAAAATTAAAATTTTTCGTAGCAAAGCGGAGAAAAATATCCATCACTATTCACTTTTCACTATTAGTTATTCACTAAAAGATTGCTTCGCAAAATATTTACATGCAGCCATCTTATAACTTTTACTCATATTACTAATTGAAGATTTAACAAGTTGGTTATGGAGTTACAATTTACCTGTAAATTAATATATGTTAATATAGGGTATATATACAAGATTATAAGTTTTAGATGGAGTTTTTGGGTATACTAATATATTATAAGATTTAGAAACAATCTATGGAAAAGGAAGGGATTAATATGGATTTTGCAGCATTAGTTTTAATGGAATTGGATAGTGAAAATAAGTTTGTTAAAGAACTAGGAAGCTATGAAGTAGGAGATGGAGCTGAGTATGTAACTAAGTTTTTCTATAGCGAAAAGGATGATATGGTGCATTTATACTTTGACACTAATGAAGATGTGGAAGAATGGCAATATACAGCTATATACGATTTGCTCAACCATGAAGCCTTTGAAAAAAGTGGATATGAATTAGATGAATTAGATGAAGAATACAACCCTACTTGGGGAATTAAATTTGAATATATTGAAGAACATAGAGATATGGTATCAAAGTTAAATGAAATTTGTGAGCTTATAAGCGTTGAGATGAAGAAAGCATTTAAAGAGGCAGAGGAGAAGAAAGCAGAATACAACGCTGAATAGAGATGGATTATAGACTAGCGATTAAAAAAAGGAGGTTCCTGCTGTGAGTGAAGTAAAAAAGGTTAAAAGAAGAGAAGAAATTTCAAAAGAAGATAGATGGGATATAGAGAAGATTTATTCCAACACTGAAGATTGGGAAAAGGACTTTGGAAGATTAAAAGAAATGGCCCCAAAGATTAAAGAGTTTCAAGGAAAATTAAGCGATGCTAAAGAACTTTTAAACTTCTTAAAGTTAGATGAAGAAATTTCAAGACTTGCAGATAAGCTTCTAGTATATTCTTTTTTAAAGGCAGATGAAGATACTGCTAATAACGCAAATCAAGCAGTAAAAAATAAAATTGAAGCATATTCTGCTGAACTTGCTGCAATGTCGGCTTTTTTCATTCCAGAAATATTGTCTTATGAAGAAGGTACTATAGAGAAAGCTATGGAAACTCTTCCAGAATTAAAAGTATATGAGTTTATGCTAAAGAGAGTGCTAAAAAGAAAGCCTCATACTCTAAGCCATGAAGTAGAAGAACTTTTAGCTTCTGTTTCAGATGTTTTAAATGCTCCTTCAAGTATTTTTGGAATGCTTACCAATGCAGATATGACTTTTCCTACTATAAAAGATGAGGACGGACATGAAGTAGAACTTACAGAGGGAAACTATTCTGTATTTATAAAGTCAAAGGATGTAAAGGTTAGAGAAGCGGCATTTAAGGCACTTTTTGAAACATATGATCACTTTAAAAATACATTAGCGACCTCATTAACATCTTCAATTAAAAGTTTTGCATTTGAAGCTAAAACAAGAAAATACAGCAGTTCACTAGAGAGTTCCCTTAAGCCTAATGATATACCGATAGAGGTTTATGATAATGCTATTAAGGCTATAAATGATAATTTATCAAGTCTCCACAGATATGTAAGAGTGAAGAAGAAGTTACTTGGACTTGAAGAAATGCATATGTATGATCTATATGTTCCTGTTATTGACACTCCAAAGATGCACATAGAATTTAACGAAGGTGTAAATTTAGTTAAAGAAGCATTAAAGCCATTAGGAGAAGAATACTTAAACATATTTTCAGAGGGCATAGAAAATAGATGGATAGACATATATGAAAATAAGGGAAAGAGAAAAGGTGCATATTCTTGGGGCTGCTATGACACAATGCCTTATGTACTTTTAAACTATAATTATGAACTAAATGATGTTTCAACTTTAGCTCATGAGATGGGACACTCAATTCATTCTTATTATTCAAGAAAAGAGCAGCCTTATATATATGCTGATTACACCTTGTTCTGTGCTGAAGTAGCTTCAACAGTAAATGAAAATCTTTTAATTAATTATCTTATAGAAAATGAGAAGGATGAAAAGAAGAGATTATACCTTATAAATACACAACTTGAGCAAATAAGGACTACAGTATTTAGACAAATAATGTTTGCTGAATTTGAAAAGATAACTCATGAAAAAACTGATGCAGGTATTCCATTAACAAGTGAAGAGCTATGTAAAATTTATCATGACCTAAATGTAAAATATTTTGGACCGGATATTGTAGTAGATCAAGAAATAGATATGGAATGGGCTAGAATACCTCATTTTTACAGTGATTTTTACGTATATCAATATGCCACAGGGTATTCAGCAGCAAATTCTTTTGTTAAGGCTATTTCAGAAAGTGGAGAAGAGGCTGTAGAAAAATACAAAGGTTTCTTAAAGAGCGGAGGTTCAGATTACCCTATCAATATCCTTAAAAAAGCTGGAGTTGACATGACTACACCAAAACCAATTGAGGATACAATTAATAGATTTAATGAATTATTAGATATGTTGGAAAAGTAGAGAAAAAATAGATGGAGCTTTAGGCTTCATCTATTTTTTTGTTATAAACATGGATAAAATGCTTTCGATTGGCAAAAAAAACCCGAAAAATGATGAAAATTTGCTTAAACTATAATATAATAGGTACTGTAATATTTTAATTAGAATAAATAAAATTTTAAAGCTGATATATTTTATGAGGTGTAGCATGAGATTAGAATTTATAAACAGGGTTAAAGAGAAGGATGTTCTAGGAAAGAGCATTTTAACTAATGATGGTAACGTACTTCTAAGAGCAGGAGTAAAACTTACAACTCAGTATATAGATAAATTAAGAGAACTTGGGGTTCTATACGTATATATAGAAGATGAAAGATTAGATGATGTTATGATTGAAGATCATAGACTTACTGAATTAAAGCAGGTTACTATGAAGAGTATGGATCGAATTGTGAAAAATCTTAACGGTTTAAACAATAAGAGGAGTGCCAAAGAATCACTAAGAATAGTTGAAAATTTAATAGAATATATAATAGACTCAGGTGATGTTAATAAAAGTCTTTATGACATTCATACTCATGACAATTATACCTATGTTCACTGTCTTGATACAGGAATTATGTCTGCTTTTTTAGGACTTTCCCTAGGATTTAATGAAGATGAACTAAAAGATCTTGGAAAAGGCGCTATACTTCATGATATAGGTAAAACAAAAATATCTACTAAAATTATAAATAAGAAAGGACCTCTTAATGAGAAAGAGTTTTCTGAGATTAGAAAACACCCTGTTTATGGAAGAGAAATCCTTGAAAAAAATATGTTTATATCGGAAACAGTTTTGAAGGCTGTAGAACAACATCATGAAAGGATAGATGGATGCGGCTACCCATATGGATTATCAGGAAACCAGATTTCTAAATACGGAAAAACTGTATGCATTTGTGATGTTTACGATGCCTTAAGTAACGATAGAAGTTATAGAAAAAAATTTACCCCTAGTGATGCCTATGAACTTGTACTAGCTGGAACTGGAAGTATGTTTGATGAAAATATGGTTAGGGTATTTAAAGACACATTTGCCATATATCCTTTAGGATGTTGTGTAAAACTTTCAAATGATGTAGAAGGATATGTAATAAGGCAAAATAAAGGCTTCCCTGACAAGCCTGTCATTAGAGTGTTGTATGATTCTGACACTAGAAGTCCTATACCTTTTTATGAAGTAGATTTATTAAAATATTTAGATGTTGTGGTAAAAGAAGTAGTATAATAAAAAGCTATAGGATAACTATTTTTAGAACCACTGGTCAATTGAAAAACATAGTAAAAAATAAAAATACCTAGGAATTGTTAGAAATATCTAAGAATTCTTAAGTATTTTTATTTTTTATGATGAGAATATTTTTTGTATATGGGTTAAAATTATTAAGAAGTAATAGTTTTTACAGGAGGGTATACATGGGAAGGGAAGATTTGAAAAAATTTATAATAAATATGTTATGCCAGCATTATGATTATAACATTGAAGAGTTTCCGTCTATGGAAGGAAAGGATACATACTGGGGATTAAGTAAGGTAACTGGACAAAGTAAAGAATACATAGTTTTTATGGATGAAAAAAATTTTCACAATTTAGATACTAGTTTTTTATATGACGACTATAATAATGAGGTTATAAAAGTGCTATTTATAGATAAGGAGTCGAGAAATGATAGTAAATGGTACATACTTGCTGAGGATGATGAACATTTTTCAAGGGAAGTAATAGTTATTGATGAATATACAAATAAAGTTTTATATAATTCTATGAAAGCAGGACTTGTAGCAGCGCAAATAGACAGTATTATACGATACAGACAAGAGGTAAAAAATGAAAAAAAGAAAAACAAGCTATCTATAATAACTGTTAGTTTAATTGCGGCTAATGTGATTATGTTTATAATAACTGCATTTTTATCAGGAAGCATATTATATAGTAATACTGATGTTTTAGTGTCTTTAGGAGCAAAGAAGAACAGTCTTATTGCTAGTGGGCAATACTATAGATTGATAACTGCTATGTTTCTTCATGGTGGTATTGTACACTTAGTATTAAACATGTATTCATTAAAGGCAATAGGCCCGTTAGTTGAGAAGGTTTACGGAAAAGCCAAGTACATTGCAATATATTTTATAGGTGGAATTGTGTCCTCAATGTTTAGCTATAAGTTTTCAGACGGAGTGTCCATAGGTGCATCAGGAGCAATATTTGCTCTATTAGGAGCAACATTAGTCTTTGCCATGAAAATGAGGGATAGAATAGGAAAAGGAATGGTTATAAATATACTTTCAGTAATAGGTATAAATATTTTTATTGGAATTGCTATTCCAAATATAGACAACTTCGGACATTTAGGTGGACTTATTGGAGGATTCATAGTTTCACTATTAATTAGTAATAATTTCGAAAAAACTCTAAAATAATATTTTAAGCTTATCATTGTACTGAACTAAGGGGATGATATATAATAGTAAATGCATTTTTATTGGAGTTGGGAGGAAATTATGAAAAAAAACATACCAGAGATAAATGGAATTTTAAGAAGCCACATGATTAAAGTTCCAGAGGTTATAAGAGAAGCCAGCGGAATAATTGTTTTAGGAAAGAGAATAAAGTCCTTAGTTTTCAGTACAGATGTGGCTGTAATAAGAAATACAAATGCAGATGCTATAATGGCAGTTTATCCATTTACACCTCAACCTGTAATAACTCAGGCAATAGTGATGGGTACAGATAAACCAGTCTTTTGCGGAGTTGGGGAGGATTAACCACAGGGAAGAGAGTTGTGAACTTGGCGCTAGATGCTGAATTTAAGGGAGCTATGGGAGTTGTTTTAAATACACCTACTCCAAATCAAGTAGTTAAGAGAGTTAGAAATACTATAGATATACCTATAGTTGTTACAGTTGTATCTGAAAAAGAAGATATACAGGCCAGAATAGATGCTGGAACGAGTATCATAAATGTTTCAGGGGGAAAGAGAACAGCTGAAATTGTAAGATTAATAAGAGATAAGTTTCCAGAGCTGCCTATAATAGCTACAGGTGGTCCAAATGATGAAAACATAAGAGAAACCATAAACGCTGGGGCAAATGCAATTACATTTACTCCTCAATCTTCTGCAAATATATTCTCTCATGTTATGATAAAATATAGAGATGTTTATGAAAGTAAGGAAGTTGAAGATATAAAACAAAATGATCTTGTGAATATAAACAATGAAGAAATAGATAATGTGAAAATATAAAACAGAAGCAAAAATAAATTTCTAAATTGTAAATTCTAAAACATATGAAAAATATAAAAAGTGATTGCACTTAATTAGAGTTAATCCTATAGTGCAATCACTTTTTATTTAATTTACCACATATATATAGATTTAATATACTAAATTAGGATTTTGCCGTATGCTGTAGCAAAACTATAAGGCTTTATTGTACTGAATCTATAGCTTGTACAGGACTTAAAATCTCTTGAATTTCTTCAAAATGTAATGTTTCTTTTTCAAGAAGATTATTAGTTAAAGCTTCAAGAGTTTGTCTATTACTAGTTAAGATATTTTTAGTCTCTTCATAAAGTTTATCTATAGTATTTTTACATTCATTTATAACAGCTTCTTTTGTTGAGGCGGATATTTCTCCTACCTCCGATAGAGTTAACAGCCCTAAAGAATCACCCATACCATAAGCTGTAATCATACTTGTTATTGTGTTAGTAGAGTGTTTAAGATCGCTATAAGCTCCAGTAGTTATTTTTTCACTTCCAAATATAATTTCTTCAGCAGCCCTTCCACCTAGAAGTACCATTATTCTCTTTAGAAGATAATCTTTATTTTGATACATTCTATCTTCTGGAATACTTAAAGTGTATCCACCGGCACCGTTAGTAGTTGGAATTATTGTAACCTTTGATAGCTTTTCATTTGGAAGTACTTTAGAGGATATAAGAGCATGACCAGCTTCATGATAAGCAGTTATCTTCTTGTCTATATCTCTTATATAATCCCTATTTTGCTTTTCATATCCAGCAAGAACTATAGAAAATGCTTTATCAAAATGGATATTTTCAATGTTTTCAGTTTCATCTTTACAAGCAAGTATAGCAGCTTCGTTAACTAAGTGCTCAAGTTTAGCACCTGAGAACATAGAAGTTTTTTGAGCCCATTCTTTTACGTTAATATTTTTAGAAGGCTTATTTCTAAGATGTAAGTTTAATATTTTTTCTCTAGCAGATACATCTGGGAGACTCACTTCAATGTGTCTATCAAATCTACCAGGTCTTAATAGTGCAGGGTCAAGCATATCTAATCTATTTGTTGCAGCCATAACTACAATGCCTTCTTTTTCATTGAATCCTGACATTTCAGTAAGCAGCGCATTCAATGTCTGGTCCCTTTCGTCAGAGCCGCCAGTAGAACTGTCCCTTTTTTTCCCTATAGCATCTATTTCATCTATAAAGATTACTGCTTTACCATGTGCTTTAGCTTTTTTAAATAGTTGTCTTATTCTGCTGGCACCAACCCCTACATATATCTGTACAAAATCTGAACCAGACATTGCATAGAAAGGAACTCCAGCCTCACCAGCTACAGATTTAGCAAGCAGTGTTTTACCAGTTCCAGGTTCACCATATAGGATTACACCTCTTGGCATTCTTGCACCATAAGCACTGTATTTTTCAGGATTTTTTAGAAAGTCTACTATATCCATAACACTTTCTTTTGCTTCTTCGTTTCCTGCAACATTTTCAAAAGTAAAGCCTACATTATTAACTTCTTCAGCGTCAAGTGAATCTACTGATCTAATTCCTTTAGAAGCAACTTTAGAAGATTTCACTGCTAAGACAATAAACCATATTATTGAAGTTCCTAGTAGTAAAAAAGGTATTAACTCAATAGGTGATATATAGCCTTGTTCAGAAACTTCTATCCCTTTACTTAAAATTTCCTCTTTAAACTTGTCGCTTCTTGGATTATCAGTTTCATAAACGTTTCCATCTTTAAGTTTTACTATTATCTTTGGAGCATCTGTGTAGTAAACCTTACTTATTTTATTACTATTTAAGTCATTATTAAACTGAGTGTATGTTCTTTCTCCCTCAGGTTTATACACAAAGGTTGTAATCATAATCATAATTATAGAAAGTATCATTGTTACAATAGGAAGTAATATGGCTTTATTTTTCATTTTATTTTTCACTATATCATCCTTTCTAAGATGGTATCAAATAATACTTACTCTAAATTACTTTTTAGGCCCTGTTTTAAGTGTATGTTGATTATTACATTCATTTAAAACTTTCCATTAGTACATTAATAATATTTTAAAGATTGTTGAGTTCATTATAAGGAAACTCCTTGTCATTTTTCCAAAGAGTAAGCGATTCACGCCAAATCATAAATTTGGGTTCTATGATTATGTCAACTAGGTCTTATTATAGTAAAAATTTAAGTGCATGTCCAATAAACCTCATAAAAATTGCTAATGTAATTTATGTTAAAGTGGCATTAGTAAAGACTTATTGTACAATTTTAAAATATTGTGTATACTTTAGGTTAGATGTAAAATTATGCTATAGAAAGGGGGAAGCTCTTAGGAGTTTATCCTAAATGTAAGAGCAATAAATTATGAATATTTCAGATGTATCAGTTAGATTAACTGAAAAGGATATATTGAGCATCATTGATGATTACTTAAAAATCGATGAAATCAAAATTAATCAGGTAGACATAAAAGAATGTATTAAAGTACAAGGAACTTTTTCAAAAGGCATTAAGATAAAGTTTGCTGCAAGTTTAGGAATCGAAAGCATAGAAAATAATATGGTGAAGTTGAGATTATTGAACATTAAGATAGGAGTTTTACCAATATCTATAAAATTAGTAAACTTTATTTTGAAAAAGGTTTTACGTAAGTTATCTGATATGGGAATATATGTGGACAAGGGATATTTATGTATTGACTTTAAACTGTTATGTAAGTATATACCTTCTGTAGAATTTTATCTTAACCACATAACTATTTTAAAAGGTGGATTAGAGGTTGAAGTTAAAAACTTAATATATAGTGAAAGTAAACAAGCTATCTCCTTAGATGAACTGAAAGAACAAATAGCAAGCACAAAAATGGGGGACGGTTCTCCTGAATCTGACGAAAAAACAGGAGAAAAAATAGGGGACGGTTCTCGTGAATTTACTAAAGTTAATGATGGATATTCAAAATTAAGAAGCGAAGTTATAGAAATGGCTCCAGATAAACATGAAAAAGTTGTTCAGTGCTTAATGATGCTTCCAGATATAATGGTGCTTTTGTACAGGCTTATGAAAGACAAGAGAGTTCCAATAAAGACAAAAGTTTTAATCGGCTCTGCACTAGGATATTTAGCATTGCCATATGATATTATTCCAGATTCAATTCCTATTTTAGGAAAGGGAGATGATTTTGGAATAGGGTTTATAGTTTTGGATAAGATTATAGATAATGTTCCTAGGAATGTAATATTAGAAAATTGGCAGGGAAATGACGATATCATCTATAAAGTCAGCGAAGTTAAGGAAATTATATTTGATACTATAGGTAGAAAGAATGCTATAAAAATAGCAGCTGGGACATTTATATTTGTCAAAAAAAGAAAACATAAGGCTAAGGATTAAAAGATTGTTGATGATCTAATAATGAACTAAAATCTTTAAAAAAAGTCAAGAAGTTAAGAGAGGATAGAAGTAAGATGACCAAAAAGTTTTACGCTATAAAGGAAGGCTTTGATTCTGAACAAAATGAAAAAATAGAAAATAGAATAGTCCATTCTTGGAATGATTGTCTTAGATATGTTAAGGGAGTCAAAGGAGCTAAATATAAAAGTTTTACCTCTATTGAAGAAGCTGAGAAGTATTTAGATAGTGGCAGTGATATTATAAAAAAAGATTCCAACAATTATCCGCAAAATCAACCGCATTTTTATGTGGATGGAAGTTATAATGATTCCACAGAAATATACTCCTATGCCTTAGTTGTAGTAGTGGATGGAGTAATTGTACATATTGAAAACGGTGCTGCAAAGGATAATAAAAATAAGGCTATTAGGCAAATAGCAGGAGAACTTGAAGCTTCAATTAAGTCAATAGAGTATGCTGCAGAAAATGAATTTAAAAACATAGTTATCCTTCATGATTATTTAGGTGTATGTTATCATGCTACAGGATTTTGGGAGAGAAAAGAAGAATCTTCAAAGACTTATTATGAAACATATAATAGACTAATAAAAGAAAATGGAATAAATGTTACTTTTGTTAAAGTAGACAGCCATACCGGAGATTTATTTAATGAAGTTGTAGATGAGTTTGCTAAAGCTGCAATAAATGTTACTCTTAAAAAAGAAACGGAAAAATATTTAAAAAATAATGTTATAAAAGTTAAAAATGATAATATAAAGGAACTATTTAAGCAGATTGTAAGCAATAATGCATTAGATAATATAGAAGTTATGGAATACATAGATAAAGCAGAAGAGAATGAGAATTTAAATAGACTTTTAAATGAAGAAGTGAAAAAAATAAAAAATATGGTTGAAAAAGATAGAAAAATGGCAGAAGAATACATAAAATGTATAAATAGTGGTATTAAAGATGAATTAATATATTTTTTGGTAAATAAATTTATTAAATAATTATATAAATCCTGTTTAAGTTTTGTGAATTTGCACAACCTATTATTAAAATCAATATTTGTTTAATTATTATAATTAGCTAATAGTAAAAGCATAAAATTATTAAATATAAATTACTGTAAAGGGGTGTGCAATCAATGAATGGAAGATTTATAAGAGTATTAACTGCTGGAGCTGTAATTGGTGCAGCAGCTGGTATGATGATGGTTCCTCAAATGAACAGAAGAACTAGAAAGATGATAAGAAGAAATAGTAAGATGATGATGAATAGAGCTGGAGATATATTCGACAATGTTAAGGATTGGATGATGTAATATTCCGCCAAGAAAGAACCCAATTTTAATATAAATAGGGTTTCTTTCTTTTTTTGAGATAATTTGCAATATTAAAAATTTCTTTTTGCAGTAGAAGTGAAGAATATGGTATAATATAATAGATATTTACTGATTTATTAAATAATATTAAATCTAATAACTAGAACTTTGCAAAGGAAGAGGTATTTATGGAAATATTGTCTTTAGGAGAAAAAATAAAAAGAAGAAGAAAAGAATTAGACATGACCTTAAAGGATCTAGCAGGCGACAGAATTACTCCGGGACAAATTAGTTTGGTAGAATCAGGAAAATCTAATCCTAGTATGGACTTGCTAGAGTATTTAGCGGACTCTCTTAATATTTCTATAGAATACTTAATGGAATCTGAAGAAACTCAAGCAGAGAAGATATGTATTTACTTTGAGAATATTGCACAATCCCATATACTTAATGATGAATTAAATATAGGGGAGCAGTACATAGAGAATGCCTTGTTCTATGCAGAAAAATATGGATTAGAATACAGAAAAGCTAAAAACTTGTATTTAAGAGGAAAGATATACATAGGCAGAGGAGACTTAGGACTAGCTCAGCAATTTTTCTTATCTGCAAATGTAATATTCATAAAGGAAAGTCGTTTTGAAGATATTATAAATACATTTTTAGAGCTTGGGGTTATAACCTTTAAAATGCAGGCTTATCATTCCGCTTGCAGCTATTTTCATCAAGCTGAAAAAGTTTATGAAGATAGTGATATAGGAAACGATTTCTTGATTGGACAGATTTATTATTACATAGCATTTACATATTTTAAGCTAGAGCAATTAGATAAGGCTATTAATTATTCATATTTGGCTAATACTAAATTTAAAAAGATAAATAATAAGGAAGAATATGCTAAGTCACTTCTTTTATTGGCGCAGGAATACAGTCAAAAAGGTGATATGGATGTGGCAATAAAATATTCTAAAAAAACCTTAAAACTTTTTAGAGAAATTGATGATTATAGATATGTTGCTGATATCGAGAATAATTTAGGAAGGCTATTTTCTGAGTTTGATAATATTGAAGAATCTTTTATTCATCTTAATAAAGCAAAAAAATTAAGAATGAGAAATAAAGATATAAACTATATTGAAACAATTATTAATATATGTGAAAACTATATAAAAATAAAAGATATTAAAAAAGCAAAAGAAGTATTACAGGAAATTTTAGATAATAAAGATAATGGAGACGATCTTACATTATATAAGTATTATTTATTAAAGTATAGAATAGATATGATAGAAGAAAATAAAGATGAAGCGGAAAATACTTTAATACTGGCGTTGAATTATGCTAAAAGTGCTAATTTAGAGGATGAAACTGCTGAGATATCCATACTAATCGGTAAGTTTTATGTGGATGATGGTAAAGATAAAGAAGCGGCTAAGTATTTAAATCAAGGTGTTGAAGCATTTAAGAAACTAGGAATTTTGAAATAGTTGGTATTGGATAGGTGATTATATGGAAGTTCTATCTGTTGGCGAAAAGATAAAAAGAGCTAGAGTTTATAAAGGTCTAACATTAAAAGACGTATGTGGAAGTGAAATTTCTGTTTCAAAGCTTAGTTGTATAGAAAACGGCAAGGTCACTCCGGAAGATTGGGTCTTGGAGTATATAGCTTCTAAATTAGATCTAAGTATGGATTATCTTTATAAAAATGTTGAGGATCAAATAAATTCTAATTTAAATGAAATATTGAATAATCCTAAAAAAGATGATTATGAAGAAAGCTTAAAATATAATCTTGATATGGCACAACGTTTTGAATATTATGATTTAGCTTTTTATATAATGCATTTAATTTTCGATTATTTATTAAAAATTAATGATTCTAAAAGAATACAAGAGCTATTAGGTGAATACTATGATTTGTGTAATAACTCAAGTGACATAGCTAAAAGATTGACTTATTATATGGATGTAGCTAGGTTCTTTTATAAAATTAAAGAATATCCTCAGGCAGCTAACTATTTTAGAAATGTAATAGATAGCATTTTAAAGTCTGAAGATAAAAACTATACATTGTTAGGCGAAGGAATATATGGAGAAGCAGTTTGTAATGTAATGCTTGGAAATTATAAGGAAGCTTATGATATAGCAATTAAATTACAGGACTTATTTGATTATATTAAAGACAAGTTGAAAAAAGCTAAAATGTATCACATGATGGCTATATTGTCATTAAGGATGGATAATGGAGATTTTGAATATTACGAATCAAAATCTTATGAAATGTATGGAATTAAAAATGATTTTAAGGCAGAGGCTATATTTAACTATGCTTCTACCATGTTTCAAATAGGATTAAAAGAAAAAGCTGTTGAGTACATAAATAGGGCCTTAGACATTTATCCAAAAGAGGATAAAGAGAAACTTGTAAACTTTATGCTTATGTGTACTGAGGAACTTGTTAATAATTCTATTGCAGAATTAGCTAGAGAATTAAGTGAAACTACACTGGATTATTCTATTCATCTAGATAACATAAAATTTATTGAAAAAGCTTATTATTTAAAATCTAAGATTCTGCAAAAACAAAACAACCTACTTTCTGCAGAAATGTACATGAATTTATCATTAGATGCACTTGCTAAGTTTGGAACTAAAAAGCAGATATATGAAAGATATATGGAAATGGGTCAAATGTATTATGATATAGGCTCTGTTAAAGAAGCTCTTAAATATTTTACATTAGGATTAAATATGCATAAGAAATTATAAATTATATATTATAAAAATAAAAAGCCTGAGATAGGCTTTTTTCTATTATAAGGGGACGGTTCTCATGTCTTAACTAATAAATAATTGGGGACGGTTCTTGATTTTTTGATTTTTGATTAAAAAATATTTTAAATTTTTATAAAATAATGCTCTGGAATATTCATTATTATTTAATAAAGAGTTATAATATGGTAAACACATGATATTTTTATTTTAATTACAAACAATATTAACAAATTGATTAAATAATAATTTTAAAGAGGGTGAAATTATGAATTACGAAAAGTTGACAACTAGAGTTCAGCAAGCTTTAAATGAATCGCAGATAATAGCAGTTAAGTACAACCATCAGCAAATAGATGTGATACATTTATTTATGGCATTAATTTCACAGGATGATGGGCTTATTCCAAACATTTTTAGTAGAATGGGAGTAAACATAAATAGTTTAAGGCAGTCTACTCATGAAGAACTTGACAAATTACCTAAGGTACTTGGAGAAGGAGCAAGAAGTTCCGGTGTTTATTTAGTAAGGAGAGTGGAAGAAGTCTTTATAAAAGCTGAAGCTTATGCTGATAAATTCAAAGACTCATTCATAAGTGCTGAACATGTTATGCTGGGAATAATGGACATTGAAGAAAAAGGAACAGTAGGTAATATACTAAGAAAATTTAATATAAATAAGGACGAATTTTTAAAAATATTATCATCAGTTAGAGGCAATCAAAGAGTAGATACTCAAGATCCAGAGGGAACATATGATGCTCTAAAGAAATATGGAAGAAACTTAGTCGAAGAAGCAAAGAAGCATAAATTAGATCCTGTTATTGGAAGAGACGAGGAAATAAGAAGGGTAGTTAGAATTTTATCTAGAAGAACTAAAAATAACCCAGTCTTAATAGGAGAGCCTGGAGTTGGAAAAACAGCTATTGTTGAAGGACTTGCAGAAAGAATAGTTAGAGGAGATATTCCAGAGGGACTTAAGGAAAAAATAATATTTTCACTGGATATGGGATCTTTAATTGCTGGTGCTAAGTATAGAGGAGAATTTGAAGAGAGATTAAAAGCTGTACTTAAGGAAGTTGAAAGCAGTGAGGGACAGATAATATTATTTATTGATGAAATTCATACTATCGTAGGAGCAGGAAAAACTGAAGGAGCTATGGATGCCGGTAATTTAATTAAGCCAATGCTTGCCAGAGGAGAATTGCATTGTATAGGAGCCACAACTTTCGACGAATACAGAAAGTATATCGAAAAGGATAAGGCTTTAGAAAGAAGATTTCAACCTGTTATAGTCAATGAACCAACTGTTGGAGATAGCATATCTATACTTAGAGGGTTAAAGGAAAGATTTGAGATTCATCATGGAGTGAGAATACATGATTCTGCTATAGTTGCAGCTGCAAAGCTCTCAGATAGATATATTACTGATAGATTTTTGCCAGATAAGGCTATTGATTTAATTGATGAAGCAGGTTCAATGATAAGAACAGAAATTGATAGTTTGCCAACAGAATTAGATGAGATAAAACGTAGGGTATTTCAATTAGAAATAGAAAAAGAAGCACTATCTAAAGAAAAGGACAAAGCATCACAGGAAAGGTTGAAGTTTTTAGAAAAGGAACTTAGTGATTTAAAAGAAAAAGATAAAGAGATGACAGCAAAATATGAAAAAGAAAAGGCTAGTATTACACAGGTGCGGGATTTAAAAGAGCAACTTGATAAAGCTAGAGGAGAACTTGAAAAAGCTGAAAGAGAGTATGATTTAAATAAGGTAGCAGAGCTGAAATACGGCGTAATTCCAGACATAGATAGAAAAATTAAAGAAAAGGAAAGTGTTATAAATGAGAATGGTGAAACGGCTTTCCTTAAAGAAGAGGTTACAGAGGCTGAAATATCAGAAATTGTTTCAAAATGGACTGGTATTCCAGTATCAAGACTTGTAGAAGGAGAAAGGGAAAAACTATTAAGGCTTGAAGAAGAACTTCATAATAGGGTAATTGGCCAAGAAGAAGCAGTTACTTCTACGGCTAATGCTGTATTAAGAGCAAGAGCAGGCCTTAAAGATATAAATAGGCCTATAGGATCATTTATTTTCTTAGGACCTACAGGTGTTGGTAAAACTGAACTTGCCAAGACATTAGCAAGAACTCTATTTGACAGTGAAGATAACATAATTAGAATTGATATGTCAGAGTATATGGAGAAATATTCTGTATCTAGGTTAATTGGAGCTCCTCCAGGATATGTTGGATATGAAGAGGGAGGACAACTGACTGAAGCAGTAAGAAGAAATCCATACAGTGTTGTATTATTTGATGAGATTGAGAAAGCTCACGACGATGTATTTAATATTTTTCTTCAAATATTGGATGATGGAAGACTTACTGACAATAAAGGAAAAACTATAGATTTTAAAAATTGTATAATAATAATGACTTCAAATATTGGAAGTAACTATCTTTTAGAAAATAAAGATTCCAATGGAATTGATGAGGATATTAGAGAAAAGGTAATGAACCAGATGAAGATGAGGTTTAAGCCTGAGTTCTTAAATAGATTAGATGATATAATAATGTTTAAGCCTCTTACTGGAGATGAGATAGAAAAAATAATTGATATATTCATGGAAGAAATTAAAGAAAGACTGAAAGAAAAGAATATTTCAATTGAAATTACAAAAGAAGCAAAAGAATTAATGGCTAGAGAAGGATATGATCCAGTTTATGGTGCAAGACCATTAAAGAGATATATTTCTAAAACTTTAGAAACAAGTATTGCTAAAATGATCATTAAAGGCGAAGTTTATGATGGTTCTACAGTAGTAATTAGTAGTCTTGATGAAAAGTTAAACATTCGTGTAAAGTAAAAAATAAGAAAAATAAGGGGACGGTTCTTGATTTAAAAATCAAGAACCGTCCCCTTATTTTGTTATATTTTTGGTAGAGTAGATAAATTTACATTGGTTTATTTAAGCCAAATTGTACATCCTAATAATGTATCATAGAGAGGGCAAAAGAAGGTGCTTTTAATGAAAAATACTGCAAAAAAAGCATTGATTATGTACTTTATATCTGTTTTTCTAGTTTTTGTATTTATTCTAAACTTTCTTTCAAATAATTCAGATATAATTATAAAAGAGAAAAAAGATATGCCAACCTGGACAAGTAAGAAAAGTAATGCTTCATTACAAGTAACAAAAAATAATTATATTTTAAATGATGAAAAAGAATGTATTTCAAACACAAGAGAAGTTTATTTAACATTCGATGACGGACCAACAAAGAATAATACTAAGCAAATTATAGAAATATTGAATCAAAATAATGTTAAAGCTACGTTTTTTATAATTGGGAATTTGGCTGAAAGAAATCCCCATGTTCTTCAAGATTTAATTAACAATAAAATGTGTGTAGCACCACATACTTATTCTCACAATTACAAGGAGATATATGTAAATTCGTCAAGTTATATGAATGATTTAGAAAAGTGTAAATCTGTAATAGAGAAAGCTACAAAACGTGAAGTTATACCCTTTGTAAGAATTCCAGGTGGTATGTATAACAATTTTGTTAGCAAAGGTACAATAAATGAAATAATAGATTCATTGAAAAGAAAGAAAATAAATTACGTAGAGTGGAATATATGTTCAGATGATGCCACTGGCAAAACCATGTCTGCATATGAAATTAGAGATAACATTATTAGACAGAGTCAAAGATTAGGTAAGAATAAAGTTTTAGTAGTACTAATGCATGATTCATACTATAAAAAGACAACAGTAGAAGCGTTGCCACATATTATAAAATATTTTAAAGAGCAAGGATACGATTTTAAGACTTTTGACAATATTAGTCCTGAAGACTATAGAGATCTTATAAAACATAATGTAATTAATAGAGAATTTAAATTGAAATAATAATCAAAAGAATAACAATGATAATAAAAATGAAAATAGTAAAGCGAAAATTAAGGCTATATGGAGTAGGGGTCAATCTTAATTTTCGCTTTTACAAATTAGATGAAAGTGTTTGGGGCACTATATATAAATTTGAAATACGCTACTTTATCTAGTTTTTATGCTATTTAAAACTTTCCATATTATTGAACTAACTCACGATTAATTATGAATTCTTTTGCTCTAAGTTCATAGGTATCATCTAAAGAGGGAAGGGTAAATTTTCCATACTTATTTTCTAAAGCAAGTAAAAGTAATCTATCAGCAAGTTCAGGATTCTTTGATAGTAAGGAACCATGGAAGTATGTGCAAAAAGTATTTTTATAGATACAACCTTCATAGCCGTCTTCACCATTATTTCCATAGCCTGCTAGAACTTTACCAAGAGGTTTCAATGAACCAATATATGTTTTGCCAGAATGATTTTCAAAACCTACATAGGTTTCATTAAAATCTTTATTGTATATTACGGTATTCCCTATAAATCTTTTTTCACCAGCTTTTGTATAAATATCAATAGCATTTAAGCCTTCTATTTCTTCACCATTAGGAGTTACATAATATTTACCTAAAAGTTGATATCCGCCGCAGATTGAAAGGAAAACTTTATTTTTTTCTATATAATTAATTATTTCATGGCGTTTTGTAGTCTTTAAATCTTCAGATACTATTGTTTGCTCATAATCTTGGCCGCCACCAAAAAACACTATATCATATTTTTCAGGATTGAATTCGTCATTTACTGATATGTGAGATATATTGGTTTTTATTCCACGGTTTTCAGCCCTATATTTTAGTATTAATATATTCCCAACATCACCATATACATTTAAGAGATCAGGGTACATATGACATATATTAAGCTTCAAAATAAACACCTCCAATTTTAAGTAGATAAGGCTTAAATAAGATTATAGTAATATAGAGTTTTATATTTTAAAAATATATATCAATAAGTATTAATATATATTAATTATATATTTGAATTAGTATATCTGAAAAATGTTTTACCATAATTTTTTTATATAGCCTTTGTTATTTAAAAATTTTCTAAAACTAGTCATGGCAGTATAAGTTGCCAGCATATATATCATTGAATCATCAGAGTTTTCAATTCTATCTAAAAGAGATTCATAATTATCGCAGAGTAAAAATAACTTCTCATTAAACCCAGCTACCTTAAGTCGAATGCTTAAATCATATAGACGTACTCCAGATAACAGTATGTTATCTATCTTATGATTATTAAGATTTTCAAAGTCTACATCCCAAATCCAAGAAACATCTTTACCATCAGCATAGTTATCGTTAAGAAGTAAGGCTAAACTTTTATTGCTTTGATCTAGATTTATGGAATTTAATGCTTCATCAAATCCAGCTGGATTCTTAACTAATATTATTTTTAAATTTGTTCTATTTATTTTTATTATTTCTTGACGACCGAAACTAGAGTCTAAAGATTTAAGTGAATTATGTATTACTGACTCGTCTATATTTAAAGTTTTACAAGTTGCAAAAGCACATAAAGCATTGTACACATTATATGTGCCTGCTTGATTTATAAAGTATTCATTATTGTTTATTTCAACATTAGATCCACTAGGGGTTAGACTCAAAACTTTATCTATGGAAAAGTCTAATCTAGGTCTTTTATATCCGCAGCTAGGGCAGTAGAAATCGCCTAAATGGTTGTAAATTACAAAATTATAATTGTAGGGTGTTTTACATATTTTGCAGAACTTAGCATCGGCATTAACTGGTATTTTATTGCTTTTGTCCATAGGTGAATTAAAGCCGTAATATAAAATTTTATTAGGAATTGACATGTTTCCAAACAATGATTCGTCACCATTTAGAATCAATATTGAGGCAGGAGTTTTTTTTATCCCTTCAATTATTTTTTCTAGGGTAGTGTAAACTTCGCCATACCTGTCTAATTGATCTCTAAATAGATTAGTGATACAAATTATTTTAGGACTTATATATTCTGTTATGTATTTTACATTGGCTTCATCAACTTCTATTACCGCATATCTATGTCTATTTTTATAAAACACACTATAATTTTTTAAAAAACAGGATATTATTCCAGTGTATAAATTTGCTCCAGTGCTATTTGTGATTACATCAACACCAGAGTTTTTTATTATTGAATATATCATATTTGTTGTAGTGGTTTTTCCATTAGTCCCTGTTATCAGTATAACCTCATAATTCTTAGATAATCTTGTTAAAATTTTTTCATCAAACTTTAGAGCGATTTTACCAGGAAAATTTGTGCCCCCTCTATATATAATATTTGAAATATGCATAATAAATTTTGCAACAACTATACCTAAAAATGTTTTAGCGTTAATACTGCAACACCTCCATCCTATTAAAGAATTATGTACTATTTTTATTAATTTATACTAATAAGCATCAATAAGATTTTATCACGCATTTAGTTAAATGGAAATATTTTACTTTAGGTCAACTTTTTATTTATTAATATTATTTTCCACAATTTATAGTATAAAAAAACAAAAAGTAAACTATATTTTATATAAAATTAGAAGAAATATAGATTTTTATATTGTGATATGACGTTAATTTTTTAGAATAAAATATTTAAATCATTCATATATTTATATTTAAAGCTAATTATAAGGGGATATAAGGGGACGGGGCTTGAAAATTACCTAATTTTATGAAGAGGCTGTAAGACTAAATATTGCATAAATGGAATCTGCAAATTGCTAATTTTATTAGAAATTAGAAGGAATCTATAAATACATAAGTTAAGTTTAAATGCATTGTTATATTAAGATAGAACTTTAAAAAAATAAAAAGTACAAACACATAAAATAAATTAGGTTTGTACTTTTTATGATTAATATGTTCATTTTCAAAATCGAATCTATTGGATAAATTATTGATTTAAGTTATTCAATAGGAATGTTATGAAAGTTACCGTCTAGTTTAAAGCCTAAGTTAGGTGAAATTTTATTTAATTTATCTAGTATGGCGGTCTTTTTATTCCCTTGTGCTACAGTTGGTTTATAATCATTTGTATAATTAACGGATGATATTGTACATGGAATAACCTTAAGATCATAAGAGTCAAGAGAATTGTTTTTAAATTTAAATTTTACTTGAACTATCATAGTATCTTTATCGCTTGGATTTTTGTTTCCTCCGAAGGCAAAGTTTCCGAGGCTGTAGCAAATTATTTTATTTTTATACTTTTCAATTCCTTGAAGCACATGAGGGTGGTGTCCTATTATCAAGTCTGCACCATTATCGATAGCAAAGTGTGCTAATGATTTTTGAGTTGAATTAGGATGGTAACTGCCTTCTTCACCCCAATGAAAATTAATTATCACTATACGATTTTGATCTTTTAAATTTTGTATATCTTTTTTTATTTTAGCCTGTAATTCTTTAGAGCTGTAATATCCTTTATATCCTAAGAAGCCAAATTTAGTTCCTTTAACATCTTTAATCCAAGTACTACCTTCACCAAAGTAATTAATATTTTCAGCTTTTAAAGCTAGTTTTGTATCTTGAAAGCCTTTTTCAAGATAATCTCTAGTATGATTATTTGAAATATTAACTCCTTCTATGCTACCTAAAGTTAGTATTTTTGCGTACTCTGGTGGAGCTTTAAAAGTAAATTGTTTTTCAGCTTTTTGGGAATAAGTAGTTAGAGTACCTTCGAAGTTAGCTATGGTTATATCATCACTACTAAAAATTGAATTAACATTTTTAAATATATAAGAATAGTCATTATTATTCTTCTTTAGAGTATGAGGGAGTGATCCCTGATAGGAAAATTTATCGTCATTACCTAATGTGCAATCACCCACTGAATTTAATAAAACTTCAGTGTACGCTTCTGTTGAAGGAGTATTTTTTATATTTTTATTATTAGGACTGTTTTTTTTATTGTCTTCAGGTTCAGCATCTTTAGTGGCTAACTTACCTGTATTAGATTTAATATTGCTTGATAAGTTACTTGAAGAAGCACCAGCATCTTTTCTATTTAGTGAATTAAAAACTAAGCTTCCTAAAAAAAATAATCCAATTATTGCTATCAATATGGATAATCTATATATAGTTTTACTTGTTGCCTTGATCTTTTTTCTTTTTTTGCGTGACATTTTCAAACCCCCTAATTGACTATAATAACATTGTATAATATTACAAAATTAATGTCCATTCCTTACCATGTTACGAATAAAAGTTAAATATATAATTAAGAAAAATAAAGAAATGTAAATTTATAGATTTTTCAATTAAAGTCTGATAGAATATTACTTGAATCGTTAAAGAGAGGTGAATTCGTATGAATTTAGGAAAGTTTAATATAAATATAAATGAAAATACAAGCAAAAAAAATATTATTATAGCAGCTTTAGTAGTTATATGTCTAATTTTTGTAATAGTATTTTTAGCAACTCGTAGCAGTAGAATTCAAAAGTATAACCAAAATGTTGAAAAAAAGAGCTATGAATACTTCTTAGCTGGAGAGTATGATAAAGCTATAGAGCAGTACAATAAAATAAAACTAGATAACTCTAAAGATAACAGGATAGTTGCATTGAAGAATATAAATATAGCAGAAGCCTACTTGCTTAAAGGGGATAAAGTAAATTACAAAAAGTACATAGATTTAGCTAAAGAAGCTAAAAGTAAGAATGATGAAGTATTAAATAGAATAGTATTTAATGATTTTATAAATGGCGATATAGAGGAAGCTTTAAAATATGGACAAGAAGCATTAAAATCAAATCCTAAAAATAAAGCTTTAATTAAGACTATGATAGCTGTTGATATGGCTAACGGAAAAATAGATGACGCTAGGAATCTAGCAAAATCTTATGCAGTAGATAAAAATTCATCCTATGATGTAGCTGAATATGCTGGTATTCTTATGGCATTAGGTGATTTTACAGATGGATTCAATCAATTAAAAATAGCTTTTAATATGGATAAAGATGAATATAAAATTTATGATATATTGGCTCAAGAATCTGTATATAATAAGCCGGAAGTTATAAATTACATAAAAGAGTTAGAAAAGCAAAACCCACAGGAAATAGCATATAAGATGTGGCTAGCTAAAGTTTATTCATTAGATCCTGCAACATCAAAAGATGCTGAAAAATTAATAACAGAGTTAGAGAATAAAGATGCAGGAAAAATTGAAATAAAGTTGATAAAGGCTGCTGTTCTTCAAAACACAAATAAAAATGAAGAGGCAGATAAGATAATTAATGAAGTTATACAACAAAATAAAAATGATTATAGGGTTTTCCATACTGCAGGATGGTTATATTTAAAGAAAAATGATTTAAATAAGGCAATGGAATATTGTAAAGAATCAATTGAAAATAACAAAGAGTATCCTGATAACTACGCATTTTTAATGCCAGAAATACTAAAAAGTATGGAAAAGACTGAATCAATAGAGTCTTATTATAGAATTGGAATTATGAGGGAACCATATAATTATAACATTATGCTAAATGCAGCAAATTATTATTGGTATACTGCCCAAAAACCTGAAGAAGCGTTAACATATTTTAAATTAGCAAGTAAAATTAAACCTAATGAGCCTGAAATAAAATACAATGTAGCACTATTACTATTTAATAAAGGAAAGGACAAAGAAGCTGTACAAGCTTTAAAAGAGTGCATAAAGCTTGATAATAAGTCTATTAAGTATCATAGGACATTAGGAACCATTTATTTGAACATGGGAAATCCTAAGGACGGAATGAATGAAATTAAAACAGCCTTTAAGTATGATGAAAATGACATCTTAACTTTAAATAATGCTGGATGTTATTACATTATATATACCAGTGATTTTCATAGAGGATACTATAATTTAAAGAAAGCTTTAGCTGGAATTAATAAAAATACTGATGAGTATACAAAAAAAGTAATCAATGAAAATTATAATAAAGTAAAAGCTATAATAGACCAAATAGAAAAAGGTAAGGGCAACGAATCTATAAAAGTCCCAGACTTCAGATTGTTATATTAGGGGGACGGTTCTCGTGTTTATACAATATTAAATTAGCAGATATGAATTTAATATTGTGTAAATGGCAGATAGAGCGGTAAATCTATAAGGCAAATTTAAAGGAACAGTATTCTGTAAATGAAGTACTGTTCCTTATTTATGCATTAATATTATTTTATTATCCAATTCGCATAGAGGATTGTCTATAATTGCCCAAAATATGGCTAACTGAAGATACTGTTACAAACGCATTTGTGTCTACATTTTTGATAATTTTTTTCAAAGAATTTAATTGATTATTTTGTATTACAACATATATGATTTTCTTATTTGTATTAGAATAAGCACCAATAGCATCAATTATAGTTATGCCTCTTAACAGCTTGTCTTGAATTTCTTTTATAATTTCATCAGGTTTTTCACAAATTATCATACATTGCTTAGAAGCGGATATACCTTCTTGAACTGTGTCAATTGTTTTAGTTCGTATGAAACTCATTATAAGAGCATACATAACAGAACGAGGACCTATTACTACACCTATTGATACAAGTACTAATACGTCTTGGATTAATAATAAGTTTGACATTGATAAGTGAGGAAAAGAATAGCTAATTATTTTAGCAAGTATATCTAGGCCACCACTGGAACCGCCAGCCATAAAAATTAGAGCTACACCTATTCCGAATAGTATTCCACAGAAGATTGAAGCTAACATCATATCACCTGATAAAATAGATCTTAAGTTGTAAGGCTCTAGCAATAAATTAAAGTAGTCAATTAGTGTGGAGGATAACAAAACTACTATACCGCTTCTAAATGCAAATTTTCTTCCTATTAATTTATAACCGAATATAAATAGTGGAATGTTTATGAATATTGTGGATAATCCTATAGGAAATTTAAATGAATAATTTAGTATAAGAGCTATACCCATTGCACCACCAGATCCTATGTTTGCAGGAATCAAAAAGCCTGCTATGCTTATAGAAAATATTATACAACCAAGTATTAAAATACTATATTCTTTGGCTATCTGCTTCAATTAGGTCCCCCCTCTATACTTATACCTACAAATTACTAGTAAAACGTATATAATATATCATAAAAACATGTACATATACAATAGAAATGATAAAAAAATGGGGACGGTTCTCAAGTAGTATTACTAAATATATCTATTATAATAGATATATTTTAAGGTATAGATTATTGGCTTTAGAATCTAAATATACGTAATTTATATGTAATTATAGTAGGAACATTTTTAGCTTGTACAATTTAGACTAATATTGATAAAAAAATGAGATGAAAGCCAAAAAGATAAGATGATAAATTAACCTAAAGTAGGCATACTCCTATATTTTGAACATAAGTGCTTTTCTACGAAAAAATTTATAATGTTTTTGTATTCAGGATCATTGGTAACTAGGTAATATCCTCTACTGCAAAGGCGAGATAGTGATGATAAAGTCAAATTACCAATAAAAGTGAGCATTTCTCTAAAGGTTAGATTACATAAATTTCTTATTAGAAAGATACATATAGATCTAAATTTTGAGGATATGTGATTATACTTTACGTGTATATCAATCCCATTAAAACTATAATGTTCAGAAATAAACTTAATGATTTCTTCTGGATCAATATTTCTCATAACAGGTTTATTATAACTTTTCATTGTTGATAACTGAGAATGCTCTTGTAACAAATTAGCTTCATTAATGAAAGTTATATTATCATTTCCAAGCCGTGATTTTACAAATTTAACATATCTACATACTGATAATATTGGGTCAGGACTAAAATAATCAAGAATAAAGTCCTTATCAAGAAGCTTAAAATTATCTTCTTGCTTACCTAAATAAATTCCAAGACTAGAATACTTGTAATTTTCGACGCAATTCATGTAGCCTCTGATATCCTTAGGATTATTATGAATATATGCTGAGATATTAATTACAGATACATCTGTATCAGCTATTTTACTTTTAAATCTGTCTCTAAATAGAGGGCCACTTCTATTATATTTCTTATTAAAATATTGAGAATAGCATTGATTGATGCAATGCATAAATTTGCTAATGTCAGATCCATTCGAATTTATTAGAAAGTGGACATGATTATTCATAAGACAAAATGCGTAAACTTTAAATGAAAAAATATTTTTATACTTTCTTACATATTTTAGATACACATTTTTATCTTTATCATTGCGGAATAAATCTAGTTCAGTGATACTTCGTGACATTATATGATAAATTGCTATTTCTCTTTTAATTCTTGCTGCTCTTGGCAAATTAAGCACCCCTTTTGAATAAGTTTTTATGTAATTATTGACCTAATAGGATAAATTTAATCATATATAAGCTATAAAATTGCTAAATAAATTTATGCTTTGTACACTCTTAAAAAGGGATAAGCATTTGGTAGTTTTAACATATAAATTACACGAGCTTAAAGAGAAATATTTATGTGCAATGGTAGAATTATTATAAATACTGTACTGGCTAATAATGAAAAATTTAAAAAATAAGGGAGTGAATACTGAAATATAAAAACATATAAAAAACTAACTGCAATAGGATTGAAAATATTTATATAAGCCTTTAGTGCATATATTAGGAGGAGATTTAATGATAGATTTGCATTGTCACAGTAAAAAATCAGATGGTTCTATGGAAATATGGGACATAATTGAAATGGCAAAAAATCAAGGAATAACACATTTAGCAATAACAGATCATGATACAATTCTAGGCATTAGTGAGGCACAAAAGATAGGTAAGAATTTTGGAATAGAAGTTATACCAGGAATTGAGATGTCTGCATTTGACTATGTTAATAATAAGAAGGTTCATATTTTAGCATATTACATTGAAACGGATAGTAAATTGTTAAATTCACTTTGCAATTTGACAATAAAAATGAGAAACGAAGATTCTATTAAGATTATAGATAAATTAGCCAAGCAAGGATATAAAATAAATCTAGATGATGTACAAAATCATGCTAAGGGAAGCATATGTATTAATAAGAAGCATATAATTCAAACTCTAATAGATAAAGGATATTATAGAGACAATTATAATGAACTATATAGAGATTTAATACAACAATTATCTACTTCAATAAAATATATAAATGTACAAGATATAATTAGAGCTATTATTATATCTGGCGGAGTCCCTGTGTTAGCTCATCCTGGGGTTTTTAACAATTATAAATCTATCGAAAAACTAGTTGAGTTTGGATTACAGGGCATAGAAGTTGAACATCCTGAACATACCAAAGAAGATAAAAGATTATGTAGATATTTTTCAAAAAAATATGATCTTATTGAAACCGGTGGTTTTGATTTTCATGGTATATATGGAAGTAGAAGACAAATGTTAGGATGTGAAACTATTAATATAAGTACAGTTGAAAGATTAGAACAAAGGAATAGAGAAAATATTAAAGAACTAAAAGTGGTTTAATGCTAAAGTGAACAAAACGAAACTGCTATTTCAAGATGAAAACTTAATCTAGGTCTTTTAAGGCCTTTTTATTTTATACATTTTTATGTATCTAAATAATATATACTATAATATTTTAGAATTTATATGTAGGCATTAAATAAATAGTGAATTGTATAAGCTGTACCTAAAATATGCAATTTTCAAATGAACCGTCCCCTCATTTTATATATGTATTTTCTATAAATTTCATAATCTATAGAAGATTTAATAAAGTGTTTTATAATAAAATCCAAAAATGGTAATATGGTAAAATGATATTGTATAATTTTAAATTAGAAACAATGAAACAAGACAGGCTTAAGGTTAGTTTTATAGATATTAAGTTAAGTATTTAAAAAAGTTAGATAATTGAACAATAAAAAGGGGGATGAAGATGAAAAATGTGAAGCAAATCTTGATTACTTTAGGATTACTAAGTGTCTTATACTATGTAATATTAACTATTTTTGGAGGAAAAATTAGTTTTTCTGGATTTTGGATATTTGTTGGAGTAATTTTTCTATTGATGGGTATGATGTGGGATTTAGATATTAGTAAGAAGTTTAAGTTTGTGAGAGAAGGAAAAGTGATATATTTAATATTAACAACTGTACTGTTAATATCATTTATAGGAATTGAGTCATCAATAATTTATTATGGCAGCAATAAAAGAATGAGAGAAAGCGAGTACTTAATTATTTTAGGGGCAGGATTACGTGGACAAAGGATGTCATTAACATTAACTCAAAGGATGTATAAAAGTTTAGAGTATTTAAAAAAGTACCCTAATACTAAAGTTATAGTATCTGGAGGGATAGGGCCAGGGGAGGAAATCACCGAAGCAGAGGCAATGAAAAGATTTTTAGTAAGCAACGGTATAAACGAAAAACAGATTATTAAAGAGGAAGGATCTACAAGTACTGCAGAAAACTTTAAATATACAAGACAAAAGTTGAGTGAACTAGATAATAGAATGGATATAAAAGTCTCTATTATAACAACAAATTTTCATATGTTTAGAGCTGTTTTTTTAGCTAAAAGAGCAGGATTTGAAGAAATATATACAGTACCTTCAGAAATACACTTTTTATTGATTCCTAATTATTATGTTAGAGAATATTTTGCGGTTATTAAATCTTTTTTACTTGATAAAATTTAGAATAAAAAATAAGAAAAATAAGGGACGGTTCTCAAAAATAATTTAAACTTCATATTGAAGAAAAATAATAATTATTACTTTTACAATAAAAAAATAGAAGTGAGTTAAACAAGATAAATTATCCTGTATTTAACTCACTTCTATTTTTTAATGATTAAAAATTGAGAACCGTCCCCTATATAGATAATGACTTTTGTTTGAAGTTACCTTGGATATCGTTTACTGAGGATACGGTTACAAAAGCCTTAGGATCTATTGTTCGAACTATTGTCTTAAGGGTGCTGAGTTGTACCTTTTGGATAACTACATATATAAATTTCCTATCTGTATGAGAATAGCACCCTTGGGCATTTAGAAGAGTTACGCCTCTTCCAAGTTCGTTTTTTATAGCTTCAATTATTGCATAAGGATTTTCGCAAATTATAATACATTGTCTAGAAGAAGCAATTCCCTCTTGAACTGCATCCATAGTTTTAGATCTTATAAAACTCATTATAAGTGCATACATTACTGAACGTGTTCCAAGAGTAGCAGCAACGAATATATATACGATTATGTCCTGTGCCAACAAAATTTTAGGAAGCTGTAGAGAAGGAAACTTATTTTTCAATATTTTACCGGAAATATCAAGTCCACCAGTAGATGCACCTGACATAAACAAGAGTGCCATACCTAGTCCAGAAATAGCACCTGAAAATATAGTGGCAGTTAACGTATCACCTAAAGGTTTAAATGAAAAATTTGCATTGATAAAATCTATTAAAAAAGATGAGCTTATAACAACAAGTCCACTTTTAAATGCAAAATTTTTACCAAGTAGGTTGTAGCCAAATATAAATAGAGGAATATTTAAAACCAATGTTGTGAGACCTATTGGGAGATTAAATAAACGGTTTAGTCCGAGAGATAATCCAGTTAATCCTCCTGTACCAATTTGGTTTGGAACTAAAAATACGGAAACATATAATGAAAATAATATGCACCCTGCAATGGATAGCCCTATTTCTCTAAATGACTTTTTCATAAAAATTCTCCCTTTAAAATATATTTAAGTATAATAAGTAAGTCTTCTGATTATCATTCTATCTAATTTAGAATAAATTAGTATAATTCCTTTGTTGCGCCTTAATAGTAGCATAAATGTATTTAATATACAAAGCGTGTATCGTTACGTTTAAAGATGTTTTAAAGCTTAAGTCCTAAAATATGTGATTTAGTAAGGTTTTCAGAGCTATTCATTGATAATGCTTGAAAATAAGGCATCTATGAAAGTCAAGAGGGAGTAACATTCAAAATTATGAAAATATCCAGATTTAATTGGGTAATAAGCTATTAAATAAGCAAATCTTTAAGAAAGCTTAAAATTATTGACACTGAATCTTTCAAAAAAAATTTAAAATTTTATTCGGGGGGATATATATGTATCCAATAAAGTTTGACAATTTGTATTATGAAAAAATATGGGGAGGCAGAAGATTTGAAAAAATCCGTAACAATTTACCAAAGGGAAGGATAGGTGAAAGTTGGGATATTGCTTGTCATGTAAACGGAATGAGTATAGTTTCAAATGGAAAATACAAAGGAGTTACTTTAGACAATCTGATTAAACTGGAGGAAGAAAAAATTTTAGGAACTAAAATTTCAAAGGAAAAATTCCCACTGCTTATAAAACTTATAAATGCAGAGGATACACTTTCCATACAAGTTCATCCAGATGATAAATACGCTAAAAAAGAAGGAGAGCTTGGAAAGACAGAAGCATGGTACGTTCTAGAGGCTGATGAAGGAGCAAAATTAATTTTAGGAATAAATCCTGAAATTAGTAAAGGGGAAATTAAAAGAGCTATAGAAAATGGTGAGTTAGAAAATTATATTAATGAAGTTTCTGTAGAAAAAGGTGAGGTTTACTTTGTAAAAAGTGGACTTATACATGCTATTGGAAAAGGAATAATGATTGTAGAGCTTCAACAAAATAGTGATACTACTTATAGAGTTTATGATTATAATAGAGGTCGTGAATTGCATATAAATAAGGCTTTGGATGTGATAGACAACAAATTAAGGGGGGAAGAAAGCAAAGGTCTAATAGCTAGAAAGTTTGGATACGATAAAACTTATTTATGTTTGTGTAAGGAATTTTCGCTAGAATTATATGAAGTGAAAACATTTTTTAAGGAACAGAGTGATAAGGAGAGATTTTATACATTTACTTGCGTAGAAGGAGCAGGGAAAATTAATTATATAGATGAAAAATCTCAGTATGAAAGTTTAGAGATAAGTAAAGGTGAAAGTATATTAATACCAGCAGACTTAGGAGAATATGTTTTTGAAGGAAAAATGAAGCTTTTAAAAGGCTATGTTCCTAATATAAAAAAAGTAGAAGAGGAAATTTTAAAAGAAGTAAAAAGATAGCAAATAAAGGGGACGGTTCTCAACTTTTTGACACAAAAAGTTGAGAACCGTCCCCTTATATATTATAATGTTGGGTATGTCTGATTATAGGGGATTAAGAAAATATAAGTAGGCAAAAATGAATAAAATGAATAAATAGAAGAAAGTTTGGAGGAAGAGTTAATATGATTAGCACAAGCAGAGTTAGTTTAAGGTATGGTGACCGAAAACTATTTGAGGACGTTAATATAAAGTTTACCCCTGGAAATTGTTATGGACTTATAGGGGCAAACGGGGCTGGAAAGTCTACATTTTTAAAGATACTTTCTGGAGAAATTGAACCTAATACTGGGGAAGTAATAATTGGAACAGGAGAAAGGTTAACAGTATTAAAACAAGATCACTTCCAATTTGATGAATTTAAAGTAATGGAAACAGTAATAATGGGGCATACTAGACTATATGAAATTATAAAAGAAAAAGATGAGCTATATGCTAAAGAAGACTTTACAGAGGAAGATGGAATAAAGGCTGCAGAGTTAGAAGGTGAGTTTTCAGAACTAAACGGATGGGATGCAGAAACAGAAGCAGCTACACTTTTAACAGGACTTGGAATAGGAGAAGAGTTACATGACAAGTTAATGAAAGATCTAAGTGCCATGGAAAAAGTAAGAGTATTGTTAGCACAAGCACTATTTGGACACCCAGATGTACTATTACTTGACGAGCCTACAAACCACTTAGATTTGAAATCAATAAGCTGGCTTGAAAATTTCCTCTTAGATTTTGAAAGCACAGTTATAGTTGTATCCCATGATAGACATTTCTTAAATAAAGTTTGTACTCATATTGCAGATATAGACTATGGCAAAATTCAGCTTTATGTTGGTAACTATGATTTCTGGTATGAATCAAGTCAACTAGCACTTGAAATGGCTAAAAACCAAAATAAGAAAAAAGAAGAAAAAATAAAAGAATTACAAACCTTCATAGCAAGATTTAGTTCTAATGCATCTAAGGCTAAACAAGCAACTGCACGTAAGAAGCAGCTGGATAAATTAACCTTAGAAGATATTAAGCCATCTTCAAGAAAATATCCATATGTAGCCTTTAAACCAGATAGAGAAGCAGGTAAGGACTTATTAAGTGTAAAAGAATTATCTGTAACAATAGATGGAGAAAAGGTTCTTAATAATGTAGATTTTATTGTCAATAAAGGAGAGAAGATAGCTTTTATTGGAGATAATGAGATAGCAAAAACAGCATTATTTAAGATTCTGATGGGAGAAATAGAAGCTGATAGCGGAGAATATAAGTGGGGTGTTACTACTTCTCAATCTTATTTTCCGAAAGATAATTCTAAGTTCTTTAATGATGTAGATTTAAACTTAGTTGATTGGCTTCGTCAATTTTCAGAAGAAAAATCAGAGAGCTTTTTAAGAGGGTTCCTTGGAAGAATGCTTTTCTCAGGAGAAGAAGCACTTAAAAAGGTAAGTGTACTATCTGGAGGAGAAAGAGTAAGATGTACGCTATCAAAAATGATGTTAAGTGGGGCTAATGTTTTAATTTTAGATGAACCTACAAACCACTTAGACTTAGAATCCATAACTTCATTAAATAATGGACTTATAAATTTCCCAGGAACAATTTTATTTACATCTCATGACCACCAATTTGTTCAGACTATAGCAAATAGAATCATCGAAATAACACCAGATGGAATAATTGATAAACAAACTACTTATGATGAATACTTATCTGGTAAAGGTATAAACTTCTAGAAGTTAGAAAATTTTATAAAGGTATAATATTTATTTATGGTAATTAATAAATAAAAAATTCTAGGCATACAAAGCTTCAAGAATAAAAAAACTTTACAGTTTATTAATAAACAATATAAAAAGTATCTATAGAAAGGGAGCAAGATATATATTAATCCTATCAAGGGTGATTATAAAATGTGGTTTTATAACTGCCTAATTGCAATGTTGATTTTTAGAGATAAACTTGTATAATTAGTTTGGAACTAAAAAAATTGCAATTTTACATTCATGAAATATTAATTTATATAATGCAAGAAGAAAAAATATAGTCAAAAAGACAGACTAATTTTAATTTTTCGCCAATTCATCAAAAGTTAACAAAATGTGTTATTATATAATAGCGTAAATATTTACTAAAACTTTTTAAAGTAATATTTCAAACTATATAAACTATATAATATAATAATTGACAAATAATGTATAGTAATTTAAATACAAATGTGCTAACAGTTTACGTAAAAAATTGTCGTAAAGATTGATTAAAATTACACAATTATTTTTAGATTATGGTATTATATATTTGTGGGTTTAGCTAAATATATCTATGTAATTGTATACATAATGCATAGATATATAGCATTTATTATATATGTATTATTAATTATGGTATTAATGGGTTAATCTTGAGTTTTTTAAGTTTTATTTAGCATTAAATCTTTATTAAAGGACTTATGACTAAATATTAACTAAGGGTTCTACTAAAGAAAGTATATTATAACTAAGTTTTATAATATAAAATTTATAGCGAATATTTATGTCCTATAGATTGATGCTTGCACGGCACACATAGAGCGTGCATATTTAGATTAAAGATAGGAGGATTCATATGGAACTTTTAACTTTCAAAAGAGGAGTACATCCACCTCATGGGAAATATCTTACTGAAAATAAAGCTATTGAAGATTTATCGCCAAAGGAACTTTTAGTATTCCCTATGTCTCAACATATAGGGGCACCTGCTGAATGTTTAGTTAAAAAAGGTGACAGAGTTCTAGTAGGACAAAAGATAGGTCAGGCTAGTGGTTTTATTTCTGCTAATGTTCACAGCAGTGTATCAGGTGCAGTTAAAGATGTTAAACCTGTGCTTACAGCAGGTGGAACAAAGTCACTTGCAGTAATAGTTGAAAATGATGGACAGTACGAAGAAATCGACATGCCAAAGCCAAAAAACTACACAGAAATGACAAAAGAAGAAATCGTTGAACTTGTTAAAGAAGCTGGAGTAGTTGGTATGGGAGGAGCTTGTTTCCCAACAAACGTAAAGCTTGCTCCACCACCTGACAAAAAGATTGATGCAATCATATTAAATGGTGCAGAATGTGAGCCTTATTTAACATGTGACCACAGATTAATGCTTGAAGAAACAAACATGATCGTTGAGGGTCTTAAAATTATTCTTAAAATGTTCCCAGAAGCGAAGGGATATATTGGAATAGAAGATAATAAAAAAGATGCTATACAGGTTCTTAAAGAAGCTACAAAAGATATTCCAAATATACAAGTAGCGCCTTTAAAAACAAAATATCCTCAAGGTGCTGAAAAGCAATTAATCTATTCAGTAATGAAGAGAGAAGTTCCTTCAGGAAAACTTCCAGCAGACGCAGGATGTATAGTTCAAAACGTTAACACAGTTAGAGAAGTTTATAATGCAGTTGTAAATGGAAGACCTACTATATCAAGAGTTGTTACTGTAACTGGTGAAGCAGTTAAGGAACCAAAGAACTTAAGAGTAAGATTAGGTATGTCTTTCAAAGAGCTAGTTGATGCTTGTGGTGGATTCAAAGAAGATCCAGTTAAGATAATTTCAGGTGGACCAATGATGGGTATGGCTATTTCTACTTTAGATGTACCAGTTATGAAAGGATCATCAGGAATACTTTGCTTAACTGCAAAACAAGCAGTACTACCAGAAGAATCAAGCTGTATTAGATGCGGAAGATGTGTTGAAGCGTGCCCAATGTTCTTATCACCATCAGCACTTGATTCACTTGGAAGAAGAAATGAGTACGATGCTTTTGAAGAAGAACATGGATTAGATTGTATAGAGTGTGGTTCTTGTACATTTGTATGTCCAGCAAAACGTCACTTAATTCAATCTATAAGAACTTCAAAGAGAACAGTACTTGCAAATAAAAGAAAAAAATAAATAAGGAGTGAATAACAATGGCTGAAACAATGTATACAGTGTCATCATCTCCTCATATACGTGACAACAGCTCCGTTCAGTCAATTATGAGAGATGTAATTATTGCGTTATTGCCAGCTACTGTAGCGGGAATATATTTCTTTAAATTACCAGCAGTTTTAGTAATTCTTACAGCAGTTATATCATGTGTCGCTTCAGAGTGGGTATGGTGCAAATTAACAAAAGGAGCTAATACAACAAAAGATTTAAGTGCAGTTGTAACAGGTCTTTTACTTGCATTTAACGTGCCACCATCAATTCCAGTATGGATGGTTGTAATAGGTTCAATATTTACTATGATAGTTGTAAAAGCACTATTTGGTGGTATTGGACAAAATATAGTTAACCCTGCACTAGCAGGAAGAGCGTTTTTACTTGCATCTTATCCAGTTGCTATGACAACATGGACAAATCCTGTAGATGGAACAACAGGTGCAACACCTCTTGCTATATTAAAGGGAGCAGAAGCTACTGGTGCACAATTACCTAGCCTTGCTCAAGCATTTATGGGACAAGTAGGCGGATGTATTGGTGAAACTTCAGCAATAGCTTTACTTATAGGATTTGCTTATCTTTTATATAGAAGAGTTATAACTTGGCATATACCAGTGTTCTATTTAGGAACTATACTTGTACTTGGTACAATTATGGGAAGAGGAGATTTAGGTGCAATGGCTGGGCTATATGAAATCATGGTAGGTGGTGTAATGCTAGGTGGTATATTTATGGCTACTGATTACACAACATCTCCAATGACTACAAAAGGTAAAATAATATTTGCTGTTGCAGCTGGTGCCTTAGCAATGATCATACGTATGTGGGGCGGATATCCAGAAGGATGTTCTTACTCAATTCTTATAATGAACTTATTCGTACCACTAATAGATAAATATGTAAAACAAAGAGTATTTGGAACTGGGGAGGTGAAGTAGATGGAAAACCAAACTAGCAACAAAGAGATAATAAGCTTAGGAATTAGATTATTAATAATAACTGCTATTGCAGCACTTATATTAGGTTGGGCTCACAAGATTACCTTAGAACCAATAAAACAACAAAATATAAAAACAAATAATGAGGCTATGAAAGAGGTTTTACCATCAGCAGAAGGATTTAAGAAGTTAGGAGCTACAATTCCTGAAGCAGGAGAAAAATTAGAACTTCAACTTCCTAAAGAAGGACCTATCTTAGAAGTTAACAAAGGCGAAAAAGGTGGCCAAGTAGCAGGATATACTATAAAAGTAGCTACAAAAGGATATGCAGGTTTAATTGAAATGATGGTTGGTATCTCAACTGAAGGAAAAGTTGATGGTATTAAAATACTTTCTCATAGTGAAACTCCAGGTCTTGGAGCTAATGCACCAAGTCCAGAATTCTCAGGACAATACAAAGGAAAACCAATTGCTAAACCACTAGATGTTGTAAAAACTGCTCCATCAGCTGATAATCAAATACAAGCAATAACTGGAGCAACTATTACATCAAGAGCTGTTACTAAAGGCGTAAATGATGCAGTAGCTTTCTACAATAAGGAATTGAAAGGAGGTAATAAATAATGAATGTTGCAATAGAGAGATTAAAAAATGGTATATTTACTGAAAACGTAATATTTGTACAAGTTTTGGCCATGTGTCCTACACTAGCTGTAACTTCAAGTGCTCAAAATGGTATAGGAATGGGACTTGCATCAACAGTAGTTCTTATGGGAGCTAACTTAGTTATATCTTTACTTAGAAAAATTATACCAGATAAAGTACGTATACCAGCATTTATAGTTGTTATTGCAGGTTTCGTTACATTACTTCAATTCTTGCTAGCAGGTTTCGTACCAGCATTAAATAAGTCACTAGGTATATTTATACCACTTATAGTTGTTAACTGTGTTATATTAGGACGTGCAGAAGCATACGCTTCTAAAAATGGCCCAATAGCTTCTATTTTTGACGGACTAGGACAAGGTCTTGGATTTACGCTATCATTGACAATTATAGGTATAGTAAGAGAATTATTAGGAACTGGTAAAGTTTTTGGATTCCAAATTATGCCTAAAGCTGTTGACCCTGCGTTAATATTTATACTTGCCCCAGGAGCTTTCATAACACTTGGAATTATGATGGCATTGATCAACCAAAGAAATATCAATAAAAAGAAAGCTAAATAGTATAAAAATAGAAGAAAGGGTGAGTAGATAATGAAGATATTTACGTTAATTTTATCTGCATTGCTAGTAAGTAACATGGTATTATCTAGATTCCTAGGTATATGTGCTTTCCTTGGAGTTTCTAAGAAAACAGAAACTGCAAAGGGAATGGGTGCAGCGGTTACTTTCGTTATGGGACTAGCATCAGTTATTTCATATGTAGTTTACAAATTAATACTTGTACCATTAAAAATTGAGTACATGTATACAATAGCTTTTATCTTAGTTATAGCGGCATTAGTACAATTTGTTGAAATGGTTCTTAAAAAGACAATGCCAGAACTTTACAAGGCACTTGGAATATACTTACCACTTATAACTACAAACTGTGCTATCCTTGGTGCTGTTATCATAAACATGAATGAAAAATTCAATTTAATTGAATCACTAATATTTGGTGTTGCTTCAGGTCTTGGTTGGATGCTTGCAATATTTATTCTTGCAGGTTTAAGAGAAAGAATGGAAGCAAACGATAAAATGCCAGAAGCAATTAAAGGATTACCAGCATCATTAATCACAGCAGGATTAATGGCGATAGCATTCCTTGGCTTCTCAGGCCTAGTATAAGGAGGGAACTATTATGACAGAGATATTATATCCTGTACTTAGCTTAGGCGGGCTAGGACTTTTATTCGGATTAGTTTTAGGTTATGCATCTAAAAAATTCGCAGTACCAGTTGACGAGAAGGTTCCTCTAATTAGAGAATGTCTTCCAGGCGCAAACTGTGGTGGATGCGGATTTGCAGGATGTGACGCTTATGCTGAAGCAGTAGCTAGTGGGGCAGCTGCACCAAACTGTTGCCCAATAGGTGGAGCACCAGTAGCAGCAAAAATAGGTGAAGTATTAGGAGTTACAGTAGATGCTTCAGAACCTAAAATGGCTTATGTTAAATGTCAAGGTACTTGTGAAAAAGCTAAAGATAAATATGAATATTATGGATTAAAAGATTGCCAAGAAGCAATGAACGTTCCTGGAACAGGATCAAAAGCTTGCGAATTTGGTTGTTTAGGATATGGAAGCTGTGTTAAGGCATGTAACTTTGATGCTATTGATATAGTTGATGGAATTGCTAAAGTTAACAAAGACAACTGTGTTGCTTGTGGAGCTTGTGTAACAGCATGTCCAAAAGGCATCATTGAATTAGTACCACAAAAACAAAAAGTATTTGTAACATGTAATTCTAAAGCAAAAGGCTTAGACGTTAAGGGTGTTTGCTCAGTTGGATGTATTGGATGTACTCTTTGTGTAAAAGCATGTCCAAAAGAAGCAATAACTATGGTTAATAACCTTTCAGTAATAGATTATGAAAAGTGTGTAAACTGTGGACTTTGCGAGAAAAAATGTCCTACTAAAGCAATACTTAACTTCCGTCAACCAGTACAACCTAAGGTTGAAAACTAATAATTAATTTTAAATTTGCTAGGATAATATAAGCTTAAAAGTTTATATTATCCTTTTTATTCTATAGGAATATCTTTCTTACTAGAGGAGAAATGATTGTGAAATACTATGATATGACAAAGCAAGAGTTAATAGATGAGATATATAAGTTAAATACAAGGTTAGAAGAGAGAGAAAATGCTGAAAAATATGCAAATGTTATGATATGTTATTCAAATTTAAAGGGTGTAATCATTAAAATTCCCAAGAATATTGCTAGTATTTTAGGATATACAGAGAAAGAAATTATAGGAAAAAGGGTTTTTGAGTTTATACATCCAGAGGATTTGAAGGAGAGTAAAATAAAATTCAATCAGCTAATAAATGGGCAATTAGATGCCATTGAAATGGAGAAAAGGTATAAAAAACAGGACGGAAGCTATTTATGGATGTATGTTAATTGTGTCCTTGTTAAAAATAATGAAGGTAAACCATTACATGTTATAGCGTATATGCAGAACATTACTGAAAAGAAAGAATTTGAAAATAAGTTAATGCAAAGCTATGAAAACTATAAAAATTTATTTCAGTTTTTGCCAGAAGCTATTTTTATAACTTGTAAAGGAATGTGTAATTTTATTAACAAAGAGGCAGTTAAGCTATTAGAAATTGAAGATCCAGAAGAAATTGCTGGAATGAATTTATTAGATCTAATTCATTTACAGTGCCCGAAATTTAAAGAGTATGCTGAAAAGAAGCTTTACATTGATAAGGAGATTATACCTTTTTTTGAACAGAAAATTATAAAGCCAAATGGTAGTATAATATATATGGAAGTAGGTTTTTTTCCAATAGAGTTTAACAGAAAAGATATGATTTTAACTGTAGCAAGAGACATATCTAGTACTAAAAGGCATGCTAAACAATTGAATGAAATTAATAAACAATTAAAAATGTATATAAATGAAAATGAAAAATTGATATTTGATTTAAGAAGGTTTAGACATAATTCCTTGAATATACTATATGGCTTAGGTGGATATATTGAAAGCAATGATATTGAAGGAGTTAGAAGTTATTTTAAAGAAATAGAAGAGCAAGTGGAGTTACTAAAAGATTCAAACATATTTTTTATTGAAAAGGTTAAAAATCCAGCAGTTAGAGCTCTTTTAAATGTAAAATTAACAAGAGCAAGAGAACTAAATATCAACTTTAGAATTCAAATTGATGATAATATAAAAATAAAAAACAATTTTATAACTGAAGTTGACTTATGTGAAGTATTGGGCATATATTTAGATAATGCTATTGAGGCAGCTGAGAAAGCAGATAATAAAAAAGTTTCAGTATATATAATGGAAGATAATGAGGTAATAAGTTTAATTATAGAGAATACATTTAAGGAAAAACCTGATTTAAATACTATTTATCAAGGATATTCAACGAAAGGAAAGCATAGAGGATTAGGATTAAAATTAAGTAATAAAATACTAGGGAAATATGAGAATGTTCTTCACAATACTTTTATACAACATAACACATTTGTTCAGGAAATATTTGTAATTAAGTCTAAAACAAAATGATTTAAAATTGGAGGAAAAATGAAAATTAATTTTATTTTAGCTGATGATAAAGAAAGTATAATAAAGAGAACTAAAGCCTACTTAGATAAAATAATTAAAAATAATAATATAGATGGAGAAGTAGTCCTAACCACAAATACTCCGCAAGACATAGTAGAATATTCAAATACTCACTTTAAAGAAATGAATGTGTATATATTAGATATTAATTTTGATGAAGATATTAATGGACTTGGACTTGCTCGCAACATAAGACAAAAAGAACCCTACGCCTATATAATATTTTTAACTGCTTATATACAGTTTTCAATGCTTACTTTTAAATATAAGTTAAAAGTTTTTGATTTTCTAATAAAGCCAATAACTTATTTTGATCTAGAAGAATGTATAAAGGCTTTAAAGGAGGATTCTGATAGAATATGCAGCTACGATAGACCTATAGTGGAAACCTCTATTAGCATTAAATCAGCATATCATGAATATAGCATAGTTATCGACGACATTATCTTTATAGAATCCTATGGCCCAAAACTCATAATACATATGAAAGAGGGAAAAATTGAAACATATAGCTCCTTGAAAGATATGGAGAGGAGTATAAAAAATTTATCTAACTCTTTTTATAGATCACATAAATCATATATTGTAAATTTAAAATACATAAAAGAAATAAGTATTCAAAAGCAGGAAATTACAATGATAACAGGGGATAAATGCCTTATTGCTAGAAGCCAAAAAGAATTTTTTAAAGAAAGATCTAAAAATAAAAAAATACTTAGACTAAATCAATAAAGATATGATATAATGGTTTCAACAATAATTATTATTTAATAAGGATGATTTTGGATACAAGTTTAATAATAATATAATCCTTAAATCTAAAACAAGTGCCACATTTAAGATTAAATATTACTAAAAAAGCAACAGTTTAATCAATATTTAAATTAAATTCTAGTTAGTCATTAAAACCTCTATATATTAGTGGACAGACCAATTAATAGCAAAAGTTAGTAGAAAAACATTTAAAAAGAATCTAAAAAAGTTTAAATAAAATGTAAAAAAGTTTAAATGAAATGTAAATAACTAAATAATATTAAAAGAATTTAATACATAATATGCGACTGGATTCTATATAGAGCCAGTTGCATTTTTAAATTTAGATTGCTAAAATTACAGTAAAGATAATAAAAGTAAAAAAATTGAATAACCTGTTAAAAATTGCTGAAATTTAGTCTTTTTCTGCAATTCAAAATATAATAATACCAAAGTAAATAAAATGTTTAGGGGGTAGGGATTATTATGTTAAAAAGAATAATTGTAAAGTATAAAGATGGTGAAATACTTTTACATGAAAAGAGCAGTAATGAAGAAGATGAAATGGAAATGATAAGCACCATGATTAAAAATAGTGATGATTTTGACGAAGAGGATAGTGGAATACATTCTATTGAAATTATGTTTGCCTAACAGTTGTTCCAAAAGATCTGTTACTAAGTATCTTAAAAGTTTATAGGTTTGTTTATTTTACGACATTTTCCTTTTGATAAATTAGCCAGGATTAAGTACAAAAACATGGGACGGTTCTCAATCAATAATTGAGAACCGTCCCATGTTTTCCAGATGCTTTTACCCGGTGTTAATCAACAAAGCTATCCCAGTAGCAAGTATAATCAACTTCTACTGAATGGTTATTACTAAAATTTTTTAAGTTATATTCACTTGCAAGTTCACTTATAAATGTCTTTGCATCAACGCCAGAATCATTAATTAAATTTATAATTTGTTGTTTTACAATTGAAGGGACTGCATTTTTATCAGTTTTCATTTAAAACACCTCTTTTAATTATTATAAAGAGGATTCTTTGCTTCAAATGGGGTTTTTTTCTCCAACTGAAGCTTAGAAGCCCTTATCTAGGAACGTAGCAACCGTTATTTCCCACTTAAGCAGACATCACTTAATTTATAATTTGGTGATGGTCGCTTACTCATTCGAGGAACGAGAAGGAGTTTCCTTCTTATGATGGGAGGTAGTCATCAGATAAATTGAAACTTAGCTTAGATGAATTTTTAGGTTCTATCTAAGCTTTGTCATACGATCTAGAACTTTTAACTTTCATAAACAAATTAGTAGGTGAACACCCATGTATCACCCTCTCTCTCAAGAGGGTAATTTTGAGATGTTTAACCTTTAGAAAAATGTAAATACTGCACTAAAAGGAGTAATGTTAATAATATTTAACCTTTGTCATGAAAGTAGTATAACATATTATATGCTAAAATTCAATTAGTGTAACATAAATTAATAAAAAATTTTTTAAAGAGTACAATATTTATGATAAATGCGTAATTTATTTATAAAATAATAAGTTTAATAAAAAGTTTTTTCTGAAATTTTCATTATAAATTGTGATATTATATTAAATTTGGTATAATTTCTTGGTAGTATATTAGCTTTAGTCCAACTTACGGAGGATAAAATTATGTTTTTTTCTAAAAACTTAACATATACAAATCAGATAAAAAAAATTATTGCATTTATAGTGCTTATTATACTGGGCTTAGTAGGGAACTATTTAAAAGTGCAAATATTTTTTGGAGTGGATTTTATATTTGGTGGAATATTTGCTATTACAATAGTATATCTGTATGGATTAAAGTTTGGAATATTAGGAGCTTTATTAATATATAGTTATACATATAAATTGTGGAATCATCCCTATGCAATTGCCATTTATATTATAGAAATATTATTTATTGAAATTGTAAAAAGAAGAGAAAATAAAAATATTATAATAGTTGATATTATATATTGGATATTAGTAGGTATGCCTCTAACAGGGATACTTTATTATAAATTTTTAAGGATGGGTTTATCAGAGACATATTTAATAATGATAAAGAATTCAGTAAATGGAATATTCAATGCCTTTTGTGCAAATCTTATAATGTTGTATACTCCTATAAGAAAATATTATTTTAAAAATATAAAGGAAAGCACGGTACCTGTAAATGAATTGTTGTTTAACTTATTTTTAGGTGCAGTGCTGTTATCAAATCTGTTTATTAGTGTAATAAGCAGTAATGAAAGATTAGTTAAGGTTTTGGATAATATTAAAATGGAAGCTCAAACCCAATCTAATAAAAGTATTACAAGTATTAATTCATGGATTGAACAGTATAAAGATGCCTTAGCATCCTTAGGAAGTGAGGCGTTGTTTTCAAATATTATATATCCTGAAGACTTGCAAGAACATACGGAGATTACAGGAGAAGTATTTAATGGATTTAATGAAGTTTATGTAGCTAATTCACAAGGAACATCAATTTCCTTTTATCCTAAGATAAATCTAAAAGGAAAATCTACTATTGGATTAAATTTTTCAGATAGAAAATATTTTAAAGATTTAAAATCCACTCTAAAGCCCGTAATATCAGATGTCTTTATTGGGGGAGGAGCAAATATTAAACCTATTACAACTATAGGGGTTCCAATAATTAAGGGAGATAAATTCGCTGGAGCAGCTGTAGCAGAATTAAATTTAGATTATCTTACAAAAATATTGTCAGATTCTAATACAATTTTAAAAAATACAGCACTCATTATAGTAGACAGTAAGAATAGGATAATTTCAAGTACAGAAAAAAATGCTAAGGTCATGCAGGAACTTAATTTAAAAAATATAGAGAAGGCAAACAAAGGCATAGATGACATATATGTAGACATGCCAACTTGGAGACAATTATCCTTAACAGGATCATGGGAAAAAGCTATGTATGTATATGAAACACCAATTAAGAATAGTGCTAATTGGAAGCTTATAGTGGGTGTTCCAATAGCTCCTTATCAATATGAATTGGAAAAAGGTTATATTAAAAGCCTTAGCATCATATTTATATCGATAATATTAACCCTACTAATAGTAACTTTAATTTGTAGATTAATATCCAGTCCAATTAGACATTTGGCGGAAGTTACCACTCATTTACCTTCAAAAATTTTTAATGAGCAACATATAAAGTGGCCTAAAACTATAATTAAGGAAATAAACTCTCTTATAGATAACTTTAAATCTACATCAGAAATCTTAAATGATAATTTTAAAGAGATACAAAGTGCTAATATAGAGTTAAATTATCTGGCTAATCATGATCCTCTTACAAGGCTTCCAAATAGAGTTAAGTTCAATAAGGAATTAAATAGCCGCTTAGAAATGGCTAAAATTAATAGAGAAACTTTAGCAGTGTTATTTTTAGATTTAGATAGATTTAAGCTCATTAATGATACTTTTGGACATGATGTAGGAGATAAATTATTAAAAGAAATTTCAAATCGTTTAGGTAAAATATTAGGAAAAGATGATATGGCATGCCGTATAGGTGGAGATGAATTTACAATATTATTATCTAATATTGAAATTATAGATGAAGTAACAGATGTAGCAAATAAAATTTTATCTATATTGCAAAAACCATATGTACTTTATGGACAAGAATTCAATGTAAGCGCAAGTATTGGTATTGCAGTTTATCCAGAAGATGGGGAAGAGGCAGAGCTTCTTCTAAAAAAAGCTGATACTGCAATGTATCGTGCTAAAGAAAATGGAAAAAATAATTATCAATTTTATAGCCAAGAAATGGATACGGCCTCTATAGAGAGATTCAGGATGGAGAGCAATCTTCGCAGAGCGTTAGAACAGAATGAATTTATAGTGTATTATCAGCCAAGGGTTGATGCAGCTACAGAAAAGATAATAGCTGTAGAAGCTTTAATAAGATGGAATAATCCAGAATTGGGTATGGTCTCACCTGCTAAATTTATTCCATTAGCGGAGGAAACGGGGCTTATTGTGCCTATTGGTGAATGGGTACTGCGTACTGCTTGTAAACAAAATAAATTATGGCAGGAAGCTGGCTATGAACCTATTAGAGTTTCAGTAAATTTATCTGCACTACAATTTACTCAACAGGATTTAGTAGATAGAGTTAAAAGTATATTAGATGAAACAAAACTTGATCCTCAGTGGCTAGAATTGGAAATTACTGAAGGAATAATTATAAAAGATATTAAGTTTACTATGATTACTCTTGAAAAGTTAAAAAGCATGGGAGTAAAAGTATCTCTAGATGATTTTGGAACTGGATTTTCATCTTTGAATTATTTAAAGAATTTCAAAATTGATACTTTAAAGATAGATTCTTCTTTTGTAAGAGATATAAATGATGATTTAAGAAATACAGCTATTGTAAATACAATAATTATGCTGGGAAGAAACTTAGAATTAAATGTAACTGCTGAAGGAGTAGAAACAGTAAAACAGCTAAATTTCTTGAAAAATAATGGATGTAATGAGATCCAAGGATTTTTATATAGCAAGCCAGTCCCTCCTGATGATTTAGAAAGACTAATTAGCAGTGGAAGAATGGTTATTTAAAACTTCCTATTAGTAGATTAAGGCTATTTTAAAGATTGTTGAGTTCATCATAGGAAATCAACAATCTTTTAAAATGCAGCCTATTATTTTTCAGCAGCTATTTTAATTGCTTCTTGATGTTGAGGGTCTTTTTTCCCATCTTTATGTCTTGTACTATTTAAAAAATGAATATCAAAATGTCCATCCATTCCATTATGCTTAATAACATCAAGATTTTCTCCTCTACCATATCCATCAGAACGATTATTTATAACCTTAAAAGCTGGTGCAGAATCTATACCGGCATGAGGCATAGCACTCATAGAGGCAGCAAGTTTTCTTCCATCTATAGTTAATATAACTGGACGTCGCTCCCAAGAGAATCCTCCCCAGATGCTTTTAATTATTTTAGTATCCTCTATTGTCAATGCTTCTGAATCTGCATGATTAGTACCCATGGTTCTTTTTACTTTAAAGGTCTTTCCTGAATATATGTCTGTAACCTCAGCCACTGAGTCTACTGAGAAAACATTTCTAGCTTCTTTCCACCAATCCAGTAATTCAACTTTTTTATGTGAATATGTACTTTGGCTTTTATCAGAATTTTTAGCAGCTGAACTTTGCTTTGGAGCACCACCTCTAGATAATCTAAGGTTTCTACTATTTGATGCTGCAATATTCTTAGAAGGTGATTGCAAAGTAGTGTTTTTTGAAGCCTCATTTGAAGTTGGCTTTGAAGCATTATTAGTAGCAAAACTACTACTAATTGATACGTCAGTGTTAACTGATACTAAATCACTATAATGTGGAAGATTATTAACACTAGAAGTTACTACAGTATTTTTGGCAGCAGTTTTTTTATCTATTACTTTATCATTAAATCTACTTTGAAAATTAAACATTAAAGTAACAAGTAAGGCTACAAAAATAGTAGAGTAGTTAAATATAAGTTTTTTCATGTAAAGCACCTCTCTTAATGCCTACGAAGTTAGTTGACGGGTTCGGGAAGAGAGATTCCCTACCTATGTAAATAAAGGATTCACCCCAATGAATAATCCTCCGCTGCCCCTTTGCATTCGGCAATTTTTTAAAGGGTTTTCATTTGTTATTATAAAAGAGTTATATTTAAATTAATAGAGGTAATGTTTTCATAGAAAGCCTCAGTATAAATATTTCTCCCTTATTTTCTCTAAATGAACAAATTTTATACTATGAACAAAGCTATATTATATTCTGTTGTTTAGAAAGTTATTAATTGTGACAAACTAGTAGTAAACTATAAAATTTATTTTAATAATAAATAATTTGGAGGTATTTTAATGGGTAGAACGTTAACAGCTCTTCTATCAAAGTTTTTATTATATTTTGTTATAGGTTGGGTTACTATTGGAACTATGGAAGGTAATACAGTAGGATGGATTTCAATATTTGCCCTTGCAGGTACTATTGTTAACTATTTATTAGGCGATATGTATATCCTTCCGCAGTATGGAAATATAACAGCATGTCTCTTAGATGGATTTATGGGAGCAGTTGTAGCTTATACTTTAGGTCTACTATATACTGAATTTAAAGTTGGAATATTTACATTAGTAATATTAGCACTATTAACTGCCATAGGAGAATACTTTTTTCATGTATACTTATTTAGAGACAAATTTCGTAAAGTGGATTAAGCTACAAACTAACCTCACTGGAAATCTGTAAATGTATCTAGTGAGGTATTATTAATATTTCTAAAGGCTTACAAGTTTAAATCATAACTTCTAGTCAGGCTAGCAGGTTTTTTTCTAAAAATTATTTTTAGAATTATACAAATAAACAGTATTTTAAACAAGATTATAAGAGCAGAATGAAGAAAAAATCCTTGAGGAAGTATGTTTATAATAGGATCTTCACTGGGGTCAAATATCCAGTAATCATTTCTAAAAAATATTTTATGAAAAATAGTAAAGGTAGTATCGAAGTTTATTGCAAAGGGAATTAAAATTACTAGTGGGGTAACCAATAAAATTGTAGATACATGCTTTAGCAAGTATATGTTTTTGTAATTTATAATAAGTCCTAATGAAATTATAGATAGAGATATTTTTAAAATTATATCTAAAGTTACAAATATGTTTTTAACTTCAACAAAGTGAATCTGTCCATATTTTGAAGATGGCAAAGTGGGAAGTTTAAATTCTGCTGCATCTTTATCATTCATATAATCAATTAAGTAGTTATAGTTAAGTTTAATCTCATCTTTCCTTAATCCAGAAAATTCTTCTATGTTTAGATATTCAATGTCAAAATAATACAGTGATCTGAAATTCAATGTAAATTTTACTGATATTATAAAAATAGATAAGGCTAAAGCGATTGAAAATATAATTCTAAATACTTTATTCCAAAATAAAATCATATAAACACTCCTTTTTAAAGGTTAGTACTAAAATTATAACATTTAAATATACAGTAAAGATAAAGAAATTACAAATTTTTGAGAAAATCCGCAGATAAGAACTAATTGTATAGTTTTAATCTATAAGAATAATAATAGTTTTAAGCTAATAATAGCATTAACTAACTAATGAAAAATATAAGGAGAAGATATAGATGAATAAACAGATGTCATATTCAGAGTTAAAGGATCATATTTTAGAATTTTTAAGAGAACATAAAAGTGCAGCCTTAGCTACTTCCATGGATGAAATACCAAGGTGCAGTCCTGTTCAATACTTCCTAGGTAAAGATATGGACATATATATATTGTCAGCAGGAGGAGATAAGTTTAAGAATATAGAGGAAAACTCAAATGTATGTCTTTTAGTAAATACGGAATATATAAATTATAGAAAGATTAAGGGTGTTCAGATATTTGGAAAGGCAACTATTTGTAAACAGGATATAAAGGTTCTAGAGGAATCAGAAAAGTATTGTCCTGACAGATACTTAGTGGAAGAAGAAACAGAATTTTTAAGAGCTATAAAAATTGTTCCGGAGGAAATAGTGTATTTGAACTCCCTAAAAAATGGAGATAGAACAAAACAGATTTTAAACATTCAAAATAATGAAGTAAACACTATATATGAAATGGCTATAACAACACTTTCACTATAAGTAATTTAAGTTACCCTTCTATGAGAATGAAAATTCAAATAGAAGGGTAACTTAAATTTTTTATTAATGGATTGGATTTGACAATGTAATTTAACTAGAGCAATATATAAATAGCAGATTATGTATTAATGGAAAAATCCTATTTTAGCTTTGATATATAATCTTTAAAAACGAACAATTTATTAAGTATATGAGGGTGAAATATTAGCATGGAAAAAGATATAGATACAGTTTTAAGTTATATAAAAGAGCATAAAAGTTATTTTGAAACTGGTGAAACCAAAAATATAGGTTTTAGGATTGAACAATTAAAAAAAATGAAGAAGGCTATACAGGAAAATGAAAGCTTAATCCTAGCAGCTCTATATGAAGACTTACATAAATCTGAATTTGAAGCTTATGCCAGCGAAATTGGACTTTTACTAGATAGTATAAAGCACATGATAAAAAATATAAAATCATGGACAAGTGTAAAAAAGGTAAGGACACCAATAACCCAGCTAGGAGGAAAAAGCTATATATACTCAGAACCTTATGGTACAGTTTTAATAATTGGCCCTTTTAACTACCCCTTTCAACTTTTAATGGAACCATTAATTGGAGCTATAGCCGCAGGAAATTGTGCAGTGTTAAAGCCTTCGGAATACACACCAAATGTTTCTAAAGTGATTTTGAAGATTATTAGCGAAAATTTTAATGAAAAATATATAAGGGTAGTAGAAGGAGGAGTGGAAACAACATCTAGTCTAATTCATGCGCCTTTTGACTATATTTTCTTTACAGGTAGTGTTCCAGTAGGAAAGCTTGTTATGGAAGCAGCAAGTAAAAATTTAACTCCAATTACATTGGAGTTAGGTGGAAAAAGTCCATGCATAATATATAGTGATGCAGATTTAAAAACAGCTGCAAAAAGAATTGCTTGGGGAAAATTTTTAAATGCAGGACAAACCTGTGTGGCACCAGACTATGTGTTAGTTCATAAAGATGTGAAAAACAAGTTTTTAGATGAAATGAAATATACTTTAAATAATTTCTATGGAGAAGAACCAATATTAAGTAAGGATTATCCAAGGATAATTAATAGTAGACATCTAGAAAGACTTATAGAATTATTAGATGAAAGTAAAATTGTAGTTGGAGGTAAGTATAACAAAGAAGAATTGTATATGCAGCCAACTATTATGGACTATGTAAACTGGAATGATAAGATTATGGAAGATGAGATATTTGGTCCAATACTTCCAATCATTGAATATGAAGATTTAGATATAGTAATAAAACATATAAATAGTCGCCCAAAGCCCCTAGCGTTATACATTTTTACTAGGAATAAAAGCATAGAAAGTGAGATAATTTCTAGGGTACCTTTTGGAGGAGGATGTGTAAATGATACTATTTCACATCTTGCAACACCTTATTTGCCTTTTGGAGGGGTGGGAGCTTCAGGAATAGGTGGATACCATGGTAAACATAGCTTTGATACCTTTTCTCATAAAAAGAGTATATTAAAAAAGACAACAAAATGGAGCATGAACTTTATCTATCCTCCTTATGATAAAAAGAAATTATCTCTACTAAAAAAATTTTTAAAGTAAAGCTGATTTAAAACAGAGCAAAAGATTATTCAGTTGATTAGATAAAATTAAGTATTTACCTGGAAACAGAGAGTTTCCAGGTATTTTTTTGCCAAAATGCAGATATCCCCATATCACACTTATAAACTTAAACACATATATTGAATTAGAAAAGTTAGTGTCAGCTAAAATGCTTAGGAACAGTTAAATGTTTCATTTGATACTTAACAATTCATAGAGAGCCAAAACTCCTTTGAATTAAGGTTTAATTTATCTAATGACTACCATCCGTAGATAAGGGCTTCTAAGCTTCAGTTGGAGAAAAAAACTCCACCTGAAACCAAGAATCCTCTTTAGATAAAACTAAGTTGCTAAATAAAATTGTATGCTAAAGGGGGATAAAAAAATGGAGAAGGAATTGGGAATTAGAGGATTAGATATTAACAATAGAGCAATAACTAAAAGTACTAACAGTACTAAAGTTGCTAATAGATTTAAAACATTATTGAAATACTTAGGTCCAGCTTTTGTAGTAAGTGTTGCATATATTGACCCAGGTAACTTTGCTACAAATATTACAGGAGGATCAGTTTTTAATTACAATCTTTTATGGGTAATACTTTGGAGTAATTTAATGGCTATATTTCTTCAGACTCTTTCTGCTAAACTTGGCATTGCAACTGGATATAACTTATCTCAAATGTGTGGAAAAGTATTTACAAAGAGGACAAACTGGTTTCTGTGGAGTATATCTTGTGTAACTGCAATGGCTACTACTCTCGCAGAATTTTTAGGAGGAGCTTTAGGATTATATTTATTATTTGGTATTCCACTTGTATATGCTGGAATCATTACTGTGGCACTAACATTTATTATTATCAATATGCAAAAATATGGACAAAGAGTAGTTGAAGTAGTCATTACTCTACTTGTAGCTGTCATATCTATTGCATATACAGTTGAAATATTCCTTGCAAAACCTCATTGGACATCTGTTGGTATTCATACATTAGTGCCATCTATTCCTAATTCCAATGCTGTATTAGTAGCAGTAGGAATGCTTGGAGCAACAGTTATGCCTCATGTTATATATTTACACTCTCAATTAGTTCAATCGCGAAATCAGGATGCTTCAGAAAAAGAGAAAAGAAAACACTTAAAGATGGAAAAAATAGATATAACTATTGCTATGAACATTGCATTTCTAGTAAATGCTGCTATGGTAATTGTGTCTGCAGCAGTGTTTTTTAAGCAGGGAATAGTAGTAGATACTATAGAGCAAGCTCATAGATCTTTAGATCCGCTACTTGGAGCTCTTTCTAGTGGAGCTTTTGGAATAGCACTTTTAGCTTCAGGGTTATCATCATCTGCTGTAGGAGCTATGGCAGGAGAAAGTCTTATGGATGGATTCGTAAATTTAAAGATCAATGTTAATTTAAAAAGAATTATAACTATGGCACCTGGAATGATTATTATATGTCTAGGGGTTAACCCTATGAAAGCACTATTATTGAGCCAAGTTGTATTAAGTTTTGCCTTACCAGCAGCTATAATACCTCTTATGATAATAAGTAATCGTAAGGATATTATGGGGAGTTTTGTGAACAAGCTTCCCACAAAAGTTATTGGATGGATTATAACATCAATAATAATTGTTTTAAATGCAATACTTTTATTTTTAACCTTTGTATCATGAGTAACTTCTAACTAAAATCCAGATGGAGTAAAAGCTTCATCTGGATAAATTTAAATTAGTTAACTATTTTTTTAGTGTAAAAATCTACTGCAAATTAAAAAAATTGAAAGTATATGTAAGTAAGGGTATAATTATTTTGTACAAATTTTAGATAATATGTAGAAAAAGGTGAGGAATGAATGCTTTTTGATTTATTTGTAAATGTTTTTGCAATTGCAGCATTTTTACTGATAACAGGACAATTGTTTAAAAACTATCCCTTAGGAAATAAGTTACACGCTAAAAAACAAGCAGTATTTGGGGTAATTTATGGATTACTAGGAGTAATACTTATGATATATACAATCCATGCTACAAGTACTGTTATCTTAGATCTTAGAAATATTGCCATAATAATTTCAGCAGTTTTAGGAGGACCTATTTCATCTATAATTACAGCTATCTTTATAGCTATTTATAGAATATTGTCTTTTGATATAAATAATGCTTCTATTGTAGCTGTTTTTTTGGCATTAACTATGGGAATTGGATGTGCAGGTATTTCATCAATTAATGCATCAAGATTAAAAAAATATATTGTTATGACAATATTTACTTCGTCTATTTTAATTGTATCTATTAGCTCATTAATAGAGGATAGTAATAAAATATTTGATATAATGATATATCTAATTCCTATTCTCTTCTTTACTATACTCCTTTGTTACTTTGCTATGGAATACATAATTTCTTTTAGCAATAATTTTAGGCAAATGGATTACTATAGAATGATGTCTGATAATTTAACAGATATGATTTCGGCACATAAGCCGGATAGTAAATACCTATATATTTCTCCATTTTCAAGTGAAACATTTGGACATACAAAAGAAGAATTGATGCTATCTAATCCTTATGAATATATACATGCTGATGATATTGAAAATGTAAGGAGAATTCATAATATTGTACTTAATAATGACGGTATTTTTAATATGATATATAGAGTTAGAAAAAAAGATAACAGCTTTATATGGGTTGAGACGTCTTTGATGAGAATAAAAAATAAGAGTGGAGTAATTGAAGAAATTATATGTGTAACTAGAGATATTAGCCATCATAAACAAATAGAAAAGGAACTTATAGAATCTAATAATAGTATTAAAGATATACTAGAAAGTATACAAGATGCTTTTTTTGCTCTTGATAAAGAATGGAAATTTACTTATGTAAATAGAGAATCAGAAAAATTATTGGAAAAGAGTAAAGAAGAACTAATTGGGAAACCTATAGGAGACATTTTCCATGAAGGATCCCAAAAAACTTTTTATAATCAGTATAATAAAGTAATTAAAGAACATAAGCCAACTTATTTTGAAGAATTTTATGAACCTCTAAATAAATGGTTTAGTGTTAGTGCTTATCCTAAACATGATGGAATATCTGTATATTTTAGAGATGTAACGCAAAGTAAGCAAATGGAACAAGAATTAAATGCTACTAATGCTCTTTTTAAGGCTATTTTTGATAATGCTGGTTTTGGAATTTCATTAAAGGATATTAACGGTAAAAAAGTACTTACCAACAAAACATATTTGAATATGCTAGGATACTGTGAAGATGAAATACATAATATTGTAAAGAATGTACATCCTGATGACTGCGAAAAAGAAGCCTATCTTTTTAAGGAGCTTATTGATGGCAAGAGGGAATCATATACCATGGAAAAAAGGTATTATAATAAAGCAGGTAATCTAATATGGACAGATCTAGTTGCAACTTCCATAAAAGATACTTCGGAAAAAATTGAATTTTTATTGACTATGATCAATGATATAACTTCTAGAAAATTAGTAGAAGAAAAGCTAAAAGAAAGTGAAGAGAGATTAAAAGTAGCCAATGAAAAGTTAAAAAGATTATCCTTTATAGATGGGTTAACTAATGTTGCCAATAGAAGGTACTTTGATGACTATATTAAAAATGAATGGAATAGGGCCTTAAGAAATTCTACTGAATTGTCACTGCTTATGCTGGATATAGATCATTTTAAAGCTTACAATGATACTTATGGCCATCTTCAAGGAGATGAATGTCTGAAAATAGTAGCAAGTACAGGGAAAAATGCATTAAAAAGGCCAGAAGATTTATTTGCAAGATATGGTGGAGAAGAATTTGCTATAGTCCTTCCGGAAACTTGCAGTAAAGGAGGAGAATTCATAGCTAATAAAATACGTACTAATATAGAAAACTTAATGATACCTAACGCTAATTCACAAGTTAAACCCTATGTAACAGTAAGCATAGGAGTTGCAACTGTAATTCCTTCAGAAGATATGTCTTATGAAGAATTTATTAATAATGCTGATAAGGCATTATATAAAGCAAAAGAAAGCGGTAGAAATAGAGTTCAGATATTGTAATATTATTAAAAATAAGCAATATAAAAAGACTATGAAGAGAATTTTAGTAAATAAACTTCATAGTCTTTTATTATTTTTAAAATTAGCAATATGTTTTGTATTATATTACTTTAATTCTTTTGGAGAATAATTCACTTCAATTTTTTCTATTTTTCCGCTGCTTTTATTAGTCATAAAGGTAACTTCTTCAAAGGACTTTCCGTATATATAATACTTGAAGCTAGTGCTTTCTTCTACTTTAGCAGGTTTGCCATAGGCTGCAATTACTTGGTCTATGCTAGATTTTTCTGAAATCCCTTTTGGTAATTCCAAAGGAATCATTGCACCATTATTGTAGTACTCTAAATAAGTAACAAAACAGTGTTTTAGAGGTTCTCCCTTATCACTATAGTTGTGAATTTGGGTTCTTAGTACTTGGTTATCTTTTCTTAATTCCACTCCTACAGCACCAGACTTAGCAGGAATAACCTGATCATTATTTGATTGAAGTGTCCAACCGTTTTTAGTTAGTTCTGTAATAGGCGCCGGTAATTTATAGTAATTACCTCCGTATTTAACTTGGAAAGAAAATAAATCTTTACCTATACTTGAAGGAGCTTTATAGTTTTTAACTATTTCAGGTGCTGTTGTATTAGTAGAAGTACCTTGGTCTTTTTTAGGTGGCGCTAAATTGTCTACTTCAATAGCATATACTTTTTTATCTTCAACATTAATTGAAATCTCATAATTTGAGTAGCTACCAGATTTGTAGGTTAGCTTAATTATATTGTCTCCTTTATATTCATTAGAAGGTTTGCCATAAGCTGCAATTACTTGATCATAGGTAGATCCTATAGTAATTCCTTTTGCAATAGAAATAGTTGTTCCAGGGTTTTGAGTGTCTGATTCTATTTTAACACCACCAACGAGACATTGTGATAATGGTGAAACATCCATGCCAAAGTTTACTATTTTTATCAAGATATTTTGGTTCCCATTCTTTAAGGTTTCTAATTTGTATTGATTTGGTTCTAGTTTAGTATTAGTAAAATCATTGCCTAACCATCCGTTTTTTTCAAATGTGGAAAATGAAGTAGGAAGAGAATATGCCATACCGTTTATCAATACTTCATAGCTGTATAAATCATTAGATATATTTTGGGAAGCAGGTTTTGTAGTAGTTGCTTCGCTAGCTGTATTTTCTGTTTGTTCTTTTTCCTTTGGATTTTCTGGTGTCTTCTTTGAACAGGCAGAAAATGACATAGTTAATACAACTAATAATAAAGGTGTTATTATTTTTTTCAGGGTTTTCATTTTACATCATCTCTTTTCTTTTATAATATTTGACTATGTTTTAAGAGAGTGCTGACAATAGACTCAACAATTCTTAAAACAGCCTTAACCCATTAATAAAAAATTTTAAATGAATGTAAAAATTAACATTCATTTAAAATATATTTTGGAATATTTACCATACTTTAATATATTCGCCACCCTATAGATTATGCTGATGCATAAATAGTTGGTACATGATACAGTTCAGACATTGTAATACTAAAAAATGACTTCTGAAATAAAATCAGAAGTCATTTTTTAAATTAGATAAGGGAAAGTTAATGGTTTTAACTTATCTCTAAAAAGAAATTTCTGAAACTGCCTTTGAAAAAGTGTTCACTTTAACAATAATTAAATTTTGAGGATTTTTAGGATCTTTATTTTGTTTAACATATTCAAAAACATAGTATTCTTTTTCAGAACTGTTAAATTTTAGTTCGTAGCTAGATTTTAAAAATTTTAATTTAGTATTTTTTAATGGTGATGATTTTATAAAGTTATCTGCAATTTTTTTACTGGCATCTTTAGAAATAGGTTTGTTTTTATAATTTGAAGAGATATTTCTAGAGATGAAAAATGGTTTTTTATCCTGTAAAGAAATTCTTACTTGAAAGCTTTCTTTACCATTGCTTATAAAAACAATCCAGTATGTCTTCATGTCTGATATTTTATCAAGTTTAAATTTGCTTTCATCACCATTAAGTTTAAAATAGTTTTTTGTAGTTTTAACTGCTATTTTAAAAGCTTTTTGCTCCGTAAGTTTATTTTTAATTTTAGCTTTATTAGAAGACTTAACTTTACTTAAATTATTACTATTTCTTGAAACTTGAATATTAACACTTTTTCTATTTGAAGTAGGAATTTTACTAATAGAAGCGTAGGCTGTAGCGGAAGTAGCAAAAGTTAATGTTAATATAAATGCTGATAATCTCTTAAATTTCATTTCATGCACCCCTTATTAAGTTATTTTTAAAATGGATTTACTAAAAGATATTTTAACTTATAGAAAACTGACAGTTTCTTGTAACATATCTACATATTGAAATTATAAATTTATTACTAAAATAATAAGTTACAATAGGATTAAAATTTATTAACTAAATAGTGACAATGAATGTAAAGTTTAAGATTTTTTTAATCTAATTTTAATTTAGGATGTTTATAATATTGAGCATAATAATAAAAATTACACTAGAAAGTTTATTTGAAAATGAGGAGAGAAAGACATGGATGTTTTAGGAAATTTTATTAATATTATAATGCATATTGATAAGTATTTAAATTTGATAGTACAGCAATATGGAATACTTACATACGTTATCTTATTTGCCATTATTTTCTTTGAAACAGGGTTAGTCGTTACACCATTTTTGCCAGGAGATTCAGTACTATTTGCAGCAGGAGCGATAGCAGCAATAAGTTCTCTTAATATATTCACCTTATTAATTATAATTTATTTGGCTGCGGTACTTGGTGATACAGTAAATTACCATATAGGAAAAAAGATTGGAGCCAAGATATTAGAAAAAGAAGATATAAGATTTATTAACAAAGAATATTTAAAGAAGGCTCAAGATTTTTATGAGAAGCATGGTTCAATGACTATAGTTATAGCAAGATTTATTCCTATTATAAGAACTTTTGCACCATTTGTAGCTGGCATTGGTGAAATGAAGTACAAAAAGTTTATACCTTATAATATGATTGGTGGAGCACTATGGGTAAGCTTGTTCTTATGTGGAGGGTACTTTTTCGGGAATTTATCTTTTATAAGAAATAATTTTTCCTATGTACTAATTGCTATAATAATTATCTCTTTACTTCCAGGAATTGTAGTCTTTATTAAAGAAAAGAAAAAAGTTGAAAGTTCTGCATTTTAATCTAATCTATTAAGAGTAAACAATATAAATTCTACGAAAGAAAATAGAGACAGACATAGAGAAGGCAAATAAAGTAGTATATAGTTAATATTGTATGGTGAATTAATAGTTAACTATTTTCTTATGGAGGTGGTAGCTTGAAGGATTTTAAAGTTCTTTTAGTAGAAGATGAAAAGCAAATGTCAATGTTTATTCAAATGGAACTTACTCATGAAGGATATGAAGTTGATGCAGCTTATGAGGGAAGAGAAGCTTTGAAAAAGGTGGAAAATACAGAGTATGATTTAATTCTTCTAGATATTATGATACCAAATCTAAATGGAATTGAGGTTTGTAGAAGGATAAGACAATTCTCGTATGTACCAATAATAATGTTAACTGCTAAAAGTGATATACCAGATAAAGTTTTAGGACTTGATACTGGGGCTAATGATTATTTAACTAAACCCTTTGCAATAGAGGAATTATTGGCAAGAATACGAGTATATAAAAGAGATAAAGTATTAAATAATAAGGTTGATGAAATTAAAGTAAAGGATATTGTAATGAATAATGAAACACATCAGGTGTGGAGAAAGGGTAAAGAAATTGAACTTACCAAAAAAGAATATAGTCTTCTTGAAATGCTTTTAATTAATAAAAATATTGTGCTTACAAGAGAGCGGTTAATTGAAGAGGTATGGGGTTACGATTACATAGGAGATACTAATGTGGTAGATGTATTTATAAGATATTTACGAAGTAAAATTGATGACGGCTTTGAAGAGAAGCTTATAACTACAATAAGGGGAATAGGATATGTTATCAAAGATAATTAATCATACTTTAAAGATTATTAAAAGTGCAAAAATTTCTATAAAGCTTACAATAGTATATGCTTTTATGTTTTCATTAGTATTACTTCTGCTAAATGCCTCTATTTTATATGGTGTGAAGTATTACCTGTATAATCAGACAAATAAACAGATAGAAGATGTGCAAACTATAGTATTAAATAAGCTTACATCAGAAAGTGAGCAGTTAGAATTATGGGATAAAGAAATATTTTTGAATGTTCCTTCTAAGGAGAATATTTTCATAAACATAGTACAGAAAGACGGAAAAATAATAAACTCATCAGGAAAATTTGATTATAAGATTAAAGAGCTTCAAGACAATTTAGAAGAATCAGTAGGTAAGGAAAAACACATTGAATATAGAGGAAGACATTTAACTTATAAAAATGTTGAATTTGAAAGTGAAAAATATGGTACTGTATATATTCAAATAGTAAAAGATATGGATAACGAATATGAGTTTATGAAAATATTATTCTGGGTTATGGCTGTAGCTGACTTTATAGGTGTTATTGCATCTATTATACTGGGATATATGGTAAGTAAGAGAATGTTAAAGCCTATTGATAATATAACTAAAACTGCTGAAAATATAAGCATCAATAACTTAAAGGAAAGAATAGAAGTAAAAGAGGGTCCCGATGATGAGCTTAAAAGACTTGTCAGTACCTTTAATAAGATGATAGATAGACTTCAAGGGGCTTTTAATAGGCAGGCACAATTCGTATCAGATGCTTCACATGAACTTAGAACTCCTATTGCTATTATTCAAGGATATGCTAACCTATTGGACAGATGGGGAAAAGATGATAGAGATGCCTTGGAAAAGTCAATCTATGCAATTAAATTAGAGGCCACTAATATGGCTAATTTAATTGAAAAGTTATTGTTCCTTGCAAAGGGTGATAGTGGTACTCAGTTTGTAGAAAAGAAAGAATTTTGGCTTAATGAATTAATTGATGAAGTAGTGAAAGAAAGCAGAATAATAGATCAAAATCACATAATATCCAGCAATAAAAATGATAATATTAAAATTTTTGCAGATTATAAGATGATAAAAGAAATGCTAAGAGTGTTTATTGATAATAGTATGAAGTTTACTCCGGACAGTGGAAAGATAGATATAAGTTCAGAAACCCAAGATAAAACTGCAAAAATAACTGTTAGTGATACAGGTGTTGGAATACCTAAAGATGAAGTGGAAAATATATTTAATAGGTTCTATATTGTAGATAAATCCAGGTCTAAAGAAAAAGGGGGAACAGGACTTGGACTGTCTATTGCCAAATGGATTATTGACATACATCATGGAATTATACATGTAGAAAGTGAAGAAGGTAAGGGTACAAAAGTAACTGTTACATTAAATTTAGATAATTAATGTAGCAGTTATTTTTTAAGATAAATCTAAAAGTTTTTTAATCTAATTTTAATCTAAAATGTTCATAATATATGACAGCATAAAGAAATAGTACATTTAATTATCTTTATAATTTTACAAAAAGGATATATAGAAAAGGCCATTGCTTTTTATCAGAATATATTATAGAAAGGATAGTTCAATATGAATATGGAACTTTTTAGATTAATAAATAACCTAGCAAATAAAAATAGTGTTTTAGATGGGATAATGGTTTTCTTCTCAAAAGATGTGCCCTATATATTTATGGCAGCCATTGTAATGGTATTTATTTTAGGAATTATAAAAAAGAATTCTGATTATAGAAAAATTGCTTTTAATACTTTTGTTATAACTTTAATCAACTTAATTTTAAGTTTTATCATTGGAGGTATCTATTATGTGGACAGGCCTTTTGTTCATAACAAGGTAAATTTATTATTTGCTCATGTAAAAGATGCATCCTTTCCAAGTGACCATGCAACAGGGACAATGAGTATAGCATTAGGACTTAGAGATTACAACAAGTCGCTTAACTTAATATTGACTATATTGTCCATACTTGTAGGAGTTTCAAGAATATATGTTGGTCATCACTACCCTATGGATGTCATGGGGGCATATATACTTGCTTTTGCAACAAGCTATATTTATAACTTGAAATTAAGAAATAAAGTAGGAAGTTTATATGAAATAGTTGAGAAGAAAATAGTAACAAGATTAGGATTTAGGTCATTATATAATGAAAATGAACGCTCTCCCAAATGCATAAAAAATTATAAATGTTAAATAAATATAGATATGAAAAAACACTGCTCTAAAAAAGCAGTGCTTATAGATTTTAAAATGACATATTTATTTAGCATCAGTTATACATGTTGAATTTTGATTTAGCAGATGATTATGCCAAATAGCCAGCATGCAAATAACAAAAGCAATTACTTTCCCAAGCATATTTCCAATCCAAAAGCCGTTTAAAGAAAATTGAGCTACTAAGAAATAGGTGGTGACAATTTTAATAATTAAATCAGATAAATTAGAATATAGATATTCCTTCATCATCAAAAATCCGCGCAGTACACTTTCATTAATTATCTTCCATCCATAAAATAAATAAGCAAGGCAAGAGAATTGTAAGTAATTTTTTGCAAATTGGTAGGCTATTGGATTTTCAGAAATATCAATGAAAGCTCCAATCAAATATCTGGGAATCAAAAAGTTTGATGCTGCAACACATAATAAATATACCGTTGAAAATCGTATACAAATTATATAGCCTTCTTTGATACGGTTTGTTTGTTTTGCGCCTGAGTTGGATGCTATAAAAATAGACAGTGCTTGTGATATTCCTATTACAACCAGCATTCCGAATAACATTATTTTATTCACAGCCATATATCCACTGATTACTTCGCTTCCGTATGGATTGACTAATGTTTGTAAAAAAAGTGCTGATAGAGATAAGATTAACTGTTGAAATATGGTTGGAACTGAAATTGATAAAATTTCTATGATTTTTTTAAATTGCATAGAGCTAGAACTATATCTTTTTATAAATGGCTGCATTTTTTTTCTTAATATTACAAGAGCTATTATCATTCCAATAATTTGAGAAAGAATTGTAGCAAATGCAGCTCCTCCAGTGCCCATATGAAATACAAGAATAAATAATAGATCTAAGACTACATTTAATAATGAAGTTAATATTACTAAAATCATAGAACATTTTGAATCTCCCAAAGCAACTATAATTGCTCTTGAAATGTCATATATAAATATGCCTGCAATGCCTGATATATAGATACTGATATATATTCCTGTATCAGCATAAAGCTGACTTGGTACGTTAATCCATGAGAGTATAGGTGTTTTTAAGCATACACCAATTATAGTTATGCATAGACCACTGATAAAACCAAACAATAAGATACTTTTTACTCCTATGATAATGTCTTTATATTTCTTTTCACCTATATATTTAGCGAAGATGACTTCACTTCCCATTTCTAATCCACCTGATAGTGTCATCAAAATCTGAACTACTGCACCAGCATTACCAACTGCCGCAAGTTCATTCACTCCCAAATAGCGACCTACAATAACCATATCAACTACATTATACAATTGTTGGGTGACCAAACTAAATATCATAGGCAGAGCGAAATTAAATAGTGTCTTCTTAATATTTCCATTTGTCATATCCATTTTCTTGACCCCTCACTTACCACTTGTTATAATGGCTATTATAAAGTATCACGTAACGTGATAGGCAAGGAGTATTTTATGATTGAAGATAAACTCACTACAAAACAATTTGCTGATATGTGTAAAGTAGAAAAAAGAACATTATTTTATTACGATGAAATAAATTTATTAAAGCCTATTGAAATAAAAGAAAACGGATATCGAATTTATTCTTCTAATCAATTTGATACTATGAGCATGATTAAGGCGCTTCAATCGGTAGGAATGTCCCTTTCTGATATAAAAAATTTAATGAGTGAAAATAACTTATCACATTGTAAGGCTTTGTTAAATAATCAAATACGTTTGATTAGAGAAAAACAAGATGAGTTGAAAATGGCTGAACAAATTCTTAACCACACAATGGAGCAATTGAATAATTATCTAGAAATTGGATGTAATAAATTTTTTATAGAAAAATCATCGGATATCTATTTAATTACTCAAGAAATACCAGAGGAAAATCCTATATTTATTAATTATATTACAAATGGATATCATCTTGGAGTTATCATGAGTGAAGAAATGACAACAGTTCCTCAGTATGTATTTAAGAAAGCAACTAGTAAAAATGAGAGTGATGCAACCAAACCTGCTGGTGATTATGCTTGTATCATTCAAAGTATCCCAAATGGAAAGGTTTCAGAAATAATCCATTCGTTTACTATGTTACTATCTTCTCAACACATAACTACAGAAGGACCTTTGTATGTGGAGAGTTTTGCCAATGATTTTATTAGATTTCCTAATGATGAATATGTATTTAAGCTATCTATTAAATGCAAATAGAAAATAAAAAGGTAGGATTTAAAGACAAAGATTGAATTCATAATCTTTGCAAGGATTTCTTACTAAAGTATACTCCTATAACAAGTGTTATCATTTCTGATAATGGAAAGCTCAGCCATATACCAGTCATTTCAAAGAAATAAGACAGTAGTAAAGCCATTGGAACAATAATGCAGCCACTACGTAGGATTGAAATGGTGAATGCATGTTTTGGTTCATTTATAGAACTTAATATAACTGAAGTAATAATATTAATTCCCGCAAAGAAGAAACCGACAAAATAAATGATTAGCCCATTGGATGCGGTTTTTGAGAGAATTTCAATATGATCTCTATTGAATAATTCCACTAACTTATTATTAAAAATAGTAATGAAAATATATAAAACAACTGAATATCCAAGTGATACACGGATTGCGTATTTAAATAATTGCCGAATTTTTTTATTATTCCCTTGTCCAAAGTTTTTGCTCAATAAAGGTTGGGTTCCTTGAGAAATACCTACAAAAATAGAAGTTGCCACCAATGCTAAATTAGCTACAATACCATATGCTGCCACTCCCATGTTTCCAGCAATATTCAAAATAAGAAAATTGAATACAATAAGAATAATGCCGGAAGCAATCTCTGTGATGAAGGATGATCCCCCTAAACTACAAATATGGAATACTTGTTGTATTGTAAAATTTGACTTATGAAAATGGAATTGGTTTTTCTTTTTAACACAGTGTCCCATTAAAATAAACATACTAATGATAGGTGCTAGTCCTGTTGCAAAAGCTGCCCCAAACATTCCCCACTGCAGAGGAAAAATAAAAACATAGTCTAAAATAATGTTTGATAAACTTCCAATTAACATTCCAGCCATTGACAGCTTAGGACTTCCATCATTCCTAATAAAAGCAATAAAAATATTATTAAGAATAAAAAAAGGAGCAAAACACAAAATTGTTTTTAGATATGTATTTGTCATGCAAAAGGTATTTTTATCTGCTCCTAATAAACTGCTAAGTGTCTGAGAGGCAAGCAAACCAATTAGCAGAAAAAGTACCCCTAATAGAATTCCAATTTTAATAGAGTTTGTAAAAATAGTATTTGCTTTGTTATGCTTATTCTGTGCTTGATAAATAGAATATTTTGTAGCAGCACCTATGCCAATCAAAAGTCCGGTAGCATTAATAAAACTGTAAATAGGAATTGATAAATTTAGAGCTGTTAATCCAGCTACTCCCAATCCTTTAGATATAAAAAAAGTGTCTGCTAAAATATAGCATGAAAGGCCAATCATCCCTATAACGTTTGTTAACACATACCGTACAAATGTTTTTTTCATACTCATTTCTATAATTCCTCCTAAAATAAACAAAAAAATACCTAACATTTATTCCTACTAAGACCTAAAGGAATAAAGTTAAGTACTGTATATGAGTTACCCGGCGGCAACACAATAGTATTTAATATGAATTTTATAAATAATATCATAGCATATTAGACTTTGTCAATAAAATATGAAGAATCTTTATTGATATATTTATGTAATTTTCTCTTCTACTCTATTTTTGAGACCCTCTTCTAAATATTCGGCACCAAATTTATACATCATTTCTAGCATGGGAATTATCCACCATTTGAACATTATGCGCAAATACGAACATATATAAGAATATGTGCAGGAACAGTACGCAAAGCGGTTGAGCAATACACTAAAGCTGCCTGTCCCCTTAGTTCATACAAATTTAAAATTGTTAAATTTGTAAATTGAAAATTGAATAGACAAGGTTGTAAAGTTAATGTATATTTGAATTATAGTATTACAAAATATTGTAAATGGATATTGTATAAAGATTCCTTTTTAAGTTCCGATGCAGGTAGTGTAAAGTAACTTATGAAAAATAAGTATCTGCCAGTTAGTAGGCATATTACTTGCATTCTGAAGTATTTCTACCTCTTTAAGAGGACTTTACATTATCAAAACGCAGGGAGGTTGAATTAAATGAAAGTTAGTATCAAAAACATCATGAATCAGCACCCTTTAACTGTAATGAATAATGACAGAATTACTAAAGTTATAAGTTTGCTAAATGAAGGTAAAGAAGGGGTAGTAGTTATAAATGACTATGAAAAACCTATAGGTATTATTACTAATAGTATTCTTTCCAAATCCTTAGTTGAGGGGATTTCTGTAAATGAATATGTGACAGCAATTATGAAGCGTCAATTCCAAGTTGTTTACCCTGAAGAATTTCCTGATAAATGTACTGGGGAACAAGAAATTTGGCCTGTTCTAGAGAAAAATAAACTTATTGGGACTATTACTCTAAATACTCTTATGAATTACTGGAAAGAAATCGGGAAAGAAAATGAGAATTATTTATCGGCTTTGGTACAATACACAACTAATGGAGCTATTATTACTGATGAATTTGGATATATTAAAGTTTACAATAAAATGGCAGAGAAAATTTTAGGAATTTCTAAAGATAGAGCTTTGGGGAAGGTAATCACTGATATAGTTCCTGATCCTTCTTTGATGAATAATATAAAGAATAGAGAGCCTCATATAGGAAAAAAGTTATTCTTGGATGATGTTACGGTGATTTGTAATCGTTTTCTTATCAGGCATAGTGAGAAAATAGTAGGTGCTATTAGTATATTTAACGATATATCACAACAAGAAAAACTATCTAATGATTTAGAATTAAGCAAGAAATATACCAAGGAACTGGACAATATTATTGAAGCATTTTCAGATGGAATATATATTTCAGATGGAGATGGTTTTGGTCTTAGGGTTAATAAATCTTTACAACGTATTACTGGAGCGACGGCAGAGGATTTAATTGGTAAATATATTTCAAGTGCAGTAGAACAAGGTGTAATTTCTAATTCGGTTACTCTCAAAGTTTTAGAAAAGAGAGAAACAATTACGATTACTCAAAGGATTAAAGGAGAGAAAGAATTTCTTGTTACTGGTACACCTATTTTTGACGAAGAGGGTAAAATAAATAGGGTGGTTACTACTATTCGGGATGTAACAGAGCTAAGTAATTTACAAAAAAAACTTACAGAAAGTAATGAACTTACTCAAAAATATTATAAGGAGCTGATGCTCCTACGTAAGCGCCAGTTTGCTGAGAGTAATTTAGTATTTAAAAGCAAAGAAATGAAAAGAATTGTTGAATATGCTAATAAGGCTGCCATGTTTGATTCTACATGTCTGTTATTAGGGGAATCTGGAGTTGGTAAAGATGTAATAGCCCGCATAATATATTCTAATAGTTTAAGAAAAGACGAGGCCTTTATTAAACTTAATTGCGGTGCTATTCACTATAATTTATTAGAATCAGAGCTATTTGGATATGAAAGAGGAGCTTTCACAAGTGCCAATAAGGAAGGTAAGCCTGGAATGTTTGAATTGGCTCATAAGGGCACGCTGTTCTTAGATGAAATAGGGGAATTGCCTTTGGATCTTCAAGTTAAGCTGCTTCATGCTATTCAAGATATGATCATTTCAAGGGTGGGGAGTACTAAGACTATCCAAGTGGATGTTCGTGTTATTGCAGCTACCAATCGCAATCTAGAAGATATGATTCATAAGGGACAATTCCGTGAAGATCTTTATTATCGACTTAATATTATTCCAATTGAAATTCCGCCGCTACGTGAAAGACCCGATGATATAATACCTTTAATTGAATTATTTTTACGAAAGATGAACAAAAAATACAATAAAAACAAGCAATTAAAACCCGAAGTTATTGAGTGTTTACTCAAGTATGAATGGCCAGGGAACGTTCGAGAATTAAAAAATATTGTAGAAAGGTTAGTGGTAATTAGTAGCGGAGAATTAATAGAAATTAAGGACCTACCTGAAAGTTTGAAAATTAGCAAATTAAATAAATTAGGGAAAAAATATAGATATAATTGTAAAAGCAGCCTAAAAGAAGTTATTGAGGAAGTGGAAAAAGAGTTTTTGAAAGAAACTCTTAAAAGTTATAAAAGCTTACGTGAGGCGTCCAAGATATTGGGGGTAGACCATTCTACCTTATCTAGAAAAATTAAGAAATATAAACTTTCTCTATAATACCTAATGGAAAAATATCTGTTGCAAGTATGCATTGGAGCAAAAAAGCAACAAACACTTTGTATTTATTCCATAAGTATTAAGGAGTCAATGTTCGGAGCATTATTAATCTTATTAAAATTGAAAAATGGTGCAATGTTGCATAATCTTTTTTTTTAAAACCACAATCATATGTGGTTTTTTTATGTGGCATAGTTTTTGCTCATATTTATTAGTGAGATGTTAGGAAAGGAGGAAAAATTAAATGAAAACTTAAAGGAGCTAAATCCCGCTGATAAAAGGAAATTTGGTGAAATGGACTAGGCTAATATTAAGCATAAAAATGATAAGGAGGCAAATCAATTGGAGAAAAATATTATATTAGAAAAAGAGAATGGAATAGCTACTATTATTATGAATAGAGCAAAGGTACTTAATACCCTTCATCCTGATTTAGTCAAAGAGTTCATTGTAGCATTAAAAGACGTGAAAGAAGATGACGAAATCAAAGTTGTGGTTCTTACTGGTACAGGAAAAGCATTCTGTGCTGGTGGAGATTTACCATATATAGAGTCTATTGATAATTCTATTGATGGAAGAACCTATATAAAGATGGCAGGGAATATAGTTACGTATATTACAAAAATGGAGAAACCCGTAATAGCAATGGTTAACGGTGTGGCAGCGGGAGCTGGATTTAATCTTGCTCTTGCATGTGATATTATCTACTGTGCTAAGTCTGCACGCTTTGCGCAGAGTTTTTCAAAGGTTGGGTTAGTTCCTGACTGTGGCGGATCCTATTTCTTACCAAGGGCTGTTGGCAGCCATAAAGCTAAGGAATTAATGTTTACTGCAGAATTAATTAATTCCGAAACAGCATATGAGCTTGGATTTATAAACAAAGTTGTTGATGATGATAAATTAAAAGAAAAAACATATCAGTTTGCTGAAAAACTAGTTAAAGCTGCGCCTATTCCACTTGCATTTATTAAGACAAGTATAAATCAAAGCGAAAGATTAACCTTAGAGGATGCATTAGAAGTGGAAACTGATAAACAGAGTTTTTGTTTGCAGACACAGGATAATAAAGAAGGAGTAAAAGCATTTAAAGAAAAACGTGAACCTCTTTTCTCAGGAAAATAAATCGTAATTTGAAATAATAGGTAAAATTTAATAAGTAGTACTGTGAAGGAGTAGGTATATGAAAGAAAAATTAAGAAATAGATGGATTATACTCATAGCTAGTATAATATGTAATCTCTGTATAGGTGCAGTTTATGCTTGGAGTGTATTCCAAAAACCGTTGGTAGAGCAATTTAAATGGACAGCAAGTGATGCCTCATGGGCATTTTCACTTACTCTTGTTATGATGCCAATAGCGATGACCTTTGCTGGTAAGATAGCAGACCAAAAAGGTCCCAGACTTGCGGTGTTATTTGGAGGGATACTGTTTGGTATAGGTATGTTACTCTCCGGTTATGCCACTTCACTTACCACATTGTATTTGTTCCACGGCATAATTGGTGGACTAGGGGTAGGTACAGTATACGGTTGTGCAATGACAAATACAGTTAAGTGGTTTCCAGATAAAAAAGGTATAGCATCAGGTCTTATTGCAGCCGGTTTGGGTTCAGGAGCAATAGTATTTGCGCCTTTAGCTAATCATTTCATTATGACTTATAATGTTCAATCTGCTTTTAAAATTTTAGGAGTTATTTATATTATTGCAATTACAATTTCTTCCCTTTTCATTGAAATGCCACCTAAAAATTATATGCCTGCTGGATGGACACCACCTGTTGCTCGACCAGGAGTTAGTTCCATAGATAAAAATTGGAAAGAAATGATGCAAGATCCTATATTTTACGTTCTGTGCCTGATGTATGTAATGGGTGCTGTTTCAGGATTAATGATTATTGCTCATGCTTCTCCAATTGGACAGGATGTGGCCGGATTGGATGCATCTACAGCTGCTGTAGTTGTTAGTATTTTAGGATTATCAAATACATTGGGAAGAGCCTTCTGGGGATGGATATCTGATCTTATTGGACGCTATAATGCTCTGTTTTGTATATTTGGAGTTTTTGCAGTAGCAATGTTTCTTATCTCTTCAGTTAATTCTTTTGTACCCTTTGTTGTGTTAGTATGTGCAATAGGTCTTGGATATGGAGGTCTTTTAGGAGTATACCCTACTATTAATGCTGACATGTTTGGTTTAAAAAATATGGGACAGAACTATGGAATCATGTTTTTTGCTTTTGCAATTGCAGCAATGATTGGACCTCGTTTAGTTGCTGGAGTTAAACAGGCTAATGGTAATTATGCCATGGCATTTATTATAGCTGCTGTTATGGCTGCTATAGGTGCTATTTTAACACTGTTTGTTAAGTCTCAGCTTAAGAAAAGGCAGAGTAAAGAGTCACTTGCAGATTAATGCAAGAAAAATATGATTTTATTTCTATGGTTAGGATAAATAAATTTAATTATCAATGAGAGGAGTAAAATAATTATGAATAATTTTATGGAAGAATATCAAAGAAAGCTTGTGACTGCTGATGAAGCTGCAAGAGTGGTTAAGTCAGGGGATTGGGTAGAGTATGGTGCTGTTCTCAACTGTGCTTCCGATTTTGACGAGGCTCTTGCAAAACGCAAAGACGAGCTATGGGATGTAAAAATTCGTACTGCCATAGGACCTTACCGTCATCATACCATCGAAGCTGATCCAAGCGGTGAACATTTTGTTTGGAATTCATGGCACCAAGCTGGCCAAGACAGAAAGTATGCTAACAGCAAGAATCTTTATTTCTGTCCCATGAATCTCAGTGAGCTTCCTCAGATGACCAGACAAGACGCTATTCCATCCGAGATTTTTGTGGTTCAGACTACACCTATGGATAAGCATGGTTATTTCAACTTTGGATTGAGTTCAGTACATTCCATGGCAGCCATAGAAACAGCTAAGATTATTATATTTGAAGTCAACGACAAGATGCCCCGTTGTCTGGGTGGAAATCAAGAATGTGCGCATATTTCACAGGTAGACTATGTGTTTGAAAGTAAGAGCAAATCTCTTGGGGTTTTGCCAGCAGTTCCTCCTAATGAAGTAGAAGAAAAAATTGCTGGTTTCATCCTCCAACGTCTTTATAATGGTTGTTGTATACAGCTTGGTATCGGCGGCGTTCCAAATGCTGTAGGAAAGATGGTAGCACAATCAGATTTGAAAGACTTAGGCGTGCATACTGAAATGTATGCAGATGCTTATGTGGAGATGAGCAAAGCTGGAAAAATTACCGGAGCATGCAAAAACATTGATAAATACAAGCAGGTTTACTCTTTTGCAATGGGAACTGCAGAAATGTATGAGTTTATCGATGACAACCCAGGCTTGGCTTCTTACTCCATAGATTATACAAATGACCCTGCTGTTGTTGCACAAATCGATGATTTTGTCTCAATAAACGCAGCTGTGGAGATGGATTTATTTGGACAGATTTGTGCTGAAAGTGTTGGAACTAAGCAGGTAAGCGGTACAGGAGGACAACTAGATTTCGTAATAGGTGCTTATCATTCTAAAGGCGGACAAAGTTTTGTTTGCTTGCCTTCAACTGTAACTATAAAAGGAAATGTATCTTCAAGGATTAAGCCTATTATTACCCCTGGAGGAATTATTACAGATCCAAGAACATGTACTGATATGGTTGTAACAGAGTATGGTATTGCAAAAATTAAAGGTCAAAATACTTGGCAGAGAGCTGAAAACCTTATCAATATTGCTCATCCTGATTTCCGTGATGAATTGATAAAAGAGGCTGAAAATATGAATATTTGGAGAAGAACTAATAAAAGAGTTTAATTTAATAGTATGCTATGCCGTCAGTAGTTTTACTCAAAAATCTTCAATGAATTAAGTTTATTTTGAATATTCCAGTCACGATTAAGTTTTGATTTTATATAATTGTGACTGGAATAACATATTATTCTAGACATACATATCCAATTATCATTTCAAGTATTCCTTTTTATATTGCTTGACACACTTCTTTTGCTGTCATACTTTCTTTAAATGAATCGGGTGCTAAAAAAAATTTCATAGACTCTTCATATTTCACTATTATTTTATATTGTTATTTACTATATAATGGCATAGTATATTGATACTAATGGTCTATATACTTTTTTAAATTAAATAGATATGGAATTATATCTAATAGATTTTTAGGGTATAGTAATATATAAAAAGATATGAAAAGAGCGTGATAAAATGTCAAGTCAGATTATGCAAGAAAAGGCTAATAGACTTATAAATGAAAAGAGTCCATACTTATTACAACATGCATACAACCCAGTTGAGTGGTATCCATGGTCAGATGAAGCCTTTGCAAAAGCAAAAGCAGAAGATAAGCCAATATTTTTAAGCATAGGCTATAGTACCTGTCATTGGTGCCATGTAATGGAAAGAGAATCCTTTGAAGATGAAGAAGTAGCTAAATTGCTTAATGATAATTTTATATCCGTAAAGGTGGATAGAGAAGAAAGACCAGATGTGGATTCAGTTTATATGGATGTATGTCAGGCTGTTACAGGCAGTGGAGGATGGCCTTTAACTATAATTATGACAGGGGATAAAAAACCTTTTTTCGCAGGGACTTATTTTCCTAAACGTGGTAAATATAACATGCCAGGAATTATGGACATTTTAGAAAATGTAAGTGAAGCATGGAAAAATAGAAAAGAACAAATTATAAGTAGCAGTAACAAGATAGTAGATGAAATAAAATCTAATTATCATAGTACAACTAACAGAGAAGAAATAGGTATAGATGTGGTGGAAAGAGCTTTTAGAGATTATTCTTCAGCTTTTCAATCAGAATATGGTGGATTCAATAGAGCACCTAAATTTCCAACCCCACATAATCTATATCTACTATTAAGATATTGGAAAGTCAACAATTCAGAAAAAGCACTGGAGATGGTGACAAGAACTTTAGATTCCATGTACAAGGGAGGAATCTTTGACCACATTGGTTTTGGATTTTCAAGATATTCTACTGATGAAAAGTGGCTTGTACCTCATTTTGAAAAAATGTTATACGATAATGCTCTTCTAGCTATATGTTATTTAGAAGCGTATCAGGCAACAGGAAAAAAACTTTATAGTGAAGTAGCCGAAAAAGTATTTACTTATATTCTCAGAGATATGAAGCATACTGGAGGCGGATTTTATTCTGCTGAAGATGCTGATTCAGAAGGAGAAGAAGGAAAATTTTATTTATGGTCCTATGAGGAAATTATAAGTCTTTTAGGGGAAGAAAAGGGAAAGTTGTTCTGTAATTATTATGATATAACCCAAAGGGGAAACTTTGAAAACAGAAACATACCCAATCTTATAAATACTAATTTAGATGAAATAGAAGATAATAAACAGACAAAGGACATTTTAGAGGATTTATCTAAAGATCTTTTCATATATAGAGAAAAAAGAATACATCCTCATAAGGATGATAAAATATTAACTTCATGGAATGGACTTATGATAGCAGCCCTTGCTTATGGTGGAAAAGTACTAAAAAATGATTCTTATATTAATGAAGCAAAAGAAGCTGTAAGATTTATATATGAAAAATTAGTAAGAGAAGATGGAAGACTTCTTGCTAGATACAGAGAAGGAGAGGCAGCATATCTAGCATATTCAGACGATTACGCCTTCTTAATATGGGGACTTATAGAACTATATGAGGCTACATTTGATTTTCAATATTTAAAAAAAGCTACCGATTTGAACAATGATATGTATAGATATTTTTGGGATAAAGAAGATGGAGGCTTTTTTTTATACGGAGAAGATAGCGAAGAGCTTATTTGGAGACCTAAAGAAATTTATGATGGGGCTATACCTTCAGGTAATTCTGTTGCTGCCTTGAATATTTTAAAATTAGGAAAACTTACAGGAGATTTAGAACTAGAGGAAAGAGTAAAAAAGATGTTCAAAGTATTTGGCGGCAGAGTAAAAGAAATTCCAACTGCCTACTCTTATTTTATTATAGCTGTATTATACAGCAATATAAGTGGAAAAGATATTGTTATATCAGGTGAACAAAATAATCATGATGCAAAAACCTTAATTAATGAAATAAATAAATCTTTTCAACCATTTACAACAGTAGTTTTAAATAATGGAGATGAGGAACTTTATAAAATTGCTCCTAATGTAAAAGAAAAAGCCAGTATAGATGGTAAGACTACAATTCATATATGTGAAAATTTCTCCTGCAGAAGACCTATTACTAATATAGAAGAAGCAATAAATGTTTTAAAATAGCCTTAACCTACTAATAGAAAGTTTTGAATGAATGTAAAAATCAACATTCATTTAAAACATAGTCTAAAATAAGAAGGCGCTCTCCATTAATGGACTTGACAAAGAGAAAATAGTGATAATATAATTAGTTGTAAATAATATAGTATGTAAAATTCGTTGAAGAGAAGAGTATCCTTTTAAAAACTTAAAGCGAGTAGGAGATGGTGGAAGTCCTATAGTATTTTAACTGGAGAAGAGAGCCTTGGAGAAGCTAAAAGCCGTTAACTGCGTTAAAGTTTTGAGTTGGGCTATAACTTAGTCAACTAGAGTGGTACCGCGGATATATCCGTCTCTGTTTTTGCAGAGACGGTTTTTTGTTGTCTTATAATATTCTAAAATTGCGGAGCAATTTTTTAGTGGATAACTAATAGTGAAAGGTGAATAATGATGGATATTTTTCTCCGTCTTGCTACGAAAAATTTTAATTTTATTTAATTTGTTAAATATAGTTGCCCTATGGCTAATTCCTTTAGAAAAGCTAGACATCTGTTTTTCTACAATTAAAAACTTTTCGTAATGTTGATGGAGAAAATTTATCCTTAACTGTTAACTATTAGCTATTCACTTAATAATTTATAAGAAAATTACATCGTAATTTTCTTATGAAACTAGCTTATATTAAATGGGAGGATAATAGAAATGGATTATAAAAAACTTGTTGCAGAGAGAATTAAAGAACATGTAGAACTAGAATTAGATACCATAGAGGGACTAATAGAAATACCTCCAAAGCCTGAAATGGGAGACTTTGCTTTTCCATGCTTTCAACTAGCTAAAACTTTTAAAAAGGCACCTAATATGATAGCAGGTGAGTTAAAGGAAAAGATCAACGGAGAAGGCTTTGAAAGAGTGGAAGCACTAGGGCCATATTTAAACTTTTTTATGGATAAAGGTGCATTTGCTAAAACAACATTAGATAAAGTGTTAGAAGAAGGGGACAGATATGGAGCGTCAAAAGTGGGCAGTGGAAAAAATATAACTATAGACTTTTCTTCACCTAATATAGCTAAGCCTTTCCACGTAGGTCATTTATTTAGCACATCAATAGGTAATGCATTATATAGAATGTTTAGTTTTGAAGGTTATAATCCAATAGGAATAAATCACCTTGGAGACTGGGGAACACAATTTGGTAAGCTTATATCTGCTTATAAAAGATGGGTAGATGAAGATGCCTTAGAAAAAGAACCTATTAAAGAGCTTTTAAGAATTTATGTTAAATTCCATGATGAAGCAGACAAAGATCCATCCCTTGAAGATGAAGGAAGAATGTATTTTAAAAAGCTTGAAGATGGAAGTGCTGAAGAAGTAGCTCTTTGGGAGAGATTTAAGAGTTTAAGCTTAAAAGAATTTGAAAAGGTATATAAACTTCTTGGAGTTAAGTTTGATTCATATGCTGGGGAAAGTTTTTATAACGATAAAATGGATTCAGTAGTTAAAGAACTAGAAGAAAAACAACTACTTGTAGAAAGCAATGGAGCTAAGGTGGTAATGCTTGAAGAAGAAAATATGCCTCCATGCATAATTTTAAAAGGGGATGGAGCAACTATATATGCTACTCGTGACTTAGCAGCAGCTTTTTATAGAAAGAAAAATTATGATTTTTATAAGAGCATATATGTAGTTGGAGGAGATCAATCTCTTCACTTTAAACAAGTATTCAAAACTATAGAGAAAATGGGATATGATTGGGCTAAGGATTGTAAGCATGTAAGCTTTGGGCTTGTAAGATTTGCAGATAAGAAGCTTTCTACAAGAAAAGGCCAAGTAATTTTCCTTGAAGAGCTTTTAAATGAGTCCATATCTAAGACTATGGAAGTTATAAATGAAAAAAATCCAGATCTTGATAATAAAGAAGAAGTAGCAAAAAAAGTTGGAATAGGTGCAGTAATATTTACTTATTTAAAGAATAGAAGAGAAAAAGATATAGTGTTTAATTGGGACGAGATGTTAAACTTTGAAGGAGAAACAGGCCCATATGTTCAATATACTTATGCTAGAGGAAAGAGCATACTAAGACGTGCAGGAGAAGTAAAAGGAGAGCCTAACTATTCAGCTCTAAACTCAGTTGAAGAATTTGAACTAGTTAAGACACTTGGAAACTTTAATGAAGCTATATTAAGTGCTATAGATAAATTGGAGCCATCAACACTTACAAGATATATAATTGATGTGGCAAAAGCCTTTAACAAATTCTATAATGCTCATAATATAATGGCTACAGAAGATGAAAATATAAAGATAGCAAGATTAAAAATGGTAGAGGCAACTTGCCAAGTAATTAAAAATGCACTTAATCTACTAGGAATAGAAGTAGTAGAGAAAATGTAGTAAGGCTATATTTTAAGAGATTGTTGATTTCGTATAATATCGAAAATAATTCTAGATTTAGTATAACAATTGCAACTAAAGTTAAGCAGTGAACCAAAATTTTAATTTTGAGTGAATCGCTTACTCCTTGGAAGAATGACAAGGAGTTTCTCATTATAATGAACTCAACAATCTTTAAAATAGCCTTGGACGTGCTAATTGAAAGCTTTAAATGAATGTTAAAGGCAAACATTCATTTAAAGCTTTTTTTATTGGCTATGTTTTTCGATTTGTGCTATTTGGATTTTTATATTAAAATTGTTATAGAATAGTTTATCCGATGACTACCCGCTCTAATACTCCTATCTTCTTCAAAGTGGGAGTAAAGAGCGGCTACGTCCCTGGATAACGATTTCTAAGCTTCAGCGGGAATAAAAACTCCCTCTGAAGCCAAGAACTCTGTTTATCATGAAGAGTTATTTGAACTAGATTTTTATTGGAGGTAATGACAGTTGTATATAAAGGAACAAGAGAAAAGGTTAAGTATAAATAAAAAAATATATAAGCACTATGAAATAGATAAGGTTATATTTTATGATATTGAAACCACTGGTTTTGATAGAGAAAAATCAAATATTGTATTAATATCAGGTGGATATTTTATTGATGATAATACATTTATAGTAAAACAGTATTTTGCAGAAAATTTGGAAGATGAAAAAGAAGTGCTTTTAAGCTTCAAGAAAGATTTAGAGGAATTTAACGCGTGGTGTTCCTATAATGGAAAGGCTTTTGATGAGCCTTTTATAAAAAAGAAAATGGAACTTAATAACATAGATTTTATGGAGCCTAAAGTACATTTAGATTTATACAGAATGATAAGACCTTATCATAAGCAGCTAGGTATAGAAAGATGCAATCTTAAAAGTGTAGAGAGGTACCTTGGAATAGAAAGAAAAGATCAAATAGATGGTGGACTAAGCGTTGAACTATATTATGAATTTTTAGAAACAGAAAATCACCATTTGAGAGAGATAATTATGCTTCATAATTATGAAGATGTTTTAAACTTACCTATAATTTTTAAATTAATTCATGAAATAGAAAATAACAATGACTTAAAAAGAGAAAATTCTATTACTGAAAAACAGCTGAGTTATCTCAAGTACCTTATGAAAAAAAATAAAATTGTAATAGAAGCTGATATTGAGAAGATATCTAAAAAAGCAGCTTCTAGGATTATAGACAATATACTTAAAGGAAATTTAAATATAGACGAATTTAATAATATAGTAAATAATAGCTATTAAATTTAAAATTAATTAAATATAAACATAAATTAATGGGATGTTTAATATTTATTATCTGGGTGGTATAATTATTTAAAGGAGGGGTATTTATGAAAATCGGCGAAATAATGCAGAGCAACATCATAATGTTAAGTTCTGAAGATAATATTAAAAAGGCACTTGATGTTATGAATGATAATAAAATAAATGGAGCACCAATTGTGGACAGGGATAATAAGCTTCTTGGTATTGTTGTGAAAGCAGATATTTATAGATTTTTAATTGAAGAAGGTCACTATGATACTTATCCTATTTCAAGCATTATGACAAAAGATGTTGTAAGTGCAAACAGAGAAGAAGATGTTATTGAGGCTGCGAAAAAACTTATAGATAATGAAATTGTTGCAATACCAATTGTGGAAGATGATAAAGTGGTTGGAATAGTTTCAATGGAGACTATAATTGAATATTTTGTAAATGCTAAATAAGTATAAAAAGAGGTAGGAATTGTCCTACCTCTTTGATTTATCATCTTGCTTTTCCTTGTACATTGGGCAGTGAGAAGAACAGCTTCCACAGTCACATTGACCAGAGGCCTTCTTTTTTGCACTTTTTACAAGGATGAATATAGCAAAGACTACGATTATTCCTGTTATTATTATTTCCATCATAAAAATCACCTCTTTTATAAAGATATAGTGAAATGGCTAAAATCTATTTAAATTTATATTTAAAGCTTACCCAATAAATAAGGAGCCTACATTGTATACTAAGAAAGAAGCTATCCATGCAAGAATCAGTTGATATATAACTGAAAATGCAGCCATTTTATTTCCGTATTCTTTTTTCATAGTAACTACAGCTGACATGCAAGGTGTATATAAAAGTACGAATACTAGGAATCCATAAGCTGTAATAGGAGTAAAGTAATTTGGTAAAATAGTTGCTAAATTACTTCCAAATATAACTCCCATAGTACTTACAACAACTTCTTTAGCCATAAGTCCAGTAAGAAGTGACACTGATGTTTCCCAATGACCAAAGCCTAATGGCTTAAATATAGGAGTTAAGAACTTACCTATAGAAGCAAATAAGCTGTTATTTATATCAGTCATTCCTGAAAGATTAAAGTTTGATAAAAACCAAACTATAACAGATATTGATAATATTATTGTTCCAGCCTTTCTTAAGAAACCTTTACCTTTGTCCCAAGTATGTAATAATAAGTTTTTTGGCTCAGGCAGTTTATACTCAGGTAACTCTATTATAAAAGGTTCTTCATCCTTTTTGAATAGTGTATTTTTGAATAGTAAAGCCACTAAAAAAGCAATTAATATACCTAGTAGATATAGAGAAAATACTACAGGTGTTTCTTTTCCAGAGAAAAATACTGAAGCAAAAAGAGCGTAAACTGGCAATCTTGCATTACAAGACATAAGAGGTACAATTAGTGCAGCAAGTTTTCTATCCTTTTCGCTTTCCAATGTTCTAGCTGACATTATAGCAGGTACGGAACATCCAAAACCAACAACTAGTGGTATGAAGGCTTTTCCTGAAAGTCCCATTTTTCTCATCGTTTTATCCATTAAAAAAGCAGCTCTTGCCATGTATCCACTATCCTCAAGAAAAGATATACCTAAGAATAGGGAAAGTATTACTGGAAGAAATACTATAATGGAGCCAACTCCGCCAACTATTCCATCTACTAAAAGAGAGCTAAACCAAGGACTGCTATTTGAAAGTAAATCAGTTAACTTAGGAATAAGGTGTTCTTGTAAGCCTGAGTCCATTAAATCAGCTAAAGGTTGTCCAACCCAGCTGAAAGTAAACATAAAAATTAAATACATAATACCCAAAAATATTGGATAAGCAGCAAATTTATTTAAAACTATCTTATCAATTTTATCTTTAATGTTAGTTCCAGTTTTTGATGATTTTAATATACATTTATTTAATAAGTTTTCAATATAGGCATAAGTTTCAGCCTCGCTGCTGAAATTTTGAAAGTGAGATTCATTATCAATGACAAGCTCAGAAATATCCATGTTTAACAACATGTCTTTAACTTTATCTATACCTTTACCTTTTGATGCGGATATAGGTATTACAGTCATTTTTAATTCATGAGAAAGTTTATCTACATCTATATTTATACCTTTAGATTGAGCTACATCCATCATATTTAAAATTAATATAATAGGTTTATTAAATTGCTTTAACTGAGTAGTTAAATATAAATTTCTATCTAAATTTGAAGCATCTACTATGTTTATTATTAGGTCTGCATCATCATGGAGTAAATAATTTTTAGCGACTTTTTCTTCGTTAGAATAGGTATCCATTGCATAGATACCGGGAAGATCCACTATTTTTATAGATTTATTTAAAAATCCTTCCTTCTTTTCTACAGTAACTCCAGCCCAGTTCCCAACATATTGATTAGCACCGGTAAGCGCATTAAACAAAGTAGTTTTACCTACATTAGGATTTCCAATCAGTGCTATAGTTGTCATGCTAGTCCTCCTTTATTTTTATATTAAAAGCGTCTTTTTTTCTGATGGCTAAATCAAAACCTCTAAAGTTTATAACAATAGGGTCGCCAAAAGGTGCTGTAGTTTTTAAAGTTACTTTAGTTCCTTCTATACAGCCTAATGCAAATAGGCGTTTAGAAAGTTTTTCATTTCCAATAATGTTTTGAATATAACCATTTTCGCCTGGTCTTAAATCTACTATGCTCATTGATACTTCCCCCCGTATAGTTATGAAAATCATTCTCAATTAAATATAACATCAAGTGAACGCTTTGTCAATCCATGAAATTAACAAAATTTCATAGTAATCGTTTCCAAGTTTTTAGGTTACTAGTTAAATAACTAAGCAATTAATATCTGCTATTAAGTTAATTTGTTAAAATGTCTGCTGTTTAAATATAAACAGTTCACAAAAATAAAAAAATATGAGATAATAAAGGGGCAAAATTCCGTAAGCAATAAATATATGATGTTATTTGGATAGCTAGAAAAGAGTGATGAAGTGATTAAAAGAGAAAACAGTATAAAGGTGGAAGAATACTCTAGTGAGTTCACCTTAGAAATTGACGAAAGAAATGACCTATATAAGGATGCTATATTTTTTGATTTAGAGCATTATCTATATAAGAAACCTATTTGCATAGGAGTGTTTGGATGTTGCTATTTTGATAGTAATAGTGGTGAACTTAAAATCACACAATATATGATTGAGGATAAAAAAGATTCTCTTGAAATATTGAAGCTTTCAAAAGAATATTTTGAGGAAATGCATAATAATCATAACAAAAAGTACATTGTTACTTTTTCAGGGAATAATGATTTTTCAGTTATTGAGTATTTGTTCAAAAAGCACAAGATAGATTATGATATAGATGAGAACTTTAAAAAGATAGATTTACAAAGAGAATACGAAAATCTAATGGGAGAAAATATAGGACTTAAAAATTTAGAAAAAAAGTTTGATATTAATAGAGAAAGTGAACTTATAAGCGGTGCTAATTTATCAAAAACCTTTTGTAAGGTTATGAAAGATTTTGATTATATGAATAGAATGCCTGAAGAAAAAAGGCAGAGAATACTATTATATAATGAGCAAGATGTGGCAAGTCTTTTTAGAATATATGTGGATTGGAAAAAGTTTTTGAAGAAAGAAGAAAATGAGAATATAGAGTAAGTTTAAAGAAAGATTAACCTTGGTATTGAAATACTAAGGTTTTTTTATTTTTATTAGGCTATGTTTTAAAGTGATGTTGAAAATATATAAATTTATAGGGTAAGCCATTTGACTTCCCCTAATTTGCTCTTAAAATACTTTGTTATATTATGGCCAAAAATGAAATATATCTAATACTGATGTAAGCATTCCATTACGCCAACTTTTATAAAGACCTATACCAAAAGACACCACTCCAACTACTGTTAATGGTATCCCTAATGTTGCATTTGTGTTATCTTGAAATGCAAAGTAAAAGCAAATCATACCTATGGCTATAAATGATAAACATATCATTACCTTCTTCATTATCACATTTCCCTTCCAATTATAAGACGATAATTATAATTTTATAATAAATTATAGTAAATCTATGTAATAATTATAACATTAGTTCCAATATAATGTATATAACTAAATAAACATTGGCTCTCTTCCTTTAAAATCTACTACTTTTGTATAAGCGTGTGATACTTTGCATTGAACCATAAAGTTCTTTACCTTTACTGCTTCTTTATCATTTTCAAATAGTTCGAGCCATTTGAACCAGTACATATAGTTACTAATATATTTAGTTGCAACACCATTAAACCTATTCAACCACTTCTTTAATTTGCTGTGAACAGCATTTATGTGCTGAATATGGTATACTCCTTCTTTATGCTTTCCTCTTTTTACACGCTTATGGTCTAATGCAAAATCATGGGCGAACTGAACATAACTTTTATGACTATCAGTACAAAGGATAGAGTTATCCCCTATACGACCGTCATAGAGCCTCTCTAATTCTTTGTGTGTCATTCTACCTTTACATATTAGTTCCATGATTAAATTGCCCTGTCTATCAATAGCAGTGGCTATACATACTTGTTCGTTAGGTATACCTCTCTTTTTAACCTGTTTACCTCTTTTTCAAGATTTTCTTGACATTTTAGAAGGTTTTGTACCTTTAAAACTTTCAGCAAAGAATACTTCATCAGCCTCAACAACACCTTCAATAGAGCCAATGCCCAAAAATGCTCTTATGCAGTCAAGGATTTTATGCCTCCAAAAGAAACTTGTCGCTATATTGATACCAACTATTTCTGCACTCTTTCTAATGGAGTAACCATTTATCATGCACTTTGCATATTTAAGCCACATATCTAATGTTTTCTTACTCTTGTATGTAGCCGAGTGAGTAAAATCAGTAAAGGTCTTTCTGCAAGACTTACATATATATCGTTGTTTACCATTGTATTTTCCGTTTCTTGATACAGTTTCAGTATTACAATGAGGGCAGACCTTCCCCTTGGCAAATCTGAATTCTTTAACTTCCTGTGTAATTTGGCTTACTTGTGAACCTAATACAAGAACTTCTTCTAAAAAGGAATATATATGTTGTTGTTGATGTAGTGGTAATCTTTTTATTTGCTCTATTAAAGTATTTGAATTCGCCATAATCATGCCCTCCTTTCATTGAATATAACACGATTATAGCATATTCCCGAATTTATATGAAATTTCAACACTTATTTAAAACATAGCCTTTTATTAAAGTGTGAAGAATAACAAAGGAGTTATATTTATCTGATGACTATTATCCGTAATACTCCAACTTCTAAAGTTGGAGATAACGGCTGCTACATCCCTAGATAAGGGCTTCTAAGCTTCAGGTGGAGAAAGAAAACTCCATCTGAAGGCAAGAATCCTCTTTATCTAAAGAAGATAATTTATAGATTTGTTTATAAAAAACATTGTAATGGGTTTAAGAAATGTTAAAAAGGACAAAATCTTAATTGAAAATAGATATTTAGGTAACACATTATATTTTAAGGAGAATTTAGTAATGGGTTTAGTAATTATCATTTTTATATTTGGATTACTAATTGGCAGCTTTCTAAATGTATGTATATATAGGATACCAAGAGAAGAATCTATAGCATATCCTCCATCTCATTGCACTAGCTGCAGCAGAAGAATAAAAGTATATGATCTTATGCCAGCTGTAAGCTACATATTGCTCAATGGAAAATGTAGATATTGCAAAAAAGGTATATCTATAAAATATCCATTAGTGGAACTAATTACTGGCATCGCTTTTATGCTAATATATTATGAATATAATATTAGCATTGAGTTTCTTAAATTTATAATCTTGGCTAGTTTTTTAATTGTTATTGGAATAATTGACTATAATACTACAAATGTCTATCTCAGTACTACTCTAGGTGGGACTGTTATTGGACTGGGATTTTTACTATTGAATTACTATTTAAATGTTCCAATAAAAACCTATATATTAGGAATGATTATAGGAGTTAGCTTTGTTGCTCTAATAATATTAACTGTAGGAGGTATGGGGTGGGGAGATGCAGAAATTTGTGCACTATGTGGGATTTTCTTAGGAGCTAGATTGACCATTTTAATGCTTTTTCTATCGGTTATAATTGGAGCTATTATAGGTGTTACGCTTATAATATTAAAGAAGAAAAGCCGTAAGCATTATATGCCATTTGGACCGTCTATAGCCATCGCAACACTTCTATGCATTTTATCAGGAGAAAGTATGATAAGATGGTACCTAAATATAGTTATAGGCATTGGGAGATAACGGATGGTAGTCATCAGATAAAATAGCAACAACCTACTAATTATATATAATTTTGTAGTAAACATTGACCAATTAGTCCCAAAAATTATATAATGAGATATAGAAATTTACTTTAATAATCTTTTAGGGTTGGAGAGGAGAGGAGTGCTATGTTTACTCCTATAAAAAATACAAAAGTATATGAACAAGTAATTGAACAAATTAAAGGTATGATTGCAGACGGAACTTTAAAGAAAGGCGATAAATTACCTTCTGAAAGAGATTTGGCTGAGCAATTAGGTATAAGTAGGGCTTCTATTAGAGAAGCAATAAGATCTCTTGAAATAATAGGACTTATAGAATCAAGGCAAGGTGAGGGTAATTTTATAAGAAGTTCTTTTGAAAATAGCTTATTGGAACCTCTCTCTATTATGTTTATGTTAAATGAAGGTAAAGTGCAAGAAATATTTGAGCTTAGAAAAGTTATAGAGATAGAAACTGCTGCACTAGCAGCAAAACAAATAACAGATGAGGAATTAGATCATATGTTAGATTTAATAAACAAAATGAAAAGTTCAGATAATGAAGAAGAGAGAGTGACATATGATACAAAATTTCATTATAAAATAGCTCAAGCTTCAAGAAATTTTCTAATAGTTAACATATTAAATACCGTTTCTATACTTATGGATTCTTTTATAAGGGATGCTAGAAAGAGAATAATTAGCAATCAACACAAAGATGACATTGATTTTCAGCATGAAAAAATATGGAATGCTCTTAAAAATCATAATCCAGGTGAAGCTGCAGAAGCTATGAGAAGGCATATGGAATTGATAAATGAAAATCTAATATTGATGACAAAGTATAATTAATAAAAATAGAGCTGTTAAGATAACAGTTCTATTTTTTATTTCCAAATAAGTTATAAAAAAAGCAACAGTGGTTATAATAAATTTATTATTTGAGCTATGCTCTCAATTAAGGCTAATTTGAGGAGTTTTATAGTTTTTAATCCTAGGTTATGCTATTTTAAAGTTGATATATAATTAACATATTATAATGGATTAGTAAGAAAATTTAAAAATTTAAAAAAGCTATACATGCATAGTATAGCTTTGGAATGGGAACTAATTCAAAATTTGTATATGTTAATTAAATAACAATTGTGTAAATATTTCGAACAGTATGATAAAATAATTTTGTAAGATGGTATGACCAAATATGGTCATACCAAAGGTTACATAATTTAATATGTGCATACCGTAATTCTAAATTTATCTCTTTATTAATATAAAAGGAGGCGAATAGATACTCACATGTAAAGGTTTTAGTTAGGATTTATTTTTAACTTAAGCAATACAAAATTTTAGGGGGTAGTAAAATATGTTAGCACTAATAGCCTTTATACCTATATTATTTGTTGGAGTATTAATGATAGCTAGGAACTGGCCATCTACAAAGGCCATGCCAGTAGGCTTTGTAACATCACTAATAATAGCTGCTGTATTTTGGAAAATGCCAGCTAAGTGGATTACTGCTGCTGCTATAAGTGGAGCCATTAACACTATTGATATACTTCTTATAATTTATGGCGCATTACTTATATTACAAATTATGAGAAAAAGTGGAGGAGTAGATGGCATAGCCGAATCTATGGCCAGCGTTTCTACAGATAGAAGAGTACAAGTTATTATAATAGGATTTTTAATGGGTGCATTTTTCGAAGGTGCAGCTGGATTTGGTACACCAGCAGCAGTAGCAGCACCATTATTAGTTGGTTTAGGATTTCCACCATTAGTGGCAGCAATGGTTGCACTAATAGGTAATAGTGCTCCAGTTAGTTTTGGTGCTGTTGGTACACCTATAATTGGAGGCTTTGGAAATTTAAAAGACATAGTTATAGCTGGAGGATATAAGGGAGATTTTATAGGTTTTTTAGGTGAAATAGGAGGTTTTGCAGGAATACTACATTTCTGTATAGGTACTTTTATTCCTCTTGCCATGGTTTGTACTATGACTTTAATAATTGATAAAAGTATAAAGAAAGGATTAGAAGTTGCCCCATTAGCTTTACTTGGTGGATTAGTATTTACTATTCCAGAAGTATTAATATCAAATTTTGTAGGACCTGAATTACCATCCTTGCTAGGGGCATTAATAGCTATACCAGTATTTATAACTTTGGTTAAAAAAGGCGTTTGTACTCCTAAAACTAATTGGGATTTTAAACCTCATGATCAATGGGAAGAAGATTGGGAGGGAGAAGTTAAAGCTGGAAGTAGTAGACCAGTAGATGCTAAACCATTAAGTGCATCTAAAGCATGGGCTCCATATATATTAATAGGTATATTGCTACTACTTGGACGTCTAAAATGGTTAGGAATTACTCCATTACTAAAAGCGTGGAGTATAGAATGGGCAAATATTTTAGGAACATCCATATCAAAAGGTATTACACCACTATATAATCCAGGAGTTATTCCATTTATGCTAGTTGCATTAATTATTCCATTTATGCATGGAATGGATAGAAAAGAAGCTTTAAAATGTTGGAAGGATACATTAAAACAAATAAAACCATCAGCTATAGCTCTATTCTTTGCATTAGGTATGACTTATATTATGATGAATTCAGGAGCAGCAGCAGGTAATGATTCAATGCTTATAGTTATGGCTAAAACTGCATCTATGATAGTTGGAGGTGGATGGTATTTAGTTGCTCCTATAGTTGGTATTTTAGGTGCATTTGTATCTGGAAGTAACACTGTATCAGATGTAATGTTTGGTGCATTGCAATTTAGTGCAGCAAAAGAAGTAGGAATACCAACAATTTCTACATTAGCACTACAAGCAGTAGGTGGAGCTGCAGGAAATATGATATGTGTTCATAATGTAGTATCTGTTCTAACTACAGTTGGACTTGTAGGTAAGGAAGGTAAAGTAATTAAAAATAATATTAAGATATGTGTTGTGTATGGATTATTATCTGGAATAGTAGCTATAATAGTTGTTAAGCTGTTCATGCCAAATCTATTCTAATATATAGGCTATATTTTAATAGATTGTTGATGACCTATAATATTGAAAATAATTCTAAATCTGTTCATGCAAAATAGTTAAGAGACTTTGCTTCTCTTAACTATTTTGTTTATAGTGCATTTTATTTTGTAATATAGATTAATAAATTATTTATCAAGATAAATTTTAAGCTTACATAAGGACATACTATTTACTTAAAATAAGTATTTTTATTAACAGGATTTGATAATTATTTAACCATTAAATAGAGATTTAGTCTACTGTAAAAAATTTTTTTATAATAAATCTATAATTAAAAATATTTAGAATATTTATAAATACTCTACTAAGATGATTAATTACAAATTTTAGATAAAATTATTATATGTTAATAAGTTAACTATAATAGAAAGTTATAAAGTAGTATGCTATTATGTATTTAAAGAACTGGTCTTACCACATTAGTTGTATATATCTAAAATTTTAACCTTGGTACATTTTATAATCTATAGGGCTGACCATTAAACAAAGAGGTATGACCATAATACCAGATGAAGTTAATATTTTGAGGATATAGGAGGATTAAGTATGGAAATTTTAGTTTGTATAAAACAAGTTCCAGGAACAAGCAAAGTTGAAGTAGATCCAGTTACAGGGGTATTAAAAAGAGATGGCATTGATTCAAAAATGAATCCTTATGATTTATATGCATTAGAAAGTGCTTTTAGAATTAGAGAAGAAAAGGGTGGAAAAGTTAATGTAATTACTATGGGGCCACCTCAATCTAAGGAAATTATACAGGAAGCATTTATGATGGGGGCTGATGAAGGTTCATTACTTTCAGATAGGAAATTTGCAGGAGCCGACGTTTTAGCTACAGCTTACACATTATCTCAAGGAGTTAAAATGACAGGAAGTCCTGATCTTATAATTTGCGGAAAGCAGACTACAGACGGAGATACAGCTCAAGTTGGACCTGAAATGGCAGAATATTTGAAAATACCGCATGTTGCCAATGTAAGAAGAGTAATTGAAATTAAAGATGATTCTATAACAGTAGAAATGGACATGGCAGAAACAGTTGAAATTCAAGAAATAAAATTTCCTTGTTTGATAACAGTAGAAAAAGATATATATACTCCAAGGCTACCATCCTATAAGAAAAAATTGGATACTAAGGACAAAGAAATAAAAGTATTCAGCTTAGCAGATTTTGAGGACAAGAATGAAAACCATTACGGACTAAATGGTTCAGCAACTCAAGTTGAAAGAATATTCCCTCCAGAGGTTAATACAGATAAAGAAATGTGGGAAGGAAGCGGAGAAGAATTAACTTTAAAACTATTTAACAAGCTAAAAGAACTTAAATTTGTTTAATAGATTATAAAACTGGGCTTGTAAATTAAGAGGAGGAATTATAATGGGAAAGCTATTGGTTCATGAAGACAAATTAAATAGAGAAATTATAGATGAATTAGTTAAAATATGTCCTTTTGGTGCAATTGAGGAAAGTAACGGAAAAGTTGAAATAACAGCTGCATGTAAAATGTGTAAATTGTGTGTTAAAAAAGGACCTAAGGGAGTAGTTGAATTTGTAGAAGAAGAAGGACCAAAGGTAGACAAAAGTCTATGGAATGGTATTGCAGTGTATGTAGACCATGTAGAGGGAAATATTCATCCTGTAACTTATGAATTAATAGGAAAGGGAAGAGAACTTGCTGCTAAAATCAACCACCCAGTATACGCAGTATTCATAGGACACAATATTAAAGATAAAGCAGAAGAATTATTACACTATGGAGTAGATGAAGTTTTTGTATATGACTATGAAAATTTAGGAGAATTCAGAATAGAGCCATATACAGCAGCCTTTGAAAATTTTATAAATAAAGTAAAACCATCATCAATACTAGTTGGAGCTACAACTGTTGGCAGATCCTTAGCACCAAGAATTGCTGCTAGATTTAAAACTGGACTTACAGCAGATTGCACAATACTTGATATGAAAGAGAATACAGATCTTGTACAAATAAGGCCAGCTTTCGGTGGAAATATTATGGCTCAGATTATATGCAGCAATAATAGACCTCAATTTGCTACAGTTAGATATAAGATATTCTCAGCACCAGAAAGAACAAGTGAAGCTAATGGAAAAGTTACAGTTTGCAAAATTGAAAAAGACAAATTTGAATCTAATATAAAAGTTCTTAAAATTACTAAGAAAGAAAAAGAAGTAAGTATTTCAGATGCAGAAGTAATAGTAGCTGCAGGAAGAGGAATTAAGTCAGAAAAAGACATGCAATTAGTAAGGGAATTAGCGGATGCTATAGGTGGACAAATTGCAGGAACAAGACCATTAGTTGAAGCAGGATGGATAGATGCAAAACAACAAATAGGTCTTAGCGGAAGAACTGTAAAGCCAAAACTTATAATTACTGTGGGTATACAAGGTGCAGTGCAATTTGTAGCTGGTATGAATAATTCAGAAACTATAATAGCTATAAATAATGACCCTAATGCTTCAATATTTAACGTTGCACACTACGGATTAGTTGGAGACATTTATGAAATAGTTCCTAGATTAATTGAAATGGCTAAAGGCGAAAGTTTATTAGAACAGGTGGCAGCAACTGTTTAGAAAATTCGAAATAGTCACTAAAATGGGAGGTTACAAATATGGGCGAATATAAAAAGATAGACTCTAAAGATGTGGAATTCTTAAAATCTATAGTTGGTGAAGAAAACGTTTTATATGGTGAGGAAATAAGTGAAGATTATAGCCATGATGAATTAGGAGGGATAAGTAATTACCCAGATGTATTAGTAAGAGTTCATACTACAGAAGAAATTTCAAAAATAATGAAGTATGCTTATGAAAAGACCATTCCAGTAGTAGCAAGGGGTTCAGGTACAGGCCTTGTTGGAGCGTCAGTTCCACTACAAGGAGGAATAATGATTGAAACTACTGAAATGAATCATATATTAGAGTTAGACGAAGAAAACCTAACATTAACACTAGAACCTGGTGTACTTCTAATGGAAATATCTAAATTTGTTGAAGAACATGACTTATTCTATCCGCCAGATCCAGGTGAAAAGAGTGCTACAATAGGAGGAAATATTAGCACTAATGCAGGCGGTATGAGAGCTGTTAAATATGGAGTTACAAGAGATTATGTTCGTGGACTTGAAGTAGTACTACCAAACGGAGATGTTTTAGAATTAGGTGGAAAGGTTGTTAAAAATAGTTCAGGATATAGTTTAAAGGATTTAATAATAGGTTCAGAAGGTACGCTAGGAATAGTTACAAAAGCAATATTGAAATTATTACCACTACCTAAGAAAGCAATAAGCTTGCTTATACCATTTAAAGATATAGATAGTGCCATTGAAATGGTGCCAAAGATAATAAAATCAAAGGCAGTACCAACTGCTATAGAATTTATGCAAAGAGAAGTAATTCTTGCTGCAGAAGAATTCTTAGGCAAGAAGTTCCCAGATAATTCATCAGATGCATATCTTTTATTAACTTTTGATGGCAATAGCGCTGCTCAAGTAGAAGCAGATTATGCAACAGTAGCAGATTTATGCTTGAATTCAGGTGCACTAGATGTATTTATAGTTGATACAGAGGAAAGAAAGGAATCTGTTTGGTCAGCTAGAGGAGCCTTCCTTGAAGCTATTAAGGCTTCCACATCTGAAATAGATGAATGCGATGTTGTTGTTCCAAGAAATCAAGTTGCAAACTTCATTAAATACACTCATGAATTAGAAAAAGAATTCAATGTTAGAATACCAAGTTTTGGTCATGCTGGAGATGGAAACTTACACGTTTATATCTGCAGAGATGATATGGATGAAGAAACTTGGAAGAAGAAATTAAATGAAGTATTTGATTGCATGTACAAAAAATCAGAAGAATTAAGAGGACTTGTATCAGGAGAACATGGAATAGGATATGCAAAGAGAGAGTATATGTTCCATCAATATGGAGATCAATATATGTCAATAATGAAAGGTATTAAAGCAACATTTGATACTAAAAACATCTTAAATCCTGGAAAGGTTTGTGAATAAGCTTACCCAATTACCCAATAAATTATAATATTTAAAAGATCCAGTGAGGCATTAACCACTGGATCTTTTAAATATTATAGAACCGTCCCCTTATTTTTCTTATTCTTAAAAATCACCTGAGTATTGTATAATGGATATACTCTATGCCTCTATAGGAATATTATTTATTGAGCAAACATATTAGGTTAATATATCTATAAGATTTTGGAGGTATTTTTATGAATGAGGGGTTGTGGAAAAAATGTGTTGACTTCCATGGGCATGAATGTCTTGGTTTAGCAATAGGTTTTAAAGTATGTGAAGCTGTTAAAGAAAAAATGGGGATAGAATTTTCAAGGGATGAAGAAATAGTTTGTGTTACAGAAAATGATGCCTGTGCTGTAGATGCAATTCAAGTTATGATGGGATGCAGCTTTGGAAAAGGAAATATTGTTTATAGAAATAGAGGAAAGTTTGCCTTTAGTTTTTTTAATAGAAAATCTAGAGAAAGTGTAAGAATTGTATTTAAAAACTTTCCAAGAATAGAAGATAAGAAAGTGTTCTTGGAGTATATATTAAATGCTGAGGCAGATGAGTTATTTGACTATAAGCATCCTAATTTTGATATTCCAGAGAGGGCAGTAATATTTGATTCGATTCCTTGTGAAATATGTGGAGAAAAGACAGCTGAAAATAGGATGAGAATAATGAATGGAAAAAAGGTGTGTCTAGATTGTTTTAAAGATTACTCAAGAGGGTGGTAGATGCTTCTCAAAGTGAGAATAAGAGAAAGTATATTCTCACTTTGAGAATATACTTTCTCTAAATGAGACTAAACTGTAATCTTTATATATTTTTTTATGTCAAAATGGCTTAAATAGGCTTTTTACGACTTGGCATAAATATTGCGTTGGTTATAACTAGCGCAATAATTGATGAAATATATTAATTAAAAGACGAGGAGAGATGACAATGCACATACCAGATAATTATCTAAGTCCATCAACCTGTGCAGTTGTTGGTGCTGCAATGATTCCGGTTTGGAAAAGGGCAGTTTCAAAAGTGAAAAAAGAGTTACCGAGAAAGAAGATTCCATTACTAGGTATCTGCGGGGCTTTTTCATTTTTAATTATGATGTTTAATCTTCCACTACCTGGAGGAACTACGGGACATGCGGTAGGAGCTACTTTAGTGGCTATTTTATTAGGACCATATGCAGCTGTAATAGCGGTAACTATCGCTCTTGCAATTCAAGCTCTATTTTTTGGAGATGGTGGTATACTTGCTTTAGGTGCAAATTGTTTTAATATGGCTTTTGTAATGCCTTTTGTAGGATATTATATATATAAATTTATAGGCTCTAAGTTTAAGGGGGAAAAGGCACAGTACATAGCTGCATTTGTTGCGGGTTATGTGTCACTTAATATAGCAGCACTTTTAACAGCTGTAGAGTTTGGAATTCAACCTTTGCTTTTTAAAGATGCAGTGGGATCGCCTATATATTGTCCATATGGTCTAAATGTTTCTATACCAGCTATGCTAATACCTCATTTATTAGTAGCTGGAATTATGGAAGGTGTAGTTACAGCGGCTGTTTATGGTTATGTTAAAAAAGTATCTCCATCATCTATATATGAAGGTGAAGGAGAAAGTAGTCATAAGTCTGTTTATGCTTTAATTTTAGCTCTTATTGCTTTTGTGCCATTAGGGCTTTTAGCCAGCGGAACTGCTTGGGGAGAATGGGGCAGCGAAGAGATAAAAGAATTAACTGGATTTATACCTAAAGGCATGAAAGAAGGATTTAGCTTTGAATCATTAATGCCTGATTATTCCATAGCTGGACTCTCAGAAAGGACAGGATATATACTATCGGCTATAATTGGTGTAATATTAATATTAGTTGTAATAAAGCTTTTTACCATGAAAAAAATAAAGAAGAATAATAGTAATATACCATATTAAAATTAATAATTATCACTATCTGTATATTTTATAAGGATAGTGATAATTTAAAGTAGGTGATATATTGGAGACAGAATGGCTTTTTCAAAAGGATGAGTATACTCCCATAAAGGATCAAGAAAAATTTGTAGATAGAAGTATTTTTTCTATTATCAACATATTGGGAAGAATTAAAAGAAGAGGAAACTACAGTACTAGACCTTTTTATAAATTAAATGCAACGTTAAAAGTGGTGTTTACATTTATAAATATTATTTTATTAGCTCTTTCTAGAAATTTTGCATTCATAATAGCTTTATATATATATTTATTAACTTGCATTATTACCTTAGAGAAGGAAGAAATAAAAGATATTTTATTAATAAGTTTTGTAATCCCTATTTTTACATTAATTATGTTAATTCCATCCCTATTATCTGGAAATGTAATAAACAGTGCTTTAATTCTTATAAAAGTAGCTTCCACAATACTTTCTGTAAATATATTGTCTTATACTACAAAGTGGGAACATATTACTAAGGCTTTAAAGCTTCTATTTATTCCAGATTTATTTATATGGGTTATGGAAATCACAATTAAGTACATTGTAATCCTTGGAGAACATTCACTAAATATGCTTTACGCTTTAAAACTTAGATCAATAGGTAAAAATAATAAAAAATATAATTCCTTATCTAGATTAATGGGAAACCTATTTTTGAAATCAAAAGAAATGGGAGAAGAGATGTTCTCTGCTATGGAATGCAGGGGATTTACTGGAGAATATAAAAGCTTGGTAGGTTTTAAAGCAGATAAATATGATATTATATATTGTATAGTGAATATAGCATTTATAGTAGCTTTTATAGTAATTTAAATCTTTAAATAAGTAAAAAAGCTAGAAAGGACAAGTCATGATTGAATTAAAAAATGTTACTTTTAAATATAGGGATAGAGAAGCTTTAAGTGATGTTAATATTAAAATACAATCTGGAGAAGCTATTGCTCTAATTGGACCAAATGGAAGTGGAAAATCTACATTTTTAAAAATTTTAAATGGAATTGCTTTTCCTCAGAAAGGAAATTATTATTTTGAAAGCAATGAAATTACAGAAAAAAAATTGAATGATAGTGAGCTTTCAAAGTGTTTTCACAAAAAAATAGGGTTTGTATTTCAAAATTCGGATACTCAACTATTTTGTTCAACAGTTTACGAAGAAATTGCATTTGGGCCCAGGCAAATGGGTTTTTCAGAGGAAGAAGTAAATAAAAGAGTTTATGATTGTCTTAAACTTTTAAATATAGAAAAGATAAAACATGAGGCCCCCTATAACCTAAGTGGAGGAGAAAAGAAGAGAGTGGCTATAGCCTGTGTTTTATCTATGAATCCAGAAGTAATAACATTAGATGAGCCTATGAATGGAATTGATCCAAAGGGAAAAAAGTTTTTAAGAGAACTTATGATAAAATTGAATGCAGCAGGAAAAACAATAATATGCTCTACTCATGATTTTGAATATGTAGAGGGAATTTTTAAAAGGGCAATTGTCTTTTCAGAGGAACATAAGGTTATTAGAGATGATGAATATAAAAATGTGATAAGTGATGAAAAATTTTTAATTGATAACAATATAAAGTAATGTTTTATATAGAAATAACTATAGGATAAGGATTGGTGATAGAGATGAAAATACTTTATTATGATTGTTTTGCAGGAATAAGCGGGGATATGAATCTAGGAGCTATGATTGATTTAGGAGTAGATGCAGATTATCTTGTAAATGAACTTAAAAAATTAGGTTTAAATAATGAATATGAAATAAAAGTTGGAAGAGAAAGTAGAAAAGGAATTGAGGGAACTAAAGTAGATGTGATTTTAAAAGGACATGATCATTGTCATGATGAAGAACATAATCATGATCATGGTAGTTTAGAAGAGCATTGCCATGAACATCATCATCACCATGATGAAGAGCACTGCCATGACCATAACACTCATGATCACTGTCATAGCCATGATCATAGCCAACATCAGCAGGTGAACAATCACCACCACCATAGTAGTGATCATATACATAGAAATCTTAAGGATATTGAAAATATTATAAATTCAAGCGAATTAAGCGCAAACATAAAAAAAATCAGCTTAAATATATTTATAAAAGTGGCGGAAGCTGAAGCAAAAGTACATGGTAAACCACTATATGAAGTTCATTTTCATGAAGTAGGAGCTATAGACTCTATTGTAGATATAGTTGGAGCTGCAATATGTTTAGATTATTTAAAAGTAGATAAAATTATGGCTTCTTCAATAGAACTTGGTGGAGGCTTTGTAAAATGTGCACATGGCTTAATCCCAGTACCAGCCCCTGCTACAGTAGAAATATTAAAAGGAATTCCGGTTAAGTCTGGGATTGTCCCATTTGAAACAACCACACCAACAGGAGCAGCTATCTTAGCGGCAAATGTAGATGAGTTTACTAACAATGTGGACTTTATTATAGAAAAAGCAGCTTATGGAGTTGGTGGAAGAGATACTGAAATTCCAAATGTACTTAGAGTTTATTTAGGTAAAAAAAAACTAGAGAGTTAAATGAAGATGATATAGAAAATGATGAAGTTTATATACTTCAGTGCAATATTGATGATATGAATCCAGAGATATATAACTATACCATGGAAGTTCTCTTTAATGAAGGTGCCTTAGATGTTTATAGAACACCAATTCTTATGAAAAAAGATAGATTTGGAGTCATTTTAAACATAATGTGTAGGGAAGAGGATAGAGAAAAGCTAAAAGAAATAGTATTTAAAGAGACTACATCTATTGGTATTAGAGAATACAAAGTAAAAAGAACAAAGCTTAATAGAAAATTTCAAGGAGTAGATACCATATATGGTGAAGTTAAAATAAAAAAATCCTATTACAAAGGTAAATTAGTTAACCTAAAACCAGAATATGATGATTGTAAGAAACTTGCAAAGAAAAATTGCATATCAATAAACAGTGTATATAACGAAGTTTACAGGAATATAGAGGAGGAAGCTAAAGATGAATAATGAAAAATACATTAATCTTTTACAGTATCTTAAGGAGTTAGAAAGTGTAGTAGTGGCATTTTCAGGAGGAGTAGATAGTACCTTCTTACTTAGAGCAGCAAAGGAAGCACTAGGAGATAAAGCTGCAGCCCTTACAGTAGTTTCTCCATATATTCCTAAATGGGAGATAGAAGAGGCAAAGGAGTTAGTTAAGGAAATAGGAATAAGACATGAGTTTTTAGAAGTTCCTGTAGTAATGGATGAAATCAAATATAATCCTGAAGATAGATGCTATTTATGTAAAAGGGCTGTATTTACTATGATAAGTGAATTTGCAAAGAATAATGGATATAAATACGTGGTAGATGGAACAAACTTTGATGATACAAAAGACTATAGACCTGGACTTAGAGCATTAAAAGAACTTCAAATTAAAAGTCCGTTACTTAAAAATGAGTTAACTAAAATGGAAATTAGGGAACTATCAAAGGGATTAGGATTGAAAACATGGGATAAACCAGCTTATGCATGTTTACTATCAAGAATTCCATACGGAAATGAGATAAAGGAAGAAGAGCTTCGTAAAATAGAGAATGCCGAAAGATATTTGATGGACAGGGGATTTTTAGCAGTACGTGTAAGATGTCATGGGGATTTAGCAAGAATTGAAGTTCCAAGGGAGGATATGACAAAATTATTCAACTTAGGGCTTTTAGATGAAATCTCAGATAAACTTAAAAGTTTTGGGTTTAAGTATGTATCATTAGATATACAAGGTTATAGAACAGGCAGTCTTAATGAAACTATAGTAAAGGAGAGTTAAGATGAACTCTGATGAAATGAAAAAACTTTTAGATGGAGTTAGAGACGGAACTATTACAGTAGATGAAGCTGCAACAAAGCTTGAAGATCTACCATACAAGGATTTAGGATTTGCAAAAATAGATAATCATAGAGAAATGAGAGTAGGTTATCCAGAGGTTATATACTGTGCAGGGAAGACCGTGGATCAAGTGAAAAGTATTGTAGAATTTATGAACACAAAGGATAGTAATATTTTAGGCACAAGAGCTACTAGAGAAATGTATGAGGCAGTTAAAGAAATTTGTCCAGAAGCTAGGTATAGTGAACTTGCAAGAACTATTACAGTAAAGAAGAAAGATATACAATTAACCAATTCTTACATTGCCGTAGTTACAGCAGGGACATCAGATTTGCCTGTGTCAGAAGAAGCAGCTATTACAGCTGAAATATTAGGAAACAGAGTAGAGAGAGTTACTGATGTAGGAGTGGCAGGAATACATAGACTTTTTAGTAAATTAGACATTATAAGAGGTGCAAAAGTGGTTATTACTGTTGCTGGCATGGAGGGAGCTCTTGCAAGTGTGGTAGGAGGTCTTGTAGATAAGCCTGTCATTGCAGTGCCAACTAGCGTAGGTTATGGTGCAAATTTTGGAGGACTTTCAGCACTACTTTCTATGTTAAATAGCTGTGCCAGCGGAACTAGTGTAGTAAATATAGATAATGGTTTTGGAGCAGGATATTTAGCAAGTATGATTAATAAGTTGTAGTACACAGTATTAAAAAATAATCGCTAGTCACTAGCGGCTAATTTCTAGATATAAAGAAATATCAAAGAAATTAGTGATTAGTGATTAGCGATTTTTTTCTACATAAGTTTATTTAAGTTTTTCAATTCCAATTCTAATTCTCTTTAAAGATTCTTCTTTTCCCATTATTTCAGCAAGTTCAAAAGCGCCGCCTGGTGAAGAAGGTTGACCTGATAGAGCAGTTCTAAGTGGCCATAACACAATACCATTTTTTACTCCCATTTCTCCAATAAGTCCGAAAACAGCATCATGAATAGAGTTAAATGACCAATCCTCTAATGCTTCTAATACAGGAAGGGCTTTTTCAAGGCTTACTAGTGAATTTTCAGGGTTAGTCTTCATTTTCTTATGAGTGTATAGATCTATTTCATAGTCAGGTAGTTCTTTAAAGAAATTTACCATTTCTGGTATATCTGTTAATACTTCTACTCTAGTTTGAAGTAATTCACTTATTTTAACTAAAAGTAGTCTTTTTAGTTCTTCTGCATTGAAAACCTCACTGTAGTATGGCATTGCAAGGCTGTGGAATTCTTCAGGAGAAAGTTTCTTTATGTATTCTCCATTCATCCATTTTAGTTTAACAGTATCAAAAATAGATGGAGCCTTGTGTATGTTTTTATAGTCAAATTGTTCAACTAATTCTTCAAGAGTGAATATTTCTTGGTCTGTTCCTGGGTTCCATCCAAGAAGAGCTATGAAGTTTAAAACAGCATCTTTTAAATATCCCTTTGCAAGTAAATCTTCAAAAGAAGCATCTCCATTTCTTTTACTTAACTTATTATGAGCATCCTTCATTATTGGAGGGCAGTGTACATAAGTAGGTATATCCCATCCAAAAGCATTATAAAGTCTATTGTACTTTGGAGCAGATGATAAATATTCATTACCACGAACTACATGAGTAATTCCCATTAAATGGTCATCTACAACATTAGCAAAATTATATGTAGGAAGTCCATCTGATTTTATTAATATCATATCTTCAAGTTCTGAGTTATCTACTGTAATTGTTCCATAAATTTCATCCTCAAAAGTTGTAATTCCTTCAGTTGGATTCTTTTGTCTTATAACAAAAGGTAATTCAGCAGCTAAGTTTTTTTCAACCTCACCTTTAGATAAGTTTCTACAGTGTCCATCATATTTAAATACTTTCTTTTCAGGATCTTCTGAATCTTCCTTAATAGAATCTAATCTTTCTTTATCACAGAAGCAGTAATAAGCTTCTCCCTTTTCAACTAATTCCTTTGCATAGTCCATATACATTCCACGTCTTTCGCTTTGAACGTAAGGACCTACAGGACCACCTATATCTGGACCCTCATCGTGATTTAATCCTGTCATTTTTAAAGTTTTATATATTACGTCAACAGCACCTTCAACATACCTTTCCTGATCTGTATCTTCAATTCTTAATATAAATTTTCCACCGGCATGTTTTGCTATTAAGTAAGTATAAAGAGCTGTTCTTAAATTACCAACGTGCATATATCCAGTTGGACTTGGGGCAAATCTTGTTCTAACTTCTTTTGCTGACATTTGTCTTCACTCCTATATAAATATTTCTGTATGCTTTAAATAATTATTGCATTATTTTTTATCACAAGACAATAATTTACTTGGAATACAAATAAATAACATATTTAAAAGCCTCTCATCAATGTGAATGATGAAAGGCACTTTAAATGCTATTTTAATCATATACCAAGGCATATTTCATGTCAATATTACAGGGATATTTAGAATTCCTTTTTGCTATATATTTGAGAAGATAATATATAGGATATGATTAATAATATAAAGACTATTGCTAGGATAATTAGTTGTATAGTATTCATGTTGTTTATTGAAAGAACCCAATTTACTAATTTTGTACCTACATCATACTTTAAAAGTTTTGGAATATATCCTGGCATAATTAATATTAGAAAGTATATTCCTATATTAAAGATTCTAAGCTTATTATAGTCATATTTATAATAAAGTGGAAAATAAAATGCGTAAAATAGACCAAGTATGTTAAAAGATACAATTAAATCCCATATATTAGCTGTTCTAGCAGCTGCTTTTATTCCAATTAAGTTTAAAAATAATGTAAATATTATTATAATCCCAGAAGTAAAGATAAGTTGAAGGATGAAAGAGGTGTATTTTGCCATAACCACTTCTTTTCTAATAATAGGCATGCTATTTAAGGATACATGTATTTTATACTTATCATCATACCCATTTGAGTAAAGAACTGATATATAAGTTATAATTATTATTGATATTACATAAAGTAAGCCTGGGTTTGATCCCATTTTAAGACCAGAGAAGGAAAGTATTAGTCCATATATAGCTATAAATATATTATATTTTGAAATAAGTTTAAAATCCTTCAAAACTAAGTTAAACATTCATGTACCTCCAATCTACATATCCTTTTTGTCGTATATCTTTATAGATATAAGCATGGATATTATTGTGAAAATTAAAACCATAACTAGTGATAGAGAGTTTATTATTGTTGAATTTTTTGCCATAAAGGTTATAAAGGATTCTACAGCTTCAAGGCTTAAAATAGATTGGGCTGCATTTATTAAAGTAAAAAAAGTAAAGTATATTATAAAATTTAATAATTTGGCTTGTCTAAAACCGTATTTAAAGTATATTGGAAAATTTATTGCCATGATAATAAAGCTAGATAAAATAACATACTTAATTACTTTTAAGTTTATAAGGTTAATTCCAGAAATAAGTTTTGTTGAAGATATGAAAGCACCAGCTAGCCCAACTGAAATTATAGCTACTATAATGTAAACAATTATACTTAAATATTTTGATATAACTACATCACTTCTCTTTATAGGAAGAGAATTTATTATATAATAGGATTTTGTTTTATCATCATATATAAATGTTTCACTAGAGAGAAAGTAAGCTATTGTAGTTATTATTAAAATATATCTACTATCAGAATTAAGATTATCAGCTAAGGTAATTAGTAGAAAAAAATATAGAACAAAGACAATTAAAGATCTCATTTTAAATGTTAATGCAAAGTCCTTCCTTATAAGATTTATCATAAAATTACCTCCTTACACTATAAACCATTATGTCTTCAAGACTTGGTTTTTCTATAATTACATCAGCTTTAAATAGTTTTTTTATCTTAGGAATATTGTCAGTTAAAGCTTCAAATCCAAAGTGATTTTCATGGATTCCTATAAATTCATTTTTTAAGCTGCTGTTTAAAACTTCAAGGCCGCCTTTTACAAGTCCATAAGTATCTAAAATCTCTTCCTTTGATTTGGAGAAAACTATATTTCCCTTGTTTATAAAAGTAATATAATCTGCTATCTTTTCAAGATCAGTAGTTATATGAGTTGAGAAAAATACACTTTTAGATTCATCTTGAATAAGAGAGTATAATATATCTAATATCTCATGTCTAAAGATTGGATCAAGTCCAGATGTTGGCTCATCCATTATAATTAGTTCAGCGTTGTGAGAGAGTGCTATAGCTAATGAAAATTTCATTTTCATTCCTTTAGAAAGAGTTTTAATTTTTTTCTTTGGATCTAGATCGAATTCCTTCATATATTCATTAAAAGCATCTTCATCCCACTTACTATAGAAGGGAGCTATTATTTTTTTCATCTTTTCCATGCTCAATTCTTCATAGTAGTAGTTCTCATCATATACAAAACCTATTTTATCTTTTATTTCTTTTTCATTTTTGATATTATCCATACCAAATATTTTAACTTCGCCACCATTTTTATGGAGTAAGTTCATAATTAATTTTATAGTTGTACTTTTACCGGCTCCGTTAGGACCGATGAATCCCATTATATATCCTCTTTCAAGTTGAAAGTTTATATCATTTAAAGTAAAATCCTTATATTCTTTGCGTAAGTTTGATATTTCTAAAATTTTATCCATGATATACCTCCTAATTTTCTTCATATAAAATTTTTAACATATCTGTGATTTCATCTAAGCTTAAATTTAACATTTTACCTTCAGAAACTACTTCAATAAGTTTTTCTTCAATTAATTTCAATCTTTTTTCACGTAGAAGTTCCTTATTTTGAGCTGCTACAAAGGAGCCTTTTCCTGCCACAGTTTCTATAAAGCCTTCACTTTCCAATTCTTCATAAGAACGCTTAGTGGTAATTACACTTATCTGAAGCTCTTTTGCAAGGCTTCTTATGGATGGAAGAGAATCTCCTTCTTCTAATTCACCATTTATTATTAGGTTTTTTATTTGATTGGCGATTTGTTCATATATTGGCTCACCAGAGGAATTAGAAATTATTATTTTCATCTATCATTCTCCTAACTAATAGTCTAGACTGTTAAGTGTGTATATACTGTATATAATGTATATATACAGTATATACGCGTACCCACTCTCATGTCAATATTTTTTTAAGGATTTGTTTTAAATGAATGTTGGTTTTTACATTCATTTAAAACTTTCCATTAGTAGGTTAAGGCTGTTTTAAAGATTGTTAAGTTCATTATAATGAGAAATTATAATTCTTATTTAGTATAGCAATTGTAGCGTTAAGAACTTTCATTTGTCTGAGCTATGCGAGTTAATGAAAGTTTAGCTACAGTTGCTATACTAAATTTAGAATTATTTTCGATATTATACGAAATCAACAATCTCTTAAAACATAGCCTTTTTTAAAATTTTTTATAATTATTTTTAAAAGCAAGAGTATACATATAATGAGATTAAGTCTATAATATTAAGAAAATTAAAGGGAAATTTTTGATTTCAATGCTAATACTTGGGGGTGGATTTTTATATTATGAAGAGCCATAAATTATTGAAAATTGTTATATTTATCTTTATATTAAGTGGAATTATATCTATAGATAATAAGCAGTGTTTATCTTATGAAAAACTAAATACAATTTCTGTAGAACAAAATGCTAAAAGTAGAGAGGAAATAGGGCAAAAATTTTATGAAAGTGACAGAGTGGTTAGAGGATTAAAAGTAATAGTGAGCATTGGAATTCCTATAGTTTTTTTAGCCACAGGGTTTTCTGCAAAGCTTAGAAATGCCTCTCAAAGTATTGGTAAGACTTATTTTATTACAATTGGTATATATGGTGTTCTTTATAATCTAATTAATGATCTAATATCTTTTCCCTTAAGTTATTATGGAGGATATGTTCAAAGACATTATTTTGGATTATCACATCAGCCTTTTTTATTGTGGCTTAAAAATTATCTTATAAATCTTGGTATAAGCTCTATAGTAATATTTTTGATTTTATGGATACCTTATAGAATAATAAAAGCAAGCCCTAAAAGATGGTGGATATATACAGGTATTATATCAATACCGCTAACCTTTATAATATTCTTGGCGCAGCCTATAGTAATTGATCCGCTATTTAATGATTTTAAGCCTATAAAAGATAAGCAAATGGAACAGAGTCTTATAAATCTAACAAAACAAGCAAATATAGAAAACTGCAATATATTAAAAGTTGATAAGAGTAAAGAAACTGATATGATGAATGCATATATGACTGGAATAGGAAAGTCTAAAAGGATAGTTTTATGGGATACCACAGTAGATAAGCTTAATTTAAGAGAGATCAAATTTGTAACTGCCCATGAAATAGGACATTATGTGCTTGGACATATAAAGAAGATGATGATTTTACAAATAATAAGCATTTTTGTGATTTTTTATATAATTTATGCAATAGCACCCTATATAATAGAAAAATATAAATACAAATTTAAGTTTAACAGCCTACAGGATATAGCCTCATTACCTTTAATAATATTAATGTTAAACTTATGTATTTTGGCTATAACACCTTCTTCTAATACTTATTCCTGCTATATGGAAAAACAAGCAGATACTTTTGCTATAGAAATTACAAGAGATAATGAAGCTGCCATTTCTTCTTTTCAAAAATTATCGGAAAGCGGAATTGTAATTCCAAATCCAGATCCAATTTATAAGTTGTGGACATATAATCATCCTCCTATAAGTGAAAGAGTAGAATTTTTAAAGGAATATAAACCTTGGACAGAAGGAAAGCAGTTAATTTATGAAGAATATATTAATACGAAAAGTTTTAAGTAATTGTAAGAATCAATATTCATTTCAGATAGATTTGCAGGCTAAAATGTTAATAAAGAGTAACTACTGATGGTATAAGGATGACAGTGAATTTGAAAAGTAGTATACTATTAAGGAATTTGTTTATGGTTGACCACAATATAATAAGCATTGATTTCAATTGATATTTAAATAATATTTATTGGAAATATAAAATAACTTTTATGCAAAGGAGAAGAGGCATGTATTTAATAAGCACAAAAAACAAAAGAGTGAATAATCCAACCTACTACATATATATTTTAGCCCTTATGACTATTGGATGGATAGGATTATTTTTAGTTAAGCTTAAAGATAGCTTCAAGGCTGGTGGCGGGGAGATCGATAGACAAGTTATAAATTATGTATCACAAGTGAGAAGAGGGTATTTAAATAAAATATTTGTGTTTACAAGTAGAAGTGCAGATACTGCATTTGCTATTATTTTTACTATTCTTGTAATAATACTTTTATATCGTATTAGTAAAAAAAGGGAAGCAAAATTTTATGCTATAAATATACTAATTATTGCTATTGCTAGTCAACTTTTGAAATATGTAGCTAGGAGACCAAGGCCAGAAGGAATTAGGCTAGTAGATATTAGTAAGTATACCAATGTAGGAACTTATAGTTTTCCAAGTGGTCATTCTATGATTTCAATGGCAGGAGCGTTGATAATTATATATTTTATATTAGATAATTTTAGAAATAGGATACTTGCTCACATTTTAAGTATATTAATATTTATTTATGCAGCTTTAATTGGTATAAGTAGAGTATATGTAGGAGTTCATTATACTAGTGACGTAGTCGGTGGCTGGGCAATTGCTTCTATATGGGTGTTAATAACACTAATTATATTTAGAAGACGGGGTAGAAGAGAGGAATATAAGTTTATAAGATAATAATAAACAAAATTTATAATAAATATTTTGAAGCTTTGCAGTTTAAACTGCAGGCTTTTTTTATTTAGCTCTATAAAATTTATATTACAAAATAAAGGAAGTGGTGTATAATATGTAAATATATGGTAATATATTAATATAATCCTTTGTGAAGTTGGAGGTGAATATTATGTCAGACAAGTTAATCATCATTGATAATTTAAGTAATTACATGCCAATAACTAAGGAGAAAAGATGGAAGATTGGTAAATTTGTACTTAAGGGAACTATATATAGCTTAATCTTTCTAATCATTAGAGCTATATTTATTTTGCCAATTTTTATATTTACAGAAGATAAAACTAGTTTTATTGAATTATACACTCAGAAGTATACATATTCCAGTCCTAGCTATGAACAAATATGGGAAAACTTTAGAAGTGCTTTTTCAATATTATTTGAAAATAACGATTTTTTAGTTAAGTATATGATTGTAGGCTTTATTATATTAAGTATTATTTTAATTTTTGCTATGAAATCTCCAAGTGGAATTTTAATTAGTTTTGTAGCTACTGTTATATCTCCTTATATAATAAAAAATATATTTGTACCAGTATTATCAATTATATATGTACCAATTAATTTTTTTAGTTTGTTTATTGATGGGCTATTTCCCACTATACCAATTATGGCAGTTTGGGCAGGAGTTGGATTCCTAATCGGAGCTATAAATTTTTTCTATAAAAAAGGAAAATTATCAAAAATATTTTTATCTACAATTCTAGTGGGGTTATTTGTACTGAACAAGGACAAGTTCTCTTTAGAAAATATAGTGCAATTGGAAAACTGGTTTTAAGGGAAAAAGGTTGTCATTAATGTTGGCAACCTTTTAATTTTTTTAGGAATACATTTTGTGTTATTTAATATAAATTAATGTAAAACATATATTGGATATATAAGAAAATAATATTTAAAGAAAGGACAAAATAAATGGACATAAAAGAAAAAATTATTCATATGGCAGAAGCTTATAAAGAAGATATGGTGGGATTTCTCATTGATATTATTAAAATTCCAAGTATTAGTGGACAAGAACAGGAAGTTGCCTTAAGAATTAAAGAAGAGATGATAAAGGTAGGGTTCGATAGTGTATTCCTAGATGGACTTGGAAATGTTATAGGGAGAATAGGAAATGGAAAAACAGTAATTGCAATGGATGCACATATGGATACTGTAGATGTGGGAGATAGAGAATTATGGCAAGTAGATCCATTTGGTGGAATTATTCAAGATGGAATTATATATGGGAGGGGGGCAGCAGATCAAAAAAGTGCGGCGGCTTCAATAATATATGCAGTTAAGATAATAAAAGAATTGGGTCTTGAAGATGATTACACTTTATATGTTACTTGTACAGTTTTAAAAGAAGAGTGTGATGGACTAGCTTGGCATTATATTATAGATGAAGATGGTATAGTACCGGATTTTGTGATTATAACAGAACCTACTAATTTAAACATATACACAGGACACAGGGGAAGGGTAGAATTTGAGATTATTACAAAGGGATTATCTTGTGATGCTAGCTCTCCACAAAGAGGTATAAATGCTATTTATAAAACTGTACCAATTATTCATCAGTTAGAAGAATTAAATAGAAATTTTAAAGAAGATAATTTTCTAGGAAAGGCTTCCGTTGCTGTAACACAAATATATTTTAATACACCATCTAAAGGATCAATTCCAGATGAATGTAAAATTAAAATTGATAGAAGAATTACTACAGGGGAGGATTCAAGTAAAGCCCTAAGAGAAATAAGGACTTTAAAGGGATTGGAAAATTCCAAGGTAAAAATAGTAAAGTGTAAGAAGCCTAGTTATACAGGGGTTATATATCCATTAAATAAGTACTCTCCATCTTGGTGTATAGAAAATGAAAGTGTTTTTTTAAAGGCTGCTATGGAGACCTATAGAAAAATGTTTGATAAAGAGCCTAAGATAGACAAATGGAGATTAAGTACTAATGGTAGTGCAACTATGGGTGAGTATAAAATACCCACTATTGGATTTGGTCCGGGAAATGAAGTTTTTGCTCATGGTCCAAGAGAGCAGGTTGCTGTAGAGCAATTAATAAAGGCCTGTGAGTTTTATGCAATGTTTCCTCAAAATATAATAAAATTGCGATAGATATAGTGTGTTATATCTATCGCAATTTTTATTAGTAAATTATAAGATTTTATACTAAATTATAGATATTTCATCAAGTTTCTATATAGGAGTTGCCATCTAGTGGTATCAACATTTGAAGAGGCGGTCTTTCATTTAGCAAACCTATAGCATAGAAGGTATAGTATCTACCAGGCCTTATTGTAACATTAGGTACAGTTAAAGCTACGTTAGAGGTTCCAGTTGGCCTAAGCTGAATAGTGTAGGTTCCAGCATCAACAGGAATATAGCTGGTAGCTTTAGTGAATCCAACATTTTTAAATAATATATTTCCATTTGGAAGGGTAACATCTACTGCAGGAGCATTTGGTGATAAGTGGACAAACCTTATATAAGATTTTCTAGGTATTTGAGGAAGTTTAGGTTCTTCAAAAGGAAGAAGCTTTATGTTAGCAAGTCTATCTGCAGCAGCAATAGTTTGGATTGTATTAGGTATAAAATTATAACTAGTATTTATAACAGGATTAGTTGTCTTACCAGCTGGATAAACTCTTACATTGTATAACCCCGGAGCTAAAGAAAAGTAAGGGGTGAATTGTCTGTAGGCTAAATTTCTGGCTACAACTCTATCATTAAAGTAAACATCTACTGCTGGTGCATCTGGAGAGGCATGAAGTATTCTTGCAAAAGCTTTCTCAGGTGCTCTAAAGTAAGGATAAAAGAACATACTGTATTCACCTTTCTAAATTATTTTTACATAATAGAATATGTATTTAAGTGGAGATAGGTGCAAGTTTAAATACTAAAATAAATATTGAAATTATTGTATAATTAATTATGAGGTTTTTAATTTAATTTTAACCTAAGTATAGTATGTGATTTAAAGGAGAATTTTTAATGAAACAAAAATTGGACTTCAAGTTTAGGTTTATTCATGTATCAGATACACATTTGGGAAGCATTTTACATATTAATTCTAATGATGAATATGACATGGATGGAAGATTCAGTGAAGCGGTGTACACAGCTTTTCAAAGAATATGCCACGCAGCAATTAATTTGCAAGTAGATTTTATAATTATATCTGGAGATATTTACGATAGAGAATTAAAAACTGTAAAGGCTAGCAGGTTTTTTTATGATCAGTGCAAAAGGCTAGAAGAAAATAATATAAACATATATCTAATTAGAGGAAATCATGACCCATTAGGGGAAGATAAAGAGCTATTTGTTTTACCACAAAACGTGCACACTTTCAGCTGTGAAGAGGCAGAAGCTGTAGATATATATGTACATGGAGATTTAGTAGGGAAAATTATTGGACAATCATACAAAAACAAATGGGAAGGCAGAAAGATTTTTAAAACTTATGGACAAGCAGATAGTTTATTATATAACATAGGAGTGCTTCACACAGGATTAGATATTAATGACAATAGATATGTTCCAAGCACTATAGAAGAACTAAAATTAATAGAAAACATTAATTATTGGGCACTAGGTCATATTCACAAATGTAAAGTTATAAACAGTGAAAGTCCTGCCATTGCCTATCCTGGAATACCTCAAGGAAGAGATATAGGTGAGGAGGAAATTGGAGGATGCTTATTAGTTGAAGTAAGAGAAGACTTAACTGAAAAGATTAGATATATTCCCATATCTTCATTTGTATGGCTAAAGATAACATTAAATATTGATGAAAAAAAAGAGGGAGAATTAGATAATTTAAATGACTTAGAAGAGTTTATTCTTGAAGAAGGAAAGAAAATATTAGAGAGGAATTTAACTATACCAGAAGGTCTTGAAAGTATATATCCTGCAGACAAGGTAGTAGAGGGCTATATAGTTCAATGGAATCTAGAAGGTAGGGGAAAGATAGATAGTATTTTAAGGGAAGATGAAGAAAATGTAGTAAGTTATTTAAAAGATAGATTAAACGATTATTTTATGAGTCAATCCGTGTTAATATATACAGACTCAATTTACATTAATACATTAAAAGAGGTACCTTTAGATTATTTAAACAATAGAAATCAAGTTATTAAATCAGTGAATGAAATAGTAGATTCACTTCTTAAGGATGAAAACATGAAAAAAGAAGTAATAAGTTCTTTTGGAAACCTGTTTGAAAAAGTTAATGATAAAGAAGATTTTAATGAAGAAAAAATACCATTAGATGATCAGCTTATTGAAGATATAATAAATGCCTCAAGAGAAATTATTATAGAAAAGTTTATAGAAAAAGGTGAATACAATTGAGAATAAAGAGGATATCTATAAGTGATTTTGGAGTCTTTAGAGATGAAATTTTAGAAGATATTGATAAAGATATAATAGTTATAGGTGGCTATAACAGGGCTGGAAAAACAACCTTTATGAAGCTATTTAGACACATTGGCTTTGGATTTTCTTCAAAAGATAAAAATTTACCTAAGCCTAATATAGAGTATGGTGTTAGTTGTGATATAGAAAATAATAAAGGAGAAATATTTAATATAAATATTACAGGAAATAAAGCTCCAACGGTTACTGCTCTTAATAGTAATAAAAACCTATCAATTGAAGATTTATATGGTGATATTGACTATTTTACATATAAGCAGCTTTTTACATTAAGTTTAGATGAATTGCAAAATACATCTACAGATGGCTCTAAAGAAATAGGTAATATGCAAAGTATATTTTTAGGAGCAGGGTTTAAGGAAATTGTCCAAATACCAAAACTTCTAAATGAATTAGAAAAAGAAGCAAAAAAAATAGGGGGTAAAAATGGGAATCCTTCAACTGCTCAATTTAAGCCATACTATATGGAGATAAAAGAGGGAATAAAATTAAGAAAAAAAGCAAGTACTCAGGTGGAAGACTACTATGAGAAGAAAAATCAGCTTAACAAAAATAAAGAATCTATATTTAGCCTAAAAGATTACATAAGGACCTTAAAAGATAAAATAAATCTTCTAAGTACATTAAAAAGTAATTTTAAATCTTATGAACAGTTAAGGATTTTAGATATAAGCTTAGAAAGCTTAAATATAGAAAGTGGAGCAGAAAAGTTTAAAAATGGCTCATTAGAAAAAGCTTTGGATTTAAAAAATGAATATGAAAATATTCTTGCAAAGTATAATTTAAAAAACTACGAATTTATTCAAAGTGCAGGAGAAGTAGAAAAAGTGCAATCTAAACTTCTAATACATAAAGATGATTTAAAAAAAGTTAATGGTAATATTTCAGGAATAAGTGAGAAAATAAGCAATTATAATGAAGTAAGAGATAATTGTATAAGAAATAAATCAGAAATATCTAAAAAGATTTCTAGCTTAAATGAAAAGTGGAAGAATAATTTTAGTAAAGTTTTAAGTATTCCAACAGATACCATTCACTGGAATAGGTTAATAAATATAGTAGAAGAACAGAAAGATTTAATTTATAAGAGAAGAGAATTGGAGAATGAAGTAAAATCTCTAAAATCAAGTAAGGAAGTCTTAAATAAGACAGCTCCAAGAAGTGAACTTATAAACTTTAATAAGCTACTAAATAGATATTTTTATATGTCTTTAGTGATAATACTTTGCGGAGTAATTTTGGCATTTGTAAGATATAAAGAAGGAATTATATTATCCTTATCTGGTGCCATATTAGGGGGAATGTATACAATAGTAAAGTACTCTTCTAATAGTAACAAAATTACTAGTAACAAAGATATATATATAAAATTAGATGAGGTGACAGTTGAGCTGCAGGAAAAAGAGTCAGAATTAAATAGAGTTATAGAAAAATTAAAAGTTAGGGAAGATGATTTAAAAAACTACGGTGAATTAATGGACATAAAAGAATCAACTTCAGGAGAATTCATAAAAGAATACTTTAGAAAGGTAAAAGAAATTAAGGAAGGGTTAATTAATCTTCAAAGTTTAATAGATAAAGCAACTGGAGTAAAATGTGAATTAGATGAGAGTTTTTCCCTAATATTTAGCTTACTAGAAAACTTTAGAGAAGTACTTAACGAAGAAGAAAAAGAGCTGCTAGATAAGGAACCAATAAATAATAGCAGAGAATTGTTTGCTTTAATTAATAAACTAAATAGTTATGTAGATTTAGCAGAAGAATTAAATAGAATAAAATATGAAAAATCATTATTAGAGGATAAGATTAGAAAGCTTGTATCACAAGAAATAGATGAAAATAATATACTTCAGGTATTGGATTCCTATATTGAAGAAAACGAGTCCTATAGAGAACTGTTAGAAATAAAATCACAGCATGAAATAGTTGAAAAGACCTTAATAAATACATTTAAATTGATATGTGATAAGGAAGAGGCATCAAAATTCAGAAGCTTTTTCGAAAAATACACTTGTTATGAACAAATACAAGAAGAATATGAAATCTGTGAAAAAGAGTATTTAAATAGTTCAGATAAGTTAGAAAGCCTTACTGAAGAAGAGCAAAAGTTAAAGCATGAATTAACTTCTTTGCTTTCTACTAAAGATATTGAGCTAGCTCAACGTAAGATTGATAGCTCTAAAAATTCAATGGAATTCTTGGCAAAAAAATATGCTTCATTAAAAACTGCAGAATTTATACTAGAAAAAATTCAAAATGACTTTATGGAAAAAACTAAAGACTCTCTTTTAAAGGGTGCTAGCAAATATATGCAAGAGATAACTAGGGGAGAATATACTGACATACTTCCTGTGGATAACTTAATGGAAGTAGATTTTAAAACAGTTCTTAAGGATGGAAGTACAAAGGAAAATTCTAATATTTTAAGCAGAGCTACAAAGGAGCAATTATTTTTATCTGTAAGGTTGAGTAGGATAAATGAGATAACACCACATCTTCCAATAATATTAGATGATTCTTTTGTCAATTTTGATGAGATTCATACAAGGGAAGTAATTAAGGTTTTAAATTATCTATCTAAAAGCAATCAAATTTTTATAACTACCTGCCACTCTAGGTTAGTGGAATATATTGGTGAGGTAGGGAGAAGTATAAAATATCTTAAACTTGAGAATGGAAAGTTTATTAATACAGATAAAGATAGTCTAGTTGAATATTTAAATCCATGACTATAAATAAGAATTATTAATGGATCATCAGTATAATAAATTATTGACGTTAAAAGATTGAAAATGTATAATTGATTTTATGAAATAAGGTTTATAGTAAATATTTTTAAAAAATCCAATAAATACAATTGAATTCAGTTTTATTTTATTTGCAAGATGTTACAGGAGAGTTAAAATGAATGTATTAGTTGTAGATGATTCCAATTTTATAAGGCTTAACATTATAAATTATTTGAAAAATAATAATATTACAGTAATAGGACAAGCGTCTAATGGAAATGAGGCAATTAACCTATATGAAAAGCTAAGACCAGATATCGTAACAATGGATATAACTATGCCAGATATGGATGGAGTTGAAGCAGTTAAAAAGATAGTTGAAATAGACCCACATGCAAAAATAATAATGTGTTCAGCATTGGGACAACAAGTCAAGATTATTGAAGCTATGGAAGCAGGGGCTAAAAGTTTCTTAACGAAACCTTTAAATGAAGAGAGAATAGTTATGGAAATAAATAAGGTTATAACTAGTTAGCAGCAATATTAAGCTTAATAGATAATTAGAAATTAAAATATAGGGGGTAAGGAAATGGCAGATCCAAGATTGAAAAAACTTGCAAAACTTCTAGTAAATTATTCAGCTGAAGTTAAAAAAGGTGACTTTGTATACGTACAATGTGAAAGCATTGCAGAGCCTTGGATGGCAGAAGTAGTTAAAGAAGCAATCCTTGCAGGAGCACATGTGGAAACTAATTTAACTTCTCATGAAGCAAATGAGATGAAATTAAAGTATAGCAGTGATGAGCAGCTTCAAGAAGAAAACTTTATGGCTAAAACACTTCTATCTAAGGCAGATGTATGGCTTACTGCCTGGGGAACTAAAAATACAAAATCTAATTCAAACATAGATTCAAGAAAAATTCAGTTAAGTGCTAAAGGAGCAGCTAGTTGGAGAAAGATTTACTCAGAAAGAATGGGAGATGGCAGTCTTAGATGGTGCGGAACACAATTTCCTACTTATGCAGATGCTCAAGAAGCAAGTATGAGCCTTTCAGAATATGAAGATTTTGTTTATGGAGCAGGACTTTTAGATAGTGAAGATCCAGTGGCAGAATGGAAAAGGATAAGTTCTTATCAAGAAAAGTGGGTAAAATATTTAGATACAAAAAAGGAATTACATATTATATCTGAGGGGACAGATATAGTGGTTAATATTAACGGAAGAAAGTGGATTAACTGTGACGGAAAAGTGAACTTCCCTGATGGAGAAATATTTACTTCCCCTGTAGAAGACGGAGTTAATGGATATGTAACCTTTAGTTTTCCAGGAATCTATGCTGGAAAAGAAATAGAGGGCATAAAGCTTGAAGTTAAAGATGGAAAGGTTATAAAAGCAACTGCTAAAAAAGGAGAAGACCTTCTAAAAGCTCTTTTAGAAACAGATGAAGGAGCTTCAAGATTTGGGGAAGTTGCTATAGGAACTAACTATGGAATTAAAAAATTTACAAGAAATATGCTTTTTGATGAAAAAATAGGTGGAACTGTGCACATGGCAATAGGTGATTCTATGCCAGAAGCAGGAGGGAAAAATAGATCTACTATACATTGGGATATGCTTTGTGACATGAGAAATGGTGGCAAGATATATGCTGATGGAGAGCTTTTCTATGAAAATGGAAAATTCATAGATAGCTTGATAAAATAATAAAAAAACACTTTCTTGGCCTTCACTATGAAATCTTGTGTTAACTACAAAATAAGGTGTTAAAAATAAAAGGTATATAATTCCCTGTTGAATTATATACCTTTTAAATTTTATTAATTTAAATTAAATGATTTAAAGCATATATTACTTATAACGTACAAAGATGCCTTACCAATACATTATTTGCTGATACTATTTATCATTAGAGAGCATATTGACTGCTTTTAAGCCAGCAATATTTACAGCGTCTGTAGGAGTTGAGTATGCGGGAGCATAGGCTAGTTGAAGATTAGCTGCATCGTATACAGTTCCTCCTAGGCTTATAAGAGTTGCAAATACATCAATTCTTTTATCCACTCCTTCATATCCTAAAGCTTGAACTCCTAAAATTTTTCCATCATAGTCAAATATTAATTTTATTTTTATACTGCCGCTTCCTGGATAAGTTGCAGCATGTGACTTAGCAGTAGCATAGGCTACTTTATAAGGTATATTATATTTTTGAAGTGTTTTTTCATTATTTCCTGTGGAACCACAAGTTAAATCAAACACCTTAATTAGAGCAGATCCAAGAGATCCTCTATAAAAGTAATCAATATTCATTATATTATGTGCTATAATATCAGACTGTCTTGCAGCAGGGCTTGCTAGGGCAATATTAGTTTTATAGCCATTTACATAGTCTTCTGTTTCTACTGCATCTCCTAAAGCATATATGTTCTCAAAATTAGTTTGCATTTTTTGATTTACTGTAATGTGTCCACGTTGCCCAAGTTCTATTGGAGAACTATTTAGAAAATCTATATCAGGCTTAATTCCAATAGAAAGGATTATCATATCACTTTGAATTTTTGTTCCACTGCCTAAAGATAACTCAATTATATTATCAATATCACTAAATGATTTTACAGGGTCATTTGTAATCAAATTTATACCATTATCTATAAGTTCACTTTCAATCAATTCAGCCATGTCAGTATCAAAAGGAGAAAGAATGTGGGGAGAAGCCTCAACCATAGTTACCCTAATGCCAAGGTTTTTTAAGTTTTCTGCAACCTCTACACCAATGTATCCTCCGCCAACTATAGTTACGGATTTAACAGATGAATTGTTTAGGTATTCTTTTATTTTATCTGCATCCGGTACATTTCTTAAAGTAAATATTTTAGAGCTATTGACACCAGGAATAGGTGGAACAAAAGGTTTAGCACCTGGAGATAGAACTAGATAATCATAGTTTTCTTTATATGTTTTATCATCTTCTCTAACAGTAATAGTCCTATTAATAGGATCTATAGAGGTTACTTCACTGTTTATTTTAACAGTAACATTATGTGCTTTTTTCATTTCTTCAGGAGTTCTTACAAAAATTTTACGTCTATCTTCTACTATATTTCCAATATAATATGGAAGAGCACAGCTGGAGTAGGATATATAAGGTCCTTTCTCATAAATTATTATCTCTGCATCACTATCAAGTTTTCTAAGCCTGCTAGCAGTAGTAGCACCACCGGCAGATCCACCAACTATTACAACTTTTTTACTCATTGCTCATCCTCCTTGAAATTATAAATATTAATGGAACTTTGAGAAATTGCTATTTCTTATATTATACTTATTATATATCTATTATATCATTAAACAGGATTTATGGAAAAATAGTATTAAATAAGTATTTATATTAATAAGTAACATATAAGAAAAAAGCTTGCTGTATTTAAACAACAAGCTTAGATTGTACAAAATCTCATATTAGATGCCAAATTTTATAACACTGTATTATAGAATACTATATAAATAAATTTACTCCAGCATCATTTGCTTCTCCTAGGTAATATCCAACTCCACCTATTTTTACTCCATCTATTAATTCTTCTTGTTTAAAGCCTAAAAGGTCCATAGACATTTGGCAAGCAACTATTTCAACTCCACCAGCAATTGCTGATTTCATCAATGTTTCAAGAGATTCTACGTTTTTATTTTTCATAATTCCTCTTATCATTTTAGGACCAATTCCTGCCATGTTCATTTGAGAAAGCTTTAGTTTTTCTGAACCTTGAGGCATCATTTTACCAAACATTTTTTCAATAAATGTCTTTTTAACTGATATATTTTGATTTTTTCTTAAAATGTTTATTCCCCAGAAAGTAAAGAACATAGTAACCTTCTTACCCATAGCAGCTGCACCATTAGCTATAATGAAGGATGCAATAGCTTTATCTAAATCTCCACTAAAAACAACCATAGTTTGACCATTTTTAGTAGGAATTGAAACAGGATCAACAACAGATGAAACAGCCTCTTCACTGCAGCTCTTTCTTAAGGTTGCCTTTATAATCCCTTTATCTTTACTTACGCTAATTAATTCATTATTTGTAGTTCTGCACCAAGATTTTATATCTTCATAAAAGCCTGGATCAGAAGCCGAAACATTTAATGTGTCTCCAGTATTTAATTCATCTACAGCAGATTTAACTCTCATTAGTGGGCCAGGGCAGCTTAGTCCGCAGGCATCTAAATTTTTAACTATTCCAGTGTCAATTTTAGGATTGTCTATATTTTCAATTGTTGTATTTTTTTTATTGTCATTTCCTAAATTTTTAGGAGTAAATTTAGAGGCCATATATAGTTTAAAACCTCCTGTAACATTTTTAACTTTAAATCCATTCTGTTTAAGAAGTCTTTCAGCATAGTATCCTCTTTGACCAACTTGACAATAAGCCCAAATTTCTTTAGCTTTATCTAGCTCTCCTAATCTTTGTCTTAGTTGTTGTAGAGGAATATGAACTGAACCATCTATTGAACCAGTTTCTTGTTCTAAATCTGTTCTTACATCTAGAAGAATAATACTTTCTCTATTTCTAGAATCTATTTCTCTAGGAAGAACAACTTCTGATTTTCCACTTATAATATTTTCAGCAACATAGCCTGCCATATTAACAGGATCCTTTGCAGAAGAATATGGTGGTGCATAACATAGTTCAAGCTCAGTTAAATCTGCAATGTTTCCACCTAATCTTATTACAGTAGCAATATCATCGATTCTTTTATCTATTCCTACATAACCTATAGCCTGAGCACCAAAAATTTTACCCTCTTTATTGAAAATTAATTTTAGTGTTATAGGTGTTGCACCAGGGTAGTATGAAGCATGGCTTTGAGGAAATACATATATAGCTTCATAAGGTATATTCAATCTTTGAAGAGTTCTTTCATTACTTCCAGTAGCAGCACAAGTAAGGTCGCACACTTTTAATATTGATGAGCCTTGAGTCCCCTTGTAAGTTGTAGCTAAGCCACATACGTTATCAGCAGCAATTCTTCCTTGTTTGTTTGCAGGCCCAGCTAGAGGAATGGCAGTTTTTTGTCCGTTTATAAAATCTACTACTTCAACAGCATCTCCAACAGCATATATATCCTTTAAGTTAGTTTGTAAATGGTCATCTACTATTATGTGACCCTTTGGACCAAACTCTAGACCAGTGTTCTTAAGAAAAGCTACATCAGGGGTTACACCTATAGCTAAAATAACTATATCTGTATTTATATTTTCACCGCTGCTTAACTGAACATCTAATTTATTTCCATTATTATTGAAGGATTTAACACCATTATTTAAAACTAATTGAATATTATTATCTTGAAGTTCTTTTTCTGCAATTGTTACCATATCTGAATCAAAAGGCGCAAGAATATGAGGTGCAGCTTCAACTAATGTAACTTTTAAGCCTAAGTGGTTTAAGTTTTCAGCCATTTCTACACCTATAAAACCTCCACCTATAACAACAGCAGAATCTAAACTATTTTTAGTTACAAATTCTTTTATCTTATCAGTGTCATACATATTTCTTAAAGTAAATATTTTTTCATTATCTATTCCTGGAATAGGAGGTTTAATTGCCTTTGCACCAGGGGATAAAATTAATGCATCGTAAGATTCTACATATGTTCCATTATCAGAACTATTTACAGTAACTTCTTTTTTATCAGCATCAATTTTAATAACTTCACTATTAATTCTAACGTCAATATTAAATTTTTCTTTCATATCAGTTGGAGTTGTAACTAATAAATTTTCTCTTTCTTGAATAGTTCCTCCGATATAGTAAGGAAGACCGCAATTGGCGAAAGATATATAATTTCCTCTTTCAAAAATGACAACTTCTATATTTTCATCTAATCTTTTAAGTCTTGCAGCAGCTGATGCACCACCAGCAACTCCACCAACTATTAAAACTTTTTTACTCATGCAAAATCCCTCCATAGAATTAATACTTTTTATATAATCTAAATTTTAAATTTATTATTAATCATCTTCTCTAAGCAGCAGCTGAATAAGCTCCACTACTTTTTTATTTGTTACTTTATAATTTATCTCAAGACCATTTCTCTCACCATCTATAATGCCAAGATTTTTTAACTTTTGAAGATGACGAGAAACAGTTGGCTGAGGTATATCAAGGCAGCTTTGCATAGTTGAAACATTACATCCACCTTTATCAAGCAACCCTCTTATTATGCAAATACGAACAGGATGAGCTATTGCTTTCAATAGTTCAGCGGAGTCTTCGTATTTTTTAAAGTTATTATCCAAGTTGTTCACCTCTTAACTGTGGTTTAATTACTATATTTATATATTACAATATATGAATATAGTTTGTCAAATGTCAAACAAAATTTTTAGAAAATAATATTTATTAGGCTCTGTTTTAAATGAATGTTGATTCCATTATAATAAGAAATTAACAATCTCTTAAAGCATAGCTATTTATTAATATGATTTACTATTAAATAAAAAATAAACTCTACAGAATGTTCTGTAGAGTTTATTTTTTATTATAAAAATTTAAAATTCGTTAAATTATTTTTTACTTATTCTTATGTGAATTTCAAAATTCGCATTTATTTAGAATCTTCTTCTACTTCTTTTACCACGTCTTGCACTTCTTGAAATTAAACTAATTATGCCAATTATTAGGAATATTACTACTAAAACTCCCACTATAACACCAGCATAAAGAAGAGCATTTCCTTTTACAACATCCTTAGAGGAGACTGTAGGATATAAATCGTAAGTTTTTGTTGTTTCTCTTTCCTTTAGAACTAGTTTACCTATACTTTTATCTGTACTCAACTTGCTTGCCTTTACATCATTAGAAAGTTGGAATTCAGTTTTTGTTTCTGCTTTATTAATTTCATTGTCATAGTATAGAGCATCCTCTTTTAAGGTTACAGGAACTTTAATTTCTTTTTCAGGCCCGAAGAATTTCAGTGGCTTATATTTAAGTGTAAGAGTTTTTAATTCAGTATTAGCTTTGTATAGTGCTGCTGGTTTAGCTGCATAACTCCAGTTTATTATTTTTGCCATGTCATTGAATACATAAGTATCATTAGCATCATAAGCAGATTTCATTACAACTCCGATTAAATCTCTTCCGTCTTTTTGGAAAACTGTAACAAGACATCTTCCAGCCTTTGAAGTATATCCAGTTTTTCCTCCTACGGCAACAGCATTTGAAGCAGGCACTTGGTTAAGGTCAATACCTATTTTATTAGCAAAAGCAGTATCGATTTTTTCACCAAGCAGCTTATTCCTATTTTCCACATAAGCTATAGTGCCATTTGAAATTTCTATTTTATCTTTTTTAGTTGCCATAACTTTTTTAACCCAAGGGTTTTTGTATGCTTCTCTTGCAATTACACTTAAATCATAAGCAGAAGTGTAATGATTATCAATATTAGTATCTAACCCGTTAGGTGTTACAAAGTGAGTATGTTTTAATCCTAACTTTTTTATTCTATCATTCATCATATTAGCAAATCCTGCAGGACTTCCACCTAAGTTATCTGCTATCATAGAAGCTGAATCATTTGCTGAATATAGAAGAAGAGCTTTCATTACATCTTCAGCAGTCATTGTGTCATTAACACGTATTTTATTGCGACCTACAAGATTGTATAGTGAATATTCAGGCTGACTAGAAGCATTTTGTGTATATGTAAGTACATCTTTTGGTTGCCTATTCTCAGCAAGTAGTAGTGCAGTTAAAAGTTTTGTAGTGCTTGCTGGATACATTGGAGATACATCTGCATCTTTAGCGTATATAATTTCTCCAGTAGCAGCATCAAGTACTATAGCTGATTTACCATAAATTCTTGGTAGGTCTGCATTTGCAGCAAGAACTGTGGTAGAAAATGAAAATAAGAAAAATAGTGTTAGAATTAAAGTTGAAAATTTACGTCTCAAGATTCATCTCTCCCAATTTTAAAATTTTGATTCTAGATTTAAATACGATTTTAGTATAACATTTTAATATAGTTATAACAACAGGAAAAAGAAGTGTATACGAATTTAGGAGGCGCATAAAATGGAGCAAATTAAGAAAATATTTCACAATAGGAAAGCTAAACCTATTGGAAGATTTAATACTAGTGCAGTAATGATTTTACTATTAGAAGAAGATAATGAATTATATATATTATTTGAAAAAAGAGCTTTAACTTTAAGAAAGCAGCCAGGTGATATATCACTACCAGGAGGGGCTATAGAGGAAGGGGAAAGACCTAGAGATGCAGCTATAAGAGAGACAGAGGAAGAATTAAATGTTATAGGAGAGGACATAGAATTTTTAGGTAATATGGATTATTTTATAAGTCCATATAGTACAATTATATTTCCATTTGTGGGAAAAATTAAAGCGCAGACTATTACTCCAAATAAAGATGAAGTGGATCATGTTTTTAAAGTACCATTGAAATTTTTTTTAGAGAACGAACCAATTATGCATGAAGTGGAGTTAAAACCATATTTTAAAGAAGATTATCCATATCATCTTATATATGGTGGAAAGAACTACAAATTTAGCACTAGAAAATATGATCAGTATTTCTACATATATAATGATTATGTAATCTGGGGATTTACTGCCCAAGTTATAAAAAGTTTTATAGACATAATAAAGGGAGAAGGGTTTTTCTTATAAAGATAAAGATTAAATTTAAACATAGATAAGTTCATAAACAGATTTCTAAGCTTCAGAGGGAGTTTTTACTCCCACTGAAGCTTATTAACAGAATTCTTAGGAGTTTCACTCCTTAGAAGTCGTTATCCTTTAGGGGAAATCGTTATCCAGGGACGTAGCCGCTCTTTACTCCCGCTTTGAATAAAAGCAGAGAGTCCAAATCTTTGATTTGGTGCGAATCGCTTTCACAGAGTGCGATGGGAGTATTAGAGCGGGTAGTCATCGGATAAAAAGTTAATGTAAGGGTACATTATATAGTAACAGAATTTAATGGATAAAGCTAACTAAACAAGGAGCGTTTTTATGAGAAATAATATTTTAAAAATAGCCTCGAAGGTTCTGTTAATATGTACTTTTTCAATAATATTAAATAGTTTATATACAGACATTTGCCCAAAAGCAATTTGTTTACAAGAGAATATCTCTAGTGTAGATGATAATTTAATTGAGAGAATTTTGAGGAGCAAAAGCGATTTATTTGGAGAGATATTAAATAATTCAGATAAGTATGAAGTTCAGATAATGTATACTCAAATTGATAGAGATAAAAGTGATGGAATTAAATTTAATACCTTTAGATACAATGTGGATAAGGATAAATATTTTTATCCTGCCAGTTCAGTTAAATTGTCAGCTTGTGCTTTAGCTTTAGAAAAATTAAATAACTTAAATATAAATAAATATACACCATTAAAAATAGGAAAAGAACGGAGTTCACAAACCCAAGTAAAGTATGATTTTAGCTCTAGTAATAGTTGTCCTTCTATTGCTAACTATATAAAGAAGGTTCTAGTAATCAGTGACAATGAAGGTTTTGACAGATTATATGAATTTCTAGGACAGGAATATTATAATGAAACTTTATGGAAAAAGGGATATAAGGATACTTTAATACTTCATAGATTAGAAAATATAATGAATGATGAAGAGAACAGGTATACCAATTCATTTACCTTTTACAGAAATAAGGATACAATTTATCAACAACCTGTGGCCTATAATTCAAAAAACTATTCAAATAATCTAAAGACATTAACTAAAGGCAAAGGGTATTACAATGGAAAGACATTTATAAAATCTCCTAAGGATTTTTCAAAAAGTAATTATTTTTCAATAGAATGCCTCCAAGGGATAATAAAATCTATAATATTTCCAGAATCCATACCAGAAGATGAAAGATTCAATCTTAAAGAAGAAGATTATAAGTTTTTAAGGAGGTATATGTCTATGCTTCCTAGAGAATGTGATAATCCTAAATGTAATTTTAAAGATAGCCATGTTAAATATTTTATGTTTGGGGATAGCAATGGTGCTATTCCAGATAATATTAAAATATATAATAAAAGCGGATGTGCATATGGCTATTTGATAGATAATGCATACATAATTGATAAAACTAAAGGGATTGAATTCATGTTAACCAGTGTAATTTATACAAATAGTAATGAGATTTTTAACGACAATAAGTATGAGTATAATAATATAGGAATTCCTTTTTTATCAAATCTGGGAAAAGTAATATATGAATATGAGGCTAATGGGAGAAATATATAAAGCTAACCCAGTTAAGGATTAGCTTTTTCAATTTTTTTACTACGAGAGCCAACTGCTATTATGGAGATTACTTCTACAGCTACATATATAAAAAAGTAAATCATATTTACTAAGCCTCTAGCATAAAAAAACTTTAGATAAACAAATACTATCAATGAGATTATAGTCCAAACTCCCGATAAGTTTGCCATATTTGAATTTCTAAAACGCCATTCTTCTGGATTTTTCATTTTTCCAATTATCTTATCTCTGGATTCACCTTCAGAACTGGTTTTTATAACTAAAGATTTAAAGTATAAAAAAAATGCAGCTGCAATTAAGGCCATACCTAAAAATACATAAGATAGAGAACTACTTGTAAAATACATAATGCAACACCTCTTATAAATTTTTAATATTAGTATCTCTCAAAAATTTGTAGCTATGCCTTTTATCAGATTTAATCCTTTTTAGCTAAAGTTGAAAAAACAGTAACTTGATAAAAATTTTTATAAAGTCTAATATATTGTATAGGAGTAAAAAAGACTACTATTAATAACTGAGGAGGGGTAAAAATGGACAAAATACATAATTGGCATAATGAGATTATTGGTAAAAAGGTAGTAGAGGCATTAAGAAAGAATTGTTTTGACGCAATATATATGACAAGCAAAGAAGAAGCAGCTGATTATATTTTAAAGAATGTAAAAAGTGGAGATAGCGTAGGCTTTGGAGGTTCAGCAACTATAAAAGAACTAAATATCCAAGACAAAATAAAACAAATGGGATCTAAAATATTAGATCATGCTGCACCTGAACTCTCTCCAGAAGAAAAAATGCAAGTGAAAAGAGAACAGCTAATAAGTGATTTATTTTTGTGCAGTAGTAATGCTATTACGTTAAATGGAGAACTAGTAAATGTAGATGGAGCAGGAAATAGGGTAGCTGCCATGACTTTTGGGCCTAAAAAAGTAATAGTTGTTGTTGGAACCAACAAAATATGTAAAGATGAAGAGGCTGCTTTTGAAAGAATAAAAATGGAAGCTGCGCCTATGAATACTAAGAGATTAGGACTATCTACACCATGTGCTGCAACTGGCATATGTATGGATTGTAAATCAGAAGACAGAATTTGTAGAGCTTATTCAGTTTTAAAGAAAATGCCAATGAATGCAGATATAACAGTTATTATAGTTGGAGAAAGTTTAGGGTTTTAAGATAATATAATAGTAGGTATATAGTTTTATAGGCATATAATTTACTAAGGTATTTATGTGTCTATAAGTTTATTTTTTGAAAATATAAGTATCTCATATACAAAATAGAAAAAAGTATTTAAATTTGGTAGTATGTGGTATATAATATACTTACGAGATAACATTGCGGGAGGTATATTATATGTCTAGGTGCACATTTTTATCTACTCATAGTAATAAAGTAATATGCTTTAGAGAATGTCCATTCTATGATTGTCAAGAAAATGAGGGGATTTGTCCTTTTGAATCTGTAACTAAGGACAAGATGTTAAATTCAAGTATGTTTTATGAATACGATTTAATAGAAAATGATAGCATAACATTGTTAGAAGAACTGTATGAAAACAATAAGTACCTAAAAATTCTTCAAGCTTAAATAATAGACATAGTTTAGTTGGTTACACTTCCTTTAAGTTAACAAAGAGGTTGTCTTGAAATGAGTTTATAAAAGTTCATTTCAAGACAACCTCTTAATTTTATACTATTCTATTCATATATATCTGAGTATCTGTTAAGTAAGTCATGTTTTAGATTCCAAAGGTTTTTAGAAAGGTCTACATAATATGTATGAGGATTTTCAAATCTCAAAACCTCATCCCAAAGTTTACTAGTTTCTTGCTTAACATAGTCCTGAATATGTTTTACGCTTGGAGTTTTATAGCAAGGTTCGCCTTTATCAAATATTTGTACCATTAATTCTTTAGCATAATAGTTATTTAATTTTTTCTTTTTCCAAGTATGAATAGGGTCAAATATTTCAAGAGGCTTACTATCATCTATTATTTCATCATGAAGGCATATTAAATCAGCTATAGCTTTATCTGAACATTTATCAAATAATCTATATATCTTTTTAAATCCAGGATTTGTGATTTTTTCTTCATTTTCGCTTATTTTTATTTTTGGTATAATTTCTCCGTTTTCTTCAATAGCTGCTAGTTTATACACGCCGCCAAATACAGGTTCAGATCTTGCAGTTATAAGTCTTTCACCTACACCAAAGCTATCAATTTTTGCTCCTTGGCTTAACACGTCTGTAATTATATGTTCATCTAATGAGTTGGATACTACTATTTTAACATCTGGATATCCAGCTTCGTCTAAGATTTGTCTACATTTCTTAGTTAAATAAGTAATATCACCACTATCTATCCTTATTCCCTTAGGTCTATAACCTTTAGGTTTTAAAACTTCATCGAAAACTTTTATAGCATTAGGTAATCCTGATTTTAATACGTTATATGTATCTATTAAAAGTAAACAACTATCAGGATAAGTTTCAGCCCAAGCCTTAAAAGCTTTGTATTCAGTAGGAAATAACTGAACCCAGCTATGTGCCATTGTACCTGAGGCTGGAACTTTAAACATTTGTTCAGCTATAGTACAAGCTGTAGCACTACATCCTCCAATTATTGCTGATCTTGCTCCGTAAATGGCACCATCGTAACCTTGAGCACGACGAGAACCAAATTCCATGACAGGTCTATCTTCTGCAGCTCTACAAATTCTGTTTGCTTTTGTAGCAATTAGTGTTTGATGATTTATTGTTAAAAGAATCATTGTTTCTACAAATTGCGCCTGTATTATTGGCCCTCTTACAGTCACTAAAGGTTCACTAGGAAAAACAGGATTTCCTTCAGGTATTGCCCATACATCACAGGAAAACTTAAAGTTCTTTAGATAATCAATAAATTTATCTGAAAAACAGTTTTTACTTTTTAGATAATCAATATCTTCATCAGTAAATTTTAAATTTGATAAGTATTCCATTAATTGTTCAACACCAGACATTATGCAATATCCGCCGCCGTCTGGAATTCTTCTAAAGAACATATCAAAATAAGCAATTTTTTCTCCAACATTTTGATCTAAATAGCCATTTCCCATAGTTAATTCATAAAAATCTACTAACATGGTAAGGTTTCTTCCGTTTTTAATATTAAATAAATTATTATCCATTGATTTCCCCTCTAACTATTAAATTGTGTCATTTACAGTCGTTTCACATGTGCATAGATAGTTTTATTTTAATCCCTTATTAAAATTATTACAACAATTTTTAGAATTTAACAAGATAAGACTATTATATGTAAATATTAAAATTTGATTATTATAGCTGAAAAAGTCTATAATTCTATATGATATACTTTTTTATTATGATTTAAAGAGCAGGTGTAAAAATGAATAAAAATTTAATTAGAGAATTTTATGTGCTAAGAGATAAAATAATTGAAAATAGATATAGAAAATTAAATGACCAACAAAGAAGTGCTGTTTTAAGCAATGATAAAAATTTAGCTATTATTGCTTGTCCAGGGGCAGGAAAAACTACAACTCTTATAAATAGAATAGATTACTTGGTTACATTCGGATTAACATATAGATCTGAATATTATCCAGAAAGTATAAATAATGAAGATATACTCTTATTAAAAAAATACTTGAATAATAATGAATTAGATGAAAATAGACTTAATTATTTATTAGGTAGAAAGTCTGAAAAACCAGAAAATATAGTGGTGATAACTTTTACTAGAGCTGCTGCCTTAAATATGAAAAAGAGATATAAAACATTGAATAAATCAAAAAGTGCTCCGTTTTTTGGCACATTTCATGGATTGTTTTATAAGATTTTAAGTAGAAAATATAAAAAAATAGATATTATAAATACTTCAAATGCTTATAGATTAATTAAAGGTGTACTAACTACTTATTTAGATGAAGTAAATGAAGAAAAGGTAAAAGAAATATTAAATAGTATATCCTCCTATAAAACTAGTGAAATGAATATGGAGGATTTTTCACCAGATATAGATAAAGAAATTTTTATAGAATGTTATAGAGTGTATGAAGACTATAAAAATACAAATAATTTGCTGGATTTTGATGATTTGCAAATTAGATGCAAAGAATTATTTTTAAGAAATAAAGAATTATTAGATGGATATAAAAGGCTGTTTAAATATATATTAGTAGATGAATTTCAAGATTGTGATTCTATGCAGGTAGAAATACTAAAGCTTCTAAATGATAAAAACTCAGTATTTTCTGTAGGAGATGAGGATCAGTGCATCTATGGATTTAGAGGTTCTAAGCCGGAATGCATTGTAAATTTTGAAAAACATTTTAAGGATGGTAAAAAGATATTTCTATCTACAAATTATAGATGTCCTAAAAGTGTTGTGGAAATATCAAATAATTTAATAAAAAATAATAAAATAAGAAATGAAAAAGATATGAAGGCATATAATCACAATATAACCAAGATAAATGCTAAAAGTCATTTTAACGAAAGAGAGCAAGCAGAAGAGATAGCTTTAAATATTATAAAGCTTATAGCATCTAAGACCTATAGCTATGAAGATAATGCAATTCTCTATAGAACAAATGTTGAAAGTAGAAGTATAATAGATTCTTTCATTAGGAAAAAGGTACCTTTTAAGTTGTTAGATAAGGAGTATAACTTCTTTGAACATTTTATATGTAAGGATATTTTAGCCTATCTTAAGCTCAGTATAGATAGAACTGACAAAGAATGTTTTGCTAGAATAATAAATAAGCCCTTTAGATATATAAGTAAAGTAAATATTGAAAAGGTTAAGAGAAATGCTCATAGAGAAGATTGCTTTGATAAATTAAAAGAGATTGATAATATAGCTATATTTCAACTTAAAAATATAGATAATTTAAAAAGGGATATACAAAACTTAAATAAGATGTCCTTAGCCGGGGCAATAAATTTTATATTAAAAGATTTAGGTTATTATGACTATTTAAAAGAATACAGTTTAAAATATAAATTGGATATGTCAGAGCTGGAGGATATTGTAGGTGAATTTGTAAACTCAGCAGAAGGGTATAACACTATAATAACCTTTTTAGCCCATGTAGACGAGGTAGAAGAACAGATCAATAAAAACAAAAGTGAAGACAGTAATGATGGCGTTATATTAAGCACTATACATGGAGTAAAGGGAATGGAATTTAAGAATGTCTTTATTATAAATTGTAATGAAGACACTATACCTCATATAAATAGTGTGGATAAAAACTTAGAAGAAGAGAGAAGATTATTCTATGTAGGAATTACAAGAACTATAGATAATCTATGGCTAGGTGTATCAAATGAGATACGTGGAAAGTCTAAAACTATTTCTAGATTTATTAAAGAGTGTAAATTAGAAGAAATTATAAAAAGCCAATATAATGTAGGAGACTTTATAATACATAACACATTTGGAAAGGGCAGAATAGAATTTGTGGATGATAATAGAATTGAAATAAATTTTGAAAATAGTATGCACAGAACTTTTGACCCTACTGTACTATATAATAATGGATTAATTAAAAAAATTGTGTAATAAAGGCATGAGAGCCTCTCTTCGGCTTCCATGCCTAAATAATAGTTATCATAGAATGCTATTATTATATCTAGTCTAACCTCCAGTTAATGACTAAGCAAGTACATAAAATGTAACTTTTGCCACTTAACATTGCCCTTTTATTGAATCATATGTAATTATAACTGGAAAGTCTGCTGGGGATATCGATAATACTAGATCTTTTCCTTGTTTACTTTTATACCTTACAGAATACTCTCCAAAGCCATATGCATATTCTGCACTATCAAATTTCAAGTCGCTATTGGGGTAATTTCTAGCTACGTAAATTGAAGCAGTTGTTCTTGCAACAATATAAGGTATAACTCCTGTAAACTCTAATAAAGCTAGAATTATCACTGCAATAATTCTTATACGTTTAGATTTCTTCACTTTTGACACCATCCTCATTAGAAAAATTTTTACTTATATATTTTTCACTATATGCAATATAACTATTAGTACACTCTACTCGATCCATTTACCGAGTACACAAACTTATTATTTCTATATTGACCTAGATGAATAAAAAACTCCAGTATCTTATGCCGAAGAAAGCTTCAAAAGATTATATAACTAAAAATAGTAGTATATATTAACTTTCATATACTACTATTTTTTATATGTTAGAAATGTATAAATTCTATGTTAACATAACCTGAGATTGCAGAAAGTGCTGGATACTTTTGTCGAATAGTTGAATGCCCTGCCAATAGAAAGTCCTTATTTACCGAATCATACTGCGATATAATCATAATATGCGTTGGCATTGTAATTATAGAGCCAACTACTGCCTTACGAAATACAACTGCATCTCCACGATAAATTGTCTTATTATATATTGTAGAATGGTTTGCAGCATAATCACTAGTTGTATACTGAAGCACACTACCTCTTGTGTCCCAGAATGATGTAAATTGTACAGCACTAATCCATGGACTTGGATCAGTTAGTGTCCAACTATAATTTAACTGATCAGAACTTAATGGATGTAGATATGTTGAATTTTTCTTATAGCAGTACCAATTTTCCTGCATTGGCATACCCCCACCAAGATACATAGCTTGTGATACAAAGTTAGCACAATCACTTTGCCACAGATCAAATGCCGGAAATCCTGAATTATAGGAATTATAATTATTATAAGCCCAATCAGCTGCACCACTTCCATTGTATGTACCTGTATAACTAGCAGCATTTAGAGTAGCTGTATTTATACTATCTTCTGATACTATACCATTTTTTTCTTTTTCTTCTTTATCATTTATATTCACTTTAACTTGAGGAGTGATACTATTAAGAAATGATATTGAAGCGGGATCTTTTGAGTTTCTTGCATATCTTTTTAGATAACCTTTTAAGGTTTCTTGATCTTCTTTATCTTTTACATTAGAATATATTTCTATTATGTTTTTCATCGTAGCTATTTTGCCATCTGCTTCAGTAGCTAAAGTGTTTTTATCTAATTCATCATTTTTGATATAATTCTTCAGAATTTTAGCTACCTTCATGTCTTCGTTGTAGTATTCTTCTAAACCAGCTATTATTATCTTTTCCTCTACTTCTGGATCAACTAGATATTCTTTTGATTTATCTAGCGAATCTGTTGATTCTAACTTGCTAATTTTTTCATTCAAGTAAGCTTGGACATATGGATTTTTAGATAAATTATTTGTTTGGACAGCTGATGCTATGCTACTACTGCCTAAAAGATTAAATGTAAGAGTCGTGGAACCAATTAATAGACCACATATAAATTTTTTTAGTTTTAACACATAAAAACCCCCTTAAAAATAATATAAATTAAGTTAATAACAAAATATTATCATATATACAAAATATTTACAACATTTTTTTGAAAATATATTGAATTTTATACATTATTTATCATATTTTTCATCATTTATCCAATTAGATTCTTAATTGATACTTATACCTAGATTAAGCTTATTGAATAAGAGCATTGAATATCTATTAATTCTGAAGCATAAATATTATCTTTGCCAACTTGCCCTAAATCTATTGCTGTTCTTTTTAACCTTGATTTAATCGCTTCAGATGTACATTTACCGTCATTATTTACATCTACCTTTGATTGATATGATAATGGCAGTGATACAGTTTCAGTTACGTGTGGTGCTACCATTGACGTTCCATTTAAAGTTGCATAAGTTGAACTTTTATATGCAGAATATATATCTACACCTAGAGCTGATAAACCCACTAAAATGTACTAACTTGGTTGTTTATATCAGTTGTTGCAACAGATATAACCTTTGAATATGCTGCTGGATACATAATATGAGTGCTTGTACTATTTTTAGCTGCTACAATTTGAATTACATCAGTTTGATTTGTTTTTATAACAGCATCATGTAAAGCTTGCTAATCTAATACCTGCTAACTTATATTAATTACCTGTATACCATTATTTATGAATCATTCAAGTCCTATAAAATAGGTTATTTATGAAAATAATAGGGTATACACCGATAAAATAAGTGAACACAGTAATCTTTTAACAAAGTTGATATAGTTTATATAATTGATATATATTACATTACTAAATTTTACACAAATATTAATAAATTGTAAATAATCATTTTTACATTATATACTATTTATTTTCTGTTTATAGTCGCATTCTCAATTGAAGAATGGCAAATAAAAGTCTATTTTAGGGGAATATTAAAAACAGTTATTCTTAATATGTTAATTTACTTCTTTATAGGGTAGTTATGGATGTAATTAATTTTGAAAATAGTATGCACAGAACTTTTGATCCTACTGTACTATATAATAATGGATTAATTAAAAAAATTGTGTAATATAAAGATAATAGTATAGAACAAAAAAACTATGTGATATTCTTAAAATCTAGGTTTAATAGATAAGTTGACATATTTATTTTTAATGTGTTAAACTAATTCTAGAAAATAATTGGCCTGTAGTATAATCATTTGGCTAGGTAGGGAGTGAGTGACATGATTCCTTTTAAAAGAATGTGGGAAGATGCCTTATCAATGATTTCAAAAGATGAAATAACAAATATATACATAATAGAAAAATACGGAAGCGGATTTGTTGTTGAAGAAGAGGGTGTAACTGAATTTATTAATAAGGATGACTTTATTGAATTTTGGTGCAAAATGCTTTGCTTCAAAGAATTTTCAAAAGAAGAAGCGCTACAACAAGGAAAGCTAAAATATGTATATGAAGTGATTAAAAGACTACCTTATGTAAATGAAAAATCCAATGTTCTAAGACTAGTGGATTAAATAACCAAACTTACTGCAGAGTTTGTTGAATAAAGTAAAAGTATAATATATAATTTTATTAGGCTCATATTCATAGAATATGAGCTTTTATATTGGGCTAAAAGGAGAGTTTAATATGAAACTTTTAGATATTAATCCAAAGGATATAATTTTTGCATTAGATATAGGAACACGTTCAATTATTGGTACAATTGGTGTAGTTAGAGATAAAAAGTTTAATGTTATATGTGAAAGATACTTAGAGCATCAAGAAAGAGCAATGATTGATGGACAAATTCATGATGTGAATTTAGTTGCAAGCACTGTTAATTCAATAAAGAAGTCTATAGAAGAAGAGATAGGTTTTAAATTAAATGAAGTTTCTATAGCAGCAGCAGGAAGATTTTTAAGAACCACAGAAGTAAAAGTGGAAATTGAAGTAGATGAAAATGGAGAAATAGATAGAGAGCTGATTAGAAGCCTTGAACTTACAGCAGTAAAAAAAGCTGAAGAAGAAGTAAATAGAGAAACTGAAGGAAAACTTTACTGTGTAGGATATAGCGTGAAAAATTATTATTTAAATGGATATATTATATCAAACTTACTTTCACAAAAGGGTGAAAGTATTTCAGCAGATGTAATTGCAACATTTCTTCCAAGATCTGTTGTGGATAGTCTTTATTCTGTTATGAAAAAAGTAGATCTAAATGTAATTAGTTTAACATTAGAGCCTATTGCAGCTATTGAAGCTGCAGTTCCTAAAAAACTAAGATTACTTAATATTGCTTTAGTTGATGTGGGAGCAGGAACTTCTGATATTGCCATAAGTAGTAATGATAGTATTAGTGCATATGGAATGGTACCTATGGCTGGAGATGAGATTACTGAAGTTATAGTACAAAATTATTTAGTGGATTTTAATACTGCAGAAGAAATAAAGAAAAAATTGACTAAAGAAGAAAGAATAAAATATACAGATATTTTAGGAATAGAAAATGATGTGCCTTCTGAAAGTATTATAAAAACTATAAATCCTATAATAGAAAAAATATCTAATGAGATTGCTAATAAAATCATAGAGCTAAATGGTGGTAAAGCGCCTAATGCAGTTTTTTTAGTAGGAGGAGGGGCACATACACCTAACTTTAAAGATGCATTATCTGAAAAGCTAGGCTTGCCCTCACAAAGAATAGGTATAAAGGGAAGAGAAGCAGTTATAGAATGTACAAACTTTAATGAAGAATTAGGAAGTACTGGAGTCACTGTGCTAGGAATTGCCCTTATAGCAATTAAAAAATCAGGCAATGATTTTATAGATGTAATATTAAATAACGAAGTGATAAGCCTTTTTAACTCACATAAACACACAGTTATGGATGTGATGCTTCAGGCTGGAATTAGCCACAAAGTATTGGTTGGCAAGAATGGGAAAAATATTAGATTTACCTTAAATGGTATAAAAAGAGTTGCCTTTGGAACATTAGCTGAAAGTGCACAGATAAAGATAAATGATAAAGTTGGAAGCATTGATACAGAAATAAAAGAAGGGGATAATATTGAAATAATTTTCGCAAAGGATGGAAAAGACGCTTCACCAAAGATAATGGAATTTGTGAAAAAAATAAATTCAGTAAGTTTCTATTTCAATGATATAATTCAAAATTTGGACCCAGTGATTTTTGCAAATAAAAAAATGGTATCTCTTGAAGAGCATATAAAAGAGGGAGATGAATTAGAAATATTATTTCCTTCTACATTAGGGGATTACATAAAATATTTTAATGATGAGGATAAAGAAGGGGAATACTATTTAAGAGATTCAGAGATAGCATTTGATTATGTTATTAAAGAAGGGGACAGAATATATAAAAAAGATAGAGAATATATAGATAGTATAGAAGAAAGTTCTGAGGAAGAAATTTTAGAAGTTGAAAATCATATAGAAAGTACTAAGAATAGCACTAATGATACAGTTGAGCCAGTTAATAGTGAAGAAAATTTAAATATTAATGAAACAGGTAGACAAGAGGTTGCAGCTGAAAAAGAAGTAGAAGAAAACCAACTTAAAGTTATAGTGAATGATGAACCTGTAATATTAAAGGGAAAAGATAAATATGTATTTATAGATATTTTTAATTACATAGAATTTAATTTAACCATACCTCAAGGTAATTTAAGACTTTTATTGAATGACAAGAAGGCTGGATATTATGATGAATTAAAATATGGAGACATTATAAAAATTTATTGGGAATAACTTGTAAAGGGGCTATATTATAATGAATTTTTTGAACAGAGCAGAAGAAATAAAAGACCAATTAGTAGATATAAGAAGGGATTTTCATATTAACCCTGAGTTAGACTATGACCTTCCAAGGACGGTGGAAAAAGTAAAATATTTCTTAGAAAAAGAAGGCATAGAATATATACAAACTTCTAAAAATGGAATTTGTGGTATCATAAAGGGCAGTGGGGATAAAACTATAGGTATAAGGGCTGATATGGATGCTCTTCCTATAGAAGATAAAAAAGCATGTGAATATTCATCTAAATCAAAAGGAAAGATGCATGCCTGTGGTCATGATGTTCATACAACTGTACTTTTAGGAGCTGCCAAAATATTAAATGAAATTAAGGATAAGCTAAACGGAAATATAAAACTCTTATTTGAACCAGCTGAAGAGACTACAGGTGGTGCTATTCACATGATCCAAGAAGGAGTGTTAGAAAATCCTAGAGTGGATGCTATAATAGGACTTCATGTGGAGCCGAATATTGAAGTTGGAAAAATAGGTATAAAAAGAGATGTAGTAAATGCAGCCTCTAACCCTTTTAATATAAAAATAATTGGAAAAGGGGGGCATGGTGCATATCCACACAGTACCATAGATCCAATAGCAATCAGTGCAAATGTTATCACAGCGCTTCAAAATATAGTTAGCCGTGAAATTCCCCCAACAGATCCAGCTGTTATAACTATTGGATCTATACATGGAGGAACTGCACAAAACATAATACCTGATGAGGTAGAGATAAGAGGAATAATGAGAACCATGACTAGTGAACATAGAGAATATGTTAAAAGTAGGCTAGTAGAAGTAGTTGAAGGAATAACTGCTTCTATGAGGGGAAAGTGTGAAATTAATATAGAGGAAAGCTATCCTTGTTTATATAATGATGATAAAGTAGTAAAAATATTAGAGGATGGGGCAGAAAGTATAATAGGAAAAGAAAATGTAGTAAAACTTCAAAAGCCAACCATGGGAGTTGAAAGTTTTGCATATTTTTCATTAGAAAGACCGTCAGCTTTTTATTACTTGGGCACAAGAAATGAAAAAAGAGGAATAGTACATCCGTTACACAGCAATCTTTTTGATGTGGATGAAAATAGTATAGCTATCGGAGTTGCAATACAATGTGAAACTGCAGTGAGACTCTTAAATAAGTTGGAAAAATAAAGAATGATTTGTAAATTATAATGTTTATAGTTGTAAACTTATTATGGTTAGTATATAATTTTTGATGTTGCGTCGAAAAATGATGATAGTAAGACTATGATGCAATATTATGCGGAGGTATAAAATGAGAATTGAAATAGGACCAAATGAGGCAGGACAAAGAGTAGATAAGTTTTCAAGAAAATTACTGAAAGATGTACCTCTAGGAGCAATATTTAAAGCTCTTAGAAAAGGGGACATAAGAGTTAATGATAAAAAAGTTAAGCAGGATTATTTTTTAATAGAAGGAGATATATTAGAAACTAAATATATCCAATCTGAAAAAAAAGAGCAAGTGAGAGAATATAATGAAGTAGATTACAGTTCTATTAAGATTACATATGAAGATGAGAACATGGTAATCGTGGAAAAATGGCCTGGGGTTCTTGTACATTCAGATAGAAAAGAAGGAGAACCATCTTTAACAGATTATGTACTATCATATCTTCATGAAAAAGGAGATTATATTCCTGAAGATGAAATTACTTTTACACCGGCACCATGTAATAGGCTAGATAGAAACACGTCAGGTTTAGTTATATTTGGTAAGAATTTTCAAAGCTTGAAGCTTTTAAATGAAATGATAAGAGAAAGAAAAATTAAAAAGTATTATAATGCATTAGTAAAAGGAAAGCTTAAAGAAGGGTGCTATGAAGCATATATTTTAAAAAATGAAGTAAATAATATTTCTCAAATTTCTGCTAATAAAAAACCAGATTCTAAGAAAATAGCTATGGAAGTTAAAGTGTTGGATACTGTAGGAAGTTTTTCATTCTTAGAATTGGACTTAATTACAGGAAGAAGTCATCAACTAAGAGCTCATTTATCATATTTAGGTAATCCTATAATAGGAGATACTAAATATGGAGATAAGAAATTAAATAACTTTTTCAATAACAAATATGGATTAAGTTTTCAATATCTTTATGCATATAAATTAGTTTTTAAAGATTGTCCAAAAGAGCTTGCTTATATGGAAAATAAAGTTGTAACAGAATCACTACCACCAATTTTCAAGAAGATTAAAAAGGATGCTTTAAAATTTTAGGGGAGTTTTAGTATGAAAAAACAATCAACTACTAAAGGTTTCGCCATATTGTCAGCAGCGGGGATAATTGTAAAATTATTATCCCTTTTATACATACCTTTTTTGAAAAGGATAATTACACTAAATGGATATGGCATATATGGTGCATCATATAAAATATATGTATGGATATATGTTCTTGCAAACTCAGGAATACCTGTTGCTATATCAAAATTAGTGTCAGAATACATAGCTTTAGGTCACTATAAAGATGCTGTTAAAAGTTTTAAGATAGCAAGATTTATGATGCTTATAATTGGTACTGTAATGAGTTTAATGATGTTCATATTTGCAGGCCCATTAGCTCGTGCTATTGGCTATGAAAGCTCAAAATTAGCTATTATGGCATTAGCTCCAACCATATTTTTTACATCAATTGTTTCATCTTATAGAGGTTATTTCCAGGGTAGAGGGAATATGACTCCCACTGCGGTGTCTCAAATTCTAGAGCAAATAATCAATACTATATTTACATTAGTATTTGCAGCTATGTTTATGAAATATGGAGTGGAGGCAGGATGTGCAGGAGGTACTTTAGGTACTTCACTAGGTTCCCTGATAGCTGCTGTATATCTTATATTTGTATATGAAAAAAATAAAGTCATTAAAGTTCCTAAAGGATATAGAGAGCTAGATAGGAGCAGACATACTAATAAACAGTTAGCTAAAAGAATAGTTCAGTACGGACTTCCACTTGTTATATGTGTAGGACTTCAATATTCAGGAGATATTATTGATTTAGGAATAGTTAAAAGAAGACTTCTTCATTCGGGTTTGGGGGAAATTGGAAGTAATGAGAAGTTCGCTCTATTTAATATGTATAGAACTCTATTAAGTGTGCCAATAACTCTAGTGTCAGCACTGGCAGCTTCTGTATTACCAGCTATATCAGGGGCATATTCACTAAAGGATAAGAAGAGTGTTCAAAATAAAGTAAATTATGCATTTAGATTTTGCTTTTTAGTAGCAATTCCATCTGCAATAGGACTTGCAGTTTTAAATAATGCAGTATTCCAATTACTATTTAAAGAAGAACAAGGTGGAGTACTATTGCTTTATGGTTCAGTAGTTTTAATTTTAAATTCTATTGTTTTAATACAAACTTCTATACTTCAAAGTGTAGGAAAGCTATATACTTCAACACTATTTATGGTATTGGGCGTATTTGGTAAGATATTAACAAATTATATTTTAGTTGGAATACCTAAGGTAAATATAATAGGTGCAATTTACGGTAATATGGTATTTTTCTTAATACCTCTTATACTTAACTATATGCTTATAAATAAAACACTTAAAATTAGAGTTAAGCTTTCAACTCATTTTGTAAAACCATTTTTATCTTCTGCTTTAATGGGATTAGTGGTTTACGGAGTTTATGCTGTTCTAACAATACTTTTATTAAGATCTTCTATTACAGGATATATAAACAATGCAATAGCTACTATTATAGCTATTGCAATAGGAGTATTTGTTTATATGTATGGTCTTGCCATAACAGGAGGAATAACTAGAAAAGACATGGATGAATTGCCTTCTAAAATTACAAGATTAATACCTAGGGCAATTCTTAAGAGAATCAAATAATAAGTAAAGTGCGACAAAATAGCGGCATGTAAGATTACTAGGCTAACGCATATATGTATCATTGAGAAACCTTCAATTGATACATATATGCTAGCCAGTAATCTTACATGCCTTAATTAGTTACAACTAGTAATTACTATAGTAAATACTGAAATGACTTCAAAAAGCAAAATGATAATTTTGCATGGCGTAATCACACTATAAAGTTACTACGTAAGCATTATTGAGTACAACTTAAAGAATTACTATAAATAAATGCGATAGCATGTTGATATTTTTCAAAACTGTTTTTTAATAGTTATACATACTAGATAAATATTTCTAAGGAGTAAAACTTCTAATAATTATGTTAATAAGCTTCAGTTGGAGTTACAAGTCTCCTCTGAAGTCTAGGATTCTTCTTATATACCTTAATTAATTGTAATCAGGAGGTACTAGCATAAATTCAAAAGGCTTACGCCTAAAACCCTGGCACCCTAATCGGGTTAAAGCGCTTTGCGCTTTTTTAATAAGTCAATTAATATAATACTTACACTGTCCATTAAATTAACTATAGTCTAAATAGTCATTACTATTACAGTTGTTAATTTTTGTATAAGCAATAGCGGCCTTGATTTACCCAATTTAAGGTGCTGAAAGTAAGAGGGTGTATAATTCATTAAGAGAATTTTGAGCAAGTCTTAGAAGTTCTTAGTTTGTGAATTTTAAAATTACCGTAATTCCCACCCAGGACGGGTGGGAGCCGGACCTGCATCAGGACGATGCATAGGGCTGGGTAGGGAATTTTTAAAGGCACAAACTTAGAACTTCTTAACGCAGCGAAGATTCTCTGTTGAATTATACACCCTCGGTTTTTAGCACCTTACTTTGTAGCTACCAAGGCCGCCATTTTGTCGTACTATACTTATATTTAGTCTTTAACTTCATTAAGTGCTTTATTTACAAAAGATAGTATAAAGAAAAATAGGGTGAAACCAGAAATTATCATAAATATTGTTTTAGTTTTAAAGAAGGTATCAGAAATTAAGTTGTTCATTATATTTAATGAAAAATAAATTAGCAAGCTTAATAGCATATCTATAAAAAAGTCTTCTATGGATAGTTTTAGATAACATCTTTTCTTGATTTCATATAAATTCATTACTAAACTTGTTAATGAAGTTATCATTAAACTTAATCCATAACCTAAAATATTAATACTTGGGATTGAAGTTAATACATATAGTAGAATTAATTCTTCAACAGCTACTATAAGGGAGTTACGCAGAAGGACTCCCTGTTTACCTAAGCCGTTAAGTATACTGAAGGTAGTAGCAGATATATAGGTAAATGGGGCTGAAATAGCAGCAAATTTTATATAAGTACCTAAGTCTTCTCGTCCAAAAAACAGCATTCCAAGTGAATTAGGCATACTAAAGCATACTATTAATGTAGCCATTCCAAGTAAGAATGATATTCTAAGAACCTGATGAATTCTCTCTTCCAAAGTTATGTAATCCTTTTTTTCTACACTCTCTGCAATATCTGGAATAAGTACAATGGACATAGACATAACTACTACAAGTGGAAAAAATATTATTGTAAGTGCCATCCCAGAAAATTTTCCTATCATGCCTAAAGCAGTGCTATGATCAAATCCTGCAATTAGAAGACGTCTTGGCAAAACTAAAGTGGATATTGTAGATATAGCAGTTGATAGGAAGCCATTTACACATAGTGGAATAGACATAACAAGTATATCGAATAGAAGCTGGGCATTTCCTTCAATAGAATTACTGCTATATGAATGAGATAAATCTTTAGCTTTATTTATTTTATAGAAAATATACAGAAATAGAAAACTAAAAAATTCTCCAGCTGCTAATGCTCCATAAACAGCAGTAACTGTATTTTCAATTTCTTTAATAGGTAATGCTCTAATCACAAAAATTGTAACACCTATTCTTATAACTTTTTCAAATATATCTATAATAGCTGGAGTATTTACATTGGATACCCCGTAAAAATATCCTTTTATTATAGAAGATAGTGCTACAAATATTAAAGCTATACAGACCAAGAGAAGACTGTTTAAGCTTCTAATATCCTTAATAATATTAATACTTATGTACTTTGAATTTAAAGCCACAATAATAGCAATTAATAAAGTCCATACTAAATCGAAAACTATGGTTATGTGAATAGATTTATGTAGATTTTTATAGTCTTTTTTACTGTAAAAAGACGAAGACTGTTTAGAAATTGCAGTTATCATACCACCGCATACCAGGCAAGAAAACAGATCGTAAATTGGCATTATTAGTGCGTAAAGCCCCATTCCTTCGGCACCTAGTTCCCGTGATAATATTATGGAAAAAATAAACTTTAATACACCAGTTGTAGAGTTTGAAAGGGTCAATAATATAGAATTTTTAAAAAATTTATCTTTTTTCACCTAAGTCAACTCCTTAGAATTAGTAACATTAATAAGTATGATGAGAAGATAAATTATATTCTAAATTTAAAAAACAAAGGAATATGGAGTGACAATAATATTATTAGGATAAATTCCAAAATATGTAATATAATTATATTATAGGTGGAAATAAGCTTTGTGGAGGTTTATCATTATGACCAGATGTAAAATTAATAGTAAGTTAGTATATTCAATGATAGTTTTATTTTTAATATACTGCTCTTATACTGTAACTAATTCTATTCATTCATGTTTAATATATAGTATTATTGGAATATCATATATTCTACTTAGTAGTTTTTTATCAAATAGAAATATGATAAAAGAAGCTGGGGAATATGTGAGTTTGCAAGTTATCATAACTCTAATATACTGGATGATAATAGGTAGAACTTTTGTTGATGATATGAGTTTTAATGGAATTTTATTTTTTACTATTATAATGATAATGCCATATGTGTCAAAGTTGAATTGTGAAAAAAAACATGAATGACTTTATTAATAGCTTTCAGTTTTTTAGTAATCAGTAACTAGTACCAAGTTGTATATATTTTACTACGTAAAAACTATAGACTAAATAAAAACAAAATTAACAACTGGATTCCATGTAATTGTAAAGTTTACTGTTTTATTAGTTGATGGCGATTAGTTGCTGATTACTAATTTTATTTATAAAAAGGTTACTTATTGTCCATTAGCAATTAAAACATTCTTTTGATGAGTAGGTGATAGTTCATTTGAGACATGGCTTGTGCTGTTGTAAAAGTACATATCAAAGTGACCATCTATTCCATTTTGACTATACATATCAGTTGTCGAATGAGGCATACCTGTTACACTTACAGCAAGCTGATAGTTTGTACCATTTTGATTAAAAGTTAGAATCATTGGACGCATTAGTGCCCAAGACCAGCTAGGAAATATCTGCTTCATTTTATTTGAATCTTCATATGTTAAAGGTACAATATCAGAATGATTAGAGCCGCCATAATATTTAGCATTAAAAGTTATTCCTGTATACAAATCTCTTATAGTCCCTATCTGACCAACGGTAAATAACCTTCTAGCATTTTCCCAAGTATAAAGATCTCCATATTTATTATTAATTCTAGGTTTAAGCATAGTTATACCTATAGGTTTTACTATTTCTGTGGAATTGACAGGGACAGTTATAATCTGTCCAGGCATAAAAATTGGAGCCGCAAGCATATTACTTTTTATAATTGCATCCATTGAAGTATTGAATTTTTGAGCAATGCCCCATACAGTATCTCCAGAAACAATTGCATAGTTCATTGTTTTTACTGTAGAAGTTATGGCATTTGATGATGTGGATGCAGCTGGAATATGAAGAGTTTGTCCTATTTGTATATTATAAGTACTTAAATTGTTTAATTCCATAATCATATCAACAGTAGTATTATATTTTACTGATATTTTCCAAAGAGTATCTCCAGAGATAACTGTATGATTTATGTAGCGATTATCTTCTACTTTTAAGGCTTGTCCAACATAGATATAACCATTTGGGTCTATTCCATTTAAAGTGGTTATTCTTGAAATGGAAGTATTATAGGTATTAGAAATAGACCATAGCGTATCATTACTTTTTACAGAATAATTAATTATTGTAGCTGCCTTAACACTTGAAACGTTTACAAATAACAGTAGTCCTGTAATTATGCCTGCTAATTTTTTTATCTTCATCATATTACCTCCCCCAGTTTTTAGGAATGTAATTATATTATCCATAGAAAATCACAGGATGTAATTAGTGGGTTAAAGGGTAGTTATCCAATTTAGCCCAATAATAGGTTAGTTGAAGATTAAAATAAGCAAGGATAAATTTAAAAATAAATGATATTCTACTTTATTTTCTATAAGAAATTTATTTTTATATAAATTTGCATGATAAAATTCCATTAATTCGGTATATTATTAATAATAATTAATAATAAAACGAGTAATTTAATTATAAATAAATAAATTTATGCCGAAAATATTATTAAATTATTAAAAAGTAGTGTTAGTAAATATAATATTTTTCATTTAGAATAATATGTGTATAGATTGCGAGGTGAAAACAGGATGTTAAAATGTTTAGTATGTGGAATGATAATAAATGAAAAAAATTATAATGTTAATTCTTATGCATTTTCTCATAAAAATGAAAGTGAAAATATATTATACTGTCCTTTTTGTGGAGTAGGCAAAGTATATTTGAAGGATAATGGACAAGTTTATAAGATAGAAAGTAAAAATTTAGATATTAAAACATTAAAAATATTAGATAATGCTATGAAATTAGAAACATTTAATGGAGATTTCTATATGGAAATTTCTAAGCTTGCTAAAGATGAAAAGCTAAAAAATATGTTTATAGATTTAAGTAAGATTGAGTATATGCATGCAAGGGTTCATAAAAATTTAGGAGGATTTAAAGATTCTCCAAAACTAAATAAATTAAATTATGATAAATATGATAATGATACTGCACTTTTAGAAGCTGCCCAAAGAAGAGAAGAACATGCTGTAGCTTTTTATAAGAAATTCTATAATGATATATGCAATGAGAAAATAAAAAGTATTTTTGATGGATTAATTAAAGTTGAAAAGGAACATATAGATTTAACATCTATAAAATAAAGTGTTTAGAGTAATTAAATTTTATACATATCCTCTTATCTAAGGAAATATATCTTAGGTAAGAGGAATTTTTTTTGGAGGAGCTATGAAAAAGGTTATTAAAATTTCAATTATAATTTTGTTTTTTATTTGTATTGCTATTTCTTTTAAGAAATATTTCATTAAAGATTATAGTATTAATTTAAAAGATAATAACTTAGAAGTTGACTTAAGATATAGAGGTTTAAAAAAGGCAGTAGATTTTGCAATGGATGATGAAGAGAATTGTTACATAGCTTATAAAAGCAAAATACAATTTATAGACAATAAAGGCAAGAGCTATAATGTGTTTTCTGATAAGAATATGAATATAAATAGCATGGAATATTATAAAGGTAAATTATATTTTTCAAGCTATAATTCTGTATATAGTTATGATATACAGAAAAAGAAGCGTGAAGAGATAATTAGTGGATTACCGAATTTCGGAGATCATAAAAATAGCCTTGTTAAAGTTAATGGGGATTATTTATATATTACAATAGGTTCTGCTACAAACTCAGGTGTAGTTGGATTAGATAATGATTGGGTTAAAAATCATCCATTTAGTCATGATATATCACCTTATAAAATAACCTTGAGAGGAATAAATTTTGATGAAGGAAAGACTGGAGCTTTCGTAAATTATGGCACAAGAAATATAGATGGACAAATTATACCAGGGCATTTCCCCGGAAATGCTTCAGTAATTATGTATAACTTACAGAATGGTGCAGCAGGTACATATGCTTGGGGAATAAGAAATGTAAATGGAATAGACTTTGATAGCAAAGAAAGAATGATAGCATCTATAGGTGGCATGGAGAATAGAGGACTTAGAGCTGTAAAAGGAGATACAGATTATATATATGTATTAAAATACAAGAATTGGTATGGGTGGCCTGATTATAGTGGAGGAGATCCAATTAGTTCTCCTAGATTTAAGGATGGAAACAATAGAAATATACCATTTATATTAGACAATCACCCAACTACAAATCCTGAAGCACCCTTGTATACACATAAAAATTTAGGAACATTAAAAAGTTTAGCAGTTGATAAAAGTGGATTATTGGGAGATGTTGATTCTATATATTTTTATGATGATAGTGAAAGAATGATTTATTCTTTAAACAATAAAGGAGTTTTAAGTAAAAAATTAGAATTTAATAGTAATAGTAAAATTTCTAGTATTAAATATGCAAAAAATCAAATTCTAATACTAGACTCGAATCTAGGGAATATGTACAATTTAAAATTAGATAAAACTGAAAAAATTTCTATGAAAAACAGACCAATTATTTATTTTTTATTAATAAGTACTATAATTATCATAATAGCTATATTAAAATATACTATTGAGGAATCAAATAAGAAACGTAAGTAAAAGTTGGAATGGAGTAATAAGTATGATAACAATAACTGAAAGAGTATTTGGAAAAACTGCAAGAGGATTTATGGTAGCTATAAATCCAATAAAGAAGCTAATTATAAAAACTCAATGCCTTGCTCATAAATATATAAATGATAGATCTATAGAAATGCTTAAAAATGAAGGCTTTATAGAAGAGTATAGATGTTTTAGAAAAAATATAAAGTATATAGATGAGGGAGTAACCTGGGCTGATCAAGATTTTAAAAGTAGCAATCACTTTTACCATTTTGACAATAGAAGAGGATTATATGGGTTTTCAAATGCTTTAGATGAGTGCAAAAAGTATTATGACTTATCTTTAAAGTATTTAGACTTAGGAGATATACCAAGGAGTATGTTTTATTTTGGAGCAGCGTGTCATCTGATACAGGATACTACAGTTCCGCACCATGTTAATAATAGATTGCTAAAAAGGCATAGAAATTTTGAATTGTGGATTATACAAAAGATATTAATTGGATATCATTTTGAAGCTAAAAAAGGAATAAAGAGATACAAGGAATTAGACGAATATATAGAAAACAATGCACTTACAGCAAATTTAGCATATAATAAATTTAATAATATAAGGAATAGAGAGGAAAGATACATGAAAGTTTCTTGCATGATTATTCAAGAAGCTGAAAAAACTACTGCAGGATTTATGTTAGATTTCTATGAAAAATTGAAATATAAGGTTAAATGTTAAAATAAAAACAGGTATCAGAATTTTATATATAATAATGTAGGAAAAAATATTTCTTCCATGAATTGGAGGAAATATTTTTTTATTGTAGAAAATAGATAGTAGAGTTTAGGGCAATTTTTATGAGAGGGGGAATGGAAGATGTGCAATGAAATAATAATTAATCTAGAAGAGAAAAAACTAGATGGAGATGTGTTAGATATAGGATTTAGTAACTATGGTATAGTTTATAATATATATAAATGTAATAATCAAAATTTCCAGGTAGAGTATATAAAAGAAGAAGATAAAATAAATTCTATAGAAAAAGGGATTTATGACAGCTGTGTGCTGTTTTTATCTTTTAGTGGTATAATGTTTAAAGCAAAAAGGAAGTCTTTGCTGGAGAAAATTTGCGCATACTTAAAAGAAGACGGAGTGCTACATATATGGGATATTAACAAAGGATATGGAAAAGTATTTTCGAAAAAAATAAAAGTTATTCTCCCAGATAAAAAAAGTAAGGAAATAAGTGTTAATGATATGAATATTTTTAAAGATACATCTAAAGAAGGCACTGTGAAACTTTTAAATCAAAATTTCCATATAATTGACTGTGAATCCTTAGACTATATTTATTATATTAAAGCACAAAAGAAGAGGAGAGATTGTATTAATGAAACTAAAAGTGATGCTTGTAGGGATTAACTCTAAGTATGTACATTCAAACTTGGCCATTAGATATTTAAGAGCTTATACAAGAGATTTAGATTTTGATTGTATTATAAGAGAATTTTCTATTAATGATAGAATTGAAAAAATATTAGAGGAAATAATGAAAGAGAAGCCTCATATGATAGCCTTTTCATGTTACATATGGAATATAGAAATGGTAAAAGGTTTATCAAAGCTTATTAAATTAATTGATGAAAAAATAGAAATAATTTATGGTGGACCAGAGGTTAGCTTTAATGGCAGAGAATTTTTAGAGAAGAATAAAGGGGAGTATTTAATAGAAGGGGAAGGGGAAGAAACTTTTAAAAAATTAATAGAATATAAAATTTATGATTGGAATAACAAAAATTGCAATTTTAAGGAGGGTATATATTCCAATAAAGAAATAAACCATTCAAGTGTGGATAAATTTTGCAAGAATACTGAAATGTTGATAGTTAATAAACAAACGACTATATTGCAAGAAAAAATATCTCTAGATAGTATAAAAGGATTATTTTATAAAAATAATGAAAAAGTCTTTTATAACGGCACAAAAGATAATATAGACATAAACAACGTGGTTTTTCCATATACCGAGGAAGATAATCTAGATAATAAGATAGTCTACTATGAAGGATCAAGAGGATGCCCGTTTGGATGTAAGTATTGTCTTTCTTCTGTAGATAGAAATGTAAGAATGAGAGATGTTGAAAAAGTAAAGAGTGAACTTAAATTTTTAATAGATAAAAAAGTAAGGCTTGTAAAATTTGTAGATAGAACTTTTAACTGCAGTGAAAAATTTTCAATAGAAATATGGAAGTTTTTAATAGAGAAAAATACTGAGACAAAGTTCCATTTTGAAGTATCTGCAAATATTTTGACAAGTGATCAAATTGAAGTTTTATCAAAAGCTCCAAAAGGAAGATTTCAATTTGAAGTTGGAGTTCAAACCACTAATGATAAAATCCTAAGAAATATAAATAGATATGTAAATTTCAAAGATATAGCTGAGAAAGTTGAAGAAATTAAAAAGCTTAAAAATATAAGCCAGCACTTGGATTTAATAGCAGGTCTTCCAGGGGAAGATTTCCAATCCTTCAAAAAATCTTTTAATGAAGTATATTCAATGAAACCAGAAGAAATACAGCTAGGGTTTTTAAAAATATTAAAAGGTTCTCCTATGATGTTGGAGAAAGATAAATGGGGAATTGTATATTCACCATATCCTCCATACGAAGTATTAAAGACAAAGGACATAAGTTACGATGAACTTATTATATTAAAAAAAATTGAGGCTATGGTAGATAAGTATTATAATTCGGGTAAGTTTTCGACTATTTTAAAGTATTTTGAGTTAAAATTCAGTGAACCTTTTGATTTCTATTACAGCTTAGGAAAGTTTTTTGATGAAAGTGGTTACTTTGATAGAAATATATCATCACCAGATTATTATAGAGTGTTTTTAGAATTTAATAGTGATAAACTAAAGGACAATAATGATGCTCTTAGGGAAATAGTGAAGTATGATTACTTAATGTTTAACAGAAAAAGATGGCTTCCAGAATTCTTAATAAGAGATACAGATAAAAAAATGATAAATAATATTAAAGAGAAATTGTATAGCACAAATAAAATAAAGTGTATAAACATTGATAAAAATAAGATACATATTGAAAAGTTTACTATGAATGTGTTACACTTTATACAAAACCATGAAATTTCATTCCAAACCTTGTATTTAGCCTATGACGAGGATAAATTTGACATTGTAGAGGATATAACAAATCTAATAAATTTATAAATTTTATAGCACTAATAAGTATATTAATAATTAATAGTGATTTTTAGAGAAAAATAATGCTAATTATCGAAAAATTATTTAAATTTTCCGAAAATGATGATTTCTTATTTTGAAATTTGTATAGTATGGGTATTATAATTAAGTTGTTATAAATACTATATTAAGCATTAGAATTTATAATTTATTAGGTTTGTGATAATTATAAAACATTTAAAGGTGGTGAGAGTTTGGCACTAGAAGCTATTAAAGAGATTAAAGCAGCAGAGGAAAGAGCAAGGGAAACTGTGAGGAATGCTCAAAATCAAAAAAGCCAAATAGTCAAAGAGGCGGAGGTAAAGGGAGTAAGTGAGTATAAGAGAATAATTTCTGAAGCAAAGTCTGAATATTCGAGAATTATAGATACTGCTATAGAAGAAGCTCAGAAAAAAGCTAATCCCATAATCGAAGCTGGTAAGAGTGAAAAAGAACAGATATTAAATATTTCAAAAGAAAAACTTGATAAAGCAGTAAATTTAGTAATTGAGAGGATAGTGAATATCAATGGCAATAGTTAAGATGAATAAATTTACTTTATATGCCTTTGAATCTCAAAAAGAAATCCTTTTAAAAGAACTTCAAAAGTTTGAAGGAGTCCAATTTACTAATCTGCAAGAAAATTTAGATGATGAGGAAGTGAGTTTCTTAAATACTGCATCTGATGAAGAGCTAATTATGGACAATGAAACTCAATTATCAAAAATTAAATTTGCTTTAGATTTCTTGGGAAAGTATGTAGAGAAAGAAAGCGGATTAAAGTCATTGATTGAAGGTAAGAAGGCAATTTCTTTTGATGAACTGGAAAATAGAATGAAAAATAATGATTGGCTCATTGTTTATCAGGATTTAAAGGCGAAAGAAGAAAAGCTAATTTCTCAAAGCAATGAGATATCTAAACTGGAAACAGAAATAGAAACTTTAAAGCCATGGAGAAATTTTGATGCTCCTTTTAATTCTATAAAAAGTTCTAGTTTACTTAGCTATAATTTGGGTTCAATACCAAATGAATTTAAAGATAGGTTTTATAAAGAAATAGATGAAAAGGTTCCTTTTAGCTACATAGAAGTAATAAATCAAGGTAAAAAGGAAGAATATGTTTTAATAGTGGCTTTAAAGGAACAAGAAGCAAGTCTCGCGGAAATTATTAAAAATAATAGCTTTTCTAAGGCTTATTTTGATTTTGATGATACTCCAGATAATGCAATAAAAGCCAATGAAGCAAAAATTAAATTAATTAGAGAAGAAAAGATGGAAGTTGAAAAGGAACTTGTAGCTTTATCTGGAAAGATAATTCAATTTCAAGAGGCATACGAATATTTTGCAAATAAATTAGCTAGATTAAAAGCTTGCTCTAATTTTCTAAAAAGTGATAGTATAGTTGCCATACAAGGATGGAATACCTACGAATCAAATGGAATGTTAGAAAAAACTGTGGAAAAAGCAGTTGATGGTAGTTATTTCCTAGAGTTTAAAGAAGTAGAAGAAGAGGACATAGTCCCTGTAAAATTAAAAAATAACAAACTTGCTGAACCACTTGAAAGTGTGGTAGAAATGTATTCGTTGCCAAATTATAGGGAAACAGATCCTACTTTTGTAATATCCTTGTTTTATATTTGCTTTTTTGGAATGATGCTTTCAGATGCAGCTTATGGAGTTATATTGACAATTGCTACATTCATTGCTTTGAAATTTTTCAACCTGGAAAAGGGAATGAGAAGTTTTATAAAACTTTTCTTTTATTGTGGAATTTCAACAATATTCTGGGGAGCAATATATGGTGGATGGTTCGGTGATGCACCAGCTAAATTCTTAGGAATGAAAATAACACCACTAATTGACCCTGCCAGTGACATAATGCTGGTTCTTGGAATAGCTGTTGTAATGGGAGTTATTCACATATTCATGGGACTTGGAATAAAAGCTTATAATTTAATCAAAAATGGTCAGATACTAGATGCAGTATATGATGTACTTTTATGGTATATAGCATTAATCGGCCTTGGCCTTTGGATTGCAGGAGTGGGGGCACCAGTAGGTAAAATAATGGCTATTGTTGGTATTGTTGGACTATTATTTACTCAAGGAAGAGATGCAGATACTATTGCAGGTAAAATAGGATCAGGAATATATGGAGTTTATGGAATAACATCATATGTTGGAGATGTAGTTTCATATTCAAGACTTCTGGCATTAGGTTTAGCTACTGGATTTATAGGTAATGCCTTTAATCTTATGATTACATTAATTCCAGCAGGACCACTTAGATGGATATTTGGGACAATACTATTTATTGGAGGACACTTGTTTAACTTAGGAATCAATGCACTTGGAGCATATGTTCACTCAAGCAGACTTCAGTATCTAGAGTTTTTCAACAAGTTTTACGAAGGTGGCGGAAGACCATTTAGACCACTTAAATCAGAAAGTAAATTTATCAATGTAGTAAATAAATAATTATAAATAAAGAATATTATAAAAAATTAAAATTAATAACAACTTGTTAGGAGGAATATTAAATGAATTTTGCAACATTTATGGACTTTTTATCCAAAAACGGAGGGTTAATGTTTGCTCTTTGTGGTGCAGCATTAGCTACATTACTTTCAGGAATAGGATCAGCAAAGGGTATAGGTATTGTTGGTGAAGCGGCTACAGGACTTGTAAATGAAGATCCAGATAAATTCGGTAAATCACTTATTCTTCAATTATTACCAGGAACACAAGGATTATACGGTTTCGTTACAACTATAATTATATTAACTAAAATTGGTTTATTAGGTGGAACTACACCAAGTCTTGCAACAGGACTATATATATTCATGGCATCTCTACCAGTTGGTTTTGTAGGATTATTATCAGCTATAGCACAAGGTAAAACAGCAGCATCAGGTATTTCAATATTAGCTAAGAGACCAGAACATGTAATGAAAGGTGTTTTATATGCAGTTATGGTTGAAACTTACGCACTATTAGGATTCGTAGCATCATTATTAATGATCTTATTCATAAAATAACAAAGTTGGGATGTGAAGGTTCGTGTCTAATATAGAAAGTTTAACATCAAAAATTTTGGAAGATTCCGAAAACAAAGCTAAGGCTTTAATTGAGGAAGCTAATTTACAAGAAAAAAATATTTTAGATAAAAAGAAGCGTGAAGCTGAAATAGAAAGAAAAAGTATAGTAGATAAAGCTGATGCAGAAGCAAAAATAAGAGCTGAAAGAGTTATTTCCAATGCTGAGATTCAAGTGAGAAATATGAAATTAGAAGCTAAGCAAAAGGTTTTAGACAGAGTTTTCACAGAATCATTAGAAAAACTATCTGCAATCTCTAAGGATAAAACTCTTGAATTTATTAAGAAAAGCATATTATCTTTAGAAATTGAGGGTAACGAAGAGTTAATTGTAGGTGAAAACATAGCTTCTGATAACTTTATTGCTGAAATAAATTCTTCATTGAAGAATTTAGGTAAAAAAGGTGAATTAAAGCTAAGTGCTGAAAAGAGAGATATTAAAGGCGGATATATATTAGCTAAAAGTGGGGTTGAAATTAATTATACATTCGAAGCATTAGTGAAGTTGATGAGAGATGAACTAGAAGCCGAAGTTGCTGGAATACTATTCAGCTAAAGGAGGATAGCTAATGAGTGATATAAAATATGCTCATGCCGTTTCAAGGCTAAGAGCAATGGAAACTAAACTCCTTGATAGAGCAAAAATTAACAGAATGATAGATAGTAATTCCGCAGAAGAAGTATTTAAAATGCTACAGGAAACTGATTTTAATACTTTAATGGGAAATGTCAAAAGACCTGAAGAATATGAAATAATACTAAGCGAAGATTTAAAAAGATTATATTCCCTTATGTATTCTATATCTCCTGATAAAACCTTAATAGATATTATGAGTGTAAGATATGATTACCATAACATTAAGGTAATTATTAAGGAGAATGCTTTAAAAGCGGACTTAAACTATCTTTTGATACCTGTAGGTACAGTTCAAGTGGAAAAGCTTAAATATTTTATAGCTGAAAAAAATTACTATGATTTAGATCCGATTATGAGGGAGGCTATAGAAAAAGTAGAAGCGGCCTTTGAATTAGAGAAGGATCCTCAAAAAATCGATATTATTTTAGATTACTACATGTATAAAGATATGCTATCTAGAGCTAATACCATAGGAGATAAGTACTTATTGAATTTTTTGAAAATTAACATAGATTTGTCAAATTTAAAGACATTACTTAGAGTAAAGAAACAAAATAAATCTAAGGAGTTTTTAGAAACTGTCCTTCTTGATGGTGGGGCAATTGATAGAGATACTTTAATTTCTATGTTAAACGAATCAAATGAAAGCATTATTAATAGGCTTTCTCATACAGACTATAGTGAAATATTAAGGGTCGGTATAGAGGAGTTTGCTGCATCAGGAAGATTAAATGCTTTTGAAAAGCTTTCTGATAACTTTATAATGGAATACATTAAAAATGCAAAATATGTAAGCTTTGGAGTAGAGCCTTTACTTGCTTTTATGTTTGCTAAAGAGAATGAAATTAAGCTTGTTAGGATTATTATGGTTGGAAAGCTTAACAATATTAACGCTGAAGTTATAAGAGAAAGGCTGCGTGATATTTATGTATAAGATAGGAGTTGTTGGGGATAAAGATTCTGTATTAGCTTTCAAGGCAATAGGAATAGATGTATATCCAGTTATTGATCCCAATGAAGCCCAAAAAACTATAGATAGGATGGCTATGGATAAATATGCAGTCATATTCGTTACTGAGCAAGTTGCTAAGAATATTGAAGAGACTATAGAAAGATACAATAGGCAAACACTTCCGGCAGTTATATTGATTCCAAGCAATCAAGGTTCGTTAAATATCGGTATGCAGAGAATTAAAGATAATGTAGAGAAGGCCGTAGGAGTTAATATTTTATAAGGAAGGTAGGTAGGTAACTTGAAGATTGGAAGAGTTGTTAAAGTTTCAGGACCTTTAGTTATTGCTGAAGGTATGGAAGAAGCTAGTATATATGACCTTGTTAAAGTTGGAGAAAAGCGTCTTATAGGTGAAATAATAGAAATGAGAGGCGACAAAGCTTCAATCCAAGTATATGAAGAAACTACAGGTCTTGGACCTGGTGCTCCTGTTGAAACAACTGGAGAGCCATTAAGTGTTGAGCTTGGACCTGGACTTATAGAAGCTATGTTCGATGGAATTCAAAGACCACTTCAAGGTATAGCTGAAAAAGCAGGAAGCTACCTAACAAAGGGAGTAGAAGTTCCTGCATTAAATAGAGAAAAGAAATGGCATTTTGTTCCTACTGCAAAAGTAGGAGATGAGGTTAAATCTGGCTATGTAATCGGAACAGTACAAGAAACTACTGTAGTTACACATAAAATAATGATTCCTTATGGAATAGAAGGAAAATTAAAATCTATTACTGAGGGAGAATATACTATAGAGGAAGTAGTTGCAGAAGTAGAAACTGCTAAAGGAATTAAACAAATTAAATTAATCCAAAAGTGGCCTGTTAGAAAAGGAAGACCTTATGCAGAAAAATTAAATCCTGTAGCCCCATTAGTTACAGGTCAAAGAGTAGTAGATACATTTTTCCCTGTTGCTAAAGGTGGAGCTGCTTGTGTACCAGGACCTTTCGGAAGTGGTAAAACAGTAGTTCAGCACCAACTTGCTAAATGGGGAGATGCAGAAATAGTTGTATATATAGGCTGTGGAGAGCGTGGAAACGAAATGACAGACGTTCTTAATGAGTTCCCAGAACTTAAAGACCCAAGAACAGGAGAATCACTAATGAAGAGAACTGTTCTTATAGCAAATACATCAAATATGCCAGTTGCAGCTCGTGAAGCTTCTATATATACTGGTATAACAATTGGAGAATATTTTAGAGATATGGGATATTCAGTTGCTCTTATGGCTGACTCTACATCACGTTGGGCAGAAGCATTAAGAGAAATGTCAGGAAGACTTGAGGAAATGCCTGGTGATGAAGGTTATCCAGCTTATCTAGGTTCAAGACTTGCGGATTTCTATGAAAGAGCAGGTAAAGTAATATGCCTAAGTGAAGATGGAAGAGAAGGAGCACTAACTGCAATAGGTGCTGTATCCCCTCCAGGAGGAGACCTTTCAGAACCAGTAACTCAATCTACTCTTAGAATAGTTAAAGTTTTCTGGGGACTTGATGCACAACTCGCATATAGAAGACATTTCCCTGCTATAAACTGGCTAAATTCATATTCATTGTACTTAGAAAGCATAGGACAATGGATGAATGAAAATGTATCAGAGGAATGGGTAGATTTAAGAACTAAAGCTATGGCACTTCTTCAAGAAGAAGCAAACCTTCAAGAAATAGTAAGACTCGTTGGTATAGATGCTCTATCAGAAGGTGACAGATTAAAGCTTGAAGTTGCAAAATCAATAAGAGAAGATTACTTAATGCAAAATGCTTTCCACGAGGTAGATACTTATGCATCACTTAATAAGCAGTATAAGATGTTAAAGCTTGTTCTTTCATTCCAAGATGAAGCTGAAAGAGCATTAAAAGCTGGAGTGTACCTAAAGAAGATAATAGATATGGAAGAAATGAAAGATAAGATAGCAAGAGCTAAATATATTCCAGAAAATGATATAGATAGAATCGATGCTATAAGAGAAGAATTAAAAGTAGAAATAGATAAGTTAATAGCGGAAGAAGGTGTGGTAAATGCTTAAGGAGTATAAAACAGTTAGAGAAGTAGTCGGACCTTTAATGCTAGTAGATGGTGTTTCTGGAGTAGCTTTTGATGAACTTGTTGAAATAGAACTTCAAACTGGTGAAATAAGACATGGTAGAGTTCTTGAAATAAATAATGATAAAGCTTTAATTCAATTATTTGAAGGCTCAACTGGAATTAATCTAAAAGAAACTAAAACTAGATTCCTAGGAAGACCTCTTGAAGTTGGTCTTTCAGAAGATATGCTTGGTAGAGTCTTTGACGGACTTGGTAGACCAAAAGATGGAGGTCCAAAGATTATTCCAGAAGAAAAAAGAGATATTAATGGAGAACCTTTAAATCCATTTTCAAGAGACTATCCATCAGAATTTATACAAACAGGTATATCTGCTATAGATGGACTTAACACTTTAGTTAGAGGACAAAAACTTCCAGTGTTCTCAGGTTCAGGACTTCCACATGCTGAACTTGCTGCACAAATAGCAAGACAGGCAAGAGTTTTAAAATCAGATGCTAAATTTGCTGTTGTATTTGCAGCTATGGGTATAACTTTTGAAGAAGCAGAATTCTTTATACAAGACTTTACTAAAACTGGAGCTATTGATAGAACAGTACTATTTATGAATTTAGCAAACGACCCAGCAGTTGAGAGAATAGCTACTCCAAGAATAGCATTAACAACTGCAGAATATTTAGCTTATGAAAAGGGAATGCACGTACTTGTAATAATGACAGATATGACTAACTACTGCGAAGCTCTTCGTGAAGTTTCAGCAGCTAGAAAAGAAGTTCCAGGTAGACGTGGATATCCAGGATACCTATATACTGACCTTTCAACACTATATGAAAGAGCAGGAAGAGTTAAAGGAAAACCAGGTTCTATTACACAAATACCAATACTAACAATGCCTGAAGATGATAAAACTCACCCAATTCCTGACTTAACAGGATATATAACAGAAGGTCAAATAATACTATCTAGAGAATTATATAAAAAGGGTATAATGCCTCCAATAGATGTTCTGCCTTCTCTTTCAAGACTTAAAGATAAGGGTATAGGTAAAGAGAAGACTAGAGAAGATCATGCAGATACAATGAACCAATTATTTGCTGGATATGCACAAGGTAAACAGGCAAAAGAACTTGCAGTTATCCTAGGTGAATCAGCACTATCTGAAGTTGATAGAGCTTATGCTAAATTTGCAGATGCTTTTGAAAAAGAATATGTATCTCAAGGATTCAATACTAATAGAAGTATAGAAGAAACTTTAAGTTTAGGGTGGAAACTCCTTAAGATTCTTCCAAGAACAGAACTTAAGAGAATTAGAGATGAATATCTAGAGAAATATCTTGACCAAAAAGAAGGTGAATAGCCATGGCTAGGTTGAATGTAAATCCAACCAGAATGGAACTTACAAGGTTAAAGAAGAGATTAACAACTGCTACAAGAGGTCATAAACTCTTAAAAGATAAGCAGGATGAGCTCATGAGAAGATTTATAGATCTTGTAAAATACAATAATGAGCTTAGAAAAAGCGTAGAAGAACAATTAGGAGCTTCATTTAAAGAATTTGTTATGGCAAGAGCACTTATGTCTTCTGAATTGCTAGAAGAAGCTATAGCTTACCCTAAAGAACATATTTCGGTTAGCATAAAAACTAAAAATATTATGAGTGTAAATGTTCCAGAAATGGAGTTTAAAAGGCAGCTAGAAGGTGATGATGGAAGTATATATCCTTATGGCTTTGCCAATACTTCTGCAGAGCTAGATGGCGCTATAGAAAAACTATATGGAATATTACCAAAGCTATTGGAACTAGCGGAAGTAGAGAAGTCTTGTCAACTTATGGCCGATGAAATTGAAAAAACAAGAAGAAGAGTTAATGCTCTTGAATACATGACAATTCCACAACTTCAAGAGACAATTAAATACATTCAAATGAAGCTTGAGGAAAATGAAAGAAGTGCATTAACAAGACTTATGAAAGTTAAAAGTATGCTTGAAAAAGAAAATGCACCAGCTAGTTCAACTGCTGCTGGAGCTATGGCTTAAAAAAGGGATAATCAGTATTGAAAAACAATATTGATTATCCTTTTTTATTTGTAACATCAGAGTTTTATTTATTAGGCTATATTTTAAATGAACGTTGATTTTTACATTCATTTAAAACTTTCCATAAAGTTAGTAATACAAAATACTAATAAAATTTCAGTGGATAAAGAGGGCTTAAATTTGTATAATTTATATTGAACATAATAGTATTATTTTTATAAGGAGGATTAACAATGGCGGTTAGAGAAATTTTAGAAGCTGGTAATGCATTATTAAAAAGAAAAAGTCAAAGAATTATAAATATAGACAAGGAAGTTGTACAATTAATTAAAGACTTAAAAGATACACTTTATGCAGGTGATGGAGTTGGACTTGCTGCACCTCAAATAGGTGTATTGAAAAGAGCCTTTATAATAGATCTAAGAAATGGCAGTGAGTCTTTAATATTATTAAACCCTAAAATAATTAAAAAGATTGGAAAAATTGAAGATGCAGAAGGATGTTTAAGCTATCCAGGATATGAGGGAGTAGTAGTTCGTCCTAAGAGAGTTATAGTTTCAGGAATGAATGAAAAGGGAAACTTAATTCAGTATGAAGCTACTGGACTTATGGCAAGGGCTATATGTCATGAAACTGATCATTTAGATGGGATTCTTTATATGGACATAGCAAAAAAAGTTTATAAATTAGAAGAACAAGAATAAAAAATAACTGAAGGCATGTAGTAGTTATACATTACTTCAGTTATTTTATAATATTTCATAAATACATACACTAAATAATTGACATACCTTTAGTTCCAAAGACAGGTCCAATAAGTGGAATAGAGCTTTTTAGATAAATTTTAGCATTATCTTCTATTTTTAATCCTCTACTTATATAAATCTTTATATCTTGGTATGTAAATTCTATGTAGTTGTTATTAATATTATTAAAGTTTTGGGAAAGTTCAATGAATATGCTTTTTCTAATTCCACCACCGCATCCACAGCCAGATGACACAGTTTTAACTATGAATGAAGCACATTTTTCTTTTGCCAGTTTTAGGGCGTTATCATCGATTATTAACATAACAAATTCATCTCCATTAAAAGTTTTTATTAATTAAATTATAATATTAATAGATAAAGTTTGTCAATTAAGCTAATAATGGTTAAAATATTAGAAATTATATGTTTACAACTCCAAATAAAAATTGTATACTAGTGTATATACATTAGTATTCAGGGGGTGTAAACTGTGAGAAACAATATTAAAAAGCTAACATATACCGCATTATTAACTGCTTTTGCAATTATAATTCCTTTATATTTTGGATTTTTAAAAATTAATTTAGGACCATTTACAGCAACTTTAGCTTCACATGTACCTTTATTTTTAGCCATGTTTTTAGGACCTACAGCTGCAGTAGCAGTAGGGCTAGGCTCAGCATTAGGTTTTCTAATTACAACACCATTAGTTGTGGTTGCTAGAGCCTTTATGCACGTTTTTGTTGGGTTTGTAGGCGGAAGTTTAATTAAAAAAGGTGTAAGCTTTAGGAAGGTAGTTCTTATTACAGCTCCTATCCATGGAGTGTTAGAGGCCATAGCTGTAATACCTTTTGGATTTACAGTATATAAAGTATTGGTTGTAGTTGGGGTTGGTGCAATACTGCATCACTTAGCTGATGGAGTAATATCATATGTTTTAGTTAAAGCATTGAGTAAAACTGGTAAGGGAGAATTTATTCCTAAAACTTCTATAGAATAAAAAATAAGAACACAAAGATACAACTATCTTTGTGTTCTTATTTTTTATATACTATTCAAAGTTTTATGAACTTCTTTTAACATATTTCTAATAGCTATATGTTGAGGGCAAACTTCTTCGCACTTTCCGCATTCAACACAAGAAGAGGCTTTAGATTCCTCTTTTAAACTACTGTATGTTCCATGGCAACTAGATAAGCTGTTATACATAAACGCGTCATTAAGCAATGAAAAATTTTTAGGTATATTAACACCAACTGGACAAGGCATGCAGTAGCCGCAAGCTGTACAGTTAACTTTAGTTAATTCTTTATATTTATTTTTAACTAAATCTATTAGATCAAGTTCAGATTTAGTTAGAGAATTAATAGTAGATTCTTCTGCTGTTTTTATATTGTCTATAACTTGCTCAATATTGCTCATTCCACTTAGTACTAAGGAAACCTCAGGTTGATTCCATAACCACTTTAAAGCCCACTGTACTGGAGTTCTTTTTATTTGCCACTGATTCCATAGTTCATTAATAACTTTTGGAGGTGTTTGAGCAAGCTTACCACCTTTTAAAGGTTCCATAACAATTACAGCTAAACCTTTGTTATAAGCATATTTTAATCCTTCAAGCCCTGCCTGGTAGTATTCATCTAAATAGTTATATTGTATTTGGCAGAAACTCCAGTCATATGAATCTACTATTTCCTTAAAAGTGTCTATATCGTCATGAAAAGAAAAGCCAGCGTATTTTATACGACCATCTTTTAAAGCACTTTCAAGAAATTTAAATACATTAAGAGACTTTAGAATTTCCCATCTTTTTTTATCCAGGGCATGTAGAAGATACATATCTATATAATCTGTATCTAATTTTTTTAATTGTTCATTTAAATATTTATCAAAGTCCTCATATTTTTCTACAAGCCATACAGGTGATTTGGTAGCTAGCTTAACCTTTTCTCTGTAACCATCCTTTAGTGCTTTTGCTACAAGAGGTTCACTATTGCCATTATGATATGGATATGCTGTATCTATATAATTAACACCGTTATCTATAGCATATCTAACTAAATTTATAGCTTCCTCCTCTTTTATTTTTCCATCTTCTGTTGGAAAACGCATACAGCCAAATCCAAGTGAAGATACTTTAAAATCTAATTTCCCGAATTGTCTATATTGCATTATTGTTTACCCCCTAAAATTTAATATAAACAAGATAATTATATAATAAAAAGATACATAATAGAATTAAAGATTATCTATTTAGTCATATATAATTAAAATTACCAATATTTCCTTGATATAATTGTGATATAATATAATTGTAAAAGATATAGAATTTTAAACATAATATTTTATTGCTTTATACTTTTAAATTTACTTTATGATGTTTTAAAATAATTGAGGTGAGATTGATATGGAAAGAAATATTGTAAATTTAGATAGGGAGACTATTGAGAAGATTTTAGCAGAGCTAAATGAAGTAGAGACTCTAACTCCAGAAGATGCAATTAAATTCAGAATCAATAATATAATTAATATAATTTCAAAAGCAGCTAATTTAAAAGATGAAGAATCTATAGAAGATATGGTTTACAGAAAAATGAAAGAAGCTGTATCTAAAAATCCTGATTTGCATGTAAAATTATATATGCTTTATAGAAATCTAACTGAAGGCAAGGTATCACAAGAAGAAGCCAGAGAAATGTATGGAAACTATGTGCAAATGTATCCATATGACACTATGATATATTAATAACAGCTAGCTTAGAGTACTTATTTGATAATAAAATAATAGTTTAAAGAGGGTAAGGTGCCAAGAGGTACCTTTTTATTTGTTGCAAAGTGGGAGTAAATAGCAGCTATGTCCTTGGATAATGATTTCTATAAACGGGAGGTGGTAAACTGTTATGTCTATAAGTTTAGATGAATTTAAGTTTGAGCAGGATAACTTAGAAGATGTAAAGTCATGGCTTCAACAAAAAGCTACTGATATTGAAGAAAATAAAGAGAAGCTTAAAGAAGACATAAATAGAATAAAAAAGAATACTAGCAGCTATAATGTTGAGCTTGAAATATCTAAGCAAATGTATGAAAAAGCATGCAATGATTATGATAAGTACAATGAAGCAAAAGATAAGCCGTATTTTGCAAGAATTGATTTTAAAGAAGATCTAAGAAATATAGACAAATACTATATAGGCAAATTTGGGCTTTACGATGATAAAAATGAAGAAGAAAGAGTAATAGATTGGAGAGCTCCTATTGCAGATTTATATTACAGTGGAACTCAAGGTAAATCAAGTTATGAAGCTCCTATGGGTAAGATTCAAGGAGAACTTCTATTAAAGCGTAAGTTTTTACTTAAGAATTGCCAGATAGTAGATGCATTTGACGAAGGGATAAACGACATAATATTAAGGGCTTCAGAAAATAGTGAGGGAAATGCTCTTATTGACGAGTTTTTAAAAATTAATTTAGAAGAAAGTATCAGTAGCAAATTAAAGGATGTAGTAGCTACAATACAGAAGGAACAGAATGATATTATTAGGGCTGACATAAAAAGGCCTACAATAGTTCAAGGTTCAGCAGGATCGGGAAAGACTACTATTGCATTACATAGATTGGCATATATTTTATATAGATATAAAAACACATTGGATGGAAAAGATGTTTTAGTTGTGGCGCCTAATAGATTGTTTTTAGATTATATATCAGAAGTTCTTCCAAGTCTTGGAGTAGATGAAGTGAGGCAAATTACTTTTGAAGAGCTTTCTTTAAAGTTATTAGGTATAAAAGGGAAAATATCTACAAAAGATCAAAAGTTATCTTATATACTAGAATGTAAAGATGCTGAAGAGAAAAAGTTAATATTTAATAGTAGTAAACTAAGAGGGGATATAATTTATAAAGTAATCATAGATAGATATATTAGATACTTAGAAAAAAGTGATTTAAATATAGAATCTATAAAAGTAGACGAATATACTGTATTTGAAAAAAGTTTTATAAAGAAATTATATTTAAGGGATTTAGCACATATGCCATTAAGTAAAAGAAAAGACGAAATAAAAAGATATTTACTAGGCAGAGCTAAAGAAAAAACTAGAGCAATAGAGGAAGAAATTGAACTTAAATATTCCAGTGAAATAAATAAATTAAAAAAGAGTATGAAAGATGGAGAAGAGAGAAGGAAGCTTTTAATAGATCTTTATGATAAAAGAGATATTGAAAAAGAAAGTGTAGAAGACCAAATAAAATATGCAGTAAAAGAGTATTTTAATAAATGGAATTATAGCGACATTTTAAATTTATACTATGATTTATTTAGAAATAGAGAAGTATTTCAACTGATAACGGAAGGAAAGATTCCTGAACCATTGTATAATTTTATGCTAAGTGAAATAGAGAGCAATTTAAAAAATAATAGAATAGATGCAGATGATTTAGCAGCGTTAGTATATATGTATTTAAAAATATATGGAAATGAATTTGTGTATAAGCATATTGTAATTGATGAGGCACAAGATTATAGTTTATTTCAATTAGAAGTTTTAAAGCTTATGGTTTTAAATAATTCAATGACCATTGTAGGAGATGTAGGTCAAGGAATATATTATTATAAGGGAATAGATAAGTGGGATAAGGTAATTGAAAAGATATTTAACAATAATATAAGTTATACTACTGTAACACAAAGCTACCGATCAACAGTTGAAATTATAAATTTTGCAAATAGAGTATTGGAAAAACAAAAGAATAATTTAAAACCTGCAATGCCTGTATTAAGACATGGTGAAGAACCTAAAATTATAGAAATTGATAACGATGATGAGTTTTTAGAGAAACTAGATTTCATAATTGAAGATGTAAAAAATAAGAAAAAAAGTAGCATAGCAATAATAGGTAAAGACCTAGATGAATGTATAAATATAAATAAAATGTTAAAAAAACGCTATAGAGGCATGTGGAGTTTAATTAAAGGGACAGAAGATATACTAAGTTTAGGTAAAATTATAATACCTTCATATATGACAAAAGGATTAGAGTTTGACTGTAGTATAGTTTACAATTGTAGCGATGAAAATTATAGAAATATGGAATTAGATAAAAAATTATTGTATGTAGCATTAACTAGAGCTCTTCATTTTGAGTATATATTTGTAAGGGGAAACAAATCTCCACTTATCCTATAAAAAATATATGAATTTTAGTTTTATATATTAGACTAATATAAATACCATCAGGGAATAATAGTGATAATATGAGGAATAAAAATATTTAAAGGAGTCTAATTAATAAACGTTATTAATTGAAAAAGATTTAATATTATGATAAAATATTGTTATAGTTTTATGGGGGATATGGAAAAACTTGAGATGGATAGGAGGAAGGTTTAATGGGAGCATTAAAGTTAAAAAATGATATATATTGGGTTGGAGTAAAAGACCCTGGACTTGAGGTTTTTGACATTATAATGGCTACTAAAAAAGGAAGTACATACAACTCTTATCTTATTAACGATGATAAAGTGGTTGTTATAGACAGTGTAAAAGATGGATTTTGGGAAGAGTCATACAATCGCATAAAAGAAATAATTGGAGATAAAAAAATAGACTATATTGTAGTTCAACATACTGAGTTAGATCACAGTGGTTCAGTGAAAAAGTTTTTAGAGGTTTATCCTGATGCAACAATAATAGGAACTACTGCTGCCTTGACTTATTTAAAGGAAATTTTAAATAGAGATTTCAAAGGGGAAAATATTAATAATTTAAAAGAATTAAATACAGGTAAAAATACATTGAAATTTATAGGTGCTCCAAATTTACATTGGCCAGATACAATGTTTACTTATATACCTGAACAAAAGATATTATTTAGCTGTGATGTAACTGGAGCTCATTATTGTCCAGAAGACATGGTAATGGACAGAAATAAAGAAGATTATTTGCATGAGTTTAAATATTATTTTGATTGCATAATGGCACCATTTAAAAAGTTTGTACTAGCTGGATTAGATAAAATAAAGGGACTAGATATAGATATGATAGCTCCAAGTCATGGACCAATACATGCCGGAGAAAATGTAAATGTAGCTTTTAAGCTTTACAGGGAAATGGCTACTGAAGAGCCTCTTGAAAAGAATATACAAATTCTATACATTTCAGCTTACCACAATACAGAAGTGATGGCAGAATATTTGTATAATAAGTTAAAGGAAAAAGGGTTTAAGGTTGGGGTACATGAAATAACTTCTATGGATATTCACAAAGCAGTAGAACTCGTTGACAAAGCAACAGGATTTCTCATAGGGTCACCAACTATAAACCAAGATGCAGTTGAACCAGCATGGAAACTATTAACATCAATATCTGTAATACCAAATAGAGGAAAGGTTTCAGGTGCTTTCGGTTCTTATGGTTGGAGTGGAGAAGGTGTTGGAATGATGACTGAAAGACTAAAATCTATGAAATTTAAAGTAATAGATGAAGGATTAAGATTTAAGTTTGTTCCAGGAGAAAATGATTATAAAGCTGCAGATGATTTCATAGATAAATTTGTTCAATTAATGAAATAGAATATTATAACTAATAGAATAGGAATAATAACCACAACAATCATAGTATATATGTTATGGTTATTATTTTTTAATTTTATACTATTAAAAATAATAATAATTTTAAATATTTATGATAACATAATTATATAAAGTTTAATAGGAGTGATTAATATGAATAAAACAAATATATTAGAGATTTTACAAGAAAATGGATTAAATAATGTAGAAGAAATTACGTCAAAAGAAAACTTATTTGTAGTAAGATTTTTTTATGATTTTGATGAAGATGAGCTAGAGGCAGCAAGAGGATATGCAAATGATGAAAGCGAAGATGAAGAAGATGGAGAAGGCTGGAAGGACGAATACTACTTACCATATTTAAATGATATAGCAGCAGACAATGTAGGAGATACTATTGAAGAGATTACAGAAGAATTTGATATAAATGCTCAGTACATTTCATATGAATTTGATGGAGAAGAAGATACAAATTGTGAATTTATAGCTGTATTTTCAAGTGAAGCTTTTGATATAGAAGAAGTTTTAGAAGAATTAGAACTATAATGAATTAAAGTTATAATATAAGATATTTAGATAGATTAAGCACGTAAATATAATTAATATTAACGTGCTTTTTATTTACATAGATTCATTTTTAGTTTTTTTGCCATAATTTTTTCTGTCTAATATTATTTTTTCATATTCATTTAATAGCTTGTCCAAATGTTTGCTGCAATCTAGAACTATGTCATCAGTTAGATTATTATGGTATATAAGTGCATTTAATATAGCCCGCGAATGCTGTATTTTTTTATCTAGAATTTTCAACTTAGAATCCATTATTACAATCTTCCCTTCAAATTTGAATCAGCAAATATATATTAACAAATATTTCAAGTATTGTGAAGTATTTTCATATGACATTAAATACTATAAAATTTGCTTAGAGTAAAAAAAGTTTAAAGAAATTTAAAAATATAAAAAATAAATAAAATATAAAGGATATAGTATATAACTTTGCTTAAATTAATTCAAATGTTATGTAGTAAACTTGTATAAATCTATATATATGTTATAATATTTATCGTAAATTGTTATATATTATTGGCGAATTTTCATGAAAACTGATTATAAATTATAAAATATGTTGAAATGATTACATATAGATTTGGAGGGTTTATATATGATTAATACAGATGTAGCAATGGGACTTGTTAGGGTAACTGAATCAGCAGCATTAAAAGGGGCCAAGCTTATGGGAAGAGGAGACAAAAATGCAGCAGATCAGGCAGCGGTAGATGGAATGGAGAAGGCTTTTAGCTTGATGCCTATAAGGGGAACTGTTGTTATAGGTGAAGGAGAGCTTGATGAAGCTCCAATGCTTTATATTGGACAAAAGGTAGGCATTTGGCATGAAAATATGCTGGAAATGGACATTGCAGTAGATCCGGTAGACGGAACAGTTCTTATTGCAAAAGGTCTGCCTAATTCAATTGCTGTTGTTGCTATGGGACCTAAGGGAAGTCTATTACATGCTCCAGATATGTATATGAAAAAGATTGCAGTTGGAGCAGGAGCAAAAGGGGCTATAGATATAAACAAATCTCCAAAAGAAAATATAATTAATGTAGCCAAGGCATTGAATAAGGATATAGAAGATTTAACTATAATAGTACAAGAAAGAGAAAGACATAACTATATAGTAGAGCAGGCTAGAGAAGTAGGGGCTAGAGTAAAGCTTTTTGGAGAAGGAGATGTAGCAGCTATTTTAGCATGCGGGTTTGAGGACACTGGAATAGATTTGATGATTGGTACAGGTGGTGCTCCAGAAGGAGTTATAGCGGCGGCAGCTATTAAATGTATGGGCGGAGAAATGCAAGCAAAACTTGAACCACATAGTGAAGAAGAAAGAATAAGATGTGCTCAAATGGGTATAAGTGATATTGAAAAAGTGTTAACAACAGACGATTTAGTAAAAACTGATGATGTATATTTTGCAGCTACAGCTCTTACAGATAGTGATTTACTAAAAGGAGTTGTATTCTCTAGAAATGATATGGCTACAACTTACTCTGTAGTAATGAGATCAAAAACAGGTACTATAAGATTTGTTGAAGCAATTCACAAGTTAAATAAAAGTAGTTTATCATAATGAATAGTATACACATAGCAATTTAGTTTATCTAGTGTTTTAACGATAATAATTGCTATGTGTATTTTTATATGAGGGTTTATGTGTGTAAATACTAAAATACCAGCTATTATTATGGATAAAAGCGGTATCATAATGTAAAATATAATATATAAATTATTAGTTACGAAACTTAATCTAATTATTATATTAATATAAATACAAAGAGAGGATGGCTAATGAAGATAACAGTTGAAAATTTAATAAAAGATTTAGATTTTGAGGTGCTAGTTAGAGGAGAAGCAAAAAAAGAGATAAAGACAAGCGATATAAATAGGCCGGGACTTCAATTTGCTGGTTTTTATAGTTATTTTGCTAACGAAAGAGTTCAAATTGTAGGAAAGGCAGAATGGAGTTTTCTTGAAAATATGCCATTGGAAATTATGGAGAAGAGAATGAAAAAATTTTTTCAATTTGAAACTCCATGTATTATTATAGCCAGGGAGTTAGAACCACATGAGGCATTTATTGAAAATGCTAGATTAAATAATAGATGGATTTTAAGAAGTGCAAGTCTAACTACTCAAATTGTTACAAAATTAAAAAACTACCTTGATGCAAAATTAGCTCCATCCACTAGAATGCATGGTGTTTTAGTAGATGTCTACGGTATAGGTATATTAATAATGGGCGAAAGTGGTATAGGTAAAAGTGAAACTGCATTGGAACTTATAAAAAGAGGGCACAGGCTTGTTGCAGATGATGCTGTAGATATAAAAGAGATTGATGGCAACCTTCTTGGTACTGCTCCTTACATAACATCAGGTATGATGGAGGTAAGAGGCATGGGGATTATTGATGTTCCTGCTCTTTATGGATTAAGCTCTATATTAGAGGAAAAAACCATAGATATTTTAATATACTTAGAGCAGTGGAAGTCAGATCAGAATTATGATAGGTTGGGAATTGATGAGGAGTTTATAGATATATTAGGAGTTCCAATAAGAAAGATAACTGTTCCTATAAGACCTGGAAGGAACATAGCAGTTATAATAGAAGCAGCTGCAGCTAACTATAGATATAATCTAGTTTCTAAGATATCACCAGTGGAAACTATTGATAAAAGAATGGAAGAAGTGATGAATGGTGAAAGAGAAAACTCTAATTAGAAATATTGTAATGGAAAAAAGAAAAGCTCTATCTAAAGAATTAAAAGAAGTTTTTGATAATAATATACTTGATAAAATACTATCCAGCAAAGAATATGAAGAGGCCAAAACTATTCTAGTTTATGTAAGCTTTGAAGGTGAAGTGGATACTCATAAGTTTATTAAGTATGCCATAGATGATAATAAGAAGGTGTGTGTGCCTAAGGTTATGTCGAAGCAAGAAGGCATGAAAGCTGTAAATATAAGTTCATTTAATGATTTAAAGATTGGAAAGTATGGTATATTAGAGCCTTTAGATTTTAGTAGAGAAGTTCAAGAAAAGGAAATAGATTTAGTAATAATGCCAGGAGTAGCTTTTGATAAAAATGGAGGAAGAATAGGCTATGGTGGAGCTTTTTATGATAGATTTTTAAAAAAATTAAGAGACAAAATCCCCAAAATTGCTTTAGCTTATGATTTTCAAGTATTTGACAAAGTTCCTGTAGAAGAACATGATGAAAAAATTAATAGAATAATCACTAATTGAAATACTAATACTAATTAAAAATGTAGTTATTTAATTAAAATACACTACAATATCCAAGCTTTTATTTAAGGTTGGTGATTATGTGAAAGTTTTAGACATTTTAAATGACTTTAAAGAAGTAGATAAGGATTGGAAAGTAGGAAAGAGTAATTATTGGGTATTACTAAATAATAAAGAAATTGAAGACTTAAAAGAAAAAATTATTTTAGATGAAGAAAGTCTTGCCCAATGTATAAGCCCAGTGGATACTTCATCTAAAATAATTTTTTTTGATGGGTATATGTTTTTAAGTTTTAATATACTGGGATACAGAAATGAAATGGTAAAAAGTAGAGAGTTAAATATCTATCTCAGCAAGGATTATATAATAACGTTACACAACAATGATATAGACATAATTGATGAATTGATAAAGGATATAAAAGATCTAAAAAACTGTTTTTTACTGAAAAATAGTCCTAATCCTTCAATGATTTTATACTATTTGCTAGATAGAATAGTTGTAAAGAATTATAACATCATGGCCCAATTAGAAGAAAAAGCAGATAAGATAGAAATAGAAATACTAAAAAATCCTTCAAGGGAGCATGCAGACGAGTTAATACACTTAAGAAGACAGGTATATAAGCTAAGAAAGTTTTTAAATCCATTAAGGTATGTTGGAGATACTTTAGTAAGCAATGATAATGCTATAATTAATGAGGTAGATATTACACATTTTCACAGTATGAATATGAAAATAAATAAGCTTATGTCCACTTTAGAAAGTTTAGTTCAAGATTTAGCTTTAGTAAGAGAGGCTTTTGAATCTGAAATAGCAAATAAAACTAATGATCTTATGAAAATTTTTACTATAATAACTAGTGTATTTTTACCTCTAAATTTAATAACAAGTATTCAGGGAATGAACTTTGAAAATATGCCTCTAGCATCTTCAACCTATGGATATTATTATGTAATATTATTGATGATAATTATATCTATAGTGCTAATGTGTATTTTCAAGAGAAAAAAATGGTTATAACTGGTTATATATTTAAAAATATACTACAATGTTTTCTGAATTTTTAATTTTGTGATATAATATGGTCATTGAACCGTAAAAGTGTAATTTTGTATATAGTTAATAGTAGATAGGGGGAACTAAAATGTCAGATAAAAAAAGTAATAAAAGTACACTAGAAAAAAAATACGAATATGCTTGGGATAAATACTCAAAAGAAGATTTAAATAAGGTATTTGAATTAAATGATAGATATATAGATTTTATGTCTAAATGTAAAACAGAAAGAGAATGTGTTACAGAATTTGTTCAAATAGCTGAGAAGCATGGATATAAAAATCTTGAGGAAAAAATAAAGAAGAATGAAAAGCTTACTAAGGGAGACAAAGTATATGTAAACCATATGGGTAAATCACTTGCTATGTTTGTAATTGGTAGTCAGCCATTTGAAGATGGAATGAGAATATTAGGAGCTCACGTAGATTCACCAAGATTAGATTTGAAACAAAATCCAGTATACGAAGATACTGATCTAGCAATGCTTGAAACTCATTACTATGGTGGAATTAAGAAATACCAATGGGTAACTATTCCTCTTGCAATTCATGGCGTTTTTGTTAAGAAAGATGGAAGTGTTATCAATGTGGTTATAGGAGAAGATGAAAGCGATCCTGTAGTAGGAATCTCTGACCTTTTAGTACACTTATCTGCAAGCCAAATGGAAAAGAAGCTAGCTAAAGGTATAGAAGGAGAAGATCTAAATATATTAGTTGGAAGTATTCCTATAGAGGATAAAGAATCAAAGAATAGAGTGAAACAAAACATATTAGAGATATTAAACAAAAAATATGATATCGACGAAGAAGATTTTGTATCAGCTGAACTTGAAATTGTACCTGCAGGACGTGCAAGACACTATGGATTAGATAGAAGCATGGTTATGGCTTATGGTCATGATGATAGAGTATGTTCTTACACATCCTTTGAAGCTATGTTAGAGGTTAAAAATCCAACTAAAACTTGTGTTGTTCTTTTAGTTGACAAAGAGGAAATAGGAAGTGTTGGAGCTACAGGAATGCAGTCAAAATTCTTTGAAAATGCTGTAGCAGAAATTATGAATCTTACAGGAGAATATAGTGAATTAAAGGTTAGACGTACTCTTGCAAATTCAAAAATGCTTTCTTCAGATGTAAGTGCAGCTTTTGATCCAAATTATCCATCTGTAATGGAAAAGAGAAATTCTGCATACTTTGGAAAAGGAGTAGTATTTAACAAGTATACTGGAGCTAGAGGAAAGTCTGGTTCTAATGATGCAAATGCAGAGTATGTAGGACAAATAAGATCTATTATGGAAAAACATAATGTTTCATGGCAAACTGCTGAACTTGGAAAGGTTGATGAAGGCGGCGGTGGCACAATAGCTTATATATTAGCTCAATATGGAATGGAAGTTATAGACTGTGGTGTTGCTGTACAAAATATGCATGCTCCATGGGAAGTTGTATCAAAAGCAGATGTTTATGAAACAATGCAAGCTTATTGTGCATTCTTAAAAGAAGCTTAAAAGTGATTTTATTAAATTTAGCTGGGAGATAAGAGAATGGATGAGTTACTTAAATTCGTTAATGATCCGGCTAATGCAAAGAAAGTTTACACAGTTCTTGTATTAGTAGGACTAGGTCTGATAGCTAATACAGTAAAAAGAGTAATGGACGAAATTAAAAGAAAATAAATTAAAGCCTCTATATTTAATTATAGGGGCTTTAATTCATTTAAAAAGTTTTGAAGGTGACTACCTGTAAGTGGGAATTTCCCTACATATCCATGTTTTTTATCTTCTTTTTCAAGACCGTGATAATCTGAGCCAGCAGTAATAATTTTATTATGTTTTTCGGCTAAATCAATAAAATGATCCTCTTCCCCTTCCTTGTTTAAAGGATAAATAGCCTCAATACAATCAAAGTCATATTTTATTATTTCTTCAATAGGAGATTTTCTTATCAGTGTTGGGTGAGCTAAACTAGTTAAAGCATTTACTGTTTTTAAAACATCCAGGCCTTCTTGTATACTAATTTCTTTATTTGGTACGTAAGCAGGGCTATTATTACCTATAAAATTTTCAAATATATATCTAAAATCATAATCATATCCAGATTCCATTATCTCCTTAGCTATATGGGGTCTTGCTATTATACCATGGCTGCGTAATAATAATTTTTCAAAATCAATTTTTATATTAAAGAAAACATCTAAATTATCCACTATTTTTTTTGCCCTATATATTCTATAGTCCTGTATATCCTTTAAATATTTTTGAAATAGAGGAGTTTTATAGGAGTTATCTCTAAAGTATCCTAGTATATGAATATTTTCATCATTATATCTAGTAGATAGTTCCATTCCAGGTATAACTTTAACTCCTAGTTCTTTCCCCGCAGCTAAGGCACTATCAATTCCAAAAGTGTTATCGTGATCTGTAATTGCAATTATATCTAAACCTTCATTTTTAGCTAAAACAAGCAATTCTTTTGAAGAGAGTTTACCGTCAGATGCATTTGTATGTAAATGAAAGTCTCCTTTTTTATACATTAAATCACCTCAAGATTTTATTTTGTAATGGTTTTTAACTAATAATCTATATTATACTATATATAGATATATTTATCTTTATAAATTATTTTTAAAAGATATTTTGTAATTATGTAAAATATTTAGTTAAATATGAGTTGAAATAAACTAATAGTTAAAGGATATACTATATTTATTAAGCAAATAAACCTGTATATAAATTTTCTCTCAAAATTTTAATCTTTTTGAGAAATATTTGGTAAAATAGATAATAGCTACATAAAACAAAGGAGGCAATTAAATGAATTTTGAACTTAATAAGGTCTATAATGGTTTTAAGTTAATTAAGGAACAACAAGTAAAAGATATAAATTCTAAAGCTAGAATATTTGAACACGAAAAAAGTGGAGCAAAATTATTAAATCTAGAAAATGATGATGATAATAAGGTGTTTGCTATAGGGTTTAGAACTCCACCTAGTGATAGTACAGGGGTACCTCATATTATGGAACATTCAGTGCTATGTGGTTCAAGAAAGTTTCCCATAAAGGATCCATTTGTAGAACTTGCTAAGGGATCACTTAATACTTTTTTAAATGCAATGACTTATCCAGATAAAACTATATATCCTGTGGCTAGCAAAAATGAAAAAGATCTTTTTAATTTAATGGATGTATATTTAGATGCAGTATTTTATCCTAATATATATAAGTATAAAGAAATACTAATGCAAGAAGGATGGCACTATGAACTTAATAATAAAGAAGAGGATATTACCTATAAAGGGGTAGTCTATAATGAGATGAAGGGAGCTTTTTCATCTCCAGAGGATGTACTTTATAGAAAAATACAAGAATCATTATTTCCGGATACAACTTATGGAGTGGAGTCCGGAGGAGATCCTGAACATATTCCAGATTTAACATATGAACAATTTTTAGGTTTTCATAAAAAGTATTATCATCCTTCAAATAGTTATATATTCTTATATGGTAATGGAAATTTAAATAGTCAGCTTGAATTTATAGATAAAGAGTATTTAAGTGATTTTAATAAAGAACAGATAGATTCTCACATAAAAGTTCAAAAGCCTTTTGGAGGAATTAAAGACTTTAAATGTGAATATTCTGTCTCAAAAGAAGATCAAGGAAAGGATAAAACCTTCCTAAGTTTAAATTTTGTACTTGGAGAGGCATGTAACCCAGAGGTGTATTTAGCATTTGATATATTGGAATATTTACTTTTAGAAACACCAGCATCACCTCTTAAGAAGGAACTTATAGATTCATGTATAGGAAAAGATGTATATGGATTTTTTGATAGCAGTATACTTCAGCCAGTATTTAGTATTGTAGTAAAGAATTCAAATGCTGATAAAAAGGAAGAGTTTAAGAAAATTGTTTTCAACACCTTAAAGAATTTATCACAAAATGGAATAGATAAAAAATTAATAGAAGCATGTATAAATATAAAGGAATTTAGATTAAGAGAAGGAGATACAAGAAATTATCCAAAGGGATTATTATTTTATAGTAAGGTAATGGATAGTTGGCTTTATGATGGTGAGCCATTAGTACATTTAGAATTTGAAAATACTTTAGAAAAAATAAAGTCAGCATTAACAACTAACTATTTTGAAGAACTTATAGAAAAATATTTAATTAATGCTGATCATGGCTCATTAATTACTCTAGTTCCAAAGCCTGGACTTGGAGATGAGAAAGCTGAAAAATTAAGGAATAAGTTAAGTGAATATAAAGCATCACTTTCTGATAAAGAATTAGATGAATTAATAGCAGAAACAAATTCTTTAAGAGAGAGGCAGACTACACCAGAAAAGAAAGAAGATCTAGAAAAAGTACCACTACTTTCATTAAAAGATATAGCAGAAAAAGCAGAAGAGTTGATCTTACAAGAAAGAGCAATAGGAGAAAATAAAGTGTTATTTCACCCTATGTTTACAAATAAGATAGCCTATATAAAGTTTATATTTGATATTAGAACTGTTGATGAAGCACATATTCCTTATATTGGTCTTCTATCTGGAATATTAGGTAGAATAGGAACAGAAAAATATAGTTATGCAGATTTATCAAATGAGATAAATATATACACTGGAGGAATAAGTTACGCGGCTACAACATTTATTCAAAATGGAACAGCAGGAGAATTTGTGCCTAAATTTATAGTAAGATCTAAGGCCTTAATAGATAAAGTTCCAAAGGTTATAGAACTGTTAGAGGATATTTCATTAAATACAAAGCTAGATGATAAGAAAAGATTAAAAGAAATTATACAAGAAATAAAATCACGTTTAGAAATGGTTATATTTGATGCAGGTCATGTGGTAGCGGCTAATAGGTTATTCTCATACTTTTCTCCAGTTGGGAAATACGAAGAAAGAATATCTGGATTAGAATTTTATAAGTTCATCGAAGATCTAGAGGAAAACTTTGATAAAAAATCTGATGAAATAATAAGAAATTTGCAAGAAGTTTCAACACTTATATTTAATAGAAAAGATTTGATTATAAGTTTAGCCTCAGAAGAGGATGATTATAAAGCTATAGAAGAAAGTCTATCCAGCTTTGTATGTAAACTAAATAATAAAGATTTATCAATTAAAGAATATAGATTTGAAATAGATCCTAAGAATGAAGGGTTATTAACTCAAGGAGACGTTCAATACGTAGTAAAGGGATATAATTTTAAACAGTTAGGATATGATTATAAAGGAAGTTTACAAGTACTTAAGACTATAGAAAGCCTTGATTATCTATGGAGTAATATACGTGTTCTTGGAGGCGCTTATGGTTCTTTTGCCAGCTTTGGAAGAAGCGGAAATATGTTCTTTGGTTCATATAGAGATCCTAATTTAAAAGGAACTCTAGAAGTTTTTGATAAAGCCGAAGAATATTTAAAAAACTTTGATGTTGATGAAAGAGAAATGACTAAATATATAATTGGTACAATAAGCAGTCTAGATACACCATTAACTCCTTCTTTGAAAGCAGATAAAGCAGATGCATATTATCTAAGTAAAATAACTGATGATGATATACAAAAGGAAAGAGATGAAGTATTGAACTGTAAAAAGGAAGACATAAAAGGATTTGCAAATTTAATTTCAGATGCAATGAAGCAAAATTATATATGTGTTCTAGGAAATGCATCAAAGATTAAAGAAAATAAAGAAATCTTTAAAGAGTTAGTAGAAGTATTTAAATAATTGTTTAAATAACATAAATCAGCTTGTATGGAAGTTACAAGCTGATTTTTATTTAATATTATATTGTTAAAATTTAGAGTTATTAAGAGTATTATTAATCAAATTTAGGTTCTTTTATAAAGGCGTTTTTACTTATACTATATAGATTATATCGCGCAGGTATGTTTTTCATGTTTATGTAATCCATTTGGAATTCTCCATCCCAAGGAAAGATAGATATATATTCGCTGTCATATATATTAACTACAAATTTTTTTTGACTTTCTGGAAATGTAAAAAACATCTTATATTTTGGCTTACTATTTAAAGATACTGGTTTTGGTACAAAATTAGGTTTTCTAAGTTCTTTTAAAAAGCTTTTTACCATTTCAATATTATCCTCAGAGAGTGATTCTGTCTTATAAAAATTTGTATCTAATATTTTAACATCATATTTATTAGATAAAGTTAAGTTTTTTGCCAATGAATTAGTATAATAAAAATTACTTGGCTTCTGTCTATTTAAATAGAATTTAACGCTTGTACATATACCTATTATCAATATTAATATTAAAAAGATTAAACTTCCCTTTTTCAAAGATATTCTCACCTCTTGTTTATCTATATAAATAAAATTATGTTTAAAATGCCATCATTATTACAACTTTATTTAAAGCTGCATATATTAGAATAGAGTATCTAAAATTATACTCTACATTAGGAGGGATTTTAATGAAAATATATATAGATCCAGGGCATGGTGGAATTGATAGTGGTGCAGTTGGTTATGGACTTTTAGAAAAAAGTTTAAATTTAGATATATCCTTAAGACAAAAAGAATTATTTGAAAGGTTAGGACATCAAGTTAAAATGTCTAGAACTACTGACAAAACAGTAGATTTAAGTGTAAGAACTAGTGAAGCCAATAAATGGGGAGCTGATGTTTTTATTTCAAATCACATTAACGCAGGGGGAGGTGTAGGAGTAGAGGTTTGGCATTCTATTAATAGAGGAAAAAGTAAAGAATATGCAGAGAGAGTTGAAAAAAATTTAAGTAAAATGTTTAAGTCAAGGGGAATAAAAAGTAGAGAAGGACGTAATGGTGATTATTTATATGTAATTAGAACTGCTGCAATGCCTGCTATATTAACAGAGATTGGATTTATAGATAGCGTAGAAGATACTGTTAAGTTAAAAAATGGAGATATAAGACAAAAATGTGCTGAAGCTGTGGTAGAGGGAATTTTGGGACAAAGATTATCGGATGAAACAAATTCTAGTACAAAACAACCTGAACAAAGTAATTATACAAATAGAAGAACGTTGGTTTATAAAATACCTATGCTTAAAGGAGAAGATGTAAAATTCGTTCAGCATAAATTAAATCAGCTAGGTTTAAGATCAGGGATGGAAGATGGAATTTATGGGCCGGATACTCGAGAAGCAGTAAGAAGATATCAAAGGATAAAAAGACTATATGTAGACGGAATAGTCGGCAAAAATACATGGCAGAGCTTAATGTCTTAATCAGTTGCAACTAATAATTACTACAGTGAATACTAAAAGGACTTCAAAAATATCTATAAACAAAGCATCCTATGAAATAATTTATCTTTTATTCAATGATTAGCAAGTTCTTTTAGCCTGCTATTTTTAAACTAATATTTTGATTAATGCTAACTGCTTTCTTAATAGTTACACATACTGGATAATAATTTTATATACCTTAATTAATTGCAATCAGAAAATATTAGTATAACTTCAACAGGCTTCGCCTAAAATCCTGGCACCCCAACCTGGTTAAGCACTTTGCGCTTTTCTAATAAGGCAATTAATACAATACTTACACCGGTTAATGAATTAGCTATAGCATAAACAGAGTTCTTGGCTTCAGAGGGAGTTTTTACTCCCACTTTGAAGGAATGCAGAGAGTCCAAATCTTTGATTTGGTGCGAATCGCTTTCACAGAGTACGATGGGAGTATTAGAGCGGGGAGTCATCGGATAAATAATAGTTACTACTACAGTTTTTAATATATGTATAGTATAAGTAATAGCGGCCTTGATTTACCTTGTATAATGAACTCATAGTAAATTCATTATACTTTTCCTTTCTTAAAGATAATTTACTATAATAACATAAGACGCTGTGGATTAGTTTTTTTACATATAGCTAGACTATTTAAATTAGGATATAACCACAGCTTTATGCTTATTTGTTAATTAGTTAGATAACGCATGACGTTTTATATAGAGCAAGGATACATTTAGCATAAAGTGAGTGGAACATAGCGGACTAAACTATAAGGAGTGTTCTTATGATTTATATTGGAATCGATGTAGCTAAAGAGAAGCATGACTGCTGTATCGTTGATTCAGATGGTGTTATTATTAATGATTCTTTACGTATATCCAATTCTCGTGAAGGCTTTGAATTGCTTTATTTCTCAATTCTTTCCTCTCTGCCTGACAAGGATATTTCTAACGTAAAAATAGGACTTGAATCAACAGGTCATTATAGCACTAATCTCCAAAACTTCTTGTATGCTAAAGGTTTCAAGCTTTCTATTCTCAACCCTTTAGCTACAAATCTTTTCCGTAAGGCTCAAACCCTTAGGAAAACTAAGACCGATAAAACGGATGCATTAGTTATTGCTAAAATGCTCTTTTCTGATGATACAAAATCCTATTCACCAGTATCATATCAGATTCAAGAGCTAAAGTCACTAACTAGACATAGATATCGTTTAATCGGTTATAGAGGAAAATTAAAAATATCAATAACAAGACTAATAGATATCATGTTTCCTGAACTACCTAAATACTTTTGGTCAATTCATCAAAATTCCTCTTATTGCCTCCTGTCGGAGTTACCTGGTCCGCAGGACGTGGCTAATTGCCATCTCACTAAGCTTACTAGTATTCTAAGTAAGGCTTCTAGGGGCAAATATGGAAAAGATAAAGCTACCGCTTTAAAAGAAGCCGCTAGGCATTCAATTGGAACTAGCACAAAATCTTTATCTTTTGAATTACAACAAACTATTAGGTTAATTCAATCAGTTCAAGCTGAGATTGATGCTTTAGACCTTCAAATAAAAGAAGTTGTTACCGAGATTAATTCTCCAATAATGAGTATTCCAGGTATCTCATATACTCTAGCAGCTATAATACTTTCTGAAATTGGAGATATAGAGAAGTTTACAAGCCCAGCTAAACTTTTAGCATTCGCTGGATTAGATCCTTCTACATATCAATCTGGTAAATACAGTGCTTCTCATACACCGATGGTAAAACGTGGCTCTACATATCTCCGTTGGGCTATACTTACTGCATCTAGAACTGTTTCAATGAGAGATTCAACCTTTGCATTATACTTATCAAAGAAACAGTCAGAAGGTAAGCATTACTATGTTGCCATGAGCCATGTTGCTAAAAAGCTTATACGTGTTGTATTTTATCTTTTAAAAACCAATACCACATTTATTCCACAAATGTAATCCTGACTTTTTAAAAAAGGCAACTAGGTTGCTTTATTTGTCATGCACTTTTTTAAGAAACTAAAAATATAACTTTTCTTTTAAAATTACCTTGACTTCATATAGTTAGTCTAATTTAAGGTACTAAAAGTAAGAAGGTATATAATTCTCTGTTGAATTATATACCTTCGATTTTTAGTACCTTATTTTACATCTACCAAGGTCGCTATTTTGTAGCACTATCCTTAAATAATAAAATTAATTATGCATTATTTAAGGATTTTCTTTCATTGTTAAATACAACATAACATATAACAAATGTTATTGCAGTAGGGATTACCCATGTAAAGCCTACTGAGGATAAAGGAATTGCATTTAAAATATTCTTTATTAATGCATTATTAACTATAGAACCTAGAGTAGCCAGTATTGAAAATAATAATGTTACGCGGACAGTTATAAATATAATTTTGTCATTTCTTATAAATTTACCCAATAGTCCGGTTATTATTAATACTATTACAACTGGATAAAGTATTTGCAGTATAGGTGATGCAAAGGATACTATTATATCAACACCTTTAAGAGCTATTATTATACTAGCTATTGTTATTATAAATGCATTAGTTATATATGAAATTTTTCCTTTAGAAAGTTTAGTGAAAAATTCTGCTCCAGTAGCTGTAAGACCTATAGAAGTAGTTAAACATGCAAGGCCAACAGATATACTTAAAGCCAGTGTACCAAATCTTCCAAGAACACTTTGAGATATTTCCATAACTAATTTAGTTCTAGAAATATCACTACCAAATAAAGTACTTGTCTCAGCACCTAAGTATAGTAGACCCCCGTATACAAAACTTAAGCCTAGCACAGCAATTAATCCAGAAGAAAGTGTAGCTGAAACAATTTCCTTTTCACTTCTATAGCCTTTGCTTTTTACAGATGCTATTATAATTGAAGCAAAGATTACTGATGCCATAGCATCCATAGTCTGATACCCTTCAAGTAATGAATTAGTAAATACATTTGAATAATTAGTATCTACAATAGGTCCTATAGGGCTTATAATTCCCTTTACTATAATTATAGCAAGCATAGTTAAAAGAAGTGGAGTTAAAAATTTCCCAATGTTATCTATTATTGAATTTGGTTTTAATACAAAAATGAGATTCACAAAGAAATACAGCAGAATTCCTAAAAGTTGGCTCATATTTGGAAATAATGGCTGAAGACTTAACTCAAAAGTAGTAGCTGCTGTTCTTGGAATAGCAAGCATAGGTCCTATAGACAACATAAGTGCAGTTGTTGTAATGACTGCAAACCATTTACCAGCTCTCCCAGCCATATTTTCAAAATTCCCACCGCTTTTCATGCAAGAGATAATTCCCATTAGAGGAAGTCCAACACCTGTTATTAAGAATCCTAAAGAAGAAACGTGATAACCTGATCCTACAGCCCTTCCGAGGGAAGGAGGGAAAATTAAATTGCCAGCTCCGAAAAACATAGCGAATAGTGCGAATCCTATTACTAAATAATCTTGTAATTTTTTTAACATAAATAGCCTCCTTATCTGACAGTCTATATATCATAATATCATATATGCGGAAAGTTCACTATTCAAAATTTGTCTAATAATAATCTATTATGCATTTTTTCATGCAAATTAAATCATTTATATTCAAATTTTTATAGTTTATTTAAATGAGTTATATTAAAAAAAGTGGTTAAAATACTTAGTATATAGGATCATTAAACAAAAAGAGGAGGAAATTGATTTGGTAAGAAAAGAGAATAAATCAAAAATGGTTGCTGAAAAACTTTCAAGAGAATATGATAAAGTAAATATGGAAGCTGCTGAGTTAATGGATATGCCTGGCACAGATAAGAAAAGACAAAGAGGTAAAGGAAGTCCTAGAAACCAATTCAAATAAAAAGTATAGGGAGATATAAATAATGGATAAGAAAGCTAGCAGTAATAAAAAATCAAGAAATAAAGCTAATGAAAAATATCAAAAAGAAGCACAAAAAGCTAATATGGAAATTGGAGAAGAATTGTCTCCTAAGGCGAAAAAAAGAAGATCAGGAGTAAGATAGAATAGAGAGTAAAGTTTAGATGAAGTTTAAAACTTTGTCTAAACTTTTTATATTTTAATAAAACGATATATGTATAATAAAGAATTTACACGATACCAAATTGGATGGTAAAATTATATACAAAAGTTAAAAGGGGATTAACTTAAAGATATGATAGATAATGGAAAAGACAATAGAAAAAGTAAAAGATATAAACTTATGAAAAAAATAATGTTAGCCATTAGCGTAATGTTTTTTATAGTGTCTATATCAGCAAAAGTAAACAGTACTCTTAAACTTATGAAGAAAAGTAGCATTATAGAAGAAAAAGCTCAAATTAATAGCAATTATAATAAAGAAATGGATATAGAAATTTACAATGCTAAGTTTCATAAAGCATATGAAAAAATATATGATGGTATGATTCAAGTTAATGAATCATTATCTGCATATGCATCTAAGTTAGATAGGACAAAAGATAAAAATCTTAAAGCTTATGAGGTCTTAAGGAATGAAAATAAAAAATTAATAGATAGTAATAAATTTAATAAAATAAATGATTGTAAAAGTTATATTGACATTCTCATGAAAGAAATAGAAAACATGGATTATAAAAATGAATATGAGTGTTCACTTCTAATAGATTTCTATAAAAGTTATTGTGCATATTATAATTCATTAATCCATATAGAAGGAAACTGTAATGAATATCTTAAGAGACTAAGAGAAATTGAACATAATGTCATTAAAATAGGTGACAGAATAAATAATCTGAAATAAAGTATGAACTAATGAAAATGTACAAGCATATTATAATGTAGGATAAAATATATAAACTACATTATAAAAAGGGATGTGAGCCTATGAGTTACGATAATGATTGTAACTGTAACTGGAATAATAACTGTGCTTGGGAAAATGATAATTGTCATGAAGATGACAACATACTAGATAATAATTGCAGCATATATGGTGAAATAGAATTAAATGAAAACTATAGATGGGATGACAATTTTAAGTGGGATAATGATTATAAAGATGAACTAGAGTTTAGATGGGATAGTAACTTTGAAGATAATAGCGAAGAATATAATTGGAATGAAGACCATGCATTAGAAGATAATCAAGAAGCTAATGAAGGTGACTATTTAGATGAAGAGCTAAACAACGAAGAAGATAATGAGGAAGAATATATTGAAGAAAATATGGAAGAGTATTCAGTGTCTGAACCATTACATGAAAATGATGAAGTGGAAGGAGTAGAGGAAGAAGAAACTGAAATATTTCAAGAGCAAATTGAGTTACAAGATCCACCTAGACTAGCATCAGCTGGATTACGTGAAATTTGTGTAATACCTATGCATAATATTTTAAAACAGCTATCAGATTTAGGAATTGGTGATATTGAAATAGGAACTGAGAGACAAGGAACAATATTTAATGCAAGAATTATCAGTATTGAAGATTCTCTTGTAAAAATTGAAACCCCATTTATTAGAAGTTTGATACCTATTCATCAAATAGTAGGAATATGTACAAGATCCTTGCCTAAAATAGATCTTTTGCCTGAACCAGATATACCAAGGCAAGGAGACTGCGAATGTTGCGAAAGACATCTTAGAGAGTATTGCAGCAGCAGAATAGGAAGAAGATATACTATTAATACTATAGCTAAAGATGAGGTTTTTAGCAGTATAAGCGGAACTATAACAAGAATTGGAGAAGGAGTTCTTGTTGTAGATGATACTGTAGCCATAATAATTTGCAAAATTATATCTATAGAAAAAAGCTTAAGAAGAGGGAATGAAATACTTTAATAATAAACCTTAACAATAAGTACATTAGTCTAAAAAGTGTTATATTAATTAAAGGCCCTCCATTAAATTTATATGGAGGGCTTAATCAGTTGTATTAATTAATTCTTGTGTTTGTGTAGTAAGTATTTGAATTAGATAAGTTACTTAAAGTATTTTTACGAGGATTTTTTTTAATCCTAATTATATAATCTATTGAAGTAAGCATAACAAAGGTTACTATTAAAATTACATTTACCATAAATAACACCCCTCTTTTTTATTGGGTTTCTATAATTATATTATATGCAAGTATTCTATATAAAATCAAGCTAAAATGCAATATTTCTTTCATAATTATTTTGGACATTTATTGAGTTTTTAATAATAAATTGCATGTTTTGTTAAAGAGTGCATAATGTTATAAAAGCAAAATTAATGAGTTTAGGGGATTTTATTATGATAATAGTTGTAAAAAGTGCATAGAATAACAAATGGACAGATTTGATTTTATAGTTATAAATGAATTCTATAGATTTAAGAAAAATTTTATAGAATGAAATAAATTATGTAAAGAAAGAAATCTTTCAAAAGTCAGCCAATAATAGAAGAGAATATATTTTGTATATTAATTAATCTAAAATAGGTAATTTATTGTTATAAAAATTATATTATTTGAGGTATTAGATATGTTAAAAGTATGTTTATTAGCACCAGGAGGCATGATGCCTCTTCCAAATAGATATTTAACTTCCGCAGTAATGATCTGCAATGGAAGTATGATACTATTAGACTGTGGGGAAGGTACACAAATTTTATTAAAGAAATTAAAATGGGGTTTTAAAGCTATAGATGTTATATGTATAACCCATTATCATGCAGATCACATAGCAGGTCTCCCAGGACTTTTAAGTACTATAGGAAATTCAAATAGAAAAGAACCTATAACTATAATTGGACCTAAAGGATTAAGAAAAATAATCAATGGATTGACTGTAATAATTCCAGAGTTGCCATATGAGCTAAATTTAATTGAAATTGAAGAAGATGGAATTAGAGATTTTAAACATAAGGAATATTCAATAAGTGCTGTAATAGGAGAACACAGTATACCATGTATGGCGTACAGTATAGAGATAAACAGAAAGAGAAAGTTTGATAGATTAAGGGCGGAAGCTAATAATATACCAAGAAGACTATGGAGTAGCCTTCAAAGAGGAGAATCATCTAATTTTGAAGGTGAAATATTTACTCCTGATATGGTATTAGGAGAAGAGAGAAAGGGATTGAAAATATCCTATTGTACTGATTCAAGACCTGTTACTAGACTAGTAAAATTTATAAAAGGTTCAGATCTATTCATTGGAGAGGGAATGTATGGGGAAGATTCCTATTTAGAAAAGGCAGAAAAAAATGGGCATATGTTATTTTCAGAGTGTGCTAAGTTAGCAAGAGAAGGAGAAGTAAAAGAACTTTGGCTTACACATTTTAGTCCTCTACTCCAGAATCCAGAAGAGTTCCTATATTATGCAACAGATATCTTTGAAAATACAAAATTAGGAGAAGAATTAATGATAAAGGAGTTGGCTTTCCAAGAGGAAAAATAATCTCTAATTAATCAATAGGTATTTCATCACGTGAAAAAATACTATTTATTACTCTTTTGACACTATCATCCTTTAGGGAGTATATAATTTCTGTGCCTTTTCTGTTTCCTTCAATAATACCTTTAGACTTTAAAATTGATAGATGCTGCGAAATTGTAGACTGTGGTATATCAAGGCAATTTTGCATTTGAGAGACATTTAAATCTTTTATCATAAGTCTGCATACTATACATAATCTTGTAGGATGACCTATGGTTTTTAATATCTCTGACATATTTATAATTTTTTGATTATATTTTTCATTATTCAATAAGATCACACCTTAAATTAAATTATCGGATACTAGAAGTAGATACTATCAATTAGAATTTGATTAATATAGAATTTTTATCCTATTTTAACCCTATTGGATTTATTAACAGTGAAATAAATGGAGCTAACAAAAGTTTACGTAATTATTAAAATTTTATGTAATAACTGAGATTTTGTCAAGTAAAATGAAAGCATAAAAGAACATTAGGGGGGAAAATTAAATAATGAGAGGAGTGCCAATATGAATAATGATAATAAAAATAAGAAAGTAGACTTAGGCGATTTGCCAACTAATTATATATTAAGTTTAAAAAACGCTATAAGAATAGATGAGGAAGGTAAACCTATTGTAACTGAAAAGAAAGATAGTTATGAGAAGTTACATGAATAGAACCTATTTTACTAGAAAAGGGAAGGAGAATTAAAAATGGCAAAAATGAGAGGCGAAACTCATAAAAAGAGTAAACAACATGATGGGCATAGGCCACAGGAGGATACTAAAAAGAGATATAAAAGGACACCGGAGAGATATACTAATTTTGATGGAGAGCCTATAGAATAAAAAGTGAGTTATGGACCTATGTCCATAACTCTTTTAATTGTACTTTATTTTTTCATGGAGGATTAAATAGAGTATAATATTATATAAAGTCTACTTAATAAACAAAAAGGAGATGCTATTATGAAAGCAGAAAGACTAAAAAGAGTAATAAATAGTATGATAAAACATAATGTTGATCAAATAATTATAACTTCTCCAGCATCAATATTTTACATAACTGGAAAGTGGATTGAGCCAGGTGAAAGGCTTTTAGCACTATATTTAAATATCAATGGTGACAAAAGGCTGTTTGTAAATGAGTTATTTCCTATAAGTGAAAATATGGATATAGATATAGAATTCTACAATGACGGAGAAGAACCTATATTAAGAATGCTATCTGTGATAAAAGAGAATAAAATTTTAGGAATTGATAAGGAATGGCCGGCTAAATTTTTAATCAAGCTTATGGAGGAAATGCCAAATATAAAGCTCGTCAATGGATCGCCTATAGTAGATGAGGTAAGAATGATAAAGGATGAAGAAGAAATCAATCTTATGAGAGAGGCTTCTAAAATTAATGATAAGGCTATGAAAGCATTGATTGAGGAAGTAATTCCATTGAATATTACAGAGAAAAAGGCTTGTAAGTTATTAGGAGATATATATGAAAGATATAATACTGATAGCTTTTCATTTTATCCTCTTATAGCTTATGGTGCAAATGCAGCAGAGCCACATCATGACTCAGATAAAAGCCGCTTAAAAGATGGAGATAGTATAATTTTAGATATTGGAGGAAAAACTAATTTTTATTGCTCAGATATGACTAGAACTTTATTTTTTAAGAAAGTAGAAGATGAATATAAGGAAATATATAATATTGTATTACAAGCCAACATTAATGCAATAGAAACAATAAAACCTGGTGTTAGGTTTTGTGATATAGATAGTGCGGCAAGAAAAGTAATAGAGAAAGCTGGATACGGTCAGTATTTTACTCATAGAACAGGACATAACATAGGTATCGATGTACATGAATATCCAGATGTAGGTGCAAAAAATGATATGATTGTTCAAGAAGGTATGATTTTTTCTATAGAACCTGGCATATACTTGCATGAAAAGATGGGAGTTAGAATAGAAGATTTAGTAGTTGTAACTAAGAATGGATGTGAAGTTTTAAATAACTATTCTAAAGAAATTCAAGTTATAGGTTAAAAAGTGTGTAACTCAAGGCACCTTAGGTTTAGTAAAGTGTTTTGAGTTGCACATTTTTGTTTTATAAACAATCTGCGGCAGCTTCTATAACTTCGGCATCTGAAATATCGATTGCATCTAAATCTTTAAGTTCTCTAATAAGTTCTTTAACTCGATCTTTGTTTATTTCCGTTGTTACTATTGTAGTGGATACACTAATTTGTTTAACATCTCTATTCATATGTATACCTCCAAATTAATTTATATTTGAATTATTACCATATATATACTTTTTATAACGGCTCTTTTCTCATATAATTTTAAATGAATGTTGGTTTTTACATTCATTTAAAATTTTCCATATCAACAATCTCTTGAAACAAGCTTGTTATAAAAATTTAATTCAAGGGAAAAATATATATAACTATAAAATGCTATGTTGCAAATGAGGTGAATATTACATGGAAGTAGAAAATGTGAATGAAAAAGATCAAGAACAAGAATTAGAGGGAGATAAATCTCTGCTTTTAGGTATGTTAGGAGAAGCTAATGTAGAAGGAGAAGATTATTATAAATCCACTCCTATAGTAACGAACTATTACTATGGAAGAGATTAAAATCAATAAATAACGGATTGAATCGGGGCTAATTATTTGCTCCGATTTTTTATTTTAGAAATATGAACATTAAATAAAGGGTTAATGAAAAAAATATAGAAACTATACTGAAATATATTTAATTCATATAAAAATCAACATTCATTTAAGACAAAGTGAATTTATCTTACAGGTTAGATAGAAGAAATAAGGAAATAATAAATAGTGGAGGAGATTAAAATGATTGATGATATTTTAAAAACTGAATACAGTAATGAATTTGACGATTTAAGGAAAAATAGAATGGCAACTAGCTACTTTAAATACGGCGCTATAAAAGATAATTATGGACAAAGACTTGTAAATGCCATAGATAATCTAGAAATAAGACTAGAAAGATACAGAAAAACTGGAAACACAGAATACTTGGTAGATGTGGCTAATTTTGCAATGATTGAATTTATGTATCCTCAACATGGAAAAGCTCATTTTAAGGCTACAGATGGTAAAGATAGACTTGAAGGGATGACCATAAAGGAGTTAAAAAGTTATTAGACTTTAACTGAATATTTCTAGGAGTATTTGGAGACCTGTATAAATTTTTTTATACAGGTATTTCTTTTAATTTATTATAAAAGTATAAAAAAGAAATACATGAGAAGTATATATAGTATGAATTAATATGCCTATTTATAAAATTAGGGGGGAAGGTATAGGAGGTAGAAGATAAACATAAATTTAATAAATTTAAATATATTTAGATATAGTATTTTATTAATTATACAAAAAAATTTTATGAGGTGATTTATATGTCAGTAAAAAATGCTATGACTGCCGATTTTCTTAGATCAGCATATGGTGGAGAGAGTATGGCACATATGAGATATTTAGTATGGGGAGAAGCTGCAGAAAAAGATGGTTTTCCTAGCATAGGAAGACTATTTAGAGCTGTAGCTTATGCAGAGCAAGTTCATGCTAAAAATCATTTTACGGTGCTTAAGGAACAGGTTGGAGATTATACTGTGCCAGCCGGAGCAGTTTTTGGGCTAACTAATGTAGTAGAAAATTTGCAGGGAGCTATAAATGGGGAACTTCATGAAATTGATCAAATGTACCCTGTGTACCTTGAAACTGCAAAATATCAAAATGAAAAAGATGCACAAAGGTCATTTCACTTTGCAGTTGAGGCAGAAAAGCAGCATGCTAAGTTGTTTCAGGAAGCTCAAAATTTGGCTAAAGAAAATAATGACATGAGAGATAGTAAATTTTATGTATGTCCTGTTTGCGGATATACTATAGAATACGAAGCACCAGAAAAATGTCCTATATGCGGGGTTAAAAAAGAACTATTTAAAGAATTTTAATTTAGATAATATATTTTAAATAGAATAAAATATATAAAAACCTCAGGTATTTTTAGGCTATCTGAGGTTTTTATATGGAGTAAAGTCTAGTATATTATAACCCTAAAAGAAATAAGTATGGAAATATTGGGTATTGTGGATACGGATAGTAATATGGCATATTATAGTAGTAAGGATGATGATATGGGTAATTATGATGGTAATTATAGTGTGGATAATTATGATGCATATATCCATGATATTGTCTACTCATATCCATATCTAAATCGAGATTTTCATCTTCATCTTCCCTGAGTTCTGGATAATTATCCATATATTCATGTTGATGAATTAATGGACAAGTATTATACATAGGGCAATTGTACATCCATGGACAGTAGTTCATATGATGCATATGGTGCATAGGATACATAGATTGCATATAGAGTGGCATTTCTGTGTATTTATCATGGTGATCTTTTTCATGGTGTTCATGATCGTCATCATGACGAACTTGGAATTGATTATCCATAACAAACCTCCAATAAAAATATCTACACTAAAATTATATGCTAATTGTAATATTATGTTTCTATATATTTACGATGTTTTTACCTATTACTACTCCCGAAAAACCTAAAAATAAATTTAAAAAAGTATTTAGTAGTGCTAAATAATAACTGCCATTACTGAATAAAGCTATAGTTTCATAACTAAATGTAGAGAATGTTGTAAGACCACCTAAAATGCCAGTGGTTAGAAAAAGTTTTAAATTTGAAGAAATAATATTTGATGTAGAACTTAACTCCATAATAAAACCAATTAGAATTCCACCTAATATATTAACTATTAAAGTTCCATAGGGCAGTTGCCCATTAAATATTTTTGAGGAATTTGTAGATATAATATAACGTAATGCTGCACCTATAAATCCTCCTAAACCTACATAAAATATTTTTTCCATCTTTAGCCCTCCCAAAAAACAGATAAACTCCCACTTTTAATTTAAAGTAGAAGTCACTAACCTATATCATTTAATGATATAGGTTGTTAACAAGTAAAAGTATAATCTACTATTATATGTTTGTAAATAGACTAGTACATAAGAGGTATGTACTCAATAATGTTATTCTAAATACGTTGAATTTACAATTCGGATATTATAGAATAAATCTAAGTAAAATAAATAAGTGCAAAGAAGACATACTAGATATTTTAGAAAGGGTTGATTTTATGAAATTACTTAACCTTAGCTCGGGAACAAAAATAACATATAAAGTTCATATGAAATATTCTATTTTGTGGGAATGTGCATTAGGCATAGCAGCATCTACTTACGATGAATTACATCATACTCTTGAAAAGTCAGAGAAATATTGGGCCAATACTATAGAAAAACTTAGTAAAGAAGCCCAAAAAGAGCTTGCATATAGTAAAAAGAATAATACCTGGAAGACGCTGCTTCAATTACTCTATGTAGAAGAATTTGAAGACTTAAAAACATTTTTAGATTATATAGATAATTTAAAAGAAGAGAAATTAAGATTTTATTCACTTCCATTTTTAGGTGAAGAAAATGAGCAAAATAGAAAAAATGCTTCTTTGGGAGATAAGTCAGCTAGGATAAAATTAATTGATAGCTGCTCAAAACATAAGTTTTTTCCAGATTATATAGAGTTCATTTGCATTGTACCAGTTGATAGATTGAAAAGTCATCTTATCACTTTAATGAAGGCGTGGTATGAAACTGTAATTAAGCCAGAAGAGGAATATATTTTGTCAATACTTTGCAGGGATTTTCAAAGTAAGAATTTGATGAAGGATAAGCTTGATCCAGAAAAATTTGTTGAATGGGTTACAGGGGGAGTAGCATATTCTCCAGAGCCAACAGTAACAGACGTTGTACTTATACCTCAATATATTTATAGACCTTGGACTGTTGAAGCTGATAGTATTAATACAAAAATATTCTATTATTCTGTAAGTGATGAAAGCATAGCAATCGGTAAAGATATTTATATTCCTGATATCAATTTGATACAGGGATATAAGGCATTAGGAGACGAAGTTAGGCTTAGAATAGTAAAGTTTCTCTATGAAGAGGATAAAACCCTTCAAGAGTTAACAGAAAAACTAAATCTTGCAAAGTCAACTGTACATCATCATCTTAGTATGCTAAGATCTGCACGACTTGTGAAAGTTACTGATTCTAAATACTGTTTAAATAAAGAGTTTCTTTTTATAATGGAATCCGAACTTAAAAATTATTTAGAAAGGCAATAGTATTATTTTAGTGTTTAATTGTTCAGTATAGATTTAGATGGTATAATATGTATTAAATATTAAAATTTGAAAAGCTTTACTTTAGTTATCTATAATGAGGTAGGCATATATACTTAATAATATTTAATTTAATTGGGGGTGGTTAAATGTTAAATAAGTTGGCAAAAGCTAGTTTGGTGTCTACTTCATTTGCACCAGTTTTAATAACATATGCATTCGTATTGTGGCTTGATAATAAATCTTTATATAAAGTCATTGAAGTTATTTTAATTGCAATATCTTTAATAATTCTATGTGTCATTGTATTAAAAACTGCTGAAAAGCGACTACAAGTTGTGGATTTTCCTATTAATTCAATTAAAACAGCTGATGGAGAAGTAGTGGGATTTTTAGTTGCATATTTAATACCATTTGGAACTCTTGCTTCTGATCAAATTAATGAAGCGGTTTTAATTTTTATATTTGTCATATTTCTCTTAGTTATATGGAGTACAAACTCCTATCATATCAATCCTCTATTAACTCTATTTGGATATCATTTTTATGAAGTTACAACAATTAATAATATTACATTTTTACTTATTACTAAGAGAGATTTAAGAAATACTTCAACAGTAAAAAAGGTTGTTCAATTAACAGAATATATGGTTTTTGATGTGATGGGGGAATAATATGTTTGAGAATACAACATTTTTTATTATAACTAAAAATAATAATGACTATGAAGTAAAAAGATTAAATTTAACTAGAGATAGCCAAAAAACTTTATGCAAATTATTTGGTAAACTGTCAGAGGAAATGTTAGATTTAAAAAATGAATTTATACAGTTTGATGGAAGTTATAAGCCGGATAATGGAGAAATTCAAATTATTAGTGAGTATAGAATTGATGAGAAAATAATTGATTCACTAAGAGAACCAACTAGTGTGGACCCCTTTATTCCTGATATAGATATATTGCCAGATATAAAAGGAATCTTTACTGGTAAATTGGAGCCTGAAATAATAATTACATTTCAAAAATTTAATAAGAGTCAATACATCACAAAAAAAGGGATAAGCTTATTTTATTCAAATAATACTTTTGAAAAAGTGTCTTCACTTGGAATCAATATATTAGAAAATGTTGACTGTATTTATAAGAGTGATGGTCTATTTTTTAAATCATATTATCATGCAAGGCAAATATTTGATTTGAGCCAATATTATAGACTTGCAACTGAAAATGATATTAATAATTTTATTAAGAATGATCATGTATATGTTAATAATGAAGAGATATTTAAAGTAAATGCAGATGCCTGGGTTAGAAGAAAGATAGCATTAATATCTGATTCAGGAGTACTAGAAACATATACAGCTGCGGAAATAGCAGAAAAGGGTATTCAATATAATCTTAATATAGATATTTTAGAGGACAGGGGAAAGAATAAAATAAATTTACCAGAGGATAAAAAAGAAATGAAAACTGTATTAAAGTTTTTAGATGAGGATATTTATAAAGGCCCATTTTCTAGAAAAACCTATGAAACTAATTCTAAAAGGTATTTTAATAGATAATCAGTGTGAATATATAAATATCATAATATAAATTTAAAATGTATTTATATTATGATAATAGAATTTATTTAGAGCAGCTAATTAAAGCTGCTCTTTTTAGGATTAATGTATTATACTAATTTTTTTACAGTAAAATTATCTTCAAGTAAAACCCAGTTTTGAGGGAATGGGTAACCTAGGACCCAATAGCTTATTCCTGCTAGATTATAATTTTTCACCATATCAAATTTTGCTTGAGCACTGCGGGCATCTTCAAACCAAACTTCATGAGTTCTTCCCTGAGCATCCCTATATCGGTAGAAAGGAGCTTGGGCTATTGGGTCATACTGTATAACAGCACCGTATCTTACTGCCCTTGTTATAGCTTCCTGCATACTAAAGGTTTCAGCTTCTTGTCCTTGAACATGAGGAAGGAGCCAATCTCTTGCATATAATTGGAATCCAAAATAAATTTTTTCTCTAGGTATAACGGAGACAGCATAATCAATAACTCGTTTAATTTCATTTAAAGGAGAAATAGCTTGTGGAGGGCCTAATCTATATCCCCATTCATAGGTCATTAATATGACAAAGTCTACAATTCTACCATGAGCCTCATAATCATGGGCTTCATACAATAGACCTTTTTGTGTAGAACTTGTTTTTGGAGCTAAGGCACTAGAAACAAAGAAACCTTGTGGGTGTAGGCGATTTACTGCACGTTGAAGAAACTGATTATAAAGTTCACGGTCAGCTGGGAATACATTTTCAAAATCAACATTTAATCCTCTATAACCTTTGGTTTTCATTATATTAATAGAATTTTCAAGTAAACGTTCCTGTATTGCTGGATCTGATAAAACGGCATGTGCAATATTAGAGCCGGTCTCTTTAGCAGTAAAGTTAGTAATTGACATAATAGGAACTACATTTTTAGAATAAGCAGCTCTAATTAATGGAGTATCATCTATAGATTCAAGGTTTCCATCAGATTGAATCTTATATGCAAATGGAGTTAGATAAGTTAGATGTTCACCATCCTGCATTATTGAAGGCACTCCACTTTCACCCATGCTAATAGTATAGGCATTTACAAAAATGTCAGGTCTTTGTTTGCGAGGAATAACTAATATAGTACCTGGATATACAAGGTTTGGATTTTTAATATAATTTACTTTAAGCAGATTTTGCAGAGAGACTCCATACATTTGTGCAATCTGCACCAAAGTTTCTCCAGGGAGAATTCGATGACGTAGTGCAGGAATATAAAGGGTAAGACCAGGATATATAACATTAGGATTAGAAATTCGATTTACTGCCATAATTGACTCAACAGTAGTACCATAATTTTTAGCAATTATCCATAAGGTATCTCCGGGTTTTACAATATAGAAAACATCTTCTGTAGGTATAAGTAGTGCCTGGCCAATCAGCAATTGGTTCGGATTTGGCAGTTCATTAATAGATATTATTTCACTGATTGGAACATTATAAAAAGTTGCAATTTGCCAAAGAAATTCTCCAGGCTTTACAACATGAATAATCACAAAACAACCTCCTGATTTTTGCTTTCAATATATAATTTATGCAATATATTATGGGGAGTTACAAAAAATATGTTTAGAAAGTTGAGGAAAAAGGAGGGGTAGCTATTAATTTTCCTAAGTTTATTTGAGGAGCAATATAGGTAATTATTTAGAGCAGCTAATGGAAGCTGCTCTTTAGATTTTTAAGTGAATCTATCTTATTTTGAAGCCATTTTATTATTTGATTTTTATCTCTATCAATAGGATCTATATGATCCCAAATTAATAAAAAATAATCTCCAAATGCATTTACTGCATCGGGCTCAGAAATTAATAGATTTATTTCAGAATTGTAATTATAAGAAACGGTTTTATTTTCAATATTAGTATTAAAAGCTTCTATAAATACATTACTATTTTCTTTTACCATCCAGTATATTTTTGATAAATTTTCATAGTGACTTTTATTTACAAGTGCAATTTCGTAATTTTTATTTTCATTAAGTAAATTTATTACGTTCTCAAGATGGTATATAATATCTTCATTATTTGGAATAGTATTTCCTAAAATATAATACTGATCAAAGGAATATTGTTTTTCAGTTATTAATTTTTCTATAGATTCTTTAAACCAAATTTCCTTGAATTTATAATATTTTATTTGAGATTTAAATGCACTAATTCTACGTTTGTGTAAAGATAAACGTTTTGCAATCTCGCCTTTTGTTTTTCCACTTAAAGATAAATACTTTTTATATAAATCCAGCGGAAAAGTAATTGTACTAATATCACCTTTAAAAACATATCTATCTCCCAGCCTTTCTTCTGATTCAGTAAACACTGAATGAAATTCTATACACTGTTGTGAAGGATATGAGTTTAATAAAGGCTTAGCAGATGAAAAAATTTGAGAAAAATGCCCTGATAAAATTTCTATACTCTTTTTTGATTTAAAAAAAAATGCGCTGTCAATTTGATTTTTAAGGTGTGATGAAAAACAATATAATGCACAAATTTTAGGTACAATAATTAGTTCGTTAGCTGAAAATATGTCAGATTTTCTTTTATAGTAGTAAATGTAATATCTTCCAGTAGAAAGTGCAAGCTGCATATCTTCAATAATTTTAATAGTTCTTTTTACATTATCATTAAGATTTACCAAATAAATTACTTTCCAGCCATTCTTCAATACGTTATAAAGAGCGTTTTTCCACTTAATATTGAATTCTTTATATGTTGGAAGAAGATCCATATTACTGTTAAATGTAATAAGTATTGTATCATTATTATCGCAAGGCTGTTTTGGTATACTTTCTAAAATATTTAGAGCAGAGTATAGAACTTCTTTGTTGCCATTTATAATATTTACTGTATCAGTACCGCAAAATAATTTTTTTCTAGAATCAAAATCTTCTATAATTATATTTTTATTGATTAAATCAAGTTTGCTAGTTTTATTAGGATAACTCATATCTCTAGTATTTGGTAAAACCTCAAATTTTCTTTTATTGTTTTTATTTAATAAAAGTTCAATAGAATAACCTTGTGATTCAAGAAGATGTTTACGTATTTCTTCTTCCACATTAATAGTATCTAATTCCTTAGAAGACCATTTTCTTAAAGTCTCTATTATAATTTCTTTTTGAAAAGAATTATTTATGTTATTAACAAAAAAGCTTGTTATAAGATTTATATATGGGGAATTGTAAGATGGTACTCTCTTGTTACCTAACCACTTATATATAAGTGATGAATCTACATTTATTGCTCTAGAAAGTGAACTTCCTTTTATATTAAAAATTTTAAGTAATTCAGACAGGCATTCACCAAATGATTTATTAGTCTTCATATATATTCCTCCAAACGTTATAGATAAACACCGAACTTTTGAAAATAATTTATATATTATTTTATATCAACAAAACCATATATTAAACTTGAAAGATAAGAAATAGGATGTAATTGTCGAAATTGTCAGAGAATAAAATAGGACAAAATGTTATTTTTGTTGATTGTTGATGTATAATTATGTAAAATAACTTTGAATTATAAGTGTTTTTGTCATAACTAATAATACATGGAATTAGTATTTTAGTAAAATTCTATTATAAGTGCAATTGAGTCATTATGAAAAATGTTTATCCGACGGCTACCATCCGTAGTACTCCCATCCTCTTTAGGTGGGAGATAACGGCTGACACGCCGCTGGATAAGTTCTTCTAAGGCTCAGATGGATAGATGTATTCATCATAAGCAAACTCCACTTGAGTCTAAGAATCACTTGATAACTTAGGAGATAAGTTAATTTAAGTATTGAAATTAGATAGACAAAATTAATCTAGGGAATACACACAAGACAAGGGTCGGTGAGAAAATTGAATATTGATTTTACTAAGAATTTCAATCAAGATAGGTGTTCTACTTGCCTAAAGGACATATATGAAAAAAGTATATTTAAATTTACTTTTTATGATATTCCACAAAAGGATTACTTAAAGATAAAAATTCAACAACATATGTATAATGAGAAAAATAAATGTTTTTCATTATTATTTTTGAATATAGATAATTTAAGAAAAATAAATTATCTTTTTGGATATGATATTGGAGATAAATTAATAGTGGAGATTGTATCGCAAATAAAGAGTGAATTAAATCTATATGAGCAGATGTTTAGATGGAGTGGAGATGAATTTATCATTGTATTGCCTTATATAGAAGCAGAACATATAAACAATAGATTAAATAGAATACTAAATATCACAAATAGAACTTATGAGATAGATAATAAAATAATAGAATCAGCTACTAGTATAGGAATAAGTCAATATCCTAAGGATGGAGTAAGTTTTGAAAATATAGTTAAAAAAGCTGATATAGCAATGGATTTTGTCAAAAAAAATGGCAAAAGGGCATATGCCTACTTTCATGAAGATATGTTAAATAGTATTGAAGAGAAAATAAATTTAGAAATTGATTTAAGAAGGGCTATACTAAATAACGAATTTGAACTGCATTATCAGCCTATATTTTCACTGAAAAATAAAAAGATAATTGGGGTAGAAGCACTAATAAGATGGAATCATCCTAAAAGGGGATTTATTCCACCTATGAAATTTATACCTTTCGCAGAAGAGATAGGACTTATAGTTGATATAGGTAAGTGGGTAATAAAGGAATCTTTTATGCAAAGTAAGATGTGGCAGAATAAAGGATATGATAACATAAAAGTTTCAATAAACATTTCGTCTGTTGAACTAAAGTATCCAGATTTTTTAGAAAATATTAAAGAAATGCTGAAAGCAGTAGGTAATAACTCTAATAATATAAAGGTAGAGATAACAGAAACAGCAATGATGGAATCCTATAAGCAAGGAATAAAAATTTTAAAAGAACTTAATAACATGGGAATAGATACTTCTTTAGATGATTTTGGGACAGGGTATTCTTCACTAAGTTATCTAAAAAATCTGCCAATAAGTACTCTGAAAATTGATAAAAGCTTTATTGATAATATCCATGTGGAAGAAAGTAACAGAGATATAGTTAAGGGTATGGTAGAACTTGGACATAAAATGAATATGGATATAGTGGCTGAAGGGGTTGAATTAACAAATCAGCTAGACATATTAAAAAACATGGGATGTGATGCTGTTCAAGGTTATTTTTGTGGGAGACCTATGAAATCTCACGATATAGAAATATTACTAATGAAAGAAGGTATGAAACATGTTTAAAAATCTAAAGGTAAGAACAAAAATATTAACATTATCAATAACTATGTTAATATTAATAGCAATTATCTCAGGTGTAGGATATGTTGGCATTTATAGAGCTAATAATGGCATGAATTCTATGTATGATAATAATTTACTTCCATTAAGATATCTAATTGATAATAAAAACCAGGCAAGAGCCATTGAGGGAGATATTTATTATTTAATACTTCATGCAGGAGAAAAAGATAAGCAAGATGTAAAGTTAAAGGATATAGAAGAAAGAAAAAAAATTGCTGATGACAATTTTAAAAAATATAAAAATACTAATCTTCATCAAAATGAAAAAGATGCCATGAAAGTACTGGAAGAAGAGTTAGTAAAATATAGAGAAGAAAGAGATAAAGTAATAAAGCTTGCTTTAGATGGAAAGCAAAAGGAAGCTATGGATAAAATGGAGTCTATTGAGGTCATATCTAATGATTATCAAAAAAAGTTAAATGATTTATCAGAATACAATGTAAAAGATGCAGATACAGTTAAACAACAAAATGACGCAGAGTATAAAAATTTGATAATTATCTTTATATTAATAATAGCTATATCTATGCTAGTTGGAATTATAATGTCAGTTATTATTTTAAAAAATATAATTAATCCACTAAAATTACTAAAGGCATTTGCAGAACGAATGAAAAATTCTGACTTTTCTCAGGGAATAGACATAACAAGAAAGGATGAATTTGGACAAACTGCTGCTGCACTTAATGAATCGCAAAATATTGTAGGACAGCTTATAAAAGAAGTATCAAATTTAGTACAAGATTTAAGTGCAGGAAGTGAAGAATTGTCAGCAACCTCTGAAGAAATGGCAGCAAAGCTTGAAAATATAAATGAGGCAACAGAAGAAATAGTGTCTGGTTCTCAAAGTGCAAGTGCAGGAGCAGAAGAAGTTTCAGCATCATCTGAGGAAGTAAGTTCCAGTATACAAGCACTTTCAGCCCAATCTTTAGATGGAAGTGAAAAATCAGATGCAATAAAAAATAGAGCAATAGAAGTTAAAAATAATAGTAATATTGCTTTTGACAATACAAATAAAATCTATATGGAAAAAGAAAAAAATATAGTTAAAGCACTTAAAAAAGCAGAAGTAGTACAAAATATAAAAGTTATGGCAGATACTATATCAAGCATATCCGAACAAACAAATCTTCTTGCCTTAAATGCAGCAATAGAGGCAGCTAGAGCAGGAGAACAGGGAAAAGGATTTGCTGTAGTAGCTGAAGAGGTTAGAAAGCTTGCAGAACAATCCTCACAAGCTGTAGTACAAATACAGGATACTATAAATGAGGTTGAAGGTGCTGTTTCTGAATTAAAAGGAAACAGTAATGAAATATTAGAATTTATAGGCGAACATATTACACCTCAATTTAGTAGTTTTGTAGAAATGGGGAATGATTATTATAATGATGCAGAGTTTGTTGCAAATATGTCTGAAAATATAGCTTCTATGGCAGAAGAAATAACAGCAACTATGGAACAAGTAAGCGCTGCTATACAAGATATGGCCCATGAGGCACAAAAATCAAGTGAAAATGCAGAAAATATAAAGTATAGTGTAAATGAAGCTGCAAGTGGAATGGAACAAGTTTCAAAAACAGCTCAAAGCCAAGCTGAAATGTCACAAAAATTAAATGAAATGGTACAAAAATTTAAAATTTAAGTATTATTTAATACCTCTAAGTAGTAAAGGCTTAGAGGTATTTTTGTGTTTGTAAAAATAAGGTTTATATGGTATGGTTTTATATAAAGATCCTGAAAATCATAATAAAAGTGAAGAACAAAAAATAATGTGGAATATGAAATTTGCTAAAACCTAAACATGATGAAATTGTAAAGTGAAGCAAAATTTATTTATATAGTAGGAGATAATATCATGAGGATAAAACAAAAAAAGCTACTGATTGCTTTTGGCATATTAGCTATTTTTATAGGAGGTTACGGTATTCTCTTCTATTGGAATCTGGTTCCTAAAAAAGCATATACAGCAAAGGATTTTGGCATTGAAACTATAAAGAGCCAAAATGATTGTAATAGAAATGGTGTAGATGATTATACCGACATTTTGTTAGGGGCTAGAAAAGATGCTCAGAACAAGCCAAAATATAAAAGTGTTTATTATGAAGGAGGATATCCTCCAGAAAATGAAGGCGTTTGTACAGATGTTATATGGAGAGCTTTCAAAAATGCAGGATATTCTCTTAAAGACATGGTAGCAGAACATATAAATAACAATTTATCAATGTATCCAAGAGTAGCTGGAAAGTCAGATAAAAATATAGACTTTAGAAGAGTACCTAATTTAAAAGTTTACTTTGATAATAATGCTGTTTCATATAGTTTAGATCCTTATAAAATAAGTGAATGGCAGCCAGGAGATATTGTTATATTTGGACAAAATTATTCTCATATTGCTATTGTGTCAGACAAACGGAATAATAAAGGTATACCATATATTATCCACAATGGAGGACAACCTGTAAGGGAGGAAGATGCATTAGTTAAGTATTCTAAAGGAGCACCTATTACAGGACACTACAGATTTGAAAGCAAATAAATAGTTTTATAACATTGATATAAGAGAACTCAATTATTTATAAATATTATTAATGTTTATAAGAGAGTTAGTATAAAAGGAGTCTATTAATGAAAAGACAGTAATTCATCATAGTACACTATTGCAGCTTTAACTTCATAATATTATACTAACGTAGGATGCGATTAATTAATAAATGTACAGAGGGTATTGACTTATTTGGTATAATAAATTATTCTTACTATATATTGTGAAAAATGGAGGTTTTATAAGATGATGATTACTACTTGCTAAAAATTTTCGTTAAAGAAAATTAAAAAAGAAGTTTTATTGCCTAATCTAATGGGCTTTATTGTGTTGCTTCTTTTTGCATTAGTAAGCAGAGGTTATTAATCTTATAGAACTAAGTTTTATATTGTTTTTATATTAATTTATATAGTATTTTGCTATATGAATTATTTGTTACGCTTTAAAAACAAATTAAAATTTTAGACTGTAGGAGGCTTTGTATTCCTACAGTTTTTGTTCTTGTTCAATAATTCCCTGTTTTAGTTTAGGCTTTAAGACATTACAACTATTATTTAAAATTAACAAATCTATTTGAAGGGGGAATTTTTAATGAATATATTTGGAGTACAGTTTTTAGGTAAAAACTTTGGAATGCCGTTGAGAGAAGTAGGTGTATGCCATGAATCAGCTGATAAACATACAGAGATTAGAGAGGTTCTTAGACGATTCCAGAATGGATACACTGAGAGAAATATAGAAAACGTAGATGCTTTTATGGAAGAACTTTTTATTAATGGAGAGGAAATATGTGTTCTCGGTACTGGAACTGGAGAATTATTTTTAGGTAGTGAGCAAGTAAAAAACTTGATTAGGGATGACTGGAAATACTGGGGAGATGCTAGTATAGATTGGGAAAATGCACATATTTCAGTTAAAGGTGAAGTTGCCTGGTTTGCCACTATGGGCCATGTCAAATATACCTTTGAAGACTCACCAGAAAGATATGACAGATATCTTGATCTTATAAAGGACAAATCTGAAGAGAAGGAGCGTACACCTAAAGAGAGAGTTGCTTTTATCAATTGGGTTTTGTCTCTAACCTATCACCAGCGTGTTGAAAGTGAGAGAGAATATTTGTGGCCGCTATGTTTAAGTGGTGTTCTTCTAAAGGATGGTGATAAGTGGAAAATTGCTCATCTCCAATTTTCTATACAAAAGTCTAATTTTCCTGATGAGCGTTTTGAAAACTCTAAAGAGCATCTAGAGAACTATAATAATCAAAATGCCATCACTGATGGATATAAGAATAATCAGATGACTTTAGAGTTAAAAGACCTTTTGAAAAAATTAGAGACAGAACTTATTGGACAAAAAGATATTTCAAAAAAACTTATAAGTAAGTATTTTGCAGCAGATAGCATGCCATATGTGATCGGACCAGAAAACCAGTGGTATTATGGGATTGATCAGATAAGAGACTTTTTTGCTAAAAGCAGCGATGCAAATCTTATTTTAGATCTAGAGCATGCCATTGCTTCAAGATCTGATGAAGTAACTTGGGTTACAGTTACTGGTATGTTGAAACAAGTTTTGGACGAGGACAAACTTGCTGAGAGTGCATTAGAGGAACTAAATAATCTATTTCAGACTAATCTTACTTCAAAAGAAAAACTGTTTGCTGCACATAGAAGTATGGCCTATGTATTAAAGGAAAGTGCTGCAGGTGTAAATTACACATGCCCAATCAGGCTTACTGCAGTAATTTCAAATATAAGTGAAGGGTATGCTTTCCAACATATCCATTTTTCATTTCCATTCTATTGGATATTGGAAGGAAAATTAGATGGTATTTCAGAGCATTAGTGTAAATAGAAAAATGGCTAGTTGGATTGTTTTAAAATAAATTATTAAGTACTAAGGAGGAGAAAGATGAATTATAAAATTGTATGGATATGTATAGGGGTAGGAGCATTTATATTCTCAAGTTTATTAGGAGCTATTAACAATCTTCGAAGTGATATTGCCCGTATTAATTTAACTCTAGATAAAATTGCTAAACAAATAGGAGTACCTGATACGATAACAGAAAATATAGATATTGAATTAAAAGGCCTTATTTCAGAAGGTAAAAGGGTTGAAGCAGTCAAGAGATACAGAATGGTTAGTGGACTTGGCTTAAAGGAGTCAAAAGAATATATTGATAAATTGATAGAGAATGAACTTAAATAAGTAAATTTAGTGTTAGAAATATTAATTTGCCATTTATTGATGTATTGTATTTTATAAACGGACAAAAAACGGACAGTAGAGTATACTGGAGATAAGAAAGTTTTAATTTAAAATTACGGAAAATAGTGGTAATATTATAAGAGGACTAGCTACTACATGTTAGCATAAAGTTGTAGCACAACAGCAACTAACTGAGGATTAAATTATATAAATTAAAGGGAGGTTTAAAATGGAAAAGAAACAGTATGTTTGCCCAAAGTGTGGTAACAATGAATATGAATCAGATCAATTTCAGGCAACAGGAGGAAACATATCAAAGATATTCGATATACAAAATAAGAAATTTATAACTATTAGTTGTAAAAGATGTGGGTATACAGAATTGTATAAAGCAAAAACATCTGATGGATGGAATATCTTAGATTTCCTTATGGGATAGACTATTTGGATACTTTATAGTATATATGTATTTTGGAATTGATAGAATTTAACAAAGGTCATAAAACTGTAATAAAAATACAGTTTTATGACCTTTGCTAGTTAGTAGATATTAAATGTTGTAATCATCAATATCAAACTCGTAGTTCTTATAATAATACTTACGGTCTTCCTCAGTAATTTCACGAACAACCGTGCATGGATGTCCTACTGCTATTACATTATCTGGAACATCTTTAGTAACGACACTTCCCGAACCGATAACAACATTATTTCCAATGTGGACTCCAGGATTTACAACAACATTTCCTCCGAGCCAAACATTATTTCCTATTGTTATACTAATACCATATTCATATCCAGAATTTCGTGAATCAGGATGTATCGGATGACCTGCTGTATATAAAGAAACATTTGGAGCAAATTGCACATTACTACCTATGATTACTTTTCCAACATCTAAAATGGTACAGTTGTAATTTGCAAAAAAATAATCTCCAATTTCAATATTCTTTCCATAATCACAATAGAAGGGTGCTTCAATATGTATATCTACACCTGCTTTCCCAAGAATATCTCTTATTAATTTATCAATTTTTTCATCTTCATCTGGCAGGCAGTGATTATACTCATAAATCTTCTTTTTATTTTCCCTTCGTTCTTCTGCTAATCCATCTAACCACGCTTTATATGGTAGACCCGCCAACATTCTATCTTTATGATTCATAGTTGTTTCCACCTTTCAACCTATATAAATATGTAAAGTAAAAATTAACCTATTTTGGGTTTTATATATTAGCAAGATAATCAAATCATAAATATCATTTTAAGTTGATGAACAATAAGTTACAATTGTATATTTGTTTAAGTATATACTACATAACTATAAATATTCAAATATTTAACATAACTATATAAATTGTTTCTCTAAATCTGTATATTTCATTTGTACTTAGTATTTCTTGATACTTCATTATGTTAACAGTGATGAGGGAAGATTTTTGAAGTAATAGTTTTTTTTATTATATTTAAATTGACTTAAAAGAAACGATGTTTTAGTAATTAGGAAAAAATGTGTAATTTTGCTATAATAAAGATGTATACATTATTTAATATTACAGAATGTTAAATTGTTTAGCATTAAATCTGCCTGATAGATATTAGAAATATAAGAGGGCATGTTTTTGTATTTTAGGAGGTAAACATATGCAACAAAGAACAAAAAAGAAGCTCATAAGAATATGCATCATTATAGCTGCTATGATTGGCGGGGTAGCCTATGCTATTAACTGGGCATTTTTCGATATTCAAAGAATTAATGGACAAGAATATCTTAACAACTCAACTTCTCCCAATGGAACATATACTGTGACAGCTTATTTAAATAATGGTGGAGCCACAACGGATTTTGCGGTTTTAGGTACATTAAAGAACAATAAAAATGGGAAAACGAAAAATATTTACTGGCAGTATCACTGTGAAGAAGCAGATATGGAATGGTTGAATGATGAGACAATAAAAATAAATGGTGTAGAATTAAATGTTAAAAATGAAACTTATGATTATAGAAGAAAGTAAATGTAATTTTTTGGCTTATTGAAATTAAAATGTTATAGGAGAAATGCACAATGGGTAACAAAGGCATTAAATTGATACTTCTTGGTATAGTAATTATTCTGATAGGTATTTTTATGGGGATACTGTCGTTAGGAGGAATATTTACATATTTTATTCAGCTTTATGTTGTTATAATTGGAGTTATAGTAGCTGTAGTTGGTTTTTTTAAAGAAGATTAGCAATTTTATATTATTGACTATAAATTTCAATACAACAGTAAAACATTGTATTAGAGCTAATACTTAAAATAATAGAGGATAAAATAAAAAAAGATGGGTGGAGAAGTATTGAGCATTGAGCAAATCAGTGTTGGAGAAGAAATATATAGCGCAATATATACGATAAAATAAAAAAATGAGAAAGCAGTTGTGAAATTTAATGTATGGACAAAATGGAAGTAAATATATTACTAAAGCCAAAATTGTATATTAATATAACAAGAAAGAGAAGTTTATGATGAATAATAAAATAGAATATTTGAAAATATATCCTGTGGATTATGATATATTGACAAAAATAATGACTTCCGCATTTAATGAAGATACATCTATGCACACTGATTTGAAAGAAGATGGTCCTAGAGGATACAATGACGGTAGTTTAATTAAGTGGCTCAATGAAAATGAAAATTTTGAAAGCTATAAAATAATTTATAATAATGCCACCGTTGGGGCGTATACTGTTGAAATTAAGCCAAATGGTGAATATAATTTGGAAATGCTATTCATTGACCCTAAATACAGAAAAAATCATCTTGGAAGGATAGTATGGAAAGACATAGAACAAAAATATATAGCTGCAAAAAGATGGACGGTTGAAACTCCTGATTATTCAGAAAGAAATCATCACTTTTATACTAAAAATTGTGGTTTTGTATTTCAGAGAGAAAACATATGTGAAAATGGTGCTAAATCTTTTATTTTTGAGAAACAGAAATGATGTTTATGATGGCTAGTATTGTAATAGTTTTAGGATTTTAAAAATATTATTGGTTTTGAAATTTATAGTAGGATTATGCGAAGCAAAGTTTATTTAATATTCCTATTAAATTGGTTATTGCAACTGATAGTTGACATACGATTGGTGGTGTGCAACTGTAGATTTTAGTAATCTATTTTAGAGGTGAATAATAGATGGTATTAAAAGAAAATTTAGTGCATTTAAGAAAATCTAATAATTTGTCACAAGAGAAGGTGGCTGAATTAGTGGGTGTAAGTAGGCAGGCAGTTTCAAAATGGGAGACTGGTTTATCCAAACCTGACACTGAAAACTTAATGAAGTTGGCAGAAATATTTCATGTATCGATGGATGAACTTACAAAAATGAATTCTGCTCATATTGAATCTATAGAAAGAACAGGGGAGAATGAAAATATTACTAGGAAGAATGCAGAAGTAGAATTCCATATGAGCAAAAGAGTAGCGTTTTACTTGTATGTTTTTGGTGCCCTTATTGGTTTTCTAGGATTTGCATTTGGTATTACTTATGCTGAATCAAATTCAATTTGGATTATAGTTGGCATAGTTGGCATGATATTAATATGGTATTGTAGTTCAAAGATAATAAATAGTATTATGAAATGACAATATCATATATTAAAGAAATGGAGCACTATTTTGCCCCATTTCTTATTTTTTATTTTGGATTATCTTCTGATGGGTAGTAGTTTATTTATTTTAATTAATCTTGAAAAAATGAGTGGAAAAGAAGAAAATGGATAAACATTCTATATTTTTTCTTAAAACCTCTTATAAAAAATATAAAAATAGTATATAATTATATACGAACACATGTTCTTAAATTGGGTGTTAATATTTGATGAGAGGTTGATATTTTATGGGTACATTAATTTTTCATATAGATGTAAACAGTGCATACCTTTCTTGGGAGGCAGCTTATAGACTTCAGCAAGGGGAGAAGTTAGATATTAGGACAATTCCTTCTGTTATAGGTGGAGATGAATCCAGCAGGCATGGAATTGTGTTGGCTAAATCAATTTCTGCTAAAAAATATAACATTAAAACTGGTGAAAGTTTATGCGAGGCTAGAAGAAAATGCCCTGAATTAGCAGTTTTTCCACCAAGATATTGGCTATATATGCAATGCAGTTCAGCTATGCATGAAATACTGGAGGAATACACACCTATTATACAAAGGTTTTCTGTAGATGAAAGCTTTTTAGACTTCTCTAATATGGAAAATTTATACCCAGATTATATGAAGCTAGCTGAAATTATAAAAGAAAGAATAAAGAGAGAGCTGGGTTTTACAGTTAACATAGGAATATCAAATAACAAACTGCTGGCAAAAGTTGCTTCAGATTTGAAAAAACCAGATAAAATACATACTTTATTTCCAGATGAAATTGAGAAGAAAATGTGGCCGCTGCCAGTGGAAGATTTATTTATGGTAGGCAGAGCTACAGTTCCTAAATTACATAAGTTAAACATTAATACAATAGGTGATTTAGCAAATTATGATGTAGACATATTAAAAAACATACTAAAGAGTCATGGAGAATTAATATGGAATTATGCTAATGGTATAGATAATTCAAAGGTAAGAAAAAGCAATTATATTGAAATGAAAGGCATAGGAAATTCTACAACAATTTCTTTTGATGTAGAAGATAGAGAGACAGCTCACAAAGTATTGTTATCTTTATGTGAAACAGTGGGAATGAGGCTAAGAGATTCGGAAAATTGTTGCACCGTAGTTTCTATATTTATAAGAGGTAACGATCTTATAAATTATTCACGGCAAAAGAAGTTAAGTACTGCCACAGATTCAACTAGGAAAATATATGAGGTGGCCTGTTATTTATTTGATAATGTATGGAAGGGAAAACCTATAAGGCATCTAGGAGTTCATATAACAGATTTTTGCAATAATGATTTTTATCAATATAACTTATTGGATTCTTTTAATTATGATAAAGATAGAAAACTAAATAAAGTAGTGGATGAAATTAGGTTAAAGTATGGTAATAAAGCTATTATAAGATCATGCTTTTTAAATTCAGGGCTAAACCCAATATGTGGAGGGGTTGGAGAAGAGGAATATCCTTTGATGAGTTCTATGTTATAGAGGAAGGTGAGCATTTTGAAAATTGTAGCACGGCCAATTGAAGTAGTCTCTTACACTGATGATAAGGGAGATATAAGACCTTTAAGATTTAGATTGAAAACAGAGGATGATTCTATGAAGGTAATAAAAGTGGATAAGGTTATTGTAAAAGGAACTGAAAAGCTAGCAGGTAACATTATGTTTGTATTTAGATGTCAAAGCCTCATTGATAATGTATTAAAATTATTTGAAATTAAGTATGATTTGAAAACTTGCAAATGGATGCTGTATAAAATTTAGCAGCTGGATAGACCTAAATCTGTAAAAAAATTAATCAAGTTAAGATAATAGGTTTGCTAATTAGAAACTAGGGCAGGTACTATGTATTACAAAATATAAAAAGTTAGTAAAGGATTTGATTAAGAAGGAAATAAAAAACTCTTACTATGCAAGTTAAGATGCATGGTGAGAGTTTTTTTATTAATTGGGGATTAGTGCGGAGAGGAAAGATTCAATATGCTGACTAATGAATGAAAAATGCAAAATAAACTATATTTTGTAATAATAAGGTTTATTGTGATATAATTTGGTGTAGGTGGATATTATAAGATGAGGGTGGGTATGTCTATAATAAGAAGTTGGAGTTACTAGAGAAAAGTATTTAAATATCAAGCAAAGTTTAAGGGAATTATTGTGAAAGGATGATACATATGGCTATAAAAGTAGTATTAGATGCATTGATACCTAGAGAAGATTTTGACTTGAAAGATGAAAGTGGAGTTGCAGTTAATAGAAATGTTTTGACAATGTCTGTAACAGATTTAGATTACAATTCATTTATGTATTCAGCAATAAAAAAACCGGATTTCCAAAGAGAAACTAATGAATGGACACCTGAGAAAATATATCAATTAGTTCTTAGTTTTATAGAAGGAGAACTTATTCCGAGTATAATATTATGGAAAAGTATGTCAAATCATATATTTGTAATAGATGGATCGCATAGAATAAGCGCACTTGCAGCATGGGTAAATGATGACTATGGAGATGGTGCAATTTCAAGAGAATTTTTTGATAATGATATACCAAAAGAACAGATAAAAGCAGCTGAAGTTACTAGAAATTTAATTAACAGTAGCATTGGAAGTTATAGTGAATTAAAAAGCATAACAAGAAAACCATGTGATGATGAAGAAAAAAATAAGAGAGCTAAAAATTTAGGATCATTAGCATTACAATTGCAGTGGGTGGAAGGGAATTCATTAAAGGCAGAGGAATCTTTTTTTAGAATTAATCAACAAGGAACACCAATTAGTCCAACTGAAATAAAATTAATAAAGTCTAGAAATGCTGCAAATGGATTAGCAGCAAGAGCAATAGTTAGAAGTGGAAAGGGTCATAATTATTGGTCAAAGTTTTCAGAATTAGTTCAAGATGAAATTTATAAAATTTCTAAAGAAATAAATGAAATATTATTTTTACCTGAATATAAGACACCAATAAAGACATTAGATTTACCAATTGGAGGTCCTTTATTATCAGATCAAGGTCAACAATTGATTTTAGAAACTATAAATATTGCTAATGGATTAAAGGGAAATGAAGAATTAGGCAATGATGAAAAAGGTGATGAAACAATTAAGTATTTGAAGAAATGCAGAAAGATAGTGAGAAGAGTTAATTCGTTACATATATCTTCATTAGGACTACATCCAATAGTATATTTTTATAATATGAGAGGGATGCATAAAGTAGCATCTTATTATGCTGTACTTGGTTTTATAAAATATTTAGATGAAAATAATAGATTTAATGATTTTATTAAAATTAGAAAGAGTTTTGAAGAAATTATGATTCATTACGAATATTTAGTACAAACTATTGTAAGAAGATACAGGCAATCTACTAGAGGGCATAAGTTTATAACAGCATATTACATACAATTAATGGATTTTCTTTTGAAGGGATATAATGTTGAAGAGACAATAAAAGCTTTAATAACTTTAAAAGAATTCCAATATCTATCTAAGGAAGTAATGAGCTTAGATGAAGTTACAAGTGATAGATTTTCTGATGGAAGAAAATCAAGCGTATTTATTTTAGAAGCATTAAAAACAGCACCACGTTGTGCAATTTGTGGCGGTTATCTGCATATTAATTCTATTACAATAGATCACAAAAAAAGAAAACAAGATGGAGGAACTGGAGACATAGAAAATGGACAGTTGGCTCATCCATATTGTAATTCTACATTTAAAAATTAAATATATAAAAGATGGTGTAAAACAAATCGCATAACTATATCATAAGTAAAAGGATTTCTAATAATATATAATCTCCAACTATCCATAAAGTAGACAGATTATGTCTATAATGGGAAGAAACACAAACGGAAAATTATACAAATTACTAACATTTATTACTAAATTACAAATTTGAAATATATTCTATATCTTAAATAATATAAATTTAATGAGGGGTACGAAAGTGAATTACACAGAAGTAACTAAGCCAGGTATGGGTGATCCATATTGGTATGAATGGTCTGTAGGACAGGAATATATTATTGATATGCTTAACCCAGATAATAACATTTCGGCAGTGTCATTACAAGCGAACATTAGTTTAGGGTTAGATGACATTGTTGTTAAATACAATAATGGGGAGATACTATGTTTACAAGTAAAGCATACAAGAAGCAATAATACAATTACATTTGGTGATATAGTATCGAAGGATGATGGGGAAAGTAAAGGTAAGTCATTACTAGCACAGTTGGCGGAATCTTGGTATGAGGAAAAAGACAACTTTACAAAAATTGTACCATGTATATATACTAACAGAAAAATTGGAGAAACCTCTTCAAAAGCTAAACTTGAAGATCAGGAAGATAAATACATAAGACCTGCATTGGGCGATTTTTGGCCTGTAATTAGAACAGAGGCTAAAAGCGTTGAAAGTTTGCAGGAGATTGTTTTACTTAAAAAAGAGTGGGAAACTGCTTGGGAAGTATGGAAAGAACAATTAGCTGGAATTCCGAAAGAAGAGGATAAGATTGAGTTTCTAAAACTTCTTAGGATAGAAACAAATAAACCTAGTTTAGATGATGTTGAAAGGATTCTACTCAATAAATTGTCCAAATATTTTTCAATAACTGAGTTGCAGGCAGAATCATTACTTGCTAGTCTAGACCATGCATTAAGAAGATGGACTACGTCTCAGCGTAATAAAATTGAAGTAAGTGTAGAAGATGTATACGAAGCATTAAGTTTAAATAAAGCAATTAAAGTTTTTAATCATAATTTATGTCCACCTTATCCGTTTTTTTATAGCAGAGAAGACTTAGTGAATTCACTCAGACACGAGCTAGTTAAAGGAAAATCTAAGATAATCTTTTTAAGCGGTTTGCCTGGGATTGGGAAAACAAGCTTGGTAAGCCAATTGACAAATGATCATGAGCGCGCAATTGACATAAGATATTTTGCTTATGAGCCAATAAAAGTTGATTCTGAATACTTACCCTTTGATGTTGATGATAGAGTTAATCCAGATATCTTTTGGGGTGAACTGCTATCACAATTGAGAGCTATATTGAAGGGGAAATTATACAAATACAAAGTCCCATTGAGGAATGATTTTCTATCTACGAAAGAAATAAGGGAAAAGTTTTTATCAATAGCTGAACTTTTCGGTAAAGATAGGGGAAGGCCAGTTATAATTGCAATTGATGGTATTGACCATGCAGCAAGAGCAGGTGTAAATACCAGAACATTTTTAGAAACATTAATCGATCCAAAATACATTTCTGATAATATTAAATTTTTTTTATCAGGACAGCCAATAGATTCATATCATGATTATCCTATATGGTTAAAGAACAACGAGAATTTTATATCTTACTTTAATATGTCTTTAATACAGGAAGATGATATATTATCATTGATTCAATCGCAAAAGGAAATGATTATTTCAAAAGAGAATTATTCTATTTTAGCTAAATTAATATATGAATTTTCTGAAGGTAACACACTTTCAGCAATCTTCGCGGTATACGAAGCAATAGATTGCAGTAATATAAATGAAGTTAAGAAAAAACTAGCAGAAAGAAACCTAAGTGGAAATATTGTTGAATATTATAATACCATTTGGAAAAGTGCAATTAGAGATGCGAAACAATATTATCCTTTTATAGAATATCGTTTAGCAGGATGTTTTTCCTTGTTTAGCGAGCGAATAAATGCAGATATTCTACATAAGGTATTTTATGATTCAGGTATCTCAAAGCCTGATTGGAATAACATTTTGATTTCTTTAAAGCCCTTAATAATTGAAGAGAATGATGGATATAGGTTAATACATAATGATTTTAAGGTTTTCCTTACGAAAATTATAAATAGCGATAAAAACCGATTAGCAGAAATAGCAAGTTACATTGCTGTTTACTATAAAAAATTAACTGAACCTAATTTTCATTATTACAATAACATGTTTAATTATTTAGAATTAGCAAATAGAGAAAGAGAAATAGTAGAACTATTCACACCTGCTTATATCTTAGGAGGATATGTAAGAGGTCTTGATATATATGACTTAAAAAAGCAAACAGAAAATGTGTATAAGATAATAAGAGAGAAACAAATTGGAGATTGGGAATTAATACATCAAGTTACTTGCGCGGTAAATACACTCACTCAGATTGAAAAGTCGATGGATGGTGAAGAACGAATAAATACAAATCATGTAGTAGAGGAGCCATCTGTACTTGACTCAGAATGCTCTGTTATTGAAAAAAAATATTGGAATATATCAATACTTTCAAAGACTTTAGAAGAGATTTTAATGTTATCCTGTAAATGCTGTAATAATCGTGCTAAAGGTCTGTTTTTGAGATGGTTTCATGATTTAACTTTGATGGATTTGATAGAATTAATCCCGGAGAATGACAAATTCGAATCTTTTGCCAGAAATGAAAATTTAATTTCAAAAAAATACAGAGAGTTTTTTAGTAGCTTTGGTAGAGTGCTTTGTTCAATAAATTATAATAAACTATTTTGTACTATAGATGATAACCTACAACAAGATAAATTATATAATACATCTGTAGCATCTCTTTTTGATGGTTATTTATGGCAATCAATTGAAGCTTTTAAAAAGTATTCACTAGCTCGTAGATTGAAAAATGTTAGAACTTTTTATTGGTCCAGCTATGATGAGGTTATTTTGAGATTAATTAAAGAGCAACGAGCTTTGGATCTTGCAATATTTGTTCGGAAGTTCGGCGATTCAAAAACAATGCCTAATATACAGATGGTCTATAATGTAGCTGCTGAAATTATCATCAATGGTAAAAAAATTTTATGCACCGAAAACAGAAGGATTATATCTGATGACTTGAAGAAAATAGAACTTAAATTCAATTCTGACTTTAGTGAAATCACTGCCTATAGCATGTTGAGCTTTTCCTTAGGTGCATTGGACTTGTCTAGAGATTCAGAGAGTATAGCAAAGGTAGTCTTAGAGAAGTATTTTAATCAGCATAAATATTCAGATAGTCGATTATATGGAGCCGTGATTTTTAATATCTCTGCTCTCCTTGGTAGATGGATATATTGTTTGAATAACTTTACTATAAAAGAAACAAAGCTATTTATTAGTGCTAGTAAAATTGAAACACTATTTGATGCGTTGTTCAATAAAAGGTGGACACATCATCAGGAGATTTACGACAGTACTAATGTTAAGTTTCTTTTACTAGAAGGTTTAACCCAATGCGCAAGAATAACCGGAGATGATTATAAAGAGCTAATCGAAGCTAAGCTTACAGATTTGTATAAATCTTTTCCTGTTAATTATATGCTAGACTGTGGATGGAGATACTATTGTGAACGAAATGAACAAGATAAACTTGAGAAATGGTTTAACCACTGGTGTGGAGATGAAGGGGAAATATGGAGTTTAGATTTATCACAAAGGAATCAAATTGCAGGTGAATTTCAAAGATTAGTATTATCAAACAGACTTCAAAGCGAAATTCCTTTAGATACATTTTATGACAGGTTAAGATGGTCTGTTATCGGGTATGCATATCATAAAGATTATTCACTTGAAGATCCGCTTGAATGGTTTAAAGAATTAATAAGACTTGATATCTCTACATGGAAAGATATTGGCGTGAAATTAATGACAATATCAGAGGCCATAGGAAATATTGGAGATAATAGACTAGATTTAAATTTAACTTCGCAGTTTCTTTCTGCAGTTTGTAGAGAAGGACTTGACTCGGTATGGCAATTATATAAAAGTGAAGATTTTTCACAAATTGTACGTGAAGATGATGGAAACCTTATTGACGGAATTATAGGAATGCTTAAAGATGTTAACTTGTCTAGGCAGGAGATGCTAAGTTTATGGGCGCTTGGAATTGGCAGCTTAGATTGGAGGAATGGATTAGATCAAAGTTATTTGAGTTCATTGCGAGAAGCTATATTACTAGCTAGTAATAGGTTGAAAATTAAAGATATAGATCAAGACTTGCAGGCTATTGGACGTGCAGAATATAATTGTACTGCTGATCCTGTTAGATTTAGATTACCATCAAGATGGTTTGAAAATACATTAGATATAGAGTCATTAGATATTTCTGTCTCCGAAAATATTGTAAAGTCTATAGAAGAAATAATAAACGAAATTAATGATGAACTAGATAATCGTTATCTAATACTATTACTTAAGCATCTGAAAAATGAAAACAAAGAATTATATAAACTGTATTTAAACAAAGTTTTATATACAGTTGATTCTTATGATAAGGGGTATGGTTGGAGTCATTCAGGAAATTATGAAATTTATCAATATATTATCACTGAGTTTGAAGAAGCTGATATAGTTGAATTTTTATTCTACTTATTATATAAAAGAGCAGATAAAACTGAAAGGTCATGGGAATTAGAATATTTAAACAAAGATATCGCTACCCTTTGTTTATGGGTATCTAGAAAAGACGGAATAGATTGTTTGAAAGGTGGACTAAGCAGGTTAATTGATATGCATTTTTTATGGCTTACTAGTGATAATCATCTATCTGACATAAAAATTATGAAAGTAGAAAATGTTTTGATATCTGAGCAATTTCCGATGACTTGGTCAGACTTAGTAATAGATAGACTGTTTTATTTATTAAGGTGCGAAGATGCGGAAAAAGCTGAATGTTCATTACGTGGTATATGGGCATTAATAAAAATTGATTCAAATAATGTAAAGAGTATCCTGGATTATTGGAACATTCTTCATTTCAGGGCTCAAGAATGGATACTATTTATTATTGAACGTTGCATTTATTGTGGCTATGGATCTTCTGAAATTGTTACTTCTATTCTAAATACTGGGATGAAATCTTCATATCTTAATGTAAAACTATATTCGAGCGTGTTAATGTATCGGTATTGTAATAAGAATGGTATTGAGTACCCGGAGATTACATTTGACAAGCAAGCATTTTTTAGTGATATCCCTGTTGTAGTTGGGAGAACTCAACTTTTTGATTATGAATCGTTAAGTCAAACTGTAACTGGGGTAGAGGCAGTGAAAAGCTGCATAAGATATTTAGAGACGGTTACGTCAGAAGATTGTAGTGACATTTTATCAAAATTTTATATTTATATTAAAAGTGCTAAATTTCCGAAATACACTTTTACAAAATTCCAAAAAGATACTATGAGAATAGCAGTTACATTACCGAATGAAATACTATGTTTACATCAAATAATATATAAAGAACTCTATAATGGAAGATGGATAGATGTTCCATTTGCACATATTTGTCAAGCAATATTATCGTCTACAGAACCCTACATATTATTGGAAAGTCCTAAGAAGGCTAGGAATTACATGGACTGGCCTGTAGATAGCGATATTGAGAACTTACTTCAAGAGGGTTTGTCTATACAGAAACAGAGATTAAAAGATATTATAATTACAGATGTTCTAGAAGATGAATTAGTTTTAGGAGCAGTTATGTATACTTATTCCCACAAACATGAAGTCCTGATTATGTATACATCAGGTTTCTTTGATAAGAGGGATGTTTTGCCTAAATTATTAGCTAAAGCTACATTAAATGGACGATCATATATACTTGATAATCCTGGAAGATTTGAACCGTTACAAAATCAGAATCTTACGTATTTTAACGGCGGAACAGCATCTTTTCCTAATCAATCTTTATTCTGTTATCCATCATCTATATGGAGTGAAATGTTACGATGGATACCTACATTAAATAAAGAAATAAGATGGATTAATGCAGATGAGAAGGAAGTAGTTCGTTTAGAATATGTGTATGGAAAACATAGGTGGATGAATAATAGTATGAGTTATCGACAACCGGTTATGCAAAGGTGGATAGGAAAGAAAAGTGAGATTGAAGAAATTGAGAAAAGATATAGGGTTAACTTAAAGAGTTGGATTGAAGTAAAACAATTTGATTTATGATAAACCAAACTCTAGGTATCTATAAAACTGAACAAATTACATCTATAATGATAAGTCAAATGTAAATTGTAATTAGGCTAATGATGGAAAGTTAAATTGATTTTGAGAAAAAGGAGAATTAATAATTTAAGAATGTTAAAGGAGTATAGTAATGAGCAATATTGAATATTTAGATGAAGAAGAACAGTTTAAGGAAATCCTTAACAACGAAGAAATAAACCGAATAAAAGATCCGAAGCTTAGAAATATTCGGTTAAAATATTGGAACTTATTACACAAAACTTTTTTAGATGAGCACAAAATGCCAGACAGTATGATTGAACAAGAAATTGAAAAGATTAAAGCAGCAGAGATAAAAGAATTTGAAGAATATAGACACTATAATAAGAAGGGGTAAAAGATTATCTTTTTATGCCAAAACAAAACGTAAAGGGAACAAGTGATGTTCCCTTTGTCTCTATACCCATTTAACTAACAATGAAAAGTGAAATTACGATTAATATGAGTTTTTTATAAAATATAAGAGAGCTCACGAAAAATACATAAACATTAACAAAATAATGAAAGGATATTAAAATGGTGAAAGGTGTATTTCAAATAAATCTTGATACTGATGTTTTGGGTAAATTAAGAAATACAGTAAATGAGCAGCAAAACATTTCCTATAATAAAAAGTACGGTAAACACCGTGCATAGGATAAAATTTGCGCAATAATGGATAGGCTTGATGATACTGTTTATTTTTTAAATGAACTAAAATTAAATACTGGAAAATACAAGGGGAGTGCGTTTGATTTTTATGACTTTATGAATAATGCAGCTGTGGTTATAGATTGTGTAAAAGAGTTGGTGAAAGTTTTTAATGTGGACGATGATAAAATCAAAAAGTCAACAGAGATTTTTAATCAGTTTGGTAGTGACGGGAAAAGAACAGATGAGAAATATTTTGAATACTTACGTTCTTTATGTTCAGTTCATCCAGTAGAAACAAGTCGACACAGAAGATATCAAGCTAACGATTTTGAATGTAGCCCATATGTAGTTTGGAATGGCGGAATGATATGGCGTAATGATGATTGTGATATTTATGCAGTTGTCTATACAAGCAAAGATGGAGATAGCAACAAAAGAGTTCAGATATATATATTACAAATATTTGAATATGTTAAAACAAGATTAGATTTTGTTGCAGAAATAACAAATGCTATTGACAAATATCAAAAGCAGGCTATTTTTGATTTGAAGAATAGACCTATAAAAAAAGAAAAAGAGTTTGATAATTATATTGATTATCTAAGAAATCTAGACAAAGAGTTGAAAGAACGATATGATTCAGAGGTTTTTTATTCATTTGATTACATTATTAGTTTATTTGAACTTAGGTTATCAAACCCACAAAACCAAGATAAGATGAATTTATATCTAAATGCATTCAAATACGCTATCGCATTTGAACATAATAGTATGCAAAATATGAGTTATGAGGGATTTGAAAATAACGGATTGTTGTATCCTAAAAGAAATATAGAAACATCTTTATATATTGAATTGCACTCACCTAATAGCGGAAGTAACGAACGAAGAAGATATAACTACGATTTGGAGAAAATTGATTATTTGAGTTATGATTATGGCTATGGAAATAAACAATGGGCGTACACACAATTAAAGGAAGCATATATTTTTCTGGAAAAATACGTTTCTTTTCAGGGTGCTAAGAGTGATTTTGAGAATTATGCATTAGTTCAAGTGTTAATGGTAATATAAAAATACCCACTTATGGGATTAAAAAATCCCCACCTATCTTTAAAAATATTGTCCTATGTAGTTAAATTATTTTAACAAGTACATAGGAGGAAAGGATATGTTGGGGATAGCAATGCATACAACAATTGAAACACTTTATAAAAAAGGATTGAATAAGTCTCAAATATCAAGGATGTTAAAAATTGATAGGAAGACTGTAAGAAAGGTTTTGACAGCAATAGAAACCGAAGGTGAGGTTATTAAAAAGACTAGGCCATCAATTTTAGATCCACATAAGGAATATATTCAAATTCAAGCAAATAAAGGCCTGACGGCCAAAAGAATACATCAAGACTTAATAAGAGATTTTAACTTTGATGGAGGTTATGACACTGTTAAAAAATATGTTAAAACAATAAAGGATATCCCTTCTAAGGTATACATGGTTCTTCATTCGCAGCCTGGTGAAGAAGCTCAGGTAGACTTTGGTTATATAGGGACTTTAAAAATAAATAACACATATAAAAAAGCTTGGATCTTTGTAATGACATTAAGCTATTCAAGGTATATGTACGTTCAAATAGTATTTGACCAAAGCGTTAAGACCTTTATTGAGTGCCATAAGGCTGCTTTTAAGTATTTTGGAGGCATCCCACAAAATATAAAAATTGATAACTTGAAGGCTGGTATTTTAGAAACCGACTTCTATGAGCCTGTAATTCAAAAAGAATATGCTGTATTTGCATCTTATTATGGATTTTGGGCGGAGCCCTGCAGAGTTTATACTCCTACGGATAAAGGAAAAGTTGAATCATCTGTTAAATATGTAAAAAATAATTGCTTTAAAGGAAGAGAATTTAAGGATGCTGACGAAGCAAAGACTTTCCTAAAAGAGTGGCTTGATAATATTGCAAATAAAAGAATACATGGAACTACTAAAAAAACACCAATAGAAGTATTCACATCTACAGAAAAGAATAGATTATCATCCCTACCAATTGAGGACTTCGTCCTATCTCACAGCAGTGAGTGTCTTGTAAATACAAACTGCCATATCTCCTATAAAGGTAATTACTATTCTGTACCTTATGGGTTTATCGGACAAACTGTTAAAGTAATAGAAATGAATGGACTTTTAAGGATATTTTTATCCGAAAAAGAAATCGCCCTCCATAGTTTGCAGACCAATGAAAAGGGCAACTTTATAACAGATATAAACCACTATCCTAGAAGTAAGAATATCTCTATTAAGGACATTTTGTCAAGACAAAAATTAGAAATGAGTGAAATAGGAATTCATGCACTGGAATTTTATGAGAAATACTTAAATACCAATCTTAAAAATAGAAAATATGACTATAGAGCAATTTCTGGAGTACTCTCTTTAAGAAAAAAATATGATAGTGGAACTATAAATGAAGCCTGTAAAAGAGCTATAACATTTAATGCTATAAGTTATAAAATGATAAAAAACATCTGTGATAAAGGTGTAGTTTGTGATGAGATACCAGCCCAAAGCTATGTTAACTCTGAAGCTACAGAAATCGCAAGAAGTTTGCATGAATATAATAAATTACTATCAGGGGGAGTAGGAAAGAATGAATGATTTACTTTTATCTAAACTAAAAGATTTGAAACTCTCAGGGGTGATTAAAACCATCGATATGAGGAATGAAGAAGCCATAAAAGATAATTTATCTTTCATGGAGTTTATTGAGTTATTGATAAATGACGAGGTATTAAACAGAAAAAATAATGGTAATACTAAGAGAATTTCTAAGGCAAAGTTCCCACAACATAAATCTTTGGAAGAATATAATTTTAATTATCAACCTACGGTTAATAAAAGATTTATTTATAATTTAGGGACTTGTGAATTTATAAGAAAAAAAGAGAATATAGCATTTATTGGCCCACCCGGAACTGGCAAAACTCATTTAGCGATAGCTTTAGGTTTTAAGGCTATCGCCCAAGGATATAATGTTCTATTTACTACAGTTAACCAAATGCTCGAAGAGCTGTATATGTCTAGAGCAGATAACTCTTTTAACTCAAAAATAAAGAAGTACATATCACCAGATTTACTAATATTAGATGAGCTAGGTTTAAAAAAGCTCACACAAAGCAATGTAGATGATTTTTATGAAATTATCGCTCGAAGATATGAAAATGGCTCTATTATCATTACTACAAATAAGGTTTTTGATGAATGGGGAAGGATTTTTTATGATCCAGTTTTAGCTACTGCTATCTTAGATAGATTCATACATCATTGCCACTTTGTAGTTATAAAAGGTGAGAGTTATAGGATGAAACAAAGAGAAAGTATATTAAAAGAAATCTCCTGTGACGAAAGTCACAAATAATTTTTTATCTAAAGTGGGGAATTTTTAGTCCCATTTTTGAGGAATTTTTATTGACAATAACAGTTCAAGTGGCATTGTATTTAGACTGCTTAGAGAATAAGTGCACAATTAATAAGAACATTCCAAATGACTTAAAATATCGTACAAGACTACTATCTGATAATGAATGGAAGGAATTATTTTCGGATAAATAACATCCAATTATCCATATAATCGGAAACTGGGATAACTAGGGAAAAGATAATTAGATGCTTAATGAATTTGGAATGTGATATAGTGAACCTTATAAGTGGACAACCTAAAAAAGAAAGAGAAAAATCATAATATTATTAAGTCAAAATATTATACAGTATTTTATGTAAAAGTGGTAAGTTTCATATTTTTCTTGTTATAGTATGGTAAGATAAAAACACTTATATAGCTAATGAAAGGACAGTGAATAAATGGAACTAGTATATATTTGGATTCCGAAGTTTAAAAATATTCGAAATCAATCATACAACTTTGATAACTTATATTATTTCCAATTTAATAAAAAGAGTAAAAAACTAAAAATAAGTAAGAGAGAAAAAGTAGAACCAAATAATTTTTTTGTAAAAAATAAAGGTTATTCATTGGGAAAGATAAGAAATGTATCTGCAATAATAGGAGAGAATGGTAGTGGTAAAAGTGCTATATTTGAATATATAAAAGACGTTATTGCTCCATTTTTTTCACAGGAAGCAGTACAATTTCAAGAGCTTAAATCATCCATATTAATTATAAAGGAAGATTTCAAGTACAAAATTTTTAACTTTAGCAATACTAAGGATATAATACTTGAAGGATTTGATTCGGTTAATATTGATTACAGTTATGAAAATGTTACTTCGATAACGCATGGAAAGAAGTTTGAAGGTAATTGCAAATTTGTTTTCTATTCAAACATTTTTGATTCCAAGATTCCGTATAATACCTGTAATAATTTGGTAGATATTTCTACAAGTAATCAAATCTGGAATAACAATAGGTATCGTAGTATTGAGATAGAAAATCAAATAAATCTAATATCAAGTGACGTTGGAATAAAACTACCATTTAAATTACCTGATGTAGTCGAGTGTAGACTAAACTATAATTTCTCACTCACCTCTATTGAGCCTCCTATGCCTAATAATTATATTGAATTTGAGCGTTTGATATATGAGATTTACAAATCAAAATATGAAATCGAAGATGTTGAAAAAGTATATGGTAGAGCATACTCTAGGGGAGCTCATCCTGTAGATATTTATATTCCTTCACATGGAATTGCAATAGAAAGTTATTTTAATACAGTTGAAGAAAATATAGTATCTGGTATAAGCTTAAAACTTAAAAATCAATTAGAATTTTTTAATGAATTTTTAGCGAATAAGCATGTCTCACCTGAAGAAATTAAGTTTGCTCTAGTAACTAATGTCAGAAGGAGGACAAAATATGAGCAAAGGATAAACGTGCTAATTCATAGGTTACAGAGCAAATATCCATGGAAAATAGAATTACTTTATTGGGAAGATATTATAGAATTGATTTATCAAGATGAGGTGATTTTACAAAAATACTATAGTAAATGGAGTGTAGATAAAAAGATCATTTTTAACCCAAAAGAATACATAGTAAAGAATATTAAACTAAAAGATTTTATAAATAATTTTTATAAAAAGAAGCCCAATTCAGATATCATTAACATTATTAAACAAGATATATGCATTACATATTTAATTACATACTATAGGTTAAATCAAGAAATATGCGAGAATATTCTACAAGTACATTCTGATATCTTTAATGTTGCATACGATAATAATGATATTATTAAAATAATAAAGGAATTTTTTAGATTAATAGAATCTTCTAGCGAAAAATATAACAAACTTCAAATTAAAAGTGAATATGAAAAATTATGTGCATTTATTGATGCTTTTGATAAGCTAACGAGCAAAAAAATAATATTTTTTAAAAATAACAACCTTAATATTATGTATAACAAAAAGCATACTACAGGCAGTTTAAGAGAGTTATTGTTCAAAATGCGTATTAGTGAAGATGTAGAAGAATATTATATTGAATTTTTCAAGGCATATCGAAATTTAATATCATTAGAAGGTGAAATTTTAAATATTATCCAATTCGATTGGTATGATATGAGTTCGGGCGAAAAAGCAATGCTTAATATTTTTTCAAGGTTTTACTCAATTACTAATTTATTGAGGGAGAAGGATAAGGAACTTATAATTTTAATCGATGAAGGTGAATCATACTTTCATCCGGAGTGGCAACGAATCTATTTAAATCTTTTATTAACGGAGTTTCCCAAAATTTTTAAGAACAAAAACATTCAGATAATATTATCATCGAATTCGCCATTTGTAGTTTCTGATTTACCTTGTATAATGAACTCATAGTAAATTCATTATACTTTTCCTTTCTTAAAGATAATTTACTATAATAACATAAGACGCTGTGGATTAGTTTTTTTACATATAGCTAGACTATTTAAATTAGGATATAACCACAGCTTTATGCTTATTTGTTAATTAGTTAGATAACGCATGACGTTTTATATAGAGCAAGGATACATTTAGCATAAAGTGAGTGGAACATAGCGGACTAAACTATAAGGAGTGTTCTTATGATTTATATTGGAATCGATGTAGCTAAAGAGAAGCATGACTGCTGTATCGTTGATTCAGATGGTGTTATTATTAATGATTCTTTACGTATATCCAATTCTCGTGAAGGCTTTGAATTGCTTTATTTCTCAATTCTTTCCTCTCTGCCTGACAAGGATATTTCTAACGTAAAAATAGGACTTGAATCAACAGGTCATTATAGCACTAATCTCCAAAACTTCTTGTATGCTAAAGGTTTCAAGCTTTCTATTCTCAACCCTTTAGCTACAAATCTTTTCCGTAAGGCTCAAACCCTTAGGAAAACTAAGACCGATAAAACGGATGCATTAGTTATTGCTAAAATGCTCTTTTCTGATGATACAAAATCCTATTCACCAGTATCATATCAGATTCAAGAGCTAAAGTCACTAACTAGACATAGATATCGTTTAATCGGTTATAGAGGAAAATTAAAAATATCAATAACAAGACTAATAGATATCATGTTTCCTGAACTACCTAAATACTTTTGGTCAATTCATCAAAATTCCTCTTATTGCCTCCTGTCGGAGTTACCTGGTCCGCAGGACGTGGCTAATTGCCATCTCACTAAGCTTACTAGTATTCTAAGTAAGGCTTCTAGGGGCAAATATGGAAAAGATAAAGCTACCGCTTTAAAAGAAGCCGCTAGGCATTCAATTGGAACTAGCACAAAATCTTTATCTTTTGAATTACAACAAACTATTAGGTTAATTCAATCAGTTCAAGCTGAGATTGATGCTTTAGACCTTCAAATAAAAGAAGTTGTTACCGAGATTAATTCTCCAATAATGAGTATTCCAGGTATCTCATATACTCTAGCAGCTATAATACTTTCTGAAATTGGAGATATAGAGAAGTTTACAAGCCCAGCTAAACTTTTAGCATTCGCTGGATTAGATCCTTCTACATATCAATCTGGTAAATACAGTGCTTCTCATACACCGATGGTAAAACGTGGCTCTACATATCTCCGTTGGGCTATACTTACTGCATCTAGAACTGTTTCAATGAGAGATTCAACCTTTGCATTATACTTATCAAAGAAACAGTCAGAAGGTAAGCATTACTATGTTGCCATGAGCCATGTTGCTAAAAAGCTTATACGTGTTGTATTTTATCTTTTAAAAACCAATACCACATTTATTCCACAAATGTAATCCTGACTTTTTAAAAAAGGCAACTAGGTTGCTTTATTTGTCATGCACTTTTTTAAGAAACTAAAAATATAACTTTTCTTTTAAAATTACCTTGACTTCATATAGTTAGTCTAATAGTCATATTATTTTTTTAAGAAAAGGTCCTAATGGAGAGTCAAACGTTAATGAGAATTTTGATAAATTAACATTTGGGGCTAATATTTATGAGCTATTAGCACACTCATTTTTTCTTCAAAATGGATTTATAGGGGAGTTTTCAAAAGAGTACATTCAAAAAGCCATAAATGTTCTATATAAAGATAATGCTAACGCTGCTGAAATAAAGAATAATGAAGATTGGCTTAAATTCATAGTTAATGAGGTAGGAGAACCGATAATAGCTATGAAATTGCGTGAAAAATATAAGGAGATATCAAATGATAAGGATTAAAAAAGAAGGAATGTACAATATTAGTAAGCTACATTATGACGGAATTAGAAATTGGATTAGTGATACTTTGCAGTTTTATTTAAATGTATTTGAAATAATTGGACATAAAATTCAGATTAAAGAATATAAAAGAAACTTAACTATGTTTACACAAGAAAGTACTTTGAAGACTAATATTGAGATTTTATTGAAGATTAAATTGAAATCTGAAGATAGCATCGAGAGTGTATTGAATAATATTTCAACAGATATATTTCAAGAGAGCTATATTAATAATGCTGACCAGTACGTTGAAGTATTAAAAGAAATACAAAAGGTTAATAAAATTATAATAATGGCTAGACCACGTAGATTGAAAAACTTGTATATATATCTAATAAATAAGTATCCAGGATTTGTAGATAACGTAGTCCCTGTAGAAAATACATTTGATAAAGTTTTTATATGTGAACTTAATAAAATATTTGAGCAAGTATTTAATTATTCAAAGTTTACAAACAAAAAAGGCTTTAGGTATGGAAAGCGTTTATATTGGGAGGCTTATGATTTAACAGAACAACTAGGGATTAGAGTTTGTCCGTATTGTAATAGATTATATATAAATTGTATTGTCACAAAAAATGAGAAAAGCTACAAAATCAAGAAGATTACAAGACCGACACTGGACCATTTTACAGCGCAATCTGAGTATCCAATATTTGGACTATCCTTTTATAACTTGATACCTAGCTGTGGAGTCTGCAATTCAAGTATTAAAAATGTGAAGAAATTTTCAGTGGAAACTCATATTCAACCATATATAAATGAGTTCGGTGATGATGCAACTTTTAACTTTTCTTTTGTACCACATGCAGAGTTAAAAATTAATAAAGATTTGATTGCAATAGAAATTAAGGTCAATGAGAAGTCTTTATTATTTGATAAAATTAATAAAAGTATTTCTGATTTAGAGCTTAGAGAAATTTATAAGGACCATGCTAAAGATATAGTGGAGTTAATAGAAAACAGAATGAGCAAGTGTAATGATGTACAAATAGATGCATTAATTAAATTAACTAATGGAAAGCTAACCCGTGATGAAATTCTTGATATGTATCTTGGAAAAGAGATAAGTAAAGACAGAATTATAAATACTTGTTTAGGAAAACTTAAAAATGATATAATCAAACAACTAAAAAGAATTAAAACGGATCAAATGCCCAAGATAAGCTAGTAAAGGGAGCTTATCTAAAATTTGCAATAAAGATTTGGTGATATTTTAAAATTATGTTAAATGCATAGATATAACTCATTGTTTATCTATGATAATTAGAAAAATCAAATATTTATGTGAGTATATACATTAGTTAAAAAACACTTAAAAAGTATAATATAATAAAGACGACAGTCATACGAGTTATAAACTATTGAAAAATGACTTAAAAAAATCCTAAGTAAAAAAAGTCTATGTTATAACTGTTACGGAGAACCGGTGCGGCTGAGCAAGGTTGTGTAATTTAAATGGTGGAAATCCATTCTGAAAAGATTAAGTCAAATCTCTACACGTTGAAGTGAGAAGCTATTCTATTTAAAAAAACACTTTAAAAACAAACTAGCTTCTCACTTCCACTAAAAGAGAAAATATGATAGAAAATGGGCTAGATTTAGATCTTTTAAGATTACAGATAGCGCCTAGGTACCTGGAACTCGATATAAAGAAGGTCCATTTTCATTAATCCGCCCAGAGGGCGAAAATTACATTTTATCTTAATTTATTTCTATAAAGTTTAATTAATATGTTAGCAAAATGTTAGCAAATATAACGAAAAAGGACTTTGGATAATCTATCCAAAGTCCTTTAACCGTTAATATATATGGTGCCGAAGGCGGGACTTGAACCCGCACGCTGTTGCCAGCGATGGATTTTGAGTCCATTGCGTCTGCCGATTCCACCACTTCGGCGCATTTAACGAATATTATCTTATCATATTAAAGTATGTAAGTCAAGTTTTTTATTGATAAAGAGGATTCTTGGCCTCAGGTGGAGTTTTTTTCTCCAACTGAAGCTTATTAACAGAATTCTTAGGAGTTTTACTCCTTAGAAGTCGTTATCCTTTAGGGGAAGCCCTTATCTAGGGACGTAGCAGCCGTTATCTCCCACTTTAGAAGTGGGAGTATTACGGATGGTAGTCATCAGATAAAAGGAAATTATTAATAAAGTTTATGGTAAATATTTACATAAAGTTCCTTTTGAGTTACAATTAACTGGAGAATTAAAAAAAGGAGGTCATAATGAGAAAAAAAATTAAATTCAGTTTTATTATGGTAATCCTTATTTTTTTTAATATAAATAGTGCTTCAGGAAAAATTAAAACAGGTGATAATTTAATTGATGGTGTAAGGGCAACAGTTATAGATATCTTATCTAATAGTGAAAAGGAAATTATAGAAGGAAATAGGGATTTAAAGGTCAAAGAGCAAAAAGCGGAAGTGCTTATAACTTCTGGGAGTTATAAAGGAGAAAAATTAGTAGTAGAAAATATAATAGATGATTCTATTGAAGACAGTTTTATACTAAACAAAGGAGACAATATATTAATTTCAATTGAAGAGAAGGATGGCAAAATAGCAAAAGCATATATTTATGAATTTGTCAGGGATAAATATTTAGTATATTTGACAGTTTTATTTATTGTACTAATGATTGCCATAGGTGGATTTAAGGGATTAAAGTCTGTACTTACCTTAACACTTACAATTATTATTACAATAGGAGTGCTGCCCATTCTATTGATTAAAGGATACAATCCTATAATAGCTTCACTAGCAATTTCTTTTGTAATTACAATAATAAATTTAACCACTATAAATGGATTCAATAGAAAAACTATTGCTGCTATTATTGGAACAAGCGGAGGCATTGCTGCCTCAGGGGCAATAACATTAATTATGAATTCCGTTGCTAAACTTTCCATATATGGAAGTGAAGAAGGGCAAATGATGATATACTCTCCGCAAAATATAAACCTTGATTACAGGGGATTTTTATTTTCAGCAATTTTAATAGGTGCGCTAGGAGCTTTAATGAATATAAGCATGTCTATAGCTTCAGCTATGAAACAGATAGAAGAAGTAAATCCTAATGTAAGTACATTTAAACTTATAAAATCAGGAATGAGTGTAGGACGTGATATTATGTGCACCATGTGTAATACATTGATATTAGCTTATATAGGAGCATCTTTATTGTCTGTTACTATGTTAATTACATATAATGTTTCTTTTTTTCAGATCATAAATCAAAGTTTTATTGCAACAGAGATTGTAAGAGCTTTAGCTGGCAGCATAGGATTAATAGCTACTATACCTATTACTGTAATTACTTCAGGAATACTTAGGAATAATGAAGTAAAAAGAAATTTAAGAATATAATAAAAGACTCTATAATAAAAAACGCCAGATGACTGGCGTTTTTATGTTAATCTCCATCTAAGATATCTCCAAGAAATCCTAGGGCACTTCCTTCTCCTGTACGTTTTCCTCCAATATGTGGTGCAGCAGAAAGTACTCTATCAGCAAGTCTGCTAAATGGAAGAGATTGTACCCAAACGGTTCCGGGACCTGTTAATGTAGCGAAGAATAGTCCTTCTCCACCAAAGAATGCAGATTTTACTCCACCAACAAATTGAATATCATAATCTACATCTCTTGTCATGGCTACAAGACATCCAGTATCCACTTTTAAAGTTTCTCCTGGCATAAGCTTCTTCTCGAATATAGTTCCTCCAGCATGAATAAATGCTAAACCATCTCCTTCAAGTTTTTGAAGGATAAAACCTTCTCCACCAAAGAAACCTACTCCAAGCTTTTTCCTAAAATCAATTCCTACAGATACTCCTTTAGCAGCACATAAAAAAGCATCCTTTTGACAAATTAGTTTTCCGTTAAGTTTGCTTAAATCCATTGGAATAATTTTGCCAGGGTAAGGTGAAGCAAAACTTACGCTTTGTCTTCCTATACCAAGGTTTGTAAACATGGTCATAAATAAACTTTCACCTGTAAGTACTCGTTTACCAGCACCAAAAAGCTTGTTCATAAATCCGCCGCCTTGGTTATGAGAACCATCTCCAAAAATAGTTTCCATTTGAATACTAGAGGACATCATCATCATTGCACCTGCTTCAGCAATAACGCTTTCATTTGGATCTAGTTGAATTTCAACAAATTGCATATCATCACCGTAAAGAGTGTAATCTATTTCGTGAGCATTCATGTAAAAACCTCCTTTAAATATACAATTATATTTTAGCAAATTTATCTAAAGAGAAATAGTTAATATATTAATATTTTGTTTTAAATTTATTAAATATAATTTATATTTACCCAATTTTGTTGATATAAATGCGGAAAATAGGTAAACTAGATATAGCAACTATGCGAAGAAATGGTGATTTAATTTAATTTTGGAGGACTAATATGAAAAAAGATAGATTGTTAATACTTGACGGACATAGTCTTATGTATAGAGCGTTTTTTGCACTTCCTCAATTTACAAATACGGAAGGAACACATACTAATGCTATATATGGCTTTATAAAGATGTTATTAAAGATGAAAGAAGAAATAAAACCAGATTACATAGTAACTGCTTTTGATAAAAAAGCTCCTACCTTTAGACATAAAGAATACGAGGATTACAAGGCTGGTAGAGAGAAGATGCCTTCTGAACTTAGAGAACAGTTTCCAATACTAAAAGAGCTTTTGGAAATGCTGGCTATAAATATATTTGAAATAGATGGCTTTGAAGCAGATGATTTAATTGGGACTCTATCTAAATATGCTGAAGAAAAGGAAATTGAAGTTTATATTGTAACAGGGGATAGAGATGCATTGCAACTTGCTACAGATAACGTAAAAGTAGTTATAAATAAAAAGGGTATGAGCGAAAAAGAAATATACGATAAAAATAGGATGATAGAGGAATTTGGAGTTACTCCCACACAATTCATTGATGTTAAAGGACTTATGGGAGATAAGTCCGATAATATACCAGGGGTACCTGGAGTGGGAAGTAAGACTGCCTATAAGCTTATTAAGGAATATGGAAGTATTGAAAATTTGTTAGAGAATGTAGAGAGTGTAAGTGGAAAAAAATTAAAAGAAAATCTTATTGAAAATACAGAACAAGCTATATTCAGCAAGAAGCTTGCAACAATAATGACTAACGTTCCTATAGACATTGATTTAGATGATATAAAATCTAAAGAGGCTTATGATGTTAAAGGAGTCAAAGAACTATTCAAGAAGTTAGAGTTTAAATCACTATTAGAAGTTTTAGATGATGATGGCAGTGATGCAGCTGAGACAGATGCTGCAGCTGAAGCTTCACAAGAAGAGGATGAATTTAACTATATAATAATAGACTCTTTGGATCAGTTATCAGATTTAGTTAAAAATATGGATAGTATAATCTATCTACAATTTAAATTTTCAAATCAAACAATTTTCTCAAAGGTTCAATTTGAGAAGATTTACTTGAGAAATAATGAAAGTGTATATTGTATAAATGCAAATAGAATAAGAGAAGAAAATAGTGAAGAGTTTTTTAGAATGCTAAAAGATATTTTTGAAAATGAAAAACTAAAAAAAGTATGTCATGGCAGTAAAATGGCTTATGTGGTTTTAAACAAAAATAATATATCATTTAAAAATTTAGCATTTGATACAAAAATAGCAGCTTATTTAATAGAACCATCAAGTAAAGAGTATATACTAAGAGATATAATTGAATCAAAACACAAAGTTAACTTTACAGGGGAAGAGGAAAAGGTAAGAGCAAAAGAAACTTACTATATGAAGGAAGTATTTGAAGAGTTAAGTGAAGAAATACAAAAGTTAGGAATGAATAAGCTTTTGTATGAAGTAGAATTGCCTCTTATAGAGGTTTTAGGCTTCATGGAGACAAGAGGATTTAAGGTTGATAGAGATAAGTTAGAGGAAATAGGAAAGAAATTTAAAGTGGAAATAGAATCCCTTGAAAAAGAAATTTACGCTTTAGCAGATGAAGAATTCAACATAAAATCTCCAAAGCAGTTAGGTAAAATCTTATTTGAAAAGCTAGATTTACCAGCAGTAAAGAAGACAAAAACTGGTTACTCTACAAATGCTGAAGTACTTGAAAAGCTTAAGAGCAAACATCCTATAATTCCTAAAATAATTGAGTATAGACAAATTACTAAACTGGATTCAACCTATGTGGAAGGATTAAAAAATGTAATTGATGAGGATGGAAAAATACATTCAAGCTTTAATCAAACAGTAACTACTACAGGAAGATTATCAAGTACGGAGCCAAATCTTCAAAATATACCTATAAAATATGAGATGGGTAGAGAAATAAGAAAAGTTTTTGTTCCAGAAGAAGAAAATTGCGTTATATTGTCAGCAGACTATTCGCAGATAGAGCTTAGAGTTCTTTCTCATATTGCAAAGGATGAAAATTTAATAGAAGCATTTAAGAATCATGATGATATCCATACTAAAACAGCATCAGAAGTGTTTAAGGTTCCAATTGAAGAGGTTACCCCTTTAATGAGAAGTAATGCTAAGGCTGTAAACTTTGGTATAGTCTACGGGATAGGGGCTTTCAGTCTTGCTGAGGATATAAATGTTTCTAGAAAAGAGGCACAACAATATATTGATGCATATTTTGAAAGATACCCTAATGTAAAAAAATATATAGAAAATGTTATAAAACAAGGACAACAAGATGGATTTGTAACAACCATAATGAATAGGAGAAGGTTTATACCAGAAGTACAATCTAAAAACAAAATGATAAAAGCTTTTGGTGAAAGACTTGCTATGAATACACCTATACAAGGAAGTGCTGCAGATATTATAAAGTTTGCTATGGTTCACGTGTATAAAGAACTTGAAGATAGAAAGCTAAAAAGTACTTTAATATTACAAGTTCATGATGAACTAATATTAAATGTATACAAGGATGAACTAGAAGAAGTTAAAAAGATTGTAGTAGATGAAATGGAAGGTGTAATGGATCTTTTAGTACCACTAGAAGCAGACGTAAACGTAGGAAATAATTGGTACGAAGCTAAATAATAACGGGGGGACGTACATGATAAAAGTTGGCTTAACAGGCGGCATTGGAAGTGGTAAAAGTACCGTATCGAATATTATTAGGGAAAAGAACATACCTATTATAGATGCAGATATTATCGCTAGGGAAGTTTTAGACATATACCCTAGTATAGTAGATAAAATAAAGATTAGCTTTGGAGAAGAATTTATAGATCATAATGGAAAACTAAAAAGAAGAGAGCTGGGAAATTATATCTTTAAAAATGAAAGCTTAAGAAAAAAACTTGAGGATATAATTATACCCTATATAAAATGTGAAATATTTAAAAGGTTGGACCAATATAATAAATTAGGAAAGAGATTATGTATCGTAGACGCCCCAACTCTAATAGAAAATAACATTCATAAGGAGATGGATGTTAATATTCTAGTTTGGGTACAGGAAGACATACAAATACAAAGAGTTAAACAAAGGGATCTTTTAAATGATGAGCAAGTTATAGATAGAATAAAATCTCAAATTCCCCTTGAAACTAAAAAAGAACAAGTGAATTTTATAATAGATAATAGCGGGGATTTAGAAAAAACAAAAGAACAATTAAATAAAATTATTACAGAAATAGAATCTCTAGGGGAGTAGAAATGAAATTAAAAAAAAGAAAACTAATATTTGTAATTTTAATTATAGTATCTCTAGTTGCAATTAATTTTAAATCTATAGGAAGAATGTTTTATCCACTTAGTTATGAAACTCACATAAAAAAATATTCAAAGGAATATGATATTAATCCATATTTAGTAGCAGCAGTAATTAAGGTTGAAAGTAATTTTGAAAAAGAAGCTATTTCTAAAAAAAATGCACGAGGATTGATGCAGTTAACCCCTTCTACTGCAAAATGGGCTGCAGAAAAGATAAAAATTGATAATTTTGATGTGGCTATGTTATTTGATCCAGAAACCAACATTAGAATGGGATGCTGGTATATAAATGATTTAAGACGAGAATTTGGTCCAGATATGAAAATTTTGCTAGCTGCATATAACGGTGGAAGAGGTAATGTGAAAAAGTGGCTAAAGGATGAAGAACACTCTAAAGACGGAAAAAATCTTGACTACATACCATTTAAAGAAACTGATGAATACGTGAAAAAAGTCGAAGTTAATTATAATATATATAAGTATTTATATGGCGATGAGGGGAGTTTTTATCAGACAACAAAAATGGTTCTTTCTAGGTTTTTTAAGTAAAACTATTGACAGTATATATTAAGGTAGTATAATAATATACGTAACTAAATAATATATACTATGCAGGAGTGGCGGAATCGGCAGACGCGTGCGTTTAAGGGGCGCATACCGTGAGGTGTATGGGTTCAAGTCCCATCTTCTGCACCATAAAAAAGCAGCTAAACGTAATGTTTTAGCTGCTTTTTATTTTAGCCTCTGTTTTAAATGAATGTCGATTTTTACATTCATTTAAAACTTTCCATTAGTAGGTTAAGGATGTTTTAAAGATTGTTGAGTTCATTAATAATGAGAAATTATAATTCTTATTTAGTATAACAATTGTAGTGTTAAGAACCTTCATTTGTCTGAGCTATGCGAGTTAATGAAGGTTTAGCTACAGTTGTTATACTAAATTTAGAATTATTTTCGATATTATACGAAATCAACAATCTCTTAAAACTTAGCCTTAATTTATGTTTGAATTATTTAGTAAATAGATTAAAATATAATTAATGAATAACAAATTTCTTTATAAGTAATTAGGAGGGAATATGGATAAGTATTTAATAATAAATACTCAAATATTACCTGATGTTTTTCAAAAGGTAGTTCAGGTAAAAGAGTTATTAAAAGTGGGTAAGGCGAAGGATATCACTGAGGCAGTTAAAGCTGTTGGCATAAGTAGAAGTTCTTATTATAAATATAAAGATTTTGTGTTTTCAGTTGCGGAAGGTACTCATGTTCAAAAGGCAACTATAAGCTTTCTATTATCACATAAAGCAGGTACTCTATCTAGAATACTTGATAGAATTGCACAGGTTAATGGCAATATACTAACTATAAATCAAGATATACCAGTAAATAATGGTGCTAACGTAACAATTACATTAGATATATCAGCTATGAATGTTGATTTAAATAATTTTATTGAAGAAGTTAAAAATATGGATAATGTGGTTAGGATTACACTAGTGGCTATGGAATAATTACAAAAAAATAGTATTCAAAATAAAAGCATATGCATACCCTATTAATGTAGCAATTTATTATGGAGGTATGTATATGGAATTTAATACAGAAGATAGAATGGATATAGATATTGACATGGATGAGGAATATGACATGGTTCCTATGCCAATGTATATGCAGGAAGGAATGCCTGGAATGGAACAGCCAGGTATGATGGAAATGACTCCTGAGATGATGGGATTTCCAGGTATGATGGGGGCTCCAGGTATGATGGAAATGACTCCAGAAATGATGGGAGTTCCGGGAGTTATGGGGGTTCCTGGAATGATGCCGGGCGCTATGGGAGTCCCTGGATTAATGCCATGGGCGATGCCACCAGGAATTCCAGAAGGTATGCCAGGAATGATGTATGGCCCAATGGGAATGGAAGAAATGATGCCTAGAAAATTTTCAGGTATGAATATGATGGAAATGGAAGAGGACGAGTATTCTAATAGAGAAGACGATCTTAATGATGATATGAGGAAAGAAAAAGACTATGGACCTCTAGAAATCAATAGAATACTCATGAAGATTGAGAGATACAATCCAGGTATATTCAGATATTTGAGAATGTATGGAATGTCTTATAAGGCTGCTAGAAGATTTATAAAAAAGATAATTAAATTAACTCTCATGTATTACGAGGACTAATAAACTGCTTGTACTTATAAGAATAACCTTTAAGTTAAAAACTTAAAGGTTATTCTTTTTGAAGGAAAATTTTTATTGACGTAGAAATAATTAATAGAGGTGTAACTTATGTTTGATATTAAATTAAAGTTTAATGAAATAGAGATTGTAAGTATTGAAAAAGAGGATTTACTTAATATTTATAAATGGCTTAAAAGTGAAAGTGAGTATATGAATAAATATGACATGGAGTTAGTAGATGAGTTACAATTTTATGAGAGATTTTTAGAATATTATGTTAGCGAATGTGAGTTTTTTTTAAAAATAAATCAATGCAATCAATTAATTGGAATAATTAAAGGTAGAATAGAGTTTAAAAATCCAAATGAGGTATGGATAACATATTTTATTTTAGATAGTAATGTAAGAAATGCCGGCTTGGGAAGCCAAATATTACAAGCTATTGTTAAATATTTTAATAAAGATTTTGGCATAGTAAACTTTTATGCTAAGATAGAAGAATTTTCTCAATCCATTAATTTTTGGAAAAAAAATAATTTTTCAATCTTAAAAATTTATAAAAACTTAGGAACAGATATAAAAGCTATATTAAAAAGGAGTAAGTAAATAATTAGTGAAAATGAGATTTCTGAAATTATTGACAATTCTTTATTGTATGTAATATAATTAAAAACAGGTGTTAATGTGTTAATAATTTGTAAATATTAGAATCAAATGACATAATGGAAAGACCTAATGGAAACGTTAACAATACTAGCTTAAAGGAGGAAAGAAAGTGCAGACTATTATTCGCAGAATTATAACTTCTTTTGTGTTCATTTTTATAGTAGGTGTTGTGATCTCTATAGAAAGTTATGAAGCAAAAGCTGACGTCGGAGTTCAATCATCCCAAAGCATAAATGTTCGTTCCACAAAAATTGAAAGTAATAAGGTTATAAAAGTTCCACAAAAAGAAACAGAAAGACAAAAGTTATCTAGAGGCAGTAACGGGGTATCAAGTACACTAATCGAATATTCTTACAAACATTTAGGTAAACCCTACGTATGGGCAGCTTCAGGACCAAATGCCTTCGATTGCTCAGGATTTACTTCCTATGTGTTTGGTAAATTTGGATATTCATTACCACACTATACAGGGGAACAAGTTACAATGGGTAAATCTGTATCAAGGAATAGTTTAAAAGCAGGAGATTTAGTCTTCTTTGATACTACAGGCTCTAATAGCCATGTTGGAATATACATAGGAAGTGGAAAATTTATTCATGCCTCATCAGGGCGAAAAAAAGTAATGGTTAGTGATTTAGATGAATCATATTACGATTCTAGATATTCAGCGGCAAGAAGGATAATAAATTAAAATAGTACATATTAAAATCTCAATCATATATGATTGAGATTTTTTTATTCTAAAAATAGTATTTGTTAAATAGTATTAAAGTAAAGATAAATTGTTTTATAGGAGGAAGAAGATGAGATATACTAGATATGATTTGAAAAGAAAAAAAAGCAAAAGTATTTTTTTTGTATTATTAATATTAGGTATACTGGTGCTAGCCTTTATTTCAGGATCTATAATATCAAACTTATTTATAAAAGATATTGGTAATGATAGTAGTGGTAAAAATAATATAAAAAATAATGATCAAATTAAAATAAATCCTAGTAATAAGGAAGAAGATAAAAAAAATATAAAGGATATAAAAGGGTTTGTAGTTATTCAATGTGGTGTTTTTACTAATAAAAGTAATGCTGAAGCTTTAAAAAATAAGCTAATTTCATTTGGAAATCCTTTCATAGTAGATGAAGAGGGTAAGAGTAAGGTGATTTTAGGTATATATTCTGATAGTGAAGCAGAACAAGTTATAAAAAAATTAGAGGATAGTAAAACTGAATTTTCAAAGTGGAATTTAAGCATAGACTATAATAATTTATGCAATGCTCAAATTGCAGAAATCATTGATGCACGTTTACAAATAATTCATAAGCTTACAGAAGATAAAGTAAAATCAGTGCAAACTAAGCAAATAAAGGAATGGTCAACTACTTTAAAGGATATTGATAAAAGTAGTACAAACTATGATGTATTTAAAAATCTACAAGAGGACATTAAAAAGCTGCCAGAACAAATAACTAAGGAAGGGGTAGAAGATAATAATATATATCTATATAAAAAAATAAGTGAATTAAAATAATTAATTAAAAAAGCATTCAGAAATATTAAAAAAATATTATTTGAATGCTTTTTAATATTAAATTAAAATTCATAAATTTTATAAGTATATGGACTTGTTTATGCTTTTATTAAATGTTAAACTATATAAGATAAAAAGGTTAAGAGAGGTTTATTATGGTGAGGGGCAATGGAAAAAACAGTTTTCTAATCTTTATAATACTACTAGGAGCGATAAGCGGAAGCTTTATAGGAGATATCTTAGGACGTAATGTAAAAGTATTGAGCTTTTTAAAAGCCACACATCCTATTGGGACTTCTAGTCCATTTGTATTAAATCTAAAAGTGGTTGATTTAACTTTTGGAATTAACTTCTATATAAATATAATGACTATAGTTGGTGTGATTTTGGCAATATTATTATATAGAAAATACTAGGAGTGATAATATGGATTTTATTTTAGCATCAGCTTCTGAAAGAAGAAAAGAGCTATTAAATCGTCTTACGAATAAATTTGATATAATTGTAAGTGATTTTGATGAAAATCAAGTAGCATTTGAAGGTGATTGCAGCGAATATGTAATTAAACTTGCCAGGGGAAAAGCTGAAAATGTATCAAATCAATTGAACAGAGATGCATTTATTATAGGATGTGACACAATAGTTGCCTTTAAAGATCACATATTAGGAAAGCCAAAAGATGAAATTGAAGCATTTAATATGTTAAAGTTATTAAGCGGTAATATGCACCAAGTATACTCTGGAATTGCAATTGTTGATACAAAATGCAAAGATGTTAAAACAGACTATGTCTGTACAAATGTTCAATTCTCGTCTCTCACTGATGAGGAGATAAAAAAGTACATAGCCACAGGGGAGCCTATGGATAAGGCTGGTGCCTATGGCATTCAAGGATTTGGAGGAGTTTTTGTAGAACAAATCCAAGGAGACTTCTACAATGTAGTAGGTCTTCCTTTAAATAAATTAAAGTATATGTTTAGGGAGATGGGGGTAAATCTATAAAAGGGAGTAGTATTAATGAAAAATACTTTTAAGATTATGGATTTACCACAAAATGAAAGACCAAGAGAAAGACTTTTAAAGTATGGTGCAGAGATTTTATCAAATAGTGAATTGTTAGCTATTATTTTAAGAACTGGTACTACAAACGAGAATGTAATGAGTTTAAGTAGCAGAGTATTAAAAGAAAGTGGTGGACTAAATGGACTTCTAAGATTATTACCTGAAGAAATTATGACTTTAAAGGGTATAGGAGTTGCAAAAGCCTCCCAAATAATAGCTATGGCAGAGCTTTCAAAAAGATTTAAATCTTATAAGTCTGGAGAGCAATATAAGATAACACAGCCTAAAGATGTTGCTGAATTAGTTATGGAAGAGATGAGATATCTAAAAGAAGAGCACTTAAGAGTTGTTATGTTAAATACAAAAAATATAGTTATTTCTGTAAAAGATGTATCTATAGGTAGTCTTAATTCTTCTATTGTTCATCCAAGGGAAATTTTTATTGAAGCTATTAAAAAAAGTAGTGCATCTATAGTAATATGTCATAATCATCCTTCAGGAGATCCAACTCCAAGTGCTGAAGATATAAGTGTGACTGAAAGAATAAAGGAATGTGGAAAACTTCTAGGGATTGATTTGATTGACCATATAATAATTGGAAATGGTAATTATATTAGTTTAAAAGAAAAATGCGTATTGTAGGCTAGCGTCGAAAGGAGAAATGATCGTGGGATTTTTTGGAATAAATAAAGACATGGGAATAGATTTAGGAACAGCTAATACATTAGTTTATGCTAAAGGTAAAGGAATTGTTTTAAGAGAGCCATCAGTTGTGGCAATAAATAAAATTACAAATAAAGTTTTGGCTGTAGGAAATGAAGCTAAACAAATGATAGGAAGAACACCGGGAAATATAGTTGCAATAAGACCTTTAAAGGATGGGGTTATTGCAGATTTTGATGTAACTGAAGAAATGCTTAGACACTTTATAACAAAAACATGTTCAAAATCAGCTTTTACTAGTCCAAGAGTAGTAGTATGTTTCCCATCAGGGGTAACAGCTGTTGAAAGAAGAGCTATAGAAGAAGCAAGTAAAAGAGCTGGTGCAAGAGAAGTTTACTTAATGGAAGAACCTATGGCCGCAGCAATAGGAGCTGGATTACCTGTTCATGAACCTACAGGAAGTATGGTTGTAGATATTGGAGGAGGTACTACTGAGGTTGCTGTTGTCTCACTTGGTGGTATTGTAACAAGTAAATCACTAAGGATGGCTGGGGATGATTTAGATCAAGCGATTATAGCTTACATCAAGAAGGAATATAGCCTAATGATAGGTGAAAGAACTGCAGAAAATATAAAGATGGAGATAGGTTCGGCATATCCAACTGAAGTATGTTCAGATGAGATAAAAGAAGGCGAAAATCTAGAAGAAGGTGTAAGCCTAGAAAAAGAAGAAGCAGCTCCAAGTGGAGAAAGAACTATGGAAATAAGAGGAAGAGATCTTATTACTGGACTTCCTAAGGTAATAGAAATAAGTGAAGTTGAAGTTAGAGGAGCTTTAAAAGAACCAGTAGCTGCTATAATAGATGCTATTAAGACAAATCTTGAAAAAACACCGCCTGAACTTGCTGCTGATATAATGGATAAAGGTATAATGCTTACTGGTGGAGGAGCATTATTAAGAGGACTTGATAAACTTATTAATAAAGAAACACATATGCCAGTACACATTGCTGAATCACCTCTTGATTGCGTTGCAGTAGGCGCAGGAAAAGCTCTAGATAATATAGATAAAATGGGCAGGAAGTAAAAGAGTAATATGACATTTTTTAAGAATAAGCTGACAGTAACTGTTATTGTACTGTCAGTTAGCTTTTTAATTTTAATAGGTTATACCGTAAAAAGAGAAAAAATGTCTGCTGCAGAAAATGGTGTTGGTGTTATTTTAAACTCAGTACAGGGCGTTGTGTATAATTTTAATAATAAGGTAAAAGAAAGTATTAGTTTTATAGTTAACTATAAGGATATAAAAAAAGAAAACAGCGATTTAAGAAAAGAAAATACAGAATTGAAAGATAAGTCTCTAAAGTATGATGCTTTAAATAATGAAAATGAAAGACTTAGACAAATGCTGAATTTTAAAACTCAAAGATCAGAATATAGTTATCTTGGATGTGATATCATCGGCAAAAGCGGAAATAATTGGCTAGACGGATTTATTATAAATAGAGGATCAGACGATGGTGTTAAGGATAGAATGATAGTTGTAACTGGAGAAGGTTTAGTGGGACAGGTAACCTCTGTAGGTACCAATTGGTCTATTGTACAAACATTGGTAAATGAGAACATAGCTGTAGCAGCTATGTTGAATACTACCAGAGAAAATGATGGAGTAGTTAATGGATATAGAGATGATAATGATAAACTTTTAGCAAAATTAAATTATCTTCCATTAAACTCAAAGGTTAAGGTAGGAGATATGGTTTTAACTTCTGGACTTGGTCAACTGTATCCCAAAGATATAAAAATAGGAAAAGTTATTGCGATTGAAGAAGATAAAGGTAAATTAATTAAAAATGCATTAATTGAGCCAAGTGTAGATTTTAATAAGCTTGAAGAGCTTTTTGTGGTAATACCTAAAAATGATAGGGAAGTTAAATATTAAGGTGAGAAACAATGAAAAAAATATTAACTATATTGATTTTATCAGTATTGTTCTTGATTTTAGATAATACGCTAATGCCATTTATAGCTATAAAGGGTGTATATCCTAGTCTGTTATTTGTGTTTGCAATATGCTATTCCATTATAAATGAAAGTTGGAGTGCTATATTTATAGCAGTATTAACTGGCTTATTGCAGGATATCTATTTAATTAATGGGCTTGGCATTAATATGCTACTAAATATGTTAATCTGCTTAATAGCTGCAAAAGTAGGAAAGACTATATTTAAAGATAAAGTTATTATCCCAGTTATAGCATGTTTTCTATTAAGCATTCTTAAAGGAGTATTAATGTTTATTATTTTATATGTAGTTGGACAACGTATAAACATTAGAGTTATACTTTATTCAGGTATATATAATATGATATGTTCAATTTTTATGTATAAGATGGTATACAAGTTATGTCAAAAGAGTTTTATGGTTAAAAATTGGAGATTCTAGAAATGGTGATCTAATATGATTAATAGAGAGAAAAGGCTTATTAAAAAGAAAAAAGATAAAAAATTTAATAGATATACAGCTTTGTTTATGATTATGATATTTACTTTTTCACTAATTGTATCAAAGCTTGTTTATTTGCAAGTGGTGAAAGCAGAGGAATATAGAGAAGCGACAAATAAAAAATCTATAAGAAATATACCAATTACTCCGCCAAGAGGTAATATTCTAGATTCAAAAGGTAATGTTCTTGCCCAAAGCAGCCAAGGGTATACTCTAGTTTTTACAGAAACTGATGAAAGTAAGGACAACTTTTTCACTACAATGCAAAAAGTATTCAAAATATTGGATGAAAATAAAGAAATTCAGAAGGATGATTTTGAATTAAAAATAAATCCATATAAATTTGAATTTAGAAGTGATAATCCAAGCACCGCAAAGTCTATGGAATTAAGATTCAAAAAAGACAGGGGCATGGATGATAAGGTTAGAAAAGAATTATTTCCAGATAAGAAAAAAGAGGAATTGTCTGAGGAAGATAAGAAAAAAATTGATGAAGAACTTTTGAAGAAAACACCAGAGGAAACATTCAATTATTTACTAGATTTATATTCAATTAATGATGAAGAAAATAAACTAGTCTACAATGAAGTTTTTGCTAAGATGAAAGTTAATCCAAATGAGAATGAAAATTTAGCTTCTTATCTAAAAAAATATAAAATAGATAACAAAGATGAAAAGAAACAACTTGCACAGTTATACAAAAAAATTCCAAAAGAAGAATTTGACAAACTGGTAAAACAGTATAATATAAACACAGCTAAGTATTCATTAGAGCTTAAGAGAAGGTTTATGGTTGTTAAAGATGCTTTAAAACTTCAGAGCTTTTATGGATTCAAGCCTGTAGTAATTGCATCAAATATACAAAAGAATACAGCTTTTATATTTATGCAAAAATATGAAGATTTGCCAGGTATTGAAGTATCCATGGAGCCTATAAGAGAGTATCCAAATAAGGACTTAGGATCAGCGTTTTTAGGTTATTTATCTAAAATAAACCCATTACAAGAGGAAAAGTATGCAGAAAAAGGATACGATGTCAGCGATGACTATATAGGGGCAGCTGGAATAGAAAGTGCATTTGAAAGTACCTTAAGAGGTTCTAAGGGAACCAAAATAGTTCAAATCAATAAACAAGGAAGAATTATGAGGGAGCTTGGTAGGAAAGAACCTTATCCAGGTAAAAATATTCAACTTACAATAGATAAAAACATACAAAATGCTGCTGAGAAGTCAATGGATGAAGTAATGAAAAATCTTCAAGCTCAAGGAAGAGTACAAGACGTTGATACTTCAAATGCTAATAGAGGTGCAGTAGTTGTTATAGATGTAAAAACTGGTAAAATTCTTGCACTAGTAAGCAGACCAGGATATGATCCAAATTTGTTTGCAGTACCAGGGAAACTAACAGGAGAATTGCAGCAGCAATATTTTAGTCCTGACTTAGGCAAGTTTGGAACTGACTATGCACAAAAGTTGTTAAGTACTAATTATTATGCTAAAGAAGCTTATAGTGGTAAATCAGTTCAAGAAGTAGTAGATACGTTATTTCCACTAGATAAAAGTATTAAAAATAATACAACTATAAGACAGGATTATTACGATATATATCCAAAGCCTCTTTATAACTATGCTACAAAGAGTTTAGTTCCTCCAGGTTCTACCTTTAAGCCTTTAACAGGTGTAGCTGGATTGGAGGAAGGTGTAATTTCACCAAGTGAAACTATATATGATGGAGTTATATTCACAAAGCACGGATATAAAGGAAAAGATTTTAGCCTTTATAGTAAGGGAAATATAACTATAACACAAGCATTAGCACAGTCTATAAACTACTTTTTCTTTGAAGTGGGAGATAGATTATTCCAACAGAAAAAATATAATGGTGGATTTGATGCTATAGCTAATTATGCTTGGAAATTTGGATTAGGTGCTCCTCCAGGGGTAAAACCTTCCACTGGTATAGAGATTCCAGAAAAATTTGGTCAAGTGTACAACTTAGAGTCAGGAAGAAAGATATTTTCTGCACAATATTTAAGTTCGCTTTTAAATCTATTATCACTAGGAACAGATACAAGAACTCCTAACTATAGAAATCACTATATAGGAATAAGTATTAGTGATAATGATAAAGATAGTGAAAGTGTAAAGAAATTAAAAGAAACTTTAAGAAGTAGAATATTAGAAGAAATGCAATATAAGAAAAAAGGTACATCAGATATAAAAGGAATGTTGTTCAATCTTGCAGAGTTAGATTCAAATATTAAAAAGAAATACACAGATGGATTTAATCAATATTCCAAAACTTATGCAGGTGAAGCAAGTAAGAAATTAACTTACGAAGGTTATGTAAAAAGTCAAGTAGAAGCAGCTTGGATGGCTATTGTTTATTCAATAGATGATGCTAATTATAACATAAACAACCAAAACAACGTTTATGATGCATCAATAGGTCAAGGAACTAACCAATTTACACCTGTACAGCTAGCAAATTATATTGCTACTCTTGTAAATGGTGGATATAGATATAAAGCTCATTTAGTAGATAAAATTTTAGATCAAGATGGAAAAGTAGTAAAAGAGTTTAAACCAGAAGTAGTAGAAAAGGTAGACTTGAAGCCAAGTACTGTTGAAACAATAAGAGCTGGTATGCAGGATGTTATTAATGATGGTACTGCAAGATATGCATTCCAAGGATTCCCTATACCTAATGGAGGTAAAACTGGTTCTGCTACTTATTCAGCAAACCAAGATAGGTATGGAAGAACTTCATATGGAGTATATGTAGGTTTTGCACCATTTGATAATCCAGAAATAGCAGTATGTGCAATAGTATTTGATGGTGGACACGGTGGTTCAATTGCACCAGTGGCAAGGGCAGTATACGAAGAGTATTTTAAAGATAGATTGAAAAAAGAATATCCGAATTATACACCTATGTATAATTACAACGCTAGTACTAATGCTGCACAATAAAATTAAATTAAAAGTAACATTTTTCGTTAAAAAAACCAGATATTATATCTGGTTTTTTTAAAATTATTTTATATGTAGGGAGGAATTAGCAAAAAAATGTTGAAATATAAAGGTATGGCGTTTATGGAGGGTTAGTATGTTGAATGACGAAATCATAATAAAAGGTAATAGAGATGGTTTAAATGTAGTAATTGATATTAATAAGTTTAAAGATTTCGATGAAATGCTCGAAAAACTTATAAAGAAGCTTAATATTGGTAAAAGATTTTATAAAGGATCAACAATAAAAATAACCACTCAATTAAAAGAGTTTAACGAAAAACAAATAATTAAATTAAAAGATATATTATTTGAAGAATTTCTTATAAAAGATTGTATTTTTGAGGACAAAGAAGAAACTAAAAGTAAGATGTTCCAAGGTATATACGAGGGACGTACTAAATTTTATCGTAAAACTTTAAGAAGTGGACAGATCATCAAGTATCCGGGAAATGTGGTTATCATTGGTGATGTAAATCCAGGAGCAGAAGTATATGCTGGAGGAAATGTTGTAGTTTTAGGGAATATGCAAGGAAATGTTTATGCTGGAAACACTGGGAATACTAAAGCTATAATTTCGGCCTTTAGACTTCAGCCTAAAATACTCCAAATAGCCAATATAATGACTAGAGCACCTGAAGATGATGAAAAACCATATTATCCTGAAGTTGCAAGAATTAAAGATGATATAATAATAGTGGAACCTTATTTACCAAATAAATTTGTATAATGGAGGAAGAAAAAGTATGAGTGAAGCTATAGTAATAACATCAGGTAAAGGCGGAGTAGGAAAAACAACTACAACTGCCAATATTGGGACAGCGCTTGCCTCTCTTGGTAAAAAAGTAGTAGTAGTTGATGGGGATACAGGACTTAGGAATTTAGATGTACTTATGGGTCTTGAAAATAGAATTGTATTTACTCTTCTTGATGTAATTGAAGAAAGATGCAGGGTTAAGCAAGCTCTCATAAAAGATAAAAGATTCCCTAACTTATGTTTATTACCTACAGCACAGACGAGAGACAAGAATGATGTTAGTCCAGAACAAATGCTAAATTTAGTAAAAGAATTAAAAGAAGATTTTGATTACATATTAATAGACAGCCCTGCTGGAATAGAGCAAGGATTTGAAAATTCAGTTATAGCTGCTGATAGGGCACTTGTAGTTGTAAACCCAGAAGTAACTTCTGTTAGAGATGCAGATAGAGTTATAGGTAAATTAGATGCTAAGGGATTAGATAATCACCAACTAATTGTTAACAGATTAAGTTATGAAATGGTAAAAAGAGGAGATATGCTAGACGTAAACGATATTTTAGATAGTTTAGCTATAAAGTTAATTGGAATAGTACCTATAGATGAAGAAATAACTGTAGCTACTAATAAAGGAGAACCTGTAGTATTAAATGAAAAAGCTGTATCTGGACAAGCTTTCAATAATATAGCCAGAAGAATTTTAGGGGAAGAGGTACCTTTTATTACCTTAACAAGCAATGAGACTGGATTTATGGCATCACTAAAAAAAATATTTAGAATCAAATAGGGGGAAAACAAATGGATTTATTTAAGTTTTTTTCGAGTAGGCCCTCTTCTAAAGAGGTGGCTAAGGATAGACTTAAGTTAATACTTATTCACGATAGAGCTAGTGTTTCACCTGAACTCTTAGAGCTTATGAAAAGTGATATTTTAGAAGTAATATCAAAGTATGTAATAATTGATAATGGAGATATAGATGTAAGATTAACTAAGACAGAAGAAATAGAAGGAAGTTCACCAGCACTTATTGCTAGTATACCTATAAAAAAGATGAGAGAAAGATAGTTTAAAAAAATCTTAAAGCTGTGTATAATTAATAAGTTATACATAGCTTTTTGTAATTTATGTGATATAATTTTATTTGTAATGGAGGGATACAAGTGCTAGATAAATTTAGAATAAGTAAAAAACTATTAAGGCAGCTAGACTACAGTATAATTGCTATAGCTGTAATTATAGTGTTATTTAGTTGTGTGAACATATATAGTGCAACTTTTAGAAATGTAGGTGTTTATTTTGCCAAGTTACAATTTATATGGCTTATCATGGGGCTTTTCGTAATATATGTTATATTGTTAATTGATTATGTTATAATAGGAAATTATGCAAGTATTATATATTGGGCAGGAATTATACTACTAGCTCTGAATGATTTTGTATTAGGAAGCATTCACAAAGGAGCAAACTCATGGATTGGTATAGGATCTCGTGCAATTCAGCCTTCTGAATTTGCCAAAATAGGTATGATTATAATGCTTGCTAAACTACTAGATGATATGGAAGGAAAGATAAACGAGCCTAGAAACTTTTTTAAGTTAGCTTTTTATGCAATATTACCAATGGTTCTTATAGTTATACAGCCAGATATGGGAATGACAATGGTAACATTTTTCATAGCGCTAGGAATATTTTTTGTAGCTGGTTTAGATTTAAGGGTTATTTTTGGCGGGTTAGCAGGAATTGCTGGGCTTATAGCTATAGTATGGAACTCTCCACTTATGAAAACATATTGGAAAGGAAGATTACTATCATTTATTAGTCCAGAAGCTCATGGACAGGGACTTGCCTTTCAACTAAATCAATCTCTGATGGGAATAGGCTCTGGAAGAATACTAGGTGAGGGATTTAAAAAAGGACTTCAGATTGCTGGAAATAATGTTCCAGAAGCTCATACTGATTTTATCTTTGCGGTAGTAGGAGAAGAATGGGGAATGATAGGAGCACTTTTTTTATTGTTTTTATATGGGCTTTTAATATATAAATTTATAAAGATATCGAGAAATTCTAAAGATATATTTGGTAGTATAGTAGCAGTGGGGGTTATTTCTACATTTCTATTCTCTATATATCAAAATATTGGAATGACAATAGGACTTATGCCAATTACAGGTATTACATTACCTTTGATGAGTTATGGGGGAAGTTCTATTCTAACAAGCTTCATATCTGTTGGGTTGGTTCTAAATATAGGTATGAGAAGAAAAAAGATTAATTTCTAGGGGGGAAAATAATGAGAATAGCATTAGTAGCGCATGACAACAAAAAAGATGATATGGTTGATTTTGTAACAAGGTATAAAGATGTATTTGAGCAGCACGAATTATATGGAACTGGAACCACTGGAAAACTTATAAGTGAAACAACTGGGCTAAAAGTTCATAGATTTTTATCTGGACCGCTAGGAGGAGACCAACAGATTGGAGGCAGAGTTGCAGAGGGACAAATGGATATGATAATTTTTATGAGAGATCCACTTACTGCACAACCTCATGAGCCAGACGTTTCAGCATTGTTGAGAATCTGCGACGTACATAGTACCCCTTTAGCTACAAATATTGGAACAGCTGAAATATTTGTAAAAGCTCTTAGAGTTAGAAGTTAAATTTTATTTCAGTAAATAAATTATTATAATCGACTAGCATTTGAGCTTCCTCATAGTAGAGGAAGCTTTTAATGAATATAAATGTATTATGAGAAATAGAAAATAAGGGAGTGTTAAATGTGAGTATGATAGGAAAAGAATTTATGAAAAAAACCAAATATAAATATATGGAGGATTCAGACCAAGAAAAGGGGATTGTTCAACCACTATTGGAACTTGGATATGGAGAAAAAGACATACTTATTGATTTGCCTTCCCCTAAGAATATTGTGATAGGAGATATAAATTTAAGAAAAGCTATAGAAGAAAGAGCTAGTATACGTCAATATTCAGAATCACCTCTAAGTTTAGAAGAATTAACTTACTTACTTTGGTGTACACAAGGAGTTAAAAATGTGGTACCAGGTAGAACTAGAAGAAATGTACCATCAGCAGGTGCTCGTCATTCTTTTGAAACATATCTTCTGATAAATAATGTATATGGCTTAGAAAAAGGTTTATATAGATACTTAGCTATTGAAAATAAATTATTATTAGTATCGACAGATAACAATATAACTGAAAAGGTTACTAAAGCTTGTATGGGACAGAAGATGGTGGAAAATGGTGCTGTGACTTTTATTTGGGGAGTAGTTGTTGAGAGAATGTATTGGAGATATGGAGAAAGAGGATATAGATATATGCATTTAGATGCAGGGCATGTATGCCAAAATCTATATTTAGCAGCAGAAAGTATTAAAAGTGGTGTATGTGCAATTGCAGCTTATGATGATGATGAAATAAATGAATTACTTAAATTAGATGGAGAAGACCAGTTTGTAATATATATTGCGGCAGTAGGAAAAAAGAAATATTAAAATTAAAACGCTATTAAACTTCGTATGCTGAGGTTTAATAGCGTTAGTTTTATTCTTTTCCTTCTTTAGGGTAGACAATTTGACTATTATTAATAATATGATTTAACTTATTTTTTATATTTAGGATTTCATCGTTGATATCTTTAAGATCATATTTTGATATGTTATAGTGTAAATATGCATCCTCAAATGACTTAGATATATCTAATAAACTTCTATTAGTTTGGATAAAATCCTGAAATTTTTTACTGTTGTTTGCGTTATTAAATTTATTAATATCTGTTTTTATTGTATCTATTATCTCTTCTTCCGTATCAAAAGTTGCGATTGGTATGTTGTAAGGGGATATTCTTTGGAGACAATATTTATTTTTTCTGTTTATATGATAAAGATATTTAAATTTAATACCACCTATTGTTAATAATACATAGCACATAGAGCCTTTCATTTTATGTATTTCAGCACCTAGCTGTTCTAACTGTAATTTCAGCATAGATTCTTGAATGGATATATATTTATCCATAAAATAGACACCCCCATAAATTAATTAGCAAACTTTACAATAGGATATTATTAATTGCAATATGTTATATTCTATACTATATTATATCATTATATACCATACTATAGAATAGCTACTTTATAATTTATACTAGGAAAAATATTAATAAATATATCATAGATATAAAAACTGATATGAGCATTAGTGGAAATCCAACTTTAAAATAATCTTTAAAAGAAATTTTATGTCCGCTTCTTTCTGCTATACCAACAACTATAAGATTAGCAGAAGCTCCTACAATAGTACCATTTCCTCCTAAACATGAGCCTAAAGACAATGCCCACCAAAGTGGCCCAACACTTATATGTCCTGAGCTAGCCATAGCTTTAATCAAAGGAATCATGGTAGCTACGAAAGGAATATTATCAATAAACGAAGAAGCAATGGCAGAAATCCATAAAATTAATATTCCAGTAAGTATAGTGTTTCCATTAGTTAATGAAAGAGCTTTTTCAGCCAAAAGTTCCATAAGGCCTACATCTTCTAAAACCCCTGTCATAATAAATAATCCAATAAAGAAAAAAAGGGTTCCCCACTCTACTTCTTGCAATATTTCTTCAGGGTCAACTTTACTAATTAGAAGGAGTATTGTAGAACCTATTATGGCTATTGTTGAAGATTCAAACCCTAATGAACCGTGAAGTAAAAAACCACAAATGGTGATAGCCAAAACAAATAGACTTTTTCTCAATAATACTACATCAGTAATGGCTTTATTTTCATCCATTTGCATTACAATTTCTTTTCTTTCTTCGGTAGTTTGTACATCTTTTTTGTATATAAATTTTATTAAAAATATATTTACTATAAAGATTAAGAGTACTATTGGTGCTAAATTTTTTATAAAATCCATAAAGCTTAAGTGTGCAGCGCTACCAATCATTATATTAGGTGGATCTCCAATTAAGGTAGCAGTACCTCCTATGTTAGAAGATAAAATTTCTGACATTAAAAATGGTACTGGATTTGTTTGTAAAGTTTTTGTTACTACTAAAGTAACAGGGACAATTAATAACACGGTAGTTACATTATCTAATAGAGCTGAAAAAGTAAATGTAATTATAGAAAATAATATCAAGATGGTAATTGGATTACCTTTTGATACTTTAGCTGCTTTTATAGCTATGTACTCAAATATTCCTGTACGTTTAGTTACGTTTACTATTAGCATCATACACACAAGTAGAGCAATTGTATTAAAATCTATCTTTAAAAAAGCTTTTTCTTGTGATATAAATTTAAATGCCAGCATAATAGAAGCGCCGCCTAGAGCTGCAACAATTCTATTAAGTTTTTCTGTAACTATAAGAGCATAAACTACTAAAAAAATAATTGCTGGTATAAGCATAGATGAATTGTTAAGCATTTTAATCCCCCTTGTCTTTTGTTATTATGTAAATTAGATTATACCATAGTACGTGAAATTTTCTAGTATAAAAGTAAAAATGCTAGAATTCATTAAATTTGCCATGAAAAGATTATTATTTTAATAGCTAAATAGTGATAATATATTAATATAGCATTGTATATTAGATGTAAATAATTGCTGACTAAAAAATAAGGTTAACATAAAAATATTTAATCTAATATACAAAATAACATAAAATCTTCACATTTATGAATTATTATAGACATAGAGAGTAAAGGAGGAATACAAATGAAGAAATGGCTTAGTAACTATATTAAAAAATTAGCAGAGGAAAATAGTAAAGCATTTGGAAATGAAAAATTAGACTGCTGTGGATTAAATAGATCCAATAATAATAAAAAAGCAAATAACAAAAACACAACAGAAAATAAAAAATAAGGTTCCTTCAATGATTATTTATATTGTGAATTTTAAAATAGAATTTTGCTAAGAATATGATTATAATTTAGTTTTATCATATAAAGGAGGAACTAAAATGCAAAAATATGAATGCATAGCTTGTGGATATATATATGATCCAGAACTAGGCGATCCAGATAATGGAGTAAATCCCGGAACAGCTTTTAAAGACGTTCCAGAGGATTGGTTATGTCCTCTCTGTGGGGTAGGAAAGGATCAATTTGAACCAGTTAGTTAATAGAAAATGTATTTTTATAAGTCTATTGATATGTAACATATATTAATAGGCTTATTTTTAATTTTAGAGGGATTGAACCTAAATATAAAAATTATATTTACAAGTCTAACAAAAATGTAGCAGATGTACAAGCATTGCATAATATATATTAGATATAAAATAATTTCTAATGTACAAGTATATTAGAAAATTTTTATATTCATAAGATTAAAAAGGGGGATATTTCATGGAGATAGATTGCAGAAAGCCAGACTGTGGAAAACCAGATTACGGGAAACCAGATTACGGAAAGCCAGATTGCGGAGAAGTTAAAGCAACTACGCTACCACTATGTCATGGCAATAATATTACTCCAACAGGAATTAAAACACCAGTAATTGCAAAGGTTCCTGTAGTACTCGCAGAAAAAGATATACAGGTAGATATTGAAGCAGAAATTAAATTAACTGAACCAATATTTGAAATAAAGAGAATAAAAAAAGATGTAGTTTTAAATCAATGTAAATTACTTCCTAGAGCAGGTGCAGCTAAAAACGATACTCAGAGAAATGGAAAGCTATTTATATCTGGATTTGTTAGAAAAAATATAGAATATGCTACAGCTAATTGTACTGAAAAGGGAATAGTTAGAGGAGAAATAAATCACATTACAGTGGATGTACCTTTTACTTGCGTAACTGAAGTAGAGTTTGTAACTCCTCCTACGTTTAATTTTAGGAGCATGTCAAGACAAGCTGAATTTTTATGTAATAGACCAAATGATTGCTTTGAATGCGAAGGAGAATTTATGGGGAAATCACCATGTGAATTTGATTTTGAAGAAGTAGTTGTATATAATGAAAAACCTTTCTGTGAACTAGAATCAGCTAGAATATTTGAAGAAGACCTCCTAAGAGATTGTAGAGAAATACACGAAAGAGATCATAGAGAAATGTATGAAAGAGATTGTAGAGAAAAGCACGAAACAAAAGTATGTAATAAGATAATACAAAAAATGGTAGTGTTTGTCAGGGTAAAAGTATTACAATTACAACAAGTGAGCATAGGATGCTAGTAACTAAGTATACAAAACCACTAAAGCCATTTAAATGATCTATAAAATCGACTTAGATTTAAAAATTTCTAAGTCGATTTTAGTTTTAAAATTCATGTTACTATTTATATTCAATATGAATATAATATTAAAAGATAAAATACATATATTTATTTAATGTATTTTATATAGTAATGATATAAGAGGTATAGTAATGTGAGAAGATATTACAATAGCTACATGGATGAAATCTCTCTTTTAAAGATACTTCTTGTCATAATATTGTTTGAAGAGTACTACAGATATTTTAAGAACATATTTTATAAATTATCTAATAAGAATAAAAGAACACAAAAGCAAAAGGGGAGTACGAAGGTTAAAAAGAGGACAGAAAAGCATATGGAAAATAATTTACAAAGTAACAAAGAAAAATTAGTTAATTTAAATAATAAAAAAAATGAAGAAAAAACTGAAGATATAAAAATCACAATAGATAATGAGGTTGCAGCAGCTAATGCAAAATTGAACATGAAAAAAGAAATAACTTCAAAAGTGCCAATCGTAATTTCAGAGAAAAGTTTTTGTATTCCTTTAGAGCAAACTATTAAATTAGATGAATATTCTTCAGAAATTAAAAGAGTTACAAGTGATATATACTTATCAGAAAATAAATTACTACCTCTTCAACTATCAGATGGAAAAATTAATTATAAGAGAGGAAAGTTATTTATAAAAGGTATTGTAAAGAATAACATAGAGTATACTACTATTGAAAATATAAAGGATAATTCTTATACTGGATATATAAAATATATAAATGTATTTATGCCATTTAAATGTACCACTTTTATTGATTACAATTTACCACCAAATTTTAATTACAAAAAAGAGCATTCTCCTAATGATAGTGTAAAATGTTCAATAAAAGAAGCTGAGATTTTTGGTACAAATAAATGCGATAACATTAAATCATTAGAAAAAGGATTTAAATATGGAAAACTTTTTAATACAATTTATCAGAAGGTAGTACTTAAAATTGCAGTTAGCTTAACACAAAATCAAATAGTGAAGTTCGTAATACCTGGTTATTCTTAATTAAATACTTTTAAAATACTAAAATAAATTAATAGTATATACTAAAGAGGAGTGGTATTTAAATGAAGAGTATAAATGATAAAAATATAGATAGTAAAGCTAAAGATATAAATATTAAATCAAGGGAAGAGCTGGCAAAAGAATTAGGAATAGAAGTTCCTAAAGATGGATATTGGGGAGATACGCCATCAAAATTATGTGGTATTGTTGGTGGAGCAGGTAAAAAGACAAAATAGCTAACAAGATATTTTTCTTGTTAGCTTTTAAATTCTAGAATTATTTATCTAACTTCATTTTCTTTAGAAGGACCTTTTTTATCCTTTTGTATATAGAGCCTGCGAGATAATCTTGCATCTTCACTTTTCTGAATCATTGTAACCTCTTGCTCAGTCATATTGTAATTTGGAGAATTTTTTCTTCCCATTTAGTTTAGCACCTCACTATTTAATATAAAATAAGTATTTAAAATTATTTTGTCCATATAGCAATCTTAAAATTCTTCCGCTAAAACTTTATTTTCAAATTTTTAAATAAGATTAATAGAGGAAATTAACTAGTTTAATAATTAAGAGATTTATATAAAACAGCAATATAATTATTACTAAAGATAGAGACATTGGATATTTCTGCGGTAAAAGAGTCTTTGTAGCTTCTATATATAATTATTATTTCTATTATAAGAATAAAAATTAGAATTAGTAATAATTTATAAAACAGAGACATAGGTTTATTCCTGGACATAAATTATTCTCCTATAAATTGATATTTGTATTAGTTTATGCTAAGTGGACAAGTTAATAGACATTTATAAATGATAAACCTTAAAATAAGAAGGATGATATAAAAAGTGACATAATTTACAAAATAAGGTATAATTAAAATAATTAAGTTAGCGAGGTGATGAATTTGATAGATTGTGAAAAGTCATCAATAATTCTAATGGCTCAAGGGACTCATATAGTGTTTTGTTATTATAATATTTCTGAAATGACAATAAAACGTTTTGAGAAGTTATATGGAAAAAACTCATGGAAGGATTCAGTACCAGTGTTAAAGGTTTTTAAAGTCAATGAAAAAAATTCAGAAGAATTAGAGACTATATATATGGATCCTTTAGCAGATAATTGGTACATAAATCTAAAAGAAGACGGTATAAAGGTACTGGTAGAGTTAGGGAGAGTATTACCGAATAATGAATTTATTTCCTTGGCAATTTCAAATCAAGTTATTACTGCAAGAAATAATCCATCGGATAACAGTAAAATAAGATATGTTAATGTTTTTGATAATAAAGTAAAGCAATAAAGGAGGGTAAATTTGAAAAAAGGATATGTTTCATTAGTATTGCATAGTCATATGCCTTTTGTAAGACATCCAGATATTGAAGATTCTCTAGAAGAAAGATGGCTGTTTGAATCCATTAGTGAATGCTATTTACCATTAATACAAGTATATGACTCTTTAATAAAGGATAATATTAAATTTAAGATAACAATGTCTATAACTCCTCCGCTTATGAGTATGTTGGAAGATGACTATTTAAATAAAAGATATATTCAATATTTAAACAGTGGAATTGAATTATCTGAAAAAGAGATTATTAGGACTAAAAATGATAAAGAAGCTAATAAGTTAGCCCATTTTTATAATACAAGATTTAATATGTTGCTAGAGGTTTATAAAGAATATGATTATAGAATAATGAATGCCTTTAAGAAGTTTAACAAACTAGGATATCTTGAAATAATAACATGTTCAGCTACTCATGCACTATTACCTTTGCTAACCATAAATCCTGAAACGGTTAGAGCACAAATAGGAGTAGCTGTAGAATCTTATACTAAATGTATAGGAAATGCACCTAATGGTATATGGCTTCCTGAATGTGCTTATACATATTCATTAGATAATGTTCTAAGTGAATTCGGAATAAAGTATTTCATTTCAGAAGATAAAGCTATAATCAATGCTTCGCCAAAACCTGAGTTTGGAACCTATGCACCCATTGTAACTAATAATGGAATTTGCACTTTTGGCAGGGATATGGAATCATCAAGACAAGTCTGGAGCAGTTTCATGGGATACCCAGGGGATTATGATTATAGAGAATTTTATAGAGACTTAGGATATGATGCACCAATGGAATATATTGCACCATATATAAACAACTCTGGTATTAGAATTGATACTGGAATAAAATATTACAGGATAACTGGCAAAACAAATATAAAAGAGTACTATAATAGAGAAAATGCTATGGATAAGGTTAAACTTCATGCAAGACATTTTGCAAGTGAACGAAATAAACAAATAGAGTTTGCAAGTGTGCAGATGAATAGACAACCTATAATTGTTACTCCTTATGATACGGAATTGTATGGGCATTGGTGGTTTGAAGGTCCAGATTTTATTAATGAATTTATAAGAATTTCTGCAGAACCATGGACAAATTATGATTTAGTTACTCCTTGGGATTATTTAAAAATGAATCCAAATGTTCAGCATTCTACACCATCTCCATCAAGCTGGGGAGAAAATAGTGATTATTCGGTATGGTTAAATCAATCAAATCACTGGATATATAGAGATTTGCATAAATGTGCAGAATCTATGATAAGGCTTGCAGATACTTATAAATCACCTACAGTAATTCAAAAAAGAGCCCTTAATCAGGCAGCAAGAGAATTGATGCTGGCAGAATCATCAGATTGGCCTTTTATAATAAAAAATAAGACAACTATGGAATATGCTATAAAGAGAGTTAATACACACGTAGAAAGATTTAATAAATTATATGAATGCATTATAAAAGATAATATAGAAGCTAAATGGCTAAGCGATATTGAAAGTATAGATAATATATTTCCAAATATAGATTATAGAATATATAAAAGCATAGGTTAATTAATAATATGGTTAAAGAGCAAAGGTTTCTTTCAAGAAATTTTTGCTCTTTTATATTTAAATATAAAAATTTCATTCATTTGAAGCTATATATTGAGTAATTATGCAATGAGCAAAAATGTATAATTATAAATTAATGCTTAAATGGATTCATGGAATTTTATTACATGAATCATAAAATTCAATATTTCTAAAAATTCTAAAAATATTGACAAGACTAGGGTTGGTTGTTAAAATTATAAAAACTTAACTTACTATAAAAGGTAAAAGTTAAGCTGATCATCCAGTAAGGGGCATTTATATTTATACACCTTGCGTAAAGCTAGGTGATTATTTTTTTATCAAATTTATTATTTACAATGCAATTTAATAAAAAGGGGGAAAATTTATGACAAAACTATACTATGATGAAAATGCGGATTTTCAATTACTAAGGGGAAAAAAGATAGCTATAATTGGCTATGGAAGTCAAGGGCATGCACATGCACTAAATTTAAAAGATAGTGGTGCTGATGTATGTGTTGGACTGTACAAGGGGAGTAAATCTTGGGAGATTGCAGAAAAAGCAGGACTCCAAGTACTAGAAGCTGATGAAGCAGTTAAAGAATCAGATTTAATTATGATTTTGATACCTGATGAAAAGCAATCAAAGCTTTACAAAGAAAGTATAGAATCAAATCTTACGGAAGGTAAAGGGTTAATTTTTGCACATGGGTTCAATATACACTTTGGTCAAATAGTGCCACCGAAAAATGTTGATGTATTTATGGTTGCGCCAAAGGGGCCAGGACATACAGTGAGAAGCCAGTATGAAGAAGGAAGAGGAGTTCCATGTCTTATAGCAATTCATCAAGATTATACTGGAAAGGCTAAGGATATAGCTTTAGCATATGCAAAAGGGATTGGCGGTACAAGGGCCGGAGTCTTAGAGACAACTTTTAAAGAGGAAACAGAGACAGACTTATTTGGAGAACAAGCAGTTCTTTGTGGAGGAGTCAGTGAACTTATAAAAGCAGGATTTGAAACTCTAGTTGAAGCAGGTTACCAGCCAGAGAGTGCATATTTTGAATGTTTACATGAATTAAAGTTAATAGTGGATTTAATAAATCAAGGTGGACTTGAATATATGAGATATTCTATAAGTGATACCGCTGAATATGGTGATTACAGCGTAGGAAAAAGGATAATAACTAAGGAGACTAGAGGAGAAATGAAAAAAGTGCTTTCTGAAATTCAGGATGGAACTTTTGCGAGAAATTGGATATTGGAAAATCAGGCTAATCGCCCAAGCTTCAATGCAATTAGAAAGAACGAAAAAGAACACCAAGTAGAAGAAGTTGGAAAAGAGCTTAGAAAAATGATGAGTTGGACAGATAGAGAATAAGTTTTAATTTTAGGATGGTGAGTAGATGTCAAAGGCAATATATATTTTTGATACAACTTTAAGAGATGGAGAACAAACTCCAGGAATAAGCCTTGATGTTAGCGAAAAACTTCAAATAGCAAGACAGCTAGAAATATTAAACGTAGATGCAATAGAAGCAGGATTTCCAATGGCATCAAAGGGTGATTTTGAAGCAGTAAAGGCTATTGCCAAGGAAATAAAAGGAGTAACTGTAGTTGGGCTTTCAAGGGCAACTAAAGATGATATTGAATGTGCTTGGGAGGCTTTAAAGTATGCTAATAAGCCTAGAATTCATACGTTTTTGGCTACTTCATATCTTCACATGGAATATAAGTTAAAAATGAAGCCAGAGGAAGTATTAGAAAGAGCAGCCAAGGCAGTAGCATATGCAAAGTCCTTATGTCCTGAAGTGGAGTTCTCCCCAGAGGATGGTTCAAGAACAAATGTTGAATTTTTATATAAGATTTTAGAAGCTGTTATAGATGCAGGTGCAGATATAGTTAATATTCCAGATACTGTAGGATATTGCACTCCAGAGGAGTTTGGAAAGCTAATTAAAGGAATTAAAGAAAATGTTCCTAATAGTGATAAGGCTATAATAAGTGTTCACTGCCATAATGATCTTGGACTTGCTGTAGCTAATTCATTAGCTGCCATTGAAAATGGAGCAGAGCAAATAGAGTGTACTATAAATGGACTTGGAGAGAGGGCAGGTAATGCTGCACTGGAAGAGATAGTAATGGCACTTAGAACAAGAGCTGATTGTTATAATATGGATACTAAAATAGTTAGTGAACAAATCTATAGAACAAGTACTATGGTAAATAGATTAACAGGAGTTCATGTTCAACCTAATAAGGCTATTGTAGGTACTAATGCTTTTGCTCATGAATCAGGAATTCATCAACATGGGGTACTTGCAAATGCAAAAACTTATGAAATTATGACGCCAGAATCAATAGGACTTAAGAAAAATCAGATGGTACTTGGAAAACACTCTGGGCGGCATGCATTTGAAGAGAGGTTAGGGGAACTTCAGTATAATAATTTAACACCTGAGCAAATCAATGAAGCGTTTATTAAATTCAAAGATTTAGCTGATAAGAAAAAGAATGTTGAGGATAGAGATATTGAAGCTATAATAAGCGAGCAAATAGTAAAAATAGAAAAGACATATGATCTAGAATACTTCCAAATATTTAATGGAAATACTATGATTCCAACTGCAACAGTTAGAATAAGAAGAGATGGTGAAATAATCGAAATAGCTTCCTGTGGAGATGGTCCAGTAGATGCTGCCTTTAAAGCAATAGATAAAGCAATAGGTATGGAGGTAAATTTGGTGGATTATACTATTAAATCTATTACTAGCGGTAAAGAAGCTTTAGGGGAAGTGACAGTTAAGATTAGTAAGGATAATTCTATTTATATTGGAAGAGCTGTAAGTGTAGATATAATGGAAGCGAGTGCAAAAGCATATATTAATGCTTTAAACAAAATTCATCAATTTATAAAATGAAAATTAATTAGAGTTTATATAGTAAGGGGCTGAAATTAAATTGGGGATTTAATTAATAGAGAAAAAGTTTTTATTTATGACACTACATTGAGGGATGGAGCACAGGCTCAAGGTATTTCTTTTACAGTAGAAGACAAACTTAAGATATTAAAAAAGTTAGATGATTTTGGGATAGACTATGTAGAAGCCGGAAATCCAGGTTCTAATCCAAAGGATTTGGAGTTTTTTAAAAAGGCTGCTGAAATGAAGCTGCAAAATACTAAGCTTACGGCTTTTGGTAATACAAGAAAGCCCAAGACTAAAGTTAGTGATGATGCTACTGTTATGGCACTTGCAGATGCAGGAACTAATTCTGTTGCAGTTTTCGGGAAAAGCTGGGATTTGCATGTAAGGGATATAGTGAAAACTACACTAGATGAAAATTTAAATATGATTAAAGATACTCTTCTTTATATGAAGAGCTTAAATAAAGAAGTTATTTTTGATGCAGAGCATTTTTTTGATGGATATAAAGCTAATCCATATTATGCAATTAGTACACTTCATGCAGCAGCAGATGCTGGTGCAGACTGGATAGTTCTCTGTGATACAAATGGAGGATTGATGCCTTGGGAAATAGAAAAGATAGTAAAAGTGGTATTAAGTAAAATAGTGATTCCCATAGGTATACATTGTCATAATGACTCTGGTATGGCAGTTGCTAACTCAATTATGGCTGTTCAAAATGGAGCACTTCAGATTCAAGGTACTTTTAATGGATATGGTGAAAGGTGTGGAAATGCAAATCTTTGTACAATAATACCAAATCTCCAATTAAAAATGAATAAACAGTGTATCAGTAAAGAGAAGTTAATGGAACTTACTAGTTTATCGAGATATGTATATGAGATTACAAATATAATGCCAAATGATAGAGATCCTTATGTGGGAACTAGTGCTTTTACCCATAAGGGTGGAATGCATATCGATGGTGTTCAAAAAAATCCAAAGTCTTTTGAACATGTTTCCCCTGAAGTTGTGGGTAATTCAAGAAATTTTACAATGTCTGAAGTGGCAGGAAGAAGTACTATTCTAAGAAAAATCCAAAAAATAGCTCCATGGATAACCAAAGAATCTGAGGAAACTAAGATTCTAGTGGATAAGATTAAAGAATTAGAGCATAAAGGTTATGCCTTTGAGGGAGCGGAGGTTTCCTTTGAATTAATTGTTATGAAAACATTATGTAATTATAAAAAGATGTTTGAAGTAAAAGAATTTAAGGCAATTTGTGATGATAATTGGGGGGAAGAAAATAGTGCTTCTTCCATTGTAAAAATTGTAGTAGACGGAATTGAAGAAATAACAGCAGCAGAAGGACAAGGACCTGTGAATGCATTAGATAAAGCTCTAAGGAAGGCACTTGAAGTGTTCTATCCCTATATTAAGAATATGAGACTCATAGATTATAAGGTTAGGGTATTAGATACAAATACAGCCACTGCAGCCAAGGTTAGAGTTCATATAGAATCTACAGATGAAAAAAAGGTGTGGGGGACTGTAGGAGTATCTACAAATATAATCGAGGCCAGTTGGATTGCTCTAATAGATTCCATAGAGTATTTTTTATACAACTATATAAAGGAGGAAAAATAATATGAGTATGACGATGACACAAAAAATACTAGCTGCTCATTCAGGACTTAATGAAGTTAAGCAAGGACAGCTAATTAATGTAAAATTGGATTTAGTGTTAGGCAATGATGTAACTACTCCTGTTGCGGTAAAGGAATTTGAAAAGATGGGAGTTAAAGAGGTTTTTGATAAAAAGAAAGTTGCCATAGTTCCAGATCATTTTACTCCAAACAAAGACATAAAGTCAGCAGAGCAGTGTAAATGCATAAGAGATTTTGCAAGAAGTAAAGATATAGAAAATTATTTTGAAATAGGTGAAATGGGAATAGAGCATGCACTAATTCCTGAAAAAGGTTTATCTGTTCCAGGTGATGTAATAATAGGCGCTGATTCTCATACATGTACCTATGGAGCATTAGGTGCTTTTTCTACTGGAGTTGGAAGTACAGATATGGCAGCAGGCATGGCCACAGGAGAAGCATGGTTTAAAGTGCCAGAGGCAATAAAGCTTATACTAAAAGGAAAAATGGGAAAATGGGTTTGTGGTAAAGATGTTATATTACACATTATTGGAATGATAGGAGTAGATGGAGCCCTTTATAAATCTATGGAATACACTGGAGAGGGACTTGCTAATCTCTCTATGGATGATAGATTTACAATATCAAATATGGCAATTGAAGCTGGCGCCAAAAATGGAATATTTGAAGTAGATGAAAAGACGTTAGAATATGTTAAAGAACATTCTTCTAGAGAGTATAAAATTTTTAAGGCTGATAAAGATGCAGAATATTCTAGGATAATAGAAATAGATTTGTCAACTATAAAACCTACAGTGGCATTTCCGCATTTGCCGGAAAACACTAGGACTATAGATGAAGTTGGAGAAGTTAAAATAGATCAAGTTATTATAGGATCATGTACTAATGGCAGAATAGAGGATCTTAGAATGGCTGCAAAAATACTAAAAGGTAAAAAAGTAAATAAAAATGTTAGAACAATAATTTTCCCAGCAACTCAAAAGATATATCTACAAGCTCTAAAAGAAGGTCTTCTAGAAATATTTGTAGAAGCTGGAGCAGCAGTAAGTACACCTACTTGCGGACCATGTCTTGGAGGACATATGGGAATACTTGCAAAAGGAGAGCAGGCAGTAGCAACAACTAACAGAAATTTTGTAGGTAGAATGGGACATCCAGAAAGTGAAGTATACCTAGCGAGCCCAGCAGTAGCAGCGGCTTCAGCTATTACCGGCAAGATATCTTCACCAGAGGAGGTAATGTAAAATGTTTAAAGGAAAGGTAATAAAGTATAAAGATAATATAGATACAGATGTAATAATTCCTGCCAGGTATTTAAATACCTCTGATCCAAAGGAATTAGCTACCCATTGTATGGAGGATTTGGATAAAGAGTTTATTAATAAAGTAAAAAAAGGAGACATAATGGTTGCTGGAAAGAATTTTGGGTGTGGTTCTTCTCGTGAACATGCTCCTATAGCTATAAAGGCTTCTGGAATAGATTGTGTTATAGCAGAAACCTTTGCTAGAATATTTTACAGAAATGCAATAAATATAGGACTTCCTATAATGGAATGCAAAGAAGCTGCTGATGATATAGAAGATGGAGATGAAATTTCAATAGATGTAAATAGAGGAATTATAAAAAATATAACAAAAGATAAAACTTATAACGCCAATCCTTTTCCAGCTTTCATGCAGGAGATTATGAAGGCAGAAGGGCTAGTAAACTATATTAAAGGAAAGGTGGCAAAATAATGAATATAGCTATAATTCCTGGAGATGGAATAGGACCTGATGTAATTAAACAGGCTATTAAAATTTTAAATGCAATAGAAGAAAAATATAATTGTAAATTCCAGTTTACAGAAGTGTTAATGGGTGGAGCTGCCATAGATGCCACAGGAGTTCCATTACCAGAGGAAACTATAAATATATGTAGAAGAAGTGATGCCATACTTCTTGGTGCAGTTGGAGGAAATAAATGGGATAATATTCCAGGAAGTCTAAGGCCAGAAGCAGGTTTACTTGGAATTAGAAAAGCATTAGGGGTGTTTGCAAATTTAAGGCCAGCTATAATGTTTCCACAGTTAAAGTCAGCGTCTACTTTAAAAGAAGAGGTTTTAGGGGATGGACTAAATATAATGGTTATACGAGAATTAACTGGAGGAGCCTATTTTGGTGAGAGAGGCAGAATCCATACAGAGGATGGAGAGAAGGCTTGGGATACTATGGCCTATTCTACCTATGAAATAGAGAGAATAGCTAAAGTGGCTTTTCAAATTTCAAAGAAAAGAAATAATAAGCTTACATTGGTAGATAAAGCTAATGTACTTGAGAGTTCAAGATTGTGGAGAGAAACAGTAACAAAAATGGCATCAGAGTACCCAAGTGTAGAATTAAATTATATGTATGTAGACAACGCAGCCATGCAGCTTATTAGAAATCCAAGACAATTTGATACAATCGTTACTGAAAATTTATTTGGGGATGTATTAAGTGATGAAGCTTCAATGCTTACAGGTTCTCTTGGAATGCTGCCATCTGCAAGCTTAGGGGAAGGAAAGCTTGGTCTATATGAGCCTATTCATGGTTCAGCTCCAGATATAGCAGGTCAAGATAAAGCAAATCCAATTGCTACAATTATGAGTGTTGCTATGATGCTTAGGTTTAGTTTTGATATGGAAGATGCAGCAGATGCAATTGAAAAAGCTGTAGCTTCAGTTTTGGATAAGGGATATAGGACTTGTGACATTATGGAAAAAGGAATGAATTTAGTTGGAACTGAAAAGATGGGGGATTTAATATCAGAAGTTATAAATAAATAGAGATAAATTAAAGTAGTAATTAATTATGGGATATGTTTTAAAAGGGGGACAAAAAATGAAATTAACTGGGGCTCAAATATTTGTTGAATGTTTAAAAGAACAAGGGGCAGATGTAATTTTTGGTTATCCAGGGGGAACCATATTACCTATTTATGATGAGCTATATAATACCAGTGATATAAGACACATTTTAACAGCACATGAGCAGTGGGCGGCTCATGCTGCAGACGGATATGCAAGATCAACTGGGAAAGTAGGGGTTGTACTTGCAACTTCTGGACCAGGAGCAACTAACACAGTTACTGGAATTGCAACTGCTTACATGGACTCTGTTCCAATAGTTGTCTTTACTGGGCAGGTTCCATTACCTATATTGGGGAGATCTTCTTTTCAAGAGGTAGATATAACAAATATGACCCACGCTGTTACAAAACGAAATTATATAGTTAAAGATGTAAAAAAGTTAGCACAAACTATAAGAGAGGCATTCAAAATTGCTCGCTCAGGAAGACCGGGGCCTGTACTTGTAGAGATACCAAAGGACGTTCAAACAGATTCTGCTGAATATGAAGCTGCAATTATAGATACATCAAATAAGAGAATAGAATGGGATTTTCATAAAGATGAATGGAATCAAGAGACATTAAGAAGAAACTTGGATAAAGCTCTAGAAGCTATAAATAGTTCAGAAAGACCGCTTATATATGCTGGGGGAGGAGTAATTATAGCTGAAGCAAATAATGAACTTATGGACTTTGCTAAAAAAATAAAATCACCAGTAGCCTGTTCACTTATGGGAATGGGGGCTTTCCCACAAGATAATTCATTTTATACAGGATTAATAGGAATGCATGGAACTAGAGCGTCTAATAGGGCGGTAAATGCTTGTGATCTTCTTATTGCAATAGGTGCCCGTTTTAGTGATAGAGTAGTTGGTAAAGTAAGCACTTTTGCACCTAATGCTAAAGTAATTCATATTGATATAGATCCTGATGAACTAGGTAAAAATATTTTTGCTCATATTCCGCTATGTGGACATTTAAAAAATGTTCTTTCATCATTAATAGATAGAATAAATGAGAAAAACATAACTCAGTGGAATGAGCAGATAGATGAATGGAAAGGAATTTTCCCGCCCAAATTTAAAAATAGACATACTTTAAATCCACATTATATAATAGAAAAACTTTCTGAATTGACACAGGGAAAATGCATTATAACTACAGAGGTAGGACAAAATCAAATGTGGACAGCACAATCTTATGTTTTTAAAGAACCAAGAACCTTTATATCATCAGGAGGACTAGGAACTATGGGGTATGGACTTCCAGCTGCAATAGGTGCATGCATTGCAAATCCTCATAAGAAGATAATAAATGTAGCTGGAGATGGATGTTTTAGAATGAACTCCATAGAGCTTGCCACAGTCTCTAGATACAATCTTCCTATCCTTCAGCTTGTTATAAATAACCATGCACTTGGTATGGTTCGACAATGGCAGGATTTATTCTATAAAAAGAAGTTCAATAGTACTAAGCTTGGAAATGAAGTTGACTTCATAAAGCTTGCCAATTCATATGGAATAAGTGCTATAAAAATAACTTCAGATGAAGAAGTAGAAGAGTCTTTAAAAAAGGCGTTAAACATGAATAAACCTGTAGTGGTTGAATGTGTAATAGATGAAGGAGAAATGGTATTTCCAATAGTACCTCCAGGAGGATCACTACATGATGCAATAGAAGATCATGGTTAAGCTTATATAATTTAAGTAAAGTACAGCAAAATGGCGGCCTTGGTAACTACAAAGTAAGGTGCTAAAAATCGAAGCTATATAATTCAACAGAGAATCTTTGCTACGTTAAGAAGTTCTAAGTTTGTGCCTTTAAAAATTTCCTACCCAGCCCTATGCAGCGTTCTGCTGCAGGTCTGGCTCCCACCCGTCCTAGGTGGGAATTACGGAAATTTTTAAATTCACAAACTAAGAACTTCTAAGACTTGCTCAAAATTCTCTTAATGAATTATATAGCTTCTAACTTTTAGTCCCTTAAATTAGACTAACTATATGAAGTCAAGGTAATTTTAAAAGAAAAGTTATATTTTTAGTTTCTTAAAAAAGTGCATGACAAATAAAGCAACCTAGTTGCCTTTTTTAAAAAGTCAGGATTACATTTGTGGAATAAATGTGGTATTGGTTTTTAAAAGATAAAATACAACACGTATAAGCTTTTTAGCAACATGGCTCATGGCAACATAGTAATGCTTACCTTCTGACTGTTTCTTTGATAAGTATAATGCAAAGGTTGAATCTCTCATTGAAACAGTTCTAGATGCAGTAAGTATAGCCCAACGGAGATATGTAGAGCCACGTTTTACCATCGGTGTATGAGAAGCACTGTATTTACCAGATTGATATGTAGAAGGATCTAATCCAGCGAATGCTAAAAGTTTAGCTGGGCTTGTAAACTTCTCTATATCTCCAATTTCAGAAAGTATTATAGCTGCTAGAGTATATGAGATACCTGGAATACTCATTATTGGAGAATTAATCTCGGTAACAACTTCTTTTATTTGAAGGTCTAAAGCATCAATCTCAGCTTGAACTGATTGAATTAACCTAATAGTTTGTTGTAATTCAAAAGATAAAGATTTTGTGCTAGTTCCAATTGAATGCCTAGCGGCTTCTTTTAAAGCGGTAGCTTTATCTTTTCCATATTTGCCCCTAGAAGCCTTACTTAGAATACTAGTAAGCTTAGTGAGATGGCAATTAGCCACGTCCTGCGGACCAGGTAACTCCGACAGGAGGCAATAAGAGGAATTTTGATGAATTGACCAAAAGTATTTAGGTAGTTCAGGAAACATGATATCTATTAGTCTTGTTATTGATATTTTTAATTTTCCTCTATAACCGATTAAACGATATCTATGTCTAGTTAGTGACTTTAGCTCTTGAATCTGATATGATACTGGTGAATAGGATTTTGTATCATCAGAAAAGAGCATTTTAGCAATAACTAATGCATCCGTTTTATCGGTCTTAGTTTTCCTAAGGGTTTGAGCCTTACGGAAAAGATTTGTAGCTAAAGGGTTGAGAATAGAAAGCTTGAAACCTTTAGCATACAAGAAGTTTTGGAGATTAGTGCTATAATGACCTGTTGATTCAAGTCCTATTTTTACGTTAGAAATATCCTTGTCAGGCAGAGAGGAAAGAATTGAGAAATAAAGCAATTCAAAGCCTTCACGAGAATTGGATATACGTAAAGAATCATTAATAATAACACCATCTGAATCAACGATACAGCAGTCATGCTTCTCTTTAGCTACATCGATTCCAATATAAATCATAAGAACACTCCTTATAGTTTAGTCCGCTATGTTCCACTCACTTTATGCTAAATGTATCCTTGCTCTATATAAAACGTCATGCGTTATCTAACTAATTAACAAATAAGCATAAAGCTGTGGTTATATCCTAATTTAAATAGTCTAGCTATATGTAAAAAAACTAATCCACAGCGTCTTATGTTATTATAGTAAATTATCTTTAAGAAAGGAAAAGTATAATGAATTTACTATGAGTTCATTATACAAGGTAAAATAAGGCTGCTAGTATTTACACAAAGCATATATTAAGAACTGTAGTAGTAATTACTATTTAGACTATAGCTAATTTAATAACCAGTGTAAGTATTATATTAATTGACTTATTAGAAAAGCGCAGAGCGCTTAACCCGATGAGGGTGCCAGGATTTTAGGCGAAGCCTGTTGAAGTTATCTTAGTATCTTCTGATTGCAATTTCTTCAATAATACTTACTTAGTAGCTTTACAGTGTGGCTACGCCATGCAAAATTATCATTTTGCTTTTTGAAGTCCTCATAATATTTACTATAATGCTTTTTAATTGCAACTAATTAAGGCATGTAAGATTACTGACCAGCATATATGCATCAACTGAAGGTTTCTCAATGATACATATATGCGTAAGCCAAGTAATCTTACATGCCGCTATTTTGCTGCACTTTACTTACATTACTGAATAAAAGTTGCTTAAAGACTTTTTATTTTTTTCAATATAAACTATAATATTCACTATAAATAATTTTTAAAAGGAGAATATATGGAAAAAGGCATTTTTGACTTGAAAAAGTATAATTTAGATAATGGGTTAAATTTGGTTACAATAAAAAAAGAAACTCAATTAGTATCCATACATGTTGGAATTAAGATAGGTTCTATATATGAAAATAGAGAAGAAAAAGGAATAGCACATTTCGTAGAACATATGTTATTTAAGGGTACAGAAAATAAAAATAATGAGGAGTTAAATGAATCGCTAGAACAAAGAGCAGGAGAATACAATGCATATACTGATTATAATTGTACTGTTTACAGTATAACAGCTCTTAATGATGAATTAAAAATGTCTATAGAATTGTTATCAGATATGCTTCAAAATTCAACTTTCCCAGCAGATGAAGTTGAAAAGGAAAGAGGAGTTATTCTTGCAGAAATAAGAACAAGCAAAGATGATATAGAAGATTATAGCTTTAGAAAAGTTATGGAGAATGCTTTTAGAAATAGTTCTATTAAGATAGATACTATAGGAAAAGAGAGTACTATAAAAAAATTTACAAGGGATCAATTAGTTGATTTTTATTGCAGATACTATGTTCCTAATAATACATGTATAACTATAGTGTCCCCAAATGAACATGAAGAAGTTTTGAATTTAGTGACTAAATATTTTAGTTCCTGGAAGAGCTGTGATTATATAAAAGGCAGTGTAAAAGTAGAAAATAATATACCATCAAGGAAAGTTTCATATAAGAGAGATATAGAGCAAAGTACAATAGTTTACCTATATACTTTCCATGGCTTAAGTAAGCAGGAAGAACTTGCACTTAGGATACTTAACTATAAGTTAGGGGAAAGCGCTAATTCTATATTATTTAGAAAGCTAAGAGAAGAAAAAGGACTAGCTTATGACGTATACTCTGAATTAGATGCAACTAAAGATGTTAAAATTTTAAGTATTTATACTTCTGTAAATGAAGAAGATGTTAGTGATGCTGTAGATACAATAGAGGGTATAATATATGATATAAAAAATAAAAATATAGTTTTGGATGAAAGAAATATTTCATTGATGAAAAAAGTCCTTAAGACTGCAGTGGCAGGTACACTTGAAGATTCAACTCAACTTGGAAACTATGTACTTCATCAAATAATTGATGGTGAAGATATATATGAATTTGTTGATGATATGAATAATATGGAAAAAATTAAAAGTGAGGATATATATAATATTTCCAGAAAAGTGTTAGAAAGTCCAACAGTGCACATATTACTTCCTGAAAAGAGTGATAAATAGTGGATAAAATAATAACTAAAATAGAGGCAGGTAAAAAAAGTAAAAATAGGGTTAATATATTTTTAAATGAAGAATTTTCATTTGCTTGTAGTATGGATCTAGTTTATTATTATAAATTAGAGAAGGGTAAGAAAGTAGACTTAGATTTATTAAGCAATATTATTGAAGAAGATAATTATATTAAAGGCAAAAATGATGCACTAAGAATTATAGAAAAAAGTTATAAAAGCAAGAAGGAAATAGTAGATAAATTATTAGTGAAAGGTTACGAAGAAAAAACAATTACTAGAATAATAGAATTTTTAGAGCAATATAATTTTATAAATGATGAAAAATATGCAGAGATGTTTATTAAAGATAAAAGTTGCAGTAATGGAAAGAAAAAAATAAAATATATGCTCATAAGAAAAGGTATAGACGAAGATATAATTAATAATAAGCTTAAAGATGTGGAAGAAGCAAAAGAAAGAGAAGCTGCACTTAAGTTAGCACAGAAAAAGTATGGTATCCTCATAAAGTCAGAGACAAATGAAAAAAAAGTTTACAAAAAAATAGGAGATTATTTAGCTGGAAGAGGATATAATTTTGATATAATAAATAGCACTCTAAATAAAATTATAAGATTAGAGGATAGTACACCTAATAAAGAAAATATAGATAATTATGAAGATGGATGTAGCAATACAGGAGAAGAGGACTTAAGTAAGCTTAAAGAGTTAGCAGAAAAAAGGTATAGAATACTGCTTAAATCAGATAAAGATTATGGGAATATATATAGAAAACTCAGTCAATATCTATTAAGAAGAGGATACAACTGGGATGATATTAAGAAAATATTAAAAGGAATAGTGGATAATGAATGATTTAATTAATTTTATTAAAGATAATCCTATAGATGTAGGACTAGTATTAATATTTTTATATCCTATAATAAAGGGATTTTTACTAAAGTTCTCATCAAAAAGTTTAAAAAATGATATAGAGGATGCGGGAAGTTATACTGCTTTCATAATTGGATCTATTCTTGGAGTTTATATGACAAAAAGAATATTCTTAAGGCATGATGAAGGAATATATAATACAATATATAATTTTATTCCAAAGAATATTTTGAACACAATTGAGAATAAACCAATATTTATATATATAGCAGCAATGCCAATTATTATATTTATAATATATAAAATTGTAGAATTAATTATAGGACTTATAAATAAATTAACTTTCTATCCACTTTTAGATGTTGTAGAAGATTTTTTGATAGAAAAGAGTGCCCTTACAAAAAGAGTTATAGGATTAATATTTCAGTTACCTAAAGCCATTTGTTATATTTTATTAGCTACCTTTATTCTAAATATATTAGCTATTTTAGGGGTAAATGAAGATTATAATAAGAAGCTTGAAAGTTCACAAGTATATAGTTTCCTATCTGAGGAAGTTGTAAACCCTATTGCAAATTCAGAGTTTGCAAAGGAGCTTCCTAATATAATTAATAATTCTTTTAAAATAGTTGTAAAAAATGATTCGGTAAATTCTGAAGATAATTCAGGAAAAACCATAGTTTATTATAATGGGATTACCTTAAGTGAGGGATTAAAATCAAATGAAGAGATAGATAATTTTGCAAAGGCCTTAGTTCAGGAAAGAGGTAGTACAAGAGCTAAAGCAAAGACAATATATAACTGGGTAGGTAGAAATATTGAATATGATTATGATAAAGTTGATAAAATACTAAACAATGATTTTAATGTAAAATCAGGAGCTATAAATACATTTTATAGTAAAAAGGGAATTTGTTTTGATTATTCATGCCTTTATGCAGCTATGTGTAAAGCTAATGGAATAAAGGTTAGAATAATAACTGGAGAAGGATTTAATGGTTCTAGCTGGGTTAGTCACGCTTGGAATCAGGTTTATATTGAAGGAGAAGATAAATGGGTTAACGTAGATACCACATTTTATAAAGGTGGAAACTATTTTGATAGTTCTGTATTTAAATTAGATCATAGAAATGAAAAAATAGCAGGTTAATAGGCGGCGTATTAGAATTAAAAAATAGTGTCTAAATATATGAAATTATATATTTAGACACTATTTTTTATTGCACTTAACTAGAAATAAAACTTATTTTGGAAAATAATTTACCAAAAATTCAAAAAATTATGTAAAAGTTCCGAGATATGTGTTATTATAGATAGTATAAAGCTTATTAAAATCTAAAATTTAATAGGGAAGGGGGAGATTTTGTTGACATTAGTAAAAGGTTTACAAAATAAGACTCTTAAACTAATAGCTTGCTTAGGCTTGTTATTAGGAGCTACAGCAATATCTACTGCTACATCAATGATTTTAGAACAACCTAAATGCCCAGAAGAATTGTTAAAATAGTAATAGTGACATTTAATGAATTAAAGCCATAGATATGTTAAATTTATATATCTATGGCTTTAGTCTTCTATATACAATAAATATATAGATTCTTTTAATTAAATTGGTATATAATGTTTTTAAGGATATAAAAATTATACAATAAACAACATAACTAAAGAAATATTGACATATATTTTATATAATGTATCATGTATTATATAATATTGTGTAATATTATGCAGTTTTTCAAGCCTATAGGGAGGATATAAATGGATTATTATACTTTATTAAAAGAATTTATAGCTGTATTAATGGAAGCCGTTATAATGATTTTAATATATTTGAGAGTTTTTGAAAAAAATTATTATTTAAAAGAAGAAAAATCTAAGGTTATATTTTTTATATTAATGTATGCAGTATTTTCTACTTGGGCTTCTTTAAGTATTCCACAAGGATACCATAGTATAATAATTATGATATTTTCAACTATGATACTTTCAATACTTACTTCCACTAAGTTTTTAAAATCTTTTATAGCAGTTGTAGTTGGGTTAATTTATTTTACTATAGTAGATTTATTAACCATTAGTGTAATCTCTCTTATAACTGGAGAGGATTTATTTGATAGTACAAAATTAGAGAGTATAAAGTATCAAGTCACATTTACAGCTAAATTTATTCAAATATTTATAGTTCTGATGATATATAAATATAACAAAAGAATTATAAAGTTCAAATCTAATGATGAAGATGAAAATGTTCTAGGTTATTGGTTTTTAGGGATGTTTTTAATGGCACTTTTTATTACTGTAGGGATATCCAACAAAACGGATGTATATTTATACCAAGCATTATTATTTGCTTTTTTCTTTCTTTTTATTGTAGTTGGTATGATTGACTATAAAAAGAAGATAGAACTTCTTCAAATAAAAAACAAATATCACCTTAAAGAGGAATATATAAATAACCTTGAGGCTATAGTAGACATTATAAGAAGAGAAAAACATGACTTTGCAAATCATATAAATACAGTTTATGCTATGTGTATAATGAATAGACCGGATACTCTTGAGAGAATTAAAGCATATTTAAAAAGTACAACAAATAATTTAGAATCTACATATAAGTTTTATGACACTGGAAATGGGTATGTTGATGGATTAATAGCGGTTAAAAGTAACTTTGCTTTTGAAAACAATATATATTTAGATGTTGATTTTGAAACTCCGTTAGAAGTAATTGCTATTAATGACAATGATTTGATCGGAGTAATAGGAAATGTTTTAGATAATGCACTTTATGCTGTTTTTTCTGAAAAAGAAGATGGAAAAAAGATAGTTTCTGTATATGGATATATGGAAAATGAAAGATACTATTTATCTATCGCTAATAACGGACCTATGGTACCGAAAGAAATAGGTAATAAAATATTTAAAAAGGGATTTTCAACAAAGTCAGATAATAGGAGAGACCATGGATTTGGCTTGTACATAGTGGATCAACTTGTAAAGAAAAATGGTGGACAAATTATATTTTCTAGTTCTCCTGAAGAAACTGAATTTTTGATTGAATTTAAAGTAAGGAAGGAGTATTATGGGAAAATTAGCTAAAAAGTTGGCGATTGCCATACAAAAAAATAATCCTAACTTAACTGAAATAGAAATAAAAAAAATTCAATTTGGACTTGAGTGTTTTTTTAGTGAATCATCCAAAATTATAATTTATTTTATAGTATTTTATTTATTGTCATTGACATCATATTTTATTATTGGAGTTATATTTTTTGCTGTTTTAAGAGCGGCAGCTGGAGGATATCACGAAGATACTTATTTTCGGTGCCTTTTTAGTAGTTTTGTGATCTTCGCAGTTATAGTTTACTCAGGAGCAAACCTAACCTTATCCTTATACTATAAATTAGCCATTGAATTAATTTCTATTTTATTAGTATGGATTTATGCTCCTGTGGATCATCCTAATAAGCCTATAATTAGTAATGATAGGCGTAAATCCTTAAAATATATCTCAATGTTTGTATTTGTTCTTTTAGCTATTATAGGACTATTAATTGGTGGTAAATTAGGAAATACAGCAATTATGGCTCTATTTTTAGAGAGTATTACACTTCCTATGGGTTACTATAAAAATAGAAGGGTAAGCAGCAAATAGCTAAGATAGATTTACTATATATCCACTATAATCAAATAGTTTTTTTATAATTTGCAATTATTAGATTTATAGCCCGTTCACAGTCACTATCATTAGGATCTAGTGCCCATGCCGTGTTAAAATATATTAGTGCTTTCTTTGAGTCTTTTATCATAGCATAACAGTAACCTAGATTAAAAAAATATTTACTATCTTGTTTTTCTCTTATAGCCGAATGTAAAAGAGGAATAGCCTTTTTATAATTACCCAATTTAATAAAACATACAGCAGTATTATAAAGTGAAGCAGTTTTATTCTCTTTAACTTGAATAGCTTTTTGATATATATCAATAGCTTTTTTGTATTGCTTTTTATTATATAAAATATTAGCTTCATCAAAGTAGCCCATGGCAAAGCCTCCTTTTGGTTGTTTTAGATATAATAATTAAACATGAACAAAATGTTCATGTTTAATTATTATCTAGTTTTATCCAATTTATTCATATTATTTAATGAAGTTCTAGTTTTTACTACTATTTTCTTGTTTCAATCGTTTTTCAAGAATGGCAACTCCAGCGTACATCAAGAAAGCTAATATGCATAATATTATTATGCTCATCATTACCATATCCAATTGAGAGATTTGTCCTCCGAATATAATTAAGAAGCCTAATCCACTTTTAGCAACTAAGAACTCACCCATAATAACTCCAACCCAAGAAAGACCTACATTTATCTTCAAGGATGAAATTATAGTAGGTATTGTAGCAGGAATAATAAGATGGTATAGAACTTGAAGTTTATTAGCACCAAAGGTTTCTAGAAGTCTAATTTTATCTTTGTCTACCTCTTTGAATCCGTTTAAAATATTTATAATTGTTACAACTATAGAAATTAGTATGGCGATTAGTACTATAGCTTTTATGCCATTACCTACCCAGAATATTATAATTGGGGCTAAGGCTACTTTAGGTAAGGCATTTAAAACTACTAAATATGGATCTAGTACCTTTGAAGTAAAATCTGACCACCATAAAAGTACTGCAATTAGAGCACCTACTATAGTGCTAAGTAAAAAGCCTAATATAGTTTCGCCGCAAGTTACCAATATATGATTTAAAAGAGTGCCTTCATTATAAATTTTAACTAAGCTTTTCCACATTCTGGATGGTGTACTAGTTAAGAAGGGATCGATTAGGCCTACATTGCCTGCTATTTCCCAAAATGCAAATAGTGCTATGAGAATTAATACTCTTGCAATTATAACTTTCTTTTTATCATTTTTTATTTTTTTAATATAGTTTTCATGTTCTAAGCTATAATTATTCATTTAAATCCATCTCCTTCCAAATGGTATTGAAATACAATCTGAAGTTAGGATTTTCTCGACTTTTGAGAGGAGATTCGCACTCTTCGCATAAATTTATATTTATATCCTTTTTTATTACAGCAGGACGTTTAGATAATACAATAACTCTATTAGACATAGAAATTGCCTCTGATATATCGTGAGTTACCATTATTGCTGTTTTATTTTCATGTTTTATAATTTTATATATTTCATCACTGGCGTTAAGTCTACTTTGATAATCAAGTGCTGAGAAAGGTTCATCTAAAAGAAGAATGCTTGGATTCATTGCAAGAGTCCTAATTAATGCAACCCTTTGACGCATTCCTCCAGATAGCTGATTAGGATGATGGTCTTTAAAATCCCATAAGTTATAGTCAATTAGCAGTTTTTTAACTCTATCCTTGTTTTTTTCAGTAACCTTATGTTGAATCTTAAGACCTAAGAGCACATTATCCCATACAGTAAGCCATTCAAATAGTTGATCTTTTTGAAACATATAACCTATTTTTAAATTTGCTGCTGAAAGACTTTTATTATCTACCAGTACTTCACCTTTAGAAGGAGGTAATAATCCGGCAATGATATTTAAAATAGTAGATTTTCCACAACCTGAAGGTCCTACAATACTTATAAATTCTCCGTTAGCAACAGTAAAACTAATATCTCTTAATGCTTCCGTTTCAGCTTTTATAGTGTGATAATTCATATAAACATGAGACAATCTTAATTCCTTCATAGCATCAACTCCTAAGCAGTTATACTTTATTATATGAATTAAATGAAATAGTGTTAAATATAGATATGTATGGAGATAAAAAAATTAGATAACAGAATTAAACCTTAGAATACATTAGGTAATTTCAAGTAAGTAAATTTAAATTAGATTTATAACAAAAATTATAGAAAAAAGTGAAAAAATTCTAGTTTGAAAAATTTGACTAAAACCTTTATAATAAGTTATCACAAATACTAGCAATATAATGGGCTTAAAATTTAATATAATAAAAATATATAGAAAAGTGGGAAGAAAATATGAAAAAATTGTTAAATTTTGGATTGGATGTAGGTTCAACAACAGTAAAATTAGTTGCATTAGATCAAAAAAATAATATGGTCTATGGTAATTATAAGAGGCACTTTTCGGATATTAAAAATACTATTGTTAGTCTTATTGATGAAGCCTACACAAAATTCAAGGACGCTAGCATAACAATAATGATAACAGGTTCAGGTGGGTTAGCCGTGTCCAAGTGGCTAAATGTTCCTTTTATCCAAGAGGTTATTGCTTCCACTAAAACAGTAGAAGAATTCATACCTATAGCAGATGTGGCCATTGAACTTGGAGGAGAAGATGCCAAAATAACTTATTTTGAAGATGGTATAGAGCAAAGGATGAATGGTACTTGTGCTGGTGGTACAGGGGCTTTTATAGATCAGATGTCAGTTTTGCTTCAAACAGATGCAGCTGGATTAAATGATATGGCTAAAAATTATAATGTAATATATCCAATTGCCTCACGTTGTGGGGTCTTTGCAAAAACAGATATTCAACCACTTTTAAATGAAGGTGCAGCGAAGGAAGACTTAGCGGCATCAATTTTTCAAGCGGTTGTTAACCAAACAATAAGTGGACTTGCGTGTGGCAAACCTATAAAAGGAAATGTAGCTTTTTTAGGCGGCCCACTACATTTTTTATCGGAGCTTAGAAAAAGATTTATAGAAACTTTAAAACTAACTGAAGAGCAAGTAATATTTCCAGAGAACTCGCAATTATTCGTAGCCATGGGAGCAGCCTTAGCATCTAGGGAAGAGAAAATAATTTCATTTAAATCATTACATGATAAATTACCACAATTAAAGACTGCTGTATCCTATGAAGTTAATAGGCTAAGACCATTGTTTTTAAACCATGAAGAGTTTGAGGAGTTTAAGTCAAGACACTCTCAATATAAAGTTAAAAGAAAAGAATTGTCCAGCTACGAAGGCAATTGCTATGTAGGAATAGATGCAGGTTCTACAACTACTAAGGCAGCTTTAATAGGAGAAGATGGATCTCTTTTATATTCCTATTATGGAAGTAATCAAGGCAAACCTTTAGTTTTAACAATAGAGATATTAAAAGATATATATAACAAGCTACCGGCAAAAGCAAGAATTGTATCTAGTGCAGTTACTGGATATGGAGAAGGGTTAATAAAAGCAGCTTTAAAAATGGATATAGGAGAAATAGAAACTATAGCTCATTATAAGGCAGCAAGTTTCTTTCTTCCAGGAGTAGATTTTATTCTTGATATCGGTGGGCAAGATATGAAATGCATGAAAGTTAAAGATGGCGTAATAGACAGTATTATGCTAAACGAAGCTTGCTCATCTGGATGTGGATCTTTTATTGAAACTTTTGCAAAATCACTAGATATGAGTGTGGAAGATTTTGCAAAGTCAGCTGTATTTACAGAGGAACCAGTTGACTTAGGATCTAGATGTACAGTTTTTATGAACTCTAGGGTAAAGCAAGCACAAAAAGAAGGGGCTACCGTTGGAGATATTTCAGCAGGGTTATCCTATTCTGTAATAAAAAATGCTTTATACAAGGTTATAAAAATTAGAAATCCTGAAGAAATGGGAAATAAAATCATTGTTCAGGGCGGAACCTTCTATAATGATTCAGTTTTAAGAAGTTTAGAACTTATATCAGGAAGAGAAGTTGTAAGACCTGATATATCAGGAATAATGGGTGCATTTGGAGCAGCTTTAATTGCAAGAGAAAGATATGAAGAAGGTTATGAAACCAATTTATTATCTTTAGAAAAGTTAGATAATTTAGACATAAAGACTACTATGAGAAGATGTGGAGCTTGTGGTAACAACTGTCTATTAACTATAAATAGTTTTTTAGATGGTGGTATTTTTGTATCTGGAAATAGATGTGAAAAGGGCTTAAACAAAGGAAATAGCAAAAAAGATATACCTAATTTATATGAATACAAGTACAATAGAACATTTAATTATGTTCCTCTAGAAGAAAAAGATGCTAAGAGGGGTACAGTTGGAATTCCAAGAGTTTTAAATATGTATGAAAATTACCCATTTTGGTTTACTTTCTTTAATGAACTTGGATTTAGAGTTGAACTATCAAGAAGATCTTCAAAAGAATTATATGAACTTGGAATGGATACAATTCCTTCAGAATCAGCTTGCTATCCAGCAAAATTAGTTCATGGACATATAATGGACTTGGTATCTAAGAAGGTAGATTTGATATTCTATCCATGTGTACCGGTTGACAAAAAAGAGCAGAAGGATGCTGATAATAAATACAGCTGTCCTATAGTAACTTCATATCCAGAGGTAATAAAAAATAATGTAGATATATTAAGAGAAAAAAATATTAAGTTTATGAATCCATTTATTCCCATGGATGATGAAAATATACTTGCAAAGAGATTGTATGAGGAATTTAAAGAATTAGGGCTTTCTAAGAAAGAAGTTCTAGAGGCTACCCATAAAGCTTGGCAAGAAAGAGAAAACTTAAGAAATGATATAAGGATAAAGGGAGAAGAAGTCTTAAAATACCTTAGAAAAACAGGTAAAAAAGGAGTAGTACTTGCTGGACGTCCATATCATATAGATCATGAAATTCAGCATGGTATTGCAAATCTAATAACAGAATATGATATGGCAGTGCTAACAGAAGATTCTATAGCTCATCTAGGGAATGTACAAAGACCTCTTAGAGTTGTGGATCAATGGGTTTATCATTCAAGATTATATGCAGCGGCAGAATTTGTGTCTGCACAGGAAAACCTTGAATTAGTACAACTAAATTCTTTTGGATGTGGATTGGATGCTGTAACTACTGATCAAGTTGAAGAAATATTAAGAGGCAATAATAAAATCTATACAGTAATAAAAATAGATGAAGTAAATAACCTTGGAGCTGTTAGAATAAGAATACGTTCTTTAAAAGCAGCTATGGATGAAAGAGATAAAATAGGTATAAAACCTAGTCTAAATTATAGGCCAATGGATAGAATTCCTTTTACAAAGGAAATGAAAGATAAACATACAATTTTAGCACCACAAATGTCTCCTATACATTTTCAATTTGTGCAAGAAGCGTTATCTTCTTCTGGATATAATGTGGAAGTGCTTCCATCAGTTGATAAAGATGCAGTAGAGGAAGGACTAAAGTATGTAAATAATGATGCATGTTATCCATCAATCATAGTAGTAGGACAAATGATTGAAGCTTTGAAATCTGGAAAATATGACCCTAATAATACATCTCTTATAATGACTCAAACAGGAGGCGGATGTAGGGCAAGTAACTATATAGGGTTCCTAAGAAAGGCATTAAAAGAAGCTGGATTTGAGAATGTACCAGTTATATCTTTAAACTATGTAGGACTTGAAAGTAATCCAGGATTTAAAATATCATATCAAATGGCTAGAAAATCTCTTACTGCACTTTTATTTGGAGATTTGTTTATGAGGGTATTATACCGTGTTAGACCTTATGAAAAGATAAAAGGATCAGCAAATCTTCTATATGAAAATTGGGTTGAGAAGTGTAAAAAAGTAATAAGAGAAGGAGATTTTAAGTTAGCAAAGAAATACGTATATGATATAGTTGAAGACTTCGATAATTTAGAAATATTAGATATTAAAAAACCAAGGGTTGGAGTAGTTGGAGAGATCCTTGTAAAATATCATCCAACTGCAAATAACGATATTGTAGCCATACTGGAAAGTGAAGGGGCAGAGGCTGTAGTTCCAGACCTTACAGATTTCTTCCTTTACTGTGCTTATGATGAAACATTTAAATATAAGTATTTATCAGGAAGCCTAAAAGCTAAGCTTATAAGCGATGCTGTTATTTGGGGGATAGAGTATTTTAGAAAAGATATGAAAAAGGCCCTTAAAAATAGTAAAAGATTCCAATCGCTTTCAACAATAAAAGAGCTTGCAGAAGGGGCTGAACCTATATTATCTATAGGTAATCAGACAGGAGAAGGCTGGTTCTTAACTGGAGAAATGGTAGAGCTTATACACAGCGGAGTAAAAAATATTGCTTGTTTACAGCCATTTGCATGTCTTCCGAACCATGTAACTGGAAAAGGAGTAATAAAGGAACTAAGAAGGAGATATAAAGGATCTAATATAGTTGCTATAGACTATGATCCAGGTGCCAGTGAAGTAAATCAGTTAAATAGAATTAAATTAATGCTGGCAGTAGCTGAAAAAAATCTAAAAGAAGAATCAAATGAACTAAAGGACGATTTGACAGCAATAGGAGAAGTAGCAAGCGGTAAGCAAGTTTAAAATAGTGAATAGTATAAAAGGGCTAATGTGAAAAATCACATTAGCTCTAATTTTTTATTTTTTCACTTGATCAGCAAATTTATTAGTAGCAATTGTATCAAAGGAAGGTCTTTCTTTTATTAAATCAGCTTTATAAGATTGAATTATATCCATAAGCCTATTTAAATCTTCTGCTTTCATTGCAGGAGTTGGTGAGAAAGAATTGATACTTCTGTAGTTTTTAATAACGTTAGTTAAAATTCCAATGTCACTTCCAGGGAAGAATGATGCAATTGATTTTGCCACTTCTTCATCACTGTGATTAGCCACCCAGGTTTGACCTTTATAAATAGCATTAGTGAATTTCTGAATAACTTCTGGATTTTTATCCATATAAGACTTAGTAGCAAAGAAACAAGTATAGGGAAGAGTGCCAGCTTCTTTTCCGATAGAACTAACAATATATCCTGCATTTTCTTTTTCTAACATACTTCCGGTAGGTTCAAACAAAGCTACATAGTTTCCAGTGCCAGCCTTAAATGCTCCAGCTGTTGCTGTAAATGCTAGGTTAGTAATAAGATTAACATCTTTAACTGGATCTAAGTTGTGTTTTTTTAGAACGTATTCAAGTGACATCTCAGGAACTCCACCTGGTCTTCCGCCTATAATTGTTTTGCCTTTTAAAGACTCCCATTTAAAATTATCTTCTTTATTTCTACCTACTAAGAATGAGCCATCTGTTTGAGTTAATTGAGCAAACAATATAGGTAAATCTTCACGATGTTGATTATAGATATAAATAACTTGTTCAGGACCGCAGAAACCAATTTCAACACTACCGCTTAAAACTTGTTGCATTGTTTTATCTGCACCTTGCCCAGTGGAAAGATCTATATCTAGTCCTTCCTCTTTGAAGAAACCTTCGTTTATGGCAACGTACATAGGAGCATAGAATACAGAACGTACAACTTCATTTAATCTTATTTTTTGTAGAGATTTACTTTTATTATTACTGCATCCAAAGAGAGTTATAGAAGTTAAAAGAACAGCAATAGCTAATAATGTACTAAATACTCTTTTTTTCATAAAGATTACCCCCTTATATTAATTTATGTTATAAATTAGTATATGAAAGTTTTTTAAAAGGGGTGAGTAAAGATTATTTAGCTTTTCCAGGCTTCATATAAATCAGGACGTTCTTTTTTTAGTATTTTAAAAAATTTTTTTGAAACTTTTAATTTTCTAAGACCAGATATCATATGCTTAGGATACTTTTCTTTTCTAGTGTAATTATTTTTTAATCCTATTACCTTTAATTGTCCATTTTTAGTGATAAAAATATGTGAAATACCTGTATCTAATCTTGAAAAGTCTAGTGCTTTAAAGTTTTCAATGAGATCAACTAGAGAAAGGGCAAGGGATTCATTTAGGCTGTATTTTTTTATATAATCTATTAAACATATTCCATCTATATATTCTCTTATTATATAACCTAATCTATATTCATATACCTGAGGAAAGTATTTGTTATCTTTGCAATATTTAAGTATCAAGTACTCTCTTCTGCAATCATCAATATTTTTGCATATCTTAATTATTCTGCTATCATGTGTAAGATATATTTTTTCTTTTTTGCTGTGATGAATTATTTTAGAATTAGTTAAATCTATTCCAGGAACAATTTCAATTTTCATGCTAATACCTCATTTATTTAAATATTTAATATAAGAGATATTTTTAGGGTAGTATATATTTATAAAAAACAAGTATATATTATTACAATATTCTTTTTGTACAAGATAAGTGAAAAAATAAGGGTAACTCTTGACAGTTTATAAAATAGATGTATAATAAAAAATAATTGTATATTAAGCAGCAGGGAAAAAGAGGAGTAAAGATATAGGAATATTAAGAGAGGAAAGTCCATTGGCTGTAAGGCTTTCTATATGAATTATCTTGAAGGTAGCTTTGGAGCTTCTTTATCGAAATAGTAGTAGGTAAAGACGGTGGTCACATCGTTAATTTAATGAGTGCCTGTAAATTTTACAGGAATTAAGGTGGTAACGCGCGCTGTCGTCCTTTGGGATGTCAGCGCTTTTGTTTTATCTGATGACTACCATCCGTAATACTCCCACTTCTAAAGTGGGAGATAACGGCTGCTACGTCCCTAGATAAGGGCTTCTAAGCTTCAGTTGGAGAAAAAAGCTCCACCTGAAGCCAAGAATCCTCTTTATTAAAAATAGAACCTGCACAATTTAAATAGATTACGAGGAGGAAGAAAACATATGGCAGAAGTAAATATTTCAAAAACATATGATCCAAAAGAATTTGAAGAAAGAATTTATAAAAGTTGGGAAGAAAAAAAATACTTTACACCAAAAGTGGATGATAAAAAGAAACCTTATACTATTATGATGCCGCCGCCAAATATAACAGGGCAGCTTCACTTAGGCCACGCTCTTGATGGAACTTTACAAGACGTTTTAATAAGAGCAAAAAGAATGCAGGGTTACAGCACTCTATGGCTTCCAGGAGAAGATCATGCCAGCATAGCTACAGAAGTAAAAGTTGAGAAAGAGCTTTTAAAACAAGGTCTTAATAAAAAGGAAATGGGAAGAGAAGCATTCCTTGAAAAGGTATGGGAATGGTCAGAAGAGTATAAAGAAAGAATTAGAAATCAATATAAAAAACTTGGAGTTTCTGCTGACTATACAAGAGAAAGATTTACAATGGATGAAGGTTTAAGCAGAGCAGTAAAACAAGTTTTTGTGGACTTATATAATGAAGGACTAATATATAGAGGAAATAGAATAGTAAATTGGTGTCCTAAATGCCAAACAGCTATATCAGATGCAGAAATAGAATATGAAGAACAAAACGGAAACTTCTGGCACATAAAATATCCTGTAGTTAATAGTGATGAAAGCTTAGAAATAGCTACAACTAGACCAGAAACAATGCTTGGAGATACAGCTGTTGCAGTAAATCCTAATGATAAGAGATATTCTCACTTAATAGGAAAAACACTTATGCTACCTTTAGTAGAAAGAGAAATACCTATAGTTGCTGATGAATATGTAGATATGGAATTTGGAACTGGAGCAGTTAAAATAACACCAGCCCATGATCCTAATGACTATGAAGTTGGAAAGAGACATAATCTTCCACAAATAATTATGATGAATGAAGATGGTACTATAGCTAAAGGTTATGGAAAATATTCTGGACTAGACAGATATGAAGCTAGAAAAGTTATAGTTAAGGATTTAGAGGAAAGTGGATACTTAGTTAAGATAAGAGAGCATGTTCATAATGTTGGAACCCACGATAGATGTTCAACAACTATAGAACCTTTAACTTCTAAACAGTGGTATGTAAAGATGAAGCCTCTTGCAGAACCGGCTATTAAAGTTGTTAGAGAAGAAAAAATAAAATTTGTACCAGAAAGATTCTCAAAAACATACTACAATTGGATGGAAAACATTCAAGACTGGTGTATTTCAAGACAACTTTGGTGGGGGCATAGAATCCCTGTTTGGTACTGTGAGGACTGTGGAGAGATAATAGTATCTGTTGATGAACCAACAAAATGTAGTAAGTGTAATAGTAATAATTTAAAGCAAGAGGAAGATGTACTAGACACTTGGTTCAGTTCAGCATTATGGCCTTTTTCAACACTAGGCTACCCAGATAAAACTGAAGACTTAAAATATTTTTACCCAACAAGTACACTAGTTACAGGATACGATATAATATTCTTCTGGGTTGCTAGAATGATATTCTCAGGACTTCATAGTATGGGAGATATCCCATTTGATACTGTATTAATCCACGGTATAGTAAGAGATAGTCAAGGAAGAAAAATGTCTAAGTCTTTAGGCAATGGAGTTGATCCTCTTGAAGTTATAGAGAAATATGGAGCAGATGCCTTAAGATTTATGCTTACTACTGGAAATGCTCCTGGAAATGATATTAGATACTATGAAGAAAAAGTAGAGGCAGCAAGAAACTTTGCAAATAAAATTTGGAATGCTTCCAGATTTGTTATGATGAATTTAGATGAAAGATTAATAGATGAGTATAGAGATTGCAAAGAATATACTATTGCTGATAAATGGATATTATCAAGAATAAATACAGTAGTTAAAGAAGTAACAGAAAACATAGATAAATTTGAAATAGGAATAGCTGCTCAAAAGATATACGATTTCATGTGGACTGAGTTCTGTGATTGGTATATTGAGCTTGTAAAACCTGTTTTATATGGAGAAGATGAAAAGGCTAAAGGTATCGTTTTAAATGTGTTAAATGAAGTTTTAAGTACAGGTCTAAAACTATTACATCCTGTAATGCCTTATATAACTGAAGAGATATATGTGAACTTACCTAATTCAGAAGAAACTATAGTAACATCTAAGTGGCCTGAATACAATGATGCCTTAAAAGATGAAAAAGTAGAAGAAGAGATGAATTATATAATAGAAGCTATAAAAGCTTTAAGAAATGTAAGAGCAGAAATGAACGTTCCACCTTCAAGAAAGGCAAAGGTTACAATATATGCTTCTGAAGGTAGAGAAGCTTTCGAGCAAGGAAAGATATATTTTGAAAAGTTAGCTTCAGCGTCAGAGGTTGCATTTACAGACTCCAAAGATCAGGTGCCTGAAAACTCTGTTTCAACAGTAATTAAAGGAGCAGAAATGTTCATGCCTCTTTTAGACCTAGTTGATTTAGAAAAAGAGTTAGAAAGATTAAATAAAGAAAAAGAAAAACTAGAAAAGGAAATAGATAGAGTAGAAAAGAAACTTTCTAATGAAAAGTTTACAAGTAAAGCTCCAGAAGCTGTAGTAAATGAAGAAAGAGAAAAGGGCGAAAAATATAAAGAGATGTATAAGGCAGTAGTAGATAGAATAGAAAGTCTAAAAAAATAAAATTTAGTTTTTGCAAAAACGCTGGCCATTAGAGGTCAGCGTTTTTTATAGAATTGATAAACATTATGAGTTTGATTTGATTGTGCAAATTTGATAGAATTAGTTTTAAATTAAACTGAAATAGAGTAAAAAGTGAGGAAAATAAATATGGATTATATGCAGGCTATGGAGTATATTGAAGACGCTGCAAAGTTCAGTATGAAACTTGGTCTTTCAAGAACTGAAAAGATATTAGAATTTCTAGGAGAACCACATAAAAAACTTAAATGTATACATATTGCAGGAACCAATGGAAAAGGATCTACAACAGCTATGATCTCTAATATTTTAATAGAAATGGGATATAAGGTAGGAATGTATACTTCTCCATATATAGAAGAATTTGAGGAGAGAATTCAAACAAATAATAAAAATATACCCAAGGAGGAGCTGGCTAGAGCTATAACAAAAGTATCTATAGCAGTAGATAAAGTTTTAGGACTTGGCTATGATAATCCTACTCAGTTTGAAATAATAACTTGTGCAGGCTTATTATACTTTTATGAACAGGATGTTGATTTTGCAGTGATAGAAGTTGGACTTGGTGGAAGACTAGACTCAACTAATGTCATTAATCCTATACTAAGCATTATTACCTCTATAAGCTATGACCACATGAATATACTGGGGGATACTTTATCTCAGATAGCTTTTGAAAAAGCAGGTATAATTAAGGAAAATGTGCCTGTAATATTGTACCCTCAAAGTGAGGAGGCAGAGAGGGTTATTGAGAAGGTATGCTATGAAAGAGAATCAAAACTCATAAGAGTTCCTTTAGATTCTGCTAAATTTAAAGAATGCGAAGATATATTAGTTTCTGGAAGAGCTAAAAAAGTTCAAAATATTATAGTTAATACTGGTCTATGGACTTACAATATAAAGCTTGCACTTTTAGGAAAGCATCAATTGCTTAACTGTGCCACAGTGTTATATGCTGTTGAAGAACTAAAAAAATTAGGAATAAAAATTAATAGGGAGGCAGTTATAGAGGCTCTATCTAAAGTAGAATGGATAGGGAGGTTTGAAACACTTAATATAAAGCCTCTGGTGGTAATAGATGGAGCACATAACATAGATGGTATAAAAAAACTAAAAGAAAGTTTAGAGACTTATTTAAAATATAATGATATAGTACTTATACTGGGAATATTAGCTGATAAGCAAGTAGAAGACATGATAAAGGTAATTGCGCCAATAGCTAAAAAGGTTATATGTGTAACTCCACATAGTGAAAGAGCTGAACTTGCCGAGAAATTGAAAAAAATAGTGGAGAAATACAATAGTAATTGTGAGGCTATTGAAGATTACAAAAGTGCTTATGAAGTAGGAATTGGTTATTGTAATAAAGAGGATTTACTTTTAATTTCTGGTTCTTTGTATATGGTAGGAGATATGAGAAAAGCTATTAAAAACAAAGGGTAATATTTGAGTATATCTAGTTACAAAAGAAGGAGAAGAACATGAAAGATAATAATTATTTGCCAATAAGCAGGCAGGATATGATAGATAGAGGTTGGGAGCAGCTGGACTTTGTTATGGTTACAGGGGATGCATATGTGGACCATCATAGTTTTGGAACAGCAATTATATCAAGGGTTCTAGAGAATGCAGGATATAAAGTGGGAATAATAGCCCAGCCTAATTGGAAGGATACAGAAGATTTTAAGAAACTGGGAGTGCCTAGGCTGGGTTTTCTAGTAAACGCAGGTAATATGGATTCAATGGTTAACCACTATACAGTAAGTAAAAAGCTAAGAGAGAAAGACTTTTATTCACCTGGTGGAAAAATGGGATTAAGACCAGATAGAGCAACAATTGTCTATTGTAATAAAATAAGAGAAGCGTATAAAAATATTCCTATTATAATTGGAGGAATTGAAGCAAGTTTAAGAAGATTTGCCCACTATGATTATTGGAGTGATAAAGTAAGAAAGTCTATTTTAATCGATAGCGGAGCAGACTTATTAGTTTATGGAATGAGTGAAAGACAGATTGTAGAGGTTGTGGATAACCTGAATGATGGATTAGATATAAAATACATAAGACATATACCAGGAACATGTTATGTTGTGGATAATATAGAAGACGTATATGATTATATTGAGATACCATCTTATAAAGATGTGTGTAGCGATAAAGTTAAATATGCACAGGCATTTAAAATACAATATGAAGAGCAGGATCCTATTAGAGGTAATACAATAGTACAAAAGCATGCAAATAAATATCTTGTACAAAATAGGCCTGAAATGCCTCTTACAAGAGAGGAATTAGATAGAGTCTACTCATTACCCTATGCAAAGAACTATCATCCTATTTACGAGAATTTAGGCGGCATACCAGCCATAGAAGAAGTTAAGTTTAGCATAGTCAGCTCAAGAGGTTGTTTTGGAAGTTGTTCCTTTTGTGCTATAACATTTCACCAAGGAAGGATTGTACAGAGTAGAAGTGAAGCTTCAATATTAGAAGAAGCAAAGGGAATTACAAAATTTGAGGACTTTAAGGGGTATATCCATGACGTTGGAGGCCCTACAGCTAATTTTAGGCATCCTGCTTGTGATAAGCAGCTTAAATTTGGAGCGTGCAAGAATAAACAGTGTTTACATCCTGGACCATGTAAAAACTTGAATGTAGATCATAAGGAATATTTAAATTTACTTAGAAAGCTAAGAGAATTGCCAGATGTTAAGAAAGTTTTTGTTCGCTCTGGACTAAGATATGACTATATTATGGCAGACAAAGATGAAACATTTTTTAAAGAACTTATTAAACATCATGTCAGTGGACAGCTTAAAGTAGCACCAGAACATGTTTCGCACAAAGTTTTAAAATTTATGGGTAAACCAGCAGGAAAAACCTATGATAAATTTAGGGAAAAGTTTTATAAAATAACTGAAAGAATAGGAAAGAAACAATATATTATACCTTATTTAATGTCAAGTCATCCAGGAAGTACATTAGAAACAGCAATAGAATTAGCAGAATACCTAAGAGATACTCACTATCAGCCAGAGCAGGTTCAAGACTTTTACCCAACCCCTGGAACCTTATCAACTACTATGTTTTATACTGGATTAGATCCTATAACAATGAAGGAAGTATATATACCAAAAACAAAGACTGAAAAAGCTATGCAAAGAGCTTTGTTACAATATAGAGACCCTAAAAAGTATGACTTAGTCTATGCAGCTTTAGTAGAAGCTGGAAGAGAAGATCTTATTGGATTTGGACCGAAATGTTTAATAAAACCAAGAGAAAAAAGAAATAAGATAGAATATAGCAGCAGAAGAGCAAAGTCAGCAAATACTTTTAAAGATAATTCAAGGAAGCCAAATGGAAGAAATAAAATTGCAGCTAAGCAAAGTAATGGTAAAGATAAGACTTCAAGTAAAAAAGCTAGAGAGAAAGATAAGCTTGTAAGTAAGCAGATTAAGATAAAAAGTGGAAATAGAAAAAATAACAAAAACAAATCAAAAAGAAAATAGTCAGTATTTTTATGCAAAAAAGGCAGCCTTAGTTTTATGAAATAAAGGCTGCCCTTTGCATATGAATATTTAAAGATTTTCAATATTTCTACTATCAAGACGTTTTGCTATAAACCGTTGTATTGTTGTTTTTACAATAGCCATTATAGGTACGCTTAAGAACATTCCCAGTACTCCAAAGGTGCCTCCACCTAAAGTGATAGAAAGAATTATCCAAAATGGACTGAGTCCAACTTTATCGCCTAGTATTTTTGGACCTAAAATCCATCCGTCAAATTGTTGAAGGAGGAATATAAATATAAGCACCCAAAATGCTTTTATAGGACTGTAAAATAGAGTTATTATAACACCGGGAATCATTCCTATAAAAGGCCCAAAATAAGGAATCATATTTGTAACACCAACTATTAGCCCAATTAAAAAAGCATATGGAATTCTCAATATATTTAATCCTATAATACAAAGTATTCCTATAATTAAGGAATCTATAGCCTTACCTATTATGTATTGAGAAAAAATTACGTTTACTTCATTACTAAAAGTAAGAAATGAAGCAGCAGAAGTCTTATCTAAAATAGCATAAAGAAATTTTTTAGTATCTCTTATAAAAATTTCTTTATCTTTTAAGATGTATACTGAAATTATAAAACCAAAAATCATCTTAAGAAATGATGAAGTAAAAGCTATGGCTTTAGTCAATGCAATATTTAGTGTAGAGTTTAATGATGCTGTTAATTTGTCAGCAATATTATTTAAAGTTTTATGAGCATAATTTACAACGTCTGCATTGTTGGCAAAGTTTAAGTTTTGAATATTATTATCAAACCAAGTCTGAGTCTCTTTCATATAAGTTGGCATATTAGTAACTAGATCACCTACATTTTTAGCTATAGTAGGATAGACTATGGTTACTGTAAGAGTTATAAACCCTATTACAATTAGATATACTAATAATATACTAACAGGTCTTTTTAAATTGAATTTTCTTTCAAAAAATTTCATTAATGGATTTAATAGATAAGCTATACCAAAAGCCCAAAAGAAAGGGCTCAAAATAGATATTATAATCCAAAAACCTTGGGCTAGAATTTCAATATTATTGATAGCTTTAAAGAGCAAAAATGCTATTATTAAAATAGGTATTAAATTTAAATGTGGAATTTTTTTGTTTTTAATCAAGTATTACATCCCCTCTGTACAAGTATAATTAGGTTGATTATATCATCAAATATGATATGATTCTAGTATTTTATGTTAAATATTTGGATTTATAGGATTAACCAACCACATTATCCGTATCTAGGGACGTAGCAGCCGTTATCTCCCACTTTAGAAGTGGGAGTATTACGGATAGTAGTCATCAGATAAAATAAAGCGGTATATTAGATTAATATACCGCTGAACCTATATTATAATGTTAGCAGCAGCAAAAGAATGGTGCAGCAAATCCAAAGCCGCCAAAACCAAGACCAAAACCGCAGCAACAGAATAATATAATTATTAATATTATTAAAAATAAAGTATCATCATCTCTATGGCATGGGCGTAGGCAAGAGTTACTCATTATTTAAACCTCCCTTCGTTAAGAGAGTAATTAAGTTAAAAGGACTCTCGGCTTGTCCTTTTAATATATTATATGAAAAAGTTCTAATAAGTGATTAAAAAATAATAAATTTTTATAATAAAATAATCGGAGGACAAAGTGATGAATAAATTACCAAGGGAATTTTATACTAGAAATGTATTAGAAGTTGCAAAGGACTTATTAGGAAAATATCTTGTTTATGAGGATAATGATTCTAAATTAATTGGCAAGATAGTGGAAGTAGAAGCATATATGGGTCCAGAAGATAAAGCAGCACATTCTTATGGAGGAAAAGTAACAGAAAGAACTAAGGTCATGTATAAGGAAGGTGGATATGTTTATATATTTATAATATACGGGATGTACTATTGTATGAATGTAGTGGCTGCTGGTGAAAATGAGCCTCAAGCAGTTTTAATAAGAGGATTAGAGCCTATAGAAGGTATAGAAACTATGTGCTTAAATAGATATAAAAAAAATTGTAAAGACATGAACAATTATCAAAGAAAAAATTTAACTAATGGTCCTGGAAAACTATGTAAGGCTATGAATATTACAAAAGAATTAAATGGAGAAGACTTATGTGGAGATAAAATATATATATTAGACAACAATGATAGTGACTTTAATATAGTATCTTCAAAAAGGATAGGTATTGATTATGCAGAAGAGGCAAGGGATTATCTATGGAGATTTTATATAGAAAATAATAAATTTGTATCAAAATTTTAAACAGAAAATTTAAATTATTTTTTTGTTAGTTTAGCTTTTTATAAAGGAATAGTAAATAGAATATAGAATATATAAATAAGATGTAAGAAAATATTATTTTATGGTGTTCAATTGTGCAATGTAAGGGGTAATATTTATGAGTAGAGGATACATATATATAGTAATTACAGCTTTTTTATTTAGTACTGCAGAGATATCAGGAAAGCTGATTTCAAATGAAATCAATCCCTATCAATTAACGTTTATACGATTTCTTATTGGTGCACTTATATTGCTGCCTTTTGCAGTTAAGGAAATTAGAAAGAGAAAGATTATGTTTGACAAGAAAGAATTTCTCTATTTTATATTTCAAGGATTTTTATGCGTTGTAGTCAGCATGAGTTTATTTCAGTTGGCGGTTTTATACACTAAGGCTTCTACAGTAGCTATTGTTTTTAGTGTGAACCCTATATTTACTATACCTTTCGCATATTTTATCTTAAGTGAGAAAATAAATAGAAACACTATATTATCTTTAGCTGTAAGTATTTTAGGGTTAATCTTTATACTAAACCCAACAAGTATGGAGCTAAATAAAGATTTTAAAGGAATAATATTAGCGTTATTGTCAGCTGTTGTGTTTTCGTTATATAGCGTAATAGGAAAAAAGAAAATCGATAAGTATGGTGGAATTGCATTTAATTGTATAACATTTATACTTGGAGACTTAATTTTATTAGTTATATTACTATTCTTAAAAATTCCTATAATTCAAGGTGTAGAAAAGAGTAATGTTATACAGATTTTATATATGGGGATTTTTGTGACAGGATTAGGATACTTATTTTACTTTTTATCCATGGAAAAAGTATCTGCCACCATGACATCTATAGTATTTTTTATAAAACCAGCCTTAGCCCCGATTTTAGCGTTTATAATATTGAGAGAAAGAATAAAGTTTTCTGCTATGGTTGGTATAGCATGTATATTAATAGGATCTTATATAATGATTATTTCAAAGAAAAATAAATTAATAAATAAAGAGAAAGCTTACCATTAGGTGTTAAGCTTCCTCTTTATTTGTTATATTTAGTATCAAAAATATAATATGATTTTTGTATTTAATTATTTTTAATATACTCCTCTAGAGCTTTAGCTAATTGATCTGGACAAGATGTCAATTTTTGTTTGCAATTAATTCCTTTAAGTCTTTTAATTGCTTCAGTCACTTCCATACCTTCAACTAATCTAGATAGTCCTTTTAAATTGCCATCACAACCACCAATAAATAATACATTTTTTATTTTATTATCCTTTATATCAAAATTAATTTCTCTAGAGCAAACTCCGCTAGTGGTATAACTATACATAAATTCCCCTCCCTTATGCAAGTAAAATAATTTAGCTTTTAATATTATAAATTATGATTTAATATTAGACAAGTACAAAGTTTATTATTAATATTTAAATTTGTATATCTCAATCTCAAATTTCATAAAAAGTACATATTATACTGTTAGAGGGGGTGAGATATATGGATTACTTGTATGTTTGTAATACATCATCAGATAATATATCTGTAGTAGACTTAAGTAGTTTTAAAGAGGAATGTAAAATTTCTTTAGGTGTGTCCAATATGGATAGAGTAGGCCCTCATGGTATTTGTGTATATAAAGACAAACTGCTTACCGCAAATAGCTATAGCAATACTATTTCCATTGTAGATATTGATAAAAGAGAGGAAATAAGTAATTATTTTATTGGCATGCATTGTAATGATGCGGTTATTTATGAAGATAAAGTCTATGTTATTTGCGGAGAATCCAACTATGTAGTTGAGTTTAATTTGATAACAAATAAGATTGATGAAGAAATACCTTGTGGAAATCTACCTCACAGTATACAGATTAATAGACAAAAGAAACTTATGGTTATATCTAATTTTGAAAGCGATAGCTTGACAATAGTTGATTTAGAAGATAAAAAAAATGTGATGCAATTAAGAGTAGGATCTTATCCAACAAAAGCGCTATTTACTGTAGATGGAAATCATATTCTTATATGTGAGAGTAATTTAGACGCTGACATAAGGGGAAATATTAGTATTATGTCTTTGAAAGGCTTTAAACTACTTAATAAAGTTTTAGTGGGTAAATATCCAGTGGATATGTATTCAAATACATCTCATTGCTTTGTATCCAATTTTGGAGATGGAACAGTTAGCATAGTAGATATAAACTACTATAAAGAAGTTAAAAAAATAAACATTGGAGGAATGCCAAGGGGAATAATAAAGATGGGAGACTTTATCTATGTAGGAGATAACTATAATAATCAGCTTATGAGGGTAGATGTAAAAAATGAAAATAAAAAAGTCATATCCATAGGCGGAGAACCTACTGGAATGACATATTTTTAATCATCTATGAGAACTTTAAATAATTTATTATAAAGTTCTGAAGAGTTCGTTTTCCATTTTGCACATAAGTCTTTTGCTTGTTTGTTTGAGGCTACATTTAGCTTTAAGTCCATCAGTATAGAATTATTTTCTATTGCCTTTAGATTAACAATATAATTATCTCCTTCTATTGTATAGTCAGCATAAATAGTAATTTCCTTTTTTATGTTTTCTAATTGATTTTCTAAATATAGATCAATTGCTTTAGTTTTATCTTCTGATATTCTATTTCTAAATAATGATAAAACTTTTAACCCCTTTTTAGAGATAACAATCCTATGTTTACCTTCTTGCTCTATGGAATCTATAAAATTTGCACTTACAAGCTCAGTTAGGTATTGCTGTAGAGTAAAATAATTAATAAAATTATTTTCTAATATAATTTGAGTTATTTTATTGTTTGAAACAGGAAGCTTAATTTTTTCTAGTAAGTAAAGTAAAAGAAGTTTATCTTCAGCTAAGTCTGACGTGCTATTAAACACTGTTCTCACTCCTTTATGACTATTTATTAAAATATTATATCATAAAAAGTGCCGAAATAAATCGGTGCTTTTTATTTTAATTAACTATAATTATTTTTATAGTTCTAAAAACTAAGGAATAATAAGATTCTAATTCAGTAATATTTATAAAATTTATTATATATAAATCTTATAAAGTGATTATATAGATGTAGGAGGAAGAATGAAGATATTAATAATTTCTAAAAGATCTAAAAAACAGAACATAATATTATTTGCTTTAATACTTATCCCAATTTTACTTATTACAACGTTTTTAGGAATGAGGACATTTAGTGTATTTTCTAAGGAAAAGGCTAAATTACCTATTTACTGTGTAGATACTAAGGAAAAAAAAGTTGCAATTTCTTTTGATTCCACATGGGGAGTAAACAATACAATTCAAATGTTAGATATTTTGGATAAATACAATGTAAAGGCTACATTTTTTCTACTTGGAATTTGGATAGACAAATATCCAGAAGAAACTAAGGCTATACACAAAAGAGGTCATGAAATAGGAAATCATTCTAACAGTCATCCAGATATGCTTCATATATCTAGTGAAAAAATTGTACAAGAAATAGCCATAGTGGATGCTAAATTAATGAAATTAATTGGAACAAATACAAAATTATTTAGATTTCCTTCAGGAGCTTATAACAGTAATTCAGTGGCTGCGGCAGAAAAAACTAATCATTATTGCATCCAATGGGACGTAGACAGTATAGACTGGAAAGAACAAGGTGCTGATATAGAGTATAACAGAGTTATTAAGAAAGTAAATTCAGGTTCTATAATACTATTTCATAATGGAGCAAAATATACACCTGAAACTTTAGAGAGAGTGATTAAAGAGCTGAAATCTAAGGGGTATGAATTTGTCAAAGTATCAGATTTAATTTATAAAGATAATTATTATATTGACAATACTGGAAAACAAAAATTAAAATAGTATAAATTTAAAAATAACTATTGTAATATAACGCATAAATGTATTATAATGGAAATAAGGCGAAAATATAAAAATGGTTTTTTATGGAAAATAATATAAAGCAATGGGAGAATCATAAGTTAATTAATTTTTAAATATTTGTTATATTTTGAAAATTAATTGAATAATTATATTTCAGTAAGATAAATTAAAAAGAAAACTAAGGGAGAGAGGGGTTATGATGGACAATTTAATGTTAAACAACAAAATTTATTTAGAGGGTACTTGTGTATCGGGTCTAGAATTCAGTCATGAAATGTATGGGGAAGGATTTTATTCTTTTAAAATTTCTGTAAGCAGACTAAGTGATGTAAATGATATCTTACCCATAACTATTTCGGAAAGGCTTCTTACTGAACTAGAAATTAAAGAAGGATTGGAGTTAGTGGTTGAAGGACAACTTAGGTCATATAACAAATTCATTGACGGATCAAACAGGTTAATACTTACTGTATTTGCAAGAGATATACAACCATGCATAGAAAAAAGTAAAAATCCAAATCAAATCTTCTTAAACGGTTATATATGTAAGGAACCTGTTTATAGGACGACTCCTTTTGGAAGAGAAATATCTGATATATTATTAGCAGTTAACAGACCGTATAATAAATCAGATTATATACCTACAATCTCTTGGGGAAGAAATTCAAGGTTTTGTAAAACATTAAAGGTAGGAGATAATATAAAGGTATGGGGAAGACTTCAAAGTAGACAATATCAGAAAAAAGTTGGAGAAAATGATGTACTTAGTAAAACTGCTTATGAAGTTTCAATTTCAAAATTAGAATATGCAGATGAAGACGAAGTATCTAATAATGAATCTGAAACGTATGAAAATTTAGCGGAATAAAAAATACTTGGCGGTGGCCAAGTATTTTTTATTTTCTTAAATCATCCATTAATTTAGTCTTATCTTTAGTTTTTTCATCTACATATTTAATTATTTTTGCAGGACTTCCAGCAACAACTACGTTTTCTGGAACGTCTTCAACAACAACAGAACCAGCAGCCACAACTGAATTGTTACCAATTTTAACACCTTCTAATATAACTGCATTAGCTCCAATTAATACATTATCTCCAATTTCACAAGGTGATTTGCTAGGTGGTTCAAGGACTCCAGCAACTACAGCTCCTGCACCAAGATGAACATTTTTACCAAGTTTTGCTCTTGCGCCAAGAACTGCATTCATATCCACCATAGTTCCTTCGCCGATTTCACAGCCTATATTTACAACAGCACCCATCATAATAACAGCATTTTTCCCTATAATAACTTTGTCTCTTATTATGGCACCTGGCTCTATTCTAGCATCTATAGCTTTAATATCTAATAGAGGTATTGCTGAGTTTCTTCTATCTTCTTCGATTTTGTATTTGTTTATCTTGTCTTTATTCATATCCATAAAATTAATTATATCTGAGCTTTCTCCAAATAAGACATAGAAGTTTTTGTTCCCGAAGCAATCAATGTTACCAAAATCGCAATCAGTAAGATCTCCGTCTATATATACTTTTAATGGAGTTGACTTTTTAGCCTCTTTTATGTATCGGGCAATCTCATATGGATCAGTTAAATCGTATTGCATATTATAGCCTCCCTTTCATTATTAAACATAGTTTATATTATAATAAATATTATTCTTAATTAGAAGTTAAAATATGTAAAAATCCTAAGGTATAATATGGTAGTGATAAATTTAATATAGACCAAAGGGAGTAAGTTGGAGTAAAATGAATATTAATTATTTAAGCTGGAAAGGGGATAACCATGAATAATAAAATAGCAAAAAACGTAAATGGAGTTGAAATATCAGGAATAAGAAAGTTTTATAATAAAGTTCAAAAATATCCAGGAACTTTATCCCTGACTTTAGGGCAGCCAGATTTTTTTGTGCCAGATAGAGTAAAACACTCAATGATAAAGGCTATTGAAGAGAATAAAACGGCCTATACTTCAAATTTCGGTATAGATGAACTAAGAGAGGAAATATCAAAATATTTAAGAGAAAGCTTTAATATTAAATACAATAAAGATGAAATATGCTTGACAATAGGAGGAAGTGAAGGGCTTTTTTCTGTATTTGCAGCTCTAATAGAAACTGGAGATAAAGTCTTAATACCAACTCCCGCTTATCCTGCTTATGAAAGTTGTGTAAAAATTTTAGGAGGAGAAGTTGTAAATTATAACCTTAAGGATGATTTCTCTATTGATTACGAAAATTTAGAACGAGTTATTAGAGAAGAACAGCCTAAGCTAATTATAGTGTCATACCCAAGCAATCCTACAGGGGCAGTATTATCAAAAGATGATAAAGAAAAACTATATAAAATATTAAAAAACAAGGAAATTATTATTATAAGTGACGAGATATACAGTGCACTAACTTTTGATGATAAATATTATTCATTGGCTCAATATGAAGATTTAAAGGATAGAACTATTTTAGTAAGCGGATTTTCTAAAATGTTCTCCATGACAGGGCTGAGATTAGGCTATGTATGTGCAGCGGACAACTTAATGAACGGAATTATAAAGGTCCATCAATATAATGTATCCTGTGCACCTTCCATAGTGCAATGGGGAGCGCTGGAAGGCATCAAATACTGCCTTGGTGATGTAGAGAAAATGAAAGTGGAATTTATTAAAAGAAGGGATTTTGTATATAATAGACTTTTAGAGTTAGGGTTTAGTGTGAATATGCCTAATGGAGCTTTTTATATATTTCCTAATATAGAGAATTTCAATATGAGTAGTGAAGAATTTTGTGAAAGAGCTTTAAGTGAAGGTAAGGTTGCTGTAGTGCCAGGAAATGCTTTTGGAAAAGGGGGAGAAGGATATATAAGGATATCCTATTCTTACAGTTTGGATACTTTAGAAGAAGCACTAAACAGGCTAGGAGAATTTGTAAAAAGCATATAAAAACTAAAAAGAGTATGGGAAAATTAAAACTAATTTTTCCATACTCTTTTGATTTATTTTAAAACATCTTCCATAGAGTATAAGCCTTTGTCTTTACCAACCATAAACTGGCAAGCTTTTAATGCACCTACTGCGAAAACTTCTCTAGATAGGGCATAATGACTAAGCTCTATTATTTCACCTTGTCCAGCGAATATTATTTCATGATCACCTACAATACTGCCACCTCTTATTGCATGTATTCCAATTTCATTATGCTCTCTTTTTCTTGAGCCTTCTCTTCCGTATACAAAATGAGTATCTTGAGAAATGCTATCTTTTATTGTATTTGCAAGCAAAAGAGCTGTACCGCTAGGTGAATCTACCTTTTGGTTGTGGTGTTTTTCTATTATTTCAATATCATAGTTTTCATATAGCATAGCACTTATATTTTTCAATATACTGTTTATAAGATTTATGCCAATAGACATATTTGCTGAACGAAAAACTGGTATTTTGTCACTAGCTTCCTTTATTTTTACCAACTGATCCTCTGAATAGCCAGTGGTACATAAAATAAGAGGTAGCTTTTTAGAAGTACAATAGTCAATTAGAAAATCTAAACTCTCAGGTCTTGAAAAATCCAATACCACATCTGCTTCTAAATTGCATTCAGATATATTTTTAAATATAGGGTATTGAACAGAATTATCCTGCATTTTATCTACGCCGGCTATAATTTCTAAGTTAGGGAAGTTTGATATACTTTGAGATATTACTCTCCCCATTTTACCTAAGCATCCGTTTAGTATGACTTTTGCCATAGAATTAATCCTCCTTTATAGAGTTAAATTTATCCATAGCTGCTTTTAACACTTTTAGATTACTTTCTTCCATATCACATAGTGGAAGTCTTAAGTTTCCTACATTCATTCCAGATAAATTCATAGCTGTTTTAACAGGTATAGGGTTAGTTTCTATAAATAGTGAATTTATTAATTCTAACATATCTAATTGAAGTTTTAGAGCTTCAGCATTTTTACCATTCATGTATAGCTCACATATATTATGAGTTTCCTTTGGATATAAGTTTGCAACTACTGATATAACTCCTATTCCTCCAAGAGATAATATAGGCACTATTTGATCATCATTTCCTGAATAGATATCAAGTCTGTCCCTGCATAATGCTTTCATTTCTGCTACTTGGCTTAGGTTACCGCTAGCTTCTTTTATTGCCACTAAATTTTTAAGTTCGCAAAGTCTTAATAATGTTTTAGGTGCTATATTTAAGCCAGTTCTTCCAGGAACATTATAGATTATTATAGGAACATTCACATTATCATTTATTGCTTTAAAGTGTTCATATATTCCCTTTTGAGTTGTTTTGTTATAGTACGGAGTTATAACTAAAAGACCATCAACTCCTATACTTTCAGCCCATTTACTCATACTGATGCTGGCAGCTGTATTATTACTGCCTGTTCCAGCTATTACTGGAATTCTCTTATTTATAACATCAACAGTAAATTTAATAGTTTCTTTTTTTTCAGTTTCTGTCATAGTTGAAGCTTCACCTGTAGTTCCGCATATTATAATTGCGTCAGTTCCAGATTCAACATGCCAGTTTAAAAGCTCCTCTAATTTTTTAAAATCTACTTCTCCATTTTTGAAAGGAGTCACTAAAGCCACTCCAGATCCTTTAAATAAACTCATTTTAAGTCCTCCTTGTAAAGTAAATATTATTTATCAGAAATAATACGTTCAGCGATTTGAATAGCGTTAGAAGCTGCACCTTTTCTAATGTTGTCTGCAACAACCCAAAGGTTTAAACCATTTTCTACACTAAAATCTCTACGAATTCTTCCGACGTAAACTTCATCATGTCCTTCTGCATCTATAGGAAGAGGGTATACCAAATTATCTATATCATCCTTTACAGTTATACCTTCTGATTTTTTAAATAGTTCAAAAATATCTTTAATGTCAAAAGGTTTTTCCAATTCCACATTAATGCTTTCACTGTGACCATAGAATACAGGGACTCTTACAGTAGTTGCTGTAATTTTTAAATCTTCATCGTGTAGAATTTTATGTGTTTCGTCTATCATTTTCATTTCTTCTTTTGTATACCCGTTTTCTAAGAAAGAATCTATATGAGGAATAACATTCCCAGCTATAGGGTATGGGAATTTTGTTGGAGCATTTCCATTATATCCTTCTTTTAAATCGTTAAAGCCACCTACACCAGCACCAGAAACAGCTTGATAAGTAGAATAAACAATTCTCTTTATTCCATACTTAGTGTATAGAGGCTTTAAAGCCACTACAGCTTGTATTGTAGAACAATTTGGATTTGCAATTATACCTTTGTGTAGTTTTATATCTTCTGGATTAACTTCAGGTACAACTAATGGAACCTCAGGATTCATTCTCCATGCACTACTGTTGTCGATTACAACAGCATTATATTTTGCAAATACTGGAGCAAATTTAAGACTAATATCTCCACCAGCAGAGAATAGAGCAAAGTCTATTTTTTTGCACTTTATGTTTTCTTCACATAGCTCCTCTACTACAATATCTGCATCTTTAAATTTGAGTATCTTTCCAGCCGACCTTTTTGACGCAAAAAGATAAAGATTTTCTATGGGAAAATTTCTTTCGGCTAGAACTTCTATGAATTTGTTACCAACCATACCAGTAGCTCCCACTACTGCAACATTGTATCGCATAATAAATCCCCCTATGCTTAATTTATAGTTATTTCCCATCAAATTTAAAAAATATATTGACTATAATTATACAACGTATAATACAAAAAAAACAATCGTTTTTGTTCATTAGGTAGATTTTATAATAATTATTTTTAAATTCATTGGAAGACTATAAGCATCTTCATTAAGAAACTATTAGTATAATCATAAATCAACATTAGAAAAACTTAATTTCTAATAACTATAATATGCTTTTTTATAAAATTTGATTTTTATAAAAAAGAGATTTTATCCAAATAAATAGGTAGATTAAAAGCTAAATAAAATTTAATCCTACTAGATTATTATATGATTTTTTTTAATAAGTATAAAAAATTTATATAGGTGGAAAATAATATTATTAGTTTCAGTTAATTGGGAGGAATGAAAAATGGGGAGAACACCATTAAAAAAGGTTATAAAATCAAAATTAAAATCAAATAGGGAATTGACTGAGCTTGAAAAGCTTAGAGAAAAGATAAAGTATGAAATTGCAGAAGAATTAGGCTTAAGGGATAAAGTAGATAAGTATGGATGGGGAGGACTTACAGCGGAAGAAACAGGAAGAGTGGGTGGTATGATGACTAAGAAGAAGAGAGAATTAAAGATACCTAATAATAATCTTATACAAGATATGGATAGCTAATTATAGATGTGTTTAATTTAGTTTTATATCTGTAATCAACAGAAAAACGTATGAGGAAATTTATATTCCTTTTGATTTTTTGTTGATTTTTAATGTTGAAATATATTATATTTATCAGAGGATTAAAAGTAGTCTATGTTTTAAGAGATTGCTGACTTTGTATAATATCGAAAATAATTCTAAATTTAATATAACGATTGTAGCTAAAGTTAAGCAGTGAACCAAAATTTTAATTTTGAGTGAATCGCTTACTCCTCTGAAGAAATGAAGAGGAGTTTCGAAAAAGAAGCTCAGACAAATGAAAGTTCTTAACGCTACAATTGTTATACTAAATAAGAATTATAATTTCTCATAAGCAGAGAACCCAAATCTATGATTTGGTGTGAATCGCTTACTCCTTGGAAGAATGACAAGGAGTTTCTCATTATAATGAACTCAACAATCTTTAAAACAGCCTTAAACTACTAATGGAAAGTTTTAAATGAATGTAAAAATCAGCATTCATTTAAAACAGAGATTAAGAATAAAAGAAAATTATTTAAATGCATCCTTAAAAAGGGGGGACAAAATTTGAAATGCTATAGAGAATTTGCTCATATTTATGATAGACTTATCCATGGTGATATTGATTATAAACAGTGGTCTAATAAAATTCTTGAAATTTGCAATGAATACAACATCGATAGGGAAAGTTACCTAGATCTAGCTTGCGGAACTGGTAATATGACAAGAGAAATTGGAAAGTCTTTTAAAAATACATGGGCAGTTGACCTTTCAAGTGAAATGCTTAGTGAAGCAGAAGAAAAATTAAGAAATAGCAAAATAAAGGCTAAGTTTGTTTGTCAAAACATATCTAAGCTTAACTTAAACAGTAAATTTGATTTAATAACATGTGCATTAGATTCAACAAATTATGTATTAGAAGTAGAAGATTTAAAAAACTATTTTTTGGGAGTTTATAACCATCTTAAAGAAGGTGGACTTTTTGTCTTTGATATAAATTCATATTATAAATTAACAGAAGTCTTGGGAAATAATATTTATAATTATGATGATAATGAAGTTGTATACATATGGGAAAATATACTAGAAAACCACATTGTGGATATGTACCTTACATTTTTCATAAAAGAAGGAGAAAAGTACAGAAGATTTGATGAACAACATATGGAAAGAGCTTATAATGAGGACTTTATTGATAAACTATTAGATGAAATAGGTTTTAATATATTAAAAAAATTAGATAATTATGAAGATGAAGATATAAAAGATGATACTGAAAGAATAGTTTATGTACTAAATAAAATATAAGGAGGTTTCAATTATGTCAGATAAATTAATTAAAGCTTTAGCTAGTAACGGACAAGTGAGGATATTAGCTGCTTATACAAAAGATACAGTTAATGAAGGGGTAAAGCTTCATAATTGCGCACCTACAGCGGCAGCAGCTTTTGGAAGAATGCTTACAGCAGGCTGCCTAATGGGAGCTATGTTAAAATCTCCAAAAGATGTTTTAACTCTAAAAATAGATGGAAAAGGGCCAGCAGGTCCTATAGTAGTAACATCTTATTATGATGGCAGTGTAAAAGGATATATAGGCAATGCAAAAGTAGATTTGCCTGCAAATGCATTAGGTAAATTAGACGTAGGAGGAGCTGTAGGAAAAGATGGCTCATTAGTTGTAATAAGGGATATGGGATTAAAAGAACCTTACATGGGACAAGTGGCTATTTATACTGGAGAAATTGGAGAAGATATAGCTTATTATTTTACTGTATCAGAACAAACGCCTTCAGCAGTAGCATTAGGTGTACTAGTAGATACAGATATTAGCATAAAGCATTCAGGTGGAATTATAATTCAATTAATGCCCGATTCAGATGAAATGCTAGCAGATTTAATAACATATAGACTTGAAGATTTAGGTTCTTTAACTAAGAATTTTTCAGAAGGAAAGACCTTAGAAGACATTTTAAATTTCCTATTTGATGACATGGATTTAAAAATTTTAGAGACAATAGAACCACAATATAAATGTGATTGTTCAAGAGAAAGAGTGGAAAAAGCTTTAATAAGTATAGGAGAACAGGAATTAAAAAGCTTATATGAAGAAGGGAAAAATGAAGAATTGAGATGTAACTTTTGCAATAAGGCATATGAGTTTACTCAAGGAGATATAAAAAAATTACTTGAAAAAGTACAAAAAAATTCTTAAAATAAATAATTTTAATAGATAAAGTTAATAAATGAGCATATAAATTAAATGAGTTGCAGCAAAAGACAAGTATACACCAATGAAAGACAAATTTTTGTTTGACATAAAAAAGCAAATATGCTAGTATAATAAAAATAAAATATAGAATTTGAACAATTATCAAAAATAAAATAAAATCTTTAAAATTTATTTAGTTTATGCTTTTAATACTGGGGAATTTTTTATATAATATATATTAGGCGATGAAATATGCCTAATGTTTTTATGTAATAAACTGAAAATTTATTTAATTACAAGATAACAAAAATAATAAGTTAAAACTTATTATTTCTTATAATTTATAATCTTAAAAAATATAAGGGGGAATTTTAGTGAAGAAGAGAATACTAGCAGTAGTAATGACTGCAACATTAGCAGCATCTGTTATGTTGACTGGCTGCGGTGGTGGAGACAAAAAAGGGGCAACTGATGCAGGAAAAGGACAAGCAAATGTGCAAGCTAATGGAACATTAAATTTGGACTTGCCAGAAATTAAAAGCTTAGACTCAGCTCAAGGTCAAGACGTTGCATCCTTTACACCTATTAATGCTGCCTTTGAAGGATTAGCAAGAGTTAATGATGGCAAATTAGAACCAGCAGGGTCAACTTGGAAAGTATCAGAAGATGGAAAAACTTATACTTTTACATTAAAAGACTTTAATTGGTCTGATGGAAAAGCAGTAACAGCAAAAGATTTCGAGTATTCATGGAGGAGATTAGTTAATCCAGCAACTAAAGCACCTTATGGAACATTCCTTAATGGAATAGTTAAAAATGCAGAAAAAATTTCTGCAGGAAAAGCTAAACCAGAAGAATTAGGAGTAACTGCAAAAGATGATAAAACTTTAGTAGTAGAATTAGAAAGACAAGTTCCTTATTTCTTAGAAATGGTAGCCTTCCCATCATTATATCCAGTAAGAGAAGATGTAGTTAAGGCTCAAGGAGATAAATACGGTACAGATCCAACTAAAATGGTATTTAACGGACCTTTTGTAGTAACAGATTGGCAAAAGGGAGCAAAAATGACATTAAAGAAAAATGATAAATACTATGATGCAGCAGCAGTAAAACTTGGTACAGTTACATTACAAGACATAAAAGAATTACAAACAAAATATCAAATGTTTACAGCAAAACAATTAGATGCTATTCCAGGTACTGGAGAATATGCTCAAAAGCTTAAAGATGATGCAGCAGCAGGAAAAATTGATTTTAGAGAAGCAAAACAACCATCATCATTCTATATGATGTTTAATATGAATGGTAAAAATAAATTACTTACAAATAAAAATATAAGACTTGCATTATCATTAGCTATCGATAGAGATGCTTATGTTAACAAAATTTATAAAAGAGGATATGTATCTTACGGTTTAGTTCCAGATGTAATTAAATGTGGAGATAAAAATTACAGAGCAGAGGTTCAAGAACCATTAAAAGCTGTAATAGATCAAAAGAAAGATCCTAAAGCATTATTTGTACAAGGATTAAAAGAACTTGGATTAAATCCAGATCCATCTAAATACACATTAAAATACTTAGGACAAGGAAATACTGCTTTTGATAAACAATCAGGTGAATTCTATCAAAACCAATGGCAAACAAAGCTTGGAATAAAAATAGTATTAGAATCACCAGCAAGTTTCTCAGATTATTTAGTTAAGGCTCAAGCAGGAGAATTTGAAATAGCTACTTCAGGTTGGGGTGCTGATTACAATGATCCAGATTCATTTATATCATTATTCCAAAAAGATAATGGAAATAACCACAGTAAATACTACAATCCAAAATATGAAGATATATTAAAGAAATTAGCTGCTGAAACAGATAGTGCTAAGAGAGTAGAATTATTCAAACAAGCAGAACAACTTCTTGTAGTTGAAGATGCTGGTATAGCTCCAACATTCTACAAAGATTTAAAAGCAGCAAAACAAAAATATGTTCAAGGAATACAATATCCAGCATTTGGACCAAACTATGAGCTTAAATGGGCTTATGTTGAAGGAAAATAATTTTAACATTTAAGGAATTGTTTAATACTACAACAAGGAACTCCTTGTTGTAGTATTTATGTATTATTTATACATATTATGTAACTTTAAAAGGTTGAAAATAATGCTAAGAATTTGTATACTAATTCTAATGTTTTATATAAACTTTTATAGTAGGTGGATTATATACTTAATGCTTCAGGGAGGAGGAAAAAAATGGCAAAGTACATACTAAAAAGAATAGGGTATATGTTAATAACACTATGGGTTATCATAACTGCTACCTTTTTCTTAATGAATAATATACCCGGAGATCCAGTAATGGTTAAAGCACAAAAACTACCTCCGGAAATGCAACAAATTATGAAACAACAATATGGATTAGATAAGCCATTAACAACTAGATATGTTATATATTTAAAAAACTTGACTAAGGGACAATTGGGGGATTCTTTTATAACTCCTGGATATAATGTTCAAGAAATAATAAGAGATAAATTTCCTAATTCAGCAAGGTTAGGTTTACAAGCAGTTTGTGTAGGATTAGTAATAGGAATAATATTAGGAATTATAGCTGCATTCAAGAGGAACACTAAGGTGGATTATTTTGTAATATTTCTAGCTATACTAGGTGTTTCTATACCTAGCTTTGTTCTTGCAGCTTTACTTCAAAAAGGTTTAGGTGGAAGAGGTGGCCTTCCTATAGCTGGATGGTACAATCCAGGTGAAGGGCTTCAAGGTTTCAAGTTTACAATATTGCCAACCATTGCACTATGTTTTGGTAGTATAGCAACTTATGCGAGATACATGAGGACTTCAGTACTTGATGTTATTGGACAAGACTATATAATTACAGCACAAGCTAAAGGTGTTTCTAAGGTAGCTATTGCTTGGAAACATATAATTAGAAATGCTATTCTTCCTATAATAACAATATTAGGACCACAAATAGCAGCTGTAATAACTGGATCCATAGTAATAGAGAGAATTTTCTCTGTTCCTGGAATGGGAAACTCAATGATAGATTCTATATTGACTAATGATTATAACATTATAATGGGATTAACTATCTTCTATTCTGCTTTATACATTGTTTCTTTATTGATAGTGGATATTATGTATTCAGTAGTAGATCCAAGAATAAGGTTAACAGGTGAAAAGAGATAGGAGGAGCATTTAATGGTGGAATTAAATAAAGAACAGTTTGAGATAATAGGTTGCGATGGTGCTGATTCAGAAGCTATTCTAAGACCAAACATGACCTATTGGCAAGATGCGTGGAGAAGATTAAAGCAAAACAAAGTTGCTATATTTTCTATGGTATTACTTAGTTTAATAATTGTAATGTGTATAATAGGACCATACATTACTCCACATCCATATACAGAGCAAATTCTTGAAAACATAAATTTAAAGCCAAGTAAAGAATATTGGTTTGGAACAGATAATTTAGGAAGAGATTTATTTTCAAGGCTTTGGATAGGAGGAAGAGTGTCTATTGCTATAGGTGTAATAGGTACTATTATAGAAGTTATTATTGGATGTATATATGGAGGTATAAGTGGGTACTTTGGTGGCAGAGTAGATAATGTTATGATGAGAATTGTAGAAGTGCTAAACAGTATACCTTATATGATAGTAGTTATTTTGATTTCTATATTCCTTGGAAAAGGTATGATAGCAATGTTGATTGCTCTATGTATAACTGGATGGACAGGAATGGCTCGTATGGTAAGAGGACAAGTTATGCAGTTAAAGCAATCAGAATATGTTTTAGCGGCTCAAGCGCTAGGTGGAAGTTCATCAAGAATAATACTAAAACATTTAATACCAAACACTATAGGAATAATAATTGTATATATGACTTTTGATATACCGGGATTTATATTTGCAGAGGCATTTTTAAGTTTCATAGGACTTGGAATACAACCTCCTTCTACAAGCTGGGGTGCTATGTGTTCATTTGGACAATCAGTAATGGATTTCTATCCACATGAATTGATTTTCCCGGCCGTTGCAATCTGTTTAACAATGTTGGCATTCAATTTATTAGGTGATGGACTAAGAGACGCATTAGATCCAAAACTTCGTCAGTAGGGAGGCTTGAAAATGTCTAAATTATTAGAAGTAAAAAATTTAAGAGTTTCTTTCCACACATATGCTGGTGAAGTTCAATCTGTAAGAGGTGTAAACTTCGATTTAGAAAAAGGAGAAACACTAGCTATAGTTGGAGAATCAGGATGTGGAAAGACTATAACATCTAAAAGTATTATGAGATTAATACAAATGCCCCCAGGAGAAATAAAAGAGGGGTCAGAAATATTATTCAATGGAAAAGACATAGTAAAAATGTCTGATAAGGAATTAAGATCCATTAGAGGTGGAGAAATCAGTATGATATTTCAGGATCCAATGACTTCTCTTAACCCAACTATGAAAATAGGTAAACAAATAGCAGAAAGCTTAATTATTCATAGAGGTATGAATAAAGATGAAGCTTTAAAAGAAGCTTTAAAAATGTTACAGCTTGTAAATATTCCTAATGCTGAAAAAAGAATTGATCAGTATCCACATGAATTTTCAGGTGGAATGAGACAAAGAGCTATGATAGCTATAGCTCTTGCATGTAATCCTAAAATATTAATTGCTGATGAACCTACTACAGCACTAGATGTAACTATACAAGCTCAGATAATGGACCTTATAAGTGATTTACAAAAGAAATTAGGAACAGCAGTTATATTAATAACTCACGATTTAGGTGTAGTTGCTAACGTAGCTCATAAAATACAAGTTATGTATGCAGGACAAATTATAGAAAAAGGTGTTACACAAGAAATATTCTATAATCCAAAGCATCCATATACATGGGCATTGCTTCAATCTGTTCCTAGACTAGGAACTAAGAATAAAGACAAGTTATATTCTTTAAAGGGAACTCCACCAGACTTAATACAACCTCCAAAAGGATGTCCTTTTGCTTCAAGATGTGAGTATTGTATGAAAATCTGTAAGGAACAAATGCCAGAGACAACAAGAATAAGCGATACTCATGAAGTTGCTTGTTGGCTTCAACATGAAATGGCACCAAAGGTGGATCCTCCAAAGGGTATAGGAGGTGCAGCTGATGAGCAATAAAAAATTAGAAAAAGATCTTAATGTAGACTTAATACAAGTAAAAAATCTAAAAAAATATTTTAAAGTTGGAAAAGAAGCTACATTAAAAGCTGTTGATGATGTAAGTTTCAATATAAAAAAGGGAGAGACTTTAGGATTAGTTGGTGAGTCAGGATGTGGAAAAACAACCTGTGGTAGAACGGTTTTAGGACTTTACTCAGCAACTGGAGGAGAAGTATTATTTGAGGGAGTAAATATACACGATTTAAAAGGACAACAAAAAAAAGAATTTACTAAAAACGCTCAAATAATTTTCCAAGATCCATATGCTTCTCTAGATCCAAGAATGACAGTTGGGGATATAATAGCAGAAGGTATTGATATTCACGGATTATATACAGGACAAGAAAGAACAGATAGAATATATAAACTACTTCAATTAGTAGGATTGAATAAGGAACATGCTTCAAGATTTCCACATGAATTTTCAGGTGGACAAAGGCAGAGAATAGGTATAGCAAGGGCCTTAGCTGTAGAACCTAAATTTATAGTTTGTGATGAACCTATTTCAGCTCTTGATGTTTCAATTCAAGCTCAAGTAGTAAACTTGCTTATTGAACTTCAAGAAGAATTTGGCTTAACTTATTTGTTTATAGCTCATGACTTATCTATGGTTAAACATATTTCAGACAGAGTTGGAGTTATGTATTTAGGTACTATGGTAGAGCTTGCAGCAAGTGGAGAGTTATATGATAAACCTCTTCACCCATATACACAGGCACTATTATCTGCTATTCCTATACCAGACCCAGAAGTTGAAAAGACAAGAAACAGAATAATGGTTGAGGGTGAAGTGCCTAGCCCTATAAATCCAAAACCAGGTTGCAGATTTGCAGCAAGATGTAAATATGCTAAACCTATTTGTTTTGAAGAGAGACCTGAATTAAAAGAGATAGAAAAAGATCATTTTGTTGCTTGTCATTTATATGACGAAAAATAAAATTAGCTTATTTAAAGTGATGTAATATAATATTACATCACTTTTTTATATAAATAATAAAAGTAAAGTACAGCAAAATGGCGGCCTTGATAACTACAGAGTAAGGTGCTAAAAATCAAAGTTATATAATTCAACAGAGAATCTTCGTTACGCTAAAACTTCTAAGACCTGCTCAAAATTCTCTTAATGAATTATATAACTTCTTACTTTTAGTACAAAAATAAATGTACGATATCCATTAGGTCTGCATACGCTTAAAATATCAATGTTCCAAGGATCAACTGTAGGTATATCAGCTAAATATTTTGTATAATAATCCTCCATAAATAATTTTTTAATAGTATTTCTTAAGTTGCCAGCTATTATTTGAAAGATATATGATATGAATGTTAAAAACAATTCTTCGTAATATATTAAAATTATTAATTAATCCTCTTTTAAACTGCTATTGCATTTCCAACTACATAATGTTTTGTTAAAGATACCCGTTATTACATATATCACTGCAACATAACTGTAATTCACTATGGGAATATTAATAAATAGGTGGTGATATTTATGACTAAAAAAATTCCAGTAGCTATATTCTTATTTATTATACTCCTCTATTCAACAGTCATTTATGCTGAAGGATTTAAATATATTGAAATTTTTGACCCAAAACAAGACAGGGTAGTTAAAGTAGTTCAGTTAAATTGTTAATGGTAATATAAAAATACCCACTTATGGGATTAAAAAATCCCCACCTATCTTTAAAAATATTGTCCTATGTAGTTAAATTATTTTAACAAGTACATAGGAGGAAAGGATATGTTGGGGATAGCAATGCATACAACAATTGAAACACTTTATAAAAAAGGATTGAATAAGTCTCAAATATCAAGGATGTTAAAAATTGATAGGAAGACTGTAAGAAAGGTTTTGACAGCAATAGAAACCGAAGGTGAGGTTATTAAAAAGACTAGGCCATCAATTTTAGATCCACATAAGGAATATATTCAAATTCAAGCAAATAAAGGCCTGACGGCCAAAAGAATACATCAAGACTTAATAAGAGATTTTAACTTTGATGGAGGTTATGACACTGTTAAAAAATATGTTAAAACAATAAAGGATATCCCTTCTAAGGTATACATGGTTCTTCATTCGCAGCCTGGTGAAGAAGCTCAGGTAGACTTTGGTTATATAGGGACTTTAAAAATAAATAACACATATAAAAAAGCTTGGATCTTTGTAATGACATTAAGCTATTCAAGGTATATGTACGTTCAAATAGTATTTGACCAAAGCGTTAAGACCTTTATTGAGTGCCATAAGGCTGCTTTTAAGTATTTTGGAGGCATCCCACAAAATATAAAAATTGATAACTTGAAGGCTGGTATTTTAGAAACCGACTTCTATGAGCCTGTAATTCAAAAAGAATATGCTGTATTTGCATCTTATTATGGATTTTGGGCGGAGCCCTGCAGAGTTTATACTCCTACGGATAAAGGAAAAGTTGAATCATCTGTTAAATATGTAAAAAATAATTGCTTTAAAGGAAGAGAATTTAAGGATGCTGACGAAGCAAAGACTTTCCTAAAAGAGTGGCTTGATAATATTGCAAATAAAAGAATACATGGAACTACTAAAAAAACACCAATAGAAGTATTCACATCTACAGAAAAGAATAGATTATCATCCCTACCAATTGAGGACTTCGTCCTATCTCACAGCAGTGAGTGTCTTGTAAATACAAACTGCCATATCTCCTATAAAGGTAATTACTATTCTGTACCTTATGGGTTTATCGGACAAACTGTTAAAGTAATAGAAATGAATGGACTTTTAAGGATATTTTTATCCGAAAAAGAAATCGCCCTCCATAGTTTGCAGACCAATGAAAAGGGCAACTTTATAACAGATATAAACCACTATCCTAGAAGTAAGAATATCTCTATTAAGGACATTTTGTCAAGACAAAAATTAGAAATGAGTGAAATAGGAATTCATGCACTGGAATTTTATGAGAAATACTTAAATACCAATCTTAAAAATAGAAAATATGACTATAGAGCAATTTCTGGAGTACTCTCTTTAAGAAAAAAATATGATAGTGGAACTATAAATGAAGCCTGTAAAAGAGCTATAACATTTAATGCTATAAGTTATAAAATGATAAAAAACATCTGTGATAAAGGTGTAGTTTGTGATGAGATACCAGCCCAAAGCTATGTTAACTCTGAAGCTACAGAAATCGCAAGAAGTTTGCATGAATATAATAAATTACTATCAGGGGGAGTAGGAAAGAATGAATGATTTACTTTTATCTAAACTAAAAGATTTGAAACTCTCAGGGGTGATTAAAACCATCGATATGAGGAATGAAGAAGCCATAAAAGATAATTTATCTTTCATGGAGTTTATTGAGTTATTGATAAATGACGAGGTATTAAACAGAAAAAATAATGGTAATACTAAGAGAATTTCTAAGGCAAAGTTCCCACAACATAAATCTTTGGAAGAATATAATTTTAATTATCAACCTACGGTTAATAAAAGATTTATTTATAATTTAGGGACTTGTGAATTTATAAGAAAAAAAGAGAATATAGCATTTATTGGCCCACCCGGAACTGGCAAAACTCATTTAGCGATAGCTTTAGGTTTTAAGGCTATCGCCCAAGGATATAATGTTCTATTTACTACAGTTAACCAAATGCTCGAAGAGCTGTATATGTCTAGAGCAGATAACTCTTTTAACTCAAAAATAAAGAAGTACATATCACCAGATTTACTAATATTAGATGAGCTAGGTTTAAAAAAGCTCACACAAAGCAATGTAGATGATTTTTATGAAATTATCGCTCGAAGATATGAAAATGGCTCTATTATCATTACTACAAATAAGGTTTTTGATGAATGGGGAAGGATTTTTTATGATCCAGTTTTAGCTACTGCTATCTTAGATAGATTCATACATCATTGCCACTTTGTAGTTATAAAAGGTGAGAGTTATAGGATGAAACAAAGAGAAAGTATATTAAAAGAAATCTCCTGTGACGAAAGTCACAAATAATTTTTTATCTAAAGTGGGGAATTTTTAGTCCCATTTTTGAGGAATTTTTATTGACAATAACAGTTAAATGAAGAAATTCATAATATGGTTGCAAGTTGGATTAAGAATATCAATGGTATCTATGGCAAAAATGATCCTCTCACAGATGATGGATATGCAATTAAAATACCACTTGACCCTGCTGTTAGGTTGCATGGAAAATCTCTAAACGCACTTGTAAATGAAGTCTATATAATAATCCCTGAAAATGACCCTCCATTTTTTATAATTTTTGAAGATGAAAATAAACCATACTGTTTTCTGTTTAATGGTAACATAGATATGTTATCAAAAAGTTTAGATTTTAAACTAAAAACTAACAGATAAAATATTAGAGATACTTTGAAAAATGTCCACATGCAAACGCATTTATTTAAGGTAGTTTTTTAAGCTATATTCAACAATATAATATATACTTAGTAACTCTACAGTGTGGCTGTCGCCATGTAAAATTATCATTTTGATTTTTGAAGTCCTTATAATATTTACTATAGTGCTTTTTAATTGCAACTAATTAAGGCATGTAAGATTACTGGCTAGCATATATGTATCAATTGAAGAAACTTTGAAGGAATAATTAGTAGTACTTAAGGCGGCTGTTTTAAAAATCCGTAATTGTGCTCAAGGACGAGCACAGCCCGCTCCCCGATAGGATGTCGGATGGAGCGGGGTAGGATTTTTAAATAAAGCCGCCTTTAGTACTACTTTATGAACTGAAGGTTTCTCAATGATACATATATGCGTTAGCCAAGTAATTTTACATGCCGCTATTTTGTTGCACTATACTTACGAAGTAAATTCTAGAGATATTATGATAAAGCTTAAAATTAGGTAATACATGTATAATAATTATCCTCTAAAAGCATATTGAAGATTATTATTCTAAAATTGAGATATAAAGATAATAAAAGATATTATGAATAATGTAATGTCATATAGATTTAATTTAGTATAAAGGTAGTTTTAGATATTGACAAAGAGGGCATAATTTTATATTATAGTAATGCGCTAAGGCAATAAGCTAATTAAACAGAAAGCTTCGATAAAACTTCGATAGAAAAATGTTGACAAAGAGCTTAATACAGTATATAATATAACTTGTCTTTGCAAAACATGGGCGCATAGCTCAGCTGGGAGAGCATCTGCCTTACAAGCAGGGGGTCACAGGTTCGAGCCCTGTTGTGCCCACCATGTTTTAAAGTTAATATGGCCCAATGGCTCAGTTGGTTAGAGTGCCGGCCTGTCACGCCGGAGGTCGAGGGTTCGAGTCCCTTTTGGGTCGCCATATGGCTCGATAGCTCAGTCGGTAGAGCAGAGGACTGAAAATCCTCGTGTCACTGGTTCGATTCCAGTTCGAGCCACCAATTTTGCGGGAGTGGCTCAGTGGTAGAGCGTCACCTTGCCAAGGTGAACGTCGCGAGTTCGAATCTCGTCTTCCGCTCCAATATAAGGCGCTATAGCCAAGTGGTAAGGCACGAGTCTGCAAAACTCTGATCCCCCAGTTCAAATCTGGGTGGCGCCTCCAAAAAACATCTTAGCAAAAGTTAAGATGTTTTTAATTTGAAATAATAGTTTGCAAAATATGGAACACAAGTACTTTAAGCTTCATAGATTATAATTGAGAAGTAAATAATGTAAATTGCGGCGCTATAGCCAAGTGGTAAGGCACGAGTCTGCAAAACTCTGATCCCCCAGTTCAAATCTGGGTGGCGCCTCCAAAAAAACATCTTAACTAAGTTAATTAGTTAAGATGTTTTTTATATTCTTAATATACTTCCACGATCTATCAATTTCCCATTTCTTAAAAATACAGGTTCTACATTGTGCTTTTTTAGGAAGCGAAGAATTTCTTCACCATGCTTGTAATATTCTAAATTTCCATAAAAGGCTAGTAAATTTTTTTCTAAAAGTCCACAACAACCTCCGATAAAGCCATAGTTTAGTCCAGGAAGATCTATATCACCTGGTGGGATTAAAAGCACATCTATACCTGCACTAATTAAAGCAGAGGCTATACCTTTATCACTGGTAATTATAGCATTATCTGTCACTATAGCTGTAGAGCATTTAGTATAGCCTTGTTTTACTTTTATTAATTTTTTAGAACTGGTATTGACTATATTTAATAGATTTTTATCGGTATAATCTAAATAATGTATAAAATAATTAGGTAAAGTAACAGCATTTAAAATAATATCTAAAGGATAGTTAGAATGTAAAGATAAATCAGATAGGGAAATGTTTAGCCCTAAACCAGATAAAGACTCTATAAAAGTCTTAGGAATATCTTTATGAAGGATAATATGTTGGTTATCAGTTATATGTAACAACATATCAGGATGTCCGCAGACTGAATAATATAAATCTTTTGAAGGAGGACATATTAAAATCTCATAGCCAAGTTTTAGTAAGGAGTTTTTTTCTTCTTCAGATGTCCTATAATCAATAATAACTTTTTTCAATATAATCACCACTCTATTAGAAGTATTTATTAAATATATCATAGTATATATTAATAGGTCTATAACAAATATAAATTTAAATACAATTTGCATATACATTTATTTTAAACACATACTAACTCCAGAAAGGAGTGTGTAATGTGTTATTGTTAACTATCGTCTACGAAAAAGAAAAACAAGATATTATGGCTGAATTAAATGAAATGAAAAAATACTTTGAAGCTAGAAATATATTCCTTGGGATTTCAGAGTCAATTAATTTAGGAACACATTTTGTAAAGATATTTTGTAATGATATAGATTTTAATCCTAAACTTAAAAATAAGTTTATTTTATATATATCTAATATTTTGTATAAAATAGTTATAGATGAATTTTGTTCAGATGAAATACAGAAATTTTTAATAGATACATATTTTTTCTTAAGATATGAAGAAATGAAAGAGGTTACAAACAGAAGTATTCAAATACTAAAAAATGAAGAGAAAATAACTGATGAAGACATGGTTTACTGCCAAAATAAAAAAAATGATATAGTAAACAAGATAAAAACCTGTATTGAAGAAAATGATGAAATAAATATACAGGGTTTTATTACCTTTAGGATGAAAGAGCTGACAGGTGAATTAGAAGATATAATAAACAAAGTTGTTGAAAAGTATATGGCTGAAAAAGAATATAACGAATTTATTAAGCTGTTAAAGTACTTTGTAGATGTTCAAGAAAGCAAAATTGATTTGGTTAACATAGTTGTGCGAAAAGATGGAAGTTACCTTGTTAGAGACAAAAATGATAATGATATAATGTATGAAATGTTAAATGATTTATCTGATACAAAATATTCGGATTCTGTAAGTGTAGAGGATTTAATTATAAGCGGACTAATAACATATTGTCCTGAAAACATTATAATTCATTGTAAAGATAACTGTAAAAGTAAAGAAATTATAGATACTATAACAAAGGTTTTTGAAGATAGAGTACAATTTTGCAATGGTTGTAAAAATTGTAAGAGCAAAAATACTAATGGAATTATAAAAGTATAATATATTAAAAGTATTGACAGCGTACCAGAATAGGAATATAATCTAATAAAAAATAATATATTAAAGACTAAGAAAAGGAAGAGTAAACAGATCACTACTCTAAGAGAGGAAACCCATGGGCTGTAAGGTTTCTGTGTAAGTACTGTTGAAAACCACCTTTGAGTTGTATATTGAATTTAGTAGATATTTTCCGCGAACTGGCGTTAAAAGTACTGAGAGAGCAATGATATTTTTAAATATATTTATTTATATTATTGTTAATTTGGGTGGAACCACGACTATTACTCGTCCCATTATTGGGATGAGTTTTTATTTTTTGTTGAATTATAATAAAATATTACAATTGATTATATTTAAAAAGGAGGAAGACTTATGATTAAAGTAACATTAAAAGATGGAAAAGTTTTAGAAGTTGAGAAGGGATTAAGTGTTGGAGAAGTAGCTTCATTAATAAGCTCTTCATTAAGAAAAAAAGCTTTAGGGGCAAAAATTAATGGAGAAAAAGCTGAATTGATGGATAAGATAAATGAGGATTGCACTTTAGACATTCTAACCTTTGAAGATGAGGACGGAAAAGCTACTTTAAGACATACAGCATCTCATATACTTGCGCAAGCTGTTAAGAGATTATATCCTGATGTAAAATTAGCTATTGGACCTTCAATAGAAAATGGATTTTACTATGATTTTGATGCTGATTTTTCATTTACTCCAGAAATATTAGAAAAGATTGAAAAAGAGATGGAGAAGATAGTTAAGGAAAATCTTGAATTAAAGAAATTTACACTTTCTAGAGAAGAAGCAATAAAATTTATGAAGGAAAAAAATGAAGATTATAAAGTAGAATTAATACAAGATCTTCCAGAAGACGCAATTATATCTCTTTATGAGCAGGGAGAATTTGTGGACTTATGTGCAGGGCCTCATGTACCTTCAACTAAAGAAGTTAAAGCATTAAAATTACTTTCAGTAGCTGGAGCTTATTGGAGAGGTAATGAAAAAAATAAAATGCTTCAAAGAATATATGGAACAGCTTTCACAAAGAAGAGCGAACTTGATGAGTATATTCATATGATGGAAGAAGCTAAAAAAAGAGATCATAGAAAACTAGGAAAAGAATTAGGACTATTTGTAATTCCAGAAGAAGGACCAGGATTCCCACTATTCTTACCTAGAGGAGTTGAACTTAAAAATAATCTTTTAAAATATTGGAGAGAACTCCATAGAAAAGCAGGCTATGTTGAAATAGAAACTCCTATCATATTAAGTAGACACCTTTGGGAAAACTCAGGACATTGGGATCATTATAAAGACAACATGTATTCAGTTAAGATTGATGAACAGGACTTTGCTATAAAGCCTATGAACTGTCCAGGAGGAATGCTTGCTTATAAAACAGGAATTCACTCATATAAAGAATTTCCAATGCGTTATGCAGAATTAGGAAGAGTTCATAGACATGAGCTTTCAGGAGCATTACATGGTTTAATGAGAGTTAGAGCCTTCACACAAGATGATGCACATATATTTATGCTTCCAGAACAAATAAAGGATGAAATAAAAGGTGTTGCAAAATTAATCGACCAGGTTTATAAGGCTTTTGGATTTAAATATCATGTTGAATTGTCTACAAGACCAGAAGATTCAATGGGTACTGATGAAGAGTGGAAGATTGCCGAAGATGGATTAAGAGAGGCTCTAGAAGAATTAGGACTTAAATATATAATAAATGAAGGAGATGGAGCATTCTATGGTCCTAAGATAGATTTCCACTTAGAGGACTGCATAGGAAGAACATGGCAATGTGGAACTATTCAATTAGACATGCAAATGCCACAAAGATTTGATTTGACTTATATAGGAAATGATGGAGAAAAGCATAGACCTGTAATGATCCACAGAGTTGCCTTCGGAAGTATAGAAAGATTTATAGGTATTTTAATCGAGCATTATGCAGGTAGATTCCCAGTATGGTTAGCTCCAGTTCAAGTTAAAGTGCTTCCAATATCAGATAAGTACATGGAATATGCAGCTAAAGTTAAAGACATATTATTTGAAAAAGGAATTAGAGTAGAAATTGATGGCAGAGCAGAAAAAATAGGATATAAAATTAGAGAAGCTCAACTTGAAAAAGTGCCTTATATGTTAGTTCTTGGAGAAAGAGAAATGAATGAGAAGAATTTAGCAGTAAGATCAAGAGATGAAGGGGATTTAGGTTCAATGAATTTAGATACTTTCATAGAAAAAATTATAAAAGAAACAGAAGAAAGAGTTAATAGTCTATAAAAAACTATTGACATACTACTATTAACATAGTAGAATACTATATGTTAAGAAGAAACGAAGCTGTTTCTCACCTTACAGCATTGCTAGTAAGGTATACATTAATGACTTATGCAATTTAAATTTGCTATGTAATGTATGGGACGGCTTTAAGTCGTCCCTTTTTTATTTATGATATAAATTTGGTAACTGTAATACCTATATTACATAGAATGTGAATAATTCTAATAATTAACACTTATAGTTATCTGGAGGTGAAGAAATATAAAGAAAGAATTCATTATAAACGAGGAAATTAGAGAAAAAGAAGTTAGACTAATAGGTAGTGAAGGTGAACAACTTGGAGTGGTTAATACAAAGGAAGCCTTGAAGCTTGCAGAAGAAAAAGAGCTTGATCTAGTAATGATAGCTGCAGCAGCAAATCCACCTGTTTGTAGGATAATGGATTATGGCAAGTATTTGTATGAACAAACTAAAAAGGTTAAAGAAGCTAAGAAAAACCAAAAAATTGTAAACATCAAAGAAATTAGACTAAGCCCTACTATTGAAGAACACGATATAGAAATCAAAGCAAATAGGGCAAAGAAGTTTTTACAAGATGAGGACAAAGTTAAAGTTACAGTAAGATTTAGAGGTAGAGAAGCTGATTATTCATATAAAGGTAAATCTATATTAGATCTTTTTGTAACAAAAATAGAAGAAGTTGGAGTTGTTGAAAAGCCAGCCAAACTAGAAGGTAGAAACATGGTTATGATATTAGCTCCAAAGAGGGCTTAATTGAAGGGAGGAAATTCATATGCCAAAAATGAAAACACATAGAGGTGCAGCAAAGAGATTTAAGAAAACAGGAAGCGGAAAGCTTAAAAGAGCTAAAGCTTTTAAAAGCCACATATTAACTAAGAAATCTTCTAAAACAAAGAGAAATCTTAGAAAAGGTACACTTGTATCTGAAACTCAAGAAAAGGTAATGAAGAAGTTATTACCATACCTATAATAAATATTGTTTGTAACAAAGGGAGGTTTATTTAATGGCAAGAGTAAAAAGAGCTGTACACGCTCGTAAAAAACATAGAAAAATATTAAAGCTTGCAAAAGGGTTTTACGGAAGAAGAAGTAAGACTTTTAGAATAGCAAATCAAACAGTTATAAGAGCAATGAATTTTGCTTATGTTGGCAGAAAGTTAAAGAAAAGAGAATTCAGAAGACTTTGGATAGCAAGAATAAATGCAGCAACAAGAATGAATGGACTTTCATATTCAAAATTCATGAATGGAATGAAGCTTGCTGGAATAAATATGAACAGAAAAATGCTTTCAGAAATAGCTATAAATGATCCAAAGGCATTCTCAGAATTAGTTGAAGTAGCTAAAAAACAATTAAATGCTTAATATAAAATGCGGCTTGTATAGCTGCATTTTATTTATTATTTTGACAAAATAAGTTTAAGTGCTATAATCTTAATAAACGCAGAATTTAGGGGTGTTTGATTTGCAAAATAAATATAAAAAAAGGCTTGCACCTGTCCAAATATTAGCCTTAGGATTTGGTATAGTTATAATGGCAGGAACTCTTTTACTGATGCTGCCTGTATCTTCAAAAGAAGGTATAGTAACTCCATTTATTGATGCGTTTTTTACGTCTACTTCAGCAGTTTGTGTAACTGGTCTTGTTACATTAAATACAGCTGAACATTGGAGTTATTTTGGATCTACTGTAATAATAATGTTGATTCAAATTGGGGGACTAGGTTTCATGTCCTTTGCTACTTTATTTGCTCTTATTTTGGGAAAGAGGATTACCCTAAAAGAGAGAATGGTAATGCAAGAGGCTATGAATTCATTTTCACTTCAAGGACTTGTAAAATTAGCAAAGTATATTCTTATATTCACTTTTTCCGTTGAAGGAATAGGTGCATTATTTTTATCAACGAAATTTATTCCTGAACATGGATTTTTGAAAGGACTATATTTTAGTATATTTCACTCTATATCCGCATTTTGTAATGCAGGATTTGACCTTACTGGGAATAGTTTAGTTCCATACGCTGATAATGCAGTAATAATACTAACTATATCTGCCTTAATAATTACAGGTGGATTAGGGTTTGCAGTATGGGCTGAGATATATAATTATAAGGGAATGGGAAAGCTTTCTGTTCACTCTAAGCTTGTAATTTCAGCAACTTTAATTTTAATAGTTGGTGGATGGATTTTGATGTATATATTCGAAATGAAGAATCCAGGGACTATACAAAATATGTCTTTAAAGGGGAAATTATTATCCTCGCTTTTTGCATCTGTATCACCGAGAACCGCTGGATTTAATTCCATATCTACTGCAGATATGACTCTAGCTGGAAAATTTTTAACTATAATTTTAATGTTTATTGGTGGTTCACCTGGAGGTACTGCTGGAGGAATAAAAACAACCACTGCAGGTATACTTTTAATGACTGTAATATCCGTATTTAAAAATAGAGAAGATGCTGAGATTTTTGGTAGAACTATAAGCAAAAATTTAGTATATAAATCATTTGTTATTTTAACATTAGCATTGTGTCTTGTAATAGGAGAAACTATGATATTATCCTTTACTGAAAAGGGTGCCTCATTAGAATATATACTATACGAAGTTACCTCCGCTTTTGGAACGGTAGGACTTACTTTGGGACTTACACCAAACCTTAGTGTTATTGGTAAAGTGCTCATAGCTCTAACTATGTATATCGGCAGAGTAGGGATTTTAACATTGCTTTTAGCATTGGCACATAAAAAGCATGGAAGTTCAATAAAATACCCAGATGGGAAAATATTGGTTGGATAGAGGTGGATTTAATGAAAAAGAGACAATTTGTAGTAATTGGTCTTGGAAGATTTGGAAGTTCAATTGCAAAAACACTTTACTCATTAGGTAATGATGTATTAGCAATGGACTTAGATGAAGAAACTGTTCAAAGTATATCAGAGAGTGTTACTCATTCAGTTCAAGCTGATGGTACTGATGAAAATAGTTTAAGAACATTGGGAATAAGTAATTTTGATGTAGCAGTAATAACAATAGGATCCAATGTTCAAGCAAGTATTATGACTGCTCTTTTAGTAAAAGAATTTGGGGTTAAGCACACAATTGCTAAGGCTAATAATGAGCTCCATGCAAAAGTATTAAAAAAGATAGGAGTAGATAGAGTAATATTCCCTGAAAGAGATATGGGAGTAAGAGTTGCTCACAATTTAGTCTCAGCTAATATATTAGACTATATTGAGCTATCCTCTGATTATAGTATAGCTGAAATTGTAAGCCCGGAAGAATGGAATGGAAGTACTTTGAAAGATTTAAATATGCGTTCAAAATACGGAATTAATGTTATGGCATTAAAGAGGAATAATGAAGTTAATATTTCTCCATCAGCAGATGATATTATACAGCCAGGAGATATTATTGTAGCTATAGGTGGAATAGAAGAATTAAATGAACTTGAAAATAAAATAAAATAAAACCATAAGAAGGTGACCTTGTTTGACTTTAATTGAAAGCAGAGAAAATTCTTTAATAAAAGATATAAAAAAACTACATAAAAAAAAATATAGACTAGAAAAAGGTCAGTTTTTAGTGGAAGGTTTTAGATTTGTTCAAGAAGCATTGGAATCATCTTTTTGTATTCCTTATCTTCTTATTAGTGAAAAATTTCAAGATAAATATTATTCATTAAATATGGATAATATGATTAATAAAGATACTAGAGTTTATCTAGTTAAAGATAATATATTTAAAGAATTGTGCAATACTGATAATCCTCAAGGAATTATAGGAGTCGTAAATAATAAAAAAATAGAGATAGAAGATAAAGAAGGATTTTATGTGTTAGTTGATAAGGTTCAAGATCCGGGAAATATGGGCACAATAATAAGAAGCGCTCATGCTAGTGGTGCACTTGGAGTTATTGTGACTAGAGGAACTGTGGATCTATATAATGATAAAACTTTAAGATCTACTATGGGATCTATTTTTAACATTCCTGTAATAGAGGATAATTCATTTGAGAATATAAAAAAATTAAAAGACAACGGATTTAAATTTATAGTAAGTTCCTTAGATACAAATAATAACTTTTATGATATTGATTTAACTGGAAAAGTTGTGATCTGTATAGGAAATGAAGGAAATGGAATAAGTGATGAAATTTACAGGATAGGTGACGAAAAGGTTAAGATACCTATGCCTGGAGGTGCAGAATCTCTAAATGCTGCAGTAGCTGCCAGCATTATGATGTATGAGATAGTTAGACAGAATAGTAGCAGTATATTAAAAGTGTAAAAAGTATTTGAAATTTTATATTTATATGGTTATAATAATATTTAAGTTTACAAACTTCATATAAATGAAGTTTTGATTGAAAAACTAAGCTAAAAGTAAATATATTAAACAGTGATTGAGAGAGTAGATATAGGAATTTTTCAGGGAGGAAAAGCCAGGGACTGGAAGCTTTTTTAAAAGGAATATATTGAAGTTCACTCAGGAGTTCTAATTGTGAATATAGTAGCAATTAGCGGTAAAGCCGATAATTTTTAAAGAGAACTATAGTTTTTCTATAGTTAACAAGGGTGGTAACGCGGATACACTTCGTCCCTATTATACAGGGATGAAGTGTATTTTTTTTATGCCGTTATCTCCCACTTTAAAAGTGGGAGTATTACGGCTGGTAGTCATCAGATAAATTGAAATGAAAGGAGTATTAAAATGAGAGACAAATTAGAGCAAATTAAAAAAAGCGCTTTAGAAGATTTAAAAAGTATTACTACGAAACCAGAACTTGAAAAGATTAGAGTAAAGTATCTTGGAAAAAAAGGTGAACTTACCCAAATATTAAGAGGAATGGGAAAGTTAACATCTGAGGAAAGACCTATTGTAGGTAAGATTGCTAACGAAGTAAGAGAAAGTTTAGAGCTATTTATAGAAAATGCAGCAAAAGAAATTAAGGATAAAGAAAAAGAATTAAGATTAAAAAGTGAAATAATAGATATATCTATGCCTGGAAGAAAACAAATTGTAGGTAAGAAAAATCCTTTAGAATTAACTTTAGAAAATATAACAGATATATTCATATCTATGGGATTTTCAGTAGAAGAAGGTCCTGAGGTAGAAAAGGATTACTACAATTTTGAAGCGTTAAATATACCTAAAAATCACCCGGCAAGAGGAGAACAAGATACTTTTTACATAAATGATGATGTAGTTTTAAGAACTCAAACATCACCAATACAAATAAGAATTATGGAAAATCAAAAACCTCCAATAAAAATGATTGCACCAGGAAAAGTATATCGTTCAGATGCAGTAGATGCTACTCATTCTCCTATATTCTATCAAATAGAGGGATTAGTAATAGATAAAGGTATAACTTTTGCAGACTTAAAGGGAACTCTTGAAATGTTTATTAAAAAAATGTTTGGAGATAAGATGGAAACAAAGTTTAGACCTCATCATTTCCCATTTACTGAACCATCTGCTGAAATGGATGCTACTTGCTTTGTCTGTGGAGGAAGTGGATGCAACGTATGTAAGAATAGTGGGTGGATTGAAATTTTAGGATGCGGAATGGTTCATCCACAGGTTTTAAGAAATTGTGGAATAGACCCAGAAGTATATAGTGGCTTTGCTTTTGGATTTGGACTAGATAGAATGGTTATGCAAAAATATGAATTAGATGATATAAGATTATTATACGAAAGTGATATGAGGTTTTTAAATCAATTTTAATATTAGAAATTATAACTAAGACTAGGAGGTAATAGAATGAAGGTACCAGTTAATTGGCTTAAAGATTACGTAAATATAGATATAACACCAAAAGAATTGGGAGATGTATTAACACTATCAGGATCTAAAGTAGAAGAGGTAATTGTAACTGGAGATGTTGTGGATAAGGTAGTTACAGGTAAAATATTAAAAATAGAAAAACATCCAGAAGCAGAAAGACTTTCAATATGCCAAGTAGATATAGGGGAAGCAGAACCAATACAGATAGTTACAGCTGCAACCAACATGAAAGAAGAAGACATAGTTCCTACTGCTCTTCATGGATCAACTTTAGCAGATGGAACTAAGATAAAAAAAGGTAAGTTAAGAGGAGCTGTTTCTAATGGTATGTTCTGTTCAGAAGAAGAATTAGGAATAGCAGGGGATGAACCTGTACATGGGCTTATGATTCTTCCAGTGGATGCACCAATCGGTAAGGATATAAAAGAAGTTATAAATATGCAAAAGGCTATTATAGATTTTGAAATAACATCTAATAGACCTGATTGTTTAAGTGTAATAGGTATTGCAAGAGAAACAGCAGCAACCCTAGGAACAGAATACAAAATGCCGAGTTTAGAGTATAAGGCAAAATGCAGTGACAAGATTGAAGATAGAATAAAAGTAGAAATAAAAGATAAACTTTGCAGAAGATATATGGCTAGAGGAGTTAAAAATATAACTATTCAGCCATCTCCACAATGGATGCAGGAAAGACTTTTAGAAGCAGGAGTTAGACCAATTAATAATATAGTAGATATTACTAACTTTGTTATGATAGAGCTTGGTCAGCCAATGCATGCTTTTGATAGAAGAGAAATAACTTCTAATAGTATAGTAGTAGAAAGAGCAAGTGGGGGAGAAAAATTTACTACATTAGATGGAGAAGAAAGAATTCTAGATACAGAAGTTCTTAACATAAAAGATGGAAATAGAACTATAGGTCTTGCTGGAATTATGGGAGGACTTAATTCTGAAGTAAAGGATGATACTTCTGAAATTGTCTTTGAATGTGCAAACTTTGATGGAACTAATATAAGGATATCATCAAAAAAATTATCATTAAGAACAGAAGCATCAGCTAAGTTTGAGAAAGATTTAGATCCAAACCTAGTTGAAACTGCCATGAATAGAGCATGTCATCTCATTGAAGAATTAGGTGCTGGAGAGGTAATGGAAGGAACTATAGATATTTATCCAGAGAAGTTAGAGCCACACACATTAACTGTAAGTTCAACTTGGGTAAATAAGTTCTTAGGAATTGATATTAGTAAAGAAGACATGAAGAGCTATTTAGATAGATTAGATATAAAGACTACATTACAAGAAGATAATTTGGTTATAAACGCTCCTACATTTAGATGCGATATAAATATAAAAGAAGACGTGGCTGAAGAAATTGCTAGAATATATGGATACAACAAAGTTCCATCAAATATTCCTAGTACACAAACATTAAGGGGCGGCAAGAATGCTACTCAGGTTCTTCGCACTAAACTAGTAGATACTTTAATAGCAAGCGGATTAAATCAATCAATAGCCTATTCATTTGTAAGTCCAAAGGTTTTTGATAAAATATTAATACCAAAGGAAAGTGAACTTAGAAAGGTTGTTACAATAAAAAACCCTTTAGGTGAAGATTATAGCATAATGAGAACAACCTCAATACCATCTATGATGGAAGCGTTAGCTAGAAACTATGCAAGAAACAATGAAATAGTTAAACTGTTTGAAGTAGGTAAAGTATATATTCCTAAAGAAGATTCTAAAGAGCTTCCAGAAGAAAGAAATACTGTTACTATAGGAATGTATGGAGAAGTTGACTATTTAGATATAAAAGGTATAGTCGAAAATATAGTAAGTGTTTTAGGAGTTAAAAATGTAAAATTCCAAAGAGAGAGCAATAATGAAAGCTTCCATCCTGGAAAAACTGCTGCACTTTACATCAAAAAAGAATTCTTGGGATTAGTTGGGGAAATGCACCCTGATGTAGCTGAAAATTATGAAATAGAAGAAAGATGCTACATTGCAGAAATTAACCTTGATATATTATTTAAGCATGCTAATATAGAGAAGAAATATAATCCTCTTCCTAAATTCCCAGCTGTAACAAGAGATTTAGCTGTTATAATTGATGATAGTATTTTAGTACAGGAAATTGAAGATACAATTAAAAATCAAGGTGGTAACTTACTAGAGAGTATAAAATTATTTGATGTATATAAAGGACAGCAAATTCCAGAAGGTAAGAAGAGTATTGCTTATGCATTATCTTATAGAGGAGACAATAGAACTTTAACAGATAATGAAGTAAATAAGGTTCATGATAAGATAGTAAGAGCCCTTGAACACAAACTTGGAGCAGAGCTTAGGTAAAGTCTATTTCATATATTGAGAAAATGTGTTAAAATGTAGATAAATAATTATTGAATTTATCTAAGAGGGTGTTCATATGAATATAGTAACAGTTAAAATAAATGGTTCTGAATACAACTTAAAAGGTGATGAAAAAGAAGAATATTTACATAAAGTAGCTGGTTATGTAGATAAGAAGATTGCTGATGTACTAAGAAAAAATAATAGACTTAGTATATCAGATGCTTCTGTTCTTTCAGCTTTAAATATAGTTGATGAAAAGTTTAAAGCTGATGATTATATTGAAACTTTAAAAGGAGAAGTTGAAGAAGCCAAAAAAGCTGAAAAAATATTACAAGCCCAAGTAGAGGATTTAAAAAGACACATTAAAAACTTAGAAGAATATAATGCTGAACTTCAGAGTAAATTGGAGAGCACCAAAAGTGGTGAATATATAAAACAAGTTGAAGAAGAAAGCAAAAGTCTAAGGGAAGAATTAGATATATTGAAGGAAACTTCAAAAAAATATCTAAAAGAGAAAAGTGATTTAAAAGCTGAAAATAAAGAATTAAAGTTCCAAGTACAATCTTCCAAGTATAAGATAATGGATCTTCAAAATAGACTAATAGAAAATCAAATTGATTTAGTAAAGATTAAGAAAAAGGAAAATCCATTATTAAATTTAAAATAGAATATTAAAATGTTTAAAACTAAATCTCAGGTTAAAACATGGGATTTAGTTTTTGATTTTTTTGTGACTTAATTACATAATATTAGGAGCTATATAGGTAATTTATACATAGAATAATGTTAGTAAGAATTATTATAAGTTTAAGGGAGGAGAGAATTTTGATATACATGGATAATGCTGCAACTAGTTTTCCAAAACCTCCAGAAGTCTATGAAGAAGTGTTAAATTGTATGAAAAATTATGCTTCAAATCCTGGACGAAGTTCTCATAATATGGCTATTGCTGCTGATTTGAAAGTTGTGGAAACTCGTGAACAAATAGGTGAGCTATTTAATATAAAAAATCCACTGAATATAGTTTTTACAAAAAATGCAACTGAAGCATTAAATATTGCAATAAAAGGATTGATATATAAAGGAGATCATGTAATAAGTACAGTAATTGAACATAATTCTGTTCTAAGACCTCTTCATGCTTTAAATAGAAATGGTAGTGATGTTACGTTAGTTAGAGTAGATAAAAATGGGATATTAGATGTAGAATCATTAAAAAAAGAAATAAAAAAGAATACAAAAGCAATTGTAATAAACCATGCATCTAATGTTTTAGGAAGTGTTCAGGATATTAGAGCTATCGGCAAGATTGCTAAAGAAAAAGGAATAGTGTTTATAGTTGATGCATCTCAGAGTGCAGGAAGTATACCTATTGATGTAATTAAGGATAATATAGATATATTAGCACTTCCTGGCCATAAAGGATTACTAGGACCTCAGGGTACAGGAATTCTCTATATAGGAAATGACATTGAATTAAACGAGTATACTCAAGGTGGTACAGGTAGTAAGTCAGAATCAATGAGTCAGCCAGAATTTTTGCCAGATAAATTTGAAAGTGGTACTCTAAATACACCAGGTATAGCAGGGCTATGTGAAGGAATAAAATTCATAAAAAAGATAGGCATTGACAATATAATAAAACAGAAAAAAATCCTAATGGAATATTTAATTAAAGAACTTACAAAGCTATCCTATGTAAATATTTATGGGGGAACATCCTATGAAAGCAGATGTGCAGTTGCTTCAATTAATATAGAAGGTATAGATAGTTCAGATATGGGATATTTGTTGAATGAAAGAGGCATAGCTGTAAGAACAGGATATCATTGTGCACCGTTAATTCATGGAATAATTGGAACTCAACATATAGGAACAGTAAGGATAAGCCCAGGATATTTTAATACTTTAGAAGATATGGAATATTTAATTAAATCAATAATTAGTATAAAAAATAAACAAGGTTAAAAATTGGTTGTCTCAGTGGCTAAATAAATATGAATTGAGGCAACCAATTTCAAATTTTTATACAAGTTATAGATATTATTACAGCTCATAATTAAAATTCATTTAAATATTCTATCGAAAAATGAATTACTTGATTTTGACTCATTTAAGTTAGATTGATTTGATAAATATTCTATTTCCTTTTGTAAATTTCTAATTTCTTCTACAAGAGAGTGAATCCTATCTTCTTGTAGAGAAATTTCATTTTTTAAGGATATAATTTCATTTTCCTTAATATTATTTAGCTTCTTGAATTTATCGATTTCTTCTTCTCTAAGTGATAAATTCTCTTGAAGATATTTCAATATACCATTTAACCTATCTTTACCTTCTAAGAATTTACCATATTGGCTGCTCATTTCTTTAAGTTTATTCTCGTAGGATGTAGATTTAACCTTTTCTTCATTAATAGTACGTTTTAGATGCGTAATTAAATGATCCTTCTGTTTTAATCTATTTTGAAATATTGAGACAAGAGAAATTATATCTGGGTTATTTAAATTATCTAATTCATAAAGGTTAGTAGATTTTTTAGATAAATTTTTAAATTTTTTATCATCTATTGATGACATAATATCCACCTTTCTAAAAGATTAATCATTATATAGATATACTAAATATATCCATTTTATAACTATAAAAAACACATAATGGCACACTTTAAAAATGAAATCATATTATGTTAATGGAAGCTGTTACTTATAGCATAGTTAATAATGAATCTATATGAAAGGGGCAATTATAGGATGATAGATGCTGGTTATGGTAAGATGGAATCACTAAGAAATAATATAGCAGAAATAGAGAATGCCATGGACGAAGTTGAAAAAATAAGTTTAGAAGGTCAAAGACAGCTTGTTGCTACAGAGCAACAGGAGAAAGAGGAATGTGTTACAAATAATAGTATTGAGGTGCCATTCTGCTGTACCACTACACTTCCTAAGGTTTTTAATGTAATAACAAATAATGTATTTATTACATTTAATAGTTGCTTACATTGTAAAACCATTCAAGATACTGTAGAAGCTAAATGTGGTAATGGTATATCTTGTGGACAAATTGATGCATGTATAACCAAAGTAGTAGGATGCATACAATTTGTTGCGGCTGCAGATATAGGTGTAGGTGGAAGTGGATTTCAAAGTGCAATAGGCTGCCAAGGATGCGTATGTGTAGATGAATGTGTTAAATGCGAAGCGGGATGTCCATCAGATGATGATTCTTGCCCTTGTCCAACAAGTGATCCAATTGTACCGGTAAGTGTAAAACCTGGAAGCTTGAGAGTATGTGTTCGTGAATGTGCACCATGTACAAGTACTGGTGGAACAATAGGTACTAATACTGTAACTTTCTCAGGAGTTTTCTTGATACCAAAGAATTTCTGTAATAATGATTAATAGTAGAGGTAATATGTTAATAATTATGGACTTTAAGCTAATTCGTCTTACGGATTAGCTTTTATTTTAGCACACTTCATTCAATGCGGCATATTCTGTATAGTAGAATTGGTATGCTAAAATTTATTTTAACTATTACTGGGGGTTCAAATAAATGTATAGGAGCCACAATTATTTAATAGTAACACAATCAGCAAATCATAGTATAAATTTATATAACATCTTGAGAAGTAAAGGATATAATGTAATATTAATTTCAACTCCTTGCGCTATTTCAGCAGGCTGTTCTAGAGCTATAGTAATAGAGGAAGATGATTTAGATAGAGTTAAGCAGGAAATAAAAAATATAAATATAAAAATAAAGGGAATATATATGAAAAAATTTAATGGTGCATCCCTTTACTATTCTAAATTAGAATAAAATCCTCACATAAGCGGGGATTTTTTTAATTACTTATATATGGATAATTTACCAAGAGACTGCATAGAGATATCTTAAAGATAAAGGAATATATATAAATTTTAGGGGGACAAATCAAATATGAAAATACTTTTATGCACTAGACAAGATTATAATAGAAATCTAGGTGGGGACTCGACACAAGTTTTGAAAACAGCGAAATATCTGGAAAAGTTAGGAGTTGAAGTCAATATAAATAATGGATTCATATTTGATTATTCTAGCTATGATATAATCCATTTATTTAATGTAAATAAGATATGGGAAATATACAATTATTATAGAACAGCCCATAAATATAAGAAAAAAATTGTAGTGTCTCCTGCATATTATAACTTCTCCAAGTATTTTAAATATAAAAATTATGATGATAAATTAAGGCTTTGGGAATCAAGTAATGCATATAGAGAAGAAGTGCTGCAAGGAAGTACGGCTATAATAGCTAATAGCTATATAGAGAGTGAAAGTATAAAAAGTGACTTTAATATAGATAAGCCTATTAATATTATATATAATGGTATAGAGGTAGAAGATGATCAAGTGCCTTTATACAGCATTAGAGAAAGATATGGTTTAAATTCCTATGTACTATGTGTAGGAAAGATATGTAATAAAAAAAATCAACTTCCTCTTGCAAAAGCTTGTAATAAGTTAGGAATTCAATTGTTACTGGTAGGAAAGATTAAAAATAATGATTATTTTAGGGAATGTGTTGAATATAAAAATGTTTTGTATTTAGGCTTTATGGATAGTTATAATATTTATAATGCATATAGATTTGCAAAACTCCATGTACTTCCTAGCTTTATGGAAACGCCAGGATTTTCATCCTTAGAGGCAGCAGCGAGTGGATGCAACATCGTATCTACCATAGAGGGAAGTGCAAAAGAATATTTTAAAAATATGGCTATATATTGTGATCCATATAATGAAGAAAGTATATACAACAGCGTTGAAGAAGGTCTGAGAAAACCAAAAGGCGATCAGCTGAAGATATGGGTAAAGAAGGAATACTCATGGGATAAATATATAAATAGCTTATATGAATGTTATAGAAAGTTAATTTAACGTATAGGATGAAAGAAGGAGAAAAAATGAATATATATTCATGGAATGTTAATGGAATAAGAGCAATAGAAAAGAAAGGTTTTATACAATGGATTCAAGATGAAAATCCGGATGTTCTATGTATACAAGAAACTAAAATTCAATCAGATCAAATAGAAGATAGTCTAAAGAACATAGAAGGTTATAAGTCATATTTTTCTTGTGCAGAAAAAAAGGGGTATAGTGGAGTAGCGGTGTACACAAAAAAAGAACCTATATCAGTAAAGTATGGTATAGGGATAGAAAGATTTGACAGCGAAGGAAGAATACTAATATGTGATTACGAGGATTTTATACTATTTAATATATATTTCCCTAATGGACAAAAGGATGAAGAAAGACTTAGCTACAAGCTGGATTTCTATGAAGCATTATTTGAATACTGCGATAAATTAAAAGGTCAAGGTAGGAAATTGGTTATATGTGGAGATTATAATACTGCACATAATGAAATAGATTTAAAAAATCCTAAGGCAAATAGCAAAACATCTGGTTTTTTGCCTATTGAAAGAGAATGGATAGATAATATAATTAGCAGAGGATATATGGATACATTTAGATATTTTCATCCAGATGAAGTTAAATATTCCTGGTGGTCTTATCGTTTTAACGCTAGAAAAAATAATGCTGGATGGAGAATAGACTATCATTTTGTATCAGATAATATGATAGATGATGTAAGTGAAGCTAAAATACTTAATCATGTTACAGGCTCTGACCACTGCCCTGTAATGATTTCATTAAAATAATTGGGTCAAAAGTTCAACAAAATGACGGCATGTAAGATTACTTGGTTAACGCATATATGTATCATTGAGAAACCTTCAGTTCATAGAGTAGTACTAAAGGCTGCTTTATTTAAAAATCCTACCCCGCCCCATCCCACGTCCTGTGGGGGAGCGGGCTGTGCTCGTCCTTGAGCACAATTACGGATTTTTAAAACAGCAGCCTTAAGTACTACTAGTTATTCCTTCAAAGTTTCTTCAATTGATACATATATGCTAGCCAGTAATTTTACATGCCTTAATTAGTTGCAACTAGTAATTACTATAGTAAATACTAAATGACTTCAAAAAGCAAAATGATAATTTTGCATGGCGTAGCCACACTATAAAGTTACTAAGTATACATTATTGAAGATAGATAAAAAAATTACCTCTAATAAATGCGTTAGCATGTTGATATATCTCAAAATAACCTATAAAAAGGTATCCTATGAAACAAATTATTTTTTATTCTATAACTAGCAATTTATTTTAACTTGATATTTTTAAACTAATATTTCAATTAATACTAATTATTTCCTAGATAGACATATAACTTGAATGTAATTGATTGCAATTAACAAAATATTGTAGTAAATACTAATGCGACTTCAACAGGCTTTGCCTAAAACCCTGGCACCCTAATCGGGTTAAGCGCCCTGCGCTCTCTTTTAGGAGCCTATAGATATAGTACTTACTACAGATAATAAATTAGCTGTAGTTTGAATAATAGCCATTATTACAATTGCTGATATATGTATAGTATAGTAATAGCGGCCTTGATTTACTAAATTTAAGGTACTAAAAGTAAGAAGATATATAATTCATTAAGAGAATTTTGAGCAAGTTCTAGAAGTTCTTAGGTTGGGAATTTTTAAAGGCACAAACTTAGAACTTCTTAACGCAGCGAAGATTCTCTGTTGAATTATATACCTTCGATTTTTAGCACCTTATTTTGTAGTTACTAAGGCCGTCATTTAGTTGCATTATACTTAGTATTATCAAGCTAGTCTTTCTATCACTCCACAGGCAATTCGCTTACCAGAATTTCCAGCAGGTTGACTTCTATAGTCATCGGGGCTTTCGTGAATAACTATTGATTTACCTATTATGTCAGCTACCTTGAACCTATTGGTAAAAAAGCTCATTCTTGATATTCCGTTATTTGAAAATAGAACAGGAAAGTCACCAGCATGATTTCCATGTGGTTGATTATCTGGATTCCAGTGTTCTCCAGCACACTTAAAAGGATCTGCAGGGTTATCAACATTGCAACAGCCATTTTGATGAATGTGGAATCCATGAGGGCCTATAGGAGATATGTTATCTTTTCCAGGTTTATATGCAGGTAAACCTGTAACATATACATAAACTTCTACACCACCTTGTACATCTTTAAAATATACTACTCCTTTTACATTTGGAGCAAGAGGACTGCCTTTTATACGAGCAATGGCCCATTTTTCTGGAGACATTTTAGTAGGCATAGGCTTAGGAGTAGGAGTAGGTTTAGAACCAGCGCCTCTCATATACATACCTTGTAATGGATAAAAGGGATTGTATTGTAATCCTTGATAGTTATAATGCATTTTAGTACCTCCATTTAAATTTTAATCTATAACATTTTATGTATGTTATAAGCAAAGTGTTAATTTCACATTATAAAGAATATAGAACTGCAAAATAGTAGTGAGATTCAAGTGAAGTTGTTTACACGCATACTGTTTTGTTATAATGTATAATTGGATGTAAAAGTTAGGAGAGATAGAAAAATGGATAAAATTGAATTGTTAGCTCCAGCAGGCAGCATGGAGAGTATTTACGCAGCGGTACAAAATGGAGCAGATGCAGTATATATTGGAGGAACAAAGTTTTCAGCTAGGGCTTATGCTTCAAATTTTGATGAAGAAAATATGATAAGGGCGTTAGAGTATTGCCATTTATATAATGTTAAAGTTTATGTTGCACTAAATATTTTGATAAAAGAAGAAGAAGTTAATGAGGCGCTAGAATATATAAAATTTTTATATAAAATAGGAGTTGATGCACTAATTATTCAAGATACAGGAATTGCAGAACTTATAAAAAGAAATTTCCCTGATTTTGAAATTCACGCTTCAACACAGATGACTGTACACAATGGTGAAGGAGCAATTCTTTTAAATGAATTGGGTTTTAAAAGAATTGTATTATCTAGAGAGCTATCATTAAAAGAAATAAAGTATATTTCAAAGGATTTAGGAATAGAGACAGAAGTTTTTATACATGGAGCTCTATGCATATGCTATTCTGGACAATGTATTATGAGCAGTATAATAGGCGGCAGAAGTGGTAATAGGGGAAGATGTGCACAACCATGTAGATTACCATATGAAATAATAAATAAGAAAAGTGGCAGTGTAAAAAAAGGATATATCTTAAGTCCTAAAGATATATGCACCTTGGAAAATATTAAAGATATAATAGAAAGCGGAGCAAGTTCTATTAAAATAGAAGGAAGAATGAAAAGACCTGAATATGTGGCAGGAGTTGTATCAGCCTATAGAAAAGCTATAGATGAAGCTTATAATACACTAGGAGTAAGTGCTAGCAAAGCAAACTCTAAAGATAATGCCTTAGAAAAATTTAATCTTCAATTAGAAGAAAAAAAGTTACTTCAATTGTTTAATAGACAAGGATTTTCTAAGGCTTATATTTATGGAAATGTGGGCAAAGATATGATGGCATATAATCTTCCTAAGAATACAGGAGTAATGCTTGGAAAAGTTAATAAGGATCTAACCATTAAATTAGAGGAAGATATAAATCTGCAAGACGGTATAAGATTTGGAGAAGATGGTTTTACCATATTTAAAATAGTAAAAGGCTCTGAAAATGTAAGTAAGGCTGTTAGAGGAGATATTGTAAAGTTAAAGCCAACAAAATATAAGGCTGGAGATATATTATATAAAATGCTAGATACAAAGCTTATGGAGGAGCTTAGTAAAACCTATAGTAATATTTATGAGAAGAAAAATCTAATAGATTTATCTGTAAAGTTTAAGGTAAATGAACCTTTTACATTGATTGCAGTTTATAATAGAAAAGATTATAGAGTTGAAGGTGAGATTGTTCAAAAGGCATTAAGAAAGCCTATTGAAAAGGAAAATTTAATTAAAAACTTAAATAAGACAGGGGATACGCCTTTTGCATTTAGTACTATACATATAGACCAATTTGAAGAAGGGTTTATTCCAATATCAACTATTAATGCTGCTAGAAGAGAATTAATAGATAAAATACAGAAGTGCATACTAGTTAACGAAAAGAGTGTTATAAAAGGTAAAGTAGATTTAAATATAGATGATAATTTGAAAAAGATACCAATAAAAGATAGTCCTATAGTTGTAGTTACCACCAGTGAGCAGCTTAGAGCAGTTCAAAAAGCTGGCATTACTAATATAGCTGTAGATGTATTTATGAAAAATTGTGATATAGATTTGGATAGTATAAAATGTGAAAACTTATATATAAAAACATCAACTATAGTAAAAGATGAATTTAATAATGTATGTGAATTAGTAGAAAAAAACATTTCTAAAATAAAAGGAATTATAACATCCAACTTAGGAGTAATTAGAAGATTTAGAGATAGAACTATAATAATAGGAGATTATAAGTTAAACATTTTTAATCAACATAGCCTGAAATTTTATAGTAAAATTATAAATGGAGCTACTATTAGCTTAGAACTTAATAAGATGGAAATAGGTAGATTGATAAAAAACGCTCTACTTCCATGCTATTTGATGGTTTATGGTAATCCAGAACTTATGGTAAGTGAATATTGCCCTATTGGAAGTATATTCGGTGGGAAAAATAGTGAAAATATGAACTGTACAGGAGAGTGCAGTAAAGGTAATTTTGTTCTAAAGGACAGAATGGGATCACAACTTCCAATTAATACAGATAAGTTCTGTAGGAGCCATATTTATAATCCGGTAGCTATTAATTTAATTCCTAACTTAGAAGAATTAAGAAAATTAAATATAAATTTATTCAGACTTGATTTTACTAATGAAAGTTATGATGAAACATTGAATATAATTGAAGATTTCAATAATGGAAAATTTAAAGGAGATTTTAAAAATTATACAAGAGGACATTTCAAAAGAGGGGTAGAATAACATGAATGATAAAGCTTTAAGAGTTTTAGAATTTTATAAAATAAGAGAAGAATTAAAGAAATACGCTAATACAACAGCGGCTAAAGACATAATTGATGATCTTAAGCCTTATGACAATGTATTTGATGTAAGAGAACATCTAGAGGAAACAAGGGAAGCCTTTGAATTATTAATAAAAAAAGGAACGCCGCCATTTGAAGGGCTTTATGATGTAAGAGAAGGTATTGCAAAAGCAGATAGAGGGTTTGTGCTAATGCCCGTTCAGTTGCTGAGAATTGCTAACCTGCTGAGATGTGCAAGAAGATTTAAAGGATATATAAGTCATAAGGATGAAGAGGAAAGTTTTAGAATTATAGAAGATATATGTGATGGGTTAGTACCATTAAAAAAGTTAGAGGAGGATATATTTAACGCAATAATAAGTGAGGATGAGATATCAGACAAAGCAAGTGGTGCACTTTTCAATATAAGAAGAAGTTTAAAAGACAAGTTGAGTTCGATAAAATCCAAGGTTAATTCATTACTGAGAACTTATTCTCAATATCTTCAAGAAAACATATTTACTGTAAGAGGAGAACGATACGTACTTCCTGTAAAGGTTGAGCATAAAGGATCTGTACCAGGACTTGTTCATGATCAAAGTTCTTCAGGTGCTACTTTGTTTATAGAACCTATGAGTTTAGTTGATTTGAATAATGAAATAAAAGAATTAATGCTTAAAGAAAAGGCTGAAATAGAAAAAATACTTGGAGAACTTTCAGTTAAAGTATATGAAAATATAACATCTATTAAGAATAATGCAAATATTATATGGGAACTAGACTTTATATTTGCCAAGGCTAAATATGCTGGAAGTATAAATGCCATATTTCCAGAAGTGAGTGAAGAGGGACATTTCAATATTTTAAGAGCTAAGCATCCTCTAATAAATCCAAAGGAAGTAGTAACAAACGACATATACTTAAATAGTGGCATATCTTCAATAATTATTACAGGACCTAATACAGGTGGTAAGACAGTTACTCTTAAGACTGTAGGACTACTACACATAATGGCTATGAGCGGACTTATGATACCAGCGGGAATGGGATCTACAGTATGTTTTTTCAAAGAGATTTTTGCGGATATTGGAGATGAACAGAGTATAGAACAAAGCCTTTCTACTTTCTCATCTCACATGACTAATATAGTAAAAATTATAAATGATGCTGATGAAAACTCTTTAGCATTATTTGATGAATTAGGAGCAGGAACAGATCCTACTGAAGGAGCTGCGCTTGCAGTTTCTATACTTGAAAATCTCAGAGCAAGAGGAACTAAGATTGTTGCAACAACCCACTACAGTGAATTAAAAGCTTATGCATTAAAAATTGAAGGAGTAGAGAATGCATCCGTAGAATTTGATGTAGAAACTTTAAGACCAACTTACAGACTTTTAATTGGTATTCCGGGAAAATCCAATGCCTTTGAAATTTCTAGAAGACTTGGTCTCCCAGATTATATTATAAATGATGCAAAAGAGGGTATTGCAGAAGAAACTTTAAGGTTTGAAGATTTGATACAATCTCTTCAAGATAAAAATATAAAAGCTCAAAGGGATGCAATGGAAGCTGCAGGGGTTAAGAATGAAGCTGTTAAACTTAAAGAAAAGTATGAAGAAAAATTAGATAAATTCGAAAGTATAAAAGAGAAAGCTATTATAGAAGCACAGAAAGAAGCTAAGAAGATAGTTAAAGAAGCTAAAGAAGAAGCTGACAGAATACTAAAGGAAATAAGAGAACTTGAAAAGATGGGTTATTCTTCAGAGGTTCGTCAAGCCTTAGAGGAAAATAGAAAAAAATTAAAAGAAAAATTAAATAATCTAGAAGATAGCATGGAAAATGCTAAAGATGAAGGTGAAGAACTTAAGTCAGTATATGAAGGACAGGAAGTGTATCTTCCTAAGTTTGATAAAAAGGTTATGGTTCTTACAACTCCAGATAATAAAGGTGAAGTACAAGTTCAAGCAGGAATTTTAAAAATAACAGTTAACATAAAGGACTTAAGAGAAATTAAAGAAAATAAAAAAGAAAAGAAAAAAGCTCATAAAAAAGGGTTGAATTTAAACTTAAAATCAATAGCAACTTCTGTGGACTTACGAGGAATGGACTCTGAAGAAGCGGTATATACAGTTGATAAGTATTTAGATGATGCATATATAGGAGGCCTTAATGAAGTTACTGTAATCCATGGTAAGGGGACTGGTGTACTTAGAAAAGCCATTAACGATATGTTAAAAAAACATCCTCATGTTAAAGGATATAGGCTTGGAGAATATGGGGAAGGCGGCACAGGAGTTACTGTAGTTGAATTAAAATAGCCTTAACCTACTAATGGAAAGTTTTAAATGAATGTAAAAATCAACATTCATTTAAAACAGAGCCTTAAATTAAAGTTATTAATTTGGAAGGGGGCAAAACATTGATAGTAATCAGTGCATGTCTTTGTGGAGTTAATTGTAAGTACAGTGGCGGTAACAATTTAAATGAAAAGATATTAAAACTTTTTAAAGATAAAAAAGCAGTTTTAATATGCCCTGAACAACTTGGAGGACTAGAAACCCCTAGAATTCCAAGTGAAATAAAAGGCGGAACTGGCAGGGATGTATTAGAAGGTAAGGCAAAGGTTATTGACGCTAAAGGTGAAGAAGTTACAGAAAAATTTGTAAAAGGAGCTTATGAAGCTCTGAAAATTGCAAAGGATGTAAATGCAGAACTAGCAATATTGAAAGCTAATAGTCCTTCCTGTGGTTGTGGAAAGATTTATAATGGGCATTTTAACGGAGAAAAGATAGATGGCAACGGAGTTACAGCGGAATTGTTTTTAAAGAATAATATTAAAGTGGTTACAGAAGAGGACTTAGATAATTTAAATTTAAAAGATAATTTTAGATAGCTTCAAGCTATGTAAAAATAATAATTTTAGAAGTATAGCTGTTCCTTAGAACAATTGCTGTACAGGAAAGGAGTAATTATAATGGATTACAAGGAAATGCTTAAAAGTGCTAAAGCAAATTTAAATGGAAGCTGCAGGGTGTGTTCAGCATGTAATGGGGTTGTGTGTGCAGGAGAAGTCCCAGGAATGGGAGGAAAGGGTACAGGAGCTGCTTTTAAGGAGAATTATGATGCTTTAAATTCTTATAAGTTAAATATGAGGGTAATTCATGACGCTAAAAATCCTGACACTTCAATTGAGCTATTTGGCAAAAAAATGGACATACCTGTTTTTGCTGCACCTGTATCTGGAACTACCCTAAACATGGGAGGAAAGTTTACTGAAGAAGAGTACATATCATGGGTAATAGGTGGATGTTTAGATTCAGAAATATATCCAATGGTTGGAGACACAGCTGTAGATTCTTTTTTAATTACAAATCTAGATCAATTAAAAAAATTTAACGGAGAAGGCATCGTATTCATAAAACCTTGGTCTAATGAAAATGTTATAAAAAAGATTAAAATGGCTGAAGAAGCAGGGGCTTTTGCTGTTGGAATGGATATAGATGCATGCGGATTAATTACACTAGCATTACATGGTAAGCCAGTAATGCCAAAGACTGTTGAAGAAATCAAAGAAATAGTAAAGTGTACAAAACTACCATTTATACTAAAAGGAATAATGACTCCTGATGAAGCAGAATTAGCTGTAGAAGCTGGAGTAGATGCAATAGTAGTATCAAATCACGGCGGAAGAGTGCTTGATCAAACGCCGGGAGTTGCTGATGTATTGCCAGAAATAGCCGAAAGAGTAAAAGGAAAAGTAACTATCTTAGCTGATGGTGGAATAAGAAATGGGGTAGATGTACTTAAAATGATTGGTTTAGGTGCAGATGCAGTACTTATTGGAAGACCTTTTGTAACGGCTTCCTTTGGTGCACAAAGAGAAGGTATTAAGATGTATGTAGAAAAATTAAAAGAGGATTTAAAATCAGCTATGGTACTCACTGGATGTAAAGATATAAAGAGCATCGATGGAAGAATAATATACTAATTTTCATGACATAACTTAAGTAAAGTGCAACAAAATGGCGGCATGTAAGATTACTTAGCTTACGCATATATGTATCATTGAGAAACCTTCAGTTCATAGAGTAGTACTAAAGGTTGCTTTATTTAGTACATATATGCTAGCTAGTAATCTTACATGCCTTAATTAGTTGCAATTAAAAAGTACTATAGTAAATATTATGAGGACTTCAAAAATCAAAATGATAATTTTGCATGGCGTAGCCACACTGTAAAGTTACAAAGTGTATATTGTTGAATATAGCTTAAAAAATTACCTTTAATAAATGCGTTAACATGGTGGCATTTTTCAAAACAATCTATAAACAAAGCGTCCTATAAACTCTATAAGATAACCTATCTTTTATTCAATGACTAGCAAGTTTTTTTAACCTGACATCTTTAAGCTAATATCATGATTAATACTAACTGTTTCCTTAATATTTATACAACTGGGTAGCAATTCTATATACCTTAATTAATTGTAATATATAGCTTAGATTTTTAGCACCTTACTTTGTAGTTACCAAGGCCGCCATTTTATCGCACTTTATTTTTATTATGTATATTATTATCCCTTATGTTAATAATAGAAAAAGATAGGAGGGATAATAATGGAAACTTTAAAATGTGATGAAAGAATAAAAAATAGAAATCATTCAGCGAGGAAAAGCAGAAATATGGGAAAAGTGCCAGGGGTACTCTATAGTTCTCAATTAGGCAATGTATTATTTGAAGTAGGGGAATTGGAACTGAATAGAGAAATTTCCAAAAGTGGAGAACATTCTGCTATAAGTGTCTTAGTTAATAATCAGGAGCGTAAAGCTTTAATAAAAGAAATTCAAAAGGAGCCTGTAACGAAGAGAATACTACATATAGATTTACAGGAAATAGATGAAGAAAATATTGTTCAAAAAGAAGTTCCTATAGTATTTGCAGGAGAAGCACTAGCTTCTAAAAACGGTGGAATAGTACAAAAGGAGCGAAACAGTGTTAAAGTTCAAGGAAAATATAACTTAATACCTAAATCTATAAATATTGATGTTTCTAATATTAGCAATGGAAATATATTTAGGATAGCTGATATAGAAATTGGAAATGAGATAACCTTTTTAGACGATATTAATACAGTATTAGCTGTTGTTAATCATCCTAATTTAAGTACGCTTCCAGAAGAAAATAACTTAAATAGTGCTGAAACTGATAAAAAATCATCTGAAAAACAAAAATAATGTATTGTATAAAAAGACTGTTAAAAATGCAGTCTTTTTTAGTTATTAATTTTGGTTAAATTGATGTTAAAAAATGATAGGGAGTATATTCAAGACATACATTTTTTAGATATAATAAATAATTGTTCTATTTTTTTATTTTATAGTATAATTATTTTATTAATGGGGCAAGGAGGTATAAAATGAATTATGTAGAGAGATATAACCTTTGGCTTGATTCGAAAATTATTGACCATAAAACTAAGGAAGAATTAAAAAATATAAGCGATGAAAAAGAATTGGAAGATAGATTTTACAAAGAGTTAGAGTTTGGTACAGGAGGGCTTAGAGGTATTATTGGTGCAGGGTCAAATAGAATGAATATTTATACTGTAGGTAAGGCAACTCAGGGAATGGCAGATTACCTATTAAATAAATATAATATGAAGGAAAAAGTATCTGTAAGTATTGCATATGATTCAAGAATGATGTCAAAAGAATTTGCTGAGATAGCGGCATCAGTATTATGTGCTAATGGCATAAAAGTAAACTTGTTTGAATCATTAAGGCCAACTCCTGAATTATCATTTGCAGTAAGACAATTAAAAAGTAAAGCAGGAATAGTTATAACTGCATCACATAATCCTAAAAAATATAATGGCTATAAAGTATACGGAGAAGATGGTGGACAAGTAACCGATACAACAGCAAAAGAGATTATTTTCTTTGTAAACAGAATTAATGATTTTTCAAAAATTATATTCATGAATTTAGAAGAGGCTAAAGAAAAAGGGCTTTTAAATATAATTGGAGAAGAAATTGATAAGTTATATGTAGAAAGAGTTAAAGAGTTAACTATAAGAAAAGAATTAGTAGAAGAAGAGGCAAAAAGTTTAAAGATAATATATACCCCTATTCATGGCAGTGGAAATATTCCTGTAAGAAGAGTATTAAGTGAATTAGGATATAGTAACGTATATGTGGTTCCAGAACAAGAGCTGCCTGATGGGAATTTTGAAACAGTAGAATATCCAAATCCTGAAGATCCAAAAGTATTTTCATTGGCTTTAAAAATGGCTGAAAAAATAAAACCAGATATTATATTTGGAACAGACCCAGATTGTGACAGAATAGGTGCTATGGTAAAGTGCAATGATGGTAAATATAAAGTGCTAAATGGTAATATGATGGGCATTCTGTTAACAGAATATATATTATCTTCGCTAAAGGAAAAAGATAATCTGCCAAGAAATGGCGCTATAATTAAAACTATTGTAACTAGTGATATGGCAACTAAGATTGCAAGAAAATTTCATGTTGAAATTATAGATGTACTAACTGGATTCAAATACATAGGAGAAAAAGTTAAAGAGTTTGAAGAAAAAGGGGATAGGACTTTCCTATTTGGATTTGAGGAGAGTTATGGGTATTTAGCAGGAAATTTTGTTAGAGATAAAGACGCGGTAATAGCAGCTATGCTTATATGTGAAATGACATTGTATTATAATAAAAAGGGAACTAATTTATATGATGCGTTGATGGACTTATATAAAAAATATGGATTTTACAAAGAAGACCTTATATCTATTAATTTAGAGGGAAAGGAAGGCCAGGAGAAAATATCTATAGCGCTAGAATATCTAAGACATTCAATGAAGACAGAATTAAATGGAACTAGAATAACTAATAAACTTGATTATAAAGTAAGTGTAGAAAAGAACCTATTAACATTAACAGAGGATAGGATAAACTTACCAGAGTCAAATGTGCTTAAATTTATTTTAGAAGATAATTCCTCATTTGTTATTAGACCTTCTGGAACGGAGCCTAAAATGAAGATTTATATGTCGGTTATAGGTGATTCCCTAGAGAATTCAAATGAGAAAATGGATATTTTAAAAAAATCAGTTATGGGTATAATTAATACTGCCTGTGATTTTTCAAAATAAATTAACTGCGCCACTTTTATGGCGCAGTTAATTTATTTAAATGTCCTATATAAGGTTTACAAAAAACCTTTTTTATTATTATAATGATGTTTAACAGGTAGTACAAAAATAAGTTAGAGCAGGTGAAGAATAAATATGAGTATAAAGACACACTTTAAAAATAAGCTTTCTCTTTTACTTTTCTTAGAAATGAAGGGAGATAGGATAGAATCAATTTTTAAAATTAGAACTAAGGGGCAGGAAGATGTATATATGCCTATTGTAACTGATGATATAATAAAAAAAGTTAAAGGTGGAAAAGATGTTAACAGTATACCAGTAGCTTTTTTTGTTGAAGGCATGTTTTATGTTTTAGGAGCTGACGAAAATTTTAGATATAATGATATTTACAGAGCTTTAATAGAGAGTACACCAAGTTCTAGACAATACATAAAAGGTAGAATAGCTGAAAATGTAAGACTTAAAAACTATGAAGATGCATATATTATGCTTAAGGGACTTTTCCAAATAGAAAAAACTAGTGAAATTTACGAAAAATTAATAATTTTATTGGAAAATTTGAAAGAGATAAATGAACTGTATTTAGAAGAGGAATTAGAAATAATTGAAATAGCAAAAGAAATAGATGGCTATGCACTACCTTACTTACATGAAGCAATTACAAAAAGGGATAAGTCTGACTATGCTGGGGCCTTACTTTCATTGAATATTTACATAGCAAAAGGAGGAAAGGAAACAGCTGAAATATTAGACTTAAAAAATTCATTAAAAATAGTAAATGATTATGATAAAGCAAAAGAAATGGTATATGAAGAGCCTAAAGATGCATTGGCTATTTTAATACCGCTATTAGATCAATTAGAAGATAAGGCAGAGATATACTATTATATAGCTATAGCTTATAGAATATTAGAAAATCATGAAAAGGCTATATATTATCTAGAAGAATCACTTGAAATTGATAACTCTTATCCTGAGGTATTTAACGAATTAGGAATAAATTATGCATCATTAGAAGATTTTAATAGCGCTATAACATACTTTAGAAAAGTATTCGAAGCAACAAAGTCTATAGAAGTATGCACAAATTTAATTATGTGTTACATGAATATACAAGACTACAAACAGGCAAAAATTCACTTAGAAATTGCAAAAAAAATAGATCCAAAAGACGAGATAGTAAATGAATTAGAAAATATATTAAAAAATATAAATTGATAAAATTTAATTTTTTGTAAAATAATTATTAAAGTTGATTTTATTTATTTTTATTAGTATTTATCCGATGACTACCCGCTCTAATACTCCCATCGCACTCTGTGAAAGCGATTGGCACCAAGTCAAAGATTTGGATGCTCTGCTTTTCTTCAAAGTGGAAGTAAAGAGCGGCTACGTCCCTGGATAACGAGTTCTAAGCTTCAGAGGGAGTAAAAACTCCCTCTGAAGCTAAGAACTCTGTTTATAAGTTTAAAAATAATTATTAATATGTGAAGGGAGAAATCTTATATGAGGGTAAAGAAGGCTATAATACCAGCAGCAGGACTGGGGACAAGATTTTTACCAGCAACTAAGGCTCAACCGAAAGAAATGCTTCCAATAGTAGATAAGCCAACTATTCAATATATTATAGAGGAAGCAGTAGCGTCAGGAATAGAAGAAATATTAATAATAACAGGAAGAAATAAGAGGGCAATTGAGGACCACTTTGATAAATCTATAGAGCTTGAAAATCAATTAGAAGCTAAGGGGAAAGAGGATCTTTTAAATATGGTAAATGATATATCCAATATGGTGGATATATATTATATACGGCAAAAAGAACCAAAGGGACTTGGGCATGCAATAAATTGTGCAAGAACCTTCGTTGGAGATGAACCTTTTGCAGTAATGCTTGGAGATGATGTAGTAGATAGTGAAGTTCCTTGCTTAAAACAATTAATAGATTGTTACAATGAGTATAAAACCACTATACTAGGAGTACAGCAAGTACCCGAAGAGGATGTTACTAAGTATGGTATAGTTCAAGGAATGTATATTGAGGACAGAGTATATAAGGTAAAGGACCTAATTGAAAAGCCTAAAGTCGAAGAAGCTCATTCTAATATAGCTATACTGGGAAGATATATTATAACTCCTCAAATATTTGAAATACTTGCTGAAACTAAACCAGGTAAATCAGGAGAAATCCAGCTTACAGATGCACTAAAAACTCTAATTAAGCAGGAAGCTATGTATGCTTACAATTTTGAAGGAAGAAGATATGACGTTGGGGATAAACTAGGATTTTTGGAAGCTACTGTAGAATTTGCATTAAAAAGAGAAGAATTGAGAAGTGATTTTATGAAATACTTAATTTCAATTAAGGATAACCCTAAATTTGCTGAAATATATAATCAAATAAATAAAAAATAAATAGATTTTTGTGTTATAATAGACATGTCCTATGCATAATTTTAAATTTATGTATAAAACATGTCTTTTTAAATATTCAAATAATTTCAAAAAACATTGAATAATTTCAAAAATGATGTAAAATGATTTAGGGACAGATTGAATAACAAACTTTAAGGATGTGATAATTTGAAAAGTAATAGAAAGTTTTTATTTTATGATATAATTTTAGTTACAGTTTTCTTATACTTTGCGTTGTTATTGAGATTTGAATTTAAGATACCGGGTGAATATATAACTTTTTTTAAGGTGTCTATTATCCCAGTTATTCTTTTTACAGTGGTTTGCAATAGAATGTTTCATTTGTATGATTTCATATGGAAATATGCATCTATTGATGAATTAATGTCTATTATTTATTCAGTATCATTGGCAAATATAATTTTTATACTTTACAGTTATACAATTAACTATAAATTGCTAAAGTTTATGCATTACAGATTTCCAGCTACTGTACACATTATTTTCTGGCTATTATCAATAGGAGCATTAGGTGGAACAAGATTTTTTTATAGAATCATGGGAAGAAACGATACTATACCAGAGTGTGAAAAAGAAAATTCTAAAGTACTTATAATTGGTGCAGGTGATGCAGGTGCTATGCTTATTAAAGAAGTTAAAAAGCATAATACACTAAATTATGATATTGTGGGATTAATAGATGATGATCTATATAAAAAAGGTCATGTTATAAATGGAATTAAGATATTAGGAAATAGAAATGACATTGAGAAAATATGTGAAGAAAAAAAAGTAGAAGAGATATTCATTGCTCTTCCATCTGCTCCTTTTCAAGAAAGAAAAGAGATATATAATATATGCAAAAAAACAGGTTGTAAATTAAAGACACTTCCAGGTATCTACGAAATAATTAATGGCGATGTAAATATAAGTCAATTAAGAGATGTAGATATTAATGATCTTCTAGGAAGAGCACCAGTTAAACTAAATAATAAGAATATAAATAAATATATATACGATAAGGTAGTTCTAGTAACAGGTGGTGGAGGATCAATTGGTTCTGAACTATGCAGACAAATAGTTAAGTTCAAACCTAAAAAACTTATAATACTTGATATCTATGAGAATAATGCTTATGATCTTCAAATGGAATTGAAATATAAGTATCCAAATTTAGATTTGGAAGTAGCAATTGCATCTATCAGAGATATGAAGAGGTTAAAGGAAATATTTGAAAAATATAGACCTTATGTAGTATTCCATGCTGCAGCTCATAAACATGTTCCTCTTATGGAGGCAAATCCTGCAGAGGCTATAAAGAACAATATAATTGGAACATATAATTTAGCGAAATGTAGTGATATGTATAAAGTTAATAGATTTGTTCAAATTAGTACAGATAAAGCTGTAAATCCAACAAACGTTATGGGAGCTACTAAAAGATTCTGTGAAAAAATTATCCAAGCATTTGGAAAAGAAAGTGAAACTGAATATGTAGCAGTTAGATTTGGAAATGTGCTTGGAAGTAATGGTTCTGTAATACCACTATTTAAGAAGCAAATTAGACAGGGGGGGCCTGTTACAGTTACACACCCTGAAATCAATAGATTTTTTATGACTATTCCTGAAGCAGCACAACTTGTAATACAGGCTGGTGCTATGGCAGAAGGAGGAGAAATTTTCGTTCTTGATATGGGTGAACCAGTAAAAATAGTAGACTTAGCAAGAGATTTGATCAGATTGTCAGGGTTAAAACCAGACGAAGATATTATGATTGAATACACTGGATTGAGACCAGGAGAGAAACTATATGAAGAACTATTAATGGATGAAGTAGCTCTTACATCTACAGAACATGAAAAAATATTCGTTGAAAAACCTATGGAATTTGATATGAATTATGTAGATCAGGCTATTGGAGAATTTAAAGAAGTTATATACAAAGATAAAGAAGATATAATTAAACTTCTTGAAGAAAAAGTTCCAACTTACAAGAGAAAGCAATAAAAATCTTATTGCATATACATTGAGAGTATGGAAGAGAATATTAATAGAATCGTTAAAATAATTTATAATTTAAAACTTAAGCATAAATAAACCTTATTTTTAGGAGGAAGTATAATAATGACAACTTTAAAAGAAGACCTTTTATTAAAAATTAAAAATAAAACTGCTAAACTAGGCGTTGTAGGCCTAGGATATGTAGGATTACCGCTGGCTGTAGAGAAGGCTAAAGCTGGTTATGATGTAATAGGGTTCGATGTACAAGAAAAGAAAGTACAATTAGTAAATGAAGGACATAACTATATTGGAGATATACTAGATCAAGACTTAGAGGATTTAGTGAGAAATGGAAAAATAAAAGCAACAACTGATTTTTCATTTGTTAAAGATGTAGATGCAGTTGCAATAGCTGTTCCAACTCCACTTGACAAGTTCAAACAACCAGATGTGTCTTATGTTGTTAACTCTACTAAAGATGTTGCAAAATATATCCATAAAGGTATGCTTGTAGTTCTTGAAAGTACAACTTATCCAGGAACAACAGAAGAAATAGTTAAGCCTATTCTAGAAGAATCAGGGTTAAAATGTGGAGTGGACTTTTTCTTAGCTTTCTCTCCAGAAAGAGTTGATCCAGGTAATAAGCAATTTAAAACTAAAAACACTCCAAAGGTAGTGGGAGGAATAACAGCTGACTGTACTGAAGTTGCAGCAGCATTATACAGCAATGTATTAGAAGGAGAAATACACAAAGTTTCATCACCAGCAGTAGCTGAAATGGAAAAAATACTTGAAAATACTTTTAGACATATAAACATTGGTCTTGCAAATGAAATGGCTATATTATGTAAAAAGATGGGTATAGATATTTGGGAAGTTATTGATGCAGCTAAGACAAAGCCATACGGATTTATGGCATTCTACCCAGGTCCAGGTCTTGGAGGACACTGTATACCATTAGATCCATTCTATTTGACTTATAAGGCTAGAGAATTTGACTATCATACAAGACTTATAGAGACAGCAGGAGAAATAAATGACTTCATGCCTGAATTTGTAGTAGATAATGCTATGAAGTTATTAAATGGAGCTAAAAAAGCAATGAATGGTTCAAAAGTTCTTTTAATGGGAATAGCTTATAAGAAGGATATTGACGACATGAGAGAGTCTCCAGCATTGAAAGTTATTGAACATCTAGAAAAGAATGGAGCAGAAATAGTTTATAATGATCCATTTGTACCAAGCTTTAAACATAATGGAAAAGAATATGTATCTGTAGAATGGGAAAATGCTATTGAAAATGCTGATATAGTTATTATAACAACAGATCATAGCTGCTATAATTATGAAGAAATAGTTAAAAAATCAAAAATATTCTATGATACAAGAAATGCTTCAAAAGAAGTTAAAGAAAATAGAGAAAAAATACACAAACTTTAGAATTAACAGGATAGACCCTTTAGGGTTTATCCTTTATTATGATTAAGGAGTGATATCATGAAAAAACTTAAATTTGCTATAATAGGATGCGGAAGAATATCATATAAACACGTTGAAGGTTTAATAAATAATAAAGAAGAAGCTACTCTTGTAGCAACATGTGACATAGATATAGACAAAGCAATTGCAAAAAAAAATGAATACATAGAAAAAATGGGATCAGAGTTTACTGTAAACACTTATAGTGATTATAAAGAAATGTTGGAAAAAGAAGATATCGATGTTGTTACTATAGCAACAGAAAGCGGATACCATCCTGAAATTGCAATTTATTGCATGAACAAGGAAAAGCATGCTGTAGTAGAAAAACCTATGGCCCTTTCAATTAAAGATGCTGATGAAATGATAAAAACAGCTAAAGAAAATAATGTGAAATTGGCAATATGTCATCAAAACAGATTTAACAAACCTATTCAACAATTGAGAAGTGCTGTTGAAGGAGATAGATTTGGTAAGCTTATTAATGGTACTGCAAGAATACTTTGGAATAGAAATATGGGATATTACGAGCAAGCGCCTTGGAGAGGAACTTGGAAGCTTGATGGTGGTACTCTAATGAATCAATGTATACATAACATAGATTTGCTTCAATGGATGATGGGCGGAGAAATAGACACTGTATATGCTCAATGCGATACATTTTTAAGAGATATTGAAGCAGAAGATTTTGGAGCAATTTTAATACGTTTCAAAAATGGATCTATTGGAATAATTGAAGGAACTGCCTGTGTATTCCCTAAAAACTTAGAAGAGACATTAAGTGTATTTGGTGAAAAGGGAACAGTTTGCATAGGAGGCCTTGCAGTAAATAGAATAGAAAATTGGAGATTTGAAGACAATTTAGATAGTGAAGAAGATATATTGAAGGCTCAAGAAGGAGATCCAGATAGTGTTTATGGAAGTGGACATACGCCACTATTTAAAAATGTTATAGACGCTATAAATAATAATATTAGTCCTTTAATAAGTGGAGAAGAGGGTAAAAAAGCAATGTCAATAATTCTTGCAGCATATAAGTCAAGACTTACTGGAATGCCTATAAAATTCCCATTAGAAGACTTCTCAACATTAGATATGGAAAAAGCAATTACAAAAAAATAGAAGAGAGGATACAATTATGAAATATATTTCGGAAAGTTCTAAGATTGGGAAGAATGTAAAGATAGGACATTTTGTAGTTGTAGAAGACAATGTTCAAATAGGAGAAAATTGTATTATAGGACATAACGTAGTAATACATGAGGGAAGTATAATTGGAAACAATGTAAGAATAGATGATAATACTGTAGTTGGAAAAACTCCAATGAGATCAGTTAATAGTATATTTAAAGATGATAAAGAGTATGAACCATGTAAAATTTCTGATGAATGCTTAATAGGTGCTGGAGTAATTGTATACTGTGGATGTGAAATAGGAGAAAAGACTCTTATTGCTGATTTAGCTACTATAAGAGAAGATGTAACTATTGGAAGTAAGACTATTATTGGTAGGGGGGCCACTATTGAAAATTTTTGTAAGGTGGGCTCTAACTGTAAGATTCAAACTAATGTATACTTAACAGCTTATTCAGAAGTTGAAGATTATGTTTTTATTGCTCCTTGCGTAGTTACTTCTAATGACAACTATGCAGCACGTTCTAAGGAAAGATTTAATCATTTCAAAGGAGTAACCATCAAAAAAGGTGGAAGACTTGGAGCTGGAGCTATAGTGTTGCCAGGTAAAACTATAAATGAAGATGGATTTGCAGCAGCAGGCAGTGTAGTTACAAAAGATATAGAGACAGCAACTATAGTTACAGGTAATCCTGCTAAGAAGTTTAGAGAAGTTCCGGAAGACCAATTGCTTAAAAATCAGTAGTAATGAAATATATTATCTATTAAGAACTAGATACTAATCTCTATAGATGGGAGGTTAGTGATTAATCATCAGTTACTAGATATTAATCAATTATTATTAATTAACCAGATTTAATATCTAGTAATTGTTTCCTAGTACCTATTAAAAAGAGGTGACGTGCATGTACAAGGATAAAAGAATACTAGCTATAATTCCAGCAAGAGGTGGATCAAAGGGAATACCACACAAAAACATTATAAACATATGTGATAAACCACTAATAGCCTATTCTATTGAGGCCGCCCAAAAATCTAAATATATTGATTATGTACTGGTTTCAACAGATGATGAGGAAATAAAACAGGTATCTTTAAAATATGGAGCAGAGGTCCCATTTTTAAGACCTGAAGAAATATCAAATGATACAGCTAAATCTATAGATGTAGTTTTACATGGATTAAAGTATCTTGAAGAGCATGGCAATATTTTTGATTATTTGGTCTTATTGCAACCTACATCACCTTTAAGAACCTATGAAGATATAGATGAAGCTATTGAAGTGCTTATGGGAAGCAAGGTGGATTCTCTTGTAAGTGTATGTGAAGCACAAGAAAATCCGGTCCTTATGAGGATTATTGATAATGAAAAATTAAGACCTTTTATAGAATTTAAAGGGGATAACTTGAGACGACAAGATTTACCAAAGTTTTATATATTCAATGGAGCACTATACATAAATTCAGTAAATATGCTTATTAATGAAAGTGTTTTTGTAAATGACAATACAATGCCATTCGTAATGGAAAGTAATAAATCTATTGATATTGACACTATGTTAGATGCAAAATTAGTAGAACTTATATTAAAGGAGAATGACAATGATAATTAAAGTAGGAAATAAGATTATTGGAGATAATTATCCTTGTTTTATTATAGCTGAAGCTGGAGTAAATCATAACGGAGATATAAATTTAGCAAAAGAGCTTATAGATAAAGCTGTTTATGCTGGTGTTGATGCAGTTAAGTTTCAGACTTTTAAAAGTGAGAAGCTAGTAACAGGCTATGCTTCCATGGCTAAATACCAAAAGAACAATATAGGGTCTGAAGACAGCCAGTTAAATATGCTAAAAAAACTTGAATTATCCTACAATGAATTTGTTGAACTAAAAGATTACTGTGATAAAAAGAAAATAATATTTATGTCAACTCCTTTTGATTTTGAAAGTTCCGATTTTTTAAATTCTATAGGAGTTGACGCATTTAAAATAAGCTCAGCAGATTTGAATAATATACCTCTTTTAGAACACATAGCGGATTTTAAGAAACCTATAATTTTATCTTCAGGTATGGCTACTTTGGGAGAAATAGAAGATGCACTTATTAGTTTAAATAATAAGGAAGTAGAAGATGTAGCAGTTCTTCATTGTACATCTAACTATCCAGCAGCATTACAGTCTGTAAATTTAAAAGCTATGGATACGATTAAAAATTCTTTTAAAGTGCTAGGCGGTTATTCAGATCATACAGAAGGCATTTCTATTCCAGTTGCGGCTGCAGCTCTAGGAGCTAATATAATTGAAAAACATTTTACACTAGATAAAAACATGGAAGGGCCAGACCACAAGGCTTCTTTGGAGCCAGAAGAACTTAGAAGTATGGTTAAAGCAATTCGAGATGTGGAAATGGCACTTGGTAGTGGAATTAAAATGTTTACTAAAAGTGAAATGGATACTATGGCCGTTGCAAGAAAGAGCATAGTAGCATCAGTAGATATTAAAGAAGGCCAAATAATTGGAATGGATGATTTAGAGTATAAGAGACCGGGAAGTGGATTAAGTCCAAAATACTACAAAATGGTTTTAGGAAAAAAGGCAAGAAAAGAAATAAAACAGGACGAACAAATTACTCTAGATTTAATCCAAAACTAAAATAATAGGAACTGTAAAAGGTTATAAATAGGAAGGATTGGAATAAGTTGAAAAGAAAAATTGCTGTTATTACAGGAACACGTGCCGATTATGGAATATATTATTCAGTTCTAAAGGCTATAGAAAATCATTCAGAATTGGATTTAAGTTTGATAGTTTGTGGAATGCATCTTTCATCTGAATTTGGTTTAACTGTAGAAGAAATTGAAAGTGATGGTTTTTTTATAGCTGATAAAATAGAAACTATATTATCTTCAGATACAGGAGCTTCAATGGCTAAATCAATAGGAATAACTCTTATGGGAGTAACTCAGACACTAGAGAGAATAAAACCAGATGTGCTATTGGTACTTGGAGATAGAGGAGAGATGATGGCAGGAGCACTTGCTGCTATTCACATGAATATACCAGTAGCACATATTCATGGTGGTGAGGTTACTGGAACAGTGGATGAGTCAATTAGACATTCTATAACAAAACTTTCTCACATACATCTGCCAGCTACGGAAGACAGTAAAGAGAGAATATTGAAAATGGGTGAAAAGGAAAAGAACATATATGTAGTTGGAGCACCTGGAATTGACTATATAAAAAATACCCAATACCTTTCTAGAGAAGAGCTGTTGAAAAGATTTAATTTAAAAGATGATAGGCTATTTATAATGACTCAGCATCCTGTAACTACAGAAAGAGATGAAGTAGAGTGGCAGGTAAGACAAACATTCGAAGCATTAGTTGAATGCGGAATACAAACAATCGTTTCATACCCTAACAGTGATAATGGTGGAAGAGAGATAATAAAAGTAATTGAAGAGTATAGAAGCAAATATGATTTCTTTAAAGTTTTTAGAAATTTAAGCCAAGTAGAATATTTAAGTATTCTCAATGTTGCAGATGCCATGATTGGAAATTCCTCATCAGGAATAATTGAAGCTCCAAGTTTTAAGCTTCCAGTTATAAATATAGGAACAAGACAAGATGGAAGACTTAGAGCTGTAAATGTAATAGATGTAGGATATACAAAAGAAGAAATTTTAAGTGGAATTAATAAAGCTCTATATGAAGGTGAATATATTGAAAAATTAGCATCATGCATAAATCCTTATGGAAATGGAGATGCTGGAGAAAAAATAGCAGATATTTTGTGCAAAGTAGAGATAAATAAAGAACTTATACAAAAAAGAATAACTTATTAAGAAAGTGATTATGGTTATGGAGAAAATCGTTTTAGTTGGTGGCGGAGGCCACTGTAAGGTTATAATAGATATTATTAAGAGCACTAAGAAGTATGAAATTATAGGTGTTACAGATAATAATAAAATAGGAGAAAAATTATTAGATGTACCGATAATAGGAAATGATGATATGCTTCCTGAATTATTCAAAAGTGGAGTGAAAAATGCATTTGTATCATTAGGAGCTTTAAATAATATTGAAGTTAGAGATAAAATTTATAACAAGTTAAAGAAGATAGGATTTAATATACCTAAACTGATACATAACAAAGCGGTGGTTTCACCTTATACCGAAATCCATGATGGTACTTGTATTATGGCTGGAGCTATTGTAAATGCAGGTGCTGTAATTAATGAAAATTCTATAATAAATACTTCTTCTGTTATAGAACATGACTGTATTATTGGAAGAAATACTCATGTCTCACCAAGAAGCTGCATAGCAGGAGGCTGTAGTATTGGTGAAAACAGTCATATAGGAGCAGGATGTTGTATTATTCAAGGAATAAATATAGGAAGTAATGTAGTAATAGGGGCAGGAGCTGTTGTGCTAAAAGATATAAAAGATCATGTAACGGCAGTAGGTATCCCTGCAAAAATAATAAAAAGTAGGTGATTCTATGAAGTTCTCAATAGAAACATATTGCATAAAACTAAGTGCAACAATAAAAGATGCCATGGAATCTATAGACAAGAACCTAACTGGAGGAGCTTTTGTAGTTGACGATGATTTCCAGGTAAAGGGTGTTATAACCGATGGAAATATTAGAAGGGCTATATTAAAAGGGCATAATATTAATGAAAGCATAGAAGGAATATATAGCAGAGAATTTAAGTATGTAACACAGTACGTAAGCAAGAAAAAAGTTAAAGACTTAATGCTTAAATATAAAATTAGACAAGTGCCTGTATTAGATGATAAGGGTAAAATTATAAATTTATATTTTTTAGATGATGTAATATCCTATGATGATAAAGATAACTGCGTATTTATATTGGCAGGTGGCTTAGGAACAAGGCTTAGACCTCTTACAGAAAATACACCTAAACCTATGCTGAAAGTAGGAGACAAACCTATTCTAGAGCATATAATTGAACAGTTTAAAGAATATGGATTTAAAAATTTTATAATATCTCTAAACTATAAAGGAGAAATTATAGAAGAGTATTTTAAAGACGGTAAAGGCTTAGATGTAAATATTCAATATGTTAGAGAAACGAAAAAATTAGGTACTGCAGGTTCCATAAAATTAGCTGAAGAAAAGCTGACAAAGCCTTTTATAGTAATAAATGGAGATATATTAACTGGAATAGATTTTGATGCATTTTTAAATTATCATATAAAAAATGAATTCGATGTAACTGTTGGCGCAAGAAATTATGAAATCAAAGTTCCCTATGGAGTTATGGTTACAGAGGATAATCTAATAAAATCATTGGAAGAAAAACCTGTATACAGTTTCTATATTAACAGTGGTGTCTATGTATTAAATGAAAAAGCAGTAAAGCTTATTCCAAATGATGAAATGTACAACATGACTGACCTAATTGAGGATGTTATAGGCAATAATGGAAAGTCTGGAGTTTATAAAATTACAGAATACTGGTCAGATATTGGCCAAATGGATGATTTTAAAAAGGCAAATGAAGATATAAAGAAATTTTTCTAAAGAACACTAAATTAAAATTTAATATAAGGAGTGTAATTTGATGAATTGGAAAGGTAAAAAGGTATTAGTTACAGGAGCAGAAGGATTTATAGGTAGTCACCTAACTGAAAAATTAGTTGAACTAGGAGCAGATGTTACAGCTCTTGTACAGTATAATTCCTTTAACAACTGGGGATGGATTGATACTTTTGATAATAATATAAAAAATAGTTTAAATGTAATTACAGGTGATATTAGAGAATATGACAATGTAAAGAGAATGGTTAAAGGACAAGAAGTTATAATGCACCTTGCTGCACTTATAGCTATACCTTATTCTTATTTATCACCAATGGCATATGTAAGAACAAATGTTGAAGGAACTACTAATATTTTAGAGGCATGCAGAGATGAAGAGAATATAGAAAAGATAGTACATACATCAACTAGTGAAACATATGGTACAGCGCTTTATGTGCCTATAGATGAAAAACATCCAATGCAAGGACAATCACCTTACTCAGCTTCTAAAATAGGAGCAGATAAGATGGCAGAAAGTTTTTATAGATCATTTAATTTGCCGATTGCCACTTTAAGACCTTTTAACACTTATGGACCTAGACAATCAGCAAGGGCGGTAATTCCAACTATAATATCTCAAATACTTGCAGGTAAAAGAGAAATAAAATTAGGAAGTTTAACTCCAACTAGAGATTTCAACTATGTAAAAGATACAGCAGAGGCTTTTATTAAGGTTGCAGAAAGTAACAAAACAATTGGAGAAGTAGTAAACGCAGGTTCAAATTATGAAATAAGCATCGGAGATACAGTTAAAAAGATAATAGATATAATTGGAGAAGATGTTAAGATAATTTGTGATGAAGAGAGAATAAGACCTGAAAAAAGTGAAGTTAATAGATTATGGGCTGATAATACAAAAATAAAACAATTAACTGATTGGGCACCAAAATATACTCTTGATGATGGTTTAGCAGAAACTATAGAGTGGATTAAGAAGAATATTCAATATTATAAAACAGATATTTATAATGTTTAGTTTTTAAATTACTGTTAGAGTTTTTAAAATAATTGTTAATTATATATAGATTTAAATTAATTAGTCTATTTTTTAGATATAATTGAGAGGAGTAAAAAAATGATACCTTTATGTATACCCGAAATAAGAGGAAATGAATGGAAGTATGTTAAAGAATGTATAGATACAAATTGGGTGTCTTCTGTAGGTAGCTATGTAACATTATTTGAAGAGAGATTTTCTCAGTATGTTCAAAGTAAGAAAGCTGTAGTTACTATGAATGGTACAGCAGCTATACAATTAGCTTTAATAGCTCTTGGTATAGGAGAAGGGGATGAAGTTATAGTACCTTCTATGACTTTTATATCTCCTGTAAATGCTATAAAATATGTGGGAGCTGTTCCGGTATTTTGTGATGTAAGAAGAGATACATTTGTAATGGATGAAGAAAAAATAGAGGATTTAATTACTGAAAAGACAAAAGCTATTTTGCCAGTTCACATATATGGTCATCCTGTAGATATGGATAAAGTTATGGAAATAGCAAAGAAATACAATCTATATGTTATAGAAGATGCTACAGAAGCACTAGCTTCACAATATAAAGGGAAAATGGCCGGAACTATAGGGCATATAGGATGCTTTAGCTTTAATGGAAATAAGCTTATAACAACTGGAGCGGGTGGAATGCTTGTTACAAATGATGAAAAGTTAGGTGAAAGAGCTAAGTTTTTATCTACTCAGACTAAAGTTGTTTTAGAAAATAAGGCTTTTTATCATCCAGAAATAGGATATAACTTTAGAATGCCTAATTTACTTGCTGCTTTTGGAGTAGCCCAACTAGAACAAGTAGAAGAATATTTAAAGGTTAAATTAGAAAATGCAGCATATTATAATGAAAAGTTGAAAGATGTTAAGGGTGTAACACTACCTGTAGAAATGCCATGGGCTAAAAATTGCTTTTGGTTATATTCAATTTTAATTGAAGATGATTACCCTATTAGCAGAGACGAATTGATAAAAAAATTAGGTGAAAACAAAATTGAATCAAGAACATTTTTTATGCCTGTGCATGATATGCCTCCATATAAGGAATGTAAAGCAGGAGACATGAAAGTAACAGAAGAAATAGCTGCAAGAGGTATAAATTTACCAAGCTCAGCTTCACTTACAAAAGAGCAGATAGACATAATTTGTGAAGTTATTAAAAATCCATTTTAAATATAAACAGGTGAAAATATGGATCTTATTGATAAGTTTTTAGAATATGAGTATAATCACAATCTATTTAATGAAGAGATATGTGAAATTAAATTTTGGCACTTTATAAGGTTTAAACTTTATCAAAATATATTAAAACAAGTAAATCATACTGGTGAATTAAGTTCTACTCCTCAGAGGAGTAAAATGGAAAAATTACAGGTTATGATTGATCAAGTTTATAATATATTATTTAAAAGCCCCCTTTGGGGGCTTAAACCTAAGGAAGTGCTTGTTTTAAATTCTCCTAGAAGGCTAAAAAGTGGAAACTGTTATGAGTGTATATACACAGATGATTTGATAAAAGATTTAGATCTGCCTTATTATGTGTTAGAATACCCATACTTAGGAAAACATTTTAAGCCCGTAAGGACAAAAAATTTATTATATTTTGATAGTGTATCACTTAAAAGAACTCTATTAAGAAGAAAATACATGAAAGAAAAGAAGTTTTCACTAAGAGATGAAGACTTAAAGCTTATAGAAAATATAATAAAGGATTTAAACAGTATATTTGAAGTAGATATAAAGTTAGACTTTTTAATTAATGAAGTGGAAGATGTAATATATAGCTATAAAACTACTTTTCAATATTACAATAAAATTTTAGACAATATAAAACCAAAGGTTATCTTAGAAGTTTGTCACTATGAATTTGATAAACTGTTAATTAATGAAGTAGCTAAGAAAAAAGGTATAAAAGTAATAGAACTTCAACACGGAACAATAGACAAATATCATGTTTCATACAATTTTTATAAAAAAATGAGTTTGCCTAATTTTCCTGATTATATTTTTACCTTCGGAGAATATTGGAGTAAGACATCAAGATTTCCAATAGAGAAAGAGAATATAATAGACATAGGTTTTTACAACTTTGAGAAAAAACAAAGTGAATTTAGAGATAAAAGTGAAGCTAGAAATATTTTATTTATATCTCAAAATACCATTGGAAAAGAATTAAGCAAATTAGCCCTAGAATTAAATAAAAAGTTAGATGGGCAATATAAAATAATTTATAAGCTTCACCCAAGAGAGTTTCAAGTATGGAAGGTGGATTACCCAGAACTTGTGAACAGTGGTATAGAAGTTATTGATAATAATGATAAAGATCTTTATTATTATTTCTCTATATCAGACATGCAGGTAGGAGTGTATTCTACAGCTGTATTTGAAGGAATAGGGTTTAATGTTAAGACTTGTATTTATAATACTTTTGGACATGAGTATATGAAATCATTGTATGAAAGTGGATGTGCAAGACTTGTAGATAACGAAGATGAAATAATAGAAGAATTAAGTTGTGAGAAGCTTAATGATATAAATGTGAAAGAAAAATTATGGAAAAGCAATAGCTTGGAAAACTTCAACAGAAAATTGAAGTGTATAATTGCTATGAAAACAGAATAAAGGATGGATGGTGTGAATAGCAAAAGTAAGTTTTTAAAAAATTCTGTAGTGTATACCATTGGAGATTTATTGCCAAAGGTTATAACTTTTTTTATGATTCCTGTATTGACAGGGCATATGAGCAAAGCTGATTATGGTATTTACAACTATTTAATAGTTTTAATTGGCTTTTTTTCTATGGCATATGTTTTAGGTTTAGACGGTGCACTAACAAGATTTTATTATGAGTATAAGGATAAGGGTAAGGAAAAAGAATTAATAAGTTCTATTTGGATATTTTTACTTATATATGACATATTAATATCTATAGTTCTCTTATTCCTAGGTAAGGGAATTATTAGTAAGCTAATTTTAAAAGATATTCCTTTTAAACCATATTTTATATTCTTAGTACTCATTTGTTTCTTTACTACTTTTTCCTCACTTCCTCTAGTGTTAGTGAGACTAAGAGAACAGGCTTTTAGATTTGGATTGTTTAATATAATTACTACAATAGTAAATGTTTTCTTTATTTTTTACTTTGTAAGCTATAAAAAACAAGGAGCAGAAGGAAATTTAAAAGCAAATTTAATTACTTACGTTATTTTCAGTATTGTTTATTTTATACTTAATTTTAAAGATTTGAAACCTGTTATAGCTCCTAAAATTATCAAAGGGGCATTGAAATATGGAATACCTCTTATTCCACATGCTCTTGGTGCTTGGATATTAATGTCCTCAGACAGATTCTTTTTAAATATGTATAGAACTAAAGATGAACTTGGTATCTATGGATTAGGGTATCAATTTGGTATGCTAGTTTATTTCTTAATTGTAGCTGTAAACAAAGCATATGTTCCTTTTTTCTTTAAAACAGCTGAAGAAGAAAAAGAAAATGCACCGAAAGTATTTGAGGAAATAATAAGGTATTATCTTGTAATTATCATAACTATAGGTTTTGGATTGGCACTGTTTTCTAAGGAAATAATATCTATAATGGTACCTAATAAAAGCTATCATATAGCATATACTATTGTTCCATTAATCGCTCTTGCTTATGTCCTTAATGGATTTTATTTTATGTCTGTAAATGGAATTTTTTATTCTAAGAAGACATATATTCTACCTGTATCTACAGGTATCAGCGCAGTGGTAGATGTAATACTAAACTATTTATTAATACCTAAGTATGGAATGTATGGTGCAGCTATAGCTACTGCTAGTGCTTACTTAGTATTATTTATTGTTACCTATTATTATTCTCAAAAGTTTTACTATATAAAATGGCAATGGAAAAATATTTTACTAAATGGTTCATTGTGTATAGCCTTATTTTATGTAGGCAAAATAAGCATAAGTAGTTTATTGCTAAGCATTTTATTTAAGATTGTACTGTTTTTATTGTATATAGGGGCATTATTCCTATTTAAGATACTTTCCTACGAAAAATTGAAGTATTATATGAAAAAAATTCTAAAGAGATAAATTAGTAAGCTATAGGATAGGTGATAGTATGAAGAAAAATGTACTTTCTGTAATATATTTTTTCCCACCTATGGGAGGAAGCGGAGTTCAAAGAACACTAAAATTTATTAAATATATGCCCGATTTTGACTATTTTCCTGTAGTTGAAACAGTAGAAGAAGGACATAATTTTGCTTATGATGAATCACTATTAGATGAAGTACCTAGTACTGTAAAGGTCTATAGATCTAATGCAGGAGAAACATTATGGCTAAGAAATATAATTGAAAAACTTAGTTCTTTAAGAAAAAGAAAGAGTACTGAAGATAATAGTGAGGAAAAAGATAGCTCTTCAAATGATTCAAGCTCTTCTTCACCAGGATTAAAGGATAGAGTATTTAGATTTATAGATTCCAATTTTTTTATACCAGATAGTAAAATTAGGTGGTATAAGCATGCAGTAAAAGATGTAGACAAAGTAATTGAAAATGAGAATATAGATTTTATATTTTCATCATCTTATCCATACACTGTTCATTTAATAGCACTGTATGCAAAGAAAAAATATAATTTGCCATGGGTAGCGGATTTTAGAGATCCTTGGGTAGGAAATGTGTTTATGACCGAAGGACATTCAGAAAAGAGGAAAAAGAAAGAAGCTGCCATGGAAGCAGAAGTTATAAAATATGCAGATAAGATAATAATGGTTACTGAGCCTATATGTGATATGTATAAAAAAAGATATCCTGAATATAGTGATAAGTTCGTAACTATAACTAACGGGTTTGACAGTGGAGATTATACTAATATAAATACTGTAAGGGAAGATGAATTTACAATATGCTATTCCGGGATTTTAACTGAAGGACAATCACCTGAAACACTTATAAAAGCTATAGAAAAATTAATAGAATATGATAATGAAGTAAAAGAAAATATTAAGATAAAGTTTATTGGATACATGTTAGATGAATACAAATATATGTTTTTAAACTCATCCCTTAAAGAAAAACTGTTTGTACTAGATTATATGCCCCACAAGGATTGTTTGGAGCATATGAAAGGTGCTGATATAAACCTTATGATTTTGGCAGATAAAGAAGAGAGTAAGGGTGTATTCAGTGGCAAAATTTTTGACTATATAGGAGTTGAAAAGCCTATATTGGGAATTATGCCAAAGGGTGTAGCATCAAACTTGATTTTACAAAAGAATATAGGTAAATCTTTTAACCATGGAGAAGTAGATGAGGTTTATGAATTTATAAAAGAGAACTATTACTTGTGGAAAGACAATAAAGGTGTCTCTACAAATGCAAAAGAGAAGTGCGCAGAATTTGATAGAATAAATTTAACAAAACAGTTAGTAAGTTTATTTGATGATTTAAAATCTAATTGAGGTGTTTTAGATGAAAATTAGTGAAATGATTAAGGCTTATGGTGGAATGATATTTGGCAAACAAGACTATTGGCATCCAAATATGATTGCATGCGAAAATATAGTGAAGGATACTATTGGTTGCTACTATGTAGACACAAGACCAAAACACATATATCCTGGAAAATTTGATGAAAAAAATATACCGTTATTAAATTATAACGGAAAAGATGAGTATTTTCCTGTGACTATAGCACAATATGCCCTTGGCAATTTTGATAAATATATTGATACAAATGATTATAAGTATTTTCAGGTCTGCAGCAATTGTGCTAGATGGTTTGTAGACAATTTACAAGAGATAAAACCTGGGGTATATGGATATATAAATGATTATGATAATGAAGTATACGGAATTTCTAAACCTTGGTTATCGGCGCTAGGGCAAGGTCAAGCAATGTCTGTTCTAGCAAGATGTTATAGTGTTGAAAAAAAAGAAGAGTACTTAGAATGTTGTAAAAAGCTTCTTAAATCATTTATTGTTAAAAGCAAAGATAAGGGTGTACTTGCCTACTTAAATGGAGAAATGTTTTATGAAGAGTATCCATCAGCTCAGCCGTCCTTTGTGCTAAATGGTTTTATATTTTCCCTATGGGGATTATTAGATTTTTATATTGTAGGTAATAATGAAGAAGCTAAAAAATTATATGAAATAGGGTTAAATACTCTTAAAAATAATTTGCACAATTATAATATTGGTAAAATTAATTGGTCTAAATATGATTTATATACATATAAAGTAACTAATATAACAAGCATATTTTATCATAAACTTCATATTGAACAGTTGAAAGCTATGTATACATTAACTGATGATAATATTTATAAGCATTATTATACTAAATGGGAAAAAGCTAAAAATAATAAATTAATCTATATGATAGCTACTATATATAAAATAAATCATAAGTTATCAGTAAGAAAAGAAAGCAGTTATGTACCTTCGCTGGATAAGGAGGAGTAATTCTTATATGAAAATTTGTTTTTTAGGAGATGCAGGAAGTATACATATTCAAAGATGGTGTGAATTTTTTAGAGATAATGGAGATACAGTTTATTTACTAAGCTTTAGAGAAGGAAAAATAGACGGGGTAGAAGTTATTAGCCTAGGAAAAGACATGGAAGTAAACAGTTCGGGAGGTAATGCCCATTATCTGAAAAAGATACCTTATGTAAAAAAAATAATAAGAGAGATTAACCCAGATGTTGTTAATGCTCATTACTTAACAAGTTATGGATTAATAGGTGCTTTATCGGGTTTTAAACCCCTTATTGTATCTACTTGGGGTAGTGATATTTTAGTAACGCCTTATAGGAATGTGGTATACAAAATGCTAACTAAATATGTAATTAAAAAGTGTAACTTACTAACCTCTGATTCAGAATTTATGACTAGAAAAATTATTGAACTAGGCGGAAGTGAAGATAAGGTTATAACTGCACCTATGGGGATAGAACCTCAGGTATTTAACAGTAGCGAAAGAAATAGAAAAGATAAGGTAACTAGCTTTTTAAGTATGAGAACTCTATGTGAAAACTCTAATATAGATGTTATAATAAAAGCTTTTTATAAACTTTCAAATGAATTCAATGATATAGAATTAACTATAGTTAATGATGGAGAGTTAAGAGAAGAATTAAAAAATATGATAGATGAACTTAATCTAAATGATAAAGTAAAGATATTAGGAGCAGTAAGTAGGGAAAGAGTAGTAAGCTTACTTAAAGAGAAGGATATCTATGTATCAATACCAACATCAGATTCCACTTCAGTTACACTGCTAGAAGCTATGGCTTCTGGTATTTTCCCAGTTGTTTCTGACTTGCCTGCTAATAGAGAATGGATTAAAGATAGGTATAATGGATATATATTGAAAAACATATCAGTAGATGAACTATATGAAGCCATGAGAAATACTTTAAACAATTTAGATTTAGTAAATGAAACCGTAACTATTAACAACAAAATCATAAGTGAAAGAGCTATATGGCAAGATAATATGGGAAGAGTACGAGATGAATACTCGAATTTATTAAAATAGGACTATTAGCTTGGAATTAAAATCAACTTGCAAAACAAATACTAAAAGCTTATAATAACTGAGTATTTAATTAGTAAAAATTAAAAGTTAATTGTTTTAATAAAAAATTGGAAAAGCTAAAGATGAGTAGTTGTTAAATACAAAATGATGGGGGAAAAAGATGAGTATTACCACGAATATAAAGAATGAAATTTATAATGAATTTGCTGATTACCTTAGATATTTACTGAAATATAAAAAAATTATTATACCTATATATTTATTGGTAGAGATAGTTATCTTTATGCAAATTGGAAGAAGCAATACCTTTATGATGCTAAGCTCATTATTTATCAGTTTATTTATTCTTTGCTCAGTGTTCTTAATGTTTAAAGATTTTAGAACTACTCTAAGAATATTCGCTATATCAATACCTTTGATACCTATAATTCAATATTTATTGTTTAGGTTAAATATGGAGTGGCTTGGTGGATTTATATATGTTTTCTACTTTGTAATTTTTCTATTAAATAGTTTTAGAGAATTAAAAAGTGGAAATATAAATTTTAGAGTTTTTAAGAAAAATAAGAGCTATCTTTTGGTAGGTATTATATATTTAATACTTACTATTTTAGGAATTTTATCTGTAGCTAATAGTAGATATAAGCTTGAAGCTTTCAACTTTCTATTCTTAGGATTTATAATAATGATTGTTTTTAGCATTATTATGATCTCATATACAGGTGAAGAAAAAGATTTCGTTAATGACATAATATTTTATTTATGTATAGGTGTTGCATTATCAGGCATACCAGATACTCTTATTGCATTTTATACTATATTAACTACTGGTACAAATCAACATTTATATGGAGCACTAGGAAGTAATTTTATGCTTGGGTATACTATAATTGCACTTCCTTTTATAGTGTACAACTCAGTGAACAAGGTAGAAGATAATAAACGTTATTATATGTATAATTTGATGATGTTTATAGAAATTTTTGTGTTGGCAACTCAAAGATCTAGAGGTATATTATTGACACTAGTTGTATGTTTTTTATTAATTTTTCTTTTGAATGTAAAAAAGAAATTAAAATATTTACTTATTACAGGAATTGTTTTGATTAGTGTAACTTACAATGTAACCTATAGACCAGAATTTAATGAGTTTAGAGAAGCATTAAAAGAAAATCCAGAAGTAACAGTAAATATATTTTCAAAAAATCAATTTATTAATAATCTGCTGCAACAGACTAAAAATAGAAGACCGATATGGGGAATTACTTTTAACGTTATAGCTGATCATCCATATTACGGTATAGGTCCTGGGCACTATAAATATTATTATTTAGAATATGGTGGTTCTATTGAAAGAAGTTATAAGGATTCACACAATGTAATACTAAATATAGTTGTTGATTTAGGGATACCTTTTGCTACCGTATTTTTCTTAAGTATTTTTGTATTGTGGTTAAAAGCTTTTATTAAAGGCATAAAAATCAAGGAGATAAAAGAAAAAAGGCCTTTATTCTTATGTTGTATAGGAATAATGTGTTTTATGATCTATGGAAATATAACTGGGCAAGCATTTATGACATTTGTTTCTCCTATAAGTATTGTTCCAGCATTTGTATTTACTGTAATTACTACAGCAATGGTATTAAAAACAAGTTAAATTTAGTTCCTTATTTAGGAGTGGTATAATGGAAAAAAATAAAACAGTATCTATAATTATTCCTTGTAGAAATGAAGAAAAGTATATATCACAATGCGTTGATTCTTTTTTAAATCAATCATATTCAAAAGAACACATTGAAATAATAGTAGCAGACGGAATGTCCAATGATGGTACTAGAAAAATACTAGAAGAGTATTGTTTGAAATATAGCAATGTTAAAGTTATTGATAATAAAGGATTATCTGCACCAAGAGGTATGAATTTAGGGATTAAATCAAGTAATAGTGATATAATTATAATATTTGGAGCTCATGCATATGCAGATAAGGACTTTGTAAAAAATAATGTAAGATATCTAGAAAATAGTGAAGTAGGGTGTGCTGGCGGACCTATAGAAACAATAAATGATACTAGTATAGGCAAAGCTATATCATTGGCAATGAGTTCTCCTTTTGGAGTTGGAAATGCATTATTTAGATATGCACAAAAGGAAACTTATGTTGACACTGTAGCATTTGGAGCTTATAGAAGAGAAGTATTAGAAAAAGTAGGATATTTTGATGAGGAATTAGTAAGAAATCAAGATGATGAATTGAATTATAGAGTTATTAAGGGTGGATACAAAATAATACTATCTCCAAGTATTAAATCTACTTATTATGGTAGAGGATCTTACTCTAAGCTTTGGAAGCAATATTATCAATATGGCTTTTGGAAAGTAAGAGTTATGCAAAAACATGGAAAGACTGCTTCACTAAGACATCTTGTGCCTGCAGCTTTTGTTTCCTGCAATTTATTGGGAGTGATATTAGGTATATTTTTTAAACCAATTTTAATGTTATGGCTTCTGGAAGTGATAGCTTATTTGGCTTTAGATTTGACATTTTCAATAAGGTTGCCAAAAGGAGAAAAAGGGATTGCTAAATATCTAATGCCTGTATTTCCTATTTTACATATGAGCTATGGGCTAGGTTTTATAAATGGTATTTTTGCTTTCTATTTATTTAAATCTAATAAATTGAAGGAAAAGAACTCACAAATGTCTAGATAAATGTTTAATGTGTTATATTTACCTAGAAGAGAGTAGTTGAAAGATATATAAAATAATAATATAATTTATATAAAACAGTTAAGCACGCTAAATTGCGTGCTAATTTTTCGGAAATATTAATGTGAATATTAAGATGGTAAAAGGGGTGATACCTTGAGAGTGCGTGAAAATTGTGTGGGTTTTATGCTTTGTATTTATATAATATTTATGCCGCTAATTCCAAATAATTTTAATATAAAAGGGATTGGTATAAGAGGAGACTATCTTCTATTGATAATATTTTTAGTTTATATAATTAAACTAATTATAGATAGAAAGACTAGAATGAGTTTTTATGAAGGAATTGTAGGCTCATTTAGAGATCCAATTAGCATATTTATGATGCTTTTATTCATAGTGATGATAATTTCAATTAGCTATTCACCTAATAAAAGTATAGCAATCAGTGAAAGTATTAGATTTTTAACTTATATAATAACATATTTCATAATTAAATATGAAATTAAAACAGATATATTAGTAAATAGAATATTAAATAGTTATGTAATAGCTACATTTTTAATAAGTGTTTTTGGGATAGTTCAGTACTTTACTAAAATCGGATTAGATAAAAAATTTATTTATGATACTTCAAAATACTCTGTAGCATTAAGGATAACTTCAACATTAGATAATTCAAATACACTAGGAGCATACCTAATAATAGCAGTGTTTCCGTTAATAATGATATCTATATACGAAAAAAATATAGTTAAAAAATCAATGTATATAATAACAACACTATTATCTATAATTACCATTGTGCTTACTTTTTCACGTAACGCATGGTTAGCATTTTTACTTGGAATATTTATTTTAATTGTAGTATATAATTGGAGGTTTATATTATTCTTAATTTTTGGATTAGGTCTTAGTATGTTTATTCCACAAATAAGAAGTAGGGCAATGGATTTTAGATTAGTACTTAAAGATCCTAGAGTGAATTTATGGAAGTTAGCTATCAAAATGATAAAAGAACATCCTTTATTAGGTGTAGGAAATGGTAATTATTATGACCAGTATGCAGAATATATAAAAAAATATCCAAAACTACAATACAATAGTTATACTCACTTTCTTACGCATAATTCTTTCCTTAAAGTAGGAAGTGAATTAGGATTAATAGGAATAGTGCCTTTTATAGGATTTTTAGTATCTATCCTTATAAAGTTAAAGACTTTATTAAATAACTTAGGCGATAATCTATATAAATTCTTTTATAGAGGCTTCTATATATCAGTAATAGTATTTTTATTAATGAATATGTCGGATAACTTATTTTTCGTACCTAAAGTAACTATGTATTTCTGGATTTTAGTAGCTATTTCTCAGTCAATTCTTTATAATAAGATAAGCACTAGAAGAATATTTTAAAAAATAGATATAAAATGTTGACTTATTATCATATTTATTTTGTATAAAGAAAGTAGCTTTAATGGAGGGTATAGTATGGATTTTAACACTATAAATTTTGACGTTAAAAGTATAAAACTAGATATGGACAAGGATATAAAGGGGAAAAGGCTACAGTTTGTTTTCAAAAGAATACTTGATTTCTTATTAGCGCTTATAGGAATTATAATATTGCTGCCTATTTATCTTATAATTATTATTGCTATTAAGTTAGATTCAAAGGGACCAACAATATTTAGACAAGTACGAGTTGGAAAAGATAATGTACCATTCAAAATATATAAGTTTAGAACTATGGTTATAGATGCAGAAAAAAAACGAGAGTTAGCTATTGACTGTGATAATATTGAAAACTTTGTTTTTCAGAGTAAAAGTGATAATAGAATAACAAAGGTTGGTGCATTTTTAAGGAAAACTAGTTTAGATGAAATACCTCAACTATTTAATGTTCTACAAGGAAATATGAGTCTAGTTGGACCAAGACCAGAAATTCTTGATGTTGTGAAGTTCTATCCGGAGGAATATAAGCAAAGACTATGGGTATTGCCAGGAATAACTGGACTTGCTCAGATTAGTGGAAGAGGAGAAATAGAGCTAGGAAGAACAGTTTATTACGATTTAACCTACATTAAGAACTTTTCACTATTATATGATATTAAAATATTAATAAAAACTGTTATAAATGTATTTAAAAGAGAGGGAGCTTTCTAACTTTTAAATAAGTAGGGGGACGTATGTTTACAAAAATACTTAATTATAAAGTTTTTGGTGGATCAAAAGTTGAATTTATTAATTATATAAGTAACTTTGAAAAAGTAAATATTATTTCAGGAAATCCAGAAATTTTATATAGAGGCACAAATGATGAAGTCTTGTATAAATTTTATACGGATTCTAGAAGCATAATAATACCAGATGGAGTTGGTACTGTATTAGCTTCAAAAATAGCCAAAAATCCCGTAAAGGAAAGAATAGCGGGAATAGAGGTTATGGATGAAATAATAAAGAATTGTGAAAAAGAAGGAAAAGGAATATATTTAGTAGGTGCTAAGCAAATAGTTTTAAAAGAGTGTATCATAAATTTAATATTTAAGTATCCTAATTTAAAGATTTTAGGAAGTAATGACGGATATTTTGATTTAGATAATTGTGACGGGTTAATTAAGGATATACAAGAAAAAAAACCATACGCACTATTTGTGGCAATGGGATGTCCAAGACAGGAGTTATTCATATCTAAATATATGGATAGACTTCCTTGTAATATTTTTATGGGAGTAGGTGGAAGCTTTGATGTTTTTGCTGGTAAGGTAAGCAGAGCTCCTAAGTGGATGAGAAATCTAGGATTAGAATGGCTCCATAGAGTATTAAAAGAACCCCAAAGGATTGGAAGACTAACATGTATACCTAAGTTTTTATTAAAGGTAATGTTAAATAAAAATAAAAAGGGTATCCAATAGGGTGGTGTTAGAAATAAATAAAATAGCGAAAAACTTATTATCAATAGGGTTATCTAGTTTTATAGCCCAACTAGTAATGTTTTTTATGATTGCATATTATGCAAGAATTTTAAGTGTTGAAGGTTTTGGTAAAATTAATCTTGCTCAATCTATATTAGTGTACTTTAGCATGATTACTCTATTTGGATTCCAGACTTTAGGTACAAGAGAAATATCAAAAAATAAAGATAAGCATGGAGAATTGGTTGCACATATAACTTTTATAAGATTTATAGTAGCAATACTATGTTTTATATTAATATTAGCTATATCCTTTACTGTAAATAAAGGTATAGCATTTAAGAATATATTAATAATATATGGACTAACCTTATTTCCTATTGCATTTAACATAGACTGGTTTTTTTCAGGATTACAAGAAATGCATCATAATGGAATATATAACGTTATAAAAAGTGCACTGCCATTTATACTGTCTATTACTTTCTTTAAAAGTGAAAGTCAAATATACTATATACCAATTTTTACCTTGATAGGTCTTATAATGGCTGTTATATATCAAATGTATATATTTTTCATTAAAAAAAGGTTGAAAGCTTCAATAAGGCTTAATAAATCAATATTGAAGAAATATATAGTATCTACAATCCCCTTTTTAATTTCGGGATTACTATCCATGATTAATTGTAATATAGACTCTATAATCATTGGATTTACAAGAAGTGAATACGAACTAGGAATATATTCATCAGCTTATAAGATAGTATTCTTTTTAATTAATCTTATTGCAGTAATATTTACACCATTTTTTCCCCTTCTGATAAGTTACTTTCACGATAGGGATGTTAAAAATCTAGAAAAAATAGTTAAAAATATTTGTAAGATAGTGATATTAATAGGATTCCCTATATTAGTAGGGGGAATTATATTATCCAAGGATATAATAATTTTATTATTCGGTAAAAAGTATATAGAAGCGTATTTGCCTTTTATTATACTCCTAGTTTATATATTTATATTATTTATGAGAGAAACTTATGGATATAGCTTAAATGCTTGGAATATGGAAGATAAATATTTAAAAAGTGTTATAATATCATCGTCAGTAAACTTAATTTTAAATTTGATATTTATTCCTAAGTTTGGTATAGTAGCTGCTGCTACTACTACTTTGATTTCAGAGATAATTAATTTTGCAATTATGAGAAGTTATTCAATTAAAATTGTGGAAACAAACTATACTATAAATATGATAAAGCTAATTTTACCAATAGGAATAATGGCTTTATCAACAATAATTCTAAAATATTTTAATATAAATGTTTTACTAAATATATTAGTGGCTATAATTATATATTTCTTGTCAGTAATATATTTTAAGTATATTTCAAAAGAAGATATAAAAAAATTATTAAAGAAGAACAGTTGATGATGTGAAAATAACATCTAGAAGGTGATAAGTGTTGAGATATTCTGTTTTATACCCTAATACAAAAAATGTGAATTTAGTCAAAGAGATGGGGATGATACCATATAAGCTTCATAAGCTCTATGGATATGATTCAAAAATTGCCTGTTACAACCTAGATGAATATACTTATTTAAACGATGAGGTTAAAGGCTTAAAAATAGACTTTGTAGATAGAAAATTTAACAGATATAGCATTGATGGATTAAGATATTTAAATAAGGAAGCTAAGAACATAGATATACTTCAGATATTTCATGTAACCTTATATTCTTTACTATATGCCTATAGGTATAAGATGCTTAATCCAAAAGGGAAGATATATTTAAAATTAGATTGCAGTCATAAACTTATAGACAAAATAATGTCTTTGAATAGAATTCAGTACAAGCTCCTAAGGCAATATTTCAATAAGGTGGATTTGGTAAGTGTAGAGCAAAAGGCTTTGTTAAATAAACTAAAAGAAATTTTGCCAGATCAAAAAGATAAAATTATTAATATACCTAATGGAGTGGATTTTAAGTATTTAGAAAGAAAAAATATATTTTACGATTATAAAATTAAGGAAAATATAATTTTAAATGTGGCTAGAGTAGGTACAGAAGAAAAAAATACAGAAATGTTGTTAGAGGCATTTAAAAATATTAAAAACATTAAAGACTTAGGCTGGAAGATGGTTATAATAGGACCAATAGAAAAGCATTTTGAAAAATACATTAATAAGTATTTTAGAGATAATCCTGATATGAAGAATTTAATTGAATTTAAAGGACCTATGGAGGATAGAGAAGAATTATTTAAATACTATCAAAAGACTAAGATATTTTCTCTAACCTCAAGATTTGAAAGCTTTGGAATAGCATTCATAGAAGCTGCAGCCTTAGGAAACGTCATTGTTTCAACAGATGTAGGGATTGCTAGTGAACTTATAGACAATGATAATGGAGCAGTAGTTAAAGTTGGAGATACTAAAGCGTTAACTAAAAAATTTGAAGAATTCATTACATCAGAAAAGTTGTGCGATTACTCTCTTAAGACATACGAAATATGTAAAGAAAATTTTGATTGGGATAAAATAATATCTAATCTAAATAACAATTTAAAAAATTTATTAAATGATTAAAACTTTTACTGACTTAGTATATATAAAGAAGTAAGCTTATTACTTTTTAAATTTGAATAATAACACTCCTTTCTACGGATAATAAGGTAGAAGGAGTGTGATTTTATGCAATTTTATGATGTAGTAAAAAAAAGAAAAAGCATAAAGAAATATAAAACTAACGAATTAGATAGAGAAAAGCTATTAAAAGTAATTGATGCAGCTATGATGTCCCCATCATGGAAAAATGAAACTCCATATAAGTTTATTCTTATAGACAAGGATATTATAAAACAAAATATAGCAAATACAATAATAAATAAAAGCAGTGATGCAGCTGCAGCTGTTTTAAATGCTCCAATGACTGCTATAATAATAGCTGAGCCAGGAGCGTCAGGAAACATGGAAGGAAAGGACTACTATTTAGTTGATAGCGCAATTGCAATGGAGCACTTTATTTTAGCAGCTACAGAAGAAGGATATGGTACTTGTTGGATTGGTTCTTTTGATGAAAAAAAGATAAAAGAATTATTAGCAATTCCTGATAATATGAGAGTAGTAGCTTTAACACCTATAGGTGAAGCACAAGAAGAAGAGGAAGAAAAACCTCATCATGCAAAAAAAGATGTACATGATTTTGTATATATAAATAAATGGAATGAATCTTTTATGGACCAGAACGTAAAGGTATTAGTTCATCACTAACCTATTATTGGCACTTATTTCATAATGCTAATATAATCTCTAATCACTAATATCTAATCCCTAATATCTAGTTCCTAAGATTTTTAGCGATTATGAGCTAGTGATTAGAGATTAATTTCTGTTTTCTATAAAATAAATATACAATTAAAGCAAAGTTAAATTTTACAAAAGAAAGGGGTTATAATATTGCAAAAGGAATTAAGAATAGAAGAATATATAAATAAGCTATCTTCTAATAGTCCAACACCGGGAGGCGGAAGTGCTGCAGCATTAGTAGCTGCACTATCAAGTTCATTAACATCTATGGTATTTAATTTGACTATTGGAAAGAAAGTATACAATGACTTAGACAAGGAAGAAAAGCAAAAAGTAGATAATGCACTAAAAGCTTCAAATGAATATAACAATCTACTTTTAGAATTTATGGACAAGGATGGAGAAGCTTTTATAAGTCTTATCAGAGCATTTAAATTACCTAAAGATACAGAAGAAGAGATAAGAGTAAGAAGTCTAGAAATAAGTAAGGGATATGATAATGCACTTAAAATTCCTTTCAATTTAGCAGAAGAAAGCTTAAAATTTTATTCTAATGTACTTATAGCAGCTGTGTATGGTAGTAAAAATGTTATATCTGATGCTGGGGTAGCTTCTATATTGCTTTATGCAACTATTGAGAGCTCTGTGCTAAATGTGAAGATAAACCTAGGTGGTATAGAAGATAAAGCATATAGAGAAAAAGTAGATAATAGATGTTCTAAAATATTAGAGGAAGCTTTGAGATTTAAAAATGAGATAGGAAAAATTGTAGATTCAAAAATTAGTTAAAATATGTTTTAATTAATGCCATTATACTGATTTTGGAGAGATGAATGATGCTTAAAATTTTTTTAGATAAAGTCGATGAACTATATAATATAATAGATACGCCTATTGATAATGCTTATAAGATAATGGCTATAGAAAATTATAAAAAGTATTTTAATATGAACGATGAAAGGTTTTCTAATACTTATATAAAGTTTATAGAAAAGGAAAAAGGTAAAGAGAATGGTGTAGTTTATACCCCAGAGGATATAGCTAATTACATGGCAGATAATATACTAGAGGCTTCAGAGGTAATAAATAATCCATTTATAAAAATACTGGATCCTGCTTGTGGATGCGGAGATATTTTGATAGCTTGTTATAAAAAGTTAAAGTCAATATATGAGAGTAATTTAGAAGCTATTAACAAAAATAGTAGTCTTAATATTAAAGAGCAGGATATATCAAAACATATAGTGGAGAATAATCTCTATTGCTGTGATATTGATGAGGCAGCATTAAAAATATTAACTATAGATTTGTTTGAAATAAGTGGTTATATGAATAAAAATAATATAAATAATCTAGACTTTTTAACAGACAATATCGAGTTGAAATATGATGTAATTATAGGTAATCCTCCTTATATAGGACACAAGTCAATAGATAAAGAGTATAGTAAAAAATTAAAATCCTTATATAAAAATATATACAAGGATAAGGGAGATATTTCTTATTGTTTTTTTCAGGGAGCTTTAAATAGACTTAGTAAAAGGGGAAAACTGTCATTTATTACATCTAGATACTTTATTGAATCGCCAAGTGGGGAAGAATTAAGAAAAATACTTAAAGAGGTCTGTTCCCTATATAAGATAGTTGATTTTTACGGAATAAGACCATTTAAAAAAGTAGGAGTAGACCCTGTTATAATTTTTTTAATTAATGAAACTGACGTGGTAGACAACATCGAAATAATAAAGCCTATACATAGTTCCAGAAAGCAGAAGGATGCTTTTTATAAATCATTATTTTTAAATAAAGGTGATTTGTATAAAAAATTCTATTTATCAAAAAACCTTCTTAATAATAAGGGCTGGATATTAAGAGACGAAAAAGAGAGATATATAATATCAAAAATAGAAGAAAAAAGTTTTACACACTTATATAATATATGCGACAGTTTTCAAGGTATAATTACTGGATGTGACAAAGCTTTCGTAGTTAATAGTGAAACTATATCGAAAGAGAATTTAGAGAAGGATATAATAAAACCTTGGATAAAGAGTAGTTATATACATAAGGAAAAGGCGGATTTTGAAGATACATATTTAATATATTCTGATTTAATAGAGGATCAAGAAAAATATCCCAATGTTATAAAGCATATAGAGAGACAAAAAAATAAGCTTTTACAGAGGAGAGAATGTAAAAGAGGAGTAAGAGAATGGTATCAGCTCCAGTGGGGAAGAAAAAAAGAAATTTTTGAAAAAGAAAAGATTATTTTTCCTTATAAGTCAAGCGTTAATAGATTTACGTTAGATAAAGGTAACTATTTTAGTGCAGATGTATACGCATTAATCTTAAAAGATAATGTTCCATTTACATATGAATATCTAATATCACTATTAAATAGCAAAATTTATGAGTTTTATTTCCAAAGTTTTGCAAAAAAGTTGGGTGAAGATCTATATGAATACTATCCTAACAATTTAATGAAATTATGTATACCAACCATGGGAATAAAAGAAAAGCTTAATGAATTTGAATTAAATGAACTTTTTGGATTTAATGAAGAGGAGATTAGAATAATAGAAGAATACACTATATAAAAGATATTCGCAAAAGGAATATCTTTTTTTGTGTATAAATAATAAAAAAATGGCAAAAATTAAATTAGTGGGAAAAGTTTTTGAAAAATAGAAGGAAAATTATGGATGCTATAGAATTAAGTATATTAGTGCAATAATAATTATAGAATCATTGGAGGGATAAAATGAATCTTAATTTTCAAAATAAAGGGGATAAGCTAGTCGTACATATGGTAGGAGAATTAGATCATCATAGTGCCGAAGAAGTTAGAAATAAAGTAGATGATAGGCTAGAAAGAGAAGGTTTCAATAAACTTGTTATGGATTTTTCAGGGGTAACTTTTATGGATAGTTCTGGAATAGGCGTAGTTATAGGAAGATATAAAAAGCTATCTTCAAAAAAGGGAAAGGTTTATATAACTAGGGTTAATGGATGTGTAAAAAGGGTCTTTGAACTATCAGGTATGTTTAAGATTATTCCTGTATACGAAAGTGTAGAACAAGCACTAGAGAATATGTAGTAGGGGGGAAATACAATGAGTCATAATAAAATGAGAATAGAATTTTTAAGTAAATCAGAAAATGAAAGTTTTGCAAGAGTAGCAGTTGCCGCTTTTGTATCGCAATTAGATCCTACTATTGAAGAGATAACTGATATTAAAACTGCAGTATCAGAAGCGGTTACTAATTCAATCATTCATGGATATGGAAATAAAGATGGTACAGTAATAATAGAGGCTGAAATAAATGATAATGAGGTAACCATAACTGTAGAAGATAATGGAGTAGGTATAGAAGACTTAGAACTTGCTATGCAGCCATTATATACCTCAAGACCTGATTTAGAGAGATCTGGTATGGGGTTTACTGTTATGGAAACCTTTATGGATAAGTTAACTGTTGAATCAAAAAAAGAAAGTGGAACTAAGATACAAATGAAGAAAAAATTTAAATCATTGGATTGATAATTTCTTTAAGAAAGGAGGAAAAACCTTGTAATTGGTTTATGTGAATATGAATGAAGACATGACTAATAAAAATCAATATAGATATGAGGAAAACTTAGAGCTTATAGAGAAAGCTAAAGCAGGAGATAAGGATGCTTTAGATAAACTGGTTGAGAATAATTTACCTCTTGTCTCATCAATAAGCAAAAAATTTCTTAATAGAGGTTATGAATACGATGATATTTTCCAGATAGGATGTATTGGTCTTGTAAAAGCAGTAAATAATTTTGATGCAACATATAATGTACAATTTTCAACTTATGCAGTTCCCATGATTATGGGAGAAATTAAGAGATTTCTTAGAGATGATGGATTAATTAAAGTAAGTAGGAGTATAAAATATGCCGCTAGAAAACTACATTATGACAAAGAAAAGCTTACTAAAAAATTAAATAGAGAACCAACAATTGAGGAATTAGCTGAATACTCAGGTATGACTCCAGAAGAAATTTTATTTTCTACTGAAGCTATTAATGAACCAAAATATTTATATGATACTATTCATCAAGATGATGGTTCACCAATTTTTTTAATTGATAAGATAGGTAATAATGAGGATGAAGGTAAGGAGTTAATTGACAAGATTGCATTAAAAGAGGCATTAGGTAAATTAGATGCTAGATCCAGACAAATAATCATATTAAGATATTTTAAAGATATAACTCAAGTAAAAGTAGCACAAATGCTAGGAATAAGTCAGGTACAAGTATCAAGAATAGAAAAAAAAGTTTTAAAAACTATGAAAGAGAAATTAAGTGGATAGGATACAATAATGTGTATCCTTTTTTTTATATGGTTTTTACGTTTAAAATTTAGAGAATTGCAAAGAATAGCTATTAGATGAAAGTAAAATTAAATTATAAGAAGGGTATGGATATGAGCGTAAAAGAAGAACAAATAAAGAAAAAGTTTCAGACTTTAGCAGATCAAGAAATACCTAAATCACATTTACTGAGAGATTGTATAAGAGCTTTTATTGTTGGAGGATTAATTTGTGATGTTGGTCAAGTTTTTAGTAATCTATATAGTAAATTAGGGCTTTCAACACAAGATACCGCAGCATATGTATCTATAACAATGATATTTATAGGTGCATTGTTAACTGGATTGGGAGTATATGATAAAATAGGAGATTTTGCAGGTGCAGGTTCTGTAGTTCCAATAACAGGATTTGCAAATTCAATAGTAGCACCAGCGATGGAGTTCAAAAAAGAAGGATATGTATTTGGAGTAGCAGCTAAGATGTTTACTATAGCAGGACCTGTGTTAGTTTATGGAATAGGTTCGTCCATAATTGTTGGAATTATATATTATTTTATAACCCTATAATTACAATTAAAGCAGTTATCATATAAACTAGGATACCTTCTAAAAAACGAGATAATAAAGAGGGGTGTGTTTATGACCAAAAGAGTAGGAAAACAAACTGTAAGATTAGATAGTAAACCTAAAATAATTGCAACTACTAGTATAGTTGGACCAAAAGAGGGTGACGGTCCATTAAAAGACTATTTTGATGTAATACTGCAGGATGATTTAAATGGTCAAGATAGTTTTGAAAAGGCAGAAAGTAGTATTATGTATAAAGCTGTACAAGAAACTCTAAAAAAAGCTAATTTAGAGGAAAAGGATATACATTATCTAGTGGCTGGTGATTTGCTAAATCAAACAGCAGCGTCAAATTTTGCAGCTAGGGATGTTGACATACCATTTTTAGGATTATATGGAGCATGTTCAACCATGTCTGAATCCTTGGGAGTAGCATCAATACTTATAGACGGTGATTTTGCTGACTATGCAATTGCTACAACATCATCACATTTTTCTTCGGCAGAAAGACAATTTAGATTCCCGTTAGAAATGGGATCACAGAGAACGCCTACAGCTCAATGGACGGTTACAGGTTCTGGAGCTATGTTATTATCAAAAGAGGGAAATTTTCCATATGTAACCTATGTCACAGTTGGGAAAATAAAGGATTATGGGCAAACTGATCCTAATGATATGGGATCTGCTATGGCTCCAGCAGCAGTAGATACATTAAAACAACATTTTCAGGATACTGGTAGAAGACCAGAAGATTATGACTTAATTGCAACAGGAGACCTAGGAAAAGTAGGTAAAAAAATTACAAAAGAACTTATCAAAGAGTATGGATATGATATTTCAAATAACTATATAGATTGTGGTGATGAAATATTTGATAAAGAAAGGCAGAAGGTTCAAGCTGGAGGAAGTGGCTGCGGATGTTCAGCGGTAGTAAGCTGCGGATATATATATAAAAATATGCTAAAAGGTAACTTCAAAAGAGCTTTGATAGTTTCTACAGGTGCCCTAATGAGTCCTACTACATCTCTTCAAGGAGAAAGTATTCCTGGAATAGCTCATGCAGTGTCCATAGAATTTGGAGGAAAATAATATGAATGATTATATTATGACTTTTTTAGTTGGAGGAATTATATGTGTTATAGCACAAATTCTGATGGGAAAAACAAAGTTAACTCCAGGCAGAATATTGGTTGTATTTGTGACAGCAGGGGTAATACTTGGAGGATTGAACATATATGATATAGTAATTAAATATGGTAAGGCTGGTGCTACTGTGCCATTACCTGGATTTGGATATACTTTGGCTAAGTCGGTAATGAAAGAAGTAGATGCAAATGGATTTTTAGGCGCATTTACCGGAGGAATAAAAGGGACAGCTGCAGGAATAAGTGCTGCAATATTGTTTGGCTATTTGATGGCTGTATTTTTCAATCCTAAAACTAAATAAATAATAAAGAGGAAGCTAATGCTTCCTCTTTATTATTTATTTGGTTTACGGAATAATTTTATTATTTTTTTTAACTTTTCCGGGGTTCTTTTGGTTTTGTCCAGTATTATCTATATTGGTATTGCTATTATCATTAGTAGAATCATTTGGTGTACCTGAATCACCAGGAATTTCATTATCATTTGGATCTATGGTGCCTTCATCTGGATTTTGGGTGGTATCATTGTTTTTAGTGCTGTCATCAACTTTTTTATCAGGCGGTGGTGCTGTATTATCTAATTCTTTAGGCAATACATAGGCCTGATCTCCTAAGGTAACACTCGGAGTGTAGTCTCTCCTTATAAATACTCTAGATTCAGTTAATATAGATGGTGTAAAAGATGAAGCTAATTTACCTGTTAGTTTGTTTATCTTAGCTAAAACATGAATGTTATCAACGGCAGTTGGAACAGTACCATTAATAAATAATTCAGTGTAAACTTGGCTTCCTCTTGGATCCTTATAGGATAGCTCAGAAGGTAAAAGCCCAGAAACTCTATCTACCGAAGCACTAGTTATTCCAGAAGGAGCTGCTATATCCTTAGCAGGAAGTTCTTTTACTGCTTCATTCATTATTTTACCTAATAAATAGGCTGCATCACTACTGTATATACCTTGATTAAATTTATTTTCTACCCAAACTGATCCAGAATAATATGGAGTTAGTCCACAGAACCAAAGATTTTTAAAGTTAGTAGAAGAACCAGTTTTACCAGCAAGTGGTATACCACTGTTGTTGTAAGAAGAATTTGCACGGTAGGCAGTACCACCTCTTACAGGTTCTTTTAATAAATCGTACATTATATAAGCAGCTTGTGGAGATAAAACTTTTTTAGTTTCAATTTTAGTTTCAAGTATAGATTTGCCAGTTCTATCTACAACCTTTGTATAAAGTCTAGGTGATGTATATAAGCCATTATTCCCAAACACACCATAGGCGTTAGCCATAGTGAAAGTATTAGTTCCATAGTTTAATTCTCCTAGTGCTAAAGCTGCCATACTACCCTTATCTACATTGTCAAAGGTTATTCCAAATTTTTCTCCATATGCAACGCCAGTATCTTTACCTATCATATCTTCTAATTTTACAGCATATACGTTCACTGAGTCTTTAATAGCGTTTCTCATATTTAGGTAACCAGAATATCTACCATTAGAGTTTTGTGGCTGCCAAGGCTTACCGCCAGAGGCGTATTTATTTGCCATTTCTGATGGGAGAGGAGAATCCTCTAATACTGTAGCAGCAGTAGCTAATTTACTATCAATAGCAGGTCCATAAACTGTTATTGGTTTTATGCTTGATCCTGGAGGGACACGGGCATCTAATGCTCTATTGTAAGAAGATGCTGGCTGTTTTCCACGTCCTCCTATTATAACTTTTGTTTCACCTGTATGATAATCAACTAAGACAGCAGAAGCTTGAAGCTGTTCTGAACCATCTGCAGACTTCTTTGAAAGTCTAGATAGCTTCTCATCTTCATCTAATATCTTCTGTGTTTTAACCTGCATATCTTTATTCATTGTACTATAAATCTTTAATCCGCCATTAACTAATAAATTTTCAATTTCATCATCGCTGTAATTATACTTTGATTTTAGATCTTTTTTTACATCGCTTACAACTGCTCTAGAGAACCATTCAAAATTATATTTATCATAACTTGAGTTAGGCTTGCCTATTACGACAGTACCTAAGGTTTGTAATTCCTTATCGGAAGTTACTTTAGATTTTTCTGTATTCAAATCAGCAATTGCTTTATTATACTGTTCCTCATTTATATATCCATTATCTTTCATCTTGAAAAGAACGGTTTTTGTTCTATTTATATACTTAGATGGATCCTTTTTAGATGTACGAGAATATGGATAGTATACTGAAGGACTTTGAGTTAGTCCTGCAATAAACGCACATTGAGTCAAGCTTAAGTTTTTAACACTAGTACCAAAATATTGCTGAGCGGCAGCTTCTACTCCTACAGCTCTACCACCAAGGAAGATAGAATTTACATAGGCTTCTAGAATTGTCTCTTTATCAACTTGCCTTTCAAGCTTTGGAGCTAGGTATAATTCTTGAATTTTTCTTTTTAATTTTTCTTCAAAAGTTTTTCCAGGTGTTTCAAAGAGTGTAATTTTCATTAACTGTTGAGTTATAGTCGATCCGCCTTGTAAGCCTGATTTACCTTTAATAACATTTTTAATGTCTGCAAAAACTGCTCCACCTATTCTTTTTATATCTACACCTTTATGGTTAAAAAATCTTTCATCTTCAATGCTTACAAAGGCATTTACAAGATTTTTAGGCATATCCTCATATTTTATAATAACTCTTTTTTTATCCGTTATTATACTATCCACATAATTACCCTTGTCATCAAAAATTTTTGATGCTTCGTTAGCAGCTATAATTGTGCTTATATCTAAGTCAGGTGCAGTCTTTATTATTGCTAATGCAAGGCCGCCTGCAGCAATTCCTATAAATAGTACTAATATTAAAAAAGATATCATTATTATTTTAAGAGGTTTATACTTCTTTTTTTTCTTCTTATTTTTTTTAGACTGATGTCCTTTGACATTTTTGCTTTCAGTCATAAATATTCCTCCTTAATCACACTGAACATACTGTAATTAACATTATAACATATAATGAAATTATACACTATTTTTGTGGTCTTGATAACATTAAATAGAACTTGCTATTCTTATAGAAAGATTTACAACATATTAATTAATAATCAATATTTTGGGGAAGATAGGTATATAAAGAATAAAAAAATAGGCAGCAGTGGTATACAACTACCTATTTCATAAATGAATTAGAAATAAATTAAAAATTACTATGCAAATGCATAGTAATTAAAATTTAGTTTTCTTCCCAATTAAAAACATAAGGTACATTTCTGTAATAATCACCATAATTTAAACCGTAACCTACTACAAATACATCAGGAATTTCAAAGCAGCAATAATCAGGTTTGATTTCAACTTTTCGCCTATCCGGCTTATCTAGAAGCACACAACAGTTTACGCTGTTTGCACCTAGGGATTTTACGTGATTCATTACAAATTCCATTGTAATACCAGTATCAACTATATCATCTACAACTAAAACATCATAGCCTTTAACGTCATCTGGAACATCATTTACTATTTTTACTTTACCAGAAGATTCTTCACTATGGCCATAACTAGAAGTAGTCATAAAACCTATTTTTGTTGGTACAGAAATATGTCTTACCAGGTCAGCTGTGTATATGAAACTTCCTCTAAGTAATGATAAGACATAAAGTTTTTTGCCTTCATATTCAGAGGAGATTTCCTTAGCTAATTCAGTTATTCTTTTTTGGATTTTTTCTTCGTCTATTAGTATATTTCTTTTTTTATTTTCCATTGTAATCCCCCAAACTATAGATATTTACAATATTGTTTTTATAGTATAAAATTATATGAAAGTTGTCAAGTGAAAGATTATAATAAATTACGAAAGTTATGTAAAATCAGGTAGAAAAAACGCAGAAAAGAGGGAAGTATATGATATCAGGTAATATAGAGGGCATAAGAAAATCTCTTATAAATAGATTGGAAAAGATTTATGATAACAAATTAGAAAAAGATATTATTGCAAGTAATGAATTAATAGAAACTATCTGTCAGATTACTGAAGAAATAAATAAGGAAATAAGTGTAGCTATTGATAGGAAGGGAAATATAACTGGCATATCAGTGGGGGATAGTACAACTGTCGAGTTGCCAATTATGGATATAAAGGAAAAGAAACTTTCAGGAATTAGAGTTATACATACTCACCCTACAGGAAATTCTATGCTTTCTACTTTAGATATATCAGCTTTGATAAAACTTAAACTAGACTGCATGGCTGCAATAGGAGTAGAAGATGGAAAATGTAAAGAAATAACATTAGGCTTTTGTGCAATAGAAGAGGATAAATTAATTGCAGAAGTAACAAAGCCTATGGGTCTAGAAGAAACACTTCAATTAAACATATTAAAAATAATAAATCATATTGAAGAAAGCTTAAAAAACAATGAAGTGTACGAAGAGCAAGGTGAAAGGGCAATTTTAGTTGGGATAGAAGATGAAGAAAGTTTAGACGAGTTAGAAGAATTGGCAAAAGCTTGTAATGTTAAAACAGTTGGAAAAGTTCTGCAAAGAAGAAGCAAGATAGACACTGCATTTTTCATAGGAGAAGGAAAAGTTGAAGAAGTGGGAATGCTAAGGCAGGCAAAAAATGCAAATATAATTATTTTTGATGATGAATTAGCTGCATCTCAGATTAGAAACTTAGAAACATATACAGGGACTAAGGTTATAGATAGAACTACACTTATTCTTGAGATATTTGCTAGAAGAGCAAAAAGTAAGGAAGCTAAGATTCAAGTAGAACTTGCTCAACTTAAATATAGATTACCAAGATTAACTGGAATGGGAGCTATTCTATCTAGAACAGGCGGTGGAATTGGAACAAGAGGTCCAGGAGAGAAAAAACTTGAAATAGATAAAAGACATATAAGAGACAGAGTACACGACCTTACTAAGGAATTAGATAAAATTAGAAAAAATAGAGAGATTCAAAGAGATAAAAGAAGTAGGGAGAGTATTCCAAAAGTATCCCTTGTAGGATACACAAATGCAGGTAAATCTACGTTAAGAAACAGATTATGTGAAATTGCTTCACCAAGGGATATATTTCAAAAAGAAAAAGTGTTTGAAGCAGATATGCTGTTTGCAACTCTAGATGTAACTACTAGGGCAGTAATCTTGCCGGATAATAGACTAATAACTTTAACTGACACAGTAGGTTTTGTAAGAAAGCTTCCTCATGATTTAGTAGAAGCATTTAAATCAACTCTAGAGGAAGTGATAAACTCAGAACTGCTTTTACATGTAGTAGACGTTTCATCAAATAAAGCTTATGAGCAAATTGAAGCTGTTAATGAAGTTTTAAGTGAGCTGGGAGCTATAGATAAACCTATAGTGCTTCTATTGAACAAGATAGATAAGGCAAATATAGATGATATAAAAAATATAAGAGATAAATATAGTAACATGGAAATTATAGAGATTTCCGCTAAAGAAGGTTTGAACCTTGATGAACTATTAGCTACTATATGCAAAAAACTGCCTAATCCTTTAAAAAAGGTTGAATATTTAGTACCTTACACTGATACTGCTATTGCTGCTTTATTACATAGGTCTGCTAAAGTATTAGAAGAAGAATACAAAGAAGAAGGAACTAGAATTGTGGCCATGGTTGATGAAGAAGTTCATAATAAGTGTAAAAAATATCTAGTATAATTTATGGTTTATTTTTATTACATAATGATAATAATAATCTTATCTAAAATGAAAAGGGGTCATTTTATATGGAGATGGTATGTCCTATATGTAATGAAATAAATCACGTAGAATATAAATGCAGAGAATGTAATAGTAACATGGTGGATAAAGGGAGAAAGCAAGAATTCTTCGGCAATTACAGTGCAGAAGATCCCATCGATGACTATGGAAACTATTGCATTCATATATTTAAATGCAGTAAGTGTGATTTTATGGAAGATGTTAAAATAAGAAAAGTTATTATGTAATCATATTTTAAATATATTGATTGTATTTAAATACTAATGTGTTTATAATAAAAAATAATAGTGGGGTGGGGGGAGTTTAAAATGGCTAATACAATTCAAAAATACCAAAAAGCTTTTAATTTATTAATTGATAGACTTAAGGAAAATGATTCAATTCTTGCTGCAATGGTTTTTGGTAGTATTATAACAGGTGACCTATGGCAGCAATCAGATATTGACTTATTCGTTATTTCTAAAGATAAAATAGAACGTAGAGTTAATATATACACTGAGGAAGAGGGAGTACGTGTACATATAAAGTTGATGAGTAAAGAAAAACTATTAAGTTTACATAAAGAAGAGCTTTTAGGTGGGTTTATACATAGAGTATTTGTATCATCTAGATTAGTATTTTCAAAGGATGAAGAGATTACAGCTAAATATGATATGGGAAGATATTATCCAGATGTAGATAAGGAAAAATGGAATATGGTCTACTTAGGTGATTTATTAAAAAGCATGAATGTATGCAGAAAGTACCTAACCAATAATGGAATGTATATGGCATATAGTGCTATAATTAAAGGAATAGAGGATTATTCAAAACTATATGTAAACGCTTCAGGATATATGATAAGTAAAGATGTTATGACTATGGCTATGAATTTAGATGATGATTTTAAGGAATATGTGGATAATGTTTTTTTTGGAACTAAGGATGATGTTCGCAAACATATTGAAGAGATGCTAGCCTTTTTTGAAGATAACATAGATAGAAATTTGAAAAAATATACAAGCCTGTTATTAAATTATATGAGAGAGAAAGACTGCTTCTTAAGTTCGGAAGATATTAAAAAGGATGAGTTCTTTAAAAATTACAAAATTAATTTTGAAAATATATTAACTAAGTTATTTGAGAAAAAAATTATAAAAAAAGACGGTAGAGAGTACAGAGACGATTCAAATAACATGTTATTTAAAGAAAAAGTTTATTTTATTTAAAATAAGAATTTGGCATGCGTATTTCCGAAAAGGGAAAGGTGTATGCCAAATTTATTTTACAAAGGGATGAATTTTATGGATAAGTATGTTGTAAAATTTCAAGGAGAAACGCCAAAGTATATTCAAATTGTAAGACACATAAAAAAGTTAATTTATTCGAAAAAAATTGCTGATGGAGAAAGACTGCCTTCTATAAGAAATTTATCTAAGCTATTAGAAGTTAATGCAATTACTATAGTGAATGCATATGACAGACTTGAGGCAGAAGGATATGCTACTCAAAAGATGGGAAGTGGAACTTATGCTAAGGCAAAAGAAGAGAATAGAAATTTTTTAAAAGAATATTCACAGATTTATAAGAAGATAGGTAATGGTCTTCTAAAAGACTGCGTTGACTTTACAGGTGAGACTACATGCAGTGAGTTTTTTCCTATAGATACTTTTAAAAAAGCTTTAAACAAAGTGTTAGATAGAGATGGGGCAGAAGCATTTGCATATGAAGATCCATTAGGATATGAAGGGTTAAGAGAAAGTATTAATAAATACTTTTGGAATGAAAGATTAGATAATGAAAATATAATTATAGTATCAGGAGCCCAACAAGGAATAGATATAGCTGCAAAGGCTATAATTAATGTAAATGATAATGTAATAGTAGAAAAGCCTACTTATAGTGGAGCATTAAATGTTTTTAAGAGTAGAAAGGCAAATATCTTTGAAGTTAATATGCTTAAAGATGGTGTTGATACTAATTCACTAAAAAAGATGCTTAAGAAGAATAAGATTAAGTGTTTTTATCTAATGAGTTATTTCCAAAATCCAACAGGAAGTACTTACAGTATAGAAAAGAAAAAAGAGATACTTAATTTGGCAGAAGAATATGATTTTTATATTATTGAAGATGATTATCTATCTGAACTTATATATGATGATAGTATAGGATATAACAGCTTTAAAAGTTTAGATATTAATGATAGAGTAATTTATATAAAGAGTTTTTCAAAAATATTTCTTCCAGGAATTAGAATGGGGTATTTAATATCACCAATTAAATTTAACGATAATATTCAAAGTTCTAAAATAAACACAGATAGAACTACTTCCAGCCTAATGCAAAGAGCTTTAGACTTATATATTAATGATGGCTATTGGAAAAAGCATATAGTGGATTTGAACTCTGCATATAAAGAAAGATACCTATGTATGAAAGACTACATTATAAATATTTTAGGGGATAAGATATCATTTAACGATCCAAAAGGAGGACTAAATTTTTATTTAAAGGTATCAGATAATTTAAAGATGAATTGTATAGATCTTTTTAATAGTTGTAAAAAAGAAAAAGTCATTATAACACCTGGAGTACTTTTTTATAAAAATAGTATAGATGGGGAAAAATTTTTTAGACTAGGATTTTCACAAACAGATATTAATGAAATAAAAAGAGGAATAGAAGTGATTGATAAACTATTAAAGTAAAGAGGAGAAGAACTAGTATGAAGAAAGGGCTTGTAGAGTTTAATTGGAACGAAATAGATAAATATAATGAAGAAGATATAACATATTTTTTGTTTATTGAAGGTAAAAGCATAGAAACCATATGTAGAATAAGAAACATCGACAGGCCCACAGTTCAGAATCATATAATACAGGGAAAAATAAAATATAGATTTTTAACTAAAAGTAAAAATACAGAAGATTTATTTAAAGAGATAACAAAGGCGGGAAAGAGAGACAAAATAGAAGTATTAAATTCCCTTGATGAAGAAAATAAGAGAAAAGTTTTAGAATTTATAAAGAACGGCTATACAGATATGTACTCAAGAGATAAAGAAGTAGCTGTTTGGATAATAGGAGAATTAAAGGACTTTAATAGTTTAGATATTTTAGCAAAAGCCTCAGTACACAAATTTGTGAATATAAGAAGAATGGCTGTATCAGCTATGGGGAAAATTGAAAGTCCAAAATGCGAAACAGCTCTTATAAGAGCACTAGAAGATAGTAATCCTCAGGTTGTAACTTATGCAATTAAGGCATTACAAAAGCTAAACAGCAAAAGGGCAGTAGAAAAAATTATATATTTAAAAAATACCTCAGATAAAGAATATATAAAAAGGGCTGCTGAGATATACTTAGATAACATAGAGGAAGATATAAATAATCATAATGTAGAGCAAGGCTTAATATAATTACAAAAGTCTATGAAAGGATGATTTACAGTGGGTTATTTTACAGTGAGAAATGATGGACAAGATCAATTTGAAGAAAAAAAATCTGTATTTATTGGTTATGCAAAGAGAGTTAATAGTGAAGAAGAGGCAAAAGAATTTGTAGATACTATAAAAAATAAACATAAAGATGCTACTCACAATGTTTATGCATATATAGTTGGAGAAAACATGGGAATACAAAGATACAGTGACGATGGAGAGCCACAAGGAACTGCTGGGATACCTGTATTAGAGGTAATAAAAAAGAATAAGGTAACTGATGTTGCAGTAGTTGTAACTAGATATTTTGGAGGAACTCTTTTAGGGGCGGGAGGACTTGTAAGAGCATATTCAAAAGGTGCAGCAATTGCAATAGAAAATGCTAATGTTGTAGAAAAGGTAGAAGGAGTCTCTCTTAATATAATAACTGATTATGATTTATTAGGAAAAATTCAATATGCATGTGGTCAAAACAATTGGTATATTGAAAATATAGAATATACAGATAAAGTTGCTATAGAAATATATTGTGAAACTAATATGGTAGAGAAAATAAGATCTAAAATAGTTGAAATAACATCAGGTAAAAGTGAATTTAAGGTTAGTAAAGAGAAATACTATTTTAAACTTGATAGTAGGTTATACCAGGAGTAAATAAAATTTGAAATAAAATTATCTTATATGATATAATATTAAACGATTTCTAAAATATATGGGATAAATATAATAGATGATTTTTAAAATTAAATATTACCAGTTAGGGGGAAATATTTATGTCAGGACATTCAAAGTGGCATAATATACAAGCGAAAAAAGGAAAAAACGACGCTAAAAAAGGAAAAGTATTCACAAAGATAGGTAGAGAACTTATACTTGCAGCTAGAGATGGCGGCTCAAACCCAGATACAAACTCTAAGTTAAGAGATGTCATAGCAAAAGCTAAGGCTGCAAATATGCCAGGAGATACCGTAGAAAGAGCAATTAAAAAAGGTGCAGGAGAGCTTGATGGAATAAGCTATGAAGAAATAGTTTATGAAGGATATGCACCAGGTGGAGTTGCTGTTATGGTTAAGTTCCTAACAGATAACAGAAATAGAAGTGCTGCCAGTGCAAGACATATTTTTGATAAGTACGGTGGAAACTTAGGATCAACTGGATGTGTATCATATATGTTCCAAAGAAAAGGTCAAATGATAATCGAAAATACTGAGGAAATCGATGAAGAAGAGTTAATGATGCAAGCGTTAGAAGCTGGTGCGGAAGATTTCAATGCAGAAGATGAAGTATTTGAAATATTAACTGATCCAATAGATTTCTCAGCAGTTCGTGAAGAACTTGAAAAGGCAGGATACAACTTCCTAGAAGCTGATATAACAATGATTCCAGATGTTATGACAGCTGTAGACATGGAAACAGCCCCTCAGACTCAAAAGCTTTTAGATATGCTTGAGGATGATGACGATGTTCAAGATGTTTACCATAATGCTGAGTTCCCTGAGGGATTTGAAGAGTAAAGGGATTGAGAGTACTTAATACTCCAAAAAAATGTTGAATGACGGTATACGAAAGAAATTTTAATCGTTAAAATGTTGATATACTAAATAAAAACCACTTTTAATATGGATATACGAATTATATCTATTATTGGAGGTGGTTTTTATTATTTTACTTGAAGATTTAGTTAAAGAATTTAAATTTGACATGGAATGTAAAAAATTTAGCCCAAGAACAATTAAAACCGCAATAAATACTACTAAAGCCTTTTTTAAGTATTTAAATGGGGAATTTAATGTAAAAGAACTAGATGAAGTTAATCATTTGCTTATAAAAAAGTATATCGCTTATATGCAAAATTTAGGTAGAACAGAAGTCTACATTAATGGTATCCTAAAATATTTAAGAATGTTGTATCGTTATTGCATTCAAGAGGAATATATTTCAACTCATCAAAATCCTATGTTAAAAGTGAAATGGGCAAAAGAACCTAAAGTAATAATCAATACATTTACAGACTTAGAAGCAAAAAATATGCTAAAACAATGGGATTTTAGATCTTATTATAATACTAGAAATAAAGCTATAATCGCTACTTTTTTTGAAACAGGTCTAAGAAATTTAGAACTATGCTTTCTCAACATTACAGATATAAGAGAGAGGGTAATTTTAGTGCATGGAAAGGGCAATAAAGAAAGATACGTTCCTATAAGTCCAGCATTGAAAAAAACACTGATTAAATATGAAAGGATGAGAACTAATTATATAAAAGATAAATTCCTTGAGGATGATGCTTATTTTTTATCTTATAGAGCTAAGAGATTAACTGTAGAAAGCATAGAAAGAGTTGTAAGAGAAACTGGAAAACTAGCAAAGGTTAGAAAAGATATAAGATGTTCACCTCATACGATAAGGCATTATTATGCACAATTTATGCTTAGAAATAATCTAGATTTGTATACAGTTTCGAGGCTCTTAGGACATGAAAATATTTCAATTACAAAAAGGTATTTACAAAGCTTAAAAGATGAAGAAATTATAAATATGAGTATAGATACTAGTCCTTTAATGGTTTTAAGATAAAGAAATAAGGCAGCTACCGCAAATAGCCACCTTACACAACTGAATAAAGATTAACTAAACCTTTACCCAACATTACATTTAATTCTCTTACAAATATTGTATCAAAAAAATTTTGGGTGTGCAAGGCTTAGTTTCCTATTACCTTTTTTAAGGAATAGGTCACTTGTATAGGCACTCTAGCAAGTAAAATATAGAGTAGGACTAGCCATACCGACGCAAAACAAGTGGCTCTGACTTCTGTAGTTTCTGCTATTACTATAGTTGCCAGTAAAGAGGTTGTATCCATCCTCTTAAAATATTAGATAGGTAGGTTTACTGGTCGCAAGACGGGATTATGTGGATTACTAGGGCAGTAATTAGTAAGATGAAGCATAATACAATAGCAGTACAATAAGAAACTTCAACAATTATACCCAACTTTTATTTTTCCCCTTTTTTAGGGGAAACTACGTCTAATTGCTTAACTATTTCCCCAACTTTACTGTAACCTTTTAACAAGTCAAGAAAATGTCTAAAAATTGCATATCTAATTTTAAAAGAATAGAAAACAAAATGTAATCTACATTGCGAAATCATCAAATTTTTATGTAGCTTACAAGGATTAAAAATACGAATCAAGAGTACGAATGCAGAATAATGTAGTCATACTTTTAATCCTTGTAGTTAAGCAATATAGTCAAAGCTAGATTACAATAAGTAATAAGCAATAGGGAATGTAGTTAAAAATAAGTAATTAGTAATAAGCAGCTTGTCCTTGTCGGAATATGTCATATATTAAAATAATATTAAGTGGAGTTAGAGAGGATATATGGAATAAGGAAAGGAAATAATCAAAGTAGCTTGTTGAATAATTCTACAAGCAAAACTCAATCTGACATAGCTAATCAATTAGACATAGATAGAACACAATACTTAAATTATAAAAAACTTAATGACCTAATTCCAGAGTTACAATCTCTAGTAGAAACTGGTGCTTTAAAATCCACTACAGCATATAAAATATGGGCTAAAATGCCACAGGTAAAACAAGGAAAAGTTTATGCAGAATATGAAAAATTGTGTGGGGTAAGACATGGAGGTTCAAGAGGTAAAAATTATCCTTTGAAAACCCAAGAAGACATAGCAAAAGAACTTGGAGTATCGACAGAAACAATAAGACGTTTAAAATAACTTTGAGAGACATTGAATCAAAATAACGCAAATTAATTATAGTTAATTTGTTAAATGATGTGAATAACAAAACTCCAAAATGTAGTAATTATTGTATAAAAGTTGTATAATAGTAAGTAATTTAGTGGTAAGGGGAGAATTTTACATGAAGATACTAATTTGTTTGGTTTTAATTAGAATATTTATTATAGGTGGTAGGAGAAGAAGATAGAAAAGCCAATAGGGATAGAAGAATCTACAAAAGTGAAAAATCGCCAACCGAAACAACGAGGTTCTTTTAATGCACCTGTTAGAGAGCGAAAAATTTAGCTACTCGAACCTTAGATTTGAAGAGTACAATTTTGTACCATCCTTTAATGTTTCCTTTAAAGGAATACCCTGCAAATAGCATTTCTTCGTCCTAAAATCACTTGAATTTTAATGATAATACCCCAAGTAATATAATTTATCATTTTAAGTAAAATAAGGCTTAAAAACGCATAATTATTCTGTATCTCTATTGCTTTATTTTAACTAAATAATATAAATACTCATTTTAGCTATAACTTTTAAGTATAACGTTAAAATGCAACATGATTAAGACATTAGTGAGCTGTGTATAACTTTATCTATATTGGAAACAATTAAATATAAAATATGAATCTTATGGAGTAAATTATGTCTGATATAGGTAAACGTATAAAACTAAATGAATTTAAAAAGAAAATAGGATTAAACGAAGACTTAGAAATAAATAATGGGGATAGCGGAGTATATATAATTTATAGTGTAGCTACCGATTGGTGCTATGTAGGAGAGACAGGGGATTTAAATACAAGGTATAAGTATCATATTAGTGCCTTAAGAAATAATAGGCATAATAGACGAAAACTACAAGAAATATTTAATGAATTTGGAAAGGAAGATTTAGAGTATGTACCCGTTTATAAATGTCCAGAATTTATGCGTAAACATATCGAAAGAGCTTACACGTATGAACTGGGGCTAAAGACTGTAAATGTTGAGAGCGCAGATAAGGGATTTACTTGGGAAACAATAGATAGAGAAAAAATTATGATGGATATGATACCAAATAAATATAGAATTATTCTTAAAGTTCATAAGCAATGGAAGTTTAGAGACCATAATATTGAATACAAAGACTACTTGTCTAATATGATTAAAAATGGAACAGAGATTAAAGAAAAGGGATTTAAATGGCTTGATGAAGTAGAAAGTTATAATAATCTAAAGTTAATTGAAAGGTATACAAATAATTATAATAACTTTACACAGATAGCTTTAGATTATATAGCAGTAGCAATTTTAAACGATATATTAGGACGAGAAGATAATAATGATGTGTTTTATAAAGGTAGAATAAAACATGAAAATAATTTTGATAGTGATGATTTAATATATAATATTTATAAAAAAATAAGAGAAGATAATGTTTTTAGAAATGATATCGTAAAAGCATCTACTTCTCTAATATCTTATAAGAATGAAGAATATAGTTGTATCTTAGAAATAACAAAATTATTTGAAAATACATTAAAAATAGAAAATGTTTTTGATTTGCTTTATGTATATATCATAAATCTTTTTATTCAAGAAATAATGTAAGACTAAGGATTTGATTCCCTAGTCTTTTTTAATCCACTCAATCTTATATCCTATTATTTCAGCTATCTGTAATAACTCGTCATATCTTATAGTTTCATTATTTAATTTTTTGCTCAAATTTTGTACTGAAAAATTTGTGTTATTTATTTTGTTGAGTTCTTCTTGAACTTGGGTAAGAGTCCAACCTGATTTAATTATATAAGATTTTATATCTTCTTTAATTCCCAATAATATCACCTCTATATATATTATACAATAAAGATTAATTATAATCAATAATATTTAAAATTAAACTATAAAGTTGAAAAATGTACTTGACATCGAAAAAATAAAGATTATAATTAAACTATAAGGTTGAAAATTCAACATAGGAGGTAAAACAAATGTCTATTAAAATTCTACACAAATTCATTCAATTTTCTAAAGTTTTTAATATCCCAATAACTCTAGATAACCTATATAAGTATAAAGTACTTCAAGAGGGGAGGAGTTATAATGACAGCTGCTCAAGAAAAACTATTTAATTATTATTACAATTTGCAATCAAAAGAAGTTAGACAAGAAATAAAAAACTATAAAGATTTTAAGATGCAAAGTGTTAATTGCAGCATAAAAATAAACTTTAAAAATGGAGCTTGGATTAGAGTCTATCAAAAGATTAATGGTATCGTTGAATGGTATTAGCTAGAGAGTAAAAAATTAAAAAAACGGGGGATTATAAAATGATAAAAACAAATTTATTACAAGTATCTGAAGAAACTGTAAAGGAATTAGATATATGCTGTTTTTTATGTAGCCAGCTAGAGAATGGTTTAGCAATTATAGCATATTCAGGTAAGGGACAACCAAAAAGAATTACTGTAGAAAAGGAATTTGATTTTACTGTAGAAAACAACAAACTTAAAATCTATAGCAAAAATAAAGATAAAGCTGTTTTTATATTAGAGAATTTAAGCGACTTCGATTTTATTGACTGGGACGAACATATAAAGTTTTATAGCTTAATAGATAATACAGTTATAAAAATAGCACCAGCAAGCTCAATTACCGAAGAGGAGGATGCACTATGCATACAATAAAAAGATTATACAGCTTTGGAATGGTGGATGGTAGCTACGGTTTAGGTACTTTAGAGGAAATTGTAGAGATGGAAAAAGAAAGTGCAATTTATAGTTGTAGTTTAGCTACATTAGACGATTTGGAATGGTGGAAATTGTCAACTGGAGAAATGTTTGAAGGTCAGTTAATAGAATTAAAAGAAGGTATATATTGGCTAGGAAATGCAGCATAAAAAATATTTTAAAAAGGGTGTAAAGTAATTAGATTTTGATACGATAATATTAGATAGGGCATATCCTGCACAAATGCAAATAAGCCAAGCAGTAAAAATACTTGACATACAAAAATTCCATGTTATACTAAAATTGGACTACAAAAACAAGGGTAAGCTATGCCCCTAAATAGGTGGGAAGAACTACCATTCTTCCTGCTTGTTTTGTATACTTTTTTTGAAAAGGATGGTGATTATTATTTGTAAATTATTAGTAAGACAACATTATATAACGTATATTATATAATGTTAATTTATCTTAAAACCATTGTATACTATAAAAATCTAAAGTTCAAGACTTTTTTAGAAAAAGCAAATTAAAATTATAAAAAACAGGGGGATTAATTATATGAACATGCAAGATTATTGTTTAAGCATGGAAGAGAAGTATCCAGAAAAGATAAAACAAATTGACAGTATACTGCTTTCAAGAGGTTCTCAAGAATGTGGCATTTGGCTTTATGATGTTCTACACAGTAGATTTTGGCAAATTAAGCCAGAACTTAAATACTACATATTAAAAAACACTAAGAGAGGGAGTTTTATACATATGGAAAATGGAACAATTAGAATAGTAAATCCAATACAAGCAGGAGCGTATGTTAAAAATGGATTGGAACCAATAAAAATTTACTGGAATAAAGATAAATGGGTATGGGAATTTAATAGACAAGCATCAAAACCACTATTCAAAAAATGGTGTAGGAGAGAACTGTAAAACACAATAAGTATACCTCAAAAATGATACTTAATTTAGGTGAAAATTATAAAGGGATAGCAAGTGTCCCTTTAATAACCTAAAAATGAATATTGAGGGGATAGTAGGTGTCCCTAAATTAGGGTATAACAATAAAAGAAACCTATATAACAATAAAAGAAACCAATCACCTTTTAAACGTGAACGTTCAAAAGGGACTTAAACTTAAATATTAAATTTTAAAACTTAAAAATATATTTGAAAGGATTGATAACTATAGAAAATTTTATAATGCTACCTAATAAGTTAATTTGGAGCAATGAAAATAACACTTATATACATATTTATGGAAACAAAATATTACATATATTCTCTTACTTAGATGGTATGACTAATAGGTTTGATAAGACTATATTTACTATTAAAGATATGATAACTTCTTGTGGTCTAAAGCCAAAGAGTGGAAGAGATAAGGATGGAAACGGTAAAGTTAATATTCAATTCAAAGAAATACTTTCAGATTTGCAATCTAAAGGCATAATTGAAACTCATAAAAAATTAAAATTAGAAAATGTGAATATAGATACTTACATTAATTGCACTTTCAATATGCCAATTGATAAAGACCCAGATAATAACAACAATACTAATTTCTTTACTATTTTACATGAAAATTATCTAGAAATTATGGACAGATATTCTGGAAAATTAAACAAGTTAACCTTGCTAGAGGTTTACTACTATATAAATGCAAGACTAAGTAGAAGAGAAGTTATAACATATGATGGTAAAAGAATGAGTAATGATATTCAAGTTAATGGAGGTAAAGCGGAATGCTTTTATGATAGCTATGGATCTATTGTAAAGCACTTAAAGATTACCGAAAATACTTGGAATATTTATATTAAAGAATTGCAGAGTATGGGATTAGTTTACTACGATAACATTGGTTTGGTTAAGAAAGATGGTAGAACACATATAGCTAATAATGTTTATGTTGTCGATGAAAATGAATTAAGTGAAGCTTTAAAGCAGTCCAAACTGTTTTATGAAACTAATGGCTTTATTGTGCTAGGGAAGAAGACAGCAAAAGAAATTAAAACTATTAATGGTCTTAAGGGTAAGATTGCACAAGAACAAAATAGTAACAGAGACACTTCTAATTTAGAGAGTAAATTAGAAAATTTAGAGAATAAAAAAGCTAAGAGAAAAGAGTTAGCAAATAAAACTAAGAAAACTGAAACTAAAGAAAATGAAGAGAATTGGTGGGGAGAAAAACCAAAAGAAGTAATTAATATCGGTTATATAGATAATAGTAGATACAATTATAAAAATAGACCAGTTTTTTAGAGGATGAGGGGGAGTTATGATGAATAAATTAAAAAATGAAGTTAAAATAATGAGTATGGAAGGTAGCAGCATACTAAAAAATAATTTAAGAGGAGAAATTATTAATAAAATATATAATATTAATTTTAATAAATCTTTATTACTCAATAAAATAATTAATTTAGGATTAAATATAAGTAAGAATAACACAACTAGAGATATTATTAATGTTAGATTTACATATGGTTATGATACAGATGTAAAGAAAATAGAGGAGCTAGAAAAACAGATTAAAGATATAAAACAAGAAATTAAAGAGAGTATTGAAGCTGATGAATTATATAAAGATACAAAAGGCAAAACTAAAATAATTAATAGTAGAAGAGAAGAGAGAAAAGAATTATCAGAAGAAATAAAATCACTAGAACAACAAATTAAAGATTTAAAAATATCAAAAGAAGATGTAAGAAATAAATTATATAAAGATGGATTTTTCTTAGACTTCTACAAAGTTAAAAAAGATAAAGATAAGAAAATTGTTAAAGATGAAGAAGGAAATAAAGTACATATATTAGATAAAAGAATAAATTATGTGTACTGGTTTAGAACAAGTGCAAAAGCTAGAATCGGAGAAGTTTTCTTTATCAACAAAGAATTAGTAGATAAAATTAATAGTTGGCAACAGATGGGAATATTATTTGAAAAAGATAAAGAATGTAAAAAGGTTGAAATGGAAGCTTATAAGGCACTTACAGCTAGTAGTTTAGAAGGACTGGTTAAGATTAATCCTAGAACAGAAATGTTAGTTGTAAATGATTTAGATAGTTTTAGCACACATAAATGTAAATTAGTTAAAGTTGATGATGATGGGAATTGTTATGTAGAAGATAATGATAATTATAAACTTTAGTTCTGCAAAATAAAAATTCAATTTGGTAATGTTGCCAAAAAATAAATATGGCACACTGACGGTTTCCGTGATATATAAAAGTTACCACACAATCATAATCACGGGGGGTTATCAGTATGCCAAGCAATAATATTGTATCCATTAATAATGAACTTTACAACTACTTAAATGATGTAAATTATGGAATGAATAAACCACAATTTCATCATCTAACCACAATTATAAATGGATTAATAAATTTACCTGGCAATAAATCTTTATTAAATATTTCAGAACACATATTAAGTGCTAAAAGTAGCAGCTGTATATATAGGTTTTTAAGCCGTTCCAAATGGGACGATAGTCTCATTGATAGAAATCGCATTAGCTATTTAAAGCTGCACTTTGAAAAACTTATAGAACCAAAATCCGTAGGATTCTTAGTAATAGATGATACGGTAAATCCTAAAATACAAGCAAAGAAGATGGAATGCTTAAGCTATAATCACTCCCATACAGAGGGTAAAAATCTTTGGTCTCACTGTGTGGTTACTTCTAATTTTGTTGTAGGAGATATATCTATCCCCTTAAACTATAAAACCTATTTAAGTGAAGAAAATTGCTTAAAACATAACAAACCATTCATGGGAAAGTCTGATATTGCAGTTGACTTCATAAGCTCATTTGAAAAGCCATCTAATTGCGATAAAGTATATTGTCTTGTTGATAGTTGGTACACTAGCCAGAAGCTTGTAGATAGCAGTTTAATGCAAGGTTTTTACCTAATCGGTGCGTTGAAGTCCAATAGGAAAATATCTCCTTTAGGAATTTCAATGCAACTGAAAGAATTCGCCAAATATATTGATCCTTCTACCTTAGATGTAGTTACCGTCAAGGGTAAGAAATATCGAGTATATAAATACGAAGGCAAAGTTTCAAAAATTGAAAATGCGCTAGTTTTAATCTGCTATGAAGCTGATGGCGAAGGCTTTAAAGCCCCTGTATATTTAATGTCGACAGACATAGAGCTTGATGCTCAAACTATAATAAAATACTATCTAAATAGATGGAGTATTGAAACTAATTATAAATACCTTAAAAGCCATTTAGCCTTTGATAAATATAAGGTCCAAAGTATACTCTCTATCGAGAGATATTTCTTGCTTGTATTTTTAGCGATGAATTTCTTAGAAATATATAGAATATGTCATCTTACTTCAATGTACACCGTAGGTGATACCATCAGGCTTATTCAAAGCCTATCGGCTAAGGAACTTGTGTGCTTTGTTTATGAGCAAGCTAAGAATGATATACCTATAGAAATAGTGTTTAACAAGTTAAAATTGGTTTCTTAAAAAAGGCATAAAATTCTATAGGATAACTATACTCACGTATAATGGAAACTAATTCACAAAGGTGATTTTATATCTACAATTGGTAAAATAGCTTTTTAAATTAAAGAAGTTAAGTTATAAATTAAAAAACACACTATTTGATGGTCAAGCATTAATGGATTCTAATTTATTTACTGGAATACTAGAAGGACAAGGAATGGCTCTACTTAGACAACATATGTTTAAGACTTGTGGATTCAATACTAATATGCAACAATTCTTTAAAGATCACTGTATAGAAAATAATATAGATTATAATACATTTACTGTTAGAGATAGATATGGTAGAAAATTATTAGCTAAGAATATAAAACTTATAACCACAGAAAACAGTATGAAATGGGAAAAATTCGATGTAACTATGGAAGATTGGATTACAAAAATTGAAGATGATGATAACTTATTTGGTATTGTTAAAACAGAACATGAAAGTAAATATGGAAATTTCCAAAGAATGAGTTATCAAATGTTAAATACTTTAGATCCAGAAATGGTTAATATGGATAATATATTAAAGGATACTTTAAATTATACAGATGGTATTAAAAATAATATTGATAGTTTTATTGATTATTTAGATACGACTAAAAATGATATGAATATAAATCAGATGATTATAGACTTATATAATAGAAATAAAAATATAAAAGGTACTGAATTGTTTAGGGATTATAAAAAATATAAAATTAGAGATTGGAAAGATAGATTAAAAGCAGGTAAATTGCTTATAAATGGTGATAACTTAACTATAGTAGGTAATCCTTATACAATGCTACTTCATTCAGTAGGGAAAGTTAAACACATTAATAATGTATTAGATGATAACTTTATAGATGAGAGTTTAGGACAAGGAAACGTATGTTATACTACTAGATTTACAGAAAATGAAGAACTGGCTTGTTTTAGAAATCCTCATAATGCACCAAATAATATCTATTATTCTAAAAATACTAGGAATAAATTAATGGATACATATTTTAACTTTACAGAAAATATCATAGCGATTAATTTAATTAAAACAGATTGGCAAGATAGATTAAATTCTGCTGATCAAGATAGTGACTTTGTATTGGTTGCTAATCGAAAAGATGCTTCTAAATTTGCGGAATATGCTAAAGAAAATTATCCTACTATTGTTAACTGTATTCCACAAGATAAAAGACCATATAAAAATAATATGGAAAGTATGGTTGCTATAGATAATGCTTTAGCAAAAAGTAAAGCTGACATAGGAATAACAAGCAATATGGCACAAATAGCTTTAAGTTGGTACATGAATAGTAAAGATAAAGAATTAGCTAATGTAGTATGTATTTGTAGTGTACTTGCTCAAATTGCTATAGATAATGCAAAACGTAAATATGATGTAAACTTGCAGGAGCAAATAACAAATATTAATAAATTAGAATGTATGCAAGTAAAAGTTAATAATAAAAATGCTAAGCCTAGCTTTTGGAAATATACATCAGATTCATTTGAAGATAAAGACTTGGATAAATTATTAAAAGTTAATTGCTTCATGTGTTTATTAGAAGATAAAATTAATAAAATTGATAATAGTAAGAAAATTGATAATGTAGATATGTTAGATTTACTAGACAAGAAAATTTCTAATAAATATAAATATGAACAAGCACAAAGTATTATAGATATGTACAAAGAATTTAAAAATACAGATTTATATTTAACTAATAAAATTAAAAAGATTAAAAATAAAGAATTTAAGGCTATATATGTACAAAAACAAAAGGATAATTTAATAGATATTAATGATAAAATTAAGAAATTAAAAATTAATGATAAAAATATGAAAGCTTTAATTGTTAAATTTATAAACAATAAAGGTTTAGATACGGATTTTCTACAATTATTATATAAGAATAATAAAGAAATTTTTATAGGAGTATTTAAGGAAGATGAAAAGGGAGTAAAATAGAAAAATAAAAACCATGTAGCCTAGTATTATCAATGGTTATGGGGTTTTTGTCAGAGTTACCCTATGATAGGGAATTAATTTTTTAATTTTCTATTAGGAGAGATTGTATTACAGGTATTTCTGTAAATACAAGAGTTATAACTATAAAAAACCATATGGAGTAAGGGACATTTATTTGTCCCTTATTTTGCTTATTAAAATATCATAAAACTTAATTATAACATATAATGATGTGTTATGTCAATGGTTATATTTAAAAAAGTAAAAATTTAAAATACAGGAGGAGTAAAAATGATTAAATTTAAGCCAGAACAATTAGAGAAATTAAATGAATACATAATCGAAACTATTGGAATGGAATTACAGGATGACAAGATTACAAAAGTTTCTGAGAAAATTGAACATTGGAAAAAAGCTATAAGAGAAAAAGAAGATCTGCATATGGACAAAGAGAGTATATTGGAAATAATAAATGAATTAGAGAAATTTGATAAATATTTATGTAGTTATGCAATAGATGCAGGTCATGGTGGATGCTATGGTCAAGCTTATATTATAGTAGATAAAGATTGTAATTATATAGATTTTGTTAGGACTATATAAGTTTCTTTATTTTAACTAAAGTTTTATACAATTAACCAATTTAATATTAACATATTTAAAATACAATAGCAATAGGAAAATAAAAATAATTTAAAAAGATTTAAATTTAGCTGTCCTTAGAGGATAGCTATTTTTATATAAAAATTAATTAAAAATAGGAGGAGTTTATTATGAAAATAATAGGTGGAATTTACAAAATTGAAGATGTTGAAACCGGAAATGTTTACGTAGGTAGTGCAGATAGTGACAATGGTATTCAAAAAAGATGGAGTTGCCATTTAGCACATCTAAGAAATGGTGAACATTACTATCCAGAGTTACAAGAACCATATAAAGAAGAACCAAATAGAATTAAATGGGAGATACTTGATATTTGTGACGATGATGAATTAGAAGAGAGGGAAAACTATTGGATAAATTATTGTAGCATGATTGATGGCTGGACTGTTATAAATAAACAGAAAAAAGCTAAAAGAAAAGGTAAGGTAAAAGATAAAAGTAAAATGAAAGCAGCTCAAACTGGGGAAAATAATGGACATAATACTAAGTTAAGTGTTGAAGATGTTAAAGAGATAAAAAAGATGTTGCAAAAAGGATTAGGACAAACAGAGTTGGCTAATAAATATGATGTAAGTCCTACACTTATTCATAATATTAAAAATGGAACAAGATGGGCAAGCGTAGAAATATAAGATTATATACATATTATATTTTAAATTATATACATATAAGGGATTATTAAAATTATACATATAGAAATATTAGGAGGTCACTGTGTTACTCTCTGTGATCTCTTTTAAAATTGGAGGAGATAAGAAAGATGGAAGAAAATAGAGAGATTGCTTTAGTTAATAGAGCCAAAGTAGCATATCTGTATACAAAAGCAGATATTTATGAGGAACGTATAGAGTTGATTGAAAGAAATGGGCAACAGATGTATGCGTTTATATTTAAGCTAACAGATATCGTAAAACAATTATTAAAAGAGTATGATGCACAGATAGAGCTTAAGAAGTATAATAGTAACTTTAAGAATATTGCACTTGCAATTAAGAAAAAGCAGATGGAAGGAATTTAGGAAAGTTTATAATATATAGAAGGAATTAGATCTTTACTATAGAATATAGTACTATATTCATATAATGGAGGATAAGGTAATGTTATCTTTAGTGATTATAGTATAGATAGTAAATTTAAGGTATGCGTGTATTCAAAATGGAATAGGTGATACAATAAAACCTAAACCAGAGTGTTATGAAAATCGAGCTGGTAAACCAGAGTGTAAATATATTGATAATAAAGATTGTTTATTGAAAACAATGAGATAAATTATTAAAACTATCAATTATGTTATAAGGGATGCGGAATAAATGAGTAGGATAATAAGTAACTCTGGAGAGATAATAAATTTATCTAAAAATACAATTGTTGCTAAAATAGATTATATAGAAATAAATGATACTAAAATCAACATTTTTAAAAATATAAAAAGTAATATTATAGAACATAAGTATGGAAACAATGAGATTATTACAATTGAGGAGTTAGATATAGAATATGTTGATAGAAATTTTAAAAGCGATAATGTATTTAGTATAAGATTAAATGAATCTTTGATAAATGAAGATTTATATTGTAATAAAATATAAATAAATTTTGGTTACGCAGCAATACTTTTTGTAATGAAACTAAAATAGAGTTCACAGCTAATGGAGATATAAAATTAGATGCAGCTAAATAAAAGAAAGAACTAAAATTTAGATTATTTAAAAAGGTACTCTTTTTAAATTAGTAACTACCAATTTAAACCAAAGGGAAATTAAGTCTCCTGTTGAATAATAAATAAACAGGAGGTGGTATGATGTTTGATTTTAAAATTAATGAAGATAATCTATTAAAACAATATATTAAAATATATAAAAGAGATATAGATCCAAATGAATCTGAAGCAGAAATTACTAGTCATGATAAATTAAATGAAAAAATTAAAGAATATTATTATAATGAGTTTGAAGGCGATAATTTAAAGTACATCAACAAGAAAATAAGATTAATGAATAAAATCAATAATTGTGAAAAAAATGATAATATACCTAGAATAGGTTTATTATTTTCTGTATTTATTCCTGTAATTCTATTAATGGCTGACAAACTATTTGAGATAAATAAAGATTTTGGAGCTAAGTATTTGTTAAATATGTCTATCGTTTATATTGTGTTTATTGCAGTTATAGCTGCAAATGATATTATTAGAACAAATAAAATATTAGTTTATAAAGCATTTAATAATCTCTGTTTAAATATTTTGATAGAATATGAAGTTGAAATAAAGGATTATAAATAAAAATAATATAGTATTAAGACAAGAGTCTAATTAATAGGCTCTTTTTATTTTTTTATAAAAGTCAAAGAAAGTCAAAGTTAAAGCGCAGCATGTTGAAAGGTAGGTGAGAAATAAAATGGCAAAAGAAAAATTGAAAAAAGATGGTACTAAGAGCAGACAAGGTGAAGGTGGTTCAGGTAGAAAGCCTTTAAAGTGGGAGAATCCTAAAGAGTTAGAAAATTACATTGAACAATATTATAAATGGGCTAAAGATAATGATATGAAAATAACTGTTACTGGATTGGCTTGGTGGTTAGATTGTAGCAGAACTACGTTATTAAATTATGAAAATAGTGATGAAAATGATTGGTTAAAAAGATGTAGTGATGAAGAAAGAAAAGGCTATGTGAACACGATTAAAAAGGCAAAGAGATTTATCGAAATGAATTATGAAAATAGTTTGTTTGATAAGTCTAGCACTACTGGAGCTATCTTTACTCTTAAAAATAATTATAATTGGGTAGATAGACAGGAAGTAGTAAACAAAGAAGATAATAATATTAATATTACTTTAGAGGATGAAGAGGAATAAAAAGTTAATAAAACAAAGTTTTTAATGTGAATAACCACCGTTTATACTTGATTTTTGTAAAACCTAAGTGTACAATAATAATTGTAGTGAATAACCACCTATAATCCGTATTTTAGGTGGAAAACTATAATTATTAAATAAACGGTGGTGTTATTTATGGCTAAAAGAAAAATACCAGAATTTTTAACTAAAGAAGAGCAAGAAGCTTTAATAAATATATTTAATACTAGATACTGGACTAGTTGCAGGAATAAAATGATGGTTGAATTAGATTTAGCAACAGGATTAAGATTAAGTGAATTAATTAATTTAAAATGGATTGATATTAATTTAATGTCAGGACAATTAAAAGTGGTTGAGGGTAAAGGTTCTAAAGATAGAATACTATGGATAGATGAAAACACTATTTCTAAATTAATATTATGGAAAGAAAAACAATTTACTAAATTAAATACTAAAGTAGATTATGTTTTTACTAACAATAAAGGTAAACAGTTAGTAGATAGAGATGTAAGAGAAATGATAGTAACCTATGCTAATAAAGCTGGAATAACCAAAAAGATAAGTCCTCATACATTACGGCATACATTTGCTACAGATTTATTAAGAGCTACTAATAATCTTAGAGTGGTACAAAAAGCAATGGGACATGAAGATATAAGAACTACAGCTATATACACGCACATAGTAGACACAGAATTGGAAGAAGCAATGAAGAATTTTAGAAGGTAGATAAATAATTTCTATCTTCTTTTTTTACGCAATTAAATAGGGGGTACTTCAATATAGAGTTTTAGGAGTGCTACCCCATATAAAAATATATTTTTTTTTATTTTTTATAACTTGAAAGTGAGGTGATGCCAATGTCCAAGCCGTTAAACATTAAAATATCTCCAAAAATATTTAACTATGTGTATCTTCCACAATTAGAAAACTATAGCACACGTTTTAATGTATATTACGGCGGTGCTTAAGGTAGGAAGCGGTAAAAGTAAATTTGTAGTACAAAAAATGATATTTAAATATTTAAAATTTCCTAATAGGAAATGCTTAGTGGTTCGTAAGGTTGGTAATACACTTAGAGATTCCATATTTGCAGAATTTAAAACCGTTTTAGCAGATTGGAAACTATATGATAAATGTGAGATAAGAGAAACATTACTTACAATAGAATTACCTAATGGTAGCCAATTTCTATTTAAGGGAATGGATGACCCAGAAAAAATAAAATCTATAAGTGGACTAGATGATATTGTAATAGAAGAATGTACTGAAATTGATATGGTAGATTTTAACCAACTTAATTTAAGATTAAGATCTAAAAATCCATACAATCAAATACATTGTATGTTTAACCCTGTTTCTAAAAGTAATTGGGTATATAAAATGTGGTTTGAAAATAGCTACAATAAGGAAAATACAATGGTACTGAAAACTACATATAAAGATAATAAATTTCTACCGCAAGATTACATACAATCTTTAGAAGAAATGAAGGAAAAAGATAATGTATATTACCGCATATACGCATTAGGAGAATTTGCTAGTTTAGATAAGCTAGTTTATACGAATTGGAAAGTAGAAAAATTTGATTATAAAGATATTATAAAAAATAATCAAACTGCTAGAGCTTTATTTGCCTTAGACTTTGGGTATATAAACGACCCTAGTGCATTTGTAGCAGTTATTGCAGATGAAGCTAATAAAAAATTATACATATTTGATGAGTTTTATAAAAAAGGATTACTTAATAATGAAATAGCAGCAGAAATAAAAAGAAAAGGATATTCTAAAGAAATAATTGTAGCTGATAGTGCAGAGCAAAAGTCTATTGAGGAAATAAGAAAAGAAGGTATACCTAGAATTAAACCAGCTAGAAAAGGTAGAGATTCTATATTAAATGGAATACAACTTATCCAGCAATATGAAATTATAGTACATCCTATATGCGAAAATATAATAGAAGAATTAAAAAATTACAGTTGGCAGAAGAATAAGCTAACTAAAGAATATATTAATAAACCAATAGATAGCTATAACCATGCGCTTGATGCACTTAGATATGCTTGTGAATGTCTACAAAAACGTGGTAGATTAAGAACATTTAGTGCTAAGAAATTAGGACTATAAAAAGAGGTGAGACGATGAAAATTTGTATTGATATAGGAGATACAGTACAACTAGAATTAATAAAAGAATTGATGGAAATACATAAGCAAGAATTACCGAGATTGAATAAATTAGAAAATTACTATACAGGTAAACAAGATATATTAAACAGAGTATTAGATACAGATAAACCGAATAATAAATTAGTTACCAATTATTGTAGTTACATTACAGACACAATGATTGGTTTTTTTATGGGTTCACCTGTTACATATACTTCTAGTAATAAACCATATCTTGAACAAATAAAGCAAATATTTAATATAAATGATGAGCAGGAAGTTAATATAGAATTAGCTAGAAAACAAAGTATTAAAGGCACAGGTTTTGAGATGGTGTACATCGATGAAAATAATAATATAAGATTTGATGTATTAGATACAGATGAAGTAATAATGGTCTATGATACTACAATAGAAGCTAAACCTAGTATGGCTATTAGATACTATAATACACATGATTATTTGCTAGATAAGGATATTACTAATGTAGAAGTATATACAAAGAGAAATGTATTATATTACACAATAAATGAAGGTGATTTAATTTTAGTAGACACTAAAGAGCATTATTTTAAGGAAGTACCTATAGTGGAATATTATAATAACATCTATAGATTAGGAGATTTTGAAAAAATAATATCCTTACAAGATAATCTTAATCTAACTCAATCTGATTTGAGCAATGAATTAAGCTATTTTAGGGATTGTTATTTAAAACTTATTGGACTTGAAGGCACGACAGATGAAGATATACAAAAAATGAAAGAAAATAGAGTGTTATTACTAGATCAGAATAGCCAAGCTGAATTTATGACAAAAGAAATCAATGACAGTGTTATTCATAATCATCTAAAAAATATAAAAGAAGATATACATAAAATAAGCTATGTTCCAGATTTAAGCCAAGAATTACCCGCAAATTTAAGTGGAAGTGCTATTAAGCAAAAATTCTTTAATACTGAACAATTAATTGTGTCTAAAGAAAGAAAATTTAAAAAAGCATTGCAGACTAGAATTAGATTAATAACTAACATATTAAATCTCAAAGGTGCCAATTATAATTGGGAAGATATAGAGATTAAATTTAATAGAAATTTACCAGTAAATTCTGTTGAACTTGCAGATGCTGCTATAAAATTAGCAGGTATAACAAGTAGGAAAACTTTACTTAATTATATAGCAGGTTACGTTGGGATAGAAGATGTAGACAAGGAAATGGAACAGATAGAAGCGGAAAAAGATACAATTAATTTAGATTTAATTCCCGAAACTGGTGATGTAAATGGACAATAAAGAATACTGGGAACAAAGGATAAGTAGGGTAATGCGAGATATTTATAATGCACAAGAGAAGAAAAATATTACATTGCTACAAGGATATAAAAAAGCATTAAGGGATATAAAAGCAGAGATTTATAATCTCTATGAGAAGATGGGAGATAACCCTTCCTTAACTGAAGCTTATAAATATAATAGGTTAAACAAAGTAGAGAAACAACTAGAAAAAATAGTTAAAGACTTAGGAAGTACAGAACAAAAATTCTTTGATAACTCTTTAAGTAACAATTACATTGAAGCATCTGAAAGAGTTGCTAAAGAATTAAATGTACAAGTGAATATAGATTTTAATAAAGTGGATAGAGTGGCTGTAGATAAAATACTTCAATACCCTTGGAGTGGTGCAGATTACAGTTCTAGAATATGGAAAAACAAAGGTAAGCTATTATTTACTTTAAATGAAACTCTAACAAGAGGGTTAGTAGAAGGTACAAGCTTAATAACACTATCTAAAGAATTAAAAAATAAAATGGATAGTGGTGCTTATGAAGCACTAAGATTAATAAGAACAGAAGCGGCACATATAGTTAATACTGCAACTATAGATAGATATAAAGAAAGTGAAGTAGTAGAAAAAGTTATGTGGTTGGCGAGTACAGATGAAAGAACTTGTTCTACATGTGGAAGTCTACATGGACAAGAGTTTGTCTTAGGTAAAGAACCTAATAATCCAGCACATGCAAATTGCAGATGTTGCTGGATACCTGTAATTTAGTCTTTTACTTATTAGACTTTAAAGAAATATGGGAAATAAAAAAATAGTCTACAGGACTTTAAGCTGGGAGGTAATTATGGAAGATAGTAAAAATATTGATAATAAAGATAAGGAACCTAGTGCGGTAGATTCTACAAAAGAAGATGCTACTAACAAAGATGTAGCTACAGATAAGACGGAAGAAAAGACATTTACTCAGGAAGAATTAGACAAAATAATTGAAAAAAGATTAGCACGTGCATTAAAAAAAGCTGATGAGGAAAGACAAGAAGCTGAAAGGTTAGCTAAAATGAGCGCAGAGGAAAGAACTAAAGCTGAATTTGAAAGAGAAAAGCAAAAATTTGATGAAGAAAGAAAGCAATATCAAAGAGAAAAATTAGAATTACAAGTTATAAAAGAATTAAGTGGCAAGAATTTACCTACAGATTTTTCTAAATATTTACTTGGTGAAGATGCAGAAACTTGTATGGCTAACATTAAAACTTTTGAAGTGGAATGGCAGAAAGCTATTGAGAAAGCAGTAAATGAAAAGCTTAAAGGTAATACACCCAAAGCTGGTAGCAGTGTAGATAATAACATTGCAGCCAATAATTTTATGGATATAATTAAACAGAATCAGGCAAGAAGATAGACCCCAAATTGGTCTTTTTTTATTGTCTTTTTTAGGTTTTATAGACGTTAAAGAATAAATTACTAAAAATAATAAAAATTTATAAAGAAAAGGATGGTAATAAATATGGCAGATACAATATTTTTAAAAGATAATTTAGTAGGTTTTGTTCCTACACAAGTAAGTGGAGAAATTATGAAAGATGTGGCAAGAGGTTCAAGTGTTTTAAGACTTTCCAAGGTTGAACCAATGACTTCTGATAAGAAGAAGTTTTCTATAATGACAGAAGGTGCAGGAGCTTACTGGGTAGGAGAAACAGAAAGAATCCAAACCTCTACTGCAACTTGGATATTTCCAGAAATGGAAGCTAAGAAACTAGCGGTAATTGTTCCAGTAACTAGAGAAAAGTTAAATGATACAACTATAAATGTCTTTGAAGAAATTAAACCAACCATAGCAGAAGCTTTTTATAAAGCAATAGACCAAGCATGTTTATTTGGTACAAACTCTCCGTTTGCTAAAAACATATTTGGTGTAGCAGATGGTGCAGGAAATAAAATAGCATTAGAAACAAATGGGGCTGGAAAACTTGACCTTGACGTTTCTGACGTTATGGCACTTGTAGAAGATGCTGGTCATGATATAAATGGATTTGTGGGTCATTACGGACTTAAAAACTCTTTAAGAAAACTAAGAGATGCAAATGGAAACGCTTTATATGTTCCTGGAGTAGACCAAAGCGAATTATACTCTAACCCAATCGAGTTTACTAGAAATGGAGCTTTTGATAAGACAAAGGCAGAATTAATTGCAGGTAACTTTAATTATTCTCTAGTTGGTATTAGAGAGGGAATACAATACGAGATACTTAAAGAAGCTACATTACAATCTGTAACAATGGCAGATGGTAAACCATTATCTTTAGCAGAGAATGATATGGTAGCAATAAAAGCTACTATGAGATTAGGTTTCTTACCAATTAAAGAAGAAGCTTTTGCTATTTTAACGCCAAAAGCACAAGTATAGTACATAATATTTGGGGCTGCCGCACTAATTATTTAATGCGACAGCTCCATTTTATAGGAAGGTGAAATATATTGAAAAAATATACAGATGGTAAAAGAGAAATCTATGCTACTAAAAAAGCATATGAAGTTTTATATAAACAACAAGGATTTAAAGAAATAGAATTGAAAAACGAGGTGGTGGAAGATGCCAACAATACAGGAAGTAAAAACACTACTACAAATAGAGGACGAAAGTCTAAATAATTATATAGAAGCAGTAATACCAAGTATAGAACAGTTTGTTAGAGATTATATACATTTAAAACAAGATGAAGAAATACCAATAGGTTTAAATTTGACAATTGCTAAAATGATTGAATTTAATCTTACAGATAGTGGTACTAAACGTAGAAAAATAAAAGATGTAGATATAGAGTTTAATACAGATTATCCTGCTAGCATATATAAATCTTTAAATAAATATAAAAGGCTACAGGTATTATAAAAATGAATAAATCTAAAATAAGAAGAGAAGTTTACAATGCGTTTAAACCTTATATGCAGGACATTCGTATATTTAGAACTGGCGTGAATGATTATAGAGAAAAAGAAGACGATTTATATGTTGCAGATGTTGAAGGATATTATAGTTTAGGTAAAAATTTAATAGTTGTAAATTATACAGATGCAGGTGCAACAAATAAAAATTACAATGAAATGCTTAGTGTTATGTTGGATAGTAATAGTTTAAAAATTAGAAAAGACGATTGTTTGACTATTAATAATATAAAATACAGAATAATTAATATACAAAATGTATTAGATATTTATTTAGATCTTACCCTAGAGAGGATGTGATAGTTATGGATATAAACATAGAAGATGTTTTAAACGGCTTCACAAGACTAGCAACCGAAAACAAGGAAAAACTTAATAGATACGCAGAAAAAAGTGGATTAAAACTAGAAGCATATGCAAAACAAAATGCACCTTGGGAAAACGATACAGGGCATGCAAGAAGAACATTAAAAGGTGGCAAAGAGTGGGAAGGGGATAAAGTAGATATTTATATCTCTGGGAATATGGAATATAGTCCATATTTGGAGTATAAAAACGATGGTAAATATGCAATACTTAAGCCTACCATTGATGCTTTATCGAGAGAAATATTAGAAGGAATTAGATTGTAGGAGGTGCTTACATGGCTACCTTTAAATATAAAAATGATGGATTAAAGAGTAATGTAAGTCCACAAACACATTACCAACATATTTTTATACATATGAGAAATAAAGGTTTTGATGTATATGCACCTATGCAAAATAGAGATAAATGCAGTAAACCTTATGTAGTTATAAAAGAAAATGGGCAATTTGCACAAACAGGAAATGTAAATGGATATAGCTTAATACAGATATTTTGTTATTATCCAAAAGATCAATATGGTAAACTAGAGTTTTTTGTGGATAATGTTAAGAGTGCTTTAAATGAAATAGACTTTTTAAAAGCAACAGGTAATAAAAGTCCTATTATGTTTTTTGAAGAAGTACAAGCATATGGGCAGTCTATGGAATATCAAGTTTTCCACAAATTAAAATAAAAAAAGTGAGGTAATAATATGGAAGGTAAAAGTTTAGTTAATGTTAAAAAGTGCTTTATTATCAACGAGAGAACTAACGAAAAGTTTGATATAGCAGATACAGCAGAAGAAATAGGTGTAGAGCCTATACTTAGCGAAGGTAAGAGGGATATATTAAGAGTAAAAAATAGGATATTAGCAATTAATGAAACAGAGGATATTGTTATAGGGTACAAACTTAAATTAAAGGATAATACCTTTAATATGGATGTTATAGCATTAGTAGATGGTGGAACTATAACTACTAATGGTTATAAATCCATTGGAGCTGGACAAGTAGTAGAGAAGGATTTATTTACATTAGAAATCTACACAGAAGAGAAAGATTATTCTAGAACAATAGGTTACACTAAATTTTTATTTAAACACTGTAAGGGTAAAGCACCAAAATATTCTATAAAAGATGGAGAATTTATAGTTCCGGAATTTGAAGCAGAAAGTATACCTTTTAGGGGCGAATATGCAGTAGAAATAGATAACGTAAATACAATACCTGTAGAACCAGTAACGCCTCCCAGTGGAGATATGGCAGTAGTAGGGGGAACGGTTACAGATAGCAATTCAGATGTAGCAGTTAGCATAACATCTAGCATCAAATGGACATTTACAAATGCTATAAATCAGGACGATGTTACTAAGACGAACTTTGTAGTGACAAAGAAGAGTGATGGTAGTGTGATAGATGGTAATGTAACAATAGATACAACTAAGAAAATAGTTACCTTTGTACCAACTAGTATAGAAAAAGGTGTAACTTATGTAGCTGAAGCTAAGGCAGTTAACTTGCTTGATGGTACAGGTACAACTACACCTATAAGTGTAGAATTTACTACTATTTAATGGAGGGTTAACATATGGAAATAACTAATTTAGAACAATTAAAACAAATGGCAGAATGTGATGTAATAGAATTACCAAGTTTTAAGAAAGAGATACCTTTTAATGCAAAAGTTAAGAGAGTATCTCTTTTAAATTTAGTTAGAAAAGGGATTATACCTAATAAATTATTAAGTGCTGCGGAAGAATTATTTTATGGTAAACAAAGCTCTAAAGGTAATGTAGATTTAGCACAATTAACAAATGTTATGTTTATTATGGCAGAAAATGCTTTAGTAGAGCCAAGTATTAAGGATTTACAAGAAGCACGATTAGAACTAACAGACGAACAAATAGTAGCTTTATTCAACTACACACAAAGAGGTGTGGAAGAGTTAGAATCCTTTCGTCAAGAGCCAAAGGATAATGTCGGTAATAGCGATAAGTAAGCAATATAAGAAAAGACCAAGTGAGATTATAGGTATAACTAATGATTATGAAGCTTATTGCTTCGACGAAGCTTGTACATATATACTAAGTGAAATGAGCAAAGAAGATGCTAGAGAACCTAGATTTGTAGACAATGAGCAGGTAAATAAACAAAATAATAGTGATGTAGTTAAGTGGTTAAATGCTAATAACAAAAATTAGTATTTAACCATTTTTAATTCCCTCAAATAGGAGGTGAGAATATATGGCGATAAATGTAGGAACTGCGGTTGCTTACTTAACTTTAGATAGAAGTAATTTTAGAAATTCTTTAAGAAGTGCTGGAGAAGAATTAAGGAATTTTACTAGAAGTGGCAGTTTAACAAGTTTGGGAAATTCTATGACTATTTTAGGAAGTACAATGACAAAAGCAGTTACTCTGCCTCTTGCTGGAATAGGTGCAGTTGCTTCAAAAGCAAGTATGGATTTTGAAGAACAAATGAGTAAGGTAAAAGCTATTTCTGGTGCAACAGGGGAAGATTTTAATAAATTAAGAGAGCAGGCAATTAAATTAGGAGCTGACACAAGTTTTAGTGCAAGTGAAGCAGCTAATGGAATGGAAAACTTAGCATCCGCTGGTTTCAAAACAAATGAAATAATGTCGGCAATGCCTGGTATGTTATCTTTAGCAGCGGCTGGTGGTGTAGACATAGCAACAGCATCGGATATAGCAGGTAGCTCGCTTAGGGGTTTTGGATTAGAAGCAAGCAAAGCCACACATGTTGCAGATGTTTTGGCTAGAACAGCATCTGATACTAATGCTGGTATAACAGATACTGGAGAAGCTATGAAATATATTGCCCCTGTGGCACATGCTTTAGGAATTTCTTTAGAAGATACTGCGGCTGGAATAGGGTTACTTTCTAATGCAGGAATTAAGGGAAGCCAAGCAGGTACAACACTTAGAAGTGCTTTAACTAATCTTGCAAGTCCGAGTAAACGAGCGAGTAAGGTTATGAAGGAATTAGGAATGAACTTTTTTGATGTACATGGTAAAATGTTGCCCCTTGGAGAAGTGTTAGGAATATTACAAGATAAAACTAAGAAATTAACGCAACAACAAAAAGCAAATGTTATGGAAACACTTTTTGGAAAAGAAGCTTTATCTGGTATGCTCGCTTTAGTAGACCAAGGAAAACCAAAATTTGATGAATTATCTCGAGGACTTAAGAATTCTACAGGTGCATCTAAAGAAATGGCTGATACTATGCAAGATAATTTAAAGGGCAGTATTGAGGCTATGAAAGGTAGTTTGGAAACTGCGGCAATTAGAATAGGTGACGTTTTAGCACCTAGTATTAGAAAAGCAGCTAATTTTATAGCGGAATTAACTAATAAGTTTAGTGCTTTACCTAAACCGATACAAGCGACAATTGTAAAAATAGGTGCCATTGCGGCGGTAACCGGACCCGCATTAATAGTATTTAGTTTATTAATAAAGAGTGTAAATACTGTAATAAGTTCTTTTTCTGGGCTTTTTAGAATGGTTAGGATGTTTGCAACATTACCAGGTTTAATTACTCCCCACACACTTATTATCGTAGGAGCAATTTTAGCAATAGGGTTAATTGTATACCAAGTTATAAAGCATTGGGATGCGTTAAAGAAAGCAGCAGGAAAACTTTTTAGCAGTATATCTAGTGTATTTAAAAAGTTAAGCGGAGTTATAAGAACGTCTATAAATGGTTGGAAATCGATGTTTAATGGACTAAAGTCTTTCTTTAGTAACCTAGGAGGGCATATATTAGATGGCTTAATAGGTGGATTAAAGAGGGGAACAGGAAAAGTAAAAGATGCTATGACTGGTATAGGAAGTGCAATAAAAAGTACGTTTAAGAAAGTGCTAGGAATTAATTCACCAAGTAGAGTTTTTGCTGAATACGGTGGATTTATAGGAGAAGGACTTATACAAGGTATAGACAAGCAAAATGGCACAATTAATGGTAAATTTAGTGGACTTGCAAATAAAATTAAATCTTTAGGAAATGTAAGACCAGATTTTGACGGATTAAATAATTTGGCTTTAAGTGGAGCTTATAGTAGTAATTATGGGTTAAATAATGTTACTAATAGTAATTCTAAACAGTTAAATTTTAATCCAACTATCTATATGAACATAAAATTAGATGATACTGGAGCAAAAGGCACTAAACAATTAACAAGTGAATTAAAAGGAATGACAAAGACAGCAATGAAAAATAGCATGATAGAAATGTTTATGCAGGATGCAGTAAAAAGTTTTTAGGAGGTGTTTTATAGTTGGTCTATGATGAACCAAAATTATATTTTTCTAACATAGATGGAACAAAAGGTACAGAGGTACAAGGTGTAATAACCAATTATAAGCCTCCTGTACCTGTTTTAAATAATAAGGGTAATAAGGTACTCTTAGGATATACACATTTCCAAGAGGGAATAAAAGCAGATACAAATATTAAGTTTTCTATTGCTTTTGACATTAATACAGAAATTGATAAAGAGAATTTTAAAGAGTTTAGAAGTAAATACAATGAATATTTCTACTTTAAAGATGAATTCAACACAATATATAAAGGTAAATTTGTAAATACTTACGATATAGATATGCCTATTGAGGGAGATATTTATTACATAGGATTAGAATTATTATGCGGACATGATATAAGTGGTTACGAAGAAGGTGTTATAAGTGAAAGTTAGGCTAGAGTTATATAAAAAGACGACTACTGGTGGTTACGACGATACTCCTAAGGTTTTAAAAAATGATGAAATAATGAGTGCTAGTATTGATAGAAGAATTTTTGAAGTAGGTACTTGTAGTTGTTTAATTGATAATACAAGTAGAGATAAAAAACTCACTGACATTGTAAACCAAACAGGATTAGGATATTTTGATACACATAATATGATAAAACTCTATATTAATGCTCAAGTAGCATTTACTGGGATAATTAAAGAATATAAATACGATGAAGATAATAATACTTATTACTTTAGAGCGGAGGATATGATATATAAGATTTTTAGAACAATAGACTCTACGCCTTACCCTTATATTTCTTTTACAAATAGAAGTGCTAAACAAATTATACAATCTTTATTTGAACATGCTGGAATTAATACCGTAAACTTTTCTACAGAGATAATAGATTATGCAGTTAATAAAGTTAAAATAGAATACAATACTATGTATGTAGATGTGCTGGAAAAATTTTTTAATACTATGTATGCTAGATTTCATTGTAATAGAGATGGTAGTGTTAGCATTGTAAAGGCATTTCCTGCATATGATGGAACTCCAACAGTTGAATATAAGCTTGAAAGCATAGATTATATTAGTAGTGGGGAATATGATAGGAATGAAAATGATATAAGAAATAAAGTTGTAGTAAAAGCGAGTGACACAGACGTACAAGCTTTTGAATGCCCTTATTTAGTAAAACATACTAATGATGAAATATATTTAGATACTATAGATGAAGATTTAGCTAATACTTTAGATAAAAAAAGAAATGTAGCACTAAAGTATTTTAGAGATAAATTAAGACATAGTAAAAGATTTAGTGTAACAACTGTAAATGGTAGTTTAGATAGGGAAATTGGAGATATAGCAAGAATTGTATTAAACCAATCTGATGTAAAAGGATGGGCAATGGTAAACGGAATAAGCACAAGTATCCAAGATGGCAAATGGCAAGATACATTAGAACTTGAATTACTTGTAGCAGATAGTTGGGTTATGCCAGTAGCAGTAAGTGGAGATTATATTATTAAAAATTAGGAGGCGAGGATATGCAAGAAAATAATTTTAGGCGACCTGTTGAGTATATAATTAAAAGACACCAGCAAAAAACCAATATACAATTAACAGTAATTAATGATGCAGAAAAAGATCATATAGAGTTACCTGAATATCCTTGCCGACTTGTTAGAGATATAAATAATAAAGTTAATAAAGTTATCTATGCAGAAGGTACAGAATTAGAATGGACTGAGGAACTTATAAGAAATACAGAAGGAAAAGTATATCAAATTAAAACAACTTATCCAGATGAAAGTTACAAAACAATAGAATTATTTAAGAATATAGATGGTAAAGTAGAAACGATAGATTATGTATAGGAGGTGCTATAAATGGGATTACCTTCCTATGTGGTTAATTTCGATGAACTTGTAGAAGCTATTAAAAATTATCTTGAAAATGGTGTAGCAGTAAATATAGGTGATATAACTTTTTCTACCACCGAAATGGAAAGATTATTACAGGAAATTAGAGATAAAATACAAGGTGTTGACTACAATGATTTAATTACTGCTTTAAATGCTTTAGGTGCCAAGTTAGATAATTTAAGTGGTAATTTAGGTATAAGTGGCACACAGAAAATTTACGGCAAAATGCTAGAAATACCAGCAGTTAAAGGACAATACACAATAGAAGTTAACTATAATGGCAAACTAACTGGTATAACTTATAGCTTAAGTGCATGGAATTACAATGATAGTTGGGATTTAATAGTTGGAGATAATAAGCTATTTACAGAAGTAAGAACTAAAGAATATGGAGAACATAAGTATTTTAATGTATTCCATCCTATAAATGGTGCTATTAAATTTATCTATAATAATGTAAGTGGTAGCAGTAAAATGCTGTGGGTAGATTTTTGCGTATTAGAAGGTGTTTAAAAATGAGTTTACCGAAATATATTATAAATTTTAATGAATTAACAGATGAATTAAAACGAAAATTATTAGAATTAATTGATGATGAATTAAGAAATAAGTACCCACGATTAAATATTAGTAGCATTGAAGCACTATTAGAGGATATTAAAGAATTACTGCCTGTGGAACAGTATAGAGGATTAAAGAAAAAAATAGATGCTTTAATGTACAGAAACATTGATGGCATACAGAAAGTAGAAGGTAAACTATTAGAAATTCCCCCAATAATTATGGAAAATAAAACAGAGTTTAAATTTAATAAAGATGTATACATTACTGGATTACATTTTAACCAAACTGGTTGGAAGAAAGAAGATACATATAGCTTAGAAATAAGTAAAAATAAAATAATAAATAATGCAGCTATTAAGGAAATAGGAGAGCATAAATACTTTAATACTTATTTTAAAGTTAATGCTAATATACCTATTTCTTTTATTTTAGATAATAGAAGTGGAAACAGTAGACAATCTATGGTGGATTTAGAATATATAGAGGATATAGATTCTACTATAATAATAGATCCAGAAGTACCAAGCATAGATGATATTAAAAACGATTGGGATATAGCTATTGTAATGCAATGGGAAAAAGACACGACAACAGACATTGATTTACATGGTTTTATTGATGATATGCACGTATATTTTAGCAATAAAAGTTATGAAGGGTTCTATTTAAACTTTGATTACACAGAACATAAAACTAATACTAACCCTGAAATTATAAGTGTTAAAGGATATAAAAATAAGAAGTTAGATGTTTACTTACATAACTACAATGCAGGTTCATTAAAAGAACCAGTAAATATAAAAATTTATAATAAAAGATCTTATGGAAATAAGTTACTTAAAGAATTTAATATTAATATTGAAAGCGATAATAGTTACTTAAAAGGTGTTTGTACAATAGATTTAAATACCCTATTAATAATTACTTTAGATAAAAAGATAAATACAATTGCAGGAGGTATGTAATATGGCAATAACAGAAAATTTTTATTATGTTGAAGGCAGTACAAGTGTAAAAGACATAATTAAAAATTTAAGTAAAGAAATAACACAAAACGCTGGGATTTATAATTGGGGGCTAGTATATCCAGCAGTTGTGGAAGATATAAAGGATTTTAGTTTAATTAAGGCTACTACAACCTATGGAAAAGATTTTTACATAAGGTTAGAAAGAACAACTGTAATAACCCCAAATGCTACAGAGCAAAAATTATTAGACAAAGAAAAATACAGTAAGCCACTTACAGAAGATGAAATAAAATTATTAAACAGATATGTAGAAAGCATGGAATTTACAACTATAGAAAAGAATTTAATAAAAAAAGACCCAATTACTTTAACATTAGAAGAAGAGTCTCAATTACAAGAAATTAGAATGAGAAAAAATATTAATAATGATAGAGAAATTGAATTATTGAGAAAATACTACAATGGACAAAGTTTAACGACTGACGAACAAAATGAATTAGATACTTTTAGAAATGTGCATAATTTAACTGCAACAGAATTAACAAACTGGAATATTCTTAAAACTAACAGAAAATTTTACTATGATAGTATAATTTTAATTCTATATAAACAATATGCTGTATTAGAATTAACCAATAGTGAGGAAAATAGTTTAGCAAATTATAGAGCCAGCATGGAATTAACACAAGCTGAAAGAGAACAGCTAGCAATAATTAAAGGTAAAATGGATAATAGAAATCACATCTATATAACAATTGGTAAAGAAATAGAAGACACTACAAGGATTATAGATGTAGATGGTACACAAACAGAAGTACCTGTAAAAGACATAGTAGAAGAAACTTGTAGTGAGTCAGCTAGACTTGCATGGTATAAATCTTTAAGCTCTAACATAGGTGATTGGTTACCTGTACAATACTGGCTAAATATAACTAAGGATGCTATTAATATTGTGCTAAGGGGAGATCCTTCCGCAGACAATTATCCTTATAACAACTATTTAACAAGTTACGCCTATATTGGAGCAGTAAAACCAATGGAAGACAGTGCTTACACAGATGATGAATATAACTTTGGAATAACTACATCTTCAGATATTCAACCTTTCTTTACTAAAAAATTTGGAGAAAGAACTGCAACAGGAATTACAGACGTTTGTATGATAGGAAATAAAATAGGTATGCCTATGCAACCACACTATGCTGGATTTTATACTACACACTCTTTTATGGACAAGTGCAATACAGAAGGCAGCAGATGGAACCACAAAAAACACCAATTTTCTGATATTACACTAGTGCATCCAATAGATATGGAAAGAGGTAAAATGCAAAATGTACTTGCTGGAGATGCTAGTGCTATTTATGATATGGATAAATTGGTTTATAAAAAAGATACAGACGAAGAAGAAAACTACAAGAAATTTAAAATTACAGCACCATATTGTTTTTTAAATAATAGTGCTAATAATCTTTACTGTATAGCAATAAGATGTTATAAAACAGCAGAATAAGAGAGGTGGTATAAATGCCCCTACATACAATTCCCCTATGTAGTTTTGATTATGTAGGGGATACCCTTTCTAGTGCTACTTTTCGATATGATGCTAGAGAATGTTTATCTAAAAATAGAACTAAATTATGTTATGCAGAAAATAAGTTAGAAATTGATAAAAATGATAATAAAAGTTGTTATAGTAGCAATATTAAAATTAATAAGAATAGTAGCAAGGATGTTGTTATAAATGATGATAATGAAATAGGCAAAAACATAAAAATTAGATTAGATAAAACTAATAAATCTATAAATAAATCTACAGAAAAAGAATTAAGTTCTATAGAAAAATTTATAATTAAAGAAAACCTATTAGAACTAAGCAGTAATAAGATAGAGATAGATATGCTTAAGGGCAAAAACTTATTAAACATGAATAACATTGAATTATCTAAAGAATGGAAAAGGCAATTAAATAGAGATCTAGATTACAAGTTAGATAATTCTAATAAAGGTGTAGATTTAGATAATGTTAGTACAATTAAAGATATAAACATAAAATCTAATATTAAATTAGATAGAGTTTTTGAACAAGGTATAGATATAAATTCTAATGTTAATGTAGCAATAACTAGGCAGCAAATATTAGATAAAACTGTCTCAACTCATTTGGATAGGGATAAGGAAAAACGATTAGATGTGGCTTTAAATAATAAGTATGTAGATATAAACATTACTAGAGATATAGATACTAAAGATAATATTCTTAATGTAAATAGAGTTGCTATCAAAGAAGCTGATATATTAACAAGTATTTATTTAGATAGAGAAAATAAGAAAAAATTTCTAAAAACAATAAATAGCAGCTTAGCATATAAGATAAATAACTTTAAACTAGATAAATACAGTTATATTGACGTTGAAAGAGATAACGTTAGGGATATTATAAAACCTATTGATACTAAACTGTTTTATATTAATACCTTAAAAAGAATATCTAAATTTAATAATACTTTAGGATTAAATAAAGATACAATTTATAGAGCTAGTAAATATAGCACAGTAGAATTAGATAAAGATATTCTAAATAATATAAATAAATACAATGTTATGGAATTGGATAAGGATAAGATTAGTAAAATATTCAAAAGTAAATCTAATTCTATTGAAAGTATTAGATCTAATAATATCTACAAAGAGGATTTACTAGGATTAAATAAAGATGAAATTAGAATTTATAATGAAATTGATATTAAAGGATTAAATAAATCTGATACCAATATTTATATTCCATATGAATTAAATGGGTTAAATAAACTTAGAATAGATATTTATAATCCATATGCTACAACAGATTTAGAAGTTATTAAGAGATGGTGGGTACTCGGAGCAACAAGTCCATATGACCAAAAGATAGTACCTTATGACTATAATTATTCTAATAATCCTTTGTTAGTAAATAATAGAATAGCACCTTATGGTAATTTAACACCACAGGACAGGCATCCTATAAGTTTTATGCCTTATTTGGAAGAGAATAAAGGTATAGATTTAAGTTATGGGGTAGAAGAAATAAATCTGTCTATTGAAATAATGATTGATATGGTAAATATCGTAGGCATGATAGTACAACATGGAGCAAGTCAATTTGCTAATTGTAGTGGACAAGAAGCAATAGAGTTTATTATGGAAGTATTATTGGATTGGTTAAATCTAGATAGTACAATACAGGAAATGAATAGTAAAGGTAGCAGAGAACATTATCTAAGATGCTATAAATGGATTCGATGGGAAGCTGAAAAGGTATGGTTTGTAGCAGATAAAGACCACACTCAAGACAGAATGATGGGAATTAAATATGCAGGAATGTTATTTGCTAATCTTATAGACTACATGAAATTCCACCATTTTGATATAGTGCCATTATGGAGAAATCTAAAATATATGGATATAGAAAGACAGTTTAATAGAATAGCAACTAATGGGGATATAATTACAGACTTAGACAAGTTAAAAGGTAGAAGACATTATTTTATAGAAACACAAAATAAATAAAAAGTGAGGTAGATAAATATGGCAACTTATAGTGCAGTAACAAATACAAGCCAAGGTACTTTTAATAATCCTAGACAAAAAACTTGGGCTGTAATGAGTATGGGAATGTACGGATGGAGTATAAATTTAACAACTAATTCTTTTGATGAAGCAAAAGGACAAGCAAGACAATTGCTAAATCGTGGTGGAGAATATATGAATATAAATAGAGTTATGGTAGTTGAAATAGTACCAATAGATACAGTTATTACACCAAGTGTTTAGAGGTGGTATAAATGAAGCTATTAAAGGTCAAAGATGGATTATTAGAGGTTGAGAATTTTTTCTTAGCCTCTTCTTTTTGTGATTTTGCTGGAGGAAGTAATGTAACAAGAGATATTAGTACAGGCAAATTAAAATTAATAAGTAATAATAAAATAGAAAGAAAATTTGATTACAATGAGTTTGTAATTGAGATTGAGAAAGAAAACTTTATAGATATGAGAATTGATGATTATTCTATATTGTACTTAGGAAATGAAAATTATACTTTTGGGATTAGGGATAAAGAGCAAAACAAACAAAATAAATATTGGAAGATATTGAGACAGAACAATCACATACAGGCTTATATTAGTGCAGATGGAGTTAATTATACTAATATAGGGGGAATGGAATTTGCAGAGCCATTAACAAAACAAGGCTTCATGAAATATTCGGATGAAGATTTTATATTAAATAATTATAAAGTTTATACTAATCCTTATATAACCATTCAAAATTTTCCTGAAGGCACAATTTGTGAGATATATGATATTGAAAATAATTTAATTAAAACTAGGGTATTTAATGCAGACTTAGACTGTAAGGTATTTATTGATTGTAAAATGAGTGGATATTTTACATTTAAAGATGTTGAGGGTAACTTGATATATACTACAGGTGTTATTCAATTAGGCTACGGTGATGTTTGGGTATTTAGTCCATATAACTTTGAAATTATATATCATGGGAATGTAGTAACTAATGTCAATCCAACTTTATTACAGGACTTAGAGGAAATGGTTACTATAAAAAATATTGGAGACAAAGATTACACTAATATAACTATAGGTACACAAACATCTAGTAATGATTTAATTCAATTATCTTTAGATGGAGTAACTTATTCAGATACAGTAACAATAGATATGGCACAGAATCAACAAAAAAATATATATGTAAAGATAGTTAAAAATGCAGAAAATCACAGCTTCAGTGTTAGAGATTTTCAACTTACTATAAATGAGTAGGAGGTGTGCCAATGAGTGAATTTTTTAATGTAACACTTGAAAAAGATATAGTTTTAGATGATAGCGTAACTAACGATGTGAGTGGATGGACAAGTGAAAAAATATTAAATGAAATTGTAAAACATAGGTTGACTAAATTTGAGCAATTAGAGGATGTTGATGTAGTAAATAAAGAGGATAAGCAAGTTGTAGTTTATAGTGGAGATACAAATAAATTTACAACTATAAATTTAGGTACTATTGGAGACGAAGCTGGTTTAAATTTAAAGCAAATTTCTAAAATGGGTATAGTAGGGAGTCCTACAGAACCTAAGATAGTGGATATTCCTATTTCTACGGTAGATTTTAAAGTACCTAAAGTAAATGTGCTTAAATTTGAGTTAGGAAATCAAAATATAATTACTACAGAAAATGGATTTACTAATGCAGAATCTAACGATTTTCTACCAAATGATATGGTTATATTTGATGGTACTGCACATTTGAAGACAGATTTTAAATCTGAAATGGCATATAAAGGTGACATTGACGCTGGAAAATTATATACAGTTGGAATAGATAAGACAGCATATAAAAATATAAATAGTTTAAAAGTAATAGAAGATGGTGTAAACCAAATACTAAATATTAATGCAATTCCGTATGATAGATTACTAATTTCAGTAGGAGATATTAATTTGTCTAATGTTAGTCATATAGATTATTTTAATCTAGCCGCTACAACAGGAATAAAAGTTGTGTGTAGTGTAGACAGTGGATCAACTTGGAAAACATTTAAAGTAGATCATTGGGAAGATATTAATTTAACTGTAGATGATGTGAAGGCTAATGGAATAGATGTTAGCATTTTTAATGCTATAAATGATACATATTGGAACATGCTAGTTACTGCAAACAAAATAAGGTTTGCCTATCTATTAACAGATACAAATAATATAGATGAATTAAAGCTGCAATATGATGGGCAAGGTTATTGGATGGAAGCAAAAAATACAGAGTACGATGTATTTTTTGCCTCTAATAGTCTGCTGCAAGTTAAATTATATTTTAATGGTGATGTAAAGATTAATTATTAAGACTGGTATGCAAATTTTGCTTATCAGTTTTTTATTTTATAAAACATCTTAAAATATAGATTTTATTCACAATTTCAAGTCTTAAAACCTAGTAAAATCAGCGGTTTAAGAGATGTTAATTTTGAAGAAATAATCAAAATTATAAAAATACACGATATTTCATTTAAAATGAAAAATATAAAAATTTTAGAAAAAGTAAAAATAAATCAATAGAAATGAAAAACAACAGATTTTAAATTTATAAAGAATGGAAGTGAATTATAAAATGGCAGTTATTTTAAATACTTTAGAACAAGTTATACCTAACCCACAAAATGGTGATGCATGGGGTATCACCATTATAGAAGATGAAATGTTTGTCAGTGGATGGTATTCTGGTACAACAAAACTTCACGTTTATGATTTAAAGACCTATATGTTTAAAAGAACTTTGACCACACCTAAATATGTTTATTCGATAGGTACAGATGGAGTTAATTTATATATTAAAAATGCTAGTAATCAAATAGTGAAGATTGATAAAAATACTGGAACTACAATTTCTACAAATACCAATATAACATTTAACATGGGCAATAGTGGTAGCTTTAAAATAGATATAAACAATGATAGATTATATGCCTGTGATTATTCAAACAAGTTGAATATATTCACATATTCTACTGGTAATTTAATAAAAAGTTATACATTACCGATAGCAACTGCGGGAGTTGAAGTTATAGAAAATCAATATGTAATAGTATCTTGCTATACTACTAATAAGATATATATATCTCCTATAACAGATAATGATATATTAAATCTTTCATTTACGGAGTTATATGTGTCTACTACTAAAACTGCTGGAATTGCATACTCTAACAATCCTACTGCTAAATTAATTGTTGGTTCATATGATAGCGGTATATACTCTGGTGATATTGAGGGATTAGCTAATATTAAATATCTCATCAAGCAAAATAATCAATATTATACAACAAAATCCGAATTTTATCCAATTGAACAAGACACTTTAACAAAAGAAATGATTGATAAATATGGAAGTGATAGTTTAACTAATTTTACTAACACTTTTAGTACAAATAGTGCATTAATGACTAATGGTGGAGTGCTAGGAGCGGGACAACAATTTAGTGTAGATTTGAATACCGAAATGTTAAGTTTGAATAACGCAATAATAGAATAAGAAAGTGGTGATAAAGTGGCATTAATAACATGGAATCCAAATGACAAAGGTACTAATGTTACATTAAGTAATAATAATTTAACGGCTACAATTAAAGGAACAACAAATAGTGGAGTAAGAGCGACAGAAGGTAAATCAAGTGGGAAATTTTATTTTGAATGTGCTATAAGTGCTACAGGTACTTCGTTTTTCCCTTTTATAGGTATATCTACTAACGATGCGTCATTATCATGGTCACCAGGAGATAAAATAAGAGCATATTATTATGATGGTAGAAAATATAATGGAACGTCAACTAACTATGGAGCAATATATGGAAAAGGCTCAATTATTGGAGTTACTTTAGATTTAGATGATGGAACAATAGAGTTTTTTAACAATGGTGTTTCTCAAGGTGTTGCATTTACTGATTTATCAATTTTAACAAAACCACTGTATCCATATATAGTACATGGAGGAAGTTCAGCTGATGCTATAATAACTGCAAATTTTGGAGCTACACCATTCACATATGAGTTACCAGTAGGATATTCTCCATATGATATAGAAAATGCCTCTTGGTTTGTGAAAACAAAGTATTTAATCCAAAATAAAACAAACAACAATATTTACTCTCTAGATACAGGTGGGAATATAGTTCTTTCACCTTCTCAAATTGTAGATGAATCTAATTATATAACTAATGGATTCAGTACTCTATTAAATACAACTCAAGTATCACAATTAAAAACTATAGATAGTATATCAAATTTTAAATTATTAATGTACACAGATGACACGACTGCTACATCTGCGATTTTAAATTATAACTGTGAAAGCTACAGACCTGTAGACAAAGCTAATCCACAATTTGATATAGTGATGTATAAAGAGTAGTTAATATAAAATTATATAAAATACTTATATTAAAATAACTCTTTTAAGATAAATATTTAATTATATTATTTGTAAAAAAAATAGAATATAACTATTATATTGACAAATAAAAGTAATTTTGATACAATAGATTTGTACATTAAAAAAATAGCTAAAAACTTATTACATAATAAGTGTTCATATGGGAAGAAGAGTTAACTGCAATTTAACTCTTCTTTTGTTTTACATAATAAAAGGACTTTTCTAAGTTGTCCAATACACCATCGTACAGAACTGCAATTTCTGTAATATCTTTCAACTTATACTTTGTCCTAATATGTTACTTGACTAAAGCTATTATCAATCCAAGAATAGTGGATACTAAAGTTGCAACTGCTATCTTATCTTGGAAAGACAATTTATCTTTAGAGGAATGTGTTTTTGTGGAGATGTTCATATGGCATTCCCCCTTTCGTAAAATAAAAAAATGATGGCAATTTTATTATACAGTAATATGATAAAAATGACAAATGTAGTAACAATATGTAACTTCCGGTTAAATTAAAGATTTTTAATAATTAAATTTAACATAAAAAGGCGATTTATGTTCATTTTTTCAAAAGACGAATGACTGAGGAGTGATGACCTCAGTCAATTTTCATTTAATCTTAAAAGATTTGTCTGAATTTAGAATATAAAAGTTTTACCACTCATTTACAATATATGGTAAAATATAATTAATGTTAATTTCATTTTTAATATATTAATTATATCCACAATTAGATAAAAATATACATAATTTCTTAAAAAATAATTGAATTCGTATACTGGGAGTGGTAAAATGAGGATAAGAAGATGGACAAGTAGTAATAAACCTATAAAGATAAAGTTGGACAAGCTAGAACACAATGGGGGAGTGAGTATGAATAAGTTTAAATCATTAAATTTAAATATTTTACAAAATAAAAAAACTACTATAATTTCTACACAAGAATCTTTAAAAGATATTGCTCCCATTAATTGGAGTGAGGAAGTTTTGTCTGGAAAGAAAAAAGTTTTGGTGGATTATAATAGGAAATAACAAAAGCGTGGGGTTAACAAATGTGTAAAGTTGGAGATATTATATTAATAAAAAACTATATAGATAATGGGTCTAAATTAAGTAGACATTCGTTTGTTGTTTTAAGTGATGAGTCAGGTAAAATTCAAGGCTTAGATTATGATATTATTTGTAATGTAATGTCATCGTTTAAAAATGAAAAATAACGAGAAAAGAAATTAAGCTATGCAGGAAATTTTCCAATAACCCATGATGATAAAACTACTAATCCTGACAACGGAAAAGATGGATATATAAAAGCAGAACAACTATATTATTTTAATAAAGATAAAATTGATTATATGGTTATTGGTCAAATGAAGCCAGATATATTTAACCTACTTATAGAGTTCATAGAAGAATTAAATACAGGATTTAAATTAATAATTGATAATTTATAATTAAAACTGAGCTTAATTATTTTGGCTTAGTTTTTTTATTTTCAAGAGACTAGAAATAGTCTTTTTTTATTTTGCATAAAATTAGAGAAAGCAGGTGGTTTATGTGAATGAGGAAGTGGTGCAAGTTAAAGTAACAGAACATGAACATAGAATAGGGAATTTAGAAGTTGATGTAAAAAATATACAGGTTGAAAACAGTGTGCAGAATACACAAATAACTGAATTGGTAAAAAAGATAGATAAATTAATAGATAATAATAATAAGTGGTTTTATTTTGCAGTTACAACCATAGTTGGGCTGTTAATTACTATGTTTATTTCAAAATTAGGATTGTAAAAATAGAAAGGTGTGATTGTATAATGGACATTATAGGCGCAGGACATACGCTTTCAGGATTAGGTAGTGGCGCAGTGGGAATTGTAAATGAGAGTGTCGAGGTTAGAAAAATAGGTAAAAGAGCTACTGAATTACTAAAACAAAATGGGCAAGATAGTTTATATTTACAAATAGATAAAGCTGATAGTTACAAAGGTGAAAATTATATAATAAGAGTTAAACAAGCAAATCAAACTGGTTGTGAGATGTATATAGAAATACATTTAAATAAAACTACTGGTGCAGATGGTACTGAAATATATACTTACAATGCAAATGAACTTCCTGAAGCAGTTAGAATATTAGATAACTTTAAAAAATTAGGTTTTAAGAACAGAGGAATTAAAAAAGGTAATCACTTGTATGTAATTAACAATACAAAAATGAAATCAATGCTTATAGAGTGTTTCTTTTGTGATTCACAAAAAGATGTAGGTTTATATAATAAAGTCGGGGTTGAAGGAATTGCTAGGGCTATTGCTGAAGGTATATTGGGAAAAGAGATTAAGTCTGAAACACTCGGAGTGCAAAATAAACCTATGCCACTTAAGGTAATACATGATATGGTTGCTATGGGTATTAAAGATGGACAAATATATCCTGTTAAAGAATTTCATGATGGTGACTTAATAACAGTTCAAAGAATAGTGAATAGATTGGGCGAAATAGACGTAAATGGTGTAAAAGCGTATATTACTATGGGATATACAGGTGAAAGATAAATAGGTAGGTGATATTAAAATGAAAGATTATATAAAATTTGAATATGTATTTGCTATTTTAGTTATTGTAATCCTTGCAATAGCTTTATTTGTTTTTAAAGGTGATAAAGATACTACAAGTATGATTATGACAAGTTTAGTTGGTGCATTAAGTGCTATAACTGCCTTTTTCTTTACTAAGACACAAGTTGGTAAGGATGGGAATGGGAAAAGCGAGAAGGATAGTGGGGATAGTAAGGGGAAAGATGAGTGATTAGGATCAATATTATTAATTAACTATTCTGCCAACGTGTCTTTTTCAGCAACACGTTGATACTCACAGTTTAAGTCGCTATCATTTTCAGTGACAGCGGATTTTATACATATTAAGGGTAGGTCAGTTTAAGTGGCTTACCCTTTTTTTTCTTTTTTGTGTGAAAAAGTTATTGAATTTAAAAAGCACATAATGATATACTATATGTGAATACAAATTATTAGCTTAATATTAATAATGAAATATATATCTATATTGAATTAGTTTATAGTATATTAAACATAGATAAATTAAAGATTAACGATTAAAAGTTACACGATGTTCAAGATGTTTACCATAATGCTGAGTTCCCTGAGGGATTTGAAGAGTAAGAAAAATTATTAAGGCAAGTAGAATATTATGTAAATAATATTCTACTTGCCTTAGTTTTTTTATTTTAGGCAATACTCAATGAATTAATAATTTTTTCTGTAATAAGCATTAGTACCAATAGCCGTGGTGTGGTCTTCTGCGTCTTCTTCTACGTCTTCCTAACAGCTCCCTAATTAACAAGATTCTAAGTAAGTCATTCACAGATCTTCTTCTATCATAAGGACGTTGTCTGTCGTAATCTTTCTCCTCCATATCCTCTAAGTAATCTTTAATATTTTCATACATATCTTCACAGGCATCATCTAAATCTTTATTACTTGGGGAGAACATCAATCCGTATTTTCCTTCCATTCTGTCACAATGCATCATGACCATAGGATGAGCTCTATGGTAAATTTCAGGATACATTCTTTCTAAATCATCATCGTCGTACATGTTCATGTATGGCATGTAAGGCCAATTGTAGTTATACATAAAAACCTCCATATAAAATTTACTCTTCAATAAAGATTATATGATTTAAGGATATATAGTGTTACAAGGTTATAATATCAATTATATTTTTATAGATATTTAATGCACCTACTAAGGTAAATTAATATTATGATATAAAGAGAGCGAGGTGGTATAGGTGTCATTAGAAGAGGCTAGGAGGTTAGGACGAATTGGAGATAACTTATTGCTTATAGGAAATGCAATAGCAGTTTCCACAGATGATCCAGAAGTAATTTTACAGGCTGCAATTATTAAATTAGTTGGAGGATTAATTTCAACTAAGGCAATTTTAATAACTATAGAATTGAATAAAGTAATAAAAAACCCTATACCAGAAGAACTAAATCAATTGAAGTATATAGGGGCTTTACTTACTATAATTGGAGCTATAATCTCTACTAAAGTCTTATACGATGAAACTAATTTAAAAACAGATAATGTACCTATATTATCTATATTTGGATTTGTTTAATATGAATGCTTAATTGACTATTTTTCCAAGGTATAAAATTGGCTTAATTTTATTTTGCCATAGTTAGTTAAAGTATAAAAGGTGCTACTAATATTTTGGTTAATTACTCTAGATGATTTTATTAATAGTAACTTTTCTAACTGATATAATGTAATATCTACTGCATTATTATGGAGGTTTTCAAATATTTCATAGATTGATTCTTTAGAGAGACCAACTTCAAAATTAGAATACAATCTATTAATAATTTTTATTGCAAATGGAACATACTCTGATTTTATACTATAAATAAATGATGAACATAATACATTAAAATCTCTTTCTTTCAAATTAATTTCTCACCACCTATATATTTTTATTAATATAATACTATAGTGTGCATGCAAAAGTCACCTAATAGGTGACCTTTGTAAATTTATTTAGGTTAATGAGTTTAGAATTGCTCCACATGCAACTAATGTAAGAATGAATATAGCTATAGTTATTATTCCTAATATTAACCCAGCTTTAGCCATCCCTAATCCAGAAAGTTCTTCATCAGAACTTTGGATTCTATTTTTACTTATTACTCCGAAGATAATAGCAAGTATTCCACAAAGAATACCAATAAAATTAAGACCAGGAACAAAGGTTATTACTAGACCTACAATTCCTAAAATCATTGAAGTGATGGATAATCCATCATTTTTCATTTAAAGGCCTCCTATGAAATTATACACATAATATTTATATTTATTAATAGCTATATTATTACACAAATAGTAATTATTAGATAAATTTAAAGAATTATAATTTTATAGAGCATTAAAAATAGGCTTAAAGTAATAATGTAAAGTTTTAAATGAATAGAAAATGAATATTAATCCAAAATAGAATCTTATTATTAAATAACTAGAATAAATTACATTAAGTGTTACAAGTTAAGACATTAAATCATATTATATAGGGGTATTAAAGTTTAGGAGGTAAATTTTTAATGGCATACGTAAGAAACTATATGGGAGATTATAATATGTATTTACAACAAAATGATTTAATGCAGTCTTTATTGTTAATAAAGAGTTCAGTTAAAGGTGAAAGAGAAGATGAAATGTTTTACGATTACTTAATAAAATTAGCTCCAACAGAGGAGGAAAGAGAGATTATTAAGTCAATAAGGGACGATGAAAGAAAACATAACTTAATGTTTAGAAAGATTTATAAGGAATTTACAGGTGAAGAGATTAAAGATGTAGACAAAGAAGAGTTTATAAAACCTGAATCTTATATTGAAGGAATTAAAAAGGCTCTATTCGGCGAATTAAAAGCTGTAGAAAAGTACAGAAAAATAAGACAAGGACTCCCATACACTCAATACAGAGATATGTTATTTGAGATTATAACTGATGAAATAAAACATGCAATAAAATATAATTACATTTTGAATCTAAATTCTACACCTAAAAAGTATAAGAAAAAAATGAGAGAGGATTTTGCAGCTAGAATGGAAGAAGTAAGTAATTCCTTTACTGAAAAGAGTGAATATGCTTTAGAAAAAGTAAAAGAAAAACTAAAAGATGAAAACATATTAGAAGAAATAATTATTCCAGGAATCATGATGGGAATAAGAAGTGTATATTTTGCAGATAAAAATGATGACACATCAGATCTTAAGGTGGACATAAAACAAGATATATTAGTTAAGTATGTTGCTATTCTTGTAGCATATATATTGGAAAAAACAAAAGATAAATTTGACTTAGAAGACTTATTTGAAAAATTTATAATACCTCAAGTTTTAAAGAGTTAAATAGTAGAAAATATAAATTAAGTTGAATAATTAAGATAAAACTTGACCATAATATCTACAGAGGAGTGATATTATGGGAAATAAGAAAGTAATTTCAATAGGATTTATTTTAACCTTGATTCTATTTTTTACTGCAGGTTATTTTGTAGGAAAAAATATAGATTATAAAGAAAAAAAATCTGCAAAAAATCAAACTTCTGATTTAACTATAGATGTAAGTGGTTATAAAATTGATAATAAAAAAGCTTTAAATAAGTTAGTTACCGAAGGATCTGAGATTTTCTTTGGAATTCAATATAATGACAAGTATATTATTGAAAGAAGTAAAACTGCAGAAGAAGAAAAATTAGTAGGGAAAAAGGGAGTAGACCTAGAATCAATATATAGGGACCAAGGATATATTTTAAAGGATATATCAGATAAAAAAGTTGAAATGGTAAGGAAGCCTTTGGTGTATCTTCCTAACAGATACGTAATTTTAGCTGAAAATAATGAAATTGTAATTGCTAAAAGTGATTCCAATGGAAGTATCCTAGATAAGGATGGAAATATAATAAATAAAGAAGGTACAGGAACTAAAATTAACAGTTTAAGAGTTCAAGATATAATTAACATCATAAAAGGCGATAAATCTATGCAGTTTGAAAGTATTGAACAATTAAATGATGGTATTAAAGATTTTGATATAAAATATGAAATGCCCGAGTAAGGGCATTTCATATTTTATTATAGATAATGGGAAAAAAACGGCGGCCTTTGTAATTGCAAAATAAGGTACTAAAAATCGAGGGTGTATAATTCAACAGAGAATGTTCTAAGGCTTGCCCAAAATTCTCTTAATGAATTATACACCCTCTTACTTTTAGTACATTAAATTGAGTAAATTAAGGCCGCTATTGATTATACAAAACATATATTAAGAGATACAGTAATAATAACTATTTAGACTATGGTTAATTTAATAACCAATGTAAGAATTATATCAATTGGCTTACTAAAAAAACGCAAAGCTCTTAATCCGATAGGGTGTCAGAGTTTTAGGCGTAGCCTGTTGAAGTTATACTAGTATTTTCTAATTACAATTAATTAAGGTATATAGAATTGCTACCCAGTTGTATAAATATTAAGGAAACAGTTAGTATTAATCATGATATTAGCTTAAAGATGTCAGGTTAAAAAAACTTGCTAGTCATTGAATAAAAGATAGGTTATCTTATAGAGTTTATAGGACGCTTTGTTTATAGATTGTTTTGAAAAATGCCACCATGTTAACGCATTTATTAAAGGTAATTTTTTAAGCTATATTCAACAATATACACTTAGTAACTTTACAGTGTGGCTACGCTAGGCAAAATTATCATTTTAATTTTTGAAGTCCTCATAATATTTACTATAGTCTTTTTATTTGCAACTAATTAAGGCATGTAAGATTACTGGCTAGCATATATGTATCAATTGAAGAAACTTTGAAGGAATAGTTAGTAGTACTTAAGGCTGCTGTTTTAAAAATCTGTAATTGTGCTCAAGGACGAGCACAGCCCGCTCCCCGGCAGGACGTCGGATGGAGCGGGGTAAGATTTTTAAATAAAGCGGTCTTTAGTACTACTTTATGAGCAGAAGGTTTCTCAATGATACATATATGCGTTGGCCAAGTAATCTTATATGCCGATATTTTTACTTGGCCACGTTTAAATTGTAAATAAAATTTTACAAATATGAGTAACATACAATAAAAATAATATGATACAATTGGTATGTGAAAAAATTACTATTATAGTAAATGAGTGGGGTGGAGTTAAAAAGGAGGGTAAAATATGAGTTCAAGATGGAAATTAGATAGGTTATATACGTCTTTTGATAGTAAAGAATTTAAAGAGGATATGGAAAAGTGTAGGCAATATATAGCTGACCTTAATAGTTGGGTAGATGAAAGTGTTGCTAATTACAGTGATCCTAAAAGAAAGTTAGAAGATTATATAGGATTTAATACAAAGATTTTAGAAATATCTACAAAACTATTAGCTTATTCGCAACTTACTTTAAGTGTTGATACTAAAAATGTAAAGGCTATGGTAAGCTTAGAATCTGTGGAAGCTGGACTTTCGGAGCTAGCAGAACCACATGCTAAGTTTGAAAAGTGGATTTCAGGGGTTCAAGATTTAGATTCAATAATAAAATCTTCAAATTTATTGATGGAACATAAGTTTTATTTAGAAAATATAGTTGAAAAGAGTAAATATCTTTTAAGTGATAAAGAAGAATTAGTAATAGCTAAGATGAAAAATACGGGATCTAGTGCTTGGACTAAGCTTAAAGATTTAATTACTTCTACTTTATTAGTGGAAATAGAAGTTGATGGAGAAAACAAGAAATTGCCTTTAAGCTTAGTTAGAAACATGGCTTATGATAAAGATTCATCTATAAGAAAAAGGGCCTATGAAGCAGAACTTAAGGCTTATGAGAAGATAGAAGATACCGCGGCAGCTTGCTTAAATGGTATAAAAGGCGAAGTTATAACTCTAAATAAGCTTAGGGGATATAAGTCACCTTTAGATGAAACTCTTTTAAATTCAAGAATTGATGAAGAAACACTAAATGCTATGTTAACTGCAATGAAAGAAAGTTTTCCTTCCTTTAGAAAATTTTATAAGAGAAAGGGAGAACTTCTAGGAAATAAAAATGGCCTTCCATTTTATGATTTATTTGCTCCAGTTGGAGAGGGGAATATGAACTTTAACTATGATGAAGCTAAAAAGTTTATAATTGAAAAATTTAGAAGTTTTAGTGATAGACTTGCAGACTTTGCACAAAGGGCTTTTGAAGAGAAATGGATTGATTCAGAACCTAGGGAAGGAAAAGTTGGAGGAGCCTTTTGTGAAAATATACATCCAATTGGAGAAAGCAGAATAATGTGTAATTTTAGTGGAAGCTTTAGTGATGTAGTTACAATTGCACATGAACTTGGACATGGATATCATGGAGAATGCCTGAAGGATGAAACTATATTAAATAGTAACTACCCTATGCCTATAGCTGAGACTGCATCCACATTTTGTGAAACAATTATAAAGAGAGCAGCTATAAAAAATGCTTCTAAGGAAGAGGCTTTTACAATTTTAGAAAGCGAAATATCAGATTCTGGGCAAGTAATAGTAGATATATACAGTAGATTTTTGTTTGAAAGTGAGCTATTCAAAAGAAGGGAAAGCGGTTCTTTAAACAATGAACAGTTAAAAGAAATTATGATTAATGCACAAAAAGAGGCTTATGGAGATGGACTTGATTTCAGTTATCTTCATCCTTATATGTGGGTGGTAAAACCGCATTATTATTATGCTGATACAAACTTTTATAATTTCCCTTATGCATTTGGATTATTATTTTCAAAAGGACTTTACAGCGAATATTTGAAAAGAGGAAAAACATTTATAAAGGACTATGACAATCTGTTAAGTGTAACAGGAAAGAATAACCTAGTAGATGTAGCGAAGCTTATGGATATAGACCTTCATTCAGTTGACTTTTGGAGGAGTTCTTTAAAGCTAATAGAAGATGATATAAATAAGTTTGTAAATTTAAGTGTGTAAAATTCTAATATTAATTTATTTTATATAAATTAATTATAATATTTTATTTATAAAAGTTGATTTGGGGGGAGCTTATGTTTAGGTGGAAAGAGGATTATAGCTGTAATATTGCAGAAATTGATATTCAGCATAAAAAGTTATTTGAATTAGGAGAAAAAATATACGATATTGTTTCAATTAAAGATGGTTTTGATCATTATGACAAAATAATGAATGCATTACTTGAGCTTCAAAAGTATGCAATATATCATTTTGAATATGAAGAAAAGCTTATGAAACAATATGAGTTTCCAGAGTTAGAAAACCAGAAAAAGGAACATAGGGAGTTTGTAGATAGCGTAATTGAATTGGGAAAAAAAGATATAGATGAAAACCAACATAAGATATCTATGGATATATTATTATTCATTGCTAATTGGATAGAAAAGCATATTTTAAAATCAGATATGGGATATAAAGAATTTCTTAATTCCAAAGGTGTATTTTAATTTTATAAGAGTTTAAAAAAAGGTGAGCAGCAATTTGTTAGGAGATTGCTGCTCACCTTTTTTATCCTATGGGAATATAATATTTAGGCTTATAAATTTTAGTTTATTCTTTACATAATGTAATACAAATAGAAGATTTTAAATATATATTATAGTGATAAATTTGAGGAGGGATATAATGGGACACTATAATTCGGAGTATGAAAGTTATTATAATTCTATTATAAATAAAAGAAATAGCAGTAATAATTATTTTAGAGGGAGCCAAGGAAGGGAAAAAAATAAAAATTGGATAGTAAGAAGACTAATTCAAGAATTATGTGGAGTTTTAGTCATGGTTATATTTGTATTAGTTTGCAAGTTTATAGTAACTCCACAAACTGTATCTGCTTATAAGTATTCTAAAAATATTGTAAATAGCAATTATGATTATAAAGGTTTTATAAATAAAGTAAAAACAGTTGATACAAGTGAGAATATACAAGATAAAGCAGTTGAATTAATTGATAAGGTAAAGTCTAATTTTACTGGAGGAGAAACAATAAAAGAGAAAATAAGAGATAAATTTACACTACCAGCTAATGGAAACATTATGAGTGAGGAAGACAATGGTATTGTTATCTCAACTAATTTAGATGGAAAAGTTTCTGCAAGCTTTGATGGTAAGGTAAAAGAGTGTGGAGAAGATGCTAAGTTAGGAAAGTATATTTTAATTGATCATGGGGAAGGTTTAGAAACTGTCTATTCCAATTTGGACAATATAGTAGTTAATGAAAAAGACATAGTTAGAAAGGGAGAAGTTATAGCAGAAAATAAAACTCAGAAAGAAGCTGTACATTTTGAAGTTTTATTTATGGGTCAAAACAAAGGATTAGAAAGAATAGTAGGAAAAAAAGATTAGAATATGGAAAAAAGACAGGAGTTAATAATAAAAGTAAGTAAATTATTTATTCCTTATATTATATTACTAATTATAATTGGATTTAAGGGGAAAATTATAGTTTCATTTTTACTAGTATTTTTGCATGAAATAGTCCATTACACTGTTGCTAGAAAATTAGGGTTTAAAGGTTTTGATATAGAAATACTTCCTATAGGAGCAGTACTTAGATTTAAGGATTTAGATGATGCTGATCCAAAGGAAGATTTAATTATATCATTAAGCGGACCATTATTTAATCTGATTTTTGCATTAGTAGCATATTGCATAAATATTATATGGCCTAACCATTATTTGCATACATTATATATGAGTAATCTAGCGTTGGGAATATTTAATTTTATTCCAGCTTTTCCTCTAGATGGTGGGAGGATAGTAAGAGATATATTGTCACTAAAAACTTTTTATAAAAGAGCTAATAAAATTACTGTAAAGTTAAGCTATTTTATTGGGGGATTAATAACCTTCTATTCTATAATACTAATATTTGTTGATAGACGAAGTATTAGTACTATGATTATAGGCTTTTTTATAATAGTTGCATCGTATAAAGAAAAGGAAAGGATAGTTTATTTGATTATGGGAGACATAGTTAAAAAGAAATATAAATTTATTAAAAAAGGGTATATTGAAAATAGAAGCATATCCATATACTATAAGAAAAGTTTATTAGAAGCGCTAAGTATTGTTGATAAGAATAAGTACAATATATTTATAGTATTAGATAGTGACATGAAAGCCGTAAATGTAATATATGAGGGAGAACTTATAGAGGCAATTAAGATATATGGGAATGTTACCATAGAAGAATATTTAAAAACCATAGATGAAGTTGATAAGATGGATAAGTTAGCTAAAATTACAATGGAGGAATGGAATGAGTGGAAGTGTGGAGAAAATAGAGATGTATAGTAAATTGATTTTATTTTTATGCTAGTATATGATAAAATGTAGTAACGTAACTATAGGTGTAACATAGGAGGAAATTCGATGAATAAAATTTCAGATGATATATTGCACAAGGTTGAAAAACCTGCAAGATATACAGGAGGAGAATTAAACTCATTTTTAAAAGATAAAGATAATGTAGATATAAGATTTGCTTTTTGTTTTCCAGATGTATACGAAGTTGGTATGTCACATTTAGGAACGAAAATATTATATTATATTTTAAATCAAAGAGAAGATACATTTTGTGAAAGAGCCTTTGCACCATGGCCAGATATGGAAAAGTTAATGAGGGAAAATGACATTCCTATGTATACTTTAGAAACAAAGGATTCATTAAGTGAATTTAATTTTATTGGATTTACACTGCAATATGAAATGAGCTATACAAATATATTAAATATGTTAGATATGTCAAGGATACCTATAAGAGCTTCGAAAAGAGGAGAGGATGATCCAATTGTCATTTGTGGAGGTCCTTGTGCTTATAATCCGGAACCACTTTATGATGTAGCTGATATATTTGCCCTAGGAGAAGGCGAAGTTCAGCTCAATGAATTGCTTGATTTATATAAAGAATGTAAAAAGCTTGGCTTAAATAAAAGTGAATTCTTAAGGAAAGCTACTAAAGTAAGAGGAATATATGTACCAAGCCTTTATGATGTGACTTACAATGAAGATGGAACAATTAATTCATTTAAACCTAAATATGAAGATGTTCCTGAAAAAGTATATAAAGCTATAGTTAAAGATTTTAATGAAGTTAACTTTCCAGATAAACTTTTAGTTCCTTATGGAGAAATAGTTCATGATAGAGTAACTATTGAAACCTTTAGAGGATGTACAAGAGGCTGTAGATTTTGTCAGGCTGGAATGGTTTATAGACCAGTTAGAGAAAAGAGTACTGATAAGTTAATGGAACAAATAGATGCTCTTTTAAAGGCTACAGGATATGAAGAAGTTTCATTGGTATCTTTAAGTATTTGTGATTATTCTGATATACAAAATTTAATTAGATCAATAATACAAAAATACAGTGATAAAAAGGTAGGGGTTTCATTACCTTCTATAAGAATAGATTCCTTTGCTGTAGATTTAATTAATGAGATACAAAAGGTAAGAAAAACAGGATTGACTTTTGCTCCAGAGGCAGGATCTCAGAGAATGAGAGATATAATAAATAAAGGTGTAACTGAAGAAAATCTTATGGATTCTGTTTCCAGTGCCTTTAAATCAGGATGGTCTACTATAAAATTATATTTTATGATTGGACTTCCTTATGAGACCTTAGAAGATGTTGTTGGAATAGCTGATTTAGGAGAAAAGGTTGTTAATGAATATTATAAAATACCTAAAGAGCAGAGGAAAAAGGGGTTAAAGGTAACTCTAAGCACATCCATTTTTGTACCGAAACCTTTTACACCATTCCAATGGGCAGCTCAAGATAGAATGGAAGCAGTTAAAGAAAAAATAAAACTTCTTAGAAGCTCAATAAAGAGCAAGGCAATCGTTTATAATTGGCATGAATCCCCTGTTAGTTACACAGAAGCTGTTCTTGCCAGAGGCGATAGAAAGCTTTGTGATGTAATAATAGAAGCCTTTGAAAATGGTGCTAAATTTGACGGATGGGGAGAATATTTCAACTTTGATACATGGATAAATGCAATGAAGGAATGTGGAGTTGATGGTGATTTTTATGCATATAGAGAGAGAAGCTATGATGAAATATTGCCATGGGACTTTATAGATATTGGAGTATCAAAAGAGTTCTTAATGATAGAAAACGAAAGAGCAAAAAAAGCAGAAGTTACTCCAGATTGTAGGCTAGGATGTAATAACTGTGGAATGAATACAAGTGAAAACTTTAAAGAGGGGACGTGTTTTGAGAATGCGATACTTAATTAAGTATACTAAAAAGTCCGATATTAAATATGTGGCCCATTTAGAGTTGATGAGGACTATACAGAGAATAATAAGAAGATCAGAACTGCCTGTTAAATATTCACAAGGCTTTAATCCACATATGTCATTGTCAATTGCTCAACCTTTAGCAGTAGGGGTATATTCTAGAGGTGAATATATGGATGTAGATTTTAATGAAGAATTAGATGAAGAGTTTATAAAAGAAAAATTAAATTTAAGTTCAACTGATACAATAGAATTCTTAGATGTAAAGAAAATAAAAGAAGAAGATAAGAAAGTACCTCAATCTATGGCTGCAGTTGAAGCAGCTAGATACATATTAAAATTAAAATGCACCGATATAAAAGATATACAAAAAGATATACACTTATTAATAGATATGGAAGAATGGAAAATTATAAAAAAAGGTAAAAAGGGAGAAAAAGAAGTAAATATTAAACCTTTAATAAAAAGTTTTAAATTTAATTTACAAGAGAACTCTTTAGTTATTGATACTACAGTGGCATGTGGAAGCAAATCTAATTTATCTGCTCAATTACTAGGTGAATATATAAAGAACAATATTGATGGCATAAATAAAGATGCATTTATCAGTATAGAAAGACAAGATATGTTTGCTTATAAAGAACAAAAACTTGTGCCTCTTAATGAATATTTAGGATAAAAATACAGGCCATAAGTATAGAAAAATCTATATTTGTGGTCTTTAAATTTTAATTTGTGAATATATAGGATATAATTATATAGTAATAAAATATATAATTTTAAGGAGAAGAACTTAATTAATGAGCTTTTATCTAATGAGAAGTGATAAATTTATTTTTATTCCTTATAATTTATTAGCAATAGATTTTGAATTTATAACTACTAAAGTTATTAAAAATAAAGCTAAAAAATACATACAGGAGATTGTAGAAGTAGGTTTAATATTTAGAACTGAAAATTTAGTAGAAGAATATAGCGGAATTGTTCGTCCAAGATATTTTTTAGAGAGCAAGAATAAATATAAAAACAGTACTTACTCAGAAAAGTTTGATTATAAAGAGATAGAAAATGGAATGGATTTAGAACAAATATTTGAAAAAATTAATAAAATATATATTCCAAAAGAAACAGTCTGGATATCATGGGGAAAGGCAGAGTATGATGCATTAAAAAAAGTGTGCAGAGAATATGATATTGCAATTCCTCTTCCTAAAGAAGATCATTTAGACTTATCAGTAGAGTTTAAAGAGTTTTATAAGTTAAATCAAAATGTATCTTTAGATAAGGCACTAAGCATACTTAATATTTCTATAGAAGAAAGGCATAAAGCATTACCGGATGCTAAAGCACTTATGGACATAATAAACAGGATGTTTGCGGATGGATATAAAATAGATGATAAACAGCTAAAATATTTAGAGTATTAGTAAAATGAGGTGAATTGTTTGGAAGAAATTTTTATTGAAAGGGACAAAGAAATTTTAAGAATTGCCCTTAGAGAAAACGGAAGATTAAAAGAATGTTTTATTGAAGAGGAAAGTGAAGAACCTTCCCCAGGAGAGATATACAAAGGAATAGTAAAGAATATAGTGCCAGCTATAAAGTGTGCATTTATTGATATAGGATTTAAGAAAAATGCCTATATGTATTTACATCGTAAGTTTAATAATGAAAATATTAAAACTGGTGACGAAGTAATAGTAGAAATAATGAAGGAGCCTATTGGAGAAAAAGGTCCTAAAGTTACTAGCCAAATCAGTATTCCAGGAAGATATGTGGTTATAGTAACATATAACAATGAGATAAACTTTTCTAAAAAAATAGAAGATGATGCTGAGTTTGTCAGCTATGTAAATCAGAGTATACGTAAACCATCTGACATAGGAATTATGATAAGAACTAATACTGTAAATGCAAATATAGAAGATATAAACAAGGAAATAGAGGAACTTTATGAGCAGTATAAAAGAATAATTAGAGAAGGTAGCTATTCAATAAAACCTAAGTTAATATATAATGGTGGAAGTTTAGGAAAGTTATTAATTGATATATTAAGTGAGAATACAGGACGAGTAGTTGTAAATACAGAGGATGACTATGATAATGTTAAAGGATTTTTAGAAAATAAATCTGACTTAAATTTAACTTTAGAATTATATAAAGAGAAGCAGAATTTGTTTAGTTATCATAATATTGAAAAAGAGATATTAGCGCTTAGAAACAGTAAAGTAGTGCTTCCAAGCGGTGGAAACATAATTATTGAAAAAACAGAAGCTATGTACGTGATAGATGTAAATTCAAGTAAGAACGTAAAACAAAGCTCCATTGATAAGACTGCTCTATTAACAAATCTTGAAGCGGCTGAAGAAATTGCCAGGCAAATAATGCTTAGAAATTTAAGCGGAATTATAATTATTGATTTTATAGATATTGATAACTATGAAAATAAAAAGAAAGTATTACAAGTTTTAAAAGAAAGCTTTAAATATGATAAGAAAAAGACAGTAATATATCCATTTACACAACTTAATCTAGTACAAATTGCTAGAAAAAGAAGAGGTAAATCTATATATGATTATATAGAAGATGATTGTGAGGTTTGCCATAGTAAAGGTAAAAAATTAAAGCTTACATATATAAATAACCTAATAAAAAATGAGATTATTAAAATAGGCAATGAGTATGAAATTAAAGATATATATATAGAAATTGATGAAGTATATAAGAAAGATATTCTTGGTGATGTTATAAAGTTTATAAATGAAATAGATGCTCTAGATAAGAAAGTATATGTAAATTTCATGAGCAATCTAGAGAGCTTTAAGGTTGAAGCACTACTTTTTGGAAGTCAGGTTAAAAAGTTTGAAAATATCAAAATATATGGATGACTTTTTCTTTACAAAAGAATTCCTATATGATACAATGGCATTTGTAAACCGCACGCATAAGGTTTTAAATCACAAATTTTGTGTACCGATGGTGGCGAGACTCTTATAAGGAGGTGTTCTTAATGTACGCTGTAATTAAAACTGGTGGAAAACAGTACAAAGTTCAAGAAGGAGACGTTTTATTCGTTGAAAAGCTAGATGCTGAAATAGATTCAAACGTTGAATTAACTGAAGTTCTTGCTGTAAACAAAGATGGAGAGTTAGTAGTTGGATCTCCAGTAGTTGAAGGCGCTAAGGTTGTGGCTAAAGTACTTAAGCAAGGAAAAGCTAGAAAAGTTATCGTGTTTAAATATAAGCCAAAGAAAGATTCAAGAAAGAAAAATGGACATAGACAACCTTACACTAAATTACAAATAGAAAAAATAGAAGCTTAATTATGACTAGTGTTATTTTTAAGAAAAAAAATGAAAAGCTGATAGCTTTTAAAATAGAAGGTCATGCAGGGTTTGATGACTTTAATAAGGATATAGTATGTAGTGCAATATCTGCGATTTCACAAACCACTTTAATTGGCATTCTAGAGGTTTTAAAAATTCATGCAGAATATAGCGTGGAAGATGGCTTTTTAAGTGTAAGTATAGAGAAGAAATCCATGGATGATATCGAAAAATGCCAGGTTTTACTTCAAACTATGTTACTTGGACTAAAGAGCATGGAAATAAGTTACGGAAATTTTGTAAATGTAAAAGAAGAGGAGGTGTAGTGAATGTTACTAATGAACCTTCAATTATTTGCTCATAAAAAAGGAGTAGGTAGTTCTAAGAATGGTAGAGACTCTGAATCTAAGAGACTTGGAACAAAGTGTGGAGATGGCCAATTTGTTCTTGCAGGAAATATTCTAGTAAGACAAAGAGGAACAAAGATCCATCCAGGAGTTAACGTTGGAAGAGGTGGAGACGATACTCTTTTTGCTAAAGTAGACGGTGTAGTAAAATACGAAAGAGTTGGAAGAGACAAAAAACAAGCAAGCGTTTATCCTGTAGAATTAGTAGAAGAAGTAGCTGAATAGTTAAAGGCACCCAATTGGGTGCTTTTTTAAAATTCATTAGTGGGGGAGTAAAATGGATAATTTTCATGAATTTGTAGATAAATATAGAAAACAAAGACATGATTTTATGAATGACATACAGGTTATTTATGGATATTTGCAGCTTAATAAAAAAGATGAATCAATAAAATATATAGAAAAGATGGTGGGACAGAATAAAAGTATAAGCAAGATGTACGCTCTAGGAGATTATAATTTTGCTTTTTTTATGGAGGAGGTATTGGGAAGACTCTGGAAAAGTGAATCTATAGTAGAATTAGATGTGGAAATAGACTCTTTTTCTAAAGAAGTATTCCTAAATGAATACAATAAAAAAATTAATTTAGTAAATAATATAATTAATGAATTAGAAAATAACAAATGCAAATTTGTATATATATATATTTTTGAAGATGAATTAGGAGAAAGCTTATTAATATCAAACAATGAATCGTGCGTTAATGAATTAGATTGGATGGAAGATTGGGAAAGTTTAAATACAGAAGTACAAGATATAGATGTATATAAGTACACAGATAGAGAAAAAATTGCTTATAGGTTAACGTTTACTAGTTAATATATAAATAATTAAATATATAATTAAGGTAAGGTGATTACATGTTTATAGATACAGCTAAGATATTTGTAAAGTCGGGCAATGGTGGAAATGGTTGTATTTCATTTAGAAGAGAAAAATACGTTTCACTTGGAGGACCTGATGGTGGAGATGGTGGAAATGGAGGTAATGTAATACTCCAAGCTGATAGAAATTTAACTACTTTATTAGATTTTACATATAGAAAAAAATACTCAGCAGATAATGGTGAAGATGGATCAGGATCAAAGTGTTTTGGAAAAAAGGGAGAAGATTTATATATAAAAGTCCCAATTGGAACAATAGTTAGGGACGTAGAGAGTAATAAAATAATGACGGATTTAGCTCATGATGGTGATACTTATGCAGTGGCAAGAGGAGGAAAGGGCGGAAAAGGAAACTACCATTTCGCTACTCCAACAAGACAGGCACCTAATTTTGCTGAGCCAGGTATGCCAGGAGAAGAAAGATGGATTTCATTAGAAATTAAATTATTAGCAGATGTAGGACTTATAGGATTTCCGAATGTAGGAAAATCAACACTGTTATCTATGGTAAGTAAGGCAAAACCTAAAATAGCAAACTATCATTTTACTACTTTAAAGCCTAATTTAGGGGTTATAAAGGTAGAAGGAGCTCCAGCTTTTGTAATGGCAGATATACCTGGATTAATAGAAGGTGCATCAGAAGGAGTTGGACTTGGATTTGATTTCTTAAGACATATCGAAAGAACTAGACTTTTAATACATGTAGTTGATATATCTGGAATTGAGGGAAGAGATCCTGTTGAAGATTTTAAAAAGATAAACGATGAATTAAAGAATTACAGTATCAAATTAAATGATAGACCTCAGATTGTAGCTGCTAATAAGAGTGATATGTTATATGATCAAGAAGTTTTTGATAATTTTAAAAGTGAACTAAATAAAATGGGATATGATAAAATATTTAAAATATCAGCTGCAACAAGAGAAGGAGTAGATGCATTAATAAAAGAAGCAGTAAAAATGCTAAGCACAATTGAAGTGAAGGAATTAGAAATAGATCCAGAAGATATGTATATTGAAGAAGATAAGAAATTTACTTATGAAATTCGTATTGAAGATGGAGTTTATAATATAGAAGGAAGCTTTGTAGATAGACTTCTTCAAAGTGTAAATGTAAATGACCCAGACTCATTGAGATATTTCCATAAGGTATTAAAAAATAAAGGCATAATGGATGAACTTAAAGAATTAGGAATTCAAGATGGAGACATAGTAAGACTTAATGACTTCGAATTTGAATTCTTATTATAGGAGGAAATTTATGATAACTAGTAAACAAAGAAGCTATTTAAGAGGACTTGCAAATACTATTGAACCAATCTTCCAAGTTGGTAAAAATGGAATTGATGAACCTTTTTTAAAACAAGTTGAAGATGCTTTAGAGGCAAGGGAGCTTATTAAATTAAAAGTTCTTAATAATAGTGGTATTGAAGCAAGAGAAGCTTCAGATATTATATGTGAAGAAGTTAAATGTGATGGAGTTCAAGCTATTGGCAGCACATTTATTCTATATAAAAAATCAAAAAATAAATCAAAGATTGAATTGCCTAGATAGCAAAAATAATAGGAAGGTAGAGATACCTTCCTATTATTTTTGTTTAGGTATAATAAGAGACATATTATTATTTTGATTAGAGTTTTCTTTAGTATCTGTGTCTTTCCTAGATTTATTGTCAGCTTTTTTAATATAATAAACTGTAAAAATAATCCCAGGTATAATTATGAAGTTTATTAAAGATATATAATTGTAATAGATTAGAAAGTTTAAAAACTTAAAGCTGTTTTTCTCTGCAAAATAGGAAATGACAAATACAGATACTGAAATAATACCTATGGATGATTTTTTTGATTTAATATTAAAAGCTTCTAGTAATTTTAATAGTGCATAAAAAGTTATGCAATATTTTATAAACCAGCCACCTACTATTTGAAGCATTACAAATAATTCCCCGCTTTCTAAAAAATCAAAGTGCTTTACTAATTGGGTTTGCAATAGTTTAGGGTAATATATAGTTACAGCTCTTTTATAACCAAAAGTAGTTATTACGCCTATAATTGAGTAAATCTCCATCTGAAGCACAATAAGAAGTCCTACTATAGAACCTCTTATTATATTTTTTTTATCAAATACTTCATTTAAATAAGGAAAAGTTATTCCAACAGCAGAATACATTCCAAGAGACTTTATAGTAGCAATTATCATATCTTTATTGAACCCATATTGTAAAATTGGATATAAATATTTATTCTCCTTATATTTTGCTGTGAGTACACCTAAGTTTATCCCAGCTAACATTACAAATACTATTCCTACTATGGTGATTAGTATAAGAGGTCTAAGACCTTTACTTACAGCATAACCTGCTGAAATTACGAAAAATAGAAGTATATACCAAGGAGGAGTCTCTAAAAGCATATTTTGGTGCATAGAATTAGCTTCTATAGCAGAACTTTCTATTAATGTTAAAAACATAGTAAAAGTAAAGAACACATAAAATATGTTACCTAAGGTACTTCCTAGAGCAGAGGTATATATTTTATGGACATTATAAGAATTAGTTTTTAAGCAGATTTTTAATATATAAATATAAAATATGAATACTAGTATAGAAGCTATTAAAGTAGCTATCCAAGCATCTCTTTTTCCGTAATTAATAACTATATTAGGATATGTTTTAAATGAAACTATACAAGTTCCTAGTATTATAAATAAAAATTGTTTCGAATTAAATTTGTCCATATAATCCTCCTGTGCTAATGTTTTCAACATAATGATATTATTTCCTATGATTATTAGTATCTCTATAAATAAAGAATAATATTCCCCCTCTACACAAACACTAAGATGGGTGATACTAATGAGTAGAGAATATATAGATTATTTGAAAAGTAAATTAGAAGATAGTTTTGATGTGAAGTTTAGAGAGATTCAAGTAAACGAAGGAAAGATATATGCTGTATTTATAGATAATTTATCTGATAAAAGTTTTATAAGTGAGTATATTATTTTACCGTTAATACAAAGCGAAAAATATGTAGATATAGATAGCGTAAAGAGAGAAATATTAAATGCAAATATAGTAGGAGATGTAGAGTCAAAAGAAGATGCAATAATGCATATATTATCAGGAGATTTAGTACTAGTATTTGATTTTTGGGATGCTGTAATATTTTGTGAAACTAAGAGTTTTCCTAAAAGGGGTATTAGTGATCCTAAAACTGAAAATGTAATTAAAGGTCCACAAGAAGGTTTTAATGAAGTAGTAGTAGATAACATTGCTTTAATAAGAAAAAGAGTTAAAAATGAAAATTTGAGATTTGAAAGTATGGTTGTAGGAAAAAAGTCTAATACAACAGTTGTATTAGCATATATAAAAGGGATAGCACCAGATAGATTAGTGGGCTACGTAAGAGACAAGATAAATAGCATGGAGGAAGATTTTATATTAGATATTAATTATATAGAGGAAAGATTAAAATCTAAGGGAACTATATTTGATACAATAGGATATACGGAAAGACCGGATAAAGCAGCTTCTAGGCTGTTCGAAGGAAGAGTTGTAGTAATTGTAGATGGTACTCCAGAAGTAATTACAGCACCTTACTTCTTTATTGAAAATTTGATGGCAGCAGATGATTATTATTCAAATAAGTACTTTGCAAATGCAGTAAGAATACAAAGATGGGTAGCTTTTTTTCTAGCAACTTTTTTACCAGGGCTTTATATAGCCTTAACTACCTATCATTTTTCACTTGTGCCTACAGTATTTGTTTTTAGATTTGCTATTGCAAGAGCGGTAGTTCCATTCCCAACAATTGTTGAAGTAATATTAATGACTTTTTTCTTTCAACTATTAAGGGAAGCAGGAGTAAGGCTTCCAGAACCGACAGGTCAAACCATGAGTATCGTTGGGGCGCTTATACTAGGGGACGCAGCTGTTGGTGCGGGGTTAGCTTCTCAAATTACAATAGTAATTGTTTCAATTGCTTCTATATCTACTTTCTTAATACCTAGTTTATATAGACCTATATCTTTATGGGGGCTTATAATATTACTATTTTCAGCTCTTTTAGGATTGCCGGGTTTTTATATGGGCTTTTTTACTTTCATAGCACATATCTCATCCTTAACCAGTTGTGGATATCCATTCTTATACCCATTAGGTACATTAGAATCATTTAAATACAAGGATGAAATACTTAGATCTGACTTAAATGAAATATCCAATAACTTATTTGATAGGGATGATGAAATATGAAAAAGATAGTTGCATTTTTTATGACAATAAGTTTGGTGTTTTGTACAGGATGCTTCAATTATAGAGATATAAACAAATTACTTTTTGCAACATCTGTAATTGTAGATATAGATCAAGGGAATCAACCTGTTTTATATGTAGAAGCTTTTAGAGCAATTGAAGGTACAGAAAGCGGAGAAAGATTGATTTTTAGAGGAAGAGGGAAAACTGTTTTCGAGGCATTGAGAAATATAACCTTAGGAACTAGTTTTAAAATCAACGTAACGCAAAATAGAGTGCTTATTTTTACTCAAAAGGCAGCTGAATATGGAATTGATAACTTTTTAGATTTTTTTCATCGAGATCAGGAATTTCTTAATAGACAATATGTATGTATTTATATTGGGGAACTAGAAAAGCTAGCTAATATAAAAACTAATGAGAGTAAATATGTAGGTATGTTTATTAATAGACTTTTATCTAATGTTGGAGCATCATCAAGAGGAATTCAGATTAATATAAATGATTATTATAAGCAAAGATTAGTGGGGGATAAGGTTAGTATAGTTCCAATTATTGAAATAAGAAAGGATGTTGGTGGGGATGATAAAATTCTTGTAAATGGGGGAGCTGTAGTTAAGAAAGATAAAATGGTAGGATCTATATCAAGAGATCAAGGGCAAGGCTTTAATTTTTTACTTAATAATGTTAATAGTGGAACCTTAGAGATAGCTAATCCAGACTTTCCAGGCAGTTTCATAACATTAGAAATATTAAAAACTAAAACAAAAACTGATATAGTATATGAAGATAAACAAATAAAATTAATAAAAAATATTAAGGTAAATACAGCTATAGGAGAAGTTCAAAAGGGACTAAATATAAATAAGAAGAGTTTAGAATCTATAAAAGAACTAGCAGCAAGTAATATAAGGAAAGCTTGTTATCAATTGTTTGATGAATATAAAGATAAAGGAATAGATATTTTTGACATACAAGAAGAGTTTTTAAGAAAATATAGGTATGAAAAAGGGGAAGATATTATAAAACAAACTAATTTAGCAATTGATGTTGAAGTAGAAATTGAAACAGGAAACGATGATATAGACTTTATCAACGTTAGAGGCGAGTAGTGAAAAAAGGCACTTCTTGCCTTTTATTTTTGAAATTTTGTGGTATACTTTTGGATGTGGGTTAATTTTAACTTCATAATATTACTGTAAAGGAAAGGTGTTATATGAACAGGAAGGGAATATTTGGAGGTACATTTGACCCTATACACAATGGTCATTTACATGTAGCATATGAAGCACTATATGATTTAGGGTTAGATAAGATAATTTTTGTCCCATCAGGCAACCCACCTCATAAAACTGAGAAATTAGTAACAGATTCAGAAATAAGATATGAATTAGTAAAAAAAGCTATAGAAGATGAGAAAAGATTTGATGTTAGCAGTTATGAAATACATAAAAGCGGTTTAAGTTATACTTACGAAACTTTAGAACATTTTAATAAAATTGAACCAGACACTGAATGGTATTTTATAACGGGAACAGACTGTTTAATGGAACTTAATAGTTGGAAAAACATCAATAGAATATTAAATTCTTGTAGATTTGTAGTCTTTAATAGAAGTGGATATAATAGATCAGAAATTATGGAGCAAAAAAAGCAATTAGAAAAAAAATATAATGCAGAAATAGTATATTTAGATATACCAATATTAGATATTTCTTCAACAAATATAAGAAATAAAATAAGAGAAGAAAAAAACATAAGTTATCTTATTCCTAAAAAAGTTGAAAGATTATTAGAAAAAATGAATTTGTATAAGTATTAATGGGGGAGAGTAAAATGTGGGAAGAAGAAAGAATGCTTAAATATTTAAAGGGAAATTTAAAAGAAGGTAGATTTAGACACAGTATCAGTGTAAAAGATACTGCTATAAAGCTAGCTGAAATTTATGGAGCAGATTTAGAAAAAGCAAAAATAGCTGCTCTTATACATGATTGTGCAAAATATGTAGATATTCAAAATATGTTAAATATTTTAGAAAAATATGGGGATAATAATAATAAGTGTTTTGAAATACCAGCAATATTACATGCTCCTGTAGGAGCTTATATAGCTAAAGATACTATGGAAGTAGAGGATAAGGATATTTTGAATGCAATAACTTATCATACTACTGGAAGAAAAAATATGAGTTTACTTGAAAAAATAATATACTTAGCTGATTATATAGAACCATTTAGAAGCTTTCCTGGTGTTGAAGATGTAAGAAAACTTGCTTATAACGGAGAGTTAAATAAGGCAATGCTTCTTTCTTTTGATAATACTATAAAGTATATAGTTGAAAGAGGTCAGCTTTTGCACAAAGATACTATAGAGGCTAGAAATTACATATTATGTGGTGAATAGGTGGATACACTATGTCAAAAAATAAGAAAAGAAAACCTTTTAAAATTTTAAAAGTATTTTTGATTTTTGTACTATGTTTAATTATTACAGGAGGACTGTATGTTTACTATGGACTTTCAAAGTTAAGCGAGAAAGCTGAAATTAGTAATAAAAGTTTTCAAAGTGATAATAATGAGTACGAAGATGATGATAAAAACTCTGTAAATATACTAGCATTAGGAGTTGATATAGGAACTCCTGGAGCTAAAAATGAAAATGATCCGAAGAGAACGGACACCATGATATTAATTCATTATAATAAAGAAAATAAAGATATTCAACTTGTTTCCATTCCAAGAGATACACTTATAAAGATAAATAGCAAAAATACTAAAATCAATGCTGCCCATGCAATTGGAGGAGTTGAATATTCTGTAGATGCTGTAGAAAAGCTTTTAAATATTGATATTGATTATTATGGAAAAGTTAACTATGATGGATTTAGGAAAATAATCGATTCCATTGGTGGTATTGATGTTGATATTAATAATAATATGAATTATGATGATGCTAGTCAAAATTTACATATCCACTTTAAAAAAGGTGAAACAGTACATTTAGATGGTAAAAAAGCAGAAGAATTTTTTAGATGGCGTAAAAACAATGACGGTACAGGTCTGGCAGAAGGAGATATTGGCAGAATAGAAAACCAACATATATTTATGTCAAAAGTAATAGATAAGGTGAAAAGCCCTAGGATAATACCGAGAATACCAGCTATACTTATGACTTTGCCTAAATACTGTGAGACAAATATGACAGCAGATGAAATAATCAAATACGGATATTCTTTCGTAAAGGCTTCTAATGTTAATATGGAAACTTTAAAAGGAGATACTAAGTATATAAAAGGAATATCATATTTTATATACGATAAAAATTATAATAGTCAATTATTAGCCAAAATACAGGATAGACAAATACCACAAAATAGTGTTAACATACAAAAGGACAATGTAAAAATAAAAGTTTTAAATGGAACTAGTAAATCGAGTCTTGCATCTAATTACAGAAAATATCTTCAGAGCAAAGGTTACAGCAATATATCTATAGGGAATGGAAGTTCTGCAAGTAAAAGTAAAATATTACTACAAGATAGTTTTAAAAGTAAACAAATAGAATCTATTAGAAAAGATTTTAAGATTAGTAATATAGAAGAAAACAATAAAACAGAATTTGATATTACAGTAATATTAGGTGAAGACTATGATTATATAAAACAAAAAATAAAATAAAACCTAGGAGGGTAAACATGGAAAAACAAATTATAAATACAAAAAACGCACCAGCTGCAATAGGACCATATACACAAGGAGTTAAAGTAGGAAATTTATTATTTACTTCAGGTCAAATCCCACTAGATCCACAAACTGGAGAACTTGTTACTGGGGATGTAGAAAAAGCTGCAGAAAGAGTTATGTTAAACTTAAAAGCAATATTAGAAGAAGCAGGCACTAACTTTAACAACGTAGTAAAAACTACTGTACTTTTAAGCGATATTAACGACTTTGGAAAAGTGAACGAAGTTTATGGAAGATATTTTACTGAAGATAAACCTGCAAGATCATGCTTCCAAATAGGAAAACTTCCAAAAGACGCTTTATTAGAGATTGAGGTTATTGCAGTAGTTGAATAACACTGATAATAAGCTAAAGTTTGAAGTTAAAACTGAAGAAGAAAACTTAAAACTAAGTGAGTACTTAAGAAATGTAGCAGAATTTTCCAGTAGATCTATAAAAAAAGCTGTACGAGAAGGAAGAATAAGGGTAAATAACAATATTGTAAGATTATCCTTTAAATTATCTCATGGTGATGTAATTGAAGTACAAATAAATAGGGAAGAAGAGCAAGATATCCTTCCAGAAAAGATGGATTTAAGAATAATTTACGAAGATAAAGATATTATTGTAATCGACAAACCAAAAGGTATAGTTGTGCATCCTACAAAAAGACATTTAAGTGGTACATTATCTAATGGAATACTATATTACTTCAAAGAAAAAGGTGAAAGTAGTATAGTTAGATTAGTAAATAGGCTTGATATGGATACTTCCGGGCTTGTGTTAGTTGCAAAAAATGCATATAGCCATATGGCCCTTTCAAGAGATATGGTTAAAGATGAATTTATAAAAAGCTATTTAGCAATTGTTCATGGAAATCTTAAAGAAAAAGTTGGAGTAATAGATAAGCCTATATATAGAGTTGGAGAAGGTACTATAAAAAGGATTATAGATGAAAGAGGCCAGAGGAGTATAACTAAGTTTGAAGTTATAGAGAGCTTTAAAGATGCAGACTTAGTGAAGTTAAACTTAGAAACTGGAAGAACTCATCAAATAAGAGTACATTTAAGTAATATAGGTCATCCTATTTTTGGAGATGCTCTATACGGACAAGAGGAAATCGATTATATAAATAGACAAGCTCTTCATGCTTATAGTCTACAATTTCCTCATCCTACTACAAGAGAGATAATGAAACTAGAAAGCAATCTTCCTGAAGATATGAAACAATTAATAGAAAAGTTAAAGTAACAATAGATAGGCACTGCCATTATTCATAATGAGCAGTGCCTATTTTTATATTATTCTTCATCTTTGTATCTTTCTCTATAATCCTTTATGATTTTATTTCTTTTATGTCTTTTTTTCATTAGTCTCTTTTTTCTAAGTCTTAATAAAAATAATATGATAAATAACGTAATTAATATGTATAAAGCTACTTTAACAGTACTCATAGACTTATTACCAGATTTACCGCTAAGAGAAGGAAGCAGATTTTTAGAAGAATGATCTACACTACTAGCTAAATTTAAAGTACCAATATTCTTATCTTTGTAAGTAACAGTTGCAGTTAGAATATTTTCACCTCTACTAAAGGACTTTCTATCTAAAGGTTTATTGTTAATAGTAACTTTAGGCAGTTCCGTAGAATTCTTTTGTGCAACATAATAAAAATCTTCTCCAGCAAGAAGAGGTATACTTGAATTATCGTCTATAGTAAACTTTTCTACCGGATCTCCCTTTAAATATAGTGGCTTTAGTGTAAAGTTTTGAAAACCATAGTCAAACAATACTCTAACATCTGTCCAATAAGTATGTTTTGTATCGTGAAGAAGTACAGCTATAAGTTTTTGATTATTTCTTGATGCAATAGCCACATAAGAATGTTTTGATTGGACGGTATAGCCTGTTTTTCCGCCTTCTGAACCTTCGTAATAGTATTTAGACTTTTTTTGTATTAAGTTATTTTTATTCCATAAAGGACGTTTTTCCGGACTTTTATTTGTAGGTTCTATATAATACATAGAAGTAGTAGCAATCTCTTTAAATTCCTTATGCTTGGCTAATTCCTTTAAAATTAAAGCTAAGTCTTTAGCAGTAGTCCTGTGGTTTTCATCATATAGTCCATGAGGATTAACAAAGTTAGTATTAGTAGCACCTAGTTCAATAGCTCTCTTATTCATTAGCTTTGCAAACTCTGTTGTAGAACCAGAAATGTGTTCAGCAAGTGCTTCTGCAGCATCATTTGCCGATTGCAACATTAGAGCATATAGCAAATCCTTAACTTTAATTGATTCACCTTGAAAAAGATATATCTTACTTCCATCTGCATTAGGTGGATTTTTTCCTACAGTAATAACATCATCTAACTTGCAATTTTCAAGTGTCAAAAGAGCTGTCATAATTTTAGTAGTTGAAGCAGGAGGGTATTGAGTGTCCATATTTTTTGAATATAAAATTTCTCCAGTAGTTGCATCCATTAAAACTATACCATCGGCGGAAATCGCTGATAATGAGCTTTTAGCTTCTGTCTTATATGAAAATAGTGAGAATGTTACCACAAATATAATTATGAAATTTACTATCTTACGCATTGGTTACCTCCTAGAGTTTATATAAATAGTATACCAAAAAAATTTTTCTATTCCTATAAAAAAGTTAATTAAATTATATATATCACAATTTATGGTTATTATTTTTATCTAGTGGATACAATTTATAGGTAAATGAGGTTATAAATACTGGAGGATAAGGATGGATAAAAAAAATAAATTAGTTGGTTCAATTATAATAGTAGTAGGGTGTACTATTTTCTTAATAGTAGGATATTTTCTGTCAAAACCTAAAGTTTTTAATAATGAAGATGTTTTTTTAGATAACAATATTAACAGCAGCAAAAATAAAAATCAAGTGATTTTAGAAGATAAAAGTGGTAATGACAAAACTGATAAAAAAATGAATACAGAAGAATTCAAGAAGATAGTAGTTGAAATTAAGGGAGAAGTTAAAAATCCAAATGTATACACTATGGAATATGAAAGTAGAATTTATGATTTAGTAGAAAAAGCAGGCGGATTTACAGAAAAAGCTGATAAGATGAGTATAAATTGTTCTATGAAACTAAAAGATGAAGACTGTATTGTAGTATATGGTAAAGGAGAAACCCCTAATTCAAATGCTGTTAATAATAAGGATTCTTTAAATAGAAAAAGCAGTACTGCAGCTAAAAGTGATAAAATTGACATAAATACTGCAAGTAAAGAAGAATTAAAAACTTTACCTGGAGTTGGAGATGTTACAGCTGAAAAAATAATAGACTATAGGGAAGAAAATGGAGGTTTTAAATCCATAGATGAGCTTACAAAGGTAAATAGAATAGGACCTAAGACTCTAGAAAAGTTTAGAGAAAAGATAGAGGCTAGATAGAGGCTAGATAGATTATTTACTTATTAGTTATGTTAAAGTTGCATATAATAAATTTTGAATTAATTTTATAAAAATGTTATAATACTACTTATGTTAAAACATATAGTTTATCGTATAATAAATATTAGAAGGAGAAATAAGTAATGGAAGAGATGCTAGAGAATTCTAAACCTATTAAGAAAGTTATATTTAAAAATAATACACAAGAACAATTAGGAGTAAAGGTTAATTTAACTAAAGGTAAAGAGTATGATTTATTGAGTGTAAAGGTTCCAGCTCAATATGAAATTAAACCATCAGTTAATAATGTAGTACTATACCTAATACAAGATGATAATGGAGAAAAACACTATTTCCTTTCAAACTATTTCGGAGATAAGTAAAATGAAGTGAGTCTTAATTAAGGCTCACTAATATTTTTTATAAGGTAAATTATAAAGTATAGTTAAATAGGAAGATTTTAATTAAAGTATTAAGCTATTTATACGACTATAGGTGTAGACTTATTAAGTAAATAAAAAGAACGAGGTATTTTTATGAAGGCTTGGTATAATCACAGTTGGAGTGACGTAGTAAAAGAGCTAAATAGCGATATAAAGTATGGTCTTACTGAGAAAGGAGTAGAAGAAAGCAGAAACTCCTTTGGGGATAATAGATCTTTAAACTTAAAAAATAAAAGTTTTAGTATATTGTTTTTAAAGCAATTGATAAAGAGCTATTCAATTATAGGAATAATAATTTGCGTACTATTATTTTACTTAAAAGAAATTAAGCTTCCTATAATTATATTAGGAATAATTATCTTTTGTTCAGCTTTTTATGCTTTAAAGGAATATAATAATCATAATAAATTAAACTATATAACAAAGATTACTCCGAAAAAAGCTTTAGTATTAAGAGAGAAAAAAATATTTAATGTTAATCCAGAAGAGCTTGTAGTAGGGGATATAATATATTTAGAAAAGGGAGATATAGTCCCTGCAGACATAAGAATAATAGAATGTGAAAATTTAAAAGTTAGAGAATCAGCTATTACCAGTGATAATCAGATAGTGGAAAAGTATGAAACAAAAATTGAAGACCGAGAAATATCTTTAAGTGAGATGAAAAACATGGTTTTCAAATCATCTTTTATAATGGATGGAACAGGTACTGGAATAGTGGTTCAAGTTGGAGATAATACTGAAATAGGCAGCATAACTAAGGATTTGTTAGAAAACAACCTTTCAAGAAGTGTTATAGAAGAAAATGTAAGCAAAATAGTTAAATATCCTGCAATGGTATTTTTTATAGTAGCTGCATTAATTTGTGCATATGGATTTTATTATAAACTTGATATGAAGAATATAATAAGGATATTAACTTTAGGGTACTTAACTATGGTACCAATGGAAATTGTATTATCAGTAGGGCTGATTTCTTTTGCAATAAAAAGAAAAAAGAAGAAGGATGGTATAGAACTTGAAGGATTGTCTTCAATGCAACTACTAGCTGGTACAAGCGTTATGCTATTTGACAAAGTTGGTACATTGACTGAAGAACATATGTATATAGATAGCTTTTTTTCTAATGGAAAAATAATAAAATTAAATTCTAGCGATTTAGAAGAAAATAAAGATAATATAGATAGAATATTAAATATAGGTCTTTTATGTAATGATGGTAAAGTTGATAATGATGGAAATATAGTAAAGGGAAGTTTAATTGAAAAGGCAATAATAAGATATGGCAAAGGAAATTTATTAAACAAAAAGACATTAGATGTAGAGCAGGAAAGAATTTTTCAGATACCCTTTGATTTAGACAAAAGAGTTAAGACTACGCTAAATAAAATAGATGACAAATATAGAGCAAATGTAGTAGGGGCAGTTGATAAGCTATTAGAAAGATGTACCCATATAATGAAAAATGGTATAGAAGTAGAAATTACCCCTAAAGACATAGTTGAAATAAGAGATGCTGATTTATCATTATCTTTAAATGCTCTTAATGTAATAGGACTTGCCTATAGAAATTTTAATTACCAGCCTAGTCCTAATGAAAATATAGAAAGCAATTTAGTTTTCGTAGGGCTTATAGGATTGGAAAATCCTACGAAGGAAGATTCCATAGAGGATGTAATGTACTGTAAATCATTAGCTATAAAGCCTATTGTTATGACAGATGATAATAGAATAACAGCAAATGCTTTTGGAGAAAAAATAAAGATATTAAATAAAAATGATTTAGTGTTATCTGGAGTTGAAATAGATAACATGAATGAAGATGAATTAGAAAAGTTTGTTGAGAAAGTAGGGGTGTATTCTAAGATATCTCCTAAGATTAAGTTTAGGATAGTGGAAGGATTCAAAAAGTTAGGATACGATTTAACTATTACCGGCAATAGATTTACAGATTTGCCTAGCTTTAGAGCTGCCCATGTAGGAATTGCTACAGGAAAAGAATGTACTAAAATCGCTAAAAAGTTAAGTGATGTGTATATTCAGGATAACAATCTTTTTAAAATACTATCATTAATAGAAGAAAGTAGGAAGGTTATCCAGTGTATAAAGAATATTATTATTTTTAATTTAATATCAGTCTTAATACAAGTCTTTAGCATATTCATTATAAATAATATTATAGATAATACTCTAACGGTAAATTTGATATCTATAGGGTTAATAAACTTTTTCACTTTGACATTAAGCTCTATACTGATATATACGCAACATAATAATATAGAGAATAATAGATATGAAAATATAAAAATAAACAAGAAAATCTTTAAAGATTATACATCGGGATTGATAATGTATGTAATATTTTTAGTAGCATCTGTAGGGATAACTTTTTATTTAGGAAATGTAAAGAGTGATATATTGGGTAAAATTAACATGTTTACTATTTTAAATTTAAATACTACAATCTTTGCATTTTATTTTATGGAGTTTAAAGATGTTATAAGAAATAAAATGTCTATTTTGGTAATTGCTATAAACTTAATTATATATGGAGTTACTTTGAAAGTACTTTATATAAGTAATACAATATTACTAAAAAATATATTTTGGGAATTAAAGATATTGCTTATAGCCCTTATTCTTCAAATTATATTTTTAAGATTTATAAAAGAAGTAGACAAAAAATAAAATATTTAACTGATTATACCTCAATATTATGGTTAAAATCATATGTTGAGGTATATTTTTATTGAGTAATTAATGATATTTACAGGAGTATAATATGAAAAGACCTTTAGTTTATTATTTTGTATCGGTTTATATAGGCTGTTTTCTACTTCTTATTTTAATGAATGGATATGTTTTATCAGGATCAATATTGGCAGCAATATTATTGGGAATAGTATTCTTTAATGAAGGTAAAAAAGAATTTTTAGTAATAACTACTTTTTTTATTATAGGATGCTTTAGTTTTTATCTATATTTTTCTATAAATATAGGACATGAATTAGAGGGAAGGGTCATTGAAAATAAAAAGGGGTATTATATAGTAAATTATAAAGGGAGAAAGGTAGAGCTCTACGGTAAGTTAAATAACTTAAAAGATGGAGAAAAAATAGTTGCCAAAGGAAATTTTAAAAGTGAAGAAGATTATTTTAAAGGAATTGTTGGAAAGTATAATGTTATAGAATATAGGAAAAAAGGTTCAGACTTTGTACAAGAGCTTTATAATTTTAGGGATAAATTATATATAAAATATAGTAAAGCATTAGATGAAAAAAAAGCATCAATAATAATGGCATGCTGCTATGGAGATACCAAATATCTATCATTTGACCAAAAGAAAGAGTTTAATGAGCTTGGAATATCTCATATTATTAGTGTATCAGGATTTCATATAGCTGTAGTATATAAGTTCTTAGAAGTATTTTTAGGAGTAAAGCTATCCTTAATTGTTGCTTTTATATATATGGTTTTTACAGGGGCTAAAGCTGCTACAATCAGGGCTTTTATAATGATATTAGTCTTAAAGTTTTCTAAAATAACTTATAGAAATTACGATAGCCTATCTGCACTTAGTCTAGCGGGACTTATGTTAATTATATTAAAACCCTATTATATATTAGATATTGGATTTAATTTATCGTTTTTAGCAACACTAGGTATAATTTTATATAATAAAAAATTTCAAAGGTATATGTATAGAATTCCACAAGGTATAAATGAACCTCTTAGCATGACTTTAAGTGCTCAGGTTTTTTCAATGCCTTATGTAATGTGTACAATTAAAAATGTTAGCATGTTCTTTATACCAGCAAATTTAATATTAATACCAATATATTCTATTGTAATTCTTCTAGGCAACATTGGGATCTTATTATTTAAAATAAATTCCTTATTCAAATTAAATATTTCAGCATTATATTCTATACTAACATCTATTGATGGTGCCACATATATACTACTTAAATTATCTCCACCAACAACAGAATATAATTTTCTCTATGGAGTATTTATGTTAGCACTATTTATGAATTTCATATTTGTAAAGCGTGGTTATAAAAATTTAAGATATTTCCCAGTAATTATGACATGTTTTATAATAATGTTCAACGTGATATAATAGAGTGAAAATAAGTTAGATATAGGCTAAGGTAACTGTCATCACAAATGATATTATATTAATTAAAATGGGGGAAATGATATTGATTGATTTACCATTACTAGAGCACAAACTTAAAAAAAACGAATTGAATAATTGCTATATATTTTGTGGAAGCGATGAACAAAGTATTAAAGAAAGTATAAATAAGATAATTAATAAGGCAGTAAATAAAGAATTTCTAGATTTAAATTATGTTCAATTAGATGGAACTAATGTAAACATAGATTCTATTATAAATGCATGTGAAACACTGCCTTTTATGAGCGATAAAAAAATTGTATTAATTTATAGAGCAAATTTTCTAAGGGACAAAGTAGATAAAGCCATGGAAAGTTTGTCTAAGGATATTAGTGAATATATAAAAAAACTGCCTAATGAATGTATACTTATAATGTATTACATTTTTGAAAATGATAGAGAAAAGGAAAGTTATAAACTAAAAAAATTAGATAAAACTGCTTCTATAGTTAAGGTTTCAAAGCTAAAAGGGGCTATGTTACAAAGAAAAGTAGAAGAAATTTTTAAAAGCAAAGGTAAAAACATCAGTAAAGCAGATCTAGCACTGTTTTGCAGTAATGTTGAAAATAATATGGACATTATTAAAAATGAAGTTGAAAAATTATGTTGCTATACTATAGATAGGGATATAACTACAAAGGATATAACTGATTTAGTGGTTGTAAAAAATGACAATGATATTTTTAACTTAGTAGATTTTATATCTCAGAAAAAACCTGAAAAATCACTAGATATATTAAACGAACTACTATTTAAAGGTGAATCAGTTACAGTAATACTGAGGATGATACAAAGACAATTTAAAATGTTATTTGATATTAAGATTGGAATGGAACAGGGAAAAAATAAAGATCAGATAGCCTCTGATTTAAAACTTCATCCATACATATGCGAAAAAATGATGCTGCAAAGTAAAAAATTTAATATAAGCCAATTAAAAAATAGCATGGAATTGTGTTTACATACAGAGAAAGTATTAAAAACTTCAACTGTGGATTCAAAGATTGAAATGGAATTGCTTATTATAAAGACAGCAACAGTATAGTCATTAGTGGATTAAAATATTAAAGGCATAAAATAAAAACCGGTGTTATCACCGGTTTATTTCATTAAGCGCTTAATCCATTTAATTTTGCAGCTAATCTTGATTTTTTTCTTGCAGCCTTGTTCTTATGTAAGATACCTTTTGCTGCAGCCATATCTAAAGCTTTTACAACTGATAAATACGCAACTTTAGCCTCTGCTAATTCATTACTAGCGATAGCAGATTCGAATTTCTTTATTTGTGTTTTTAATGATGATTTAATCATTTTATTTCTAAGAGTTTTTGTTTCTATAACTTTTATTCTCTTTTTAGCTGATTTTATATTTGCCATCTCATTTTCACCCCCTTATGATTTTAGTAGGGTTAAGCAGCTTTGGGGAATTCATAATTGAATTGCCTTACTCAACAAATGATATTATAGCATTATTTACTAGGCACTTCAAGTAGAAAATTTCTAAATTTAATATGTTGAAGTCCATAAATTGTTCAACTTTATGAATTATTATTGAAGAATTAGCGAAAAATATCTTTAAAAGTATGAAAAAAGGAAGTGAGTACATGAAAAATGTAAGAACTGACCTAGCTATAGAAGCAAAGGAACTATATGAAGAGCAGAATAGTAAAGAAATTTCAGGGGTTAAAATTGATGAGTATTTTGATAGTGGAATGAAAATTGTAGATGTCAATATACTAGATGAAATGGGAGAAAAGAACATGGGTAAGCCTATAGGAAGATATATTACTATAGAAATGCCCGAGAGTGTAAACCATGATAGAGATGTAATGGACGATGTAAGCGCGGTTTTTGCAAAGACACTATCCAGCATAATAAATTTGGATAAAAGCATGACAACTTTAGTAGTAGGGCTTGGAAACTGGAATGTAACTCCTGATGCACTTGGCCCAAAAGTTATTTCAAGACTCATGATTACAAGACATCTAAAGGAGCTCATTCCGGATAAAATAGATGAAAATATAAGACCAGTATGTGCATTATCTCCAGGAGTTTTAGGACTTACTGGAATTGAAACAGGTGAGATAATAAGAGCTGTTACTGAAAAAATAAAACCTAATTTAATTGTATGCATTGATGCATTAGCTTCAAGAAAAACAGATAGGGTAAATAAGACCATTCAGATTGGAAATACTGGTATTTCACCAGGTTCAGGTATAGGCAATAAGAGAATGGAAATTAGTGAGAAAACCTTAGGAATACCAGTAATTGCAATAGGAATTCCTACTGTTGTGCATGCTGCTACTTTGGCAAATGATACACTAGACATGGCATTAGATGCACTTATAAGCCAGTCAACAAAGGGAAGCGAATTTTATAATATGCTCAATTCCTTAGATAGAGAGGAAAAGCAGAGATTAATAAATGAAATATTATATCCTTATGTAGGAGATATGATTGTAACTCCAAAGGAAATAGATATGGTAATTGATTCAGTTTCAAAAATAATAGCAAATGGAATAAATATTGCTCTGCAACCTGCATTAGGATTAGAAGATATAAATAGGTATATAAATTAGTAATATTATTAAAGTGACCCCTCATATATATAAAACAAACAAGGGAGGGGTCATAATGAACTTTAGAAAAAATAGCAATTATAATTTTGTAACTATTCTTGCTACACTTTTAGCTAGTGTATTACTGACAATATTAATACTCAGTGGAATAAATAAATTATCTGTTAGAGGTAACTTTGGTGAGAATAATATCTATACAAGAATTATAGGGTATAGTCTGCCTATATTTAAATCTAATGGTGCTGAAGAAAAGTTTGAAGGTGTAGATACATCATCATATGGAGGATTACTGAACTTATTAGGAATAGGTAAAGGAAACCATTTAAATATAGTAGGCAAAGAGATTGCATATGTGACATATACTGAAAGTAAGAACAACTCAGCAATGCGAGATCCAGAAGGGGCATTAAATAGATTTACACTAAATTATGATCAAGTATATGAAGAGGAAACACAATCCAAAAGTAACGGAAATATGAATTCAGCACCTGCATTCAGTTCTGAGTTAAAGAAAAAAATGCCTTCAAAGCCTGAAGTGCTTATATATCATACACATACATGTGAAAGCTATAAACCCTATGGTACAAATATAGCTGATAAAGATAAAAATATTTGTGCGGTAGGAGAAGAATTAAAAAGTGAATTAGAGAAGTATGGTATAAATGTATTACACGATACTACAGTTCATGATACTGTTACTTATAACAAAAGTTATGAAAGATCTAGAGTAACATTGGATAAGTATTTGAAGGAATATAAAGATTTTAAACTAATAATAGATCTACACAGGGATTCAGTGGAAAATAAAAAAGCTGTTACTACCAATATAAATGGAGAAGATGTGGCTAGATTTGCTTTTGTAATGACAAAAAAGAATCCACATGCAGATAAAAATTTGAAACTAGCTGAAAATATAAGAAACATATCCAACAAATATTATCCTGGAAATAAAGAAAATCCAAGTTTTAACAAAGGAACTTTCTATTATAATTATGGAAGAAAGTTTTACAATCAAGATGCCAGCAATAATTCAGTACTTATAGAAATTGGATCTCATATAAATACTATTCAAGAGGCTAAGGCTTCAACAAAATATTTAGCTAGAATAATTGCTGAACAAATAAATGGAAAAAATGAATAAAAGTAGACTAAAAAGTACATCCTTAAAATATAAAGGAGGTACTTTTTTTATGGCTAAATTTAAGATTATTTATATTAGCATGATAGTTTTTGTGATTATTGGATTATGTACAGTGAATATAAACTTAAACAGGCAGATATACTCTAGTATAGCTGGAGATATTAATAATGAAGATATTAATAATGAAGATATAAACTATAATAAAGAAAAACTATCTTGGAATTTAGATTATATGGGCGAAGTATTAACTTATCCCGATAAATACGATATAGGAAATACTGATAGTAAAAAAGATATAAAAGATTCAGAAACAGTTATGCCTAAAATAAGAATATTATATAACCCTAAGCCTTTTGATTTCAGGATAGATACAAATAATTATATTTTTTTTATAAACGGCAATGTTATAAGCAACTTAAAATTTAAATTTTATAATACATTTAGTAAAGTAAAAACTACTATGAGTAATTTAGTGGATAATATATAATTTAAAATGTAAATTCACATAAAAATAGTTATTGTTGACATTACTCTAGAATTATATGATATAATTTATTACGATTTATTATGTGCAATGGGGGTAAACGTAATGCAGAACGATAGAAAAAAGTATATAAGAAACTTTTCGATAGTAGCACATATCGATCATGGTAAGTCTACACTTGCAGATAGATTATTAGAGGAAACAGGTACTTTGACAAATAGGGAAATGGAAAATCAAGTACTAGATAATATGGAATTAGAACGTGAAAGAGGTATAACTATAAAATCTCAAGCTGCAAGATTGATTTATAAAAGAGATAGTGGAGAAGAATATATACTAAATTTAATTGATACACCAGGACATGTAGATTTTAATTATGAAGTTTCAAGAAGTCTTGCTGCCTGTGAGGGTGCTATATTAGTAGTAGATGCAACCCAGGGAATACAAGCACAAACATTAGCAAATTGCTATTTAGCGCTAGATCATGATTTAGAAATAGTACCAGTTATAAATAAAATTGATCTGCCAAGTGCAAGGCCAGATGAAATTAAACAGGAAATAGAGGACGTCATTGGAATTGAAGCCCAAGATGCTCCGCTAGTTTCAGCTAAAACTGGATTAAACATTAAAGATGTATTAGAAGCCGTAGTAGAAAATGTACCTGCACCAGAAGGAGATGAAGAAGCTCCTTTAAAAGCATTAATATTTGATTCATATTATGATAGCTATAAAGGTGTAGTATGCTATGTTAGGATTAAAGAAGGTGCAGTAAAAGTAGGTACTGAGATAAAATTTATGGCAAGTGGAAAAGAATATGACGTAACAGAAGTAGGTGTGTTTACACCAGGCTTCTTGCCTATGAATCAACTTAGTGCTGGGGATGTTGGATATATAACTGCTTCTATAAAGAATCTTGGAGATGCTGCAGTAGGAGATACAATAACTGAAGCGGAAAGACCTGCTGAAGAACCATTAGAAGGATATAGACCAGCCATACCAATGGTTTTTAGTGGTATTTACCCTGTAGACGGGGCTAAATACGATGAACTAAAAGAGGCATTAGAAAAGCTTAAAATAAATGATGCCGCTCTATCTTTTGAGCCAGAGACATCAATAGCATTAGGATTTGGATTTAGATGTGGATTCTTGGGATTATTACACATGGAAATAATTCAAGAGAGAATAGAAAGAGAATTTAATTTAGATATTATAACAACTGCTCCTTCTGTTATCTATAAAGTATATAGAAGAGATGGAGAAATGTTAGAAATTACAAACCCAACTAATCTGCCAGATCCAACAGAAATAGAGTTTATGGAGGAACCTGTAGTTAAGGCTTCTATAATAACTCCTTCAGATTATGTAGGGTCAGTTATGGAACTATGCCAAAATAGAAGAGGTACATTTATAGATATGCAATATATTGAAACTACTAGAGCAGTACTTAATTATTATATACCTCTAAATGAAATAATATATGACTTTTTTGATACCTTAAAATCAAAAACAAGAGGATATGCTTCTTTAGACTATGAATTAAACGGATATAAACAAGCTAAGCTTGTAAAACTTGATATGCTGTTAAATGGAGATGTAGTAGATGCGCTATCAATGATAGTACCAGAAGAGAAAGCATATCAAAAGGGTAGAGGTATTGCTGAAAAACTTAAAGAAGTTATACCAAGACAAATGTTTGAGGTTCCTATTCAAGCTGCTATAGGTGCTAAAATAATTGCCAGAGAAACAGTAAAGGCAATGAGAAAAGATGTTCTTGCAAAGTGCTATGGGGGAGATATTTCAAGAAAGAGGAAGCTTCTTGAAAAGCAAAAAGAAGGTAAAAAGAGAATGCGTCAAATCGGTAGCGTAGAAGTGCCGCAAGAAGCATTTATGTCAATTTTAAAGGTTGACTAATAGAATTATATTAGAATGGAGCTAACAAATATGGGTGATAGTGTTTCTTTATATATACACATTCCATTTTGCAAACAAAAGTGTTTATATTGCGATTTCCCATCTTTTTGTGGGTTTGAAGGTGAAATGCTGAACTATGCAAAAGCTCTTTCTAAAGAAATAGACAGTATAGGAAATGAAAAGATTAGAACTATATTTATAGGTGGGGGAACTCCCACCTATTTATCTTTAGAAGGCTGGGAAATAATTAAAAATAGCATAGCTAATTTAAACAAAGCTGAAGGATTAGAGTTTACAGTAGAAGGAAACCCGGGAACTTTCAGTGAAGAAAAATTAAAGCTTTTCAAAGAAATGGGAGTAAATAGAATTAGTATAGGACTGCAGGCATGGCAGGATGAACACCTTAAGGCATTAGGAAGAATACATTCAAATGAAGAATTTATAAAAAGTTTTCAATTGTCAAGAGAGTTAGGTTTTAAAAATGTAAATATAGATTTAATGTTTGGACTTCCAAATCAGGATTTGCAGGATTGGAAAGAAACTCTAAGAGAAGTTGTAAAATTAGATCCGGAACATTTGTCTTGCTATAGCTTGATTATTGAAGAAGGAACTCCTATATATAGATTATATGAGGCGGGTAAATTGAATTTACCTGAAGAGGAAGTAGAAAGAGATATGTATTCATATACTCTAGATTTTTTGAAGTTGAATGGATATTTTCAATATGAAATTTCCAACTTTTCTAAACATAATTTTCAATGTAAACATAATTTAGTTTATTGGAATCTCCAAGAGTATATTGGATGTGGTTCATCGGCTCATTCATATAAAAATGGGTTTAGGTATAGAAATGTAGAAAATATTGAAGAATATATAAAGGCTATTAATAGCAATGGCAATGCTATAGCAGACAGGAAGAAGAACACAATAGAAGATGACATGGAAGAATTTATGTTTATGGGACTCAGAAAGATAGAAGGAATTTCAATTAGTGAATTTGAAAGAAGGTTTAGTACACCTATATCTAAAGTGTATGGTAAGGTTATTTATAAATACAAAAATAATGGATTAATGAAAGAAATAGATGGATACTTATCACTATCTCCAAGGGGTATAGAAGTATCTAATATGATTATGAGTGATTTCATATTGAATTGTTAAAGGTTGGATAAAATCTTGAGAAAAAGCGAGTATTTACAAGAAAAGAAAGAATGAGTGAGAAATTTTAGTGAAAATAGATTAATTACGTAAAAAAGATGATATTGACAAAAAAATATTTGAGTGATAAGTTTAAATCGTAGTCGTTAGCACTCAATCAGTAAGAGTGCTAATAAATGAGGTGATCTTTTGAATAAGTATTTAAGTATGGATGAGAGAAAAATTAAAATACTTGAAGCTATTATCCAGGATTATATTATCACTGGAGAACCAGTGGGTTCAAGGACTATAGCTAAGAAATATGATTTAGGTGTAAGTTCAGCTACTATAAGAAACGAAATGTCTGACTTGGAAGAGATGGGACTAATTGAACAGTTGCATACTTCGTCGGGTAGAAAGCCATCAGACAGCGGTTATAGACTATATGTTGATAAACTTATTCAAGTACCTAAGTTAACACCTCAAGAAGAGCTAATGATAAAAAAAGAGCTTATTGATGAGGCTCTATACGAGGTGGATAAGATTGTAAAAAGAGCTATAACACTTTTGTCGGAGCTTACTAAGCTTACTTGTGTTGTTAGAACTCCATCTGTAAGAAATAGTGCTATTAAATTAATTCAACTTTTGAACATAAATAGCAATAGTATTCTTGTTGTAATAATAACTCAAAATAACATGATATATAACAATATAATAAGAATTAACAAACCTATAAGTAGTGAAATGATTCAAAAATTATCAAATATGTTAAATAACAATCTTGCTAATTTAACAATTCAAGATATAAATTTAAGAGTGATAAATGAATTAAAAGTTCAACTTAAAGGGTATGAAGATATTTTTGATGCAATTATTTCTACACTTTATGATGCACTAAGTAAAGCTGATAATAGTGAGATTTTCTATGAAGGTGCTGCTAATATATTTAATTATCCAGAGTACAATGATATAGAGAAGGCAAGACAATTTTTATCACTAATAGATGATAAAGACACTCTAAGACAGCTATTCAGTAGTAATGCCTTTGAAAGATCTAAAAGTGGAAATGGTTTTGTTATCAGCATTGGAAAAGAAAACTTTATTAAAAATGCCCAAGATTGCAGTATAGTTTCAGCAATTTATAGTCTTGGAAATCAGCCGCTGGGAACTATTGGTGTTATTGGACCAACAAGAATGCAATATTCTAAAGTTATTTCACTATTAACTGAATTTGTTGGTACCTTAAATGAAAACATAGGGCAAATATATATTGATGATAGGTAAGAGGTGAAGAAATGGATAACAATGAGAATTTAACTGAAGAGAAGGAATTGTTTGAAAATGAAACTCTCGAGGAAGCAGAAGTAAATGAAGATAGGGAATTTGAAGAATTAGAAAATAGCACAAATGAAGATAATGATGTAGAGAATGCAGAAAATTTATTAGATCAATTAAAGGATGAGAATAAGAATTTATTAGATGAAAACAAGAAATTGCAAAATGAATTAGAAGCCATAAAAGATAGACTTCTAAGAGTAAATTCTGAGTATGACAACTTTAGAAAGAGAACTGAAAAAGAAAAGAAAGCTATATACACAGATGCTTGCTCAGATATTTTAAAGCACATGTTGCCTGTATTTGATAACCTTGAAAGAGCAGTGTCAGCTGAAGGAAATGCTGATGATCTCAAAAAAGGAATAGAAATTACAATAAAACAATTTGAAGAAGCTTTTAAAAAGTTAGATGTAGAAGAGATAAGCACTGATGGAGAATTTGATCCGAATTATCATAATGCTATTATGCATGTTGAAGATGATAACTTTGGAAAAAATCAAATAGTTGAAGTTTTCCAAAGAGGATTTAAAAGAGAGGATAAAGTTTTAAGATTTAGCTTAGTTAAGGTTGCTAATTAGCCTAAATTACTTATATATAAATACTTAGTATAAATTAGGAGGTAAACAAAATGGGAAAAGTAATAGGAATTGACTTAGGAACAACAAATTCATGTGTATCTGTTATGGAAGCTGGAAATCCGGTAGTTATAGCTAATGCTGAAGGTGCTAGAACAACACCATCAGTTGTAGCATTTAAAGATAATGATGAAAGACTTGTAGGTCAAGTTGCAAAAAGACAAGCAATTACAAATCCTGATAAAACTATAATATCAATAAAAAGACATATGGGAACTGATTATAGAGTGGATATAGATGGTAAAAAATATTCACCAGAAGAAATATCAGCAATGATACTTCAAAAGCTTAAAGCTGATGCTGAAGCATATTTAGGTGAAACAGTAACAGAAGCTGTTATCACAGTTCCAGCGTATTTTAATGACAGCCAAAGACAAGCAACTAAGAATGCTGGTAAGATTGCTGGCCTTGATGTTAAAAGAATAATAAATGAACCAACAGCAGCATCTCTTGCTTATGGTCTTGATAAGATGGATACAAATCAAAAAATATTTGTATATGACTTAGGTGGAGGTACTTTTGACGTATCTATACTTGAACTTGGTGATGGAGTATTTGAAGTTAAAGCTACAAATGGAAACACAAAATTAGGTGGAGATGACTTCGACGAAAAAGTAATGAATTATATAGCTGATACTTTTAAAGCTGAAAATGGTATAGATTTAAGAAATGATAAAATGGCTCTTCAAAGATTAAAAGAAGCAGCAGAGAAAGCTAAAATAGAATTATCATCTTCAACAAAGACAAATATTAATTTACCATTCATAACAGCTGATGCTACAGGTCCTAAACATATAGATATGGATTTAACAAGAGCGAAGTTTGATGAATTAACAGCAGATTTAGTAGAAGCGACAATTGAGCCTATGAGAAAAGCATTAAGTGATGCAGGACTTTCAATAAATGATATAGATAAAATTGTATTAGTTGGTGGTTCAACAAGAATACCGGCTGTTCAAGAAGCAGTTAAGAAGTTCACAGGAAAAGAACCTTCAAAGGGAGTTAACCCAGATGAAGTTGTTGCTATGGGAGCAGCAATTCAAGCAGGTGTATTAACTGGTGAAGTTAAAGATATATTACTTCTTGATGTTACTCCTCTTACTCTTGGAATTGAGACAATGGGTGGTGTTGCAACTCCATTAATAGAAAGAAATACAACTATTCCAACAAGAAAGAGCCAAATATTCTCAACAGCAGCAGATAACCAAACTTCTGTTGAAATTCACATAGTACAAGGCGAAAGAAAGATGGCTTCAGGTAACAAGACTCTTGGAAGATTCCAATTAACTGATATTCCAGCAGCACCAAGAGGAATTCCACAAATAGAAGTTACATTTGATATAGATGCTAATGGTATATTAAATGTTTCAGCTAAGGATAAGGGAACTGGAAAAGAAGCTAACATTACAATTACAGCTTCAACAAACTTAAATGACGACGAAATAGATAGAGCTGTAAAAGAAGCTGAAAAGTTTGCAGAAGAAGATGATAAGAGAAAACAAGAGGTAGAAACTAAGAATAATGCTGATTCAGTGGTTTATCAAACTGAAAAAACTTTAAAAGATTTAGGAGATAAGGTATCAGCTGAAGATAAAAAGAATATTGAAGAAAAATTAGAGGCTTTAAAGAAAATTAAAGATGGCAGTGACATTGACGCAATTAAGAAGGCTACTGATGAAGTAACAGAAGCATTCTATGCAGTATCATCAAAACTATATCAACAAGCTGGAGCAGAGGCAGATCCTAATATGGGTGGTGCTAATAATACTTCTGCTAACCAAGAACCAAAAGATGATAATGTAGTAGATGCAGATTTCAAGGTTGAAGAAGACAAGTAAATTGTGTATAATGAAAAAGTCATATAGTTAAGGGATGGTTTATTAGCCTTCCCTTAATTTGGGTTTGAAAAAGCAATAGGTGGTGAAAATTAAGGATGGCTAATAAAAACTATTATGATATTTTAGACATATCAAAAGAAGCTAGTGATGAAGAAATAAAGAAAGCTTATAGAAAGCTTGCTATGAAATACCATCCTGACAGGAATCAAGGTAATAAAGAGGCAGAGGAAAAGTTTAAAGATATAAATGAAGCATATCAGGTTTTATCTGACCCTCAGAAAAAGGCTCAATACGATCAGTTTGGAACTACAGATTTTAGTGGATTTGGAGGTCCTGGTGGTGATGGAGGCTTTGGCTTTGATTTTTCGGGAATGGGAGGATTTGAAGATATATTTGACAGTTTCTTTGGAGGATTCTCATCAAATAGGCAGAGAAGAAATGGGCCAGAGAGAGGTGCGGATCTTGAGTACACTATTAACTTAACTTTCAATGAAGCAGTTTTCGGAGTAGAAAAGGAAATATCTATATCTAAAAACGAAAAGTGTGAAACATGCAGTGGTACTGGAGCGAAGCCAGGTACAAGTCCAAAGACCTGTGATAAGTGTGGAGGAACTGGCCAAGTTAGAAGTCAAAGAAACACACCACTTGGAAGTTTTGTAACAACTGGTACTTGTGATAAGTGCGGGGGAACAGGTAATGTAATAGATAGCCCATGTTCTACTTGTCATGGAAAAGGTACAGTAAGAAAGAATAAAAAAATAAAGATTAATATACCTGCCGGTGTTGATACAGGTAATGTATTGCCTCTTAGAGGACAAGGACAGCCTGGAAAAAACGGAGGCCCTAATGGAGATTTATATATAAATATTAGAGTAACGCCACATCAAATGTTTATAAGAAAAGGCTTTGATATATATATAGATGAACACATAAGCTTTGGAAAAGCTGTTTTAGGTACAGAACTTAAGGTTCCAACTATTGATGGAGATGTTAAGTATAAAGTACCAGCAGGAACACAGCCAGGAACAGTTTTTAGATTAAAAGGAAAAGGTGTTCAAAAGGTAAATGGTCATGGAAGAGGAGACCAGTATGTGAAGCTTATTGTAGATGTTCCAAAGAGCATAAATGATAAACAAAAAGAAGCATTAATAGCCTTTATGGAAGCTAGTGGTGAAAAAGTTTCAGAAGGAAGCGGTAAAGAATCCTTTGTTGATAAAATTAAGAAAAATTTCAAATAAAGAAACTTGTTTCTCTCTTTAGGGAGAAACAAGTTTTTTAAGTTTACAAATTTGTATCATGTGGATTATAATAAAATAATATGTGCGGCCAAAGAATTATAAAGTTAAAAGGAGAGGTTCTAGGCATGGATAAACAATGGTTAGAAATTGAAATTGTTACTAGTAGTGAGGCAGCTGATGCTGTAACAGGTATATTGTACAATACTGGAGTTCAAGGAGTAGCTATAATAGACTCTAAAGATGTAGAGGAAAAAAAGCAAAGCTCAGATGGATTTGATTGGGTAGAAGTAGATTTCTTAGAAATAAAAGATGGAGCTATAGTAAAAGCTTATTATAAAGAGGATGAAAAATTTAATGAATATCTTCAATATGTGAAAGAAAGCGTTATGAATCTAGAAATGTTTGGGCTAAATAAAGGAGAAGGAAAAATCACAGTTAAGAAGGTAAATGAAGAGGACTGGGAAAATAACTGGAAGGTATATTATAAGCCTACTAAGGTTGGGAAGAGAATAGTAGTTAAACCTACATGGGAAGAATACGAAAAATCAGAGGATGAAGTTATAATAGAATTAGATCCTGGTATGGCTTTTGGAACAGGAACTCATGAAACTACTAGACTTTGTATGCAGGCTCTTGAAAAATACGTGAAGAGCGATTCTACTGTGTTTGATATAGGAACAGGATCTGGAATACTTGCTATTACTGCTGCAAAACTAAATGCAAAGAAGGTTATAGGAGTAGACCTTGATCCAGTGGCTGTAGACGCAGCTAAAGAAAACGTAGGTTTAAACAATTTAAGTAATATAGAAATACTTTACGGAAACCTAATGGATGTTGTAGATGGCAAAGCAGATATTGTAGTAGCAAATATTCTTGCTGATATAATCAAAATACTAGCAGAAGATGTTAAAAAATTTGTGGTAGAAGGCGGATGTTTTATAGCCTCAGGAATCATTTTGGATAGAAAAGATGATGTAATAGAAAAACTTAATGAATGTGGATTTAGCATAGAAGAGGTAAATACAGATGGTGAATGGTGTTGTATAGTTGCTAAGGCTTAAGAAAAGGAGAATTCAGCCATGCATAAGTTTTTTGTAAATATAGACAAAATATATGACAATAAAGCTATAATTGAAGGCGATGATGTAAAACATATATATAAGGTTTTAAGATTAAAAGAAGGAGAAACAGTAAATATAAATAATTGTAATGGAGAAGAATTTCTTGGTACTATAGAGAGTATAAGCAAAACTAAGGTAGAAGTTAAACTGTCAAATAAGCTAGAAATAAATAATGAAAGCCCTATTGACATTTATTTATATCAGGGCCTTCCAAAGTCTACTAAGATGGATTTGATAGTGCAAAAATGTACAGAATTAGGAGTGAAAGAAATTACTCCTGTAATAACTGAAAGAGTTATATCTGCCTTAGGAGATATAAAAAAAGATAATAAAAAAGTAGAAAGATGGAATAGGATAGCTTTTGAAGCTTGCAAGCAAAGTAAGAGAACTCTAATACCAAATATTAATGATTCTATAGAATTTATAGAACTTTTAGATAACTTAAAAGAAATGGATTTAATAGTAGTAGCATATGAAAATGCTGAAAATTACGGAATAAAGCAAATGGTTAGAGATATAAATAAGCAAGTTAAAAAAATAGCAGTAATAATTGGACCAGAAGGTGGATTTGAGGAAGAAGAAATATTGAGTTTGAAAAATCTAGGTGCTTATATTGTAACGTTGGGTCCAAGAATACTTAGAACTGAAACTGCAGGATTTACTTGTGTAAGTTTGCTTATGTATGAATTGGGAGATTTAGGAGGAGAAATTTAATGAAGGTTGCTTTTGCTACATTAGGGTGCAGAGTAAATCAATACGAATCAGAAGCAATGGCTGAAAAGTTTATTAAGAGCGGATATGAAGTAGTATCTTTTGATGAAATAGCTGATGTATATGTAATAAATACTTGTACTGTTACAAATATGAGTGATAAAAAATCACGTCAAATGATATCAAGGGCAAAACGAAAGAACAAGGATGCTATAATTGCAGCCGTTGGTTGCTATGCTCAAATAGCACCTGATAAGATATCTGAGATAGGGGATGTAGATGTAGTTTTAGGTACTAGAAATAAGGGAGAAATAGTCTATTGGGTAAATAGAGCTAAAGAAGAAGAAAATCCTATTATTGCAGTTGGAGATGTTTTAAAAAATAGAGTATTTGAAGATTTGAGAATAGAAGAATATCAAGATAAGACTAGAGCCTTTTTAAAGATTCAAGATGGATGTAATAATTTTTGTTCCTATTGTTTAATTCCTTTTGCTAGAGGTGCAGTATGCAGTAAATCTCCTGATGTAGTGGTAAAGGAAGTAAAGGAATTAGCTAAACATGGGTTTAAAGAAATAATTCTGTCTGGAATAGATATATCCTCTTATGGAGCAGAATTAGAAGGGGACTGGAATCTATTCCGTATACTTCAAGAAATTGATAATATAGATGGTGTAAATAGAATAAGAATAGGTTCAATAGGACCAGAAGCCTTCCAGGAAGGCATAATTAAAGATATGGGCAAATTAAAGAAATTATGTCCGCATTTTCATTTGTCTCTTCAAAGTGGATGCGATGAAACATTAAAAAGGATGAATAGAAAATATAATACAGAACAATATAAGAATATAGTAAATTCACTTAGGGATAGCATTAGTGATGTTTCCATAACAACAGATGTAATTGTTGGATTCCCGGGAGAGACAGAAGAAGAATTTGATATAACCTATAAATTCTTAAAGGATATAAAGTTATCTAAAATGCATATATTTAAGTTTAGTCCAAGAACGGGGACTAGAGCAGCGCTTATGGAAAATCAAGTTGATGGTAATATAAAAGATGAGAGAAGTAAGGCTCTTATAAAACTTAATAAAGAAAATGAGAAAGAGTTTATGGAAGGTTTTATAGGAAGAAACATGGAAGTTTTGTATGAACAAAAAAGTAGTGATATAGAATCTAGTTATGAAGGATATACACCAAACTACATAAAGGTAATAGCTAAGTCTGAAAAAGATTTAAGAGGAAAAGTTATACCTACTAGATTAAATAAAATTGCTGATGATTATATTGCTGGAGAAATAATTTAAGAAAAAAGTAAATTTTTTAGAAGGAAAAATAATAATAATGTTGAATATAAAACACATGGGTAAGGAGGTGATCAGCATGGAAGATTGCATCTTCTGTAAAATTATTAATGGAGAAATCCCTTGTAAAAAAGTGTATGAAGATGATATAGTGCTAAGCTTTGAGGATATTAATCCAGCAGCACCAGTGCATGTCCTCGTAGTACCTAAAAAACATATAAAGGATTTAAATGAATTAACAAGTGATGACTTAAACATAATGTCTCATATTTTAGGAGTAATTAAGGATATTGCAAAAAAGATGAATATCTGCGAAAATGGATATAGGGTAGTTGTAAATTGTGGCAAAGACGGAGGTCAAGAAGTACCACATATTCATTTTCATATATTAGGTGGAAAAAGTTTAAGTTGGCCACCAGGCTAGCTATATGAAAATTGAGTTAAGCTGTGAAAATAGTTGACAGGTTGTAAAATAATGTTGTATAATTACCAATGTGCTATTTTGCCCTCGTAAACTTCGAATACTTAGGTTTCAATACTGCTAGGGAGGGAGGGATAATCGGTGTCAGAAGTTAAAATAAGAGAAAATGAATCATTAGAGAGTGCACTTAAGAGATTTAAAAGATCTTGTGCAAAAGCAGGTGTTTTATCAGAAGTTAGAAAGAGAGAACACTATGAAAAGCCAAGCGTAAAAAGAAAGAAAAAATCAGAAGCTGCAAGAAGAAGAAAAACAAAGGTAAGATAAGAATTATTGAAAGAGGGTATCTCAAGTATGTCTCTTAAAGAAAGATTACAAGAAGACTGGAAGAACTCAATGAAAAGTAGAGATAAGTTCAGAGCCAGTACTATAAGCATGGCAAAAGCCGCTATTTTACAAGCTGAAAAAGTTGATAATAGAAGCTTAGATGATGATGAAATTATTGATATTTTATCAAAAGAAGTAAAACGTAGAAAAGAAGCTGCTGCCGAATTTCAAAAAGCTAATAGACAAGATTTAGTTGATGAAGCTAATTCTGAAGTAGAGATATTATTGGAGTACCTTCCTAAGCAGTTGACCGAAGATGAAATTGCTGATATAGTTCAACAAGTAATTTATGAGACCGGGGCAAATAGTATGAAGGATATGGGAAAAGTAATGTCAGCTGCTATGACTAGATTAAAAGGTCGTGCAGACGGATCACTTGTAAGCTTAATTGTAAAACAAAACTTAAATTAAAATAATGGCTGAAAAAGCTTGTTTTAAGGTCCAGTGAAAACTGGATCTTTTTATTTTGCGCTAATTTAGTAATTTATTATAACTGAAATTCATAAATTATTATGGAAGAAATTATTAGGGGAGCATAAATGAAAAATAAATTTTATAGGACGAAGGAAAATTTTGCACAAAAACTCGGCTTGCCAAGAGATGTTGTTTTGGATATTCCTAAAATAATTATAACTGGTGATAATGAAATAGTTATCGAAAATCATAAAGGAATAATAATGTTTAAAGAAAATGAAATTAAAATAAATTCAAATGTAGGTGTTATATCGCTTCAAGGTAAAAGTTTAGAAATACTATTTATAGGGGGAAGTACTGTAATTATAGGTGGTAAATTTAAAGATATAAAATATGAGGGGAATATGTTATGAGTAAGTTTAATTTTAATAAATATAAAAAGGGAATAATAACTATAGAGATTAAATCTATTATTCCAGAAAAGTTTATAAATCTTTTATGGAGAAATAATGTTAGCATAAGGAATGTAACTAGAAAAGATATTACTACATTCTGTTTTGATACAAGCCTCAGCGATTATAGCACAATAAAAGATATAGCAAAAAGAACAGATACAAAAATAAAAATAGTTAATAGAAGAGGCATAGCCTTTTTCATGATAAAGAATAGAAAAAGACAAACTTTATTAGGGGGTATAATTTTATTTGTAGGAATTATATACTATCTTTCTACTTTTCTATGGCATATAAATATTACCACAGAGAAAAATATAACCCCATATGAAGTTAGAAGTCAGTTGAAAACCCTTGGAATTAAACCTGGTATAAATAAGAATAAGGTAGATGTGTATAAGCTAGAAGAGAAAATTATGAGTGAAAACGCAGATATAATGTGGGTTAGGGCAAGAGTTGAAGGCTCTAGGCTAAATATTAGCATAGCTGAAAGACAAGAACCTCCAGAAGTTTTAAATGACAAATCTCCTTGCAATGTTGTAGCTAAAAAAGACGGAGAAATAATAAGAGTATATAGTAAAGCGGGTACTTCAATTATAAAAAGTGGAGATGTGGTTAAAAAAGGAGATATTCTTGTAAAAGGGGAGCAGGGTAAAGAGGATAATATATACTTAGTACATGCAGAAGCAGAAGTAATCGCTAGAACTTTTTATGAAGAAAAAAAAGAGATACCAACAACTGTTTTAGACAGAGAAAAGACGGGGAATACAGATAAAGATATATATTTAGATATATTTGGTAAGAAAATTTATCTTAAAAAAGGTAAGAATAAATTTAAAGTTCATGATACAATATTAATAGATAAGCCTATACTAAAACAAAATGTATATTATGAGGTAAATGAAAAAAATAGAAGTTTAGATAAGAATGAGGCTATAGATAAGGCATCTAATGAACTTTTCTCAAACATAATTGTAAAGTTAGATAAATCTGTTAAAATAGTAGATAAGATAGTTGATTCTAAACAAAATGGTGATAAGTATGAGGTAAGGGTTGTTTTAGTTGTAGAAGAGAACATTGCTGAACTACAAAAGATAGATGAAGTTATAGAATATGAAAACAAAAATATTAAAGAAGAAAAAAAGCAATAAAGAAGAATAAAGTAAACATCCTAAGATAAACCTTAATATGAACAAGGACGTGATATATAAGTGGGTAATATTAAATATGCTATAGAAAATAATCATGTTAAAAAAATACTAACTTTTATATTAACCTTTATTTTCATTACTGGTATAATAATAACCTCTTTAGTTACTAAAAAGTATATCTTAAAAGAAGGAGATATAGCAAAGTCTGATATAAAAGCACCAAAAGAAGTAACAGATACACTTAATACAAAAGAAAAGCAGCAGCAAAAAGAAGAGTCTGTTCCACTACAATACAATAAGAATTTAGAGATTAAAAAAGAAGCTTTAGAGCAGATTGATAATCTATTTTTTCAAGCTAATAAATTATTGGAAACTACTTTAAATGAAGAGGCAAAGATAGAAAAGCTAAAAAAAGATGTGCAAATCAGTTTATCAGAAGAGGAAGTTAAAACTCTAGTAAGTCTTGATAAAGCACAGCTTAAAGTTCTGCAAGAAAAATTAAATGATATAATGAATAAGGTTTTAGATTTTGATATAAGAAAAGATAATGAAGAAGACTTGAAAAAAGCTCAGGACGTTATATCAGTTAAATTTAATAGTTCTAAGCTTTCAAGGACTCTTAGAGATCTAGGAATCAGAATAGGAACTTTAGAAATAAAACCTAACTTCTTTTATGATGAGGAAAAAACTAACGAATTAAAAGCTGAGGCAAGAAAATCAGTGCAACCAGTTACAATTAAAAAAGGTCAGATTATTATAAAAGAAGGAGAGCCAGTAACGGAAAGGGATCTGGTAATACTTGGAGATTTAGGATTGCTTGATAATAATGATAACAAGTACATATATATTTCTGTAATTGCATTAGTACTTTTATCTATGTTTTTACAGTGGTTCTATTTGTACAAATACTATAGATATATTTATAACGATTCAAATAAAATAGTTTTAGTTAACGTTTTAACATGTGTTTCTATACTATTGGCAAGAACACTATCCATAATTTCGCCATTTTTAATACCTCTGGCATGTGTACCAATGCTATTCACTCTTTTGATAAATTATAAGGTTTCAATAACTTCTAATATAATAAATTGTATTCTTATAAGTGCTGTTGTTCAATTTAATATTGAAATAACTCTACTAGCAATATTAAATAGCATACTTGGAGCTGTTGCATTAAAAAAACTACAACAGAGAAATGACATTCTCTATGCATCTTTATTTGTGGGAATAATGAATTTTATACTGACTTTAAGTGTAGGATTCCTATTGAGTAATAACGTATTAGAAGTACTTAAGAAGGGTGGATATTCTTTTGCAGGAAGCATAACTGCAGCTATATTGACAATTGGATTTTTACCTCTTTTTGAAACTACTTTTGATATTGTAACTACCATAAAGCTTTTAGAGCTATCAAATCCAAATCATCCACTGCAGAAAAGGTTGCTTTTAGAAGCACCGGGAACATATCATCATAGTATTCTAGTTGCAAATTTAGCTGAAGTGGCAACTGAAAAAGTAGGGGGAAATCCAGTACTTGCTAGAGTTTCTGCTTATTATCATGATATCGGAAAAATTAAAAGACCTATGTTTTTTAAAGAAAATCAGGTAGGTAAAGATAATCCTCATGATAAAATTAATTCTAATTTAAGTACTTTAATTATAACATCTCATATTAAAGATGGACTTGAATTAGCAAAAGAGTATAAACTTCCTAAAGTTATAGGAGATGCAATACAACAACACCATGGAACATCTCTTGTAAAATATTTTTATATAACTGCTAAAAATAATAGCGATAAACCTGAGGAAGTTAAGGAAGATGATTTTAGGTACCCAGGCCCAATACCAGAAAGTAAAGAAGCTGCAATTCTTATGCTGGCAGATGGAGTAGAGGCTGCAGTAAGATCAATAAGCGAGCCGACTAAAGGTAAAATAGAAGAAATGGTAAATAATATAATAAAGGATAGACTAAATGAAGGGCAATTGGATAATTGTGATTTAACTCTTAAAGAATTAAATGAAATAAGGACATCTTTTTTGAAAGCACTATCGGGAATATATCATCAAAGAATAGAATATCCTACTGAAAAGTAATATATTTCAGCAACAATCTTACAAAGGAGAATGGATATGGTATATATAGACAATAGACAAAACAAAATAGAAGTTAAAGATGAAATAATTGATAATGTAGATAAAATAATAAACCATGCTTTAAAAGAAGAGATGGTAAATATAGAGACTCAAGTAAGTGTAATATTTATTGATAATCATCAAATAAAAGAAATAAATAAAGAGCAAAGGAATATTGATAAAGTTACAGATGTATTATCTTTTCCAATGTTATATTATCCAGAAGGTAAAGTTTACAAAGAAGTCTATTTAGATTATAAATTTGGAGCTGAAGACATAGATGATGGAGAATTGGTTTTAGGGGACATCGTATTATCACTAGAGAAAGCATTAGAGCAAAGTGAAGAATATGGTCATTCTTTTATGAGAGAAGTGTGTTATCTTACAGTACATTCAATTCTGCATTTACTAGGATATGATCATATGAATGAAGAAGACAAAAGCAGAATGAGAAAAAGAGAAGAGGAAATATTAGAAAAATTTAATGTGAAGAGATAAGTATAGATAGTAATAATTTAGTAGTTAAAAGTATTTATATTGTGATTAATTATGTGACATGCACCATTGTAAGGTTGCATGTCAATATTTTACACAAAAACGGATTACTATTTAGATATTCTAACTTAATTACAATTATTTATTATACCCAAAGGATTAGGTGGTGGTTTTTATAAAAAAGGTAAAAAAACTTGTAGATAGCTTTAATTATGCTATTGAAGGAATGATATATACAGTAAGAACTCAAAGAAATATGAAAATACATATGGTATCAGCCTTAATAGTTTTAAGTGCATGTTTTTTCTATGATTTAAGCAAGTTAGAACTTTTAATTTTAACCATAACAATTACTATGGTATTGGTATGTGAAATGATTAATACGGCTGTAGAGTGTGCTATAGATGCAACTACAAACTATTACCATCCTTTGGCCAAGATAGCTAAAAATGTAGCAGCAGGAGCAGTACTTATAACAGCTATAAATTCTGTATTAGTAGGGTATATTATATTTTGGGATAGATTATTACCATTTACTTTTATAGTAATTAATAAGATAAAAGATTCTAACCCTTATATGATTTTTTTAAGCTTAGTTATTGTATCTTTAGCAACAGTTATAGCAAAAGCGATTTTTGGAGAAGGAACACCTTTAAAAGGTGGAATGCCAAGTGGACATAGTGCAATTGCATTTTCCATATCAACAACTATAGCATTACTTACGGCAGAACCTACAGTTATTATATTAAGCTATATTATGGCATTTATAGTAGCTCAAAGTAGGGTTGATTCTGAAGTACATTCTATATTTGAAGTTATTGTAGGAGGAATTTTTGGAACGCTTTTAACACTACTAATTTTTAAAATTTTATGATATTTTTTAAAATACAGTTAAACATTTTGAAATATAATTAATACGTGGTATAATTTAAATACTAAGAGAGTCAATAAAGATTAATCCTATGGAGGGATATGATGGAATATAAAGATTTAATAAGAGAAGCATTAAGATATAGAGAAAATGCGTATGTACCTTATTCAAATTTTAAAGTTGGCGCAGCTGTACTTATGGATGATGGAAAGATCTATGGAGGATGTAATGTAGAAAATGCATCATATGGCGCAACTAATTGTGCCGAGAGAACTGCTATTTTTAGAGCAATAGCTGAAGGTAATAAAAAATTAAAAGCAATTGCAGTAGTAGGAGATTTATCTACACATACGTCACCTTGTGGTATATGCAGACAAGTAATTAGTGAATTTGCAGATAAAGATACAGATATAATTCTTATTAAAAATGAAAATGAATATTTAGTGAAAAAATTAGAAGATATACTGCCAGGTGCATTTACAAAGGAAGACTTAATTAAATAAGGAGGATTTATGTTCAAATCAGGATTTATAACTATTATCGGAAGACCAAATGTAGGTAAGTCTACGCTTATCAATAATGTAATTGGAGAAAAATTATCAATAGTATCATGTAAACCTCAAACTACAAGAAATAACATAAGAGCAGTATTAACAAGAGAAGACTGTCAACTTATATTTTTAGATACACCAGGTATCCACAAACCAAGGCACAAGCTTGGAGAATATATGGTTAAAATTGCAGAAGAATCTACTAATGAAGTTGATTTAATAGTATTTATGACAACTCCCCAGGAAGAGATAGGAAAGGGAGATGAAATGATTTTAGAAGGTTTAAAAAATATAAATAAACCTGTATTCTTAGTTATTAATAAGGTAGATGAAAACCCTCCAGAATTAGTAGCAAAGACATTACAAGTATATTCCAGTTATATGAACTTTACTGAAATAATACCTATATCAGCTAAGAGAGATAAGAATGTTGACTTACTAAAAGATTTAATGATTAAATATATGCCTGAAGGTCCTAAGTATTATCCAGAAGAGATGATTACTGATCAACAGGAAAGATTTGTTATTTCGGAGATAATAAGAGAAAAAGCATTAAAGCTTTTATCAGAAGAAGTACCCCATGGTATTGCAATAGAGATTATATCAATGAAAAAGAACAATAAAGGAATGTATAATATAGATGCCAATATACTTTGTGAAAAAGATTCCCATAAAGGTATAATAATAGGTAAAGGTGGGCAAATGCTTAAGAAGATTTCAACTTATGCAAGACAAGATATGGAGAAATTTTTAAACGCTAGAGTAAACCTTCAAGTATGGGTAAAGGTAAAAAAAGAGTGGAGAGATAGTAGCTTTATGCTAAAGGAATTAGGATATAAAGACTAATATATTATAAAATATAGAAGATATTTTGTTATTTACTTTCATAATTAGGATATAATATATATAGGAGATGGTTTTCTGTCAATATTTAAGACTAGAGCTATAGTAATTAAAACTCAAGATTTTAAAGAAAATGATAAATTAATATGGCTCTTTACTGAAAAGCTTGGCAAAGTATCAGCTATAGCTAGAGGTGCAAAGCGAAGTAAAAGTAAATTTTTATCATCTACGCAACCTTTTTGCTTTGGAGAGTATATATTATATAGAGGAAAAAATTTATATAATATTAATGAAGTACAAATAATAGATTCATTTCAAGGAATACTAAAGGATATAGATACTATTACTTATGGTTCATATTTATGTGAGCTAATTTTAATTGGATTACAGGAAGAAGAGAGTAATAGAGATTTATTCAAAGACTTCATAAAAGCTTTTTACTTTATGAAAAATAATGTAGTAGATTTGCAGATACTAGCTAGAACTGTGGAACTAAGACTTTTGAAGGCTACAGGTTATGGATTTAATTTTGAAAAGTGCTGTGTATGTGGTAAAAAGATAAATAAATCAAGTTATTTAAGCATACAATATCATGGTGGAACCTGTGATGAATGTAATAAGATGAATGGTTTAAACATAAGTTATTCAGCGTATAATGTATTAAAATTTTTAGATAATACTTCAATGGAAAACATACACAGAATAAATGTATCAGAAGATATTAAAAAAGAAATATATAAAATTTTAAATATATTTATCTCGCAAAGCTATACAAAAAAACCAAATAGCTTAGAAATGTTGAATTATTTAAAAGGGAGTGAATAAAATGAGTGAGATTTCTTTAGAAAAAATCGACATAATCAGAGAGAGAACAGGAGTTAGTTATACTGAAGCAAAAGAAGCTTTAGAAATATGTAATGGCAATGTTGTTGATGCACTTATTCATATTGAGGGCAAACAAAAAAGCATGAAAGATGATTTGTATACAACAAAAGACGAATTTATGAAATGGATGAAGGAAGTAGTTAAAAAAGGAAATGTAACAAGAATAAGAATAAAGAAAGATGATAAAACAGTTACAGATATTCCAGTTAATGCAGGAGTTGCAGCTGGTTTAGTAGCTCTTATATGGCCACCGCTAATTGCATTAGGCGTATTAACTGCTGTTTTCACCAAAGTAACAATTGAAATAGTTAAGAGTGATGGATCTGTTGAAGTTGTTAATAAAATTATAAAAAACAGAGCTAAAGATGTAAAAGAAAAGGTTGATGATTTAACATATGATGTAAAAGAAAAAGTAGATGACTTAACAACTGAGGTAAAAGAAAAAGTAGAAGATATGACATCTGAAGTTAAAGAAAAACTTGATAAAAAAAATAATTCAGCGAAGGATGAAAATGTATATAAGTATACTGTAAGTTTTGAAGAGGCTGATGACGAGAAAGAGGAAAAAAATGAAGACGGCAGATGATACTGTCGTTTTTATTTTTAGATATTAGATTGGCAGATATTAGTATAATTTATATGTATAAAAAATAGGATTATTAGTAGCGTTAGAATAGCTCATTTAAGGATAGGTAACGATAAAAAAATAAGAAAATTTAAGAAAAGTATACTATTTACCGAAATAATCACAAATAATGACTCATAAATAAGAAAAAGTGATATACTATTTATATAAATACGTGGTATAATGTGAAGGTAAATGTATGAAGGAGGTAGGAAAAAATTAATTTATCAACTAGACAAAAAGAGATAATTGAGTTAGTAAAGGAAAATCAACCCATAACAAGTGAACAATTAGCAGGTAAGATTGGCGTTACCAGAGCGGCATTAAGACCAGACTTAGCAATCCTTACTATGACTGGTATACTTGAGGCTAGACCTAAGGTTGGGTATATATGTTCTCAAAAACCATCCTCAAGTTTAGTTTATGATTACATAAGAAAAATAAAAGTTAAAGACGTAATGTCAAAACCCGTTACCCTAGATGAGCAAACTACTGTATATAACGCTATAGTAAATCTGTTTTTAAATGATGTAGGTACTATATTTGTAGAAAATAATGGATGCTTAGTTGGAGCAGTTTCAAGAAAGGATTTCTTAAAAACTGCTATTGGAGGAACAGATATAAATAAAGTTCCAGTAGGAATTATTATGACTAGAATGCCGAATATAGTATATGTTGAACCAGAAGATTCTGCTTTCGAAGCTGCAAAAAAGATTATCGAGAGAGAAGTTGATAGTCTTCCAGTTATTGAAAAGGTAGCAGAAGAAAACGGGGATAAGGTAAAAGTTATAGGTAAACTTTCTAAAACAAATATAACACGTCTTTTTGTCAAATTAAGTGAAAACTCTTAAAGAATTAAATGGGGGAACCCTAATAATATAAAATTACGACAAAAAAAGGGGATGTTTGAAAATGGACAATAACAAATATGTTTACCTTTTCAACGAAGGTAATGCTAGTATGAGAAACCTTCTTGGAGGCAAAGGTGCTAACCTTGCAGAAATGACTAATTTAGGAATTCCTGTTCCTCAAGGTTTTACAATTACTACTGAGGCATGTAACAAGTACTATGAAGATGGAAAAATGATTTCTGATGACTTATTTGAGCAAATAATGAAGGCATTGGCTAAGACTGAAGAAGTTACTGGAAAGAAATTTGGAAATAAAGAAAATCCTCTTCTTGTATCAGTAAGATCGGGAGCAAGAGTTTCAATGCCTGGAATGATGGATACAATATTAAACTTAGGTTTAAATGATGAAACAGTTGAAGGCATTGCTAAACTTACTGGAAATGAAAGATTTGCATATGATTCTTACAGAAGATTTATACAAATGTTTTCAGATGTAGCTATAGGAATTGAGAAGAGAAAGTTTGAAAATATATTAGATGAAGTAAAAGAATCAAAAGGTGTTAAATATGATACAGATTTAAATTCTGATGATTTAAAGGAAGTAGTAAAGAAATTCAAAGCAATATACTTAAAAGAAATGGGAGTAGAGTTTCCACAAGATCCAAAAGAACAATTAATGGAAGCTGTAAAGGCTGTATTTAGATCATGGCAAAACCCAAGAGCTATAGTATATAGAAGATTAAATGACATACCATCTAGTTGGGGAACAGCTGTAAATGTACAATCTATGGTATTTGGTAATATGGGTGATAATTCAGGAACAGGTGTTGCATTTACTAGAAATCCTGCTACAGGAGAAAATATAATCTTTGGTGAGTATTTAATTAATGCTCAAGGAGAAGATGTTGTTGCAGGTATAAGAACTCCTCAACCAATAAGCAAACTAGAACAAGATCTTCCAGAGTGCTATAAAGAATTTATGGATATAGCTCATAGATTAGAAGCTCACTATAAAGATATGCAAGATATGGAGTTCACTATAGAACAAGGAAAGCTATATTTCTTACAAACTAGAAATGGTAAGAGAACAGTTCAATCTGCTCTTAAGATAGCTGTTGACTTGGTAGAAGAAGGAGTTCTAACAAAAGAAGAAGCACTACTTAAAGTAGAGCCAAAGCAATTAGATACTCTACTTCACCCAGCATTCGATGCAGATGAATTAGAAAAAGCTATTCCTATTGCTAAGGGGTTACCAGCTTCTCCAGGAGCAGCTTGTGGTAAGGTATATTTTACAGCACAAGATGCAAAGAATAATCATGAAAAAGGTGAAAAAGTAATTTTAGTAAGACTTGAAACTTCACCTGAAGATATAGAAGGAATGATAGCAGCTGAAGGAATACTTACAGGCAGAGGCGGTATGACATCTCATGCAGCAGTTGTTGCTAGAGGAATGGGTACTTGTTGTGTAGCTGGATGCGGAGAAATAAAAATCGACGAAGATAAAAAGATTTTCACTGTTGGTGGAAAAACTTATAATGAAGGAGATTATATATCTCTTGATGGAAGTACTGGAAATGTTTATGGTACAGCAATAAAGACTGTAGCTCCTGAAATAACAGGATATTTTGGAACATTCATGGCTTGGGCTGACCAAATTAGAAAGTTAAAAGTAAGAACTAATGCTGATACTCCAAGAGATGCAAGGCAAGCAGTTGATTTTGGAGCAGAAGGTATAGGTCTTTGCAGAACAGAGCATATGTTCTTTGATGAGGCAAGAATACCAGCAGTACGTGAAATGATAGTTTCTGAAAACGAAGAACAAAGAAGAAAAGCACTAGCAAAATTATTACCTATGCAAAGAGAAGATTTTATAGGGATTTATGAGGCTATGGAATATAGACCAGTTACAATAAGATTCCTTGATCCACCACTACATGAATTCTTACCAAATGAAGAAGAAGATATAAGAGAATTAGCAAAGGATATGGGATTAGGCTATGAAGAGCTTAAGTCTACAATAGAATCTCTTCATGAATTTAACCCAATGATGGGACATAGAGGATGCCGTTTAACAGTTTCATATCCTGAAATTGCTGAAATGCAAACAAGAGCTATAATAGAAGCGGCAATTAAAGTTAAGAGAGAAAAAGGATTCGATATAGTTCCAGAAATTATGATTCCTCTTGTTGGAGAAGTAAAAGAATTAAAATATGTAAAAGATGTCGTTGTTGAAACAGCTAATGAAATTATTGAAAAAGAAGGAATCGATTTAAAATATGTTGTAGGAACAATGATAGAAATTCCTAGAGCTGCTCTTACAGCAGATGAAATAGCAACAGAAGCTGAATTCTTCTCTTTTGGAACTAACGATTTAACTCAAATGACATTTGGTTTCTCAAGAGATGATGCTGGTAAATTCTTAAATAGTTATTATGAGAAGAATATATATGAATTTGATCCATTCCAAAAACTTGATCAAAATGGAGTAGGTAAACTAGTTAAAATGGCAACTGAACTTGGAAGAGGAACAAGAGAAGATTTAAAGATAGGAATATGCGGAGAGCATGGTGGAGATCCTTCATCAGTTGAATTCTGTCACAATATTGGTCTTAATTATGTATCTTGCTCACCATTTAGAGTTCCAATAGCAAGACTTGCAGCGGCTCAAGCACAAATTAAAAATTCAAGATAGTTAATATATAAAGTCACCTATAATTGGTGACTTTATAATTTTATTTATTGAATATGAAATTTTTTATTTATATAATTATTAAAATTATCTATAAATTCTATTTGTGAATCTAAGTTTTCAATTGATTTATTAAGCATGCGAACAAAGATTTTTTTATTGCATTTTTGTATGTTTCTATAGTAATCCCTGGATATTTTCCAGTATTTTTGAGGAAAAGCTAAATACCCTAATAGATATCTGTATTCATCAAGATTTAAAGGGTGAATCTTTTCATAGGACTCTAAACACTCTAAAACAGCATCTAGGTTCCAGCTTATTCTATCTCTTCTCAAAAATCTTCTTAAAAAGTATCCTATATCATAGATACAATAGTCTATTCTACATTTATCAAAATCAATAATCCATAAATTATCTCTATCATCAACAATTAAGTTTTTGCTTACATAGTCCATATGACAAAGGGAGATAGAGAGTTTATTGAAGTTTGTTAATCCCAATGCTTCTAATGAAGCTCTTGCTAGATAAACACCTTTATCAAAAGAATTTAAGTAAATTTTTGAAAAGTTATCTTTATATTTAAAAGCTAAATTAGAATTTAAAAGTAACCTTTCAAAGTGCTTGTTTATTGATTGGAATAAATCATTGCATCCTTTTCGGAAAGTGCTCCCTGGAATAGGGAAAAAGTTTTTAGACAGAATATGAAATTTACCTAGATTAGAGCAGGCCTTTAAAGTATGCTCTTTTAAACCATAATCGCATTTTATTCCATCTATCCAAGGAGTTAAAATAAATAACATATTTTCATACTCAACATAGCGACTCTTGTATTTATTAGGCAGTATCCTAGGTACATTTATATTGTTTCTATAAAGCCATTCTATTGCTGAATAAACAAAAAGCAATTCACCTTTATCAAAATAAACTTTTTTTAAACAATACTCTTTATTAGGAGTAGTTAATTTGTAGACAGCCCTTTGTTTATCTGTATCTTTAAATTTTATAGAAGTAATTTCAGAAGTTTCAAGATTGTAATATGGAAGTACATATTTTTTTATGTTTTCCTCAGATAATAAATTTAAATTATATACTTTAGCCGATTCAGGCATAATAACACTCCTTAAAAAAAATCTCATTATAAGCATATTAACAAACTTTATATATTATACGTGAATTTAAAAAAGGATTTATAATATTCTTATAGAAATACTACATTATAGATTATGAATGAGGACTTTATACTTTATCCGATGACTACCCGCTCTAATACTCCCATCTCCTTCAAAGTGGGAGTAAAGAGCGGCTACGTCCCTGGATAACGATTTCCCCTAAAGGATAACGACTTCTAAGGAGTGAAACTCCTAAGAATTCTGTTAATAAGCTTCAGTGGGAGTAAAAACTCCCTCTGAAGCCAAGAACTTTGTTTATGTAAGAGGAGGAGTTTCTAAATGAATGTTCGTGAAAGAATAGAGAGTAATGAAAAAAAGACTTTGATAAAATATGCAACTTTCTCTTCTGAAATTTTAGAAAGAGAAGTATTTGAGGAAAAAGATGATATAAGAACAGCTTTTATGATTGATAGAGATAGAATAATTCATAGCAAATCATTCAGAAGACTTAAGCATAAAACTCAGGTGTATATAAGAACTTGGGGAGATCACTATAGAACAAGGCTTACTCATACCCTAGAAGTTGCCCAGGTGGCAAAGACAATAGGTAGAGGTATTGGGTTAAATGAAGATTTAATAGAGGCAATTGCACTAGGACATGATATAGGACATGTACCATTTGCTCATAATGGTGAAGAGGTTTTAAATATGCTGAATCCTAAAGGATTTAAGCATAATGAGAATAGTGTAAGAGTACTCACTAAAATTGAGAAACAAGGTAAAGGATTAAACTTAACTAAAGAAGTTCTAGATGGAATATTGCATCACAGTGGATTTTCCAATGGTTCCACTAGAGCATATACCTTAGAAGGTCAGGTAGTAAGGTATAGTGATAAAATAGCCTATGTTAATCATGATATTGATGATTCTATAAGAGCAGGTTTGTTAAGTGAAGACTCTATACCAAAAAAATTTGTTGAAGTCTTAGGAAAGGATCATGGGCAAAGAATTGGATGTCTAGTAGAAGATTGCATATATGAAACTCTTAATAACATTGAACATGGAATTATAAGTGTTTCTCTAAGTAAAGAAATAGAAAATGCTCTTTCTCAGCTTAGAAGTTTCATGTTTAGAAATATATATAATGGAGAGATCCTTAAAAAAGAGAGAGATAAGGCTAAATTTGTTTTAGAACAGGTATATAATTATTTTTTAAAGAACCCGGAAACTATGCCTAAGTTTTATTTGAATATTGTGGAAAGAGATGGACTGTATACAGGAGTTACAGACTATATTGCAGGAATGAGTGATGATTACTGTTTGTATTTATTTAACGAAATATATGTTCCTAAGTTTGTTATTTATTAAATATAGGAATATTATTTACAAGTATAGGAAAAATATATTTGTCAATAGTAAATAAAGAAAAAGAAAAAAATTGAAGGATATTTGTATTTTATAAAGAATATATATATATGCAGATAAAAAAATAAAATTAAAGAAGGATAATAAGTATTTTTGTCGAATATATTTAAGGTTCATGTAAAAATTAAAATCTTAAAATGGGTGGGAATGCTTCATTGATAAGTGAAGAAATAATTCAAAAAATTAAAGAACAAAATGATATAGTTGATATTGTTTCAGAAACTGTAAAGTTAAGAAAGGCTGGAAGAAATTATACAGGACTTTGTCCGTTTCACCACGAAAAAACACCTTCCTTTAGTGTCTCGCAAGACAAACAAATATATAAGTGTTTTGGATGTGGAGAGGCTGGTAATGCTATAACCTTTGTAATGAAAACAAAAAACTTATCATTTGTTGAGGCTGTTAAATATTTAGGTGAAAAAGTTAATATTGAAGTTGACCCATATACACCGCAAAATTCTGCAATTAAGGACAAAAGTGAGAAACTTTATAAGATTAATGTTGAAGCGGCTAGATTCTACTTTAAAAATTTACAAACTAATAAAGAAGTAATTTCATACTTCAACCGGAGAGGTTTAGTAAATAAAACTATTAGGAAATTTGGGTTAGGATATGCTCTTCCTGGTTGGAAAAACTTAACAAATTATTTAAAGAGAAAAGGCTATACAGAGCTAGACTTACTAAATGCAGGATTAATTATAAAGGGCAAAAATAACACCTTTTATGATAGATTTAGAAACAGAGTTATATTTCCAGTGTTTAATCACAGAGGAAAAGTAATAGGCTTTGGTGGAAGAGTTTTAGATGATTCTAAACCTAAGTATTTAAATTCGCCAGAGACAGAGGTTTTTAAAAAAGGTATAAATTTATATGGGTTGAATTTTGCTATAAGGGAAAATATAGACAGAACTTTAATTATTGTAGAAGGTTACATGGATTGCATATCTTTACATCAATATGGGATTACTAATGTTGTAGCTTCATTAGGTACAGCATTAACTACTGAGCAAGCAAAACTTCTCAAAAGATATGCAGATACAATAATAGTGTCTTATGATGCCGATATAGCAGGACAAAGTGCTACAATTAGAGGGTTAGAAATATTGAGAAAAGAGGGATTTGACCTTAAAGTATTGACAGTACCTGAAGGTAAAGATCCAGATGAATTTATTCGAAATAATGGAAAAGAGGCTTTTATAGCTCTTATAAAAGATGCAATGCCTTTTATAGATTATAAAATTAAAATTGCAAAAAAGGGTCTTGATTTAAAAGACAATGAAATGATGATTAAATACATAGATAGGGTTTGTGGAATTATTTCAGAATTAGACCCTGTAGAAAAAGATGTATATATAAGGAAGATAGCTGAAGAAACAGAAGTTAAAGAGCAGGCTATATATGACTTATTGAACCAAAAAACTAATAAAAATGTAAATAAAATGGAAAAAGTGTATAGTAAAGATAAATTTGGACAAAAATTATACTTAGAACCAGCTTATATAAAGGCAGAGCGCAATTTATTAAAAATGATGATTGAAAATAAAGAGAACTATAATTACATTTTAAAGAATATAAGTAAAGAAGAATTAATATTAAATAGTCATAAAAAAATATTTAGATTAATTACAGAAGGTATTGAGGAAGACATTAAAAATCTAAATGCACATATAGAGGCTAAATGTGACGATGTAGAGAGTTCAAAAGAATGGATAAACATACAGCAAACAGAAGTTTTATATAGTGATAATGATAAAGAATTAATCGAGGATTATATTAAAGAAATCAAAAAATCTAAGCTAGAGGAGTCGAAGAAGGAAATCATGAAAAGAATTAAAAAATACGAAGAACAGGGACTTTTTGATGAATCTCTGAGACTGGTAAAAGAACTTGAGATAATTCAAAGGCAAATAGTAGAAATTAACAGTTGCGAAAGGAGGTAGCTTCATGTCTGATAAGAAGAAGGATAGTATGAAAAAGCCAAGTGTAAAAGATAATAGTGAGAAAATGAAAATAATAAAGAATCTAATTGATAAAGGAAAGAAAAAGGGCAGTTTATCATATAAAGAAATAATGGATGAATTGGACAATGTAGAATTAAGCCCTGAACAAATAGAAAAAATTTATACTGTTCTTGAATCAATGGATATTGAAATTATTGGTGATATGAAAGACATGGAAATAGAAGAGGAAGAACTTGATCTCTCTATACCAGAAGGAATTTCAATAGATGATCCTGTTAGAATGTATTTAAAAGAAATAGGTAAGGTACCACTGTTATCTCCAGAAGAAGAAATTGAACTAGCCAAAAGGATAGAAGATGGAGAAATGGCTGCGAAAAAGAAATTAGCAGAAGCTAATTTAAGACTGGTTGTAAGTATTGCAAAGAGATATGTAGGTCGTGGAATGCTTTTCCTTGATCTTATTCAAGAAGGAAACTTAGGATTAATAAAGGCAGTAGAGAAATTTGACTATAGAAAAGGTTATAAATTCAGTACTTATGCTACATGGTGGATAAGACAAGCGATTACAAGAGCTATTGCAGATCAGGCTAGAACTATAAGAATACCTGTTCATATGGTAGAAACAATAAATAAACTTATAAGAGTTTCAAGACAACTTCTTCAAGAGTTAGGTCGCGAACCTCAACCAGAAGAAATAGCTGAAATCATGGAAATGCCAGTGGATAAAGTAAGGGAAATTATGAAGATAGCACAGGAACCAGTTTCCTTAGAGACACCAATAGGGGAAGAAGAAGACAGCCATTTAGGAGATTTTATCCCTGATGACGAGGCACCAGCACCAGCAGAAGCTGCAGCTTTTACAATGTTAAAAGAACAACTTATAAATGTACTTGATACTCTAACACCTAGAGAAGAGAAAGTTTTAAGATTGAGATTTGGTCTTGATGATGGAAGAGCTAGGACTCTTGAAGAAGTGGGTAAAGAATTTAATGTAACAAGAGAAAGAATAAGACAAATAGAAGCAAAGGCATTAAGAAAGCTAAGACACCCAAGTAGAAGTAAAAAGCTTAAAGATTATTTAGACTAGTATAAAAGGCATAAAAATAGGAGTAAAGTTTAACTTTACTCTTTTTTTATGATATAATATCTAAAAAAGAGGGTGATAAAATGGAGTTTTGTAAATTTGAAAAAGGCATAAGTCCTTCTGTAATACTTCTTTCAATGATATTTATAGACTTTGCAGTGTTTTTTCTAAGTAGTTTTATTGATTTATATATGACTTTGTCTTTAATTAGAATTTTCTTAGTAGTATTTAATATTTACGGAATCTACTATTTTTTATTATCTATATCCATAAGATATACAATTGATGAAGAAAACTTGTATATTGTAGGTATTTGGGGATTGAAAAAAGTTAAAATTCCATTTAGTGATATAGAAGGTTATAAAACATCTAGAGGAATAATAAATGGAGTTAAGCTATCAGGAGTGGGAAAAGATAAATTTGCATTCGGAAGGTACGTATTAGAGAAGATTGGGACTACACGTATGTTTGTTACTTCAAAAAATGATGTCGTATATTTGAAAACTCGAGACATAAATTATGCAATTTCACCAGAGTCTATTGAAAATTTTACAAAGGTTTTAAAATCGAAAAACATAAGCCCGATAGAATGGGAATATTTAAATAAAAAAGAAATAAATCTACATAAAAAAAAGGATTTTATGATTCCTTTTATAATTGTTAGTGTAATTATTGTTTTATTTACCATTACTCCACTATTTTTATACATAAAAAATCTTATTCCAAATGAAATGCCATTAAGCTTTGATGCTAAATTCCAGCCGGTAAGAATGGGGACAGGCAAGCAATTTGCATTTAAACAGACTACATATGGTGTTTTAAATATGGCTATTTTGTTTTGTATGTATTATGCAGCTCATTTTCATGCAAAATATGATAGAAAGAGTGCTAATAGATACATATACGCATCATTAATAATATCAATTGTATTTTTTGTAATGCAGATAAAAACAATTTTAAATTTTATACTCTAGGAGACAAGCAATGAATATAAGTACTAGATTAAAAACAATAGCATCATTAGTAGATAAATGTGATAAAATTGCTGATATAGGAACTGATCATGGATATCTTCCAATTTTCTTAATACAAAATGGAGTATGTAAAGAAGCTATTGCTTCAGACATTAATAGAGGACCAGTAGAAAGAGCAAAAGATAATATAATTAGAGAAAAATTAGATAGAGTTATATCCTGTAGATTAGGTCCAGGATTCACAACTATTGAGCCTTTTGAAGTCGATGGAGCTATTATTGCTGGAATGGGCGGAAACTTAATTAGGGATATTATAGAAGAAAAGAAGGATGTTTTTAAAAGCCTTAAATTTCTAATTTTGCAGCCAGTGCAAAATCCTGACATACTAAGAGAATATCTTTATAAAAGTGGATATAGTATATTAGATGAAGAACTTTGCTTAGATGAAGGTAAGTATTATGAAATAATAAAGGTAAAATATGGTACTAATATTCAAGTTGTAGATAGCATATACTATGAGATTAGTAAGAAGCTAATTGAAAAAAAGCATCCTCTAATTAAAGATTATATAAATTATAAAATAGAAAAATATAGTAACATATTAGGATACATATCAGAGGATACAGAACTAGCGGATAATAGAAAAGCTGAATTAAATGAAAAAATTAAAAAGTTGGAGGAAATATTAAAATGTCTTTAAAGGTTAAAGATATAAAAAATATAGTGGAAAAAATGGCTCCAGTAAATCTTAAAGAGAGCTATGATAATGTTGGGTTAATGGTAGGTGATTTAAACAAAGAAATCACCTCTATACTTTTAGCATTGGATTGTACTCTTGATGTTATAAGAGAAGCATCAGAAAAAGGTTGTAATTTAATTTTTACTCATCATCCATTACTATTTATAAAACCTTCCTCCATTACTTATGAAACTCTTAGTGGAAGAAAGATAAATGAACTCATTAAAAATGATATAAATCTATATTCAGCACATACAAATTTGGATGCAGCTGAAGACGGAATAAATGAAATATTAATGAAGATGTTAGGGTTTAATGATTATATAACTATGGAACTTTCACCTAATAGAAATTCTAAAGAAAATAAAAGTGGTATTGGAAGAATTGCTGCTTTAAATGAGCCTGTTACATTAATAAGTTTATGTAATAAAGTTAAAGAAACATTGAATATTCCATATCTAAGATATGCTGGAGAAGATTTAATGGGAATAAGTAAAGTTGCTGTAGTAAATGGCAGCGGGCAAGATTATTTTTCACTGGCAAAGAATATGGGAGCAGATTGCATTATAACAGGGGATACTACTTATCACTATGTTAGCGATTATTCAGAAGATGGAATTGGAATAATTGATGCAGGACACTTCGGAACAGAATGGCCAGTATTTAAGTTGATGGGAAAAGTCTTGCAGGACAAAATAAGGGGATTAGGATATGATAATACTGTTATTATATCAGAAAGCTTAAAGGATCCATATAAGATAATTTAAGGGGAAGTCATGAGGTAAGAGCTAAGAAATAATAGTTGTGGTGAAAATTCAGCCTTGCTGAATTTTTTCATAAACTCTTACTTTTTACCTATTACCTATTAGTTCTTACCTAAATAGCAAATTGTATAGGGAATCATTTCTTAGCATGGAATTAAAATAAATTTGATTTTTATAAAATAATGTGTTAATATAAAATCTGCGAGTAAGCCAGATGATCGCTGCTGCACAATGTGCAGGAGAGGAAAGTCCGAGCTCCATAGGGCAGGGTGCTGGGTAATACCCAGTGGAGGCAACTCTAAGGAAAGTGCAACAGAGATATACCGCCCTTCTTATGAAGGGTAAGGGTGGAAAGGCGAGGTAAGAGCTCACCAGCGCAATGGCGACTTTGCGGCTATGTAAACCCCACCTGGAGCAAGATCGAATAGGAAGACATATGGGGCTGCCCGTCCTGTCTTCGGGTAAGATCGCTTGAGCCCATTGGTAACAATGAGCCTAGATAGATGATCGTCAAATACAGAACTCGGCTTATAGACTTAGTCGCATATTGAAAACACTACCTTTGTGGGTATGTGTTTTATTTTTTTACAGACTTTTTCATTGTTTTCTTTAATATAATTTTCAATCCAAATAGATATATAATTCTGTTATAATAGAAATGCATGTATTATTTTGTATTTTGTTAAACTAAATGATAAAAATATATGCAATCTTTTTTACTTAATAAGCGATAGTAAAATATGAGGAAACAGATAATATTTATGAAAGGGTAATAGGAACATGGATATAAGAATAATATCGCCTGAAAACAGGAAACAAATTAATGATTTTATTAGTTCCCATTGGTTTTCCACTGATATGGTAATTAGAGGAGAATTAGTTGATATGACAAAATTGGACGGTTTTGTTATATATGATAAAGAAACCATTATTGGATTAATTACATATACAATTAAGAGCAATGAATGTGAAATTATGTCTTTAGACAGTTTGAAGGAAAATCAAGGAATTGGCACTAATCTTGTAAATAAAATTATTGAAATAGCAAGTGAGAAGAAATGTACGAAAATAAAATTGATTACAACAAATGATAATATAAATGCTATACGTTTTTATCAAAAACGAGGATTTGATATGGTAAATATATATCGTAATGCATTGGATACTTCGAGAGAATTAAAACCATCAATCCCTTTACTTGGGGATTTTAATATACCTTTAAAACACGAAATTGAATTTGAAATGGATTTGTTTAAGTAATTATTATTTTTAAGATGGTAAGATCGTATTATTCAAATTGTGACTGATAAAAAATTTTGTTGGTTGGAAGATATTACAGCATGACAAAATATATTATAATAAATTATCAATTAGGATAGGTGAAAAATGAGAATAAGATACGTAATAATTAGCTCAGTAGTTGCATGCATAGTATTATATTTTGTTGAACAATTTCTTCAGGTAAACTATGCGTTAAAAACAGTATCAAAAATTATATTATTTACTATGATACCGTATATGTATATAAATTTATTTGAAAATAATAGTTTAACTAAAGCTATAAATATTAAAAAAATAGATAAAAAACATTTGAAATTAGGATGCCTATTTGGAATAAGCTCATTTTTAATTATATTAATAGCTTATTATTTTTTAGGTCACTTTATAGATTTTCAGAGCATATCAAAAGAATTACAAAACAAGTCTAACATTACTCCAGCAAATTTTGCTTTTATAGGAGCTTATATTACTTTTGGAAATTCTTTTTTAGAAGAGTTTTTCTTTAGAGGGTTCATATTTTTGAATTTATATAAACTAAAATATAAAAAGATAGCTTATGTCTATTCTTCTATACTTTTTGGACTTTATCATATTGCTATTTTTAAAACTTGGTTTAACATATGGATAATAGGATTGGCCCTGTTAGGGCTTATAGCTGTAGGATTTATATTTAACTGGCTTGATACTAAGTCAGAAAACTTTATAAATTCTTGGATAGTTCACATAATGGCAGATAGTGCAATTATATTTATTGGACTTAAAATGTTTAACATAGTTTAACAGTAGTAAAGTTTTTATAAAGCATAATTTACTATAGGCTTATTTATGAATTTAATTCTTATAAGAAATGGATACCCAATAACCGTTATAAAAATGGAAGAAAGAAATAAATATATGGTTGCTCTTGAAAAGGCCAGTATTGAAAACACTATCTAAAAGGTATGTGTTTTATTTTTTACAGATTTTTTTTATTAAGTATTCGATTATATTTGTTATAGATATTTATTTCATTGTTTTCTTTAATATAATTTTCAATCAAAGTTAGTATATAATTTTGTTATAATAGAAATACATGCATTGATTGGTGTTGCATGGTATTAATACATGATAGCTTTATGCTATGTAGCAGTATATAAAAACTCAAACAAATTTTAGTTGGGCAAACTAAAGAAGGAGATGATTTTAATGAAATATAGGGAATCAGGAATGCCGTCAGAAGAGTTATGGCAATCATTTTTTAACCCAGTAGATACTCTTAAACAAATGGGTGTAGAAAAAAATATAAGAACTTTAATTGATATAGGATGTGGCTACGGAACATTTTTAATACCAGCTGCTAAGCTTGTAAGTATGAATGTTATTGGCATAGATGTTGATGAAAAAATGGTAGAAAGTTGTACAAGCAAGATACAAGCTAATCATATTCAAAATGTTTACTTAATTCACGGTGATATATCTACAGAGAGCACTATAGAAGAATTAAAAAAATATAAAACTGAAATTGATTATATAACATTATTTAATATCCTCCATTGTGAGAATCCACTAGATTTGCTTCAAAGTGTTTATGATGTCTTAAATAAGAATGGCAAAATAGGAGTTATACATTGGAGACATGAAGAAACTCCAAGAGGACCATCAATGGAAATTAGGCCTAAATCTGAAACTATAATAGAATGGGCGTCAAAAGTAGGATTTACTTTAGAGAAGCGGATTGAACTTCTACCTTATCATTTTGGTTTAGTGTTTGAAAAATAAAAATAAATAGGGGGTAAAAAGTATGAAAGTTGGGCTTATTAGATGTATGCAAACAGAAGATATGTGCCCTGGTACTACTTGTTTTAGGGTTATGCGAGATAAAAAACTTGCTTTTGATGGAATTGAAGGAGATATTGAGGTAATTGGCGTAAATACTTGTGGTGGCTGTCCTGGAAAAAAAGCAGTAACAAGAGCTGCTGAAATGGTAAAAAGAGGTGCTGACACTATTGTATTAGCTTCCTGTATTAAAAAAGGAACTCCTATAGGATTCGCTTGCCCTTATGCAGAAAGAATGAAGGAATCAATTGAAAAAAGATTAGGTAATAATATAAATATTATCGATTATACTCATTAATAAAAAAACATTCTTGCGTCGTGATTTTCTTATTATAACAAATCCTATCTGATATTATGAAAAGTATGGGTATAAGTATATTGGTACGGGATATCATCCATGGGGAGATAATTCTCGTATATATGTTGCAAATTTATATCAGATTTTTTAATTAATGACGAATTCTATGATTCTTTACTAATGGGATTACTGATTGATTAAATTTCTTCATAATATTCTTTTAATGCAACATAGAAAAGATGTAAATTAACTTAATAAATAGTAATTTAAGTGACGCTCTAAATCTTTGATTTAGCTAGCGGAACTTACTCCTACGTAGAGTAGCGAAGTAGGAGTTTCTTTTAGTTTATGATACTATAAATGCCTATATATCAAGTTTTTTATCGTTATTTATAAATGAAACACCTACTCCATTTCATTACGCAGGTGTAAGTTCGACTGGCCAAATATAAAATTTGGAGTCTCACTTAAATTTCAATTTGTATATTTGATGTAACATAATTTCATATTCAGTTTTGTCATATCTTTCTTATGTTACGCCACAACAGTATTTTATTATGCAACAAATAGTATTTATACAATGATAGGGAGTAGTGATATGAAAATCAGGAAACCAGAACTTGAAGATTTAAATATAATCATAGAAATCTTTAGGAATGCAATTAATATAATAAATGAAAATAATATACACCAAATCACCATTCTTCTTATAGTGAGCTGTGGCAGTAAAAAATGAAGTGAGGATTTTTAATATAATTTGGAGGTATAAAATGAATAGATTGAAATTAGTTTTACCATCACCGGAATATAAAGAAAAACTTCTAGATTACAAAGATGTTAGGACTAGCTTTAGAAGAATGTGCGAATTTAAGATAGATAACTATTGCAACAACTTTTATTAAATGATAATATTTAACTGTTGTAATTTAGATTGATTTAAAATATAAGGGGAACTGTGAAGTACATATTTAATTTGGGCATCTGATATGTATGGAGTTATTGATGCAACCCACCCTATATTCATATTTTTTATGAATATAGGTTTTTTATTTTATACAGAATAACTTATTCCATAATTAAATAGGAGGTATAGTTAAAATGAATATTTTAATTATTGACGATTCTGCTTTTTCCCAAAGAGTAATAGCTAACTTAATTGTGAAATATTTGGATAATGTAAATACTTATTTTGCAAAGGACGGAGAAGAAGGCTTAGAAAAATTCAAAAGTATTAAGCCAAATTATACATTTGTGGATTTATTGATGCCTAAATTAAATGGAGAAGAGCTAATAAAACAAATAAATGAATATGATCCTAATGCAAAAATAATTGTAGTTTCTGCAGATGTTCAGAAAAGTATAAAGGAAGAAATAGATTCATATGGGGTAATGGCATTTATAAACAAGCCTTTTACTGAAGAAAAAGCAAAATCTGTATGTGAAATAATAAGGAATAGTGAAAATGGAATATAGAGTAGAAAGAGAAGACATATTAAAAGAATTATTTAATATAAGTGTAGGTAAATCAGCAAGTATACTGTCTGAAATAATTAATAAAAAAATATTATTAAATGTGCCTAATTTGGAGATTTTAGATTTAAATGAAAAAATAATAGACATGGATAATTATCTTCCAAAGGCAGTACAGGGAAATATAATGGTATCCTCTATATCATTTAAAGATGAACTAAGAGGAAGGGCAAATTTGATATTCCCAGCTGATAAAATGAGAACATTTATAAACTTGTGTTTAAATGAAAATGATGAAAACCAATTAGGCAATATGAATTTTACAGATGTAGATTTCGATATTATAAAGGAAATTGGAAATATAATATTAAACTCAGTTATAGGTGAAATAGGAAATTATCTAAAAATAAAATTAAGTTATACTTTGCCAGAAGTAAAAATATTTAATAAAATAGATTTTGAAAAAAATATAAAGAGTAAAGAGTTTACTCATCTTTTAATGTTATATATAACCTTCAAAATAGACGGCTCAGAAATAGCAGGAGCTATAATAATTAATCTTACTTTAAGTTCATTAAGTGAGCTATTAAATAAAGTAGATAAGATAGAAGATGATTTCTGTGGATAGAATTTTATATGATATATTAAACAATATAAATGAAGGAATAATAATATTAAATGAAGATTTAAAAATTTTATTTTGGAATAGTCATATGGAGCATTTAACTCATATTATTGAGGAAAAGGTAATAAATAATTGTATATATGATGTTATTCCAAGTCTAGATAAAGGTTATTTTAGAGAGATAATGAATTGTGTAATTAATGATGGAAGAAAAATGTTTTTTTCAGCAGCTATGCATAAAGATTTGCTAAATAGTAATAAAAATTTAAATTTGAAGATAAGCAGAATAGATAAAGAGAATTTGAACTTTATACTTGTTGAATTTATTGATGTGACTAATCAATTTTTACGCATTAATCAATTAAAAAAATATGTTAATAAATTATATATTTTAAATAAAGAATTAAAGGAAAAAGAAAGAACTATTAATAAATTAGCTTATTATGATGGACTAACAGGTGTAGCAAATAGAACATTGTTTTATAAGATTGCAGATGAATTTTATAATAATGCTAAAAGAAATAATATTCTTTTAGGTCTTATGTTTATAGATGTTGATAAATTTAAATATATAAATGATACATATGGACATAAAAAAGGGGACGAGGTTCTTATTCATGTAGCTAAAATATTAAGAGAATCCACTAGAAAAGGGGATATAGTTGCTAGACTTGGCGGAGATGAGTTTTTAATATTATTACCATTTATAAAAAATTACAATGATTGTAAAGCTATAGCCTCAAGAATTGTTAATAATACTAAAGTTTTATATTGTAAGGAAGAACAAATAAAAATATCTTTAAGCATAGGTATTAGTATACTACCTAATGATGGAAATGATATTGATGAACTAGTATTACAGGCAGATAGGGCAATGTATAAAGCTAAAAGCCAAGGAGGAAATAGATACTATTCATTTTCCTAATAGTAATTTAAGTTATGTTAAAAATGAAGAAATGGAGCATTATTTTGCTCCATTTCTTTATTTTTGTTTTAGGCTAGCTTATGATAAGTAGTAGGTTATTTTAATTTCAATATAGATTGATATATTTCTATTTAGTAAAAATTACATAATTTTGTTATAATAAGTTTACTGGTATTATGTGATGTTTTGTAATAGTAATTTAGTGTGAATGATATTTGTATAAAATCAATGAGTAAATTTGGCTTATAAACATAGGCTGAATATGTGATATATGGAAACAGAAGGAGAAAATATGATTAAGCAACTAGAAAGCTTTGAAATAGAAGAAGTTATGAATATATGGTTAAAGACTAATATTACTGCTCATAGTTTTATATCAGAGCAGTATTGGATTAAAAATTATAATGTTGTTAAAGAGGAATACATGCCAATTTCTACAACTTTTGTTTACAAAGAGGATGGTATAATTAAAGCATTTATAAGTATTATAAACAATTCATTTATTGGTGCATTATTTGTTTTAAAAGATTACCAAGGACAGGGCATAGGAAGAGAACTGTTGGATTATTGTAAATCTCTATATTCAAGTTTAGAATTGGGAGTATATGAAGAAAACATGGATGCAGTTAACTTTTATAGGAATTGTGGTTTTGTGATTAGAAAGAAGCAGATCAATGAAGATTCTGGATTTATGGAATATATAATGTCATGGACAATTTAATATTAATAATACTACTGGAGGCAATATATGATTATAGAAAACAAAATAATAGAAGGAAAAAGCCTAACATGGACACTTCGTTGTCCAACAAAATATGATGCAATTGAATTGTCAAAATTAAGAGTTAAAATTGATGGGGAAACAGAAAATCTTGATAGGGAATCTGGTGAAGATTTATTAACGCCAAAAGATTTTGAAAAACTTATTTATGAAGATTAAATAGCGGAAAAAACTATATTTTTAGTTGCAGAAGTAGAAGGTAAAATTGTTGGATTTACTCGTTGCCAAGGAAGTAAATTAAGCAGATTTAGACATAAAGCAGAGTTTGGAATATGTATATCAAAGGAGTACTGGAGCTATGGAATTGGTAAAGTACTACTAGAAAATGTTTTGATGTGGGCAGATAATGTGGGAATTAAAAAAATTTCATTAACTGTGGTACAAGCAAATACAAAGGCAATTCAATTATATAAAAAGTATGGGTTTGCAGAGGAAGGACTATTAATAAATGATCGTATTCATAAAGATGGAAAATATTATAACACAGTTATAATGGGCAGGGTGTTTGATATAGAGGGAGGACTCAAATATGAATAATATTGTGGTAGTTGAAAGAAAGCCATCGGTTGAGGAATATATTCAATTAAGAAGTTCCATTGGTTGGAAGATATTACAACATGACAAAATTCAAAAAGGATTGGATAATTCCATTTACTGTGTTTGTGTGGAAGACCAAGGTAATATAATTGGACTGGGAAGAATTATTGGAGATGGCGGAACAGTTTTTTACATACAAGATATAATGGTTGCACCATCATATCAAAAGAAAAACATTGGCACATTAATTATGAGGAAAATTGTGGATTACATTAATGATAATTGTATGGATGGGGCTATTGTCGGCCTAATTGCAATAAGTGAACTTGATAATTTCTATAAAAAATTTGGGTTTGTATATAATCAGAATAATCGTTTTTATAGATATGATGGTTAAATTTTATAAATAGTTTAACTCTCTCAAGTTATGGGATAACAATAAATAAAGATGGGGTGAAGGGGAAATATGTTAGAAAAAATATTAACCATGAGATTATTAAAAGAAAAATATGGAGTTTGCAGGTTGGATAAAACTGATTTAATTCCTGAATGGACAAAAGATAGTGACTTTTTTTCTATAACAAAAACATCAGATGAATTATCAATTGTATGTTTTCAAGATAGTATTCCGAATGATGTAAAGTGTGAAAGAGATTGGAGAATATTAAAGATTGAAGGACCATTAGACTTTTCTTTAATAGGGATTCTTGCTTCAATTAGTGCAATATTAGCACAAAAAGGAATAAGTATTTTCGCTATTTCTACCTATGACACAGACTATATTCTTGTTAAAGATAAGGATATAAATAATGCTATAGAGGCATTGGTTAACGAAAGGGATGAAGTTATTACTAGAGAGTAAGGGGTTATTAAATGCCAAAATACATTATAATAAATTTGAAAGATATTCAACCAAGCCAATTTTATAACCAATAATAAATATTTTACTTGTAATATATTTCTCCATGGAGTATAATTTATTCGAAATATACAATGCAATAAAGGCAGAGTAGGTATTTGCGCGTTAAGTGCTAGTGGAACGGGAAGTTGTCCGCTAGACGAAAAATGAACTATCATTTGCGGTGCATTTATCGCATTCCGCTGCCATAAAAGGGACTAACTTATCCCTCTTTTTGGCATATTGCAAACATTGCAAAACAGAAAGGAGGGGAGTTAAATGAATAAAATAAACAAAATAGTCTATATGGGACTACTTATTTCGCTGGAAATAATATTAACTAGATTTTTATCCATTCAAACTCCAATTGTAAGAATAGGTTTTGGTTTTTTGCCTATTGTTGCAGCAGGTGTTATGTTTGGACCTATCCTAGCAGGTATTACAGCAGCAATTGCAGATGTACTTGGAATGCTTATTTTTCCACAAGGAGCATATTTTCCAGGATTTACACTAAGTGCCTTCATAGGCGGAGTAGTATATGGAAACCTGTTTTATAAAAAATCAGCTACTATAATTAGAAGTGCCATAGCTGTTGGTATAATAATAGTTTTTGTTGATTTAGTATTAAACACTTATTGGTTAACATTTATAACAGGTAAAGCAGCTACTGCTTTAATTATTCCAAGACTAACTAAGTCAGTCATAATGTTTCCAATACAAACTACTTTGATATACACCTTATGGAAATTAATAATTAGACTGAATTTTATGCCGAAATTTAATAAAGCGTAATATATAAATAGAAAGGTCATTGACCTTTCTATTTTTTTATCTAATTATAAAAATGCCATGATATTTTTAGCAAAGGGAAAGAAAGTCAGCTTCTAAAATATGGCATGTTAATTGCTCCAAATACTACTGTAATAACAAGGAATTATTAGGTTTTAAAGAGCACTATGTTAATAGAAAAGGAGTAAATTATTGGTATATACCAGGAGTATGATTCAAAAGTCTTATAAATTGAAGGTGATTTTATGAGTAAGATAAGTAGTGAAATAAATGATTTAGAACACTATAAGCTAATATTTGATGAAATTCTAGATATGACAGAAGATGGATTTGTTGTAACTTCTCTTGATGGAACTATATTAGATATAAATAATTCATATTGTGATTTTATTGGAACTACAAAGGAGAAGGCTATTGGACATAATATAAGTGAGTTTATTAAGAATACTAAAATGCCTAAAATAGCAAAAACAGGCATTAAAGAGGTTGATGAAATCCATGAACTGGTAGATGGACAGCATTATAAAGGAGATAAGTTTCTATTTGTTACTAGGTCACCGGTAAAAAAGAACGGGAAGGTTATAGCAGCTGTTGCGCAGGTAAAGTTTAGAATACATACTTTAAAATTAGCTCAAAACCTTTTAAAGCAAGATAAAGAACTTAAATATTATAAAGATGAACTGCAAAGATTGGGAGAGAGTAAATTTAATTTAGAATCTATCATTGGAGAAAGTGATAGTTTCATGGAAGCAAAGGAACTAGCCAGAAAGGCTGCTAAGAGTAATTTGCCTGTACTAATTAATGGAGAAACAGGTACAGGAAAAGAGGTTTTTGCAAATGGAGTCCATTATGCTTCAGATAGAAAAAATAATCCCCTAATAAGAATAAATTGTGCTGCAATTCCAGGGGAACTTTTAGAATCAGAGTTGTTTGGGTATGAGGAGGGTTCTTTTACGGGGGCGAAGAAAGGGGGCAAAAAAGGTAAATTTCAACTTGCACATAAGGGAACAATATTTTTAGATGAAATAGGGGATATGCCTCTTCATATGCAAGCAAAGCTTCTTAGAGTACTTCAAGAGAATGAAATTGAAAAAATCGGAGGTTACGAACCTATACCAATAGATGTAAGGGTTATAGCAGCAACTCATCAGGACTTAAGAAAGCTAATTAAGGAAAAAAAGTTTAGGGAAGATCTTTACTATAGATTAAATGTTATAAATATAAAAATACCACCTTTAAGACAAAGAAAAGAGGATATATTATTATTTATCAATCATTTCTTAAAAGAATTAAATAAGAAGTATAAAACCGACATAACTATATCTCAGAGAGGGAAGGAATTGCTATTAAATCATAAATGGCAGGGTAATATAAGAGAACTAAAAAATGTAATAGAAAGTGCCTATGTTCTAGCGGAAAAGGATATTATAGGAGTTAAGCATTTGCCTTCTAACTTAATCACTTCTTCTCCTATAACATCTAAAGATGATAAAAGTAGTTCACTAGATTTAATATTAGATGAATTTGAAAAAGATATTATTTTAGAAACTTTAATGGAAAATGATTATAAAATTTCAAAGACAGCTAAAGATTTAGGGATACACAGAACTACATTATACAAAAAGATGGAAAGGTTAAATATTAAACTTTCAAGGTCAGTTGAAAGTTAACTTCAAAACTAAAGTGTAGATTATTTTCTACACTTTAATTTTATTTATTAGTAATATATATTTTTTCCTAAATAAATCTAATAGAAATAGAGCGTTGGCAGGAGTTTGAAATTTCTGTATACTTTTTTCTACACTTTATAATTTTTTCTACATAATTTCTTTCATATAAAACCCAACATCTTATTAAGTAGATTTTGTATTAATTTTAGAATAACTATTTTCCCTTGAGTTATCTATACTTACAGAGGTGTTTTTAAAATATTCTTATAATTTGGCATGCTATATGCAATATGTATGTATAATAAATTTTAATTAGGAGGATATATTTATGGATTTTATGTTATCAGAGAATCATCAACTTATTCAAAAGACTGCAAGGGAATTTGCTAAAAAGGAACTATTACCAATTACAATCGACAACGACGAAAAAAGTGAGTTCCCTATGGAAGCATATAAAAAGCTGGCGCAAATGGGCTTTATAGGATTACCTTATCCAAAAGAATATGGTGGTTCAGGTGCTGATTATCTTTCTTATGCTATAGCTATTGAAGAGATATCAAAGGTGCATGCTTCATTAGGAATTGCCTATTCGGTAACTACCTCATTATGTGCAGGATCAATTTATAATGGTGGGACAGAAGAGCAAAAGAAGAAATATATTCCGGATCTATTATCAGGTAAAAAAATAGGAGCATTTGGTCTAACAGAACCAAATGCAGGTTCAGATGCTAGCAATGCTGAAACTGTTGCAGTTAAAGAAGGGGATTATTATATATTAAATGGCCTAAAATGCTTTATTACTAATGCACCTATAGCTGATGTTTTTGTAGTATATGCTATGACAGATAGGAGTAAAGGGGTAAAAGGACTTTCAGCTTTTATTGTTGAAAAGGACTATCCGGGTTTTTCTATAGGTAAAATTGAGGATAAGTGTGGAATAAAAGCTGCTCAGGTATCTGAAATAGTGCTTCAGAACGTAAAGGTACCAGTGGAAAATTTAATTGGTGGAGAAGAGGGAAAAGGATTTGCTCTTGCAATGAAGAGTCTTGATAGTGGAAGAATTGGAGTTGCCTCTCAAGGCCTTGGAATAGCAGAGGGAGCTTTTGATATAGCAAGAGACTATATGAAGCAAAGAATTCAATTTGGAAAGCCTATATATAAAAATCAATATTTAGCATTTAAGATGGCAGAATTAGAAGTTGAAATAGAAAAGGCAAAATACCTATTATATAAAGCAGCTACGGATAAAGATGCTGGAAGACCTTATTCAGTTCCAGCTGCAAAAGCTAAGCTTGCATGTACAGATGCAGCTATGCTAGTAACTGTTGAAGCAGCTCAAATGCTTGGAGGAAATGGATACATGAAGGAATATCATGTAGAAAGAATGATGAGAGATGCTAAGATTACTCAAATTTATGAAGGGACTAATGAGATACAAAAACTAATCATTAGCGGAAATATATTTAAATAAAATTTACTTATATTTAAGCTTCATAGTAAATAAATAGAGCCAATGGGAAATTCACTTCCTATTGGCTCTATTTGTTTAAGCAAATGCTCATGAAAATAATTTAATTAAAAATATAAATTATGTAATTGTGTACTATGTTATTTTTTTGGCAAGGGTTTTGCTAGTATATAGAAATGTAGAAAATATAGGAGGTCGATTTTTATGAAAAACACAAAATTAAAAGATTTAAACCTTGAAAACATTAAAGTGAATATTGAAGGAGTTGTTGCAATCGTTACCATGAATAGACCAAAGGCTCTCAACGCACTAAACAACCAAACCTTAGACGAGTTGAATGCTATCATTGATAGTATAAGTGCAGATGAAGAAATCTTAGGGGTTATTATAACTGGCGAGGGAAAAGCTTTTGTTGCGGGAGCTGATATTGCTCAAATGAGACCTTATAAAGCAGAAGAAGGCAGAAACTATGCTGAGTATGCTCAAAATACATTTAACAAAATTGAAGCTCTTGGAAAGCCTGTAATTGCAGCTGTAAATGGATATGCTCTTGGTGGTGGCTGTGAATTATCAATGAGCTGTGATATAAGAATTGCTTCTGAAAAGGCTATTTTCGGACAACCAGAAGTTAATTTAGGAGTTATACCTTGTTTTGGAGGAACACAAAGATTACCTAGGCTTATAGGCAGCGGACGAGCAAAAGAGCTCATTTTTACAGGCAGAATGGTAAAAGCTGATGAAGCACTCTCTATAGGTCTTGTAAATAAAGTAGTTCCTGCTGATGAGCTTTTAAATGAAGCAAAGAGCATGATGGATGGAATAATGGTAAAGGCTCCAATGGCTGTTAAATACTCTAAAATAGCTATTAATAGAGGAATGGATTTAGACTTAAATAATGCTTTAGAACTTGAGAAAGACTTAGCAGCACTTACTTTCGCTTCAGAAGATAAAGATGAAGGTATGACAGCATTCTTAGAAAAGAGAGATGCAAAATTTATAAATAAATAGCTGATAAAAATTAAATTATCATTTATGAGACAATAAAATTCCATAATAAGGAAAATAATTAATGTATATATGCTAGCAGAGTAGGAAAAACGGGTTTTTGAATCAAAGCTTTGATGAAAAAAAGTATTATTATCAAATTTGAGACGAGTGACTAAAAAAAGAGACGTAAATAATGTGAAAAAAATATCTTTTTTATGACACTTTATTAATTAATAAAAATAAATGAATAATAAAAAATGGAAGGAAGGTTAGTGTATGTCAAGCTCAGAAATAATAAGTTTAATTGGTATTATAGGTGCACTCGCATTATTGATGGTTTTGGTAATGAAAGGTGTTAACATTTTCATCATAGCGATAACCTGTTCAGCTATTGTTGCTTTAACAGGAGGAATTAATTTATATGATGGCTTAAAATCAGATTATATGGGAGGCTTTGTAGGCTTCTTCAAAAACAATTTCTTGATTTTCTTAACCGGTACTTTAATGGGAAAAATGTATGAGGTCACAAATGGTGCTAAAGCAATAGCAAAAATGATTGTTAAGATCTTTGGTAAAAACATGGCTTTAATCTCAATACCTTTAGCTTGCGGTATTATCTCTTACGGTGGAGTTAGCGTTTTCGTTGCAAGTTTTGCTGTTTTCCCTATTGCTATTGAAGTTTTCAAAGAAGCAGATTTACCTAGAAGATTTATTCCTGCTGCATTAACTTTTGGATGTTCTACCTTTGCCATGGTTGCACCTGGCGCTCCACAGATTCAAAATGCTATTCCAGCTCAAGCATTAGGAACAGACTTAATGGCTGGTACAGTAGTCGGTTTCATCTCATGTGGTGTAATTCTTGTACTTGGAGCATTCCTTTTATATAGAATGGTAAACAAAGCAAAAGCTAATGGTGAACACTTTGTTGCAAAATCTGTAGATAGCTTCCATGATGAAGCAGAACTTCCAAATGGAATTATGGCTTTGATTCCATTAATTATCACAATTATATTAATTAACGTTAAAATTGGAGGAAAAACAATACTTCCTCTTGAAGCCGGTGTGTTTGCTGGTTCTGTAATAGTATTTATTATTCTAAACAAACATCAAGATAATAAGAAAATCTTGGACAACGTAGGAGAAGCTTGTAGAACATCTGTATTTGCAATTAGTAATACTTGTGCCGTTGTAGGTTTTGGTGCAGTGGTTAAGGCTTCACTAGCCTTCCCAGTTGTTGTAAATGCAATGGTAAATATCCCAGGACCAGAATTTGTAGGTGTTGCTGTAGGTACAACAGTTATAGCTGGTATAACTGGTTCTGCATCAGGTGGACTAGGAATTGCAGCTCCTCTATTAGGACCTGTTTATTTAGCAAAAGGCGTTGCAGCTGCTGCATTGCATAGAACAATGTCTATTTCATCTGCAGCACTTGATTCACTACCACATAATGGATACATCGTTACAGTTACAAATGGTCTATGTAATGAAACACATAAAGATGCATATGGTCCAGTGTTCTGGCTTACAGTATTTACCCCAGCAGTAGGTACCGTGGTTGCGGTTATATTGTTCTCATTATTCCCTATGCTTCCATAGGAAATAAATAGAAAACATTTAAGATAAAAAATAACTTTATTTAATTTGAGGAGGGTTATGTTATGAGTAAAATAATTACACGTGAACAAGCAGCTGAAATGGTAAAAGACGGTATGACGATTGGTATTGGTGGATTTGTTGGTTTTGGACTTCCAGAAGATTTATTAATTGCATTACAAAATAGATATATTGAAACAAAGTCTCCTAAAGATCTTACAGCTTTTCACTGTGCAGGTATTGGTGATGGAAAAGAAAGAGGAGCAAACCATTTAGGAGAAGAAGGTTTAGTTAAAAAGCTTGTTTGTGCTCATATTGGACTAGAACCAAGACTAAATAAGTTAGCTGTTGAAAATAAATTGGCAGCTTACATGATTCCTCAAGGGGTTACTAGCCAAATGCTTAGAGCAATAGCAGGAAAGAAACCAGGAGTATTAACTCATGTTGGATTAAAGACTTTTGCAGATCCAAGACTTGAAGGCTGTAAAGCAAATCAAGCAGCTGTTGATTCTGGAGAAGAGGTTGTTTCTTTAGTAAATATAGAAGGTAAGGACTATTTACTATATAAATCTTTCCCTATAGATATTTGTTTCATTAAAGGTTCAATTGGTGACGAAAGTGGAAATATTTCCTTATGTAAAGAAGCTGTTTTCTCAGATCAATTGGAAATGGCTGCTGCAGTTCACAATTCTGGAGGTATTGTAATCGCTCAAGTTGATCAAATTGTTGCAAAAGGAACTTTGAAAGCACACGATGTTAAAGTTCATGGCTTTATGGTTGACTACATTGTAGAAGGCAAGAGAGAAAATAGTTTCCAGTCACTTACAGCTGACTACTATAGACCAGAATTATCTGGAGAGACAAAAGTGCCACTAGCAGCTATTGATCCTATGGAATTGGATCAAAGAAAAGTTTGTGGAAGAAGAGGAGCTTTAGAATTAAAACCTAATAGTCTTGTTAACTTAGGAATTGGTATTCCAGAAGCAGTTGGAGCAGTAGCAGGTGAAGAGGGACTTGCAGACCAGATAACCCTTTCTATCGAGTCAGGAGCTCTTGGAGGAGTACCTACAGGAGGACTTGGTATTGGCGGTACAGTAAATCCTGAATCCATATACAAGCAACCAGATATATTCGACATTTATGATGGCGGCGGAATAGACATGTCATTCCTAGGAGCTGCTGAAATTGACCCTATGGGTAATGTTAATGTTTCCAAGTTTGCAGGAAGAGTTGTAGGACCAGGCGGATTTATAAATATTTCTCAAAATGCTAAGAAGGTTTGTTTCACAGGAACTTTTAAAGCAGGAAAAATGGAGATGGAAATTAAAGATGGAAAACTTAATATCATAAAAGATGGAAAAGGTATAAAGTTTAAGAAAGAATTAGAGCAAGTAACTTTTTCAGCTGAATATGCAAATGAAAGTGGACAACAAGTTTATTATATTACAGAAAGAGCTGTATTTAAATTAACTGAAAAAGGAATTATGCTAGTTGAAATTGCTCCAGGAGTGGATTTAGAAAAAGATATACTTGCAAACATGGAGTTTAAACCATTAATAGCAGAAGACTTAAAGTTAATGGATGAAAGAATATTTAAAGATGAAAAAATGGGACTATCATTTTAAATCTTTATTAGCTGAATAAAATGTGGGAGTGGGAGTGAAAATTTCAGTAAAATGAAGGGCTTCCATAGTCATGGGAGCTCTTATCTATAATTAGAAAACAAGGGGGATTTAATATGGATTTTAAATTTACAGATGCGCAACTGATGCTACAGAAGGTTGCAAGAGAATTCGCTGAGAATGAAGTTGGACCAATTGCAGCAGAAATTGATAAAACAGGAAGATTCCCAAGGGAAACATTTGATAAGATGACTAAAATAGGTTTTGCCGGAATTGGCACACCTGTAGAATACGGCGGTTCTGGTGGAAATGATATTGATAAGGTTATTGTTGTTTCTGAAATTGCAAAAAAATGTGGAGCTACAGCAGCTATACTTTCTATACACACTATTTTTGCTCAAGTTCTTCAAAAGTTTGGGACTGAAGAACAGAAACAGAAATACCTACCACAGGTAACAAGTGGAGGATGCCTTGGAGCTTTTGCTTTAACAGAACCTAATGCAGGTTCAGATGCAGGTGCTGCTAAGACAACAGCTATTTTAGATGGAGATGAATATGTTCTTAATGGAACTAAATGCTTTATCTCTGGTGGAGGACAGGCGCAACATTTACTTATTTTTGCATTAACAGACCCTACTAAAGGACTTAAAGGCTTATCTTGTATTCTTGTGGAAAAAGGGACTCCAGGATTTACTATAGGAAAGATTGAAGAAAAAATGGGTATCCATGGTTCAGAGACTGTAGAGCTTATTTTTGACAACTGTCGTGTTCCGAAGGGAAATCTTGTTGGTAAAGAAGGAAAAGGCTTTATGATGGCTATGACAGCTCTTGATGGCGCAAGAATTGGTGTTGCTGCCCAGGCTCTTGGAATTGCTGAAGGTGCTTTAGAGGAAAGTGTTAAGTATATGAAGGAAAGAGTTCAGTTTGGAAAACCGCTTACAGCGCTTCAAGGTCTTACTTGGTATATATCTGATATGGCAACTAAGATTGAAGCAGCTAGATGGCTAGTTTACTATGCAGCACACTTGAAAGCAACAGGACAGCCTCATACTAAGGAAGCAGCTATGGCTAAAATAAATGCAGCAGAAACAGCTAGATTTGTTACAAACCTTGCATTACAAGTTCATGGAGGATATGGCTATATGAAGGACTATCCATTAGAAAGAATGTATCGTGATGCAAAGATTACTGAAATTTATGAAGGTACTTCTGAAATTCACAAGCTAGTAATTTCAAGAGCAGTATTAAGCTAGGAGGGAAAGAGATGAATATAATTGTATGCTTAAAGCAGGTTCCAGATACAAACGAAGTTAGAATTAATCAAGAGACAGGAACACTTATAAGAGATGGTGTGCCTAGTATTATAAATCCAGATGATAAAAATGCCCTTGAGGCAGCTCTTACAATAAAAGATGAAAAAGGCGGGAAGGTTACTGTAATAAGTATGGGACCTCCTCAAGCAAAAGAAGCCTTAAGAGAAGCTCTTGCAATGGGAGCTGATGAAGCAATTCTTGTTAGTGATAGAGCCTTTGGAGGTTCTGATACTTGGGCAACTGCCACAGTACTTGCTGCAGCTATTGAAAAGGTTGGAAATTATGACATTATTCTTTGTGGAAGACAGGCTATTGATGGAGATACAGCACAAGTTGGTCCTGAAATCGCTGAATTTTTAAATGTTCCACAAATAACTTACGCAAAAGAAATTAAGGTAGGAGAAGATAAGGTAACAGTTACAAGATTCACAGAAACAGGAGACTATGTAATAGAATCTAAGTTACCTGTACTTTTAACAGCTATTAAAGAATTAAATGTGCCAAGATATCCAAGCGTAAAAGGTATTTTTAAGGCTTATGCACCTGATGTAGATGAAATAGTGGTTTGGGGTATAAATGATCTAGTAATTGATCCAACACAAATTGGACTTAAAGGTTCTCCTACTAATGTATACAAATCCTTTGTACCAACAAAGTCTAAAACAGCAGAAATTATTGAGGGAATCAACGGAAAAGAAAAAGCAGCTGTTTTAATTAGCAAGCTTGCTGATCTGAAGCTTATATAGGAGGTAGGTGCAGATATGAATAGAGCAAAAGTAAATCAGAATATTAATTTAAATGATTATAATGATATATGGGTAATTGGTGAGCAGAGAGAAGGAAAAATTCATCCTGTAACTATTGAATTAATTGGCGAGGCTAAAAAGCTTGCAAGTGAGATTAACAAAAAGGTAGTTGTAGTTGTGGCAGGACATGAAATTGATGAGGAAGTAAATAAGCTCCTTCATTATGGTGTAGATAAGGTTTTATATATATCAAGTCCATTATTAAAGACTTTTTCAACAGATGGTTATTCAATTTCAATTTCTAACCTTATTCTTGAGAGAAAACCTGAAATAGTCCTAGTTGGAGCTACATCCATAGGAAGAGATATAGGTCCTAGAATTGCAGCAAAGGTTGGTACAGGATTAGTTGCCGACTGTACAAAGCTTGAGATTGATCCTACAGATGGAAAAATTCTTCAAACAAGACCTGCCTTTGGTGGAAATTTAATGGCTACTATTATATGTCCAATTAATAGACCTCAAATGGCTACAGTAAGACCTGGGGTTATGCAAAAGGCAGCTCATACAGATGATCCAGCAGGAGCTGTAGAAGTAATAACTCCTAGCCTTAATGAAAAAGATATTATAGCTAATGTAGTTGAAATTATAAAGAGTGGTAAAAAGAGAGTTGACCTTACAGATGCAAAGATCATTGTATCTGGCGGACGTGGTGTAAAAGGACCTGAAGGCTTTGAATTAATTAGAGCTCTTGCAGAAAAATTAGGTGGAGAAGTTGGATCTTCTAGAGCTTGTGTTGATGCAGGATGGATTGATGGTATGCACCAAGTAGGTCAAACAGGAACAACAGTAAGACCAGAAATTTATTTCGCTTGTGGTATCTCTGGTGCTATTCAGCATTTAGCAGGTATGAGCGAATCAAAATATATTGTAGCAATAAATAGTGACCCAACAGCTCCTATTTTTAAGGTTTGCGACTTTGGTATTGTAGGAGATTTAAAAGAAGTTATTCCAGCTATGATTGAAGAGATTGAAAAAAATAACTCCTTTGAAGTTTAAAATATAAATGAAAGTGGGGTAAATAGTATGAGTAGTATGATAGATGATAACAGCTTAAATATGAGTGGCTATAGTATAGAGGAAATGTACATTGGACAAAAAGCTAGCATAAGTAAGACTATTACTGAATCAGATATTAATACCTATGCAGGATTAATTGCAGATTTTAATCCTGTGCACATTAACGCTGAATATGCAAAGACCACGAGGTTTGGAGAAAGAATTGCTCATGGAATGTTTACGGCTTCCTTTTTTTCAACAGTAGTAGGTATGTGTATTCCAGGAGCTGATGCTATTTACCTAGGACAAACATTGAAATTTTTATTACCAGTTAAAATTGGTGATACAATAACAGCTACAGGAGAAGTTACTAAAATAATTAAGGAAAAAAGGATTGCATACTTAAAGACAACTATAGTTAATCAGAGAGGAGAAATGGTTATTGAGGGAGAAGGAACTGTAATGGCTACAAAGTAAAACTAAATTACGAAATCCAGTTATAAACCATTTTAATTAATCTCTTTAAAAATTAGATATCCTTGCTAATAGTCTAATTTGAAAGTATAATAAAATTATATAGTAGCTTAGTAATAAGCAAATAGGCAGACAGCTACGTCTGCCTATTTAAATTTAGTTCACAAACAGGTAGGAGTGTAACGATTATGAAAAATGATTTAGATAGATATAAATACATATTCGATGAAATACTTACTATGACTGATGATGGATTTATCGTTGTTGACAAGGAAGGTATAGTTACAGACATTAATGACCAGTATTGTGATTTTTTAGGAACTAGCAAAGAGAAAGCAATAGGAGGAAGCATAAAAGAAATTATATCAAATACAAAAATGATTGATATTGTAAAAAATGCTTATAGAGAAGAAGGAGCTATACATAAGTTTGTAGATGGTGAGACAAAAGAAAGTGATAACAGCTTTCTTTTGGTTAGCAGATCCTGCGTTTTTGATGAAAAACATGAAGTAATTGCTGGTGTAGCTCAGGTAAAATTTAGATTGCAAACCCTGGATTCTGCACAAAAATTAATGAAAGAATATTCAGAGCTTGAATTTTATAAAGAAGAATATAATAAAATTACTGCAAATCAGTATTCATTTGATGGAATGATTGGAAGCAGTAAAAATTTCTTAGATATTAAGAAAACGGGAATGAGAGCTACTAAAAACTTATTTCCAGTTTTATTAACTGGAGAGACAGGAACAGGAAAAGAAGTATTTGCTAGAGCAATTCATAATGGCAGTGATAGAAAAAATAAACCTATGGTTAGCATTAACTGTGGTGCAATTCCTTCTGAACTTTTAGAATCCGAGCTATTTGGATATGAAGAAGGTTCCTTTACAGGTGCAAAAAAAGGCGGGAAAAAAGGAAAGTTCATCCAAGCAGATGGGGGAACTATATTCTTAGACGAAATTGGTGATATGCCGCTGGATATGCAGGTTAAGCTTTTAAGAGTATTACAGGAGAAAGAAGTTGAGAAGATAGGAGGAACTACCCCAACTTCTGTAGATATTAGAGTTATAGCAGCTACAAGAAGAAACTTAACTGAAATGGTGAAGGATGGCAAGTTTAGAGAAGATTTGTATTACAGACTTAATGTTATTAATATTGAGATGATTCCGCTAAGAGAACGAAAAGAAGATATACTGATATTTGCAAACTATTTCTTGAATAAAATTAACATTGAGTATAGAACTTCTGTTACGCTAAGTAATGAGGTTAAAAAATGCTTCCAAGACTATTCATGGCCAGGGAACATAAGAGAATTAGATAATGTGATTAAGAGTGCATACGCATCCTGCGATGAGTTTATAATACAGTTAACAGATCTGCCAGCTAAAATAGTATCTAGTCATAAGGTGAACAGTTTTTCTGGTTCTGATGAAAAGATGCTAAAGAATATGGTAGATAGTTATGAGTGTTCTATAATAAAAGAAGTTTTAAAAAAATGTAATTGGAATTGTCAATTAGCAGCTAATGAGCTTGGTATTCATAGGAGTCTTTTATATAAGAAGATGGACAAGTTTGGAATTAAGATAAAAAAATCAATTTAAAATTGCAGAAAAATTTTGTATAATTAATTTGAACTGACTATAATTTTGTAAAGGAGATAATATAATGGGCTCAGGAATGAATATTCTATTACTTATTTTAGGCGTTATAGAAATAGTTTTTGGTATTTTTATGGAAAGGTTTACTAGAGCAAAGTACGAAAATGAAAAAATTAAAAATTTAGAAGGTTTAATAAAGTGGGAAAAATACACAAGTATTTTGATAGGTATTTTAATATTAATCTTTTCTATACTAGGTTTTATTGGTGGATATGAAAAATACGGTAATATATTTATTACAGTAATATTGGTATTATTAATTGTTACCTATGGCGGTAAAAAGAGATATAAAAAATAATATTATTATATTAAAAAGAAATAGTTATAAGGACTATTTCTTTTTTTACGAAAAATAGTATTGTATTAACGCATAATTTTTATTATAATATAAAACAAAATAGAATAAACAAAAGAAGCGTTCGGATGAAGGTAGCGGGAGAGAGATGGTTTTCCATCCACCGAAGAGGTCAATCTTTCAGGTAGCTATATTTTAGCAGATGACCGTTACTGGACGAGCCTCTGGAGAGACCCATTTTAATGGGCACCGAAGGAGAAAAATAGCTTTTCCCAAAAGGCTATTGAAACTCTCAGGTAAAAGGACAGAGGATAGAATTATTTTGGAATAATTCATATTCTCCTCCCTTATTAAAACAAATCATAGGAGGATGATAACATGTCAAAAGTTTTAGAAGTTTTCAACAAAGTGGATGGAATTGTTTGGGGACCACCACTACTAATTTTACTAGTCGGTACTGGTATTTTTCTAACCATAAGACTAGGTCTATTACAAGTTTTCAAATTACCTTTAGCACTAAAATATGTTTTTGCAAAAGATGATGAATTGCAAGAGGAAGGCGATGTATCAAGTTTCGCAGCACTCTGTACAGCACTTTCTGCCACAATAGGTACTGGTAATATTGTAGGAGTTGCTACAGCCATTAAAGCAGGAGGACCAGGAGCATTATTCTGGATGTGGATGGCAGCATTTTTCGGTATGGCTACAAAATATGCAGAAGGCCTATTGGCAATAAAATTTAGGGTTGTAGATGACAATGGACAAATGGCTGGAGGACCTATGTACTACATTGAAAGAGGGCTAGGCAAAAAATGGCTTGCAAAAATGTTTGCCGTTTTTGGTGTAGGAGTAGCTTTCTTCGGAATAGGAACATTTCCACAAGTTAATGCTATAACAGAGGCGGTAAAAATAACCTTTGACGTTCCTGTTATATTAACAGCCTTAGTAATTACAATTTTAGTAGCATTAGTAACACTTGGAGGAATAAAGAGCATTGCAGCTGTTTCAGAAAAAGTAGTGCCTTTTATGGCTATATTTTATATATTAGGATCTATTGCAATTTTAGTTGCTAATGCAGGAGCATTGCCAGAAACAATTAAGTTGATAATGAAAGGAGCATTTACTCCTACTGCAGCAGCTGGCGGATTTCTTGGTGCAACAGTAATGAAAGCTATTCAAAGTGGTGTAGCAAGAGGTGTTTTCTCAAATGAATCAGGGCTTGGTAGTGCACCTATAGCAGCGGCAGCAGCTAAGACTAAATCTTGTGTTCGTCAAGGACTTATATCTATGACAGGTACATTCTTTGATACTATTGTAATTTGTACAATGACAGGATTAGTATTGATATTAACTGGCACATGGAATTCTAATTTACAAGGTGCTGCTATGACAAATGCAGCTTTTAGATCAGGATTATCAGTTCCAGTAGTTGGAGAGATGATAGTAACAATTGGTCTTATTTTCTTTGCATTTACCACAATACTTGGTTGGAATTATTATGGAGAAAGATGTATAGTTTATCTATTTGGAGTTAAAGGAATATTACCATTTAGAATTATTTATATAGTTTTAGTTGCATCAGGAGTATTCTTAAAACTAGATTTAATTTGGGTAATTGCCGATATAGTAAATGGTTTAATGGCTATACCTAATCTGATAGCATTAGTTGGACTAAGCGGAATCATTGTAAATGAAACAAGAATATTTTTTAAGGAATTATCAGAAAGTAAAAAGATAGATAAAACTGCTTAACTATATAAAAGAGCAAAATACACTATAGTTCGTGACATAACGAACTATAGTGTATTTTATTTACGTAAAGTTTCGTTAAATACGAATAATATAGCATAAAAATATATATAATATATTGACTTTTAAATACTCAAGTGCTATTATTGAGGCATAGAGAATGGCGAACAATAAAAACATATTAAATATTAATATTCTGATATATTGCAAATACATATTTAAATTTACTAATTAAGATTCGTTAATTCATTTATTAAATTCAAGGAGGGAATTACTTTGAAAGTAGCTATTATTTTTGGTAGTAAGTCAGATGTGAATAAAATGAAAGGTGCTGCAGGCATATTAAAGGAATTTAATATAGAGTATAAAGCCTATATACTTTCTGCTCATAGAGTTCCAGAAGAATTATCAAAAACGCTTGAGATAGTAGAAAATGAAGGATACGAATGTATAATAGCCGGAGCTGGGCTTGCAGCTCATCTTCCAGGAGTAATTGCATCTCAAACAATTTTACCGGTTATAGGAGTTCCTATAGATGCTGCAGTAAATGGATTTGATTCACTTCTTTCAATGGTACAAATGCCAAAACCAATCCCAGTAGCTGTAGTAGGAATAAATAATAGTTTCAATGCTGGAATGTTAGCAATTCAAATTTTATCTTTAAAATATCCCAAACTAAAAGAAGAATTAATAGAATATAGAAAAACAATGAAAGAACAGTTCATAAAAGAAAATTCAGAAGGAGTGGAGTTTTAATATGGAAAGAGAAATGTTATATGAAGGAAAAGCAAAGAAAGTATTCAAGGCAGAGGATAATGAAAATGTTATAATTTATTACAAGGATGATGCTACAGCTTTTAACGGCATAAAAAAGTCCCAAATAGATCATAAAGGAATATTAAACAATAGCATAACATCTGCAATATTTGAAATGTTACATGAAAATGGCATAAAGACACACTTTATTAAAAAGCTAAATGATAGAGAACAACTTTGTAGAAAAGTTGAAATAGTTCCTGTTGAAGTAATAGTAAGAAATGTGGCTGCAGGCAGCATGGCAAAGAGACTTGGAGTTGAAGAAGGAACAGAATTAAAGACAACTATATTTGAAATATGCTATAAAAATGATGAACTTGGAGACCCGTTAATAAATGATTATCATGCAGTTGCATTAGGACTTGCTACTTTTGATGAACTTAAAGAAATTTATAATATTACAGCAAAAGTAAATGAAATACTTAAAGAATTCTTTATAAAACAAAATATTAAATTGATTGACTTTAAATTAGAGTTTGGAAGATATAATAATGAAATAATTCTAGCTGATGAGATATCTCCAGATACATGTAGATTTTGGGATGCAACAACAAATGAAAAGCTAGATAAAGATAGATTTAGAAGAGATTTAGGAAATGTAGAAGAGGCATATATAGAAATATTAAATAGAATATCTAATGTTAAATAGTAACTAAAAGTGGAGGATATTATGGTTAACATTGAAAATGACAAGTTTAAAGAAGAGTGCGGTGTTTTTGGTGTTTATTCAAAGTCAAAATTAGACGTAACCACTTTAACTTATTACGGATTATATGCACTTCAGCATAGAGGCCAAGAAAGTGCTGGTATAGCTGTGGCAGATGGGAAAAAATTAATTTGTCATAAGGATATGGGGTTAGTTTCAGATGTATTCGAAGAATCAGTGCTTACAAGCATGGTAGGAAAAGCAGCTATAGGACATGTTAGATATTCTACAACTGGTTCTAGTAAAGCTGAAAATGCTCAACCTATTGTAAGCCAATTTAAGCTTGGTTCTATTGCTATAGCTCATAACGGAAATTTAGTTAATGCTGATGTTATAAGAGAACTTCTAGAAGATGCTGGAGTTCTATTTCATACATCAATTGATTCCGAGGTAATATTAAACTTAATAGCAAGAAAAGCTAAAAAGGGTATAGAAGCGGCTGTAGTAGATGCTATTCAAGCTGTAAAAGGATCATATGCAATAGTAATGCTTACTGAGAACAAGCTTATAGGAGTAAGAGATCCTAATGGTATAAGACCTATGTGTATTGGAAAAATTGGAGAAGACTATATAATGTGTTCTGAAAGCTGTGCACTGGATTCAGTTGGAGCAGAGTTCATAAGAGATGTGGAACCAGGTGAAATAGTAATTATTGATGATAGCGGAATAAAATCAATACAATTTGCAGAGAAGACAAAATGTATGACATGTTCTTTTGAATATATATATTTTGCAAGACCTGACAGTACTATTGATGGAATAAGCGTATACAATGCAAGGGTTGAAGCTGGAGGAGAACTTTATAAAGAGGCTCCAGCAGAAGCAGATATAGTTATTGGAGTACCTGATTCAGGGATACCTGCGGCTGTAGGATATGCAAAGGCTTCAGGAATACCTTATGGTATAGGACTAATAAAAAATAAGTATGTAGGAAGAACCTTTATTTCTCCATCTCAAAAGATGAGAGAAAGGGCTGTTACAGTAAAACTTAATGTATTAAAAGTAAATGTTGAAGGCAAGAGAGTTGTTTTAATAGATGATTCTATAGTAAGAGGGACTACAAGTAAGAGGCTTGTTGAAATTTTACGTAGGGCAGGAGCTAAAGAAGTTCACTTCAGAGTATGCTCACCAATAGTAAAATATCCTTGTTACTTTGGAATTGATACGCCATATAGAAAAGACTTAATTGGAGCTCAAAATAAAGTAGAAGAAATAAGAGAGCTTATAGGAGCAGACAGCATTGGTTATTTAAGCATTGATGGATTATTAAATAGTTTAAAGGAAAAAAGTGGATTCTGTCTTGGATGTTTCAGTGGAGAATATCCTATGCCAGCGCCTATTGAAAACTCAAAAGACTATTTAGAAAGGTAGGTACTATTATGGCAAATTATAAAGAAGCAGGAGTGAATATAGAAGAGGGATATAAAGCAGTAAGCCTTATGAAGGAACATGCGAAGAGAACCTATAATTCAGCTGTACTTAATAATTTAGGAAGCTTTGCAGGAATGTATGAACTTCCTAAATATAAAAACCCAGTTCTTGTATCTGGTACAGATGGTGTTGGAACTAAGCTAAAGGTAGCTTTTGATATGAACAAATACGACACAGTAGGAATTGATTGTGTTGCTATGTGTGTAAATGATGTATTATGCCACGGTGCTACACCACTATTTTTTCTAGATTATATTGCTTGTGGTAAATTAGAAGCAGAAAATGCAGCGGAAATTGTTAAAGGTGTTAGTGATGGATGTGCTGATGCTGGATGCTCACTAATTGGGGGAGAAACAGCTGAAATGCCAGGCTTTTACAGTGAAGGAGAATATGATATAGCTGGTTTTTGTGTAGGAATCGTAGAAAAGGATAAAATAATCGATGGAAGTTCCATAAGTGAAGGGGATGTACTTATAGGTATAGAATCTTCTGGACCTCACAGCAATGGATACTCTCTTATAAGAAAATTAATAGTTGACCTAGATAAAGATTTCAATGGAGATAAAATAGGAAACGCTATATTAACTCCAACAAAGATATATGTAAAAATGGTTTTAGAACTAATGGAAAAGTACAATATTAAGGGAATGGCTCATATAACTGGGGGCGGATTTTATGAAAACATTCCAAGAATGTTTAAAGGAGACTTTAAAGCTGTTATAAATAAAGATAGCTTTATTGTACCTGAAATATTTAAATATATTATGTCTTTAGGTGTTGAAGAAAGCCATATGTATAATACATTCAATATGGGCATAGGTTTTGTACTTTGTGTTAACAAGGAAGATGCTAAAAATATAGTTAATGATATAGAGAAAATGGGAACTAGAGCTTACGAAATAGGACATGTAGAAGCTGGAGGAAAAGGAGTATGTTTAAAATAGCAGTACTCATCTCTGGGGGTGGAAGCAATCTTCAATCTATAATTGATAGCATAGAAAATGGATATTTAAAGAATTGTAATATAGAAATGGTCATTAGTGACAGAGCCGGGGCTTTCGGAATTGAAAGGGCAAGAAAATGTAACATTACAACTTTTGAATTAAACAGAAAAGAATATGGGGATTCAATCTCAGATAAAATATTAGAATTAATAGATGAAAAGGTTGATTTAATTGTCCTTGCAGGATATTTATCCATATTAAAGGGGGATATCTTAAATAAATTTAAAAATAGAATTATAAATATTCACCCATCTCTTATACCTGCCTTTTGCGGTAATGGCATGTATGGAATAAAAGTTCATGAAAGTGCTTTAGAATATGGGGTAAAGATATCAGGGTGTACTGTTCATTTTGTAGATAGAGGAACTGACACAGGGAGCATTATAATTCAAAAAGCTGTAGAGGTTTATAATGATGATACTCCAGAATCATTACAAAAAAGAGTGTTAATTGAAGAACATAAGGCATTACCAGAGGCAATAAAGCTAATCTCTGAAGGAAAGTTATCTATGGAAGGAAGAAAAATAAAATGTTAAAGGGGGAAGCTAAATGCTAAAAAGAGCATTAATAAGTGTATTTAACAAAGAAGGCGTAGTTGAACTAGCGCAATTTTTAGTAAATAAAGGTGTAGAAGTAATATCAACAGGTGGTACATATAAGCACCTAAAAGAAAATAACATTCCAGTTATTGAAGTTAATGAAGTTACAGGTTTTGATGAAATATTAGATGGAAGAGTTAAAACTCTACATCCATTAATCCACGGCGGAATACTAGCTATAAGAGAAAATGATGAACATATGAAAGTAATTAAAGAAAAAGGTATACAGCCTATTGATATTGTAGTTGTAAATCTATATCCTTTCTTTGAAAAGGTTAAAGAAAATCTTGAATTTGAAGAAAAAGTTGAGTTTATTGACATCGGCGGGCCAACTATGATAAGAGCTGCTGCTAAGAATTTTAAAGATGTAATAGTTCTTACTGATACAGTGGATTATGAAGATGTAATAAATCAAATTGGAAACAATGGAGACGTTGATTTTAACACAAGAAAAAAACTTGCAGGAAAAGTATTTAATCTTATGTCTGCATATGATGCAGCAATAAGCAATTTCCTTTTAGAAGAAGAATATCCAGAGTATTTATCTCTTTCATATAAAAAGTCAATGGATTTAAGATATGGTGAAAATTCTCATCAAACTGCTGCTTACTACACTGCAACAAACGGAAAAGGTGCAATAAATAATTTCGAAATTTTAAACGGAAAACAACTTTCATATAACAACATAAAGGATATGGATATAGCTTGGAAGACGGTTTGGGAATTTGATGAAATAGCTTGCTGTGGACTTAAGCATAATACACCTTGCGGAGTAGCAATTGCTGATAATGTTTATGATGCTTATGTAAAAGCTTTTTCTTGTGATCCTGTTTCAATATTTGGAGGAATTGTTGCCTTAAATAGAAAAGTTGATAAGAAAACAGCAGAAAAAATGGTAGAAATATTCTTAGAAATCGTAGTAGCACCAGAATATGATGAAGATGCTGTAGAAGTTCTAAGAAGTAAGAAAAACTTAAGAGTAATTAAGTGCAATGTAAAACCAGAGGATAATTTTAATATAGCTAAGGTTGATGGCGGAATTTTAGTTCAAAGTGAAGATACATTATTTGCAGAAAAGATGGAAGTAGTTACAAATAAAAAACCAAGTGAAGATGAGATGAAAAATCTAGTATTTGCAATGAAGGTTTGCAAATATGTAAAATCTAACGCTATTGTTGTAGCAAAGGATGGTATGGCTATAGGAATAGGTGGAGGACAAGTTAATAGAATATGGGCTGCTAAAGAAGCTCTAGAGAGAGCAAAGGATGGAGTAGTTTTAGCTTCAGATGCTTTCTTCCCATTTGATGATGTGGTAAAAACTGCTGCAGAGTTTGGAATCAAAGCTATAATTCAGCCAGGGGGCTCAGTTAGAGATGAAGATTCTATAAAAGCATGCAATGATAATGATATAGCTATGGTGTTTACAGGAATTAGACATTTCAAGCATTAATTATGAATTAGAGAGTTTAGAGTTTACTATGTAAACTATATAAACTCTCTAACTTTATCCGATGTTTTCATCGATTCTACATATGTTAGTAAGGAGTGTGGGTATATGAAAATTTTAATTATAGGCTCAGGTGGACGTGAACATGCTATTGCATGGAAAGTATCTCAAAGCAACTTAGTAGAAAAAATATACTGTGCACCTGGAAATGGTGGCACAGATAAAGAAGAAAAGTGTGAAAATATAAATTTAGAAAAAATTGATCAGCTTCTAGAGTTTGCTAAAAATGAAAATATAGATCTAACAATTGTAGGTCCAGAGACACCTTTAGTTGAAGGTATTGTAGATATATTTAAAGAAAACAATTTAAAAATATTTGGACCATCTAAAAAGGCTGCTGCTCTTGAAGGAAGCAAAAGTTTTTCAAAGGATTTTATGAAAAAGTATGGAGTTAAGACAGCAGAATATGAAGTTTTTGAAGAGGTAAATGGAGCACTATATTACTTAAAAAAATGTAACTACCCTGTGGTAATAAAAGCAGATGGACTTGCAGCAGGAAAAGGTGTTGTAATATGCCAAAGTGAAGATGAAGGGAAAAAAGCTATAGAAGACTTCATGATTAATGATATATTTAACGGAGCTGGACTTAGAATAGTTATTGAAGAATTCTTAGAGGGAGTAGAAGCCTCCATATTATCAATAACTGATGGAAATACAATAATTCCTTTCATATCTAGTAAAGATCATAAACAGATATTTGATGGCGATAGAGGTCCAAACACAGGTGGAATGGGAGCTATAGTCCCTAATTTTTATTGTAGTGAAGAAATTTTAGAAAGTTTTAATAAGGAAATTTTAGAACCTACACTAAGAGGAATTAGTGAAGAAAATATGGATTATATAGGCACTATATTCTTTGGAGTTATGATAACTAAAAAAGGAACCTATCTTTTAGAATATAATGTTAGAATGGGAGATCCAGAAACTCAGGGAGTCTTACCTCTTATGGAAAGTGACTATGTAGAAGTTATATTAAAGGCTTTAGATAAACAATTAGATAGCTGTAAAATAATTTGGAAGAATGCCCATGCTTGTTGTGTTACAGCAGTATCAAAGGGATATCCTGGAATATATGAAAAAGGTTTCGAGATAACAGGAGTTGAAAATGTAAATTGTAAAGTATTTATAGCTGGAGCAAAAGAGGAAAATGGAATACTATTAACTTCTGGTGGAAGAGTATTAAATGTTGTAGCTGTAGGAAATACCATTGAAGAAGCTAGAAAAACAGCTTATGAAGAGATAAAGAAGATTAACTTTGAAGGCATTTATTATAGAAGTGATATAGGTGAAAAAAGAGTTCTAATATAAAACTAATTTTGCCAGGGAGGAAGTTTAGATGAAAAATAAAGTTAGAAGAATATTTGTAGAAAAAAAACCTCCTTTTGATGTAGAAGCAAAAGGACTACTAAAGGATCTTAAGGAAAACTTGAATATAAATTCTATAGAAAGTTTAAGAATATTAAATCGCTATGATGTATCTGGAATATCAGAAGAGGAATACAATAAGGCGGAAGGCACAATTTTTTCAGAGCCTGTAGTAGATTATATATATGAAGAAGAGATAGATATAGAAGAAAATCAAATTGTTTTTGCAGTAGAATATCTTCCAGGGCAATATGATCAAAGAGCTGATTCAGCTTCTCAGTGTATACAAATATTAACGCAAAATGATATGCCTATAGTAAGATGTGCCAAAGTAATAATACTAAAGGGAAACATTTCTAGTGAAGAATTAGACAAGATTAAAAATTACTATATAAACAGTGTAGACTCTAGAGAAGCTTCTCTAGAAAAGCCAGAAAGTCTAGATATGGAATGGGAAGTTCCAAAGGATGTTGAAGTAATAGAAGGATTTATAGATAAAAACCATGATAATCTTAAAGAGTTTATGGATGAACATGGACTTGCTATGAGTTTTGAAGATTTAAAGTTCTGCCAAGAGTATTTTAAGTATACTGAAAAGAGAAATCCTACTATAACAGAGATAAAAGTTATAGACACTTATTGGTCAGATCATTGCAGACATACAACCTTCCAAACTAAAATTGAAAATGTAGAGTTTGAAGAAGGGGACTTTATAGCTCCAATAAAGGATGCTTATGAGGAATATATAAATTCAAGAAATTATGTATACCAGGATAGAGAGAAAGATATATGTCTTATGGATTTAGCTGTAATGGGAATGAAAGAACTAAGAAAAAGAGGGCTTTTAGATGACCTAGAAGAATCTGATGAGATCAATGCTTGTAGTATTGAATGTGATGTAGATGTAAATGGAAAACCTGAAAAATATCTTATAATGTTTAAAAATGAGACTCACAACCATCCTACAGAGATAGAGCCTTTTGGAGGAGCAGCAACTTGTTTAGGGGGAGCAATACGTGATCCTCTATCTGGAAGATCTTTTGTATATGGAGCTATGAGAGTAACTGGAAGTGCAGATCCTAGAAAGTCTGTTGAAGAAACACTTCCTGGAAAGCTTCCACAAAGACAAATAACCATAAAGGCAGCTAATGGATATAGTTCTTATGGTAATCAAATAGGACTTGCCACAGGACATGTAACTGAAGTGTATGATGAAGATTTTGTGGCTAAGAGAATGGAAGTAGGAGCTGTAATTGCAGCTGCACCTAAAGAAAGTGTTCTTCGTGAAGAACCAGTTAAAGGAGATTCTATAATACTTGTTGGAGGAAGAACTGGCCGTGACGGATGCGGTGGTGCAACAGGATCATCTAAAGAACACGATGAATCATCTATATTAAACTGTGGTGCTGAGGTTCAAAAAGGAAATGCTCCTACAGAGAGAAAGCTTCAAAGACTTTTTAGAAATAGTGAAGTCAGCAAACTTATTAAAAGATGCAATGACTTTGGTGCTGGTGGAGTGTCTGTTGCTATAGGAGAATTAAGTGAAGGTCTTAATATAAATCTTGATTTAGTTACAAAAAAATATGAAGGATTAGATGGAACAGAACTTGCCATATCAGAATCCCAGGAGAGAATGGCTGTTGTAGTAAGTAGTGGAAATGCAAAACAGTTCATAAAATATGCAAATATAGAAAATTTAGAAGCTATTGAAGTAGCTAGAGTTACTGATGACAGAAGATTAAAGATGAACTGGAGAGGAAATACAATAGTTGACATAAGCAGAGACTTTTTAGACACTAATGGAGTTAAGCAAAAGATAAATATAAAGGTAAAAAATCCAACTGAGATTTTAGAAGTTGAAAGAAAAGACTTTAATAATATAAAAGATAAGTGGATAGAAACTATACAAGATTTAAATGTATGCAGTCAAAAAGGATTAGTACAAAGATTTGATAATTCTATAGGAGCATCCACGGTATTAATGCCTTTTGGAGGTAAATACGGAAGCACTCCAACAGAGAGCATGTGTTTTAAAGTGCCTGTATTAGATGGAGAGACAACAACAGGAACATTAATGTCCTATGGATATAATCCTAAAATAGGTAAATGGAGTCCTTTCCATGGAGCATTATATGCTGTAGTAGAAGCAGTTACTAAAATAGTTGCAGCAGGTGGAGATTATAAAAATATTAGACTCACTCTTCAAGAGTATTTTGAGAAATTAGGAAATGATCCAGTTAAATGGGGAAAACCTTTCAGTGCATTACTTGGTGCTTTCCATGCGCAAAAGGAGCTTGGAATACCAGCAATTGGTGGTAAAGATAGTATGTCAGGAACTTTTAAAGATATCAATGTTCCACCTACTTTAGTGGCTTTTGCTGTGGATGTAGTAGATACTAATAAAGTTATATCTCCAGAATTTAAGAAAAAGGGAACTAGAGTTATTCTTTTAAAAGCTCCAAAGGATGAGTTTAACATACCTAAATTTGATGAATTAAAGAAAAACTATAATATAATTAATAAGCTTATAAATGAAGGACTAATCCTATCAGCACACAGTGTTAGAATGGGAGGTATTGCAGAAGCAGTATCTAAAATGAGCTTTGGAAATAAAATAGGAGTGAACTTTTCTAACAATATTAAACCTAAAGATTTATTTAGAGAAGACTATGGTTCAATAATCTTAGAAATAGAAGATAAAGTAGAGTTAAAAGAAGACTTTAAGGATGTAAATTATTCTCTAATAGGATTTACACAGGGTTCACCTAAGATAAAAATTCAAAACGTTGAAATTAAGATAGATGAGTTATTAGAAAAATGGGAAAGCCCACTAGAGAAGATATTCCCAACAAATACTGAAGAGATAAAAGAAAGTATAGAATTAAAATTATACGACACAAAATCAATTAAAACACCTACAATAAAAATTCCAAAACCTAAAGTATTTATTCCTGTATTCCCAGGAACAAATTGCGAGTACGACGTTGAAAAAGCTTTTAAAGTAGCTGGAGGAAAAACTGAAATAAGTGTATTCAGAAATTTAACAGCAACTGATATAGAAGAATCAATAGAAGTAATGGTGAAGCATATAAATGATTCTCAAATAATCATGCTTCCAGGTGGATTCAGTGCTGGAGATGAACCAGATGGATCAGGAAAGTTCATAGCTACTGTATTTAGAAATCCTAAGGTAAAGAATGCAGTAATGGATTTCTTAAATAATAAGGATGGATTAATGTTAGGTATATGCAATGGATTCCAAGTACTAATAAAGCTAGGATTAGTTCCTTACGGGGAAATAAGGGATATTGATGAAGAGTGTCCTACTCTAACTCATAATAAAATTGGAAGACATATGTCTAAAATCATAACTACAAAAGTAGTATCAAATCTTTCACCTTGGTTTAATAATGTAAAAGCAGGGGATATGCATAGCATAGCCATATCTCACGGAGAAGGAAGATTTGTATGTACTGAAAGCATGGCTGAAAAGCTATTTAAGAATGGACAAGTTGCAACACAATATGTGGATTTAAGTGGAAATCCAACCTATGATATAGAATTTAATCCTAATGGCTCTATGTATGCAGTTGAAGGTATAACAAGCCCAGATGGAAGAATTCTTGGAAAGATGGGTCACTCAGAGAGAATAGGAGTGAATGTCTATAAAAATGTAGTAGGAGAAACAGACCAAAAGCTATTTGAGGCAGGAGTAAACTACTTTAAATAAGGTGCTGAAAAATGGCGGCATTGAAAACTACAAGATAAAGTACTAAAAATCGAAGGTATATAATTCAACAGAGAATCTTCGCTGTGTTAAGAAGTTCTAAGTTTGTGCCTTTAAAAATTGTCTACCCAGTCCTATGCAGCGTCCTACTGCAGGTCTGGCTCCCATCCGTCCTAGATGGGAATTACGACAATTTTTAAATTCACAAACTAAGAACTTCTAAAACTCGCTCAAAATTCTCTTAATGAATTATATACCTTCTGCTTTTGGTACTTCAAATTAGGTAAATCAAGGCCGCTATTAATTATACAAAACATATATTGAGAACTGTGGTAATAATTATTATTTAGACTATAGCTAATTTACTAACCGGTGTAAGTATTATATTAATTGACTTACCAAAAAAGCGCATAATGCTTTAACCCGATGAGGGTGCAATGGTTTTAGGCGAAGCCTGTTGAAGTTGTATTAGTATTTTCTGATTGCAATTAATTATGGTATAATATAATACACATTATTACATAATTGAATTATATTGTATTATAAAAATGAGGAGGTTGCTTGTGAAAGAAAATAAACTACTATTAATATGTACTCTAATTCTATCAATATCAATAATTGTTGGAAGCATATTTATTGGCAGTTACATGTGTAGAGGCAATAAAGATACTAATGTAAATCAGGATTCATACTCATTGACCAATAGTAAAGCACTAATGACAGAGAAAGAGACAGCAGAATATTTAAATATGCCTCAAGATAAGTTTATTAGTTTAATAACTTATGAAGAATCGCAAATGAAAAAAATGAATAGCTATGATACTTATAGTTTTATACCATTTTTAAAAATTGATGGAGTAAAATATTTTAATAAGGAACAAGTGAACAAATGGGTGGAATATAACACAACAAATAGGAGAGATATTAATACTAATTCAAAATAAAGATTAGTGTAGAATCCTTTTAACATATTTAATCTAACAGAGCCTAATAATATGTACTTAGTAACTTTACAGTGTGGCTACGCCATGCAAAATTATCATTTTGCTTTTTGAAGTCCTCATAATATTTACTATAGTACTTTTTAATTGCAACTGATTAAGGCATGTAAGATTACTGGCCAGCATATATGCATTAGCCAAGCAATCTTACATGCCGCCATTTTTTTGCACTTTACTTATATTAACATGCAGATGTAGTTTTATGCTTTATTGACTGTTTAAACTATTATCATTATCATATATATCATAGACATAATAGATTTTGAGATTTGATAAAGTGTATGTAGAGATTAAAAATTTATATAAATAATCTATAAAATAAAAAGGATGAATAAATATGAAGGATTTAATTGACAAGCTTTATAAAGAAAATTATTTAAATGAAGTGGAATTACTAGATTTATTAAATAACATAACTGAAGAGGATAGGGAGTATTTAAGGTCTAAGGCTCATGATACTAGAATGAGGATATATGGAAATAGAGTATTTATGAGAGGACTAATTGAATTTACAAATTATTGCAAAAATAATTGTGTTTATTGTGGAATAAGAGCTTTAAATAAAAATGCTGATAGGTATAGATTAGATTTAGATGAAATTTTAGAATGTTGCAGGGAAGGATATAGATTAGGGTACAGAACTTTTGTGCTGCAAGGTGGAGAAGATGATTTTTATAGTGATGAAAAGCTTGTGGAGATTGTTAGAAGAATAAAAGATGAATTTAAAGATTGTGCAATAACCCTATCTATAGGTGAAAAGTCTTATGAGTCCTATAAAAGATATTATGATGCAGGGGCAGATCGTTACCTTCTAAGACATGAAACTGCATCTGAAGAATTATATAAAAAGCTACATCCTAATATGAGTTTTGAAAACAGAAGACAGTGCTTATTCAATTTAAAGGAAATTGGATATCAAGTTGGTGCAGGATTTATGGTGGGACTCCCAGGTGAGACTAATGAAGATTATGTAAAAGATTTAATGTTTTTAAAAAAACTTCAGCCTCATATGGTAGGAATAGGACCATTTATTCCTCAAAAGGATACTCCATTAGGGAAGGAAATTGGAGGAACAGTTGAAACTACAATATTAATGTTGTCTCTTGTTAGACTATTGCTGCCAGAAGTTCTTTTACCTTCTACTACTGCACTAGGTACAATAGATCCACTAGGAAGAGAGAAGGGACTAAAGTCAGGGGGAAATGTAGTTATGCCTAATTTATCTCCTCAAGGAGTAAGAGAAAAATATGCACTATATGATAATAAAATATGTACTGGAGATGAGGCGGCCCACTGCAGAAATTGCATTGAAAGAAGAATTAATAGTGCAGGTTTTACAGTGGATATGGGAAGAGGAGATAATTCACTCTGGAGTAGAAAATAGTGGAATTTTGTTATAAAATGTTGACTAATGTAAAATGAAATGATAATATTATAAAAAAATTAAATATTTATATTTATCTCATATAATTTCGGTAATATGGTTCGAAAGTTTCTACGAGGAGGCCTAAACTTCTCACTATGGGTAAATCTGTTTATGGTTATATTTATAAGTCTAGCAGCGGATTACCTTCCAAATGCTAGGCTTTTTATTATGCCTAATAATTTCTAAAAATGTTTTATTACATTTTTAGAATACCAACACAAAAAAAAGGGAGGACAACATGAACAAGACAAGTACAGGTAAAGAGTCACTATTTGAAAGAATCTTTAAATTATCTGAAAATAGGACAAGTGTAAAAACAGAAGTAATAGCAGGACTTACTACATTTATAACTATGGCATATGCATTACTAGTTATACCAAACATATTAAAATTTTCTGGAATGAATGCAGCGGGATTAAAAGGTGATGCAGCTGCAACACTTACAGCACTTAATGATCCAGTAATTGGATCGGCTTTTGCAGGAACATGTATAGCATCAGCTATAGGAACTATTATAATGGCATTATATGCAAACTTACCTTTTGCTGTAGCACCAGGTATAGGATTAACAGCTTTCTTTTCATATAGCGTTTGTCTAACATTGGGATATACTTGGCAGCAGGCATTAGCAGCAGTTTTAGTATCAGGAATATTATTTATTATAATAACTGTAACATCTATAAGAGAAAAGATCGTAGAATCTCTTCCAGAAAACTTGAAATTAGCTATAACTGGTGGTATTGGATTATTTATAGCTTTAATAGGCTTAAAAAGCGGCAGCGTTATAGTTGCAGATCCAGGTACATTAATTAAGTTTGGGGATTTTACTAATAAGAGTACATTGCTTACTATAATTGGAATAGTTATAATGGGAATTTTAATGGCACGTAATGTTAGAGGTGGTATGTTAATTTCAATAATAGTTACTACAATAATAGGAATACCTATGGGAATAACTAAGGCCTCTGAAATTCAAGTATTCTCAATGCCTGCCTTAGGTGATACATTCATGGCTTTTGACTTTAAAGGATTATTAAGTCATGGAGGCAGTGGATTTATAGGAGCAATAACAAGTATATTCATGGTAGTTATAACTTTTAGCTTGGTAGATTTATTTGATACAATAGGTACACTTGTAGGAACAGCTCAAAAAGCTAACATGATAGACAAAGATGGAAAAGTAAAAAATATGAGAAAAGCACTATTATCAGATGCTGTTGCCACTACAATAAGTGCGTTTTTCGGTACTCCAACTATGGCTACTTATGTAGAGTCAACTGCAGGAATAGCAGAAGGAGGAAGAACAGGACTTACAACCTTTGTTGTTGGAATTTTATTCTTTTTATCACTTTTCTTTGGAGGACTTGTTGGTATTGTACCAGCAGAGGCTACAGCTCCAGCCCTTGTAATTGTTGGAGTTTTAATGTTGGGAGCAGTTAAGGAAATAAATTTTGATGACTTCACAGAAGCTCTGCCAGCATTTTTTACTATAGCTATAATGCCTTTTAGTTATAGCATAGCCAACGGAATAGCAGCTGGAATAATATTTTACCCAATTATGAAGCTGGCAACTAAGAGAAGCAAAGAAGTTCATCCTATAATGTATATTCTAGCAGCACTATTTATATTGAGATTCTGGATGTTACCAGGATAAGCGTAATATTATAGGTTTATAAAATAAATTAAAACCTCTCTATTCTAAAATAATGTTTAAGAATAGGGAGGTTTTTGTATAATAAAACAGCCTTAACCTACTAATGGAAAGTTTTAAATAAATGTAAAAATCAATATTTATTTAAAACAAAACTAAAATTAAATATAATAAAATTATAGCTATTAAGTAAAACTATATAAAATGGGAAATGCATATAAATATACTTAAGACGAAAAATATTATTAGTTTAAGTTATTAATTATGGAGGATCTGATGTACCTTGGCTAAAGTTATTGTAAAAGGAGATTATTTGCACAATATATATGAAAAAAACCCTGACACAGGAAACTACATCATTCCTATTTCACTAGAAAAGTATACAGACGTTTTTAATGATTGGGATAATGCACCTTTCAAAAAAAGAGATATGAACCCTAATTTAGCAGATTTTTTGGAGGACTGTTCCAAAGATATCCCTTTTAAGTATGGACTAGATGTGGTTTTTTCTATATCCAATGAAAAAAAGGATGTATCAAGGGAGCGGATGTTAGTTTCCAGCTTTAGAATGTATTATTCTTCATATTTTAAGAATGAATCTAAATTTTTAAAAGGTGCATATACTAGACTTGTTAAGTATACTTCTACAGCATTTATATTCCTTTCTACTGCATTTCTTACGAAAAAACTATATGAGGAAAATGTGTTCTTTAATACTCTTAAAGAAGGTATACAAATAGGAGCCTGGGTATTTTTATGGGAAGCTATTACTTTCTTCTTCTTTAAGAGAGGAGAAGTAACTGATGAAATAAAAAGATATAAAAGATTAAGTGAATGTAATATTTTTTTTAAATACAATGGAGAGTTTTAAATGAATGTAAAAATCAACATTCATTTAAAACAGAGCCAAATAAATATGTACGAGGTGATGAAAAATGAAAATAGCATTAGCCCAAATGGATATACTTTGGGAGGATAAAGAGAATAACAAAATAAAATGTGAAAATTTCATAGCACAAGCTAAGGAAAAGGGAGCAGATATAATAGCATTTCCAGAGATGACCCTTACAGGCTTTTCTCAAAATGCTAGTAAAATAGGGGAGACAAATAATGAAACAATAGATTGGTTTAAAAATCAATCTATTAAATATGGAATAAACACTTGCTTTGGATACGTTGAAAAATGTGATTTAAAAGGCAAAAATAAATTGGCTGTCATATCTCCAGAAGGCAAAGAGATTAGCAGCTATACAAAAATTCATCCTTTTTCATATGGAAATGAAGATAAATTTTATTACAAAGGTACAGATATAAATTTATTTAATATAGGAGATGCTGTAGTATCAACAGCTATATGCTATGATTTAAGATTTCCAGAGATATTTCAAGCAGCTTCTAAGAGAGCTGAACTGATTATTGTAATTGCAAATTGGCCTAAAAGCAGGATAGATGCTTGGATAACTTTATTAAAGGCAAGAGCCATTGAAAACCAATGTTATATAGCTGGTGTAAATCGCGTAGGAAATGGAGATAGTATTGAATACTGCGGAGATTCTATGATTGTAGATCCTAAAGGTAATGTGTTAGCTAGTTCACGAGATAATGAAGAAATAATAATTGCTGAAATAGATACAAAAATTGTAGAACAAATTAGAGAAAGCTTCCCATATAAGATGGACAGGCAGGAAGAGCTATATATTAGATTATTTCAGCAAAATTATTAGGTTATGTTTTAAATGAATGTAAAAATCAACATTCATTTAAAACATAGCTAATTAATAAAGGTTGTCCTAAAACCAAAATAATTGATATATATGGCTATGTCTATTAATTAAGGTCTTAAGATAACCTATTGTAATTTTCAGTAGATTATTTTTTAAAATAATATAGCTTTCCGTCTTCAATAGAACAATCTATAAGATCTTTGCCATATAAGTAGGACAAGAAAGCAGAAACAGAGGATAAATTCACTATGTACTTTTTCATTCCCACAGAAATATCATTTAAAACTATTATGTTTTCTAATATATCTTCTCTTGTACAAGGTTGATCTAATAGTTCTAGAATAGTGTTTATATGTTTTTCTATATTGCATAAGTTTTTGTCTATTAAATCTACAAGTTCATCTTTTGTAAGGACATTTTTACCATGACTGATTATAAAATAATCTGCATCAATGTCTTTAGCCCTATTTAAAGTTTCAATAGTATCACCTATATCAAATAAGAAGGGAAAAGGGTATTTTTCTAAAGTTTCATGACTAAAAATACTGTCTCCAAGAAAACAAACTTTTTCCGGGGTTATTACAGCTATATGTTCTTGAGAATGACCAGACATTTGTAGAATCTCAATCTTTTCATCATTAATTTTATTTGTACCATAGTCCAAAACAAAATCTACTTCAAATGGCTTTATATTTTGAGAAAGCTTTTTTATGGGATTAGATGAAAATGCAATAACTGAAAGTAATTCTGGATTTTCCATATAAACTTTTTCTTTTTTTGATGTATAAACGAGAGTACCAGAATAGTTTTCTTTAAAGTAGTGATTTCCACCACAATGATCTAGATGGCCATGAGTGTTTATTATATATTTAGGGTGAAGATTATTACTTTTTAAAACTTCATCAATCTTTTTAGCAGAAGAATTATTAAGCCCACTATCTATAAGTAAACAAAATTTATTTTTAAAAGCATAAATACCTATATTAGTTGGAGCATCTAAATAATATGTATTACCTTTTATCTTATTTAGTTCCAATAGAGACACTTCCTTTGAATTAAATTTTATAATATAAAAATATATCATAATTAATTTAAAATAACAAATTTTCTTGTTGACAGGCAGTCAAGAAAGAGGTATTATACTAATGTAAATATTTACATCACATATATAAATATTTATACTTATGATGGCAGTTGACCATTAGGGCAATTGACATGATTAGTTCGTAGGCAAGCAGGCAGTTGACCGAATAGGCAATTGACCTGCTTTTTGGTTACAAAGTGGTTTATAAAGGCATAATTAAATCTAGGAGGGATGAGTAGTTGCTAGTAATAAAGAAGAATGGTAATTTTCAGAATTTTGAAACGAATAAGATGAAATTATCTATGATGGGAGCCTCAGACGATATAGATGAACCTTTAAACGAATCAGATTTAAAAATTTTATCCGATAAAGTTATGAAAACAATAAATAGTAATTATAGTGAAAAAATAAGTTCAGCAGATATACACAAAATTGTAGTAGATGTTTTGAATGAGAATGGATTTGCCAATGTAGCAAAAGCCTATGAAGAAGGTTCTAAGTAGATATATAAGACCTCTGGAAGATTTCAGAGGTCTTTTTTTTTAACGTTCTATTAACAATGTGGCATATTAGCTTTACATATTACCAATACTAGTGCATAATAGTTTTTAGTGATATTTCAATGGTTAAGGAGGAAAAAACATGTCAAACATAAGCAATGACGAAGAAAATATAAACGTTAATATTGAAGAAAATAATGAAAACAAAATTAATGAGGAAGTAAGTAATGAAAAAATAAATGAATTAGCTAATGAAGAAACAACTAATAAAGAAATGACTAAAGAAATAGCTAGAGAAGAAATAATTGAAGTAGAAAATAAAAATACTGAAGGGGTTAATAATAAAGTAAGCTTTAAAGATGCATTTTCATCAATAAGTGTAGACATATTAATCACAGCAGCGCTTTCAGTTGTAGGTATAATTTTATTTGATGTTATTCTAAGAGTAACTGCAGGCTATTATGTAAAAGAAAAAGCATCTGTGTTCTTAATTATATATTTAATAATGACACTATTATACACAAGCATTATGGAAAGCTCTAAAGGAAATACTATAGGAAAAAGATTAGCTAAATTAAAATTAACTAAAATGGAGTAGACTTAGGAGAATACATATGAAAAAGAGAAAAGTATATGAATTTGATATAGTTGATACAGAATTTCCAGGCTTTGGAGTAGCATATCATGAAGGCACAAAGGTATTAATAAAAAATGCTCTTCCAGGTCAGAGAGTAGAAGCTTTTGTAAATAAAAAAACAAAGGAATATGCTAAAGCAAAGTTAAACAATGTTATTAAAGATGTAGATTATAAAGTTAAGCCAGAATGTTCAATTTTTGAAATGTGTGGAGGCTGCAGTCATCAATTTATTTCATATGAAAAGCAGCTGGAAAATAAGAAAGAGCAAGTTTTGAAGTTATTTAAAGAAGCTAATATTGATGGATTTGAATTTCTAGGAATAGAAGGCAGTCCAGAAATTTATGGATATAGAAACAAAATGGAATTTACCTTTGGAGATATGGAAAAAGGGGGAGAACTTACCCTTGGAATGCATGCTCAAGGTAAAAGCTTTGGTATTATAACTGCAGATATATGCAAAATAGTAGATAGCGATTTTAGATTAATATTACAGACTGTACTAGATTATTTTAGAAATACTGGGTTACCTCATTATAGAATAATGAGCCACCAAGGCTATCTTAGAAATTTAGTAATCAGAAAAGGCAAAAATACTGGAGAGATCTTAATTAACTTAGTAACCACTTCTCAAGTAGAATTTGATATGGCTGAAATAACCGAAATACTTAAAGAGCTTAACTATATGGGAGAGTTAAAAGGAATACTTCACACAATAAACGACTCACTATCTGATGTAGTTCAAGCTGATAGAATAGAAACGCTATTTGGAAGAGACTACATAATAGAAGAAATACTAGGTTTAAAGTTTAAAATATCACCTTTTTCTTTCTTCCAGACAAACTCTAAAGGTGCTGAGAAGTTATATAGCATAGTTAGAGAATTTATGGGAGATGCAAATTCAAAGACAGTATTTGACCTTTACTGTGGAACAGGCACTATAGGCCAAATATCAGCCCATAATGCTAAAAAAGTTATAGGAATTGAACTTATAGAAGAAGCTGCAAAAGCAGCTAATGAAAATGCAAAACTAAATGGCCTTAATAATTGCCAGTTTATAGCTGGAGATGTAGCAAAGGCTATTGTAGATATAAAAGAAAAACCAGATATAGTAATTCTAGATCCACCAAGACCAGGAGTCCATCCTAATGCACTAAAATACGTGGCGAAGTTTAATCCTAAGGATATAATCTACGTTTCATGTAATCCAAAGACATTAGTTCAGGATTTGAAAGTGCTAATTAGTGAAGGCTATAAGGTGGATAAGGTTAAGGTAATGGATATGTTTCCGCATACGCCGCATGTTGAGGTGGTTGTTAAACTTATGAAGAGCGAAGTGATGAAGTAAGTTTTTTACAACCACCCATGCAAGGGCTCCCCAAGAATCCGAGAGAAGCGACAGATGATTGGTAGGAGCCTACTGCTGAGACAGTTGTAAGGCTAATAAATAGGCTGATATTAAAGGCTTTGAAGGCTTTTATGAAAATTTGATAGTGTGCTATATATTCCCTCAGACTAATGGTTTGAGGGAATTATTCTTTAGGGGGTCTAACTTTTACGCAGAACTATCTGGTCTTTTGACCCTTGTATTTCTTACGCGATCCATAGTTAAACTGGAGGAAAGTAGATTAACACTCTATATGCGTTATTCCTTGAATAGAACTTTTTCTCATACGTTTCATATAATATTATATAAATCATTAATCCAAAAAATAGTTAAAGTATGTAGTTTGTGAGGTGATACATTGGAAAGACTAAATCCAGATAAGTTGTATGTTGATTTCAGAACTGGTGTTACAATGACCCATCCAGTAATAGGACGTAAGTACACATTAACGCATTCAGATATAACCGCAGACCTTTTTCTTATCATAGGTCTAGAGTTTGCCTATGACAAGGTCAATGCCATGAGAGATGAAGTGCTTGCAGAATGGAGAATGAATAATGGATTTCTATTTCTATATGTATATGTTTATGTAGATGGTCAGTTTGGTCCAGCAGTATCAGCTGTGCGTAATGCAATTTTCAGGCGTGAGCTGCCGTTAGCTTTGGAAGCTATCAGATATGGGGATAGAAGATTTTTTGCTGCTCATCCTGATTTAGACAAAGCGCCGATATGGATACGTTTTGACTCAACAAATCCGGAGTATAACCGGTTCGAGAACTGGGGTACTCCTAATGATTATAAGTAAGATGCACCTCTAATATGATATTTTTGTCCGCCGCTGGATTCTTTCTTCCTATAATTGTTTATGTGTTATTGTCAATAAAAATTCCTCAAAAATGGGACTGAAAATTCCCCACTTTAGATAAAAAATTATTTGTGACTTTCGTCACAGGAGATTTCTTTTAATATACTTTCTCTTTGTTTCATCCTATAACTCTCACCTTTTATAACTACAAAGTGGCAATGATGTATGAATCTATCTAAGATAGCAGTAGCTAAAACTGGATCATAAAAAATCCTTCCCCATTCATCAAAAACCTTATTTGTAGTAATGATAATAGAGCCATTTTCATATCTTCGAGCGATAATTTCATAAAAATCATCTACATTGCTTTGTGTGAGCTTTTTTAAACCTAGCTCATCTAATATTAGTAAATCTGGTGATATGTACTTCTTTATTTTTGAGTTAAAAGAATTATCTGCTCTAGACATATATAGCTCTTCGAGCATTTGGTTAACTGTAGTAAATAGAACATTATATCCTTGGGCGATAGCCTTAAAACCTAAAGCTATCGCTAAATGAGTTTTGCCAGTTCCAGGTGGACCAATAAATGCTATATTCTCTTTTTTTCTTATAAATTCACAAGTCCCTAAATTATAAATAAATCTTTTATTAACCGTAGGGTGATAATTAAAATTATATTCTTCCAAAGATTTATGTTGTGGGAACTTTGCATTAGAAATTCTCTTAGTATTACTATTATTTTTTCTGTTTAATACCTCGTCATTTATTAATAACTCAATAAACTCCATGAAAGATAAATTATCTTTTATGGCTTCTTCATTCCTCATATCAATGGTTTTAATAACCCCTGAGAGTTTCAAATCTTTTAGTTTAGATAAAAGCAAATCATTCATTCTTTGCTACTCCCCCTGATAGTAATTTATTATATTCATGCAAACTTCTTGCTATTTCTGTAGCTTCAGAGTTAACATAGCTTTGAGCTGGTATCTCATCACAAACTACACCTCTATCACAGATATTTTTTATCATTTTATAACTTATAGCATTAAATGTTATAGCTCTTTTACAGGCTTCGGTTATAGTTCCACTATCATATTTTTTTCTTAAAGAGAGTACTCCAGAAATTGCTCTATAATCATATTTTCTATTTTTAAGATTGGTATTTAAGTATTTCTCATAAAATTCCAGTGCATGAATTCCTATTTTAGCCATTTCTAATTTTTGTCTTGACAAAATGTCCTTAATAGAGATATTCTTACTTCTAGGATAGTGGTTTATATCTGTTATGAAGTTGCCCTTTTCATTGGTCTGCAAACTATGGAGGGCGATTTCTTTTTCAGATAAAAATATCCTTAAAAGTCCATTCATTTCTATTACTTTAACAGTTTGTCCGATAAACCCATAAGGTACAGAATAGTAATTACCTTTATAGGAGATATGGCAGTTTGTATTTACAAGACACTCACTGCTGTGAGATAGGACGAAGTCCTCAATTGGTAGAGATAATAATCTATTCTTTTCTGTAGATGTGAATACTTCTATTGGTGTTTTTTTAGTAGTCCCATGTATTCTTTTATTTGCAATATTATCAAGCCACTCTCTTAGGAAAGTCTTTGCTTCGTCAGCATCCTTAAATTCTCTTCCTTTAAAGCAATTATTTTTTACATATTTGACAGATGATTCAACTTTTCCTTTATCCGTAGAAGTATAAACTCTGCAGGGCTCCGCCAAAAATCCATAATAAGATGCAAATGCAGCATATTCTTTTTGAATTACAGGCTCATAGAAGTCGGTTTCTAAAATACCAGCCTTCAAGTTATCAATTTTTATACTTTGTGGGATGCCTCCAAAATACTTAAAAGCAGCCTTATGGCACTCAATAAAGGTCTTAACGCTTTGGTCAAATACTATTTGAACGTACATATACCTTGAATAGCTTAATGTCATTACAAAGATCCAAGCTTTTTTATATGTGTTATTTATTTTTAAAGTCCCTATATAACCAAAGTCTACCTGAGCTTCTTCACCAGGCTGCGAATGAAGAACCATGTATACCTTAGAAGGGATATCCTTTATTGTTTTAACATATTTTTTAACAGTGTCATAACCTCCATCAAAGTTAAAATCTCTTATTAAGTCTTGATGTATTCTTTTGGCCGTCAGGCCTTTATTTGCTTGAATTTGAATATATTCCTTATGTGGATCTAAAATTGATGGCCTAGTCTTTTTAATAACCTCACCTTCGGTTTCTATTGCTGTCAAAACCTTTCTTACAGTCTTCCTATCAATTTTTAACATCCTTGATATTTGAGACTTATTCAATCCTTTTTTATAAAGTGTTTCGATTGTTGTATGCATTGCTATCCCCAACATATCCTTTCCTCCTATGTACTTGTTAAAATAATTTAACTACATAGGATAATATTTTTAAAGAGAGGTGAGGATTTTTTAATCCCATAAGTGGGTATTGTTATATTACCATTAACAGTTTATGTTAAGCAGATGTGCTTTGATTTAAAGGAATCTATTAAGGAATTATTAGAGATGCTGGAGGAACAATTATGAATTTTGGATTAAGAAATAGTGATTTAGAGTATATTGTTAATACTATAAAAAGTTTTCCAGAAGTAAAAAAGGCTGTAATTTTTGGTTCTAGAGCAAAAGGAAATCATAAACCTGGTTCTGATATAGATATAGCCATTTGCGGAGAAAAAATAGGTTTTAGTATAATAGCAAGACTTCATGTACAACTTGAAGATGAGAGCTCTATGCCATACTTATTCGATATAGTTGATTTTACTCATTTAAATCATAAGGAATTACGAGAACATATAGAACGAGTTGAAAAAGTTATTTATGATGATAAATTAATTTAATAAAGTAGAAGAAGTAAAAATCCTAAAAGTATAAAAGAAAATATATTTGTAGGATTTTTCAATTTAGAAATATGGAGGGAATATGTTCCTTGATACGGGCAAGACGAGTCAAGAAGTATAAGTGAAAACTGTACTTGGTGGATAAGAAGAAAATATGAACAGGGGAAGCTTTCGGTAAACTATACAAAATTCTTAGGCTACGACAAGGGTGAAGATGGTAATCTAGTGATTAATGAAAAATAAGCCAAGATTGTAAAAAGGATTTACACAGGTTACCTTGATGGAAAGGGTGCTAATAGAATAGCAAAGGAACTTGAAGAAGAAGGAGTTCCAAATTGGAATTGAAAGTCAGAATGGTACGAAAGTAGTATAAGAAAAATGCTTAGTAATGAAAAGTATAAGAGAGATGCACTATTTCAAAAGACCTACACGGTGGATTTCCTTATAAAGAAAAGGGTAGAGAATAATGGTGAGGTTCCTCAATACTATGTTGAAGAAAGCCATCCTGCCATAATAGATAAAGAAATGTGGGAGGCAGTACAGCTTGAAATGGAGAGAAGAAGAGTCTTTGCTGAAAAATATAACATTAGCAAATTAGATTATGCCACAGTTGATAATCCTTTTGCTGGAAGAGTTATTTGTGGACACTGTGGCAGTACCTTTGGGAGAAAGGTATGGAACTCCAACAATGAAAGACTTAGAAGAATTATTTGGAGATGTAATAAGAAGTATGTAGTTAAAGGTGAGAAAAGCTGTGAGAATAAGCATATAGATGATAGAGTTTTATACCAAGCTTTTATAAATACCTTTAATGTAATGATTGAAAGTAGGAATTACTTCATGGAAAAGTGGAAGGAACATTTGAAAAGTGATAACTTGCTTCAAAGATATAAGGCAAAGCAGTTTATGAGAATTATAGAAAATGCAGAACCAATAGAAGAATTTGATATGGATTTGTTTTTTAGGATTATCGAAAAGATTACTGTGTTTGAAGGGGAGAAAATCATTGTAACCTTGCTTGATGGAACGGAGATAGAAGTTGTAATTGAATAAGGTATGTAAGAATAGCCAGTTGGAGTGAACTATAAAATTCACTTTGACTGGCTTTATTTATTTGATAAAAAGATTGCAATGGTAATTTTGTGAAAAATATGGCAAAATGCTGTATTTTTATGTATAATTACAGTGTACTATTATACATATTTGAATATAGAGCGAAATTAATAAAAATTTTGTATTTTAGTCCTACATGGACATTATATGTCTATCTAAAAGATTATAATAAAGATAGATAGTGGTGATAAATATGATTGATGAAAAAGATGTAAAGGTTAATCGTATATTAACAATATACTCAAAATTAGTACATGGTGAGATTGTTAATAAAAGGGAAATGGCTGAACTATTTAATGTAAATGAAAAAACAATTCAGAGGGACTTAGATGATATAAGGGTTTATTTCAGTGACAACCGGGAAAGTTTAGGCTCTAAGGATATTGTATACAGGCGTGATAAGAAGGGTTATAGTCTTGATAATAGAGATGACATACTTACTAGAGAAGATATTCTTGCTATAACAAAAATATTACTTGAAAGCAGAGCTTTTTGTAAGGATGAACTAAAGCATCTAACTAATTCTATATTAGGACAAGTTGATGCTAAACAAAGGAAGTATGTTAAAGATATAATTGGGAATGAACTATTAAATTATGTTCCTTTGAAGCATAGTGACTTGCTCTTATCAAAAATATGGGATTTGAGTGAATTAATAAGGAATAAAGAAGTAACACAAATAACATATATAAAGATTGATGGTGTAGAAGTAAAAAGAATAGTTAAGCCAGTAGCAATTATATTTTCGGAATATTATTTTTACTTAATAGCTTATTTTAATGATTTTGATTCACCAACTGTATTTAGAATTGATAGGATTAAAGAATATAAAGCATTAGGAGAAAAATTCTATATACCAAGTTCAGGAAGATTTGAAGATGGAGAGTTTAGAAAAAGAGTTCAATTTATGTATGCTGGTAAGCTTATGAAAATAAAATTTGAGTTTACAGGATCTTCAATAGATGCAATATTAGATAAGTTGCCTACAGCAAGGATCATAGAAACATTAGAAAATAAATTTATATTAGAAGCTGAGGTTTATGGTAAGGGAATAATTATGTGGTTATTGAGTCAGGGGAAGAATATCAGAGTAATCTCACCAGTTGAACTATACGAGGAGATATTAAGTGAAATTGATCAAATCAGAAGATTGTATTAGATAACCTATAATAGTAATTGAAATGGATTATTTTATAATAACCATATTAGTTAAATACAATATGTTTTATGGAAAGAGAAACTATTAATATAATACTAAATTAAATGGAGGAATAGTAATATGGGAAAAAAAATGAACTTTAAAAATAGTGATTCGTTAACTTTGGTAAAAAAATTATTAGATGAAGCAGAGCTAACTCTAAATGATAAAAATAGAACTACAGCCGATGTTGGTGGAGAATTAGGAAAAATAATGGATAGAATGTTAAAATCAGAGGCCTTTGGTATTGGAGCTGCTGGAGCTGGTCTTGCAGTAGGTGGTATTGCTGGAGTTGGTCTGCTTAGTGCTATGGGAAGTGTTGCAGGATTAGGTGCAGCTGGAATAACCTCTGGATTAGCTGCCGCAGGTGCTTTAGTTGGAGGTGGAATGGTAGCAGGTATAGGAGTTTTAGCTGCACCAGCTGTAATACTAGGCGGTGGAGCTTATGCACTTGCAAATAAAGCAAAGGAAAAGAAATTAATCCAAGAGAAAGAAATGCTTATACAAAGAATTATGTTGGCTCATGATAGGATTATGATCAGACTTGAGCAAGATAAGGAGGCATCAGTAGAACGATTGAATCACTTAAAGTTAACATTAGATATGTTAATGGGGGTAAAAAAAGATATGGAGTCTGATTTAAATGGCTAAAAAAGCATTTGAAAATGAAGTAGATGTATTGAAATATCAACGTGAAAAAATAAATTCATTAGATAAAGGTTATTCTCAAATGAATAATGAGCTAGATGAGTTTGAAAAACAAATACAAGAATTTATTAAGAGTCAGAATATAGATAAAGCTAAAATTGCAGAATTTATTGCAAATAATAAAATAGAGAACCCTAGTTTAGAAAAAGTTGAAAGTAAACCTCAAAAGAATTTTGATGATTTAATAAATCAAGCACATCAGAGTGGATATTCAGATGTAGATTTATATGAGATAGCAACAATAAAAGAAATTAATGAGACTAATCAGTTATTAAACAGATATTATAGTGAATTTACTGATCAATACAAGTTAGATAAATATGATTATGCTATTTCTGGAATCATAGGTACAATTGCAGCTTTAATAGATTATTTCTTGGTCACAAATGTAGATGGTAAGAAAGTTGTGCCAGGTAAATTAAAATCAGGGGTTGAGGACTTTTGGAACAAGTTGTTAACAGAGGAAAAAATCGAAGTGTTGGAAGAAAAGTACAAGGTTCCTTATGATATTTCTTTAAATACTTCTAAAATTTCTCAAGAAATACTTGGATTATGTCCGTTATATCATAGATTTCAATCTTTGGGACACGATCCGATTATAGGATTCATATTTGGCGTTGCAGACTTAATGAAAGGTCAATTAACCGCTATAGATGGTAATGGAAGATTGATTATTCAATCAGTAAAAGGTGCAGAAACTAAATCACTTATAGAGGCTATAATTACAGTTTTTGGACATTTTTTATCTGATGTAGGTACAAAGAGTAAAACTGGAAAAATTCTTAGTGTACCAGCACCATTAACACCGGTATTACAGTTAATACAAACAGGTTCTATTGAATATAACGGACAAAAATTTACTGTGGCTGATTTGTCTAAAAAGATGTATTATGATGGATATAATTTTAATCATTTTATCGGAATGAGTATACCAGTTCTTTTAATTGAAATATTAACAAGATTATCTTTTGTTATAAAAGAAACATTCTTTTCAAAAAGAGATGTTTCTATAAAGGATAATCCAAAATTGATAATAATGTTATGTATAGCAAACGGAATATTATTTGCAGAAAATGTAGGTAAATTAGCATTAACTAAAAATCCTTTTTCTATAAATTATGTTTCATGGGTTGCTACTGCAAAATATGGTTTTAAAACATTAAAGTGGATTGCTTATGATAGAGAAATGCAAAAAGTAGCATATGCACAAGAGTATATTGATACTAGCTGGAAATATTTGATGTTATCAGCAGAGAAACTAGATAGAGAAATACCAGTTTATTACATTGATTAGCTAAGTAAAAATAATATTATTATTTTGATAAGTATTAAATAACTATGAATTTTAGAAGGGAGATTTTAAAATGGATCAAAAGAAAGAGATAACAGAGTTTTTAAAAAGTATTGAAAATAATATCGATATAAATATAATGTGGGATAAAACGATAGATAGGTATGCTAAGAGTATTGCAAAAGCAAAATTAATAATGAATCATGAAAAAATAAATGAGGAAGTTAATGATAAATTAATTGTTAAGTTAGATAATTTTATAAATAAATGTTCAAACCCAGAGTTTCACATAGCGTTTGTAGGAGCGATAAAAGCAGGAAAGTCGACTCTAATTAATTCGTTATTAGGATGTAATCTAGCATCAACGGCAGTTACACCAGAAACAGCTTCATTAACTAAGTTTAGAGCATCAAGAGGTAAAAATTATATTAAGTTAACTTTCTATAATGATGTTGAGTGGGAAATGTTATGGAGAAGCGTTCAACAATCTAAATCAGACATATTTTTAGAAGAGTTTAGTAGCTTAGGTGCAGAAAATGAAAAAGTAAAGTGGATAAATAAAGGAAGTATAATAAAAGAATTTGATGAGATTAAAGACTTAAAAGAAGAAATAGAAAAATGGACATCTTCAAAAAAAGCAACTCATTATTTTGTTAAAGAAGTTGAAGTAGCATTAAAAGATTTCTTATTGCCAGAAGGTGTTGTGTTTGTTGATACTCCAGGATTAGACGATCCAGTTAAATATAGATCAGACATCACTAGAAAATATATAGATAGAGCAAATGCGGTATTAGTTTGTATAAAATCCGATGCACTTACTGGTGGAGAATTAGCTACTATTTATAGTGTTTTTGCTAATTCAAGGTATAATCTAGAAAAGATATATGTTATAGGTACTCAACTAGATACTTTAAACAGACCAGAAGAAAATTGGAAAGATCAAAGAGCTGAATGGATAAAGATACTTAGAAGAGAAGATTGTTATAATAGTTTACAGTTAGCAGAAAAAAATATAGTAGCAGTAGCTTCTCACGTAAGCAATTTGGTAAGAGAATATTCTAATATAGAGCAGGGGTCAGATGATTGGTGGGATTTAAGTTCAATTGCTACAAAATTTAGAATCGTAAATATTGAAGAAAATCTAGACAAGCTTAATAATTTTTCAAATATTGGAAATTTAAAAATAAAGTTAAGAGATGAGATAATTGAAAAACACAAAGATTTATTATTAGAAGATTTAACGCAAGATTATAAGAGCAATAAAGAAGACATAATAATGAAGTTTAATGTTATCAAGGAAAGGCAAGAAAGTGTTTTAAAAGCTAGTAATGAAGGTATAGAAGAAATAAGAAAAAAAAGAGAAGAAAGTTTTAAACTTTTAGAAGAAAGTAAAGCAGAAGAAAAGGAAATGCAACAAGTATTAAAACAAATACAAATGGCTACATCTAAAAGAGCAGATCAATTATTTAACACTATAAATGGACTTTGGAGGGGATAAGCATGCTTACGAAATTTCCATCAAAATTTCCTTTTAAATTTCCGATACCAGGGCCTCTTGGAGGATCTTTAGTAGATATTATAATTGGTGGTGCAAAAAAACTATGGGATAAATTCACTAATGGTGAATCTACAAAAGAGATATCAGAAAGGGATAGATTAAACTCAGATAATATTAATGATGTTATAGATTATAATAAACTATTAAATGAATTTATAAAGGAAATTGAAGAAGATATATATGCACTTGAAAAAAAAGTTGTTGTAGAATGTACCGAATACTATGAAGAATTAATTTTATTAGTTCAGGCAGTTGAGGATAGCAAAGAGGTTAACTTGCAGAGTAATAACATAAAAAGGGCAGTTGAAAGACTTAAGAGAGATGCAAAAGGAAGTTTAGCAAAAAGTATTCATAGAAAGATTTCATTAGATAATAGTGAGCTAAAAAGAATTTTAAGTTTACCAGCAGGCCAATTAAAAAAAGATAGGATACAAGGTTTTAAAGAAGAAGTAATTAAGCAAGTATTAGGTGATTTTATAAATGATGTAAAAGCATCTATCGAGGATTTAAGCTATGATATATCAGAACAATTAGATAGAATAATTTCGGATGTAAGAAAAAATAATGAAATGTTATTAAATGAGCTCACACTATTAGAAAATGCTAAAGATAATGAAGAAGATGCTAAGAATTTAATAGAATTAGCTGAAACAAAAATAATATTAAGTAATGTAATAATAGATGAGTTAAGGATGTGATTTTATGGTTTTTTTTAGTTTTATTAGTAGTTGTGCTAAATCAGTAGGTAGAGCTATAGGCAAAGGGGTTGAAAAAGTTGGAGAGTGGACAGGTTCTGAAACACTTCAGAATATAGGCCAAGGAATCCAATCAGCTTGTGAGGATGTTTCAAAAGATACAGGTAAGACTGATAGATATGATAAGGAAAGAGCTAGGTTAGAGGAAACAAAAAGAATAAATATGATATTAACAGAGTTTTCTTTAAAACTTGAAAAAAAAGCAGATGAAATTGAGTGTACAGCTATAAATGAAAGTAAGGTTTATTTTAAAGAATTAATGAATGAATTACATAAGTCGAAAGCAAATACGGGGATTAATGTTTCTAGAATTGAAAGAACTATGTCAAGAGTAGAAAGAGAAATAAAAGGTAACTTAAAAACTTATATTTCCAAAAGGGTATCTATTGATGATAGCGAATGCTTACAAGTTTTAAAACTGGATGCAGGTTCAAGTAAAGAAAATAAAATGAGGAAATTCTCAGAAAAGATTTTGCAGCAAGGATTAAATAATCTAGTTAAAGATGTCAAAGTAGTTATAAAGGAACAAAATGATATACTGACTGATGTAATAGGAGAAAAATTGGAAGATATCAAGTTTAATTTAGATAAACAAATAGAAGAATTTAATCTGCTAGAAGATAGTAAGTCAAAGACGGAAGAGGAAGTAAATAAAATTAAAGATGAACTTATTGCAAAAATTAAATTAAGTGAGGCATGTATAGATTCACTTATATAATGAAGGAGTTAAATTATGGGGTTTTGGAACTATATTGGATTAGCAAGTAAAAAAGATATTGAGAATATAAATACTCAAATGGATGAAATAAAAAAAATAATTAATATAGGTATTAAATCTAATGGGGATATTAAGAAAAATAATAATCATTTACAACAAAGTATGTCTGATGAGTTTACTAGTATAGAAAACAATATTAATACTATGAACGCACAGTTAAAGGAAATAATTGAAGATGTAAATAACAATAATATTTCAAGAAATGAAAAATTGATTCAGAAATTAAATGAATCTAATATTCAAAACCTTAAATCTAACGATGAAGCTAAAAAACAAATAGCGGATTTAGGGAATTCATTAAATCCAATATATTTAGAGATTACAGAGATGAAGAAATATAATGATGAAAAATTTACAGATAATGATAAATCATTAAAGCAATTTATAAAAGAATTTAAAGAATATAAAAAGAATGTAGATTCTTTAAATAAAGATTTGTCAATAATACAACAGATGATAAGGATGGTTTGGGTAAATGATATAGTTGATACGTTAGAGAGTAAACTACCTAGTGAAAAGTAACAAATTCTGATTCATTTAAAATTTCGGGTGTATAAATAGCAATAAATTAAAATGAAACAGGATATAAGCAAAGCAATAATGAAGATGGGTAAGCTTCTTTACAAAAACAACCCTCTTAAATCCAAAGGGGGTCTTGGGGGTCTAATCCCAATATTAATGCGTATTAGTATCATCTTTCTATCAAAATACATGTTGAGGTGGTTGTTAAACTTACGAAGAGTGAAGTGGTGAAGTAAGTTTTTTACAACCACCCATGCAAGGGCTACCCAAGAATCTGAGGGAAGCGACGGATGATTGGTAGGAGCCTACTGCTGAGACGGTTGTGAGATTATATAAAAAATAGATAAAGAATTAATAATTATGAATTATAAGCCTTTGAGATTTTAATTATACTCAAGGGCTATATGTATAGTAATAAAATGTTTATTAAGGCTTAATTCAGTGCTTTGAATATACATTTGAATTAGCGTGGAAAACAATGAAAGATTATTTAGAGCAAGAAGTATGAACTGTGGGTTAAAAGATTCTGACTTAGAATATATTATTGATGTTATAGGTAGATTTTCAGAGATCAAAAAAGCAGTGATTTTTGGTTCACGTACAAAAGGTAATTATAAGCCAGGATCAGATATTGATATAGCTATTTATGGTGAAGATATAAATTTTGATATATTAGCTAGGCTTCATTCAATGCTTGAAGATGAAAACCTAATGCCATACCTATTCGATATAGTTGATTTTACTCATTTAAATCATAAGGAATTGCGAGAACATATAGAACGAGTTGGAAAAGTTATTTATGAGTATAAATTAACTTAATAAAGTAGAAAAAGTAAAAATCCTACAAGTATAAAAGGAAATATATTTGTAGGATTTTTTTAATTTGTAAGTTTTAAAAATGTGGGGGAAATATGTTCCATGATACGGGGCAAGACGAATTGAGAAATATTTCTGAAAACAGTAGATGGGGCATAGTTAGAAGGTTTTAACAAGGAAAGGTAAGGGTAAACCATAAAAGATTTTTAGGATATGATAAAGATGAAAATGGAGAACTTATTATAAATGAAAAACAGGCTGAAATAGTTAGAAGGATATATAAAGAATACCTAGAGGGAAAAGGTATAAGAGCAATAGCAAAAGGTCTTGAAGAGGATAATATTTTAACAGGTGCAGGGGGAAGAAAGTGGCATGACTCAACAATACAAAAGATTTTAAGGAATGAAAAATATTCAGGGGATGCTTTACTTCAAAAGACTGTAACAGTAGATTTTTTAACGCATAAAAGAGTTAAAAATAAAGGAGAAGTTCAACAGTAATATGTTAAAGATAGTCATCCACCAATAATATCAAAAGAAACATTTCAAAGGGTTCAGGAAGAAATAGAAAGAAGAGAAAATCTAGTAGGATACTCAGAAGAAACAAAAAGCAGACACACCAACAAATATGCCTTTTCAGGAAGGACAGTATGTGGCGCCTGCGGCAGTAAGTTTAGGAGAAAAAGATGGGGTGGAAATGAAAAATATAAAAAATATGTGTGGCTTTGTGCTAACCATATTGATAATGGGAATGAAGCTTGTAATATGCAAGCAGTAGATGAAGAAAAATTAAAAGCAGCTTTTGTTAAATCTATAAATAAGGTTATTGAAAATAAAGAAGCTTTTATTTCAAACATGATAGAAAATATAAATGGAGTATTAGAAAGCAAAGAAGATAGTAATGAGCTAAAGGTAATAAATAAAAGGTTGGAAGAATTGAAGGAGCAGATGATGAACTTGGTAAGGCTGAATGTAAGAAGTGGCTTAAACAATCAGATTTATGATGAGGAATACCAAAGACTCGAAGAAGAGATGCAGCAGTTAAAAGAAAAGAAAGCTAAGTTTGATAATACTGATTTAATAAGGGAGAAGGGGCTTCAGAAAGTAAAAGAAATTGAAAAGGTATTAGATGGGAGAGAAGATATTATTAAAAAGTTTGATGAGGAACTTTTTTCACAGATGGTGGAGAATATAAAGGTTATTAGTTTGGTGGAAGTGGAGATTATCTATAAAATAGACATTGTTGTTAAAGGAATTTTATGATATAATAAATTATTTAATTATATGTAGAATCAAAGTGGAAATTTATGGTGTAATTTAAGTATATTATATAATAGTATGTTTAGAAGGAGGTGTAATAGTATATGGCAACAGGAGAACATGTGAAATTGTTAATACAAGCTCATTATGATAATGAAGATCGTTTTAGAACAGTAGTATTACAACTTGCTGCATATGAAGCAAACAAGGGGCATAATGCACTTGCTAGAGAAATAAGAGATATTGTGGATTCATCTAAATTTAAAAGAAATAAAATTGTTCAATTAAACAATGGTTTTAATGAATTAATTAATAGTACATTACCAGAGCATAATTTGAGCGAAATAGTAGTAACTACAGAAATAAAACAAAGAATTCAAAGAATCCTTAAAGAGTATAGGCAGCGAGATAAGTTAAAAAAACATGGACTTAATAATAGAAGAAAAATACTATTAGCTGGGCCTCCAGGTACAGGGAAAACAATGACAGCATCTGTGTTGGCATCTGAATTAAACCTACCATTATGTACTATAATGATGGATAAAATGGTGACTAAATATATGGGAGAAACAAGTGCTAAACTTAGACAGATATTTGATAATATATTAGAGTGCCAAGGAGTATATCTTTTTGATGAGTTTGATGCTATAGGTTCTGAACGTAGTATGGATAATGATGTTGGAGAAATTAGAAGGGTATTAAATTCCTTTCTACAGCTAATAGAGCAAGATAAATCAGAGAGTATAATAGTAGCAGCAACGAACAACCCTAGGCTTCTAGATCAAGCATTATTTAGAAGATTTGATGATATAATACATTATAATTTACCAGATGAGTCTGAAATTGAAAGGTTAATTAGTAACAGATTAGGTGAGTTTGCTGATAAAGGAATAATTTATGCCAACATAACAAAGAAATGTAACACATTAAGTCATGCGGAAATATCAAAAGCTTGTGATGATAGTATTAAAGAATCAATTTTATGTGATAAAGAGTTTGTTGATGAGAAGTTGCTTCATAAGATGATAGAAGAGAGACTTTCATCTTATATGAGAGGTGAGGAGTTTGGAAATTAAGCACTATAGTAATATTTTTTTAGATAAAACAGGAGAAGCCTATAAATATACATCTAAAAGCCAAGGGGGAAGGGGAAATATCCTTCCTCCAAGGAATAGAATTGAACATGGGAAAAAGATTCAAAATAAGTTACAAGATATATGGAAACAAGTAGAAAATGAAAAAAAAGATACAACAGCTGTATCGCTAAATACGAAAATGGGAACTTATTTAGAATTTGAAAGTACACCTAATTTTAATTTAACTACAAAAAGTTTAGAATCTATTAGGGCTGGAATAAAACTTTTAAATGTTAAAAAAGAAATAAAAGATAAAGAAACATTTGTAAGTAAAGCAACTGTATTTATACCTAAAGGAAAAGAAAATCATTTTCTTAAAAAAGTAAATGAATATTTAACGAAGGAAACTAAAAAAGGACGTCCAGTAAATGAAAATTTAATTGCATCAGTTAATGATATAAAGCTAGCAGTATTAGAATCTTTTTGGACAGGTTCAAAAGAATGGATCCCGAAAGAAGAATTAGTATGGTGTGAGATTTGGATAAGTAGTGATTCTGATGAGGAAGAATCTGAATTTAGAAATGTATTAAAGGGATTAAATATTGAAAATAAAAGAGAAAAAATATCTTTTCCAGAGCGTAGAGTTTTATTTATAAAAGCAAATGGTCAATTGTTACAACAGCTAATAGAGCACACACATTTAGTTGCAGAAATACGAAGAGCTACAGAAACCGCAGCCTTTTTTGTCAATTTAGAAAATGTTGATCAGACAGAATGGGCTAATGAATTATTAAAAAGATTGAGAGTAAATGAAAATAGCAATACATGTATAAGTATATTAGATACAGGAATTAATAACGGGCATATGCTTTTAAAACCTATTTTAAATGATGAGAAATGTTATGCTTATGATAATGAATGGGGTACACATGATCATGAAGGACATGGTACAAGCATGGCAGGGTTAAGTGCATTTGGAGATTTACAAAATGCTTTAGAATGTAATAATGAAATAACGATAGATTACTGTTTAGAATCATATAAAATTTTGCCTCCTAAGGGAGAAAACAATCCTCAATTATATGGTGCAATAACAACAGAAGCAGTAAGTAATTTGATTATTGACAATCCTAAGAAAAAAAGAATCATATGCATGGCAATAACAGCGCCTATATATGAAACAAGAGATGGAAGTCCTTCTTCTTGGTCAGCATCAATTGATGAATTGACGTCTGGGTATATAGATGGTATTCAAAAGCTTTTTTTAGTTTCAGCAGGAAACATACAGGATAGAGATGACTGGATAAATTATCCTGACAGTAATATTACTAGGACGGTTCAAAATCCTGGACAATCATGGAATGCGGTTACAGTTGGAGCATATACTGAAAAGTGTACACTTGATAACGGTCAATATGGAAATATGAAAACAGTAGCCCAAAGTGGGGAATTATCACCTTATAGCTCAACATCAGCTATTTGGGATAATAAATGGCCAATAAAGCCAGAGATTGTTCTAGAAGGTGGAAATCTTATTAAAGATTCATATGGATGTTATGGTGGAGAAGATAACTTATCATTATTAACTACAAATTACATACCAAGTAGGAGTCAATTTACTACTATTTGGGCAACGAGTGCAGCTACGGCACAAGCTGCTTGGATGTCAGCTAAATTACAAAGCATGTATCTTAATGCTTGGCCTGAAACAATTAGGGCATTGTTAATTCACTCAGCAACTTGGACTGATGCAATGAGAAGCCAATTTCTAGATGGCGATACTAAAACTGATTATAGAAAGCTTTTAAGGACTTGTGGGTATGGAGTACCAAATTTAGATAAGGCTATTCAATGTGCAAATAATTGTGTCAATTTAATTATACAATCTGAATTACAACCGTTTGATAAAGTTGATAGTAATTATAAGAGCAAAGATATGCATATACATGAAATACCTTGGCCTAAAGAGGTATTAGAACAGCTTTTTGATACGCAAGTTGAAATGAAGATAACATTATCGTATTTCATTGAACCTGGACCAGGAGAAGTAGGTTGGAAAGATAGATATAGATATGCGTCATGTGCATTAAGGTTTGATGTTAATGGCTCGGATACAAAAGACGTATTTATGAGTAGAATATCTAAAGCAATAGAAGATGAAAATAATGATATAATTAAAAGTGGCGGTGGTAATGTTAATTGGTTATTAGGACCTAATAACGGAAATGTTGGTTCTATACATTCGGATGTTTGGCAAGGAACTGCAGCAGAGTTAGCTACTTCAAATTTAATTGCTGTTTATCCAGCAATTGGTTGGTGGAGAGAACGGCATCATTTAGGACGTTGGAATCACAAAATAAGATATTCATTAATAGTATCAATTTCAACTCCAAAAGTTACAACTGATTTATATACGCCTATAATCAATAAGATTAAAGTTGCTAATAAAGTTAAAGTGGAAATACCAACATAAAATATATTTCAATTAGTGTTTCCTTTTCACCTGTTATAACATCTTCATGCATGTTGAGGTGGTTGTTAAACTTACTAGGAGCGTAGCAACGAAGTAAGCTTTTTATAACGGTTCATGCAAGGCTTTCCCATGAAAAGGAGTGGAAGACGAACTTTGAATGGCAGAAAGCTACTGCTGAGACAGTGGTGAAGATAGTAAAGAAATAGCCTGATATCAAAGGTTTTCAAGGTTTTTAAGTAAATATTAAAGTGTGTTTTATGTTCCCTCAGACTTAGGTTTGAGGGAATTTTTATTTGTGGGGGTTGTATTTTTATGAAGAACTAAGGATATTTGCGTTATGGTATAGGTTTTGCGGAAATGTTTAGGAAGGAAGATGAGAATGTCAATACAGGCTATTTTATATGGAGATAATAATAAATACGAAAAAAATACGCAGTATATAGTCCAGTGACTTTTTAAAATGTTTAAATTATTTTTTAGTATTGACATACTAAGTTTTGAACAGTACAATATTAATTGTGATGATGTAAAAATATTGAAAGGAGGATTCTCTTGAATATAAACATAGATTTAGCTTTAAATATGTTATATCAAAGACAAATATTTACTCGAGAACAACTCTTAAATGAAATTCTAAGAGTTAAACTAACACAGAAGGAATTGCAGCTAAAAAATAAAGACATAAAGGATAAAGATAAGTTATTTCAATTTATGAAAAAGACAACAGAAGATGAGCTAGGTTTCTTCCCTGCAGATAGAGATGACTTTGTAGAAATATATGAAGCTTTAAAAGAAATCGACCTTATAGATTTTACCCTTGAGATATTCAAAAATGATAAAATGGGTACTATCATTTCACCAGGTTATTTAACAGCTTATATTAAGGATAAAACACAAAAGATTAATCCTAAAAAAATACTTATAACTGAGGCTGAGAAACATTTAGCAGGATTAAGGGGATTTATAAAAGAGTTTAAAGAGTCAGAAAGTACATTAACTACTCAAACAAAGCAAATGCATCTGCTTTTACAATTGGCATTTGGTGATTATGAAAATGTCAGGATAATATTCGAATCTATATATAGTAGGTGTCTTATTGATGAAAAATTTGATTACATATATTCAATTCCATATTTTGGAGGAAAACGAGATAATATTGGAGGCCAGTTTATTACAAGAGATAATGATGGCATAGCTATTGAAAATATGCTAGAGCACTTAGGTGAAAATGGTATTTTAGATATTATTGTTCCTGCAAAGATAACTTTTGCTGGCATGGAATATGAGAAGCTAAGAAAATTTATAACAAATAACTATAATGTAAAAAGTATATTTATATTGCCTGAAGGAACTTTTAGACCAGCAACAGCTATTAAAACTTATTTATTTACTTTCACTAAAATTTCACAAGATGAAATTGAAATAGGTACTTTAAAGCCGGATAAAGATATATTTTGTGTAGAAGACAAAAAACAAATAAAAACTAAAGAATTTCTATCTCATGAAGATTGGAGAGTAGAGCTCCTACTTTCTGATGACGATGAGAATATTAAAAAGTTTAAAAATTCTAATTTAGAAAAGACAAAGCTAAAAGATGTAGCTGAAGTCTTTAGAGGAAAATCTATTCTAAAAAAAGATACTAAAGTTGGAAGTATTTCAGTACTCAATATATCTAATATAGAAAATGGAGAAATTAACTATGATAGCATGGATACTATTGAAGAAGAAGAACGCAAAATAAAAAGATATGAACTAATAGATAATGATGTCTTGCTTTCTTGCAGAGGTACAGCTATTAAATCAGCAGTATTTAAACAGCAAGATAAACTGATTATTGCTTCAGCTAATGTAATTGTAATTAGACCTAATGAGAAAATACTTGGTGAATATATCAAGATATTTTTTGAAAGTCCTATTGGTATGGCCATTATTAAAAGCTTCCAAAGGGGAACAACTATTATGAATATAAATCATTCAGACATAATGGAAATGGAAATACCATTACTATCTATAGATGAGCAGGAGCAAATAATTAAAAATTATAATGAAGAATTAAACATCTATAAAACTGCAATAAACACAGCAGAAAATAGATGGAACAAAATAAAAAACAACATTTATAACAAATTAATGTAGGGGGTAACATGAATGGCAGTAAATTTAGATTTTGAAAACAATCTATGGGAAATGGCAGATAAGTTAAGAGGAAATATAGAAAGTAGTGAGTATAAGCACATAATACTAGGACTTATATTCTTAAAATACATCTCTGATGCATTTGAAGAAAAATATGCAGAATTAGTAGAAGAAGGCGAAGGCTTTGAAGAAGATATAGATGCTTATGCTGAAGAAAGTATATTCTTCGTGCCACCAAGTGCAAGATGGGAAGTTATAAAGCAAAATGCAAAACAAAGTACAATAGGGCAAATAATCGATGATGCTATGATTGCTATTGAAAGAGAAAATGCTTCATTAAAAGGAGTACTACCTAAAAACTATGCAAGACCTGAAATTAGTAAACCAAAGCTTGGAGAACTTGTAGATTTATTTTCATTTGATTTAGGAAGCAAAGAATCAAGAGCACAAGATGTGCTAGGTCGTGTATATGAATATTTTTTAGGGAAATTTGGAAGTTCCGAAGGTGAATTTTATACTCCACCATCAATTGTAAAGCTGCTTGTAGGGATGATTGAACCATTTAAAGGTAGAGTATACGATCCATGCTGCGGATCAGGCGGAATGTTTGTACAATCTGGTAAATTCGTAGAAGAACATCAAGGAAGAAAAGATGATATTCACATATTCGGTCAGGAATTTACAGCTACTACATGGAGACTTTGTAAAATGAACCTTGCCATTCGTGGAATTGATGGTAATTTAGGTGAAAGAGATGCTGATACTTTTGGAAATGATCTTCATAAAAATCTAAGAGCAGATTATATCTTGGCAAATCCACCTTTCAATATTAGTGATTATACATTAATACAAGATGACGTACGTTGGAAATATGGTATTCCACCACAAAATAATGCTAACTATGCTTGGATAGAGCATATTATAAGCAAATTATCACCTAAAGGTGTTGCCGGTTTTGTATTAGCTAATGGTTCTATGAGCACTACAACAAAACAGGAAGCTGAAATAAGGAAAAATATTATAGAAGCAGGACTTGTAGATTGTATCGTAACTATGCCAAGTAACCTATTTTATACAGTAACTATACCAGTATGCTTGTGGTTTATTTCTAAGAAGAGAGAAAATAGAAAAGACAAAATTCTATTTATTGATGCTAGAAAAATGGGTACAATGGTTACTCGTAAACATAGAGAGTTATCCGATGAAGAAATTAAACAAATATATGATACTTACCACAATTGGCGTGATGAAAAAGATTATGAAGATGTTCAAGGTTTCTGTAAATCAGCTAGTCTTGAAGAAGTTAGAGGTCATGAATATATCTTGACACCTGGAAGATATGTAGGAATTGAAGAAGTAGAAGAAGATTCAGAACCGTTTGATGAAAAGATGACAAGGCTAACAGGTGACCTTGCTGAAATGTTTGCAAAATCTCATGATTTAGAAGATGAGATAAAGAAGCGATTTGGGGTGATTGGGTATGAGTTTTAGTGAATGGAAAGAGGTTGCGTTGGGTGAAGTAGCTAAAGTTACAAAACTGGCTGGATTTGAATTTACTAAACATATTGAATATGTTGAAGATGGAGAAATAATAGCTATTAGAGCATTGAACGTTAAAAATGGTACATTTGATTTATCTGATGTAAAGAGAATTAAGAAAGATGTATCTCAAGGTCTTACTAGATCTAAATTGTATAAAGATGATATCGTATTAACGTATACAGGCGCGAAATTTGGTGAAGTTGCAATAGTCAAGTATAATGATAAATTTCATTTAGCTCCTAATGTGGCTAAAGTTACTGTGGAAGAAGAATACAATGCATATTTTATATATAGTTTCTTAAGAAGTCAGAATTTTAGACAGCAACTAATAAATTATGCAGGAGGAAGTTCTCAACCTACTATTCCAATGATGGCAATTAGGCAATTGAAAGTGCCTGTTCCACCATTACAAGAACAGAAAGTCATTGCTGATACTTTATCATGCCTAGACAACAAAATAGAACTAAACAACCGTATCAACAAAACCCTCGAAGAAATGTCACAGGCTATTTTCAAAAGTTGGTTTGTGGATTTTGAACCATTTCAAGATGGGGAGTTTGAGGATAGTGAATTAGGAATAATACCTAAAGGATGGAAAATAAATTCACTCTATGATTTTGCCGGATATATTAATGGAGCTTCATTTAAAAAGGATGAGTACGCTACTAGTGGCTGTCCAATTATAAAAATCACAGAGCTAAAGAACGGAATAACAAGTTCTACAGAATATTTTTCTGGAACAAAAGATGAGAAATACTATATTAAAACAGGAGATATTTTATTTTCTTGGTCAGGAAATCCTCAAACTTCAATAGATACATTTATATGGGTTGGTGGAGATGCAATTCTAAATCAACATACTTTTAAAATCTCTATAAAAAATAATGATTATTGTTTTATATATTTATTATTGAAATTTTTCAAACCAGAGTTTACAAGAATCGCAAGTAGTAAACAAACAACAGGACTTGGACATATTACTGTTAGTGATTTAAAAAGGATTAAATTCCCATATAATGATAAGGTCGTTGACGAATTTTGTATTATATTAAACCCTGTAATAGAAATGTATGTGAAAAACTTGATCGAAAATGAAAAATTGAGAGAGATTCGTGATACACTACTTCCAAAACTGATGAGTGGTGAAATAAGAGGTCCAATAGAGGAGGTGCAATAAGATGGAAGAAAAACAAAAATATACTCTATATGCAATTGACGCTAATAGTTGTCCTGAAAATGATGAACCTATAATTGATAAACAATGTTCAGGTTGTAAGTTTTATAAAGGGTTTGAATTTTATAATGGGCAAAGATGCATTAAATGTTCAGCTTATCATGAGGGGGAAATGGTAAATGAAGAATAATTTTTGTGAATCACATTTAGAGGAAGCCACTCTTGAGTGGTTTAAGGAGCTAGGCTACGAAGTAGTCTTTGCTCCTGACATTGCACCAGAGGGAGAGTATGCGGAGCGTGAGGATTACAGTGATGTTATATTGTGTGAAAGATTAAAAGATGCTCTTTCAAGAATTAATCCTAAAATGCCTAGTGATGCTATTGAAGAGGCTTATCGAAAGATTTTGATACCTCAAAGTCCAAGTTTAATTATGAATAATAAGGCATTTCAAAAGATGATAACTGATGGAATTGATGTTACGGTAAAGCAGGAAGATGGTAGTTACAAGACTGAAAAAGTTTATGTGTTTGATTTTGAAAAGCCACTAAACAATGATTTCATGGTAGCAAATCAATTTACAATTATAGAACATGGCAAGGAAAAGAGACCAGATGTAATAGTATTTGTAAATGGTATTCCACTAGTGATTATAGAGCTTAAAAGCGCTAGTGATGAAAATGTAGATATAACGGATGCTTATAATCAGCTTCAAACCTACAAGATGACAATACCTTCCGTGTTTACTTATAACTCATTTATGGTAACTAGTGATGGAATTAATGCAAAAGCTGGTACTTTAACTTCTGATGAGGATAGGTTTATGTCCTGGCGTACTATTGATGATGGAGATGTTGCCCCAGTATCCATTCCACAGCTTGAAGTGTTAATTAAAGGTATGTTTCAACGTGATCGTTTCCTCGATATCATTAAGCAATTCATATTATTCCAAAGTGATGGTAAGCATACTTTTAAAATACTTGCAGGATATCATCAATACCATGCTGTAAATAAAGCAGTAGAGAGCACAAAACGTGCAACTACGGAAAATGGAGATAGAAGAATAGGTGTTGTATGGCATACTCAAGGAAGTGGAAAAAGCTTATCTATGGTTTTCTATGCTGCAAAGCTTATAATTAGCACAGAACTTGGAAATCCAACAATTGTAATTATTACAGATAGAAACGACCTTGATGACCAGCTTTTTGGTACATTCCTAAAATGTAAAGATATACTTAGAACTACACCAGTTCAAGCTACTGATAGAACAAATTTAAGAGACTTACTTAATAACCGTACTAGTGGAGGCATTATATTTACAACTATTCATAAATTTGCACCAGAAGATAAAAGTGAAGATGTAAAACCGCTTACAGAGCGTACGAATGTAATTGTTATGGCTGATGAAGCACATCGTAGCCAATATGGATTTGGTGCTGATATTGTAAAAGGTAATGATGGTGCTGATATAAAATATGGTTATGCAAAATATATGCGTGACAGCTTACCTAATGCATCTTATATAGGATTTACTGGTACACCAGTAGAATTAACTGATAAAAATACTCGTGCAGTATTTGGAGATTATATTGATGTTTATGATATGACTAGAGCAGTTGAGGATGGTACAACCGTTAAAATATTCTATGAAAGCAGAATTGCCAAACTTGAACTTCCGGAGGAAATGAAGCCTAAGGTTGATACTGAGTATGATGAAATTACAGAATATCAAGAAATAGGGCAAAAAGAAAAGCTAAAGAGTAAATGGGCAAGGCTTGAAGCAATTGTTGGAACAAAGCAAAGAGTTAAGTTAATTGCAAAAGATATTGTTGAACATTTTGAAAAGCGCCAGCAAGCTCAGGAAACTGAAGGCGGCAAAGGTATGATAGTTGCTATGAGTAGAAGAATTGCTATTAATTTATATAAAGAGATTATAGCAATTCGTCCAGATTGGCATAGTGATGACTTAATGGCTGGTAAAATTAAAATAGTAATGACAGGCAGCTCTTCAGATCCTGCTGATTGGCAGCCATTTATAGGTACAAAGGCAAATCGTGAAACACTTGCTAAACGTATGAAAGATAAAAATGATGAGTTACAATTGGTAATTGTACGTGATATGTGGCTTACAGGATTTGATGTGCCAAGCATGCACACAATGTATATTGATAAACCAATGAGTGGACACAACTTAATGCAAGCTATAGCAAGAGTAAATAGAGTATTTAAGGAGAAACAAGGTGGTCTTGTCGTTGATTATATTGGAATTGCTGAAAACTTAAAAGAAGCACTTTCTGAGTATACGGAAAGTGATAAAAAGACTACTGGAGTAGACACAGAGGTTGCATCTATTGTACTGCTTGAAAAACATGATCTTATAAAAGAGCTACTTCACGGGCATGATTATAGTAAATTCTTTACTGGTAAAGCAAGTGAAAGAATGCAAGCCATTGTAGAAACTATGGATTATATCATTGGTCTTAGAGAGGATAGGAAGAATGATTATATAAAGCTAGTAACAGAGCTTGCAAGAGCATATTCTCTATGTGCAACAACAGATATTGCAGAAAGGTTAAATGTGGAAGTTGGATTCCATAAGGCAGTAAAAGTAAGTATCGTAAAAATGATTACTGATGACAATAAAAAGAAAACTACAGCTCAGCTTGATAATGAATTAAATCAACTAATTTCAAAATCAATATCTTCAAATGAAGTAGTGGATATCTTAGGATCAGTAGGACTTAATAAGCCTAACATTGCTATTCTTTCAGACGAATTTCTTGAAGAAGTTAAGGGGATGAAACAAAAGAATTTAGCAGTAGAGTTACTTAATAGATTGTTAAAAGATAATATAAAATCTTTCTCTAAACGCAACCTTGTTCAGTCTAAGAAATTCTCTGAATTATTGGAAGCTTCAATTAGAAAGTATCAAAATAGAACCATTGAAACTACACAAGTTATTATGGAACTTATAGAACTTGCTAAAGAAATCACAGAAGCAGAAAACCGTGGTGAAGCTACAGGACTTACTCCTGATGAATTAGCATTTTATGATGCTTTATCAGATAATGAATCTGCACGTGAAATTATGGGTGAAGATATACTAAAGCAAATAGCAAGGGATTTAACTGTTTCAATAAAAAACAGCATAAGCGTAGATTGGGCAATTCGTGAAAGTGTGCAAGCTAAGATGAAGATGACTATTAAAAGGCTATTAAAAAAATATGGTTACCCACCAGATAAAACAACTAAAGCAGTAGATATTGTAATGGAGCAAACAAAACTTATGTGTTTTAATGAAGTTATTTATGCACCAAGTGCTGGGGATAACTTTTACGCTGATAAGATTGCAGAGGACTCAAGAGAGTATTAATGAATAATGTAGGCAGAGATGGTGGGAACATCTCTGCTTATATGAATATTGATGAAAAGTATGGAGGTATAGTATCGCTGATATAAAATTTGAAATTAAACGATCCATCGGTACTCTTTCAGAAGTATCAAAAGGTTGGAAGAAAGAATTAAATTTTATAAGTTGGAACGATAAAGAAGTAAAATATGATATTAGAGACTGGGATCCTGAACATTAGCAAGTTCAACCTTTCAGGTTTCACAAATACCCACTGAGGTGTAAAAGTTTCCAATTTCAGATTGAAAATAACACCTAAGATATTAGATAGAGTGAGTTATACATAGATGATTCAGTTAGGTTTACTTCCAATAATAATTCGGTTGCCACAGTTAATTATAAAAGAATAATTACAGGAGTTGCTCAAGGAGAAGCTGTAATTAGAAAATGTATAGTATATAAAATTTTTTATTAATATTGTTCTCAATAAAGGAATGGGTTAAAAATGGCTGAATAAATCAAAGAAAAGCTTTCACAAAAATTTGATGTGAATTTGTTTTTAAAGCTAATAGATAAGATGACAGTATTTGAATAGGAAAGGATTATTATAAGCTTGCTTGATGGGCCTTAGATAGAAGTTGTAATCGAATAATAAATTAAGAGACTGATTGTGGTAATTTTTAGCACGTTCAGTCTTTTTTTATTGAATATAAAGAAGAGGATAATGGCTATAATTAAAATAAAATATTATGTTGTATTTTAATTGTAAAAAGGAAGCGGTGTTTTAGGAAATGTTCAAGTTGGAGGAATATATTACTAAGAGAAAAAAGGAAGATAAAATTGATGAATTCGATTTTAAGAAACATTCAGAGAATATGGCAAGTATTATTAAGTATGTAACAGATTATTTTAATAATTATTTGAACTTAGAGGATTACGATTATGAAAAGATAAAAACAGAACAAACAATTGACAAGTTTAAGAGTGATATACAAAAAAGATATCCAGAAACATATGACTATATAATTTCATATTATTTAGATAATAAAAAACGATTGGATAAATATGTTGCTAAAGCTTATGAAGACATGAAAGATAGTGAGCTATTTTATAAAGAAGAGGATTATGATCAAGTTGCTGAGTATGTTATTGAGAAAAAATTAAATGTTACTATGAATGAAACATTATTCTATAAGTTATCTGTAATGGCACGAGAATATAGAAAAAATGAAAATGAATGTCCATCTATTTCAGAAATGAAAGAACTTGATAATGTACTAGTGGACTGGGTAAAGTATGTATTTAGAAAATATCATGTAAATTTATTGAATTATGCAAGCGAGGTTGCATATCACTACTACAAAACTTATGTGGTTATAGAATATGATAGAGATACAGATACTTTTTACCATATAAATAAGTATGATTATAGGTATCAAGAAAATCCATTTGATATTGATAATATTTATACTAGAAATGAGCATAGAGAGTTTATTAAGAATCATAAGGGTGAACTTGAAATGCTGATAATGTATTGCTGGCTAAATGATGATATAAAAGATTTAGATTATTGGTCAGAATATGTTCAGCTTTCTATTGATTCAAATAGAGTAAAGTTATCAAAAAGAAAGCGTGTGTTTATACCAGTTCAGATTTCTAATATTAATTATCCATCTGAAATAATAACTGCAGGTAAATATATTGAAACAGTTAATGGATTAATTGAGAAAGACCCAGGACAAAACTATATATTAAGGATATCTTATGGAAAAAATAATGATGAAATATGGAAAGATAAAAAGTCATTAGAATCTATAATTAAAAATTTACAAAGTAGCTTTAAGCGATATGGAGCTCCTAGTCTTATAGAATTTCAATCTCCATATAAAACAGTAGGGTATAGTAAGGAAAATTTTTTTAATAGTTACCAAGGATTTGAGAAAGGTTTACTTAAATTTACTAAGACTAAAATAGCCATAATAAATGGAAATATTAAAGGAAGTAAAGGAAAAGAATTTTTATTTTCATCTATAGATGACATTGTTATGTTATATAATACCTGTAAACAATTGAACCTAAGATTAAAATTATCGGTGGATTTTACTGATAGTAATAGAAAAAATATTTTGAAGGAGAAGATGGAAGAGACAATTAACGCTTTATCTTCAATAAGAAGTTTTATTGTTGGAATTCATCTTAATAATATTGATTCATGGAGTAATTATAGGAGAATATTTGATGAAGATAATAATCATACATATATGAATATTTATGAATATCCAACAGTATCAACTTTTATGCGTGGGTTAGCTACTATTGTACAGGACAGCAAAGTAAGATATTTAATTCCGGAGAAGGTTAAAGATGAAGAGAAACTTGAAGGATTAATAGATATACTATATCGTGCTGGCTTTTGTTTTGAAAAAAGTGGTAGTATTGGTGAAAAGTAGTGAAATAGATATATATGATGAAACTGAATTTCACTCATGGGTTAAAAAGATTAATGTCACTTTAGCTGGAAAAAATTATTGCAATATGATTGAAGAACATAATCGTGAGATGGAAAACAGAAAAAATATCAATAAAAATGCGTACTTAGATAATCTACCTTTTGGAGTAAGGTTGAGGATGAAAGGGGAAATTTTTCCTAGCCTAAATGGAAGAAAAACAGTTGTATTGAGTATAGACACTTCAGAAAAGATAAGAGGTAAAGCTTATAAATTTATGAGTACTTTTATAAATTGTATATCTAAAATTGGTGGCAGAGTATATGTTGACAAAACGGAAGATAGTGATAATACGATGTTTACGTTGTTAGAAAGTAGATATAAATGTAGTTTATATGAAAAGCAAGTTAAGTTAAGAGATAAGATAAAAACAGAAAACAGAAAAATGAGTCCTTTATACGAGTTGGAATATAGTGGTGATTTGTATTTTGAAGTTTTTGGTGAAAAGAAAGATAAAAATATAAAGGATAATTGGGAATTATTACAGGCCATAGAGATTTATAAGTCAGATATTTTAGAGAGTAAATTAGTAGATTTGCTTTATAAATTAAGAGATGATGCAATATCTAAAAAAATTATCATAGATCAAGAAATGGTGAAGCAGCAAGAAGAGAGAAAAAAAGAAATTAAAAAATGGGAAGAAGATAAGATACGTGAAGAACAAGCTCGTATAGAAAAAGAAAAATTGATAAATAAACAGAAAATGCAAGAAAATATAAAAATTCATATGGATAAATGGGAATATATTAATAAAGTTTTAATGTATATTAATGATTTGCGTTCTATGTCAGGTGTAAGCGACAATGAAAGAAAGCTAATTTTATATTATTGTGATTATGTTGAAAAAATCTATAGTAAATCAGAATTTTACAAAGAAATTTTAGAGTTTTCACAAGAATTAGAGACGTAAAGGTAGGAATAGAAATGAAAATAATAATTGAAGATACTAATCTAGTTGATAAAGAGTTAGATAATAAAATTCGTGAAAAATTAAAAGATAAAGTTCAAGAACTTGATAAGAGCAAAAAATATACAATGAATCTAGAATTTTGTGAAGATTTGATTAGATGTGAGTTTGAAATAGATTCATATGAAATACCGGAAGAGGCCTTGCCACCATATCAAAGGGGAAAAGAATTAAAGGGTGAAGAGAAAATGTACGAATTATTAGACTATCGAGTTGATTCTGCTAAAAATATAGTTAAGGAATATGGAATAAAACTAGGAAGCTGTAATATTAAAGGAACACCATTCATGGAATTAAATAAAATAGAGTTATGTTTTGAGGAAGAAGATGCTCAGTTAGATTATAGTAGTAAACGAAAAAAAGAAAATAAAATCACAGTTAATATGGTAATGCCAAGTCTTTCAGGATTTATTGAAAATATCAAGAAGGTTTCTGAGTATATTGAAAAGAAAATAGAAACTGAATTAGAGAATGCATTTGATGATAAAAAAGATTATGATAAATATAAATCACTTGTTGATAAATTTGAGTTATATAATATATTAACCGATTTTAAAAAAGAATATGGTGATAGGTGGATGTATTCTAGAGAGTATAAATCGGAGGTGAAAGAGAAGTTTATAAAGACAATAGAAATTAAAGCTGGAATTGTTTCTGATGATATATTAAAAGAGAGTATTTTGAAACCACTTGAGTTTAAGATGGTATTAATATATGAAATACCTGTTTATAAAATGAATAAGAAAAATAGCAGAGTACATAAGTATATTGGCCATATTAGATTATTAACAAATGGAAGAATAATTAATGTTAAGTATCGACCAAATAGTAAATCATATGTAATTCCTGATGAAATTTTTGAACAGTGTTTTGTTAGTGTAACCTCCAAGGAAGATAATAGAAAACTTTTAAAAATGATCGAATATCTTATTAATAAAGTTGATGAAAATTGCCAGAGCTTTGGTTATAAACTTGAAAAAGAAATAATTTATAATATATTAGTATATATGGATCTAAAGAGTGTTTTAAAGAAAGCTAGAGAAGCATGATGAAGAACATATCAAGTTAAACCTTTCAGGTTTCACAAATACCCCTGGGGTATAAAAGTTTCCAGAGAAAAAACTCAAAGTGCAGTGGACTGGACAAACAAAGAAGATGTTTAGGAAAATATAAGAGCAACGGTAAAAAGATTATTAAAAAGAAATGGTGCAAAGGATGTGGAAGATTTAGAGAATATAAAATTAATGTAATTCATTGTAAGAGATATAATAAATTATGGAGGTGACGACATGGCGGATATAAAATATGAAATTAAAGAAACTATAGGAGTACTTTCAGAATCATCTAAAGGATGGAAAAAAGAACTAAACCTAATAAGCTGGAATGACAAAACTCCTAAGTTCGATATTAGAGATTGGGATCCTGAGCATAAGAAGATGGGTAAGGGAGTAACTTTAACAAATGAAGAATTAAAAAAGTTAAAAGATATTTTAAATAATATGGAGTTATAGATATAGTAGACAAATGTATTTAAGTACTTTAACGTAGTTTTATATGTAGGAAATCAGCAGAAGATTACTGTCAAGAAAATTGTTAGGATTTTAGTTTCAAAAGATTAGTAATATATAAGTAGTATTATAAAAAACAGTATATTATTTTATATAAGAACATTTCTAGGTTAGAGTAAGACTTAGAGATGTTTTTTTATTATTAGCAAGTATTTTATCACAGGAAAAATATAAAACTCCCTAACCTGACATTATTGCTAAGTTCAAATTAGAAAGTTAAAGTTTAGATTGAGGAGCCACTGCGATAGCAGTTTAGTACAATAGGTTAATATGGCTATGAAGGTGGCAAGAGGGTAGGAATAATTACCTTGAGTGAAAAACAACTTAAAATATTTTTTAAATGTCATATTGAACATTATTTATTAATAGTATATTATTAATAATGAATATTAATTAATTTTAAATATTTCTTGATTATAACTGACATAGATTAAATAATAAATTTTTGAGGGGATGAAAATATATGGTTAAAAAGCTATATTATACTGCATTTACTTATTTAGTGTTAGGACTTGCTGTAGGAGTATTTTATAGGGAATTTACTAAGATGAATGGATTTAATGGCTATACAACCTTAAGATTTACTCATAGTCATATATTAGTTCTAGGATTTTTATTCTTTATGATACTTTCCATACTTGCTTCAATATCAAAATTTGAATATTTAAAAGGGTTTAATGCTTGGTATTGGACATATAATATAGGGCTTATATTTGTTATTGTAACCTTTATATGGAGAGGAATTCTTCAAGTAAAGGGCTTAAATTTCAATGGATTAAATCACATCGCAGGCTTGGGCCATACTATAGTAGGAATTTCTTTGATATGGTTTATGATTATATTTAAAAGAATTTTACAAGAAAAGGTAGCAGCTACCGAGAACAAATGTCATTAAGTTAAGGATAAGTAAAATGAGAAATAATTAATCTGGAAATTTCAAAACACCCCAATAATTGATTTGGATACCTTTTTACTAGGTATATCTTATAAATTATTGGGGCGTTTTAATCGAGATATAAGTATAGTCTCTTAAGAAACTATTACAGAAACAGGCAATAATAGAACTTAGAAAATATTAATGTAGCTAGAAAAATTGGGACACTAACAAATAGTGCCATTAGCAAGTTCAACCTTTCAGATTTCACAAATGCCCCTTGAGTGTAAAAATACCCCTGGGGTGTAGAAATTTAATGATTGAGCATTATAAAAAGATACATACCAGAAAAAGAGCTTTTAAGGCAGAATTTGAATTGTTGAATGAGTAATAGAAAGGAGCAGAAGATGAAAAATAATATAGGTGCAATAAAAAATAAGATTGCTACAGTACGTCTTCATTTAGAATTGAAAGACGATTATCTGTCGGATTATCAGAAAAGAATGCTGAGAAGATATGGAGAATCTACTAGTGGTGAGTCCATAACTAGAGATATCCTTATACCTTCAGATATGCCATTGCATAACCTTCATTATACAATTCAAAAACTATTTGGATGGCAGAATTCACACCTGCGTAGTTTTTATTTACCAGAGGATATATATAATAAATTGACCGGTAGTACTGTTAAGGGCTGGTCTGATTTAATAGGTATGCTATTCCAACCACCATCTGAAACAGAAGATGATATTTTCTGGGATGATGATTATCAGAAAGGAAGTATCACTACATGGCTAAAGAAGAAATACACAGGTCCATATATATATGGCGGAACTATGGAGCATCCAGAAATAGCGAAGCAAGATATACAGGAGTTCCTAGACCATTTTGAGATGGTGGAGGTTAAGGAATCATTCGGAGACTATATGGAACGAGCAAAACAAGATAAGAATGCTAAAATAAGAATAATACGAAGAGCACCGTTAATTGAGCTGACTCTTGAAGAGATGAATTCATCCCTTATTATTGATGGTGGCACTGAAAGCTTGCTAGAACGATTAGAAGTAAATGAAGTTATTGCAGCTCAAGGTGAAGATATTGCTTCGAAAGGGCTATTTCCTGTAACAAAGGAACTTTTTTATAATTATGACTTTGGAGACAATTGGATAGTTAAAATAACTAAGCACGAAAATTGTGATGACCTACTGAAACAAAACATTATTGGCGAGTATGAGCTTGAAAAAGCAGAAGATACTGTATTGATTAAGCATAAACCAGTTTGTATTAATAAAGATGGCATATCTGTACTTGATGATGTTGGTGGATTAAGTGGATTTGCTGATTTCTTAGGGATTATTTATGAAGGAGAAGATAAGGAAGAAAGGGCTAGTACTCGTGCATGGGCACAGAGTTTTGGCTGGAATACTAGAAAAGTCTCCAATAAAATGATGTTGTAGTTATGAACTGTTTTCATAGTAAAAGGAGGAAGTTAAAATGGACAAATATAATATAATAGACTGGAAGTAAGAAAGTCACGATGGTTTTAGAGTAAGGAGAATTGTTAAAGGAACATTAAGAGGATGGGCTAAGACAAAAAATCTTTGTTTTTGCAATTTGTAAATTTAGTATATAATTCAAATCTTATAATCGCATATAGTACTATTGTAATTGTTCGCAAGTACGAATATAATAAAAGTAATAAGTTTATAATTAAGATATTAATTATGTAAAGCAAGTTTTAAAGTGTCGGAGGATTTACTATGGATTATATTTCTGTAAAGCAAGCAGCAGAGAAATGGGGAATATCCGAAAGGCGTGTTCAAGTTTTATGTGGAAAAGGTAGAGTTAAGGGCGTTTTCAAATTAGGGAACTCTTGGGCAATTCCTAAAGATGCGGAAAAACCTTTTGATGCAAGGAAAAAGGATAACACTTAAAGTAAAATATAGGTATAGTATATAAACGGAGGTGTTTAAGAATGAGCATTGATAACATACGCCTAAAAAACATTACAGTTTTCGAGGAACTAAAAATGGATTTTTCAAAAGGGATTAATGTTATTATAGGAGAGAATGGAACAGGTAAAACAACTTTACTAAAGATGATATATGCTGCGTGTGAGTGGAGTAATGAGACTACAGATAAAGATAGAGCTAAAAATATCTTTAGCTATTTTAATTATGGGAAAAAAGATATAAATTTATTAAAAAGCTATGAGAGAAAAGATGATTATTCAGTTTTTGAAGCAATAAGTGAAAATACTAAATTTGAACTTAGTTTGTCACATGATGGTATATTTAGCTTAGATAAATGGCTGGAGTTAGGTATAAAATCAATTTTTATACCTACAACTGAGATGTTATCACATTCTAAGGGTTTTTTAGCTATGAATCAAAAATATACAATGCCATTTGATGCAACACAGATTGATATTATAGTAAATGCAGAGCTTCCAGAAACAAGAGAAGTATCAGAGTTAAATCAAAAATTATTAGATGTAATTTCAAAAGTAATCGATGGAGAAGTGATTTACGAAAATGATACTTTTTATGTGGTTAAAAATAATGGAATGAAGGTAGAATTTTCTTTTGAAGCAGAAGGACTAAGGAAGTTTGGGCTTCTATGGAAATTAATTAGAAATGGCTTAATAGAAAAAGATACAATACTGTTATGGGATGAACCAGAAGCAAATATCAATCCAGAATTAATGCCAGTGCTTATTGAGGTGTTATTAGAGCTGCAAAGAAACGGTGTTCAAATATTTATTGCAACGCATAGTTATAATCTTGCAAAATATTTTGAAATAAAAAGAGCAGAAAAAGATAGTGTATTATTCCATAATTTATATAGAGAGAAAAAAACTTCGCAAAGAAAAGATACTGATGAAGAAAAAATATTAGGTTTCTTTGAAAATAGAGGTGTTAAGGCTCAAAGTAGTGAGTATTTCGGAAAATTAACCAATAATCCAATAATTGTAGCAGATACTAAACTGTTTGATGAAGTTATTGACAAGACTTTTTAGGAGAATTTTATGATAAATAGAGTATTGTTAGATGAAAATAAACAGTATTGGTTTGATTTTTCAAAAGTAGAGTCAGTATGGGAAATACATGATATTAGTAATAAAATTACTTTGAGTGATGTGGATTTCATTGCTAAAACAGATAAAGAAATACTATTTATAGAGTATAAAAATGCTAACATCAGAGATGCAAGCAAACCTAATGAGTTATATGAAAGTTTAAAAAGTGATAGAAAAATGAATCAACTTGTTAAAAAATATTACGATAGTTTATTAGTGTTTTGGGCTTTTCATAATAAAAGTGAATTACCAATAAGGTATATTTTCTTAGTAGAGGGACCACTTATAGATGCAGATTTTAGAAGAAGAATAAAACTTAATTTAATGAATAGATTACCATTTAAGTTAGATAATAAAGATGATACGAAAAAGTTTATTTCATCACTTGAAGTATATGATTTAGAGGAATTTAAAAATAATATACCTAATATTGTTATTAAACCAGTGGTTGAAGTGGAGAAATAGAAGTAGCAAGTTCAACCTTTCAGGTTTCAGAAATACCACTGGGGTATAAAAATTTCCATAGTAAGCTCGTTCCACTGAGTTACCAGCAAGAACCCCCGGGGTTGTAAACATAGGAGTGATGTTATGAAAAGAGATGAAATAATTATGTTAGCAGAGGAATTGCTTAAGAGTGTTCCGGATATAAAGAAAGATATAAGGTTCATAGACGTTGATATGCTATAGATATTTTGGTAAGTTAAACTACAAGGTTATTGAAACAATGGTGGGATATTCAACAAAAACAATACAAAGAGAAATTGAAAAGAGTAAACTGGCAATGGTTGGAATTATGTTCGGATTTGAAGATGAATTCTTTAGGGCATTATTAGAGGAATAGAAAGTATCTACGAAATGTGGGTACTTTTTTATTATTTAGAAGGATTAAAAAAATCTTATGTAGAAGATATATTGTGTTAATGTTTTTAAGAATATTTATAGAAAATTTGACAATATATATTATAATAATAATTAGTATAACTAATGAGGAGGATAATTTTATTATGTATGATAGTGATATTAGATCGTTTCTATATAAAGATTTTACAAAAGAACCAATGTATATAAATGACATTAGCACTATCGTTGTTCCTGAAATGAATTTATTTAATGGGTATGTTAGAATAGATATTGCTGTAATTAATGGATTATTTCATGGATATGAAATAAAGAGTGATATGGACACTTTGCAAAGATTACCAAGGCAATCTGAATATTATAGTAAGGTTTTTGACGAAATGATACTAATAACAACTGAAAAATATATAAATGAGGTAGAAAAAATAATACCTTCATGGTGGGGAATTAAATACTGTGACAAAAATGGTGAATTAAAAATTAAAAGAAACGGACAGTACAATAGTAATGTAGATTCATATTCAAGGTTAACACTTTTATGGAAAGAGGAACTTATAGAGTTACTTTCTAGGTATAGTGATAAAAAATATAAGAGCAAAACAAAGATTGCTCTTATAGATATAATTTTAAAGGAAGTGCCTAAGGATGTGATAATAGACTATACAAGAGAAATTATCAAACTTAGGACTGATTGGAGAGCTGTTTCAATATTGCAGTTATGTGATGAACTGTAGAGATTGTAACCCAATCTTTATTTCCTCCGGGTTTGTTCTTTTCTATAGCTTTTTCATGTATTAATTTGTCGCCATATGAAAAATCTTTTCCATAGAAGAAACTGGAATTGATTATATTATCACACATATCAAATATTGAAACGGTATAAACGCTGCACATGGAGACGGTAGTAAAGCTGCAAAGGAAACACAGTTAGAACCTTCATATAACTGGGATTAAACAATGGTGAAAATAGTATATGCCTCTTAATATGGGGTCAGAAAACAGGGAGAAAAATTTAATATATTTATTAAAGTTCTTGAGATATTTGTTTATACTCAAGAACTTTTGCTTTAAAATTATAATAGTAAAATTAATAGAAGGGATGGTATTTAGATGAATAAGAAATTTATAATTGAACAATGTAAAAGACTTGATGCTATACATAGAGAAGAGAATGAAGAATTAAAACAGGAAAATGACCCAAATTGTAAATGGATACTTATTCATAATGAAGGACATAAAGAGTTAATTGATAGATTTGAAAAATTTCTTGAACATACAAGTACTGATGATAAAAGAATTGCTAAAAAGTGGTTAAGAAAAAATATTAAAAAGTCTAATGATATTATTAAAAGCTTAGATGAAAAATATAATAGGTTTGCTAATGATGAAATTATGAATGAAGAGGATGAAAAAATTTATAAGTTAAATGACGGAATTTGCTGTATTGCTTATGCTTTAATTAATATTATTGACAGAAGAAGATATATAAGCAAATTAAAATAGCTTTGTTTTGCTAATACAAAACAATAGGATGTTAAGTTGTAGATTAAGAATGGGGGATAGGAGAACTGTAAAATGAGTAATTTAAATAATTTAGTAAATATGTTTACAAATGATATTGCGGAATTAGTAACTGATTCTTTAAAAGATGAAAGAATAGAAACTATTTTAAATACTGATGGAAGATTAAAGGGGGCCAGTGAGTGTTGCAAAAAAGGTTCATTCATATATTTTTTGTATGATAAGAATAATGAAATAATCTATATTGGTGAGTCTGGGCAAACCATAAAGAACAGATTGTATACAGATGGTAGTGGATCTCATTGTAATAAAGAATGGTTTAATGAAGTAAAAAGCCTAAAGTACTATAAAAATAATGAAATGGATTTTAATAGCAGAAAGTTAATAGAAAGAGCATTAATAAAGAAGTATAATCCTAAATATAATGATGGGAAACTTAAGAAAGAAAAATAAATTAGAACTAATATATTAAAATAGCAGTGTATGTTATGCTATGAGTAAAATTATTATCTAAATAACCACTACAAATATTTAATGTAAGAAATAGATGAAAATTGACTCTATCACATACTCTTTCAGGAGAGGTTCTGCGTTTATAGTGGAGTTTCCATTCATTTAAACCTGTTTGTCAAATGCAAAGTGTTCTTTTTAGTTTTTCTTCGCAAATAATATAAGTATCCACTTTTTTCTGCGCTGTACATGGTGACATGAAAATGTAGGGAAGTTCCAACATCGAAATAGAGTTAATATATTATGTTGGAATATTTATGCGTTTTGTTATCAAGCATTCATATAAAGATTTAAACGAACTATTTAAAAATGCAAAAACAAAAGAAGAACAAGATTTTTATATTGCTTTATCTGATATAATATTACAAAAGGAACAAGAAAGAGTAATAGATAAAAATTAATAGATACTTAATACTATATTGGAGTGGAAACATTTTATAATAAAGCTGGCTTAGTATATTGATAATAAGCTAGTAGAAACTTATTAAATAAATTGTTAGATAAAGGTTTACTTAAAAAGGTAGAGGCATCTAAAACCGATCTACATCAATATTATATTTTTGGTATGCATTTAAAGGAGCTAGCAGAAAGTGAAGAAGAAAAGAAAGCAATCAGATAAGGATATTTATGATATGGATAATCAAGAAAGTGATGAATATTTTTATTTTATAGTAGGATATACATCTAATGGAGCTCCCTACGGTATAACATGGGAACAAGCGGTAGAAGATGGATTGATAGACCGTAAAGAATTAGATGATGATGAAGAATTACCCTTTTAGTAAGGGAAAGTGAGGGCTTATAGATGAATATAAATAAATTTGAAAATCATATCAATAAAACTATTTTAGATAGAGGATACGATTACTATATTGATGGTAAAATAGTTGAAACTTACAGCCGGTGAGATAACGAATATATTTTTCAAGTCCAAGGAAGTGAGGACTACGAGGTTGCAGTAAAGATAGATAACCAGGGAGAAATTATTTATTCAGAATGTGATTGCCCCTATGAGTAAGATATGATGCCTATAAAAAGCTTTCCTTAAAAGAAGAACAGAAAAGATTAGCAAAGGAGCTTCTCTTTAATGGGAATTTTGAGTATTACAAAGAACTTAGAGAATTAACGACAGGGGACAAGACAGCATTATATAATAACCTAAAGCAAGAACTTAAAAAGGATAAGGGTTGGTATGGCGTTTAGTTATAATAAGCTTTGGAAACTGCTCATTGATAAAAATATGAATAAAGTGGCTTTAAGATATGATTTAAAGATTGTTTATATAATGTTATGATAAGGAAGATGATAATGGTTTATTTAAATGTTTTTACATTTCCAAATGATGATATGGAATTTGATTTTTTAATAGAGGAAAAAAGAACCTGCTATGACTCCTTTTATCCGTTTAAGATATTATCAAGACATGGTTTTGAAAGAATTGATTTTGAGCCAGTCACCATTTTATATGGTGGAAATGGTTCGGGAAAATCAACGGCATTAAATGTGATAGCAGAAAAAACAGGAATCAATCGAGATTCTATCTATAATAAATCTAATTTCTATTCCGACTATGTGAATATGTGTGAGATGCAGCTTGAAGATGATATTCCTAAAAATAGCAGAATAATAACAAGTGATGATGTATTTGATTATATGTTGAATATCCGTAATCTTAATGAAGGAATTGATCAAAAGCGGGAAAGACTTTTTGAAGAATATTTGGATGCAAAATATTCTCATTTCCAAATGAAGTCTATAGCAGATTACGAGCAACTAAAAAAAGTAAATATTGCTAGAAGTAAAACGCAGTCACGGTTTGTGAGAAATAAGTTAATGGATAATGTTAGGGAATATTCAAATGGGGAGAGTGCATTCCGATATTTTATTGAAAAAATTGATGAAAATGGACTATATATATTGGATGAGCCTGAAAACAGTCTTTCTCCAAAGCGCCAGATGGAATTAGTGAAATTTATTGAGGACTCTGCACGATTTTTAGGGTGTCAATTTATTATATCAACACATTCGCCGTTTCTGCTTGCTATGCGTGGAGCAAAAATATATGATCTTGATGAAAATCCAGTTGATGTGAAAATTTGGACAGAATTAGAAAATGTGCGCACATATTATGAATTTTTCAAAAGATATGAAAACGAGTTTTGTTGAAAATTATCTTTACCATTTTAATATGTAGAGATAGGATTTTTATTCAAACTAAATTAGATAAAAATAGCATATGTTTCTTGATATCAGGTTAGAAAACAGGTATAAAATATTGGCGATACAGAGTCCTTGAGTGCAGGTGATGCATTTGAGGACCTTTTTTATCTATGAAAAATGGATATAATATAACACTATCAATTGGAATTTCCTATGCTATAATATCTATGTAACCTACAGCGGAGGGGGGGTTGTGAGATGGATAAGCAGTATAAGAAATATCTTTGTATACTAGTAACTACACAAATATTAATTTGTGCAATTGTTGCATCTATTCTTATATTTTTGTCAAAAAATCTTTATTTCCATAATAATGATGTTCTACGGATGGTAGCAATTAAGGATACAGAAGAGGGTATGCGTGAAATGGTAGATAACACCATTATTCGTATTGATTCTAAGAGGAAGAATGCAATTAAAGAAATAGAAAGTATTATGGATCTAGCATCAGAGTCTCTATCTACCATTGATGAAGGTACAATGTATATTACTGCACAAAACATGATGAATAACATAAATCAAATGGAGTATGGCAAGCCAATTAAGCTGATTATTCATAATATTCTAAAGGGAAAAGTTACTTTGTTTTTAAATGGACAAGTTGTTGATATTACGGATCAGTACAAGGTACAAAAAAGCAAATTTATGAAAAATTCTAGCCTTCATCGAACAGTTAAGGTTGGTGATTCTACACTGTATTTATTTGCAGAAGAAGCAGATATTGATAGAATAGCGAAGAATTATATTTATAAGGAAATCCATAGCTCTGTATATAAAGAAAATGAATATATCTGGGTAAATGAGATTTTAGATTATGCCGGTGGAGATGATTATGCAATTCGAGTGATACATCCAAATCTTAAGGATACTGAAGGGAGCTACCTATCTACCAACACACAAGATATTAAAGGCAACTTACCATACTTAAAAGAACTAAACGGTATAAAACAAAAGGGAGAAATTATCCATTCATATTATTTTAAAAATAAAGTTAACGATGAAATAACGCAAAAGATATCATATGCAAAATTGTATAAACCATTTAACTGGATTATTGCAACGGGAAAGCCTTTAAATGATATTTTTGTTTATATAAATGAGTTGAAAGATTATAATACACGAGTTGTTAACAACACAATGATAATTTGCTTAATCTTCATGATTATTATATTTTTAATTGGTATAGTAATCATCATAAAAGTTCATGGGAAATATCGTAAAAATATTGATACATATGTTAAAACGGAAACGGAACTTGATCCATTGACTTGTGCATTCAGTCGAAAAGCAGCTGAGACCATATTGTCGGAGCGTTTTGAGTTATCAAAACATAGTATTTCTTCCTCATTATTAATGATGTTGGATATTGATAATTTTAAAAAAATCAATGACACCTTTGGGCATGATGTAGGGGATCTTGTTTTAAAGAAAGTATCTCAAGCTATTTTAGATAATATTAGAGAAGCTGATCGGCTATTCCGTTGGGGTGGAGAAGAGTTTGTTGTATTATGTAATAATGTTGATAAGGCTAGTCAATATCAAGTTGGACAAAAGATATTGGAATGTGTAAATGCCATAGTGTTTGAAAGCAACGAAGAATGCTTTAGCGTATCTATTTCAATTGGTAGTTCTTATTTTCATGAAGGAGATGATGATTACATGCAGGCTTTAAAGAGAGCAGACGTAGCACTATATCATTCAAAAAATACAGGAAAGAATAAATATACCAACTCCGAGGAGCTTTGAGCAAGATCAGTTCATACATGTCCTTCACAATGACCCCAGAGGTGTATAATTTTAAAACAAAAAGAAACACTAAGATTATCTTTGCGCTAATCTTAGTGTTTTTTTACGAGAATTGATAGAAAATTCACATGGATTGCAAGTGGTTAGAATAATTTAAATAGTTTATAAAATTTTTTGCATGCCTATTTAGGCAAATAAGCCATCTTATACGAAATAAAGCATGTTATTTTATTAACAATTATGGAAATATTATGACAATGTGATATAATACATGTATGATGGTAAGACCAAAGTTTAAATATATAATGGTTTTATAAAAAATAGTTTAATAATGTAAATATTATAATAATATAAAATGTGAGGGAGAGGGAAAGTATGCAGATTCTTGTATGTGTAAAACAGGTTCCAGATGATTCTATTGAAATCCATTTAGATAAGGATAAGAAAAAACCTAATTTGAATGGAGTCAGTTTAGTAGCAAATGCATTTGATACATATGCATTGGAGTTAGCAGTTCGTTTTATGGAAGCTCATGGAGGAAATGTTAGTGTATTAACTGTTGGAGCAGATGATTCTTTAAACACATTAAAAAATTGTCTTGCTGTAGGGGCTAAAGAAGCTTTTTTTGTAAAAGATGAACTATATGCAAATTTAGACGCTCTTGGAACAGCCGATGTTTTAGTAGATGCTATTCACAAGATTGAAAAAGATAAAGGTGAAAAATTTGATTTAATTCTTTGTGGAAAGGAATCCACAGATGAAATTACTGGTCAAGTAGGAGCAATGCTTGCTGAAAAATTGGGAACAGGGTTTGTTAGTAGCGCAACTGAAATCGATTTAAAAGATGATGCAATGGAAGTTCACCAAGAAACTGATGAAGGATATAATATAGTTTCTATAGAATCTCCAGCTGTAGTAACAGTAAGTAAACCAGATTATGATCCACGTTATCCTACTATTAAAACTAAGATGGCAAGCCGTAAGGCAGTCATTCCGACTTATTCAGCAGCAGAAATTGGAGAGGTAAAACAAGCAAAAGTACGTTGCATTGAATATGTTGAACCTCCTAAGAAAGAGGCTGGTATCAAAATTCAAGAGAAAGATGCTACATTAGCAATAAGCGCTGCTATGGAGCAAATGAAAAAAGATAAGGCAATCTAAGTCAGAGGAGTTTCATTTTGAGGAGGGTAAAGTATGAAAGCGTTATTGTTTATTGAAACATATGGAGAAAAAGCATTAGGCGGAAGCCTTGAATTGATTAGTGCAGTAAAAGCATTAGATGCAGAAGGAACGGCCCTTGTAGTAGGTAACAAGGCTGTTGCAGATACAGTAGCTGCTTTAGGAATTCCAGTTATTTTTACAGATACTGCTACAGACTGTGATACTTTAACAGAAGTATTATCACAAACTGTTAAGGAACAAAATCCAGAGATTATTCTATTAGCCAATACATCATTAGCTAAAGATATTGCACCACGTATTGCAGGACGTATGAATTTAGGATGTGTAAGTGACGTAACAGGAATGAGTATAACTGATGGTAAAGTTATGTACACTAGACCAGCTTACGGCGGTACAATTTTAGAACATATTGAAGTAGAAGGTACAGCCGTAGTTACAGTTAGAAATGGAAGTTTTTCAAAGCCAGAGGCTGGTTCAAATGCAGGTGTTACAGAGAAAAAAGTAGAAATTCCAGCTAGTGCTATTAAGGCAAAAATTGTTGATACAGTAAAAGAGATTTCTGAATCTGTTAATTTAGAAGAAGCACAAGTTATTGTTTCCGGTGGACGTGGAATGGGAAATGCAGAAAATTTCAAACTTGTTGAAGAATTAGCACGAGTACTTGGTGGTGTAGTAGGTGCAACAAGACCGGCAATTGAAGATGGATGGATTTCTCGTGCACACCAAGTTGGACAATCAGGAAAGATTGTAGCACCAAAACTTTATATTGCATGTGGTGTTTCTGGAGCAACACAACATACATCTGGAATGTTAGGTTCTAGTTATGTTGTGGCAATTAATAAAGATGAAGATGCTCCAATTTTTGAAATCGCAGATATAGCTATTGTTGGAAATGCAACTGAAGTTCTTCCAGTTATGATTGAAGAAATGAAGAAAGCAAAATCAGAGTAGATATCTTCCTATCCCCTTTAGGTTAGGAATGAAAATAAAATTACATGTAATTATGTTTTGTGTATAAGTATAATGCTCTATTAATTAGAGCATTATACAATAAAAAATTGGAAAGGAATGATTATCATGTCAGAGTATAATCAATTGACAGAAGAATTAATCTCAAAATTACAGGAGGCAGCTCCAGGACATATTTTAACGGGTGATGATATCAATGAAGATTATTCTCATGATGAAATGCCTATTTATGGAAAGATGGCTCCACAAGTTGTATTTATGGCACACTCTACAGAAGAAGTTGCTGCAGTATTAAAAATATGTAATGAAAATAAGATACCAGTAACTCCAAGAGGAGCAGGTACAGGACTTGTAGGAGGAGCAGTTCCGCTTTTAGGAGGAGTTTTAATTGATATTACAAAGATGAATAAAATACTTTCTTATGACTTAGAAAATTTTGTTGTTCATGTGGAGGCAGGTGTTTTGTTAAACGATCTTGCAGAGGATTGTGCAAAACAAGGATTATTATATGCTCCAGATCCTGGCGAAAAGTTCGCTTGCTTAGGTGGAAACGTTTCAACAAATGCTGGTGGAATGAGAGCTGTTAAATATGGTGCAACACGTGATTATGTACGTGCAATGACAGTTGTTCTTCCAACAGGAGAAATTACTCACTTTGGAGCTACAGTATCAAAAACAAGTTCAGGTTATAGCCTTTTAGATTTGATGATTGGTTCAGAAGGTACCCTTGGAATTATTACAGAACTTACTTTGAAAGTTATGCCAGCACCAAAGGTAGTTGCAAGTTTAATTATTCCTTTTGAAAATTTAAATGATTGTATTTCTACTGTTCCTAAATTAAAAATGGGAAACATAAATCCACAAGCATTGGAATTTATGGAAAGAGAAATTGTTCTTTCTAGTGAAAGATATATTGGAAAGAGCGTATTCCCACAAGTAATTGATGGAACAACTGCAAATGCTTATTTGCTTGTTACTATAGATGCAGGTAGTGAAGATGAATTAAATAACCTTATTGAACAAGCTAGTGAAATAGTATTAGAAGAAGGAGCAATTGATGTTCTTGTAGCTGATACACCTGCAAAGATGAAAGATGCATGGGCAGCTCGTTCAAGCTTCTTAGAGGCAATTATGGCAGAAACAAAATTATTAGATGAATGTGATGTGGTAGTTCCTGTAAATAAAATTGCTTCTTATCTTGAATTTGTAAATAAAGCTGGAGAAGAGTGTGGACTTAATATTAGGAGTTTTGGACATGCGGGAGATGGAAATCTTCATATATATCAATGCAGTAATGATTTAGAAGAATCAGAATTTAAAGCAAGAGTTGATAAGTTCTTCGATATTATTTACCCAGAAGCAACAAAATGTGGCGGACTTGTTTCAGGCGAACATGGAATTGGTAGTGGAAAAATTCGCTATTTAGTAGATAGTGTTGGAGAAATAAATATGAACTTAATGAAAGGCATTAAAAAAGTGTTTGATCCGAATTCTATTATGAATCCAGGTAAAGTATGTTGCCAATTAGATAGTAACAACTAATAAAATAAAATTGACATGCACATATAAAAAAGAAAGGTAGGGAATTAATATGAATTTTAAACAAGATGAAAATCACCAACAATTACAAGAAATGTATCGCGATTTTGCACAAAATGAGGTAAAACCAATTGCAAAAGAAATTGATGAAACTATGCGCTTTCCAAAAGAAAATGTAGCAAAAATGGCTGAGATGGGCTTGCTTGGAATTCCATTCCCTGAAGAATATGGCGGAGCTGGAATGGATACATTAAGTTATATACAATGTGTAGAAGAATTATCTAAATGTTGTGCAACAACAGGTGTTATTGTTTCAGCACACACAAGTCTTGGTGCAACACCAATTTACACATATGGTACAGATGAACAAAAAGAAAAATATTTAAAACCACTTGCTTCAGGTGAAAAGTTAGGTGCCTTTGCATTAACAGAACCTTCTGCTGGAACTGATGCTTCTATGCAAAAGACAACAGCTGTACTAGAAGGAGATCATTATGTATTAAATGGCAGCAAGATCTTTATTACTAATGCAGGATATGCAGACATATATATTGTTTTTGCTATGACAGATAAAAGTCAAGGAACAAAGGGTATTTCAGCATTTATCGTTGAAAAAGATTTCCCTGGTTTCTCTGTTGGAACTCATGAAATAAAGATGGGAATCCGTGGATCTTCTACATGCGAATTATTCTTCGATAATTGCATAGTTCCAAAGGAAAATCTTTTAGGAAAAGAAGGAAAAGGATTTAGCATTGCAATGGCAACTCTTGATGGAGGCCGTATTGGTATTGCTGCACAAGCTCTTGGTATTGCAGAAGGTGCAATAGAAGAAACTATAAAATATGTTAATGAACGTGTTCAATTTGGACGTACTATTTCAAAATTCCAAAATACACAATTTGAACTTGCTAAAATGCGTGCAAATACAGAAGCTGCAAAACTTTTAGTATATCAAGCTGCATGTGCAAAGGATGATCATGAAAGATTTACACATTTAGCTGCTATGGCAAAATTAGTTTCTGCTAACAATGCCAGCGATGTAACAAGACGTTGTTTACAATTATTTGGTGGCTATGGATATTCAAGTGATTATCCAATTGAAAGAATGATGCGTGATGCAAAAATAACAGAAATTTATGAAGGAACATCAGAAGTTCAAATGATGGTAATTTCCGGATGGATGGGTGTTAAATAATATATACCTAAGATTAAATAAAAACAACTTAATAGCAGTATGTATAACCCCCAAGTGTATAAGATATGCACTTGGGGGTTTTCTTATTTTTAAAAATAGCAAGAATAGATAAAGAAATCCAGTATAGCCTGAGATGGAGAGCTATTTCTGGACATTGTGCAACCTATTTTTGTGCAATTGTTTTATATATTGCACAAAAGAAAGTTGCACAATGATATAAAAGCCTTAAAAATAAGCACTTCTAAAAGTGGCATGAAACTTGTTGTAAACATAATGTATAATTTTAAAAATATGTAAATAAATAAGTTGACAAGTGAAAATCAATATGACTACTAAGCTAAGAAATTAAAAAAATATTTAGGAGGTAGAATAATGGGATATATTTTGAATGAAGAACAAACGAGTCTAGTGGATATGGTGAAAGAATTTATGAATAATGAGGTAAAACCATACGTTGCAGAATTTGATACAACAGGAGAATTTCCTAGAAAATTATATGAAAAAGCATTTGAAATGGGTTTGCACTGTCTTGAAATTCCTGAGGAATTCGGTGGTAGCGGTGTTGATTATATGACTACCGCTGCTATTTATGAAGAAATAGGAAAAGTTGATGCTGGATTTGCTACGGGTTTATGTGCCACTAGTTTATCACTAAAACCTGTTTTAATTGCAGGAACACCTGAACAGAAAAAACTTTTTTCAGATATTATTGTACCAGGTGCTTTTGGTGCTTTCTGTCTAACAGAACCAAATGCAGGATCAGATGCTGGTTCTGTAAGAACAACAGCAGTAAGAGACGGAGACGAATATGTAATAAATGGTGCAAAATGTTTTATTACTAATGGTGGAGTATCAGATGTATATATAGTTTTTGCATCTACAGATAAATCAAAAGGACTAAAGGGACTGACAGCTTTTATTGTTGAAAGAAGTCGTGGTGGTATAACTGTAGGGAAAGAAGAAAACAAAATGGGAATCAGACTCTCAAATACTACTGATGTTGTATTTGAAGATGTAAGAATTCCTGCTACCAATCTTTTAGGAAAGGAAGGCGAGGGATTCAAAATTGCAATGAAAACATTGGATCTTGCAAGGCCTTTTGTTGGTGCAGTTGCTGTAGGTATTGCACAAAGAGCAATTGAAGAGTCAGTTAAATATTCAAAAGAAAGAATTACCTTTAAAAAACCAATTGCTAATTTCCAAGCAATACAATTCATGCTTGCTGATATGGACATTGAAACAGAGGCAGCACGTCAAACTGTAATACATGCAATGCAGCTGATTATAGCTAAAAGACCTTATTCAAGAGAGGCAGCCATTGCCAAATGTTTTGCAGGTGATGTTGCAGTTAAAGTAGCATTAGATGCAATTCAAGTTTTAGGTGGTTATGGGTATAGCAGAGAGTATCCAGTAGAAAAGCTTTTAAGGGATGCTAAAATATTCCAAATATTTGAGGGAACTAACCAAATTCAGAGGATAGTAGTTGCTGGTAATTTATTGAGATAACACATATTTATTAATAAATATGAAGGAGGTTAGAATGAATATTTTAGTCTGTGTAAAACAAGTGCCAGATACAACAGAAATTAAAATTGATCCTATTACAAATACCCTTATTAGAGCAGGTGTGCCAAGCATAGTGAATCCATTTGATGCGTATGCTTTAGAGTTAGCACTAAGAATTAAAGAAACTAATGGGGGGACAATAACCGTTTTGTCAATGGGTCCGGAACAAGCAAAGAGTGCATTGAGACAGTGTTTATCAGTAGGAGCTGATAAAGCAATTTTACTAAGTGACAGAGCCTTTGGAGGATCTGATACATTGGCGTCAAGTTACATTTTATCAACTGCTATTAAGGCTATTGAAGATAAAACAGAAAAATTTGATTTAATATTTTGTGGTAAGCAGGCCATTGATGGAGATACAGGGCAGGTTGGACCTGAAATAGCAGAGCATTTGGGCTATCCACAGGTCACATATGCTTCTGATATTACAGTTGATGGTAAAAATATAAGAGTAAAAAGAGAAAATGAAGACCACAGCGAAATTATTGAAGCACAAATTCCTACTGTTATTACTGTTATTAAAACTGCTTATGAACCAAGATATGCAACGATAAAAAGCAAGCTAGCGGCCAACAAGGTTCAAATATCTACTATGACATCTGATGATTTAGATATTGATTTAGAAAGAATAGGTTTAAAGGGCTCTCCTACAAAGGTAAAGAAAACCTTTACTCCTCAGCTTAAAAAAGCAGGTGTTAAAATTAAGGGAGAAACAGGTTCAGAGTCAGCATTAAAGTTAATTTCCTTGCTTTCTGATGCTGGACTCATATAGGAGGGAACATAAAGTGAGTATATTGGAAGATTATAAAGGCCTATGGGTTTATATTGAAGCAGTAGACGGAAAGGCTAAAAGTGTAGGGCTAGAGTTATTAAATCCAGGAAGAAAACTTGCAGATATCACTAAGGAAAAATTGATAGCTGTAGTAATTGGTGATGGCGTTGAAGATGTTGCAAAGACAGCCATTGCATATGGTGCAGATGAAGCTATTTTAGTACAGTCCTGTGAGTATAAAGAGTATACTACCGATGGATATGTTAATGTTCTTGATAAGTTGATTGAAAAATATAAGCCTTCAACACTTCTAATTGGTGCTACAAATAATGGAAGAGATGTTGCCCCTAGATTAGCTTGTAGAATCAAAACTGGATTAACAGCAGACTGCACAGCACTTGATATTGATAAGGAAAGCGGAAATATTGCATGGACCAGACCTGCTTTTGGTGGAAACCTTATGGCAACAATTTTATGTCCCAACACAAGGCCTCAGATTGGTACAGTAAGACCAGGTGTTTTTAAAAAAATAGAACCTGATTTCTCTAAAGAGATAAAAATTTTAAGAGAAAGAATTACTACACCTAAAGAAAAAATTAGAACTAAATTGATTGAATATATTAAGGACACAACAGGAGAGGTAGTTAATCTTGAGGAGGCTGAAATCATCGTATCTGGAGGAAGAGGATTAGGGAAGGCTGAAAATTTTTCATTGATAAGAGAGCTTGCAGAAGTGCTAGGGGCTACAGTGGGGTCTTCAAGAGCTGCAGTTGATGCTGGTTGGATATCACATATTCATCAGATTGGGCAGACAGGAAAAACTGTTCAAACTAAAATTTATATTGCATGTGGTATTTCAGGTGCTATTCAGCATTTAGCAGGTATGAGTTCTTCAGATATAATTATTGCTATCAATAAGGATGAAGATGCACCTATATTTGATGTTGCTGATTATGGTATTGTAGGAGATTTGTTTGAAGTATTACCTGTTTTAATAAGGGAAATTAAAAAAATTAAAAACAATAAATAAGAATATAGGAGGAGTGTTAGCATGGGTTATAAAAAAATTATTTTTAGTCATGACAACGGTGTTGCTAGAATTACACTAAACAGCAAAGAAAATTTAAATGCATTTGATTATTCTTTGGTATCAGAGGTAACTAGTGCATTGGATGAATGTGCAAGTAACCCAGCTGTAAGAGTAGTAATTTTAAATGGTGCTGGAAAAGGATTTAGCGGTGGTGGAGATATTGCTGCAATGTATAAAGCTATAGACCAAGGACAAGGTTTTGATGAATTAATTGAAGAGGCTGCAGAATTAGCAATAAAGATTAAAAAACTTCCTAAGCCTGTAATCGCTTCCGTACATGGTGCAGTTGCAGGAGCTGGCTTTAATACTGCAATAGCCTGTGATATTTGTATTGCAGCAGAAAATTCTTTATTTATACAAGCATTTGTAAACATTGGGCTTATACCTGATACGGGCGGTGTATATCTATTAACAAAAGCTGTAGGAGTATCAAAAGCTTCTGAGTTGACTTTGACTGGAAAAAGGATTTCTGCAAAAGAAGCATTTGACATGGGAATAGTAACAGAGATGTGTTCTATTGAGGAACTTGAGGAGAAAACAAATAAGCTTGCATTGAAAATGGCAAAGGGTCCTGCCGTTTCTTATAAAAATATAAAAGAACTAATTTATAAAACACAATTCTCTGACTTTGAAGAATATTTAAAAGAAGAAGTAAAAGCTCAGGCAGAATGTAGTAAGACAGAAGATTTTAAAGAAGGATTGAAAGCTTTCTTAGAAAAAAGAAAACCTAATTATGTAGGCAGATAAATAAATATTGCTTTTGAAATATTTACATTCATATTTTTATTTGAAAGAGGTGGATTTTTATGAGTTGGCAAGATATTTATAAAAGTAAATTAGTATCAGTAGAAGAGGCCGCAAAAAAGATAGAATCCGGTGATAAAATATGGTTTGGGGCATGTTCATCAGCACCAATACAAATCTTAGAGGCTTTAGCAGATCGTGCTCAAGAACTTAAGAACGTTGATCTTGTTACTGCAATGGCAATGTATCCATATAAATTTTTACAATCATCAGAATATATTGGTAAACTTAATTTCCATACAATTTTTTATGGACCTTTTGAAAGAAAGTTTTATAAAATCGGAAATGTAGATATTGATTCAGTTCACTTTGCTAATTCATACTTAGCAATAAGAGATGTATATAAGGTTGATACATTATTAGCAGATGTGTCAGAACCTGATGAAGACGGTTACATGTACTATGGAGCAGTGGGTGTATCATGGAATGGGGTAGTTGCTGAGTACGCAAAAAAGAAAATTGTTCAAGTCAATAAATGCCAGCCGAAAGTTAATGGAGTTAAACATAGAATTCATGTTAGTGAAGTAGATTGTATTTGTGAGTATGACCATCCACTTCCTGAATTAACACAGCCTCCTGTTAAAGAAACAGATAAGAAAATTGCATCTTATATTATTCCCTTAATACCTGATGGAGCAACCTTACAAGTAGGATTAGGTGGTATTGCTAATGCTGTTGCTTATGGCCTTGAAGATAAAAAAAATTTAGGTGTTCATACTGAAATGCTCACAGATTCCATGGTGTATTTAGCTAAAAAAGGTGTAATAAGCAGAAGAATTTTAGCAGGCTTTGGCTTAGGAAGCAAAGAATTATATGATTTTGTTGGTGAAGGCAAGGTTGAATTGGCCCCTATTGAAACTGTTAATGATCCGTATGTTGCAGGAAAAAATGATAACTTTATTTCAATTAACAGTACACTTATGGTTGATCTTACTGGCCAGGCAGGTTCAGAATCAATTGGTTTTTCACAGTTTAGCTGTACGGGAGGACAACTTGATTATGTAAGAGCTGCTGGTATTTCAAAGGGTGGAAAGAGTTTTCTTTGCTTGGCTTCTACTGTTAAAAATAAAGATGGTAGTATTGAATCTACAATCAATGTAAGCCTACCAGCAGGCCAGGCTGTTACAACCCCAAGATCTGATGTAATGTATGTTGTTACTGAGTATGGGATAGCTGATTTATATAACAAACCTATTAAAGCAAGAGTTGAAGCTATGATTTCTATTTCACATCCAGATTTTAGAGAAAAACTTAGACAAGATGCTATTGCGGCAGGATTAATATCAAAATAGAAATATTGTATTAATTTTTAAACCTGATGTGCTTTATAAGTACATCAGGTCTTTTAATATACGATTTTATAGCCGCTATGAACAACATTTATCAAATAAACATAATTTTTATATTTATTACATAATAAATATAAAGTTAAATATTATATTTGGTAGGTGGAGGTTAATATGATATTTTCTGAAATAAGCTGTAAGGCTGAAAATTCATTGAAAAAAATAGATAGTTTGGGTATTGCAGAATTGGTTAAAGCAGAGGCAGTTGGTATATGTACTATTACGCAAAAAAGCAAGGTATATATAGATGCTTGTGTAAAATATAATGAGAATGTAGCAGATTTAAAATCTATGCTGGATTGTATTGCAATGAAAATTTTTAAGTTAGAGGATAAAAATGAGGTGTTTAATCTTTCAAAGTATGGTAATTGTGGATTCATATTAGTGATTCCCATAAGAGCATACTATAAGTATAAAGTTTTTTGTGTGTTTTATAATATGAAGGGCTTTACCAAAGGAGAAGTTACCTCAGCATCTGCAGTGCTTAATTTATTGTATAAAAACGTTTTACTTTACCATGATGTATTAAATGAAAGAAATTATCTTAATAGTTTGTTTAATAGTTTGGAATCAATTGTTATTGGATTGGACAAGACTGGAGTAGTAACTTCTGGGAACAAAGCAGTAGAGAAGATATTCAAGATGAACTTACAAGATATTTTAGGAAATAATTTTATTGATTTAAAATATATAAAAGGAAAAAGAAATATTCATGAAATTATAAACAAGGTAATTAGAGAAAGTAGAAGTTACATAGTTAAAGAAGAAATATTTATGTTAGAAGGTGAAAAAGTATTTATGGATATGGTTTTTTCTCCAGTGAACAACAGCAATGGGGAAATTGAGGGTATAGTTATAGTTATGGATGATATTACTGATAGGAAAATGTATGAAAAGGAGAATGAACAGTTAAATCAATTCAAGAAATTAATTGGAAATGGTAAAGAAATAAAAAGAGTTAAAAAAATAATTGAGAAGATAAAGGATTTAGATACTATTGTTTTGCTCACAGGAGAAAGTGGAACAGGAAAGGGTGTATTAGCTAGAGAAATATTTTATAGAAGCAATCGAAGAGAAATGCCTTTTATACATGTAAACTGTGCTGCTTTACCAGAAAATTTAATAGAAAGTGAGCTGTTCGGACATGAGAAAGGGGCTTTTACTGGTGCAAATGAAACAAAGATTGGTAAATTTGAATCTGCTAGGAATGGAACCATATTTTTAGATGAAATTGGTGCTCTAGATTTAAACTTACAGGCTAAACTACTTATTGTTTTACAAGAAAAGAGTTTTGAAAGAATTGGATCATCACAGCCAAGAAAATTGGAAGCGAGAGTAATTGCTGCAACAAACATTAACTTAGAGGATGCTGTACAGAAAAAAATATTCAGAGAAGATTTATATTATAGATTGAATGTAGTGAGAATAGAATGTTCTCCCTTAAGATATAGGAAAGATGAAATAGAAGAGTTATCTTTAGCTTTCATAGAAAATATAAGTAAAAGGTTTAAAAAGAAAATATTATCTGTTTCAAATGAAATTTGGGAAATATTTAATATATATAATTGGCCGGGGAATATAAGAGAATTAGAAAACACACTAGAAAGTAGTATAGCTCTTGCTTCAGATGAAAGGTTAAAGGTAAATGATTTGCCTATAAGAATAATAGAAAAAGTAAAATATATAAAAAAAACAAGTCAAGTGCAAGAATCAAATGTTGCTTCAGAAACTGCAGTTAAAAAATTTAAATTTGAAGAGCAAGAAATTAGGAGATTAAAGGAAGCACTTTATAGAAATAATGGACATAGAGAAAAAACGGCAAATTATTTAAATATATCTAGACGTACTTTACAATACAAATTAAAAAAATATGGTCTTATCTAGGAGTTGAAAATTTCAACTCCTTGTAATTTCAAGGCTTCTATGATATTGTATAATACAGAAAATTACAATAAAGGAGAAAATCAATGAATTATTATCATGTAGATGTATTCAGTTCACAATCTTTATCTGGAAATGGACTTACAGTCATCTTTCATAAAGAAGACTTGGGAGAACAGTATATGCAAAGACTTGCACAGGAATTTAAGCAATTTGAAACTATTTTTTTGAGGCAGATGGGAGAAAAACGCTTTCGTGCAAGAATATTTACGGTAGAGGAAGAGTTGGATTTTGCCGGGCATCCTATTTTGGGGGCAGTATCAGCAATCCATGAAAAATTTTATTCAAATGAGGACAAGGTTACCATTACATTTGAATTAAATAGCAAAATTTTGCCATCAGAATCAATTAAGATGAATGGTTTTTTTCAAGCGACGATGAATCAGGGAATTCCAGAATCTTTGGGAGTTGTTGACGGAGAATTGAGACAAACCTTATTGCATGCTTTGAATCTTACTACCGACAATCTGTATCCGCAGCTTCCAATGGAGGTTATATCAACTGGATTGCCATATCTGATTGTTCCCCTTGCTTCTGGGTTAGAACAGGCAAAAATTATTACCAATGATTTTGAAAGGCAGTTGAGCAAGGTCAATGCGAAGTTTGTATATGTGTTCGATGTTGCTAAGAGGGAAGGACGCACTTGGGATAATTTTGGTGCGGTAGAGGATGTGGCAACTGGCAGTGCCGCCGGGCCGGTTGGAGTTTATCTTTATAAATGGGATATCTGCAATGCAACTGAAAGCATAATTTTAAATCAAGGCAGTTTTCTTGGAAGACCAAGTAAGATAAAAGTCTATGCCGATCAGTTTACAGGAGAAATTTATGTGACCGGTGATGTCAAGATAATTGCCAAAGGAGAACTGTTGTCGTTATGATATAACACCTTTTCAAAACTTTCCTTTAGTTCTAAGAGAAAATAGGGCAGGATTAACATGATATATTCTTATTTTGAGAACATTCCAATAGCTATAAAAAAACCACTTTCCTGATGAGAATTTTCATATCTAATTCACATCAAGAAAGTGGTATTTATTACTTCAATGTTTTATATCAGTTGCATTTTAAATTAGCTAAACCATAATATGAATCTAATCCAAATATATTTGTATTGCATCTATTTCTTGACCGAAAGTACCTGCATAACCATTATTTGAATCATATTCATTGTATCCAGTCACATAAGGCAGCCATGTACCAGTTGTTCTTAAATGAACTCTGTAATGAACAGTTTTTCCGGTATCAGTTTTTATCATTAAGCCGTCAATAGGTTTGCCCATTATACCTGCGTAATCATTTCTGTTTGTTACTGCAGGTAACCAGCTTCCGCCTTTGTAATGCACTTTGTAAGTTATATTTCCGCTTGATAAATTAGCATATACACAATCAACATCGTGCCCAAATATTCCTGCATAATCTGTTGTGTTAACTACATTAGGTAACCATGTTCTAGTAACATCATCATAGGTTTGATATGTTACACTTATTTGACCTGTATTAGAAGATCCAAGAGTACGCCAAAGGTTACTCCAATCAGTAGGTGCACCATTATAAACAGTATTACCACTTGCAACTTTACCCTTATTTATTATAGAAGTGGTTTTATCTGGGTTAATGTAAAAAGCATCAAAAGCATATGTGTTACCGAATCTTGAAAAATATGAAGTGAAGGAGCTTGTCCTTCCTTTATAAACACCTATATCATAGTGTAGACCATATACTTGTGTTACACCATCACTACCAATTCCACCTATTTTATAAAAATTGGTTCCTTGTGGAATAACAGTACCACTGTCCATATATGATTTCCAAGTAGAATAGTTACTTCCATGCATAAACTGAACAGTCATATAATCTAGGGTACCATCTGGATAGTATACTTTATCTATACTTTGAAATAAAGCTACACCATATGAGCTGCTAACGTTTACAATTTTCCCAGTAAAAGGTGCAAATGCATATGTTCCACCAACACAATCAATATGATTTGAATTTCCATGTGAGTAACTTTCATATGCTATTTGTGTAATGTTCATTGAACTAACTGGAAACCAAGCATATTCATAAGCTGCTGCAATGGTAATATCTGCAAACTTCGTGAAAGTCAGGCCAAGCATTAATGTCAACATAAAAATGAATGTCATTAATCTTTTTTTCATAATTATCCTTCCTTTCTTTTTTATATAGATTTGTGAACCTAGAATAAAAAATTATATATAATAAGCTTATTATATTATATATTATAGCAATATAGTAATTATATGTAAATAGAAAAATGTAAATATTTATAAATAAATGTAAAATATACTACAATTGTATACATAACAATACTAATTTTTTATAATTAATTATTAAATGAAAAAGCATTTATACTTAGGTGTTTTTTTATTTTTAACCTTTTTAAATATATTCTTTTAGATTTTGACCAATTCAGTAAAGAAGCAATATCAGAGGAAGAAAAATTAGATGTAATTGCAGATAGAATATTATCTGAAAACTTAGAAGCGTTTAAGGAGCTAGCTAAATGAAATATATATCAACAGATTATATTTTAAAATTACATGAAAAATTGATATTAACTACTGGTGGTTCGATAGGAATAAGAGATAAAGATCTTTTGGAATCAGCAATTGAAAACACAAAAGCAACATTTGCAGGAGAAGATTTATACAAAACTATTGAGGGAAAATATATTAGAATGGATAAATAATCATAAAAATCTATGATAAATTATTTAAATGAAGTAAAGCAGATTAAGAGAGTTATTTAGGAGCAGCCGTGTCTACACCGCTGCTCTTAAAACATATAAATTAGACGAATAGCTGGCAAGGTCAGCTATTCGTTTTTGTTTTATTTAATTATTAAATAAAATTGGAATATAGTGTAACATAAATAACAGGGGTTCGTTTATTAAGTGAAAGGGGCGAGAACATTGTGAAAAATGATGAGTTTGAAATTATATATAAAAAATATAGCGCAGAACTTTATATTTATGTCCTTTCACTATGTAAAAATCATCATTTGTCTCAGGACTTAGTAAGTGAAACATTCTTCAAAGCTTTGCTATCTATTGTAGATAGTCCTGGGCATATAAAATATTGGCTATTTAGAGTGTGTAAAAATCTATACTTAGATCATTTAAGAAAAAATAAATACTTACAAGATATTGAAATAGACCTAGACAAACTATTTGTAGAGGACAGCACACTAGATAAAATCATACTTAATGAGCAGCGGAGAAGTGTTTATTATGAGATTTTAAAATTACAACCGTCATATAAAGAAATAATTACTTTGTACTACTATTGTAATTTTAGTCTAAAAGAAATAGCAGCTATAATTGGAATTTCTCAAGGTGCAGCTAGAACTTTACTATTTAGAGCAAGAAAAAAATTGAAAGTAGTTTTAGAGGGGGAATTGAAATGAGCTTTAAAGATTTATTAGATAAATATAAAAATGGGACTGCTTCTGAGGAGGAAAAAAAATTAATAGAAGAAGAGCTTCATAAATACGAAGCAATAGATGAATATTTATCTGAAAGTTATGACATAGGTTTTGAAAGGGAAACTCTACAGGAGAATATTAATAATGAAACAACCTTTGTTAAAAGAAGTGTAAATAAAAAATTACGCAAAGTAATCTTAGTCTCTGTTGCTATTGTATTTTTAATATTATTTGGTACCTATTATGTAGTTTCTCCTATTGTAAGTAGTTTCTACTATAATCCATCTCAAAAGACAGTAGGTAAATACAATGAAGATTTATTTTATGATTTAAGAGTTTTTACAGAATTGAACTTGCCAGGTTATGCAATTACTGGTGCAGGCTCAGAAAATTTAGGATTTGGTGTTCACGATATATATTTTCAGAGAAAAAACCTATTTAATGGTGAAGCAAAAGATATTACTGCTAAGATTAAAAGAGATACAAAAATAGGAACCTGGCAGGATTTTTTTGCTAAGGATTATTTAGGATTTATGGACATTAGGTTTTCTAATCCTAATCCTCAGAAAAATCAATTTATTGAAAAGAGTAATGAAGAAGTCATCAGTCATATTAAGAAATTGAATCCTGTTTCTTATATTTCTTCAAATGTGATATTTAAAAAGGATTTAAGCGTAAGTGAATTTGAGGAGCTAAGAAAAAAATATTCTGATAAAGTTAGTTTTAAATGGGCAGGAGTGCGAACTAAGAGTAAAGATGATCCTTATAGTTATTTGTCTGGATTTAACCCTAATTTTAATGATGGATTGGTTACTGGAGATAGTGCAGACAAAAATAAATATCCCTATTTAGAATTAGTAGATTATATATCAGATGAAGGTAATAGGAAAAAGTTCAACGGTTCGTTTGTAGAAGCATATACTAAACATTTTACTTCATTATTAAGATATATGAATAATAGACAAGAATCAGTTAAGGTATTAGATTCTAGCCCTGTTAAGGTAGAATATTACAAAAATGCTCTAAATTATGTTGAAAAGAATGGAATAAATATTTATGGAGTTTTAATTTATAGTGAAGCGGGAGAATTATTAGAATTTATAAATAATGAAAATATAGAGTCTATAGAAATAAACAATGTTTTACCTTCAAAATATATAAATTAACAATCTCTAAGACACACAGTGATTATGAATGATTTCGAATACAATTATCTCCTTGTTCTAAGCTTCAGAGGGAGTTTTTACTCCCACTGTTCCTTTTTTTATTTCTGATTGCTTTTCCTGTCTAAAACTAGAGCCTTGAAACCTTAGTATTTTTCCCATTTAACATTGATTATGGAAAGAAAAAGTAAAAATGAAAAAATTTTTTTAAATTTAGGGTTGAAATGTATACTTTTTAGGTATACAATAAAACTATACGGTTTAGGTATACTTTTAAGGAAGATATTTTAAATTATGCTTGTTGCAGCAAAGCACATTGGTTAGATGATTTCTAAAGGCAAAAAATTGAAGAGGTCACCTGAGTTCAAGAAGTTTTGCTTGCACAGCTCATCATAGAATGGCATTCATGAAACCGTATTATTAAGAGGAGGTGTATTTATGTTTTTTAAAACTACGGAACAACATGAAAATTTAAGAGCACAAATTAGAGCTTTTGTTGAAGAGGAAGTTAAACCTATTGCATTTATGTTGGATCAGGAAAATAAATTCCCTTCGGAAGCAATTCATAAGTTAGCTGATATGGGGATGTTGGGAATCCCATATCCAAAAGAATACGGTGGAGCAGGTCTAGATACAATCAGTTATGCAATTGCTGTTGAGGAATTATCAAGAGTGGATGGTGGTACAGGAGTAATTCTTTCAGCTCATACATCTTTAGGTGCATATCCAATTGCTGCCTATGGAACAGAAGAGCAGAAACAAAAATATTTAGTTCCACTAGCAAAGGGAGAAAAGCTTGGAGCATTTGGTCTTACTGAGGAAAATGCTGGTAGTGATGCAGGTGGTACAGAAACTACTGCTGTCTTAGAAGGCGATTACTACATTTTAAATGGTGAAAAAATCTTCATAACCAACGCAGGTGAGGCTGATATATATATTGTTTTTGCAGTTACTACACCAGATATAGGTACTCGTGGTATAAGTGCATTTATTGTTGAAAAGGGATGGGAAGGCTTCGCCTTTGGTAAACATTATGATAAGATGGGTATTCGTTCCTCTGTTACTGCAGAATTGGTTTTCAACAACGTAAAAGTTCCTAAGGAAAATCTATTGGGTGAAGAAGGCGAAGGTTTCAAGATTGCTATGGGTACACTAGATGGCGGTCGTATTGGTATAGCAGCTCAAGCTCTTGGAATTGCCCAAGGTGCTTATGAGAGTGCACTAGAGTATTCAAAAGAAAGAATCCAATTTGGTAAACCTATATGTCAACAACAGGTAATCTCTTTCAAATTAGCTGATATGGCAACTAAGCTTAGAGCAGCTAGATTACTTATTTACAGTGCGGCAGAGTTAAAAGAAAATCATGAGCGTTACGGCATGGAATCTGCTATGGCTAAACAATATGCTTCAGATGTTTGCCTTGAAATTGTTAACGATGCTCTTCAAATATTTGGTGGAAGCGGCTATATGAAAGGTATGGAAGTTGAACGTGCTTACAGAGATGCTAAGATATGTACAATATATGAAGGAACTAATGAAATTCAACGTACTGTTATCGCTGCTAACATTATAGGTAAGATGCCTAAGACTGAGAGTGCAGGCAGAGTTGCTAAAAGAGGACCTATAACAGGTTATCGTAAGAAAGTTATTTTCAAGGATGGAACTCCTGAAGAACAAGTTAAAGCTCTTGTTGAAGCCCTTAAGGCAGACGGTTACGATTTTACAGTTGGAATTCCTATAGATACTCCTATTACTAAAGCTGAAAGAGTAGTCAGCGTAGGTCTAGGTGTAGGAGAAAAGAAAAATATGAAACTTATAGAAGATTTGGCAGTTCAAGCTGGTGCAGCTATAGGATCTTCTCGTCCAGTAGCTGAAACACTTAAATATGTACCACTTAATCGTTATGTTGGTATGTCTGGCCAAAAATTCAAAGGCAACCTTTACATTGCTTGCGGTATTTCAGGTGCAGGTCAACATCTAAAAGGTATAAAGGATGCGTCTACAATTGTTGCTATAAATATCGATCCTAATGCGAAGATATTTAAGAACGCAGACTATGGTATTGTTGGTGACATGATGGAAATATTACCATTGCTTACTGCTGAATTAGACAACGGAGAACCAAAGAAGGATGCTCCTCCAATGAAAAAGATAAAGAGAGCTGTTCCAAAGAAAGTTGCTCCAACTTGGAAATATCACGTATGTAACGGATGCGGTTATGAATATGACCCTATGGTAGGTGATCCTGAAGGTGAAGTAGCTCCTGGCACACTCTTTGAAAATCTACCTGAAGAGTGGACTTGTCCTGCTTGCGGTGAAGAAAAAGATATGTTTATAGAAGTCTAATTTCTATAATAAGTAAACATAATAGTATAATATGTTTTAATGTAAAGGGGGATTAAATATATGTATTGTGTTAGAAATGTAACAGAGGATCTTTATTGGGTTGGTGGCAATGATCGTCGACTTGCCTTATTTGAAAATATTCATCCAATTGAAAGAGGTGTTTCATATAACTCTTATCTACTTTTAGATAAGAAGACAGTATTATTTGATACTGTGGATTGGTCAATTTGCCGTCAATTCCTTGAGAATATTAAATCAGTTCTTGGGGACAGACCTTTAGATTATATGGTAATCAACCATATGGAACCAGACCATGCAGCTTGTATGGAAGAGATTATTCTTCGTTACCCTGATGTAAAAGTTGTATGTACAGAAAAAGCTGCTATGTTCATGCATCAGTTTGGTTTCCATATCGATGGCAAAATAGTACAAGTTAAAGAAGGGGACACTATGTCCTTCGGAAAACATAATGTTGTATTCGTATCTGCTCCAATGGTACATTGGCCAGAAGCTATGGTAACATATGATACTACTAATGGCGTATTATTCTCTGCAGATGCCTTCGGTTCTTTCATATCATTAGACGGCAGACTATTTAATGATGAAGTTAACTTTGATCGTGATTGGATTGACGAAGCAAGAAGATACTATACAAACATTGTAGGTAAGTATGGTCCTCATGTTCAAGCTCTATTAAAGAAAGCTGCTACTATAGATATCAAGATGATTTGTCCTCTACATGGACCAGTATGGCGTAATGATTTCGCATACTTATTAGATAAATACAACAAGTGGAGCAGTTATGAACCTGAAGAAAAGGGCGTAATGATTGTTTATGGAACAATGTACGGCAATACAGAGGCAGCTGCTAATGATTTAGCAACAAGATTAGCTGAAAAGGGAATGACAAATGTGGTTATGTATGATGTTTCAAAAACACATGTATCATACTTGATTTCTGAGTCATTCAAATATAGTCACATAGTTCTTGCTTCCGTAACTTATAACTTGAAGATTTATCCACCAATGCTAAGTTATATAATGGATATGAAGGCATTAAATCTTCAAAAGCGTACTTTCGCTATTTTGGAAAATGGATCATGGGCTCCTCAATCTGGCAGATTAATGCGTGAACTTATAGAGGAAATGAAAGATATGACTATTTTAGATAGTGATATGACAGTTAACTCAAGCTTAAAAGAAGGCGATGAGGATTCAATGGATGCCATTGCTGACAGTGTTATCGAGTCAATGAAGTAATGTTATTTTAGATTCGTCTAAATTAATTTACTGCATATATCTAAAGTTTTTAAAATGATGGAGAAAAATTTATCTTGGAAAGAGAATCTAGCTTAGATGAGCTTAGGTAATAAAAGCTGTATTGAAAGACCTCAATGCAGCTTTTATTTATTTGCAAGGAGGTACACAAAGGAATTGCATTGCTAGGTTTATTTACTATAATTTATAACTATGGTATTATTATACTATAGTTATAAATGGAGGATTGAATATGGCTAAGCAGGTTAAAAAGTTTTACAGGTTTCTAGCTTGGTTCTTCTCCGTGGTTCTTGCAGCTGGTACCTTAATTGGTTGTGAGGGAGAAAATAAGTACGGGCCGCTAACTTCAAAATATGGTCCGCCTGTGCCAAGCGGGTACCAAGATAATATACAAGGAAACAAGGTAATATAAAATGAAAAAGCAGTTTCAAAATTGGGCTTGGAGCCAAGGAAATGTTAATGAAATATCTTTTTCTGAAGCTTGGGAAACCAGATATAAGAGCATGAGAAATCGAAAATGGATGAAAACCGGAGATTGTGAAAACTGTGAACAGTGGAAGAAATGTAATGGGTCAAGTCTTCATCTATGGGATTTTAAAAATAAAAGGCCCAAAATGTGCCACTTTAAGATGCTTAACGATTAAAGTGATTGAAGGCAAATATTAGAATGTACCTAATTAGATACATTCTATGGACCTAATGATGTAAAGATGATTTACACTAAAAGGTTCTAGTATTTTAATATGTTATATGATATATTAGACATAAACTAAGATAACCGTACACAATGTGTGCGGTTTTTCTAATTTGTGGAGTTACAAAAAATATATTAATTTTCAATGAAAGTGAAAGGATAAATATTTATAATATGAGAATAAATAAACTGCTTAGTAATCGTGGAATATGTTCAAGAAGGGAAACTAATAGAATTATTGAAGAAAAAAGAATTACAGTTAATGGAAAGTTGTGTGAGGCGGGGCAGTGGGTAAAAGAAAGTGATATCATCTTAATTGATAATAGGCCTATTCCTGTAAAGGATAAAGTTTATATTGCCTTAAACAAACCAGTAGGAATTACTTGTACAGCGGCAAAGGGAGTGGAAAGCAATATAATTAAATTTATAAATTATCCGGAGTATATATTTCCTGTTGGAAGATTAGACAAGGCATCGCAAGGATTAATACTGATGACTAATGATGGAGATTTATCAAATAAAATTTCAAAGGCGGAAAATAGACATGAGAAAGAATATATAGTAACCCTTAATAGGCCTTTTGATGATGTTTTTATGAAAGAAATGTCTGATGGAGTTGAGATTTGCGGAGTTGTTACAAGACCTTGCACGGTTAGTAGAGTAAGTGACAATACCTTTCGTATTATTCTAACCCAAGGACTAAATAAACAAATTCGAAGGATGAGCAAGGCTCTAGGGTATAAGGTTATTCGTTTAGAACGTATCAGAATTATGAATATAAAAATTGATGGCATAGACATGGGAAAGTGGCGTAATCTTACAGAAGAAGAAGTAGAAGGTCTAAGAAACTGGTGAAAATTTCACATTTCATGAATAAAAGGCTCGGCAAGCAGCTGAGTCTTTTATTTATAACTTTCTTGATCTTAATCTATTTTGTTTACTATACGTAGAGTTAGAGTGTAAGATTTAAAGCTGTTTCAGTTGTTTTCATATCTACTTCGAATTGTTCTTGAGGGTTATAAGCATGGTAATAACTATTTTTTACCATATAATTTGTAATCACTTCATGAGTTCTTATAGCATCATTTAGATGCCTCCTTAGTACTACTCTTACATCTGGGGAAGTTGTTTCTGTCAAAGCGACGGCATAATTTTTGATACCGCTTTTAGCAGCTATTAAAAAGTCTGTAGCAATAACTTGGTCACTCATTTTATCCATTCCAGTAAGACTTTCTATTATTGAATTCATGATTTCACCAGCTTTCTATATTTTTATAGGTTTGTATTGTTTAGGCAAGAATGCTCTAGCAGTTCTTTTAATTCTTCAATATGTTGCTTTGTTGTAGTAACATCCTGCTGTAAAATTGATTTCAGCTCTTTATCAGAAAGTAGTGGTGACATAGTAATTGATTTTGTCAAACAAAGGTTTTTAAAGGTTAAAAGCTCATGAAGCTCAATACTTTCATGTGGAGCAACACCTTGGGATTGCATTATATCACCTCCTAGTTAAGTGAAAGTCTAATATTAATTTTTTAGAAGTAGTGTTTATGGTTTTAGAACAACTTTGATACATCCTTCAGTTTTTGTATCAAAAACCTCGTATCCATGTTCTGCTTCATCTAGAGATAATCTATGTGTAATTATATCGCTAGGATCCACCTTTTTTTCAACAAGCAGTTTATAAAGCTGTGGCATATAAGGAATAACTGGTGCTTGACCTGTTCTCAAATTAACATTTCGATTAAATATATCTCCAAGAGGAAAAGCGTTATACCTAGCACCATAAGTTCCTGTTATTTGGATAGTTCCACCCTTTTTAACTGACTGAGTAGCCATAACCAAGGCACCCATAGAACCACCTTGAAGCTTTAATCCTGTTTCTAAAAATTCAAGAGGAGTCATTTTTCCATCCATACCTACACAATCTATAACTACTTCTGCGCCGCCATGAGTGATTTCTCTTAAATATTCTCCAGTATTTTCATGTTGCTCAAAGTTTACGGTTTCCACTTTATTAGTTTTCTTTGCATGTTCTAGACGATAATCTATATAATCAACTGCAATGACTCTTTCTGCACCATTAAGCCAAGCAAACTTTTGAGCTAAAAGTCCAATAGGTCCGCAGCCAAAGATAACTACTGTATCACCTTTTTTAACACCAGCATTTTCTACACTCCAGTATGAAGTAGCCATGGCATCAGACATTAACAGTAGCTTTTCGTCTTCAACTTCACAATCCTCTGGAATAAGGAAAGGAGTAAAGTTACCATAAGGAACCCTCATAAATTCAGCTTGCCCTCCTGGATACCCACCAAAGGTTTCAGAATATCCAAAATAAGCACCGCCTTCACCATGAGGATTTGAGTTATCGCATTGACTTGTTAACCCGTGCTTGCAAAAAAAACATTCTCCACAGCTAACGTTAAAGGGAACGATAACCCTATCTCCTTTTTTTACTTTTGTAACTTCAGGACCTACCTCTTCAACAATTCCCATAGGTTCATGGCCTATTATGTAATCTTGAGGAAGATTAGGAATCATATCGTGAATAAGGTGTAAATCTGACCCACATATAGCTGTACTCGTGAGCCTTACTATAATATCATCTGGCTTATGAATTTTAGGATCTTGTACCTCTTTAACCTTTACATTTTTTATACCTTGAAATGTTACAGCTTTCATTGCTGATACCTCCTAAATTATTTTTCTGGTGTTGCAAATGTACCAAGCCTACTAGTATTTCCAGGGAAGAGGTCTAAGTTTGCAATTTGAACTGCTGTTTCTGAAGATTTCATATCCATTTCAAATTGTTTATTAAGTTCATAAGGATAAAACCAACCTTTATTTATCATAAGATTAGTTATTTCTTCATGAAGATTAATTGCATTTTCCAGTTGGGTACTTAAAGTAGCTCTAACCTCTGGAGTTGCAGCTTCTGACAAAGCGAAAGCACAATTTCTTACCCCAGTTTTTGCAGCAAGTAAGAAGTCAAGAGCTATGGTTGAATCAACAAGCTTAGGCATTCCCTCGGCATTCCTCACTTCTAAATAGTCATTAATCATTGTTTTCACCTCCTATTGTAGAGTTGGAGCTTTAGATAATAATTCTTGCAAATCATTTATAGCTGTGATGGATTGTTGTACATCTTTTTCCATTATATTTTTGAGGTCTTGATCAAATACTAAACCTTGCATCATCTTAGATTTAGTTATGCAAACTGTCTTAAAGTTAAGCATTTCGTGGACTTCCATTGTTTCATGTAACGCTAAACTTGAATGTTTCATAAATTCGCCTCCTATATTTCTAATGTATATATTCTTCCACTCACAGCTCTTTGATATACAGTGGGTATTATCGTTGAATATATGCTAAAGTAGGAAAAAACGTGCTAAAATTTTTGATATCTTTGATAATGCGAAAAAAATAATCATTTGTTAAAAAATAATTTAAATCTTATTGACAAAACTAGACAATGCGTATAATATATACTACATAACATAGTAAAACTATAGGAATTATAAATTACACTTTATAAACTTAGCGCGAATCATATTAAAAAGGGTGATAAATTTATGAATATTAATTGGGAGTTTATTCTAGAGCATTTACCTTTGTATGAAAAAGCAACTATACTTACCTTAAAACTTGCCTTTTGGGGTATATTGTTTTCAATAATACTTGGGGTTATATGTAGCGTAATACAATATTACAAGATAAAGGGGCTGCAGACTATTGCGCAAGTTTATATAGAACTTTCACGTAATACTCCGCTACTTATACAGCTATTTTTTTTATACTATGGATTTCCTAAGATGGGCATAAAAATGAGCGAAAATACTTGTGCAATAATTGGTCTAACATTTTTAGGTGGAAGCTATATGGCTGAAGCCTTTAGAGGGGGAATTGAGGCGGTTAATAAAACTCAGATTGAGTCAGGACTTAGCATTGGTCTTTCAAAATTCCAGCTTGCTAGGTATGTAATATTGCCCCAGGCATTTTCGGTGAGTGTACCTGCCTTAAGTGCAAATTGTATATTCTTACTAAAAGAAACCTCTATTCTAGGAGCAATATCAATTTTAGATCTTATGAATGTAACAAAAGATTTAATAGGAATGTATTATAACACCTTTGAATCTCTATTAATGCTAGTAGCTACATATTTGATTATAATTTTGCCTTTATCAGTCTTTCTTACTTGGGTAGAAAGGAAGGTGCGTTATGCTGAATTTGGGAATTAGGGTTCTTTTTGAAGGAAGAAATGTAGAGCGACTATTTGGGGGATTGCTAGTAACTGTAGGAATTGCTTTTATTTCAATTTTTATAGGCGCTTTACTTGGAATAGTTTTGGGAATCATAAGGACTGCAAAATCGAGATCAAAATTTATCAGAGTTATATATCGATTTTACTTGGAGTTATTTAGAATAATACCAGTTCTTGTTTGGCTTTTTATTGTTTATTTTGGAGTTACTGCTGCTTTAGATATACATTTAAGTGGTGAGGCAGCTTCAGTTATAGTTTTTAGCCTTTGGGGAGCTGCAGAGATGGGAGATATTGTAAGAGGTGCATTAGAATCTTTACCAAAGCACCAAACCGAATCGGGAAAGGCTATTGGTCTTAGCACCTTTGGACTTTATAGATATATTCTTATACCTCAGGCCATAAGGAGAATGCTTCCAGGCGCCATAAATTTAGCTACAAGAATGATTAAAACCACTTCATTAGTAGTGTTAATAGGAGTTATGGATGTTGTAAAAATAGGCCAGCAAATTATAGAGCTGTCTCGTTTAGAAGTACCTTCAGCGTCCTTTTGGATTTATGGTATCATATTTATTTTGTACTTTATAATTTGTTATCCTCTATCCATACTATCAAAAAAGCTAGAAGCTAAGTGGCAAAACTAAGGAGGGAGTATAATTCATATGGAAAAGAATCAAGTATTGCTTAAGATAAATGATTTAGAGAAGAGATATTCAGAAAAAGAAATACTAAAAGGTATTAGCCTTAACATACACAAAGGAGAAGTTGTAGTTATCTTGGGGCCATCAGGATGTGGAAAGAGTACGCTGCTTAGATGTCTTAATGGACTAGAAGATATTCAAGGAGGTAGAATAGAGTTTTCTGGCAAGAACCTTGCAGATAAAGATGTTAATTGGCAAGAAATTCGTCAGAAAATAGGTATGGTGTTTCAAAGCTATGATCTTTTTCCACATATGACGGTTATTGAAAATATACTTTTAGGACCAATAAAAGTTCAAAAGAGATCAAAAGATGAAGTGATGAGACAAGCAGAGCAGCTGCTAGATAGAGTAGGTTTGCTTGAGCGTAAGAATTCCTATCCTCGTGAGCTATCAGGAGGGCAAAAGCAGAGAATAGCAATAGTAAGAGCTTTATGTATGAATCCTGAAATAATGCTTTTTGATGAAGTAACAGCATCTCTTGATCCTGAAATGGTGAGAGAGGTTTTGGAAGTTATATTAGACCTTGCAAAACAGGGTATGACTATGATAATTGTGACACACGAAATGAACTTTGCACAATCTGTTGCTGATAAAATAGTTTTTGTTGATGAAGGAAATGTCTGCGAGGTATCAGAGCCAAAGGAATTCTTTACAAATCCAAAGACAGAAAGAGCTAAACAATTCTTAAATGTATTTCAATATTAAATAAAGGAGGAAGTTAACATGAAGAAAATGAAAAAACTTTTAGCTGCAGTTATGGCTGGCACTATAATATTAGGAGGTCTTGTAGGTTGTGGTAAAACAAGCTCAGAAGCAGCAAATAGTAAATCTGAGTCTTCTGAATCAAAAGTGACAGCAAGCTCATTAGATGAAATTAAGAAACGAGGAACTATTAAAATTGGAGTATTTAGTGACAAAGCTCCTTTTGGCTATGTAGATTCAAATGGTAAAAGTCAAGGCTTCGACGTACATATTGCTAGAAGATTTGCAAAAGACCTTTTAGGAGATGAATCTAAGGTAGAATTTGTCCTAGTTGATGCAGCAAGCAGGGTAGCTTATTTGGAGTCAAACAAAGTTGATATAATAATGGCAAACTTTACTGTTACAGAGGAAAGAAAACAAAAGGTAGATTTTGCAAACCCGTATATGAAGGTTTCTCTTGGATTAGTATCGCCAGACAGTGCTCCAATTAATTCTATTGAAGAAATGAAAGATAAGAAGATTATTATCGCAAAAGGTACAACTGCAGAAACTTATCTTACAAAGAATCATCCAGGTATACAGTTAGTAAAGTATGATCAATACTCAGAAATATTTGAAGCATTAAAAGATGGACGTGGTGATGCAATAGCTAATGATAACACAGAAGTACTTGCATGGGCAAAGAAAAACCCTGGCTATAGTGTTACTATACCGAAATTTGGAGGAGAAGATACAATAGCACCTGCTGTTGCGAAGGGGAATAAAGAACTTCTTGACTGGATAAATTCTGAACTTATAACTTTAGGAAAAGAAAACTTTGTCCACAAAGCTTATGAGGAAACATTAAAAGATACCTACGGGGCTGAGAGCATAGAAGATATAGTTATTGAAGGGGGAAAAGTAGAACAATAAAAAAACTTAAGAAGTGGAAAGCTTAAAGTGGAAAACGGAAAAAATTCCTCGCTATAAGCTTTCCACTTTAAACTCTAAACTAAAATTTCTAACCTCTAACTTCACGCTTTAGCGTCTAACTCAGGCTCAAGTCCCTAGCTAAAGTTGCTGCGTAATTTTAAAGTACTTTAGTCAATACATTACAGTTAAGTATTACTGTGCATACTGGAGAAACAGTAAAAATTCAACCGGTACAGCCAACTGCTGCAGATAACTCCAGAAAAAATAAATACATAATCCTGGGTGATAATCGAGACGGATATGATACTTTTGGGGAGATTATTCAACAGGTAAATGGCCAAAATCCTATATTTGTAATCGATAATGGGGACTTGGTGTTTAGTGGAAAACCTAACCAGTACAGACTTTTTGACCAGATGATGTCAAAAATCTCTGCTACAGTCTGCACAACTCTTGGTAATCATGATATTCGCAGCAATGGCCGTGATACTTATACCATGTTGTATGGCCCGGCTAATTATTCATTTGATTTTGAAGACAGCCATTTTGCATTCGTAGATTCATCTCCAGGATGGGCTGAAAAAAGAGCTATTTCGGATGAGCAATATGCATGGTTAGAAAAAGACTTGAAAAAAGCACAGGGTAAACGTATTTTTGTCGTTACACACATACCACCTGAAGATCCAAGAAGTGGCGTAACTCCTAATAAAATTCCGAATTATGTTAATCAAGTGGAAAGCGGCGAAAATTGGGTAGAGCAGAAATTGAACAATTACAACGAAAACAAGAATATGGATCATGGCTTCCAGGACCTACAGGAAGCGGCAAAGTTTGAAAATCTCATGAGTAAATACCATGTAGATACAGTATACTTATCTCATATTCATAGCTATATGGAATACGCCAAGGGTGGTGTGCGCTATTTGATTACTGGTGGTGCAGGAGCAGAGCTTTTAACTAAAAACAGCTATTACCACTATATAATTGCTAAATTTGGTGATATTAATAAAGTCACAGTGGTAGAGTTTCCATCACCAGCAAATAATTATATTTCTAGATATTTGGCAACTATACAACTTTTTGCAAATGCTATGTATGAAGAAAATCCGATTTCGGTTGTACTTATCAGTATAGGTTTTATATTGCTTATACTCTTATTTGCTATAAAGGTTTACTTACGTAAAAAGCAGCCACTTGATACTTTTAGAAAGTGGATAAGTGATACTGTCAAATATTCGGCCAAACGTTTTAAAGAATTGTTTATTAAAAAAAGAGACGATTAATAGATACAGAGTGTACCATTAGCAGCTTGTATAGAAATGATTTTAATACCTTATACTATGCTTAGAAAGATTAATATTTATTTTTTAATCTTCCTCAGTAAGTAAAGGTATTACAGTTGAAGCTTCTAATGATAATGATGTGCATCTTGTTTTAGATTCATTGTAAACAAGGAGTAGGAAGAACAACTACCTTTATGATTACTGTAAAACAAATGGAGATTCCTTCAATATAAAATGGAGTGATTGGAAGAAAGCTACTAATTCTAACAGTTCAGTAGCTTTCAGTACTGAGTACATGGCAAATATTATAATTTCTTAGATTTTGAAATAGAGGAGGAGGTTATCTATGGTTACTTCTGACAGGAGAGTTAAAGTTGCTCTTTTATCAATTATATCAAACACAATGCTCATAATTTTTAAGATTGTAGCAGGTATTTTAAGTGGTTCTGTAAGCATTATTTCTGAAGCAATACATTCAGGAATGGATTTAGTAGCATCACTGATTGCGTTTTTATCTGTAAGACATTCTGCAAAGCCTGCTGATAGGAAGCATCCTTATGGACATGGAAAAATAGAGAATATATCTGGAATAATGGAAGGGTTACTGATTTTTATAGCCGCTGGAATGATTATTATCGAAGCTTTTAAAAAAATATTTGAACCCGCTGCAATAGAGCAAGCAAATATAGCAATTGCTGTTATGCTTATTTCAGCACTTATAAACCTTGTTGTGTCAAGAAAATTATATAAGGTTTCTAAGGAAGAGGATTCTATGGCTCTTAAAGCGGATGCTCTTCACTTGAAAACTGATGTTTACACATCACTGGGAGTAGGGCTTGGAATTCTTCTTATCAAGGTTACAGGACTACTTATCTTGGATTCAATTGTTGCAATACTTGTAGCACTGTTAATAATTAAGGAAGCGTGGGAACTTTCTAAAGATGCCTTTGATTATCTTCTTGATGCAAGATTATCTGACGAAGAAGAAGGAGAGATAGAGAAGATTATAAAAGAACATAATAATCAATTTATAGATTATCATAAGCTAAAAACTAGAAAGTCAGGGAACATGAAGCATATAGATTTTCATATTACTGTAGATCCTAATCTTACAGTGCAAGAAACACATAATATTATTGGTAGTTTAAAAAAAGATATGAACAAAAAATTTAAAAATATCAGAGTAAACATTCATATAGACCCTTATAAAAAAGAAGAAAATTAGCATATTTAAGTGTTTTATGTATAATATTATTTGTCAGAATTGTCGGAATATTATTAAAGTGATATAATGTACATGTAATTAAATTTTATAATTAGTAGAGGGGGAGATTACATGGAAATTAAATTACAAGAAAAATATCAATTATATATTGATGGACAATGGAGAGATGCTTCTGATGGTACAACTATTAAAACTTATAACCCAGCTACAGGTGGATTATTAACAGAGATTGCTGATGCATCAGAAAAAGATGTAGATGATGCAGTGAAAGCAGCGCGTAAAGCATTTAAAACTTGGGGAAAAACAGCACCTGCCGAAAGAGCTGCTGTATTAAATAAAATTGCAGACATTATTGATGAAAATGCAGAGTATTTAGCTACTATTGAAACTATGGATAATGGAAAACCTATTAGAGAAACAACAGGAGCCGATATTCCATTGGCAGCAGACCATTTCAGATATTTTGCAGGAGCTATTCGTGCTGCAGAAGGTAGTTCAACAATGGTTGATGAAAATACTTTGAATATAATATTAAGGGAGCCTATTGGTGTAGTAGGACAAATTGTACCATGGAATTTTCCATTTTTAATGGCAGCATGGAAACTAGCTCCAGTATTGGCTGCAGGAGATACTACAGTATTTAAACCATCAAGTACTACCTCGTTGAGTGTAATAGAGCTTATGAAGTTAATAGAAAATGTTGTTCCTAAGGGTGTAATTAATATAATTACAGGAAGAGGATCAAAGAGCGGTGAATATATACAGCATAATCAAGGAATTGATAAACTAGCTTTTACAGGATCTACAGAAGTAGGTAGAAAAATTGGACTTGCCGCAGCACAACAGATTATTCCTTCTACTTTAGAACTTGGAGGGAAATCTGCTAATATATTCTTTAAAGATGCAGATATAGATATGGCTCTAGAAGGTCTTCAATTAGGAATTCTTTTTAATCAAGGACAAGTTTGTTCAGCAGGATCTAGGATTTTTGTTCAAGAAGACTTTTATGATGAATTTATAGAAAAAGCAATCCAAGCTTTTGAAAAAGTGAAAGTTGGGAATCCATTAGATATTAATACTCAAATGGGGGCACAAGTTAGTGAAACTCAGCTTAAGAAGATTCTTAATTATATAGAAATTGGAAAACAAGAAGGAGCTAAAGTGGCTACAGGAGGAGAAAGATATACTGAAGGCGATGCTGCAAAAGGTTACTTTATGAAACCTACACTACTTGTAGATGTTTCAAATGATATGAGAGTAGCTAGCGAAGAAATCTTTGGACCAGTAGGGGTTGTTATTAAATTTAAAAACGAAGAAGACGTTATTGATATGGCAAATGATAGTGATTATGGTCTAGGCGGTGGTGTATTTACACGTGACATTAATCGTGCTATCCGAGTTGCAAGGGGAATCAGAACAGGTCGTGTATGGGTTAATACTTACAATAGTTTCCCAGCTGGAGCACCTTTTGGAGGATTTAAAGACTCAGGAATAGGCAGAGAAACTCATAAAGTTATATTAGAGCATTATACTCAGATGAAGAATATTATCGTTAATCTATCTGAAAAACCTGGCGGAATGTATGTAAAATAAAGTAGTTTTTAATTAAAATAGATATAAGGCTATAAACTGTAGTAATGATACAGTTTATAGCCTTATTTTCTATTAGCAAACTAATTACCGTAGATTTCGTATATAATATTGAAAGTTAGTATAACTGGATAATTTATTTTATATGGAGGAATAAATTATGGGCAAAAAAGGTAATCACATCACATTACTTATCTTATCATTATTTATGCTTGCTACGTTTATAGGTTGTGCCGACAAAAATGACCCAAAAGATACTTTTTATATTGAACAATTTCAAAGTGAAATGAAAGCAAAGAATTATAAATTTCAAATGCAAGATGTAGAGAAATCTAAGCATTTTCTTCCAACTACACGAAAAAAAATGATATTTGATAATGAAGCATTATATATTTATTTGTTTAATAGCAATGAGAAGATGGAGAATGAAGCAAAACGTATTGATAGTGATGGATGTGGATATAGCGATGGCTCTAAATCAATGGCGATTGATTGGATTTCATCACCTCACTTCTATAAAAAAGGGAATATTATTGTTCAATATGTTGGAAAAGATGAAAAAATTATTTCTGACTTAGAAGATATATTAGGAAACCAGTTTGCAGGGGAACGGGATGTTAGAGAAATCGCATACAATCAACTAACATCAAAAGATAAAGAGAGAGTAGTAGGAACTTGGAGAGATAGTAAACTTTCTAAAACAACTTTAAAAGAAAGCATGGGAAATATTTATGATAAATCTTATATTGGGAAAGAAGTATATCTTGTGGATTTTCCAAGAAAAAGCGAATCAAAGCTAAACAATATGATTGTATATATAAGTATAGATAATTATAAATTAATCGGGCATGGACATGTAGACTAAATTGACCGCGAAATTTATTTTTTGTAATGCACAGCTAAAGATTAGTAGTGTATAATCTAAATAAGAAGGTTTTGGTTTGAAGTTGCAATATAGGAAATATGTAGAGATACAATATATAGAGCTGCTATAGGATAGTAAAAAATTATGGCGTAATATTTATTATGTTTTGCAAAAAAAGAAGGTCATTTTTGGAGGTGCATATTTGAAAAAAATAAAACAAATTTTAAAGTATATAGGTATTATTATAATTCTACTCATTGTAATATTGTTGATTTTTCCTACTTGGACACCAGCAATTAAAGGAGAAAATAGCATAAGTGAACTTGAAAAAGTTGAAATAAATGGTACTAAGCATCAGATTATGATAAGAGGACACGACAAGTCAAATCCAATTTTAATTTTTGTTCATGGAGGACCAGGTTGTCCAGAAATACCTTATGTGACAAAATATCAAGATTTATTAGAAAAAGATTTTACAGTGGTTCATTATGATCAACGGGGAAGTGGTAAATCTTATCATTTTTTTGAGGACTATTCAAATCTTTCATCTGAGTTACTGGTGAATGATGTGCTAGCATTAACAGACTATATTTCTGAACGTTTTGGCAAGAAACAAGTGGTATTGATAGGTCATTCATTTGGTACATATATTGCATTGCAAGCCGTAAATAAAGCACCAGATAAGTATATTGCGTATATTGGTATTGGGCAAATGGCTAATACTGCTCAGAGTGAATTAGATAGCCTGAATTATTGTATTAAACAAGCAGAGAATGCTAAAAATATGGATGATGTTTCAAAGCTCAAAGAGTTATCAAATAAAATTGAAAAAGGTGAAACTTTTACTCCACGCAATTATGTTAGAAAATATGGCGGGGCATCACGACTTATTGACGATAATCGCGATTATACTGAAGGTTTTTTGTTTCATCCAGAATATAATCTCCTTGATGTTGTTCGATATTTTCGCGGAGTAAATATTTCACAAGAAGCACTACTTGATGAAGCTTTAACAAATCCTTTGCCTACACTTGTGAAAAGCCTTAAAATTCCTTGCTATTTTATTATGGGGCAATATGATTACATGACCTCAGCACAGTCGGCAAAGAATTATTTTGATTTAATTGCAGCTGACAAAAAGGAGTATATATTATATTCAAATTCAGCTCATTATCCACAGTTTGAAGAAAAGGAAAAGTTTGCGAAATGGCTCATAAGCAACTTTGCAAAATGATTATAAGCTGTAATTGTAGTTAAGACATATAATTCTTAAAGGTTGCACTAATAATGTTTCTAAGGTTAGTGCAACATTGTATTTTATAGCAATCTAGTTATATTTTCATAAGTTATTAATGATACTATAATAATAGATAAATCAATGTAAGAACATAAAGTGATTATTTAGTTTAGTAGGAGGAAGAATTAATGGCAGAAATTAAATATGAAATCAAGAAAACTATTGGTATTGTTTCAGAATCAGCTAAAGGCTGGTCTAAAGAGTTAAATATAATCTCATGGAACGGAAGAGATCCAAAATATGATATAAGAGATTGGTCAGCAGAACATGAAAAGATGGGAAAAGGAATAACTTTATCGTCTGAGGAGCTAAAGAAGCTTAGAGATATATTGAATGGTATGGAGTTATAAAAGCTTTTTAAGAAATGCTGACTAAAATAAATTAAAAATGTTTATATAAAAATCTTTAAATTAGAGAGGTATCGTTTATGAGAGAAATAGTTTTAGCTGGAGGTTGTTTTTGGGGAGTAGAAGAATATATGTCAAGAAATCCTGGAATAGTGGAAACAAAAGTGGGCTACGCCAATGGAATAAAAGAAAATCCTAGTTATGAAGAAGTATGTACTGGAACTACAGGCCATGCAGAAGCTTGTTACGTAAAATATGATGAAAATATTATATCATTGGAAAAGCTATTATATAAATTCTGGAGCATAATAGATCCAACAATATTAAATAGACAAGGAAATGATAGAGGGAGCCAGTACAGAACAGGCATATTTTACTTAGATGAAAAAGATCTAAATATAATTATGAAGAGTAAAAATGAGGAACAGAAAAATTACAAAAATCCTATAGTTACTGAAGTAGAACGCTTAAAGTGTTTCTATGAGGCTGAGGAATATCATCAAAAATATTTAAAGAAAAATCCAGGAGGATATTGCCATATACATTTAGATTAATTGAAATCTATCAAAATAAATATTTTGAATTTTTAAAATATTAAAAATAATTCTAAAATTTTAAGGTAAAAATACAGATTATATATTATAATATAAATAATAAACAAATCATAAAGTCTACCTACCTAATATAAGTTCTAAAAAAATAATAAAAATAATTGGTATATTTAAGGAGGGCTTTTTTATGTATGCAAATTTGGCTAAAGAAATTTGTATTGAAGATACAGAAGACTTAAGATTAAAAGAGAAGTCAGATTTATCAAATGGAGAATATAAGGACTATGAAGTTTTTATATTTACTATTAAAAATTCTCCAAGTATATTACACAATAAATTGGAATCAAAGGTAGGGAATATAGTACTATACTGCTATAAGTGGAAAAATAATCCTGAGCATATTGTGAGAGCTTATGTAAAGAAGGATTCTTCAAGAAAACTAAATACAAAAGATTGTTGGAAATTATTAAGAGAAGATATGGAGAACTTAGGAATTGAAATTAAGAAATTAGTAATGCACAAAGCCTAATTAAATAAATGAATTTTTAAGTACAAAATCTAAGCTTTATAATAATGACGGCTTTATGCAAGAGTGGTATATCAAAATAAGAAATTAAAGAATATGGGAATAAAACTTCTTAAGAGTCTTAGAACTTAGGAAGTTTTATTCTTTATAATTTAGGAGGAGAAAAAATGAGTAAAAATTTAACACCAAAATCTATAAAAATCAAGAATGGAGAAACTATAGGTTACAGAGAAAGTGGCTATGGAGATAAGATTATAGTTCTGGTTCATGGGAATATGACCTCTTCAAAGCACTGGGATTTGCTAATGGAAGCTATGCCTGATGATTACAAAATATATGCTGTAGACTTGAGAGGTTTTGGTATATCAAGTTATAATAATCCCATTGATTCAATAAAAGATTTTTCAGAGGATTTAAAACTTTTTGTAGATGAACTAGGTATAAAGGGGTTTTACTTAGGTGGATGGTCCACAGGTGGTGGAGTATCAATGCAATTTGCAGCTGATTATTCAGACTATGTTAAAAAGTTAATATTGATAGAATCTGTAAGTGTTAAGGGATACCCTACATATCCTTTGGATGCTAAGAGAAAGCCTTTATCTGATAAGCCTTTTCAAAGTAAGGAGGAACTTACCAAAGATCCAATAAGTATGATTCCATTAGTTGAAGCTTATAAAAAAAGAGATAAGAAATTTTTAAGAAATTTATGGGATGCAGTAATCTATACTGATAAGAAACCTTCAGACTTAAAGTATGATGAATATTTAGAGGACATGTTAACACAAGTAAATATATTGGACGTGCATTGGGCTTTAATAAAATTCAATATAAGTCATGAACATAACGGAGTTACAGAAGGTACTGGAGAAGTGGATAAGATAAAAATTCCAACCCTAATTATCCAAGGAGAAAGAGATTATGTAGTTGTTCCTAGTAGAGGAAAAGAGATAAAAGCTGCAATGGGTGATAATGCAACCTATCTCAGTCTAGAAGCTGGACATTCTCCTTTTATAGATTGCTTGGAAACTCTAGTAGATAAAATAGTTAGCTTTATTGAAGAATAATTTAAATAAGGATTTGTGTTTATGTAACTAATTAAAATAACTTTTTTGTATAAAACAGACTATAGAAAAAATGAGTAAGATGTAATATTATAGCTCTAGGGAATGACTGGAAAATATCCTTTGCTATTTGGTAAAAAATTGTGGTATAATTAATTGTGTTTTGGTAAACTGTCTGAGGCTTAGCTTTTATTGCTTTTTCTTGGAGTTAACCATAAAAACGTTAATTCTAAAAAAGTATCGTACTGAATGCATGAGGGTTAGTCCCAAATGAAAAGGCGAGATAATAGTTGTTATAAACTCGGGGAATCCATATATATGTGATTATCTGCGATTTATTTGCTATCCTTGTTCTTTTTTTGGAACAAGGATTTTTTATTATTATAATTTAAGAAAGGATTTTAAAAATGGAAACAAGAATCGCTATTATTGGAATTATTGTTGAAAACGGAAATTCCATACAAAAATTAAACTCTATTCTGCATGAATATAGTGATTATATTGTAGGTAGAATGGGGATTCCGTATCAAAAACGTAATATTAAGGTAATAAGTATTATTATGGATGCGCCTAATGATATTATCAGTGCCCTTTCCGGAAAATTAGGTATGTTACCTGATGTAAACATTAAAACGGTTTATTCAAAAGTGTCCCAGACAGCAAATGAATAAAATTGGAGGGGTTTTTTAATGTACAATAGTAAATCTAAGATTGCAACTGAATTTATTGATGACGAAGAAATTATGGATACTCTTGCATATGCGAAAAAAAATAAAAGTAACCGTCAGCTTATTCAAAGCCTTATTGAAAGAGCAAAGGATTGTAAAGGTTTAACACACAGAGAGGCAGCAGTATTACTGGAATGTGATTTAGAAGATGAAAATGAAAAAATGTTTAAATTGGCAAAAGAGATCAAACAGAAATTTTACGGAAATCGTATCGTAATGTTTGCTCCTCTTTACCTTTCAAATTACTGTATAAACGGATGTGTTTACTGTCCATATCATTATAAAAATAAAAGTATAGCAAGAAAGAAGTTGTCACAGGAAGACATCAAAAGAGAGGTAATTGCACTTCAGGATATGGGGCATAAGCGTTTAGCGTTGGAAACTGGAGAAGATCCTGTAAACAATCCTATTGAATATGTTCTTGAAAGTATTAAAACAATATATAGCATAAAACATAAGAATGGAGCAATTAGACGAGTAAATGTAAATATTGCGGCTACTACAGTGGAAAACTATAGAAAATTAAAAGAGGCAGGCATTGGAACCTATATACTCTTCCAAGAGACATATAACAAGAAGAGTTATGAGGAGTTGCACCCTACAGGTCCAAAACATGATTATGCATATCACACTGAAGCCATGGATCGTGCCATGGAAGGCGGCATCGACGATGTGGGAATTGGTGTTCTATTTGGTCTTAATATGTACAAGTACGATTTTATAGGATTACTAATGCATGCTGAGCATTTAGAAGCTGCCATGGGAGTGGGTCCGCACACTATAAGTGTTCCTCGTATCCGCCCAGCAGATGACATTGACCCTGATAATTTTTCAAATGCTATATCAGATGATATTTTTGCAAAAATTGTAGCAGTTCTTCGTATTGCAGTACCATATACAGGTATGATAGTATCAACACGTGAATCTCAAAAAACTCGTGAACGTGTACTAGAATTGGGTGTATCACAAATTAGTGGTGGTTCCAGTACTAGTGTTGGAGGTTATGATAAACCAGAAGCAGAGGATGATAATTCTGCACAGTTTGAAGTTAATGATAATCGTACACTTGATGAAATTGTGAATTGGCTTTTAGAAATGAAGTATATTCCAAGCTTTTGTACTGCTTGCTATCGTGAGGGAAGAACTGGTGACAGGTTCATGAGTCTTGTTAAATCAGGACAAATTGCAAACTGCTGTCAGCCAAATGCTTTAATGACTCTTAAGGAATATTTGGAGGACTATGCTTCCGATGACACAAAGAAAAAAGGTGAAGCATTGATTGCTGAGGAAGTTCCTAAAATACCAAATGAGAAGGTTAAAGCAATAGTAAAAGAACACTTAACAGAATTAAAGAACGGAAAACGAGATTTCAGATTCTAAGCAAGTTGTAAGTGGCATAAACTGATAACTTAGTAATCTAGCTGATTCTTTAACTTAAGTATTTTTAATAATATATTATATAAGAATATATTATTAAAGGTTGCACTAATAATGGCTTTAGAGTTGTTGGTGCAACCTTGTATTTTATAACAAACTAAGGAATATAGAAACTATGGTAAGTTAAAGTATATATAAATCTATGGATATATAGAATGAATATTAGTATACTTTTAGTTCCAAAACTTTTTTAAAATAACTACTGTTAAAAATGCAATAATAAAAGTGAGAATAAATATAAAGGTAACTACTTTTATCCAATTTTTTACTAAGATTTTCTTTTTATACTGATACATTGTTATAACAATTCCACTTATAATTATTATAGCAAATAAGTCCCATGGTGCTTCATTGAACCTTAAAGCCCTGTAGATAATATCAAGAAATAGTACGTAGGTAATGAATTTGTATCCAAATGTATAACTGGCATTTTCAACAAAGGTTGTTCTTTCATCTTTTTCCACCATTTTATTAATCATTATTTTTTACCTCCTCAAAATAAAATAAATCTTCAAACTTTTTATCAAGCACTTTTGAAAGTATTAATGCTAATTTTGCAGTAGGACAATACTGACCTGTTTCAATAGAACTAATTGTTTGTCGAGTTACGCCTGCAAGTACAGCAAGTTGTTCCTGTGACAGGCTTTTTTCAGCACGAGCAATTTTAAGCCGATTCTTTAGTGGTCTATCTTCATTCAAAGTATCACCTCCATTAATTAAATGGTATCATGTGGAAATATATTTGTCAAGTATACTTTGCAAAACGACAAGTATACTTGTTAAAATTCATTGCGCAAGGTAAGTATACCTAATTTAGATATAAATTGATTTTTACTCCATTTTTTATTGACGTTTATTACGGTTAGTGATATAGTTATATTACAGTAAACGATATATAGGATACTGTAATACTGGAGGTGCAAAATGAGAGATAATGTAAAAGGCGGTGCTTTGACGGAAACTACCTTTTTCATTCTGCTGGCTGTATATAAACCTAATCACGGTTACGGAATTATGCAGTTTATTGAGAATGAAACAGATGGCAGATTGTCTTTAGGAGCCGGAACATTGTACGGAGCAATCAACACATTATTGAAAAAGGAATGGATTGTTCTCTATGATAGTGACGAAAATAACCGCAAAAAAGAATATGTTATTACAGATAAAGGTAAAGAAGTTGTAGAAAACGAATTGATAAGATTAGAAAAAGTTCATAGTGCTGCAATAAAAATCATAGGAGGGAAATAGTATGACCATAAAAATATTTCGATATTTTTTCAGCTTTTTTGAAACACAGGAAAAGTGGCTGAATAAAATGGCAGCTCAAGGTTGGAGACTTGTTAGAACTACAAAATTGTTTTATGAATTTGAGTCTTGTAAACCATCAGAATATGAATACTGTGTAGAATTTGTAGGTGCTAAATCTTATAAGGAGGCTAAGGAATACAAGTCTTTCCTTGAAGAAATGGGATTTAGAACATTTACAAAGAATATCAATACAAACTATTCATTTGGCAAGATTAGATGGCGTCCGTGGGCAAGAGGGGGTGGTCAGATAGCAACATCTCCAGGTGGTTATAACAAAGAAATATTATTATTAGAAAAGAAAAATGATGGAAAACCATTTGAATTGCATACTGACTACAATGATCTTATTCGATATTATCGCCCGATTCGAAATGCTTATTTATGTGGATTGTTGCTGCCATTATTTATGATGATTGGAAATTATGTTTTTGATTTATTTATGGTTTCAATTAATTCATATGGAAAAATCTTAGTAGCTATTGTAGCACTGATTCTTACGATTCCAATTTATAAATATTCTGCGCTTATTAAAAAATATAAGAGTATTTTAAAAATAAATGAATGAGGTATTCAATAAAGAAATGGAGCATGATTTCGCTCCATTTTTATATTTTTGTACTACATTATGATGAATGAAACTTATTTATTTCAATTAATAGTAAAGTTACTAATTTTCAAACTTGAAATACCTTAAATATAGTGAGTTTTTAGATAGTAAAACGGTATTATACAAAAAATAGTAAATAAACATAAAATACTATTATAATATTAAAAAAAATAATTTTTAACTTAAAAAGTTTGTGATATACTGTAAAAGGAACACGATTATTAGTGGGGATAACGTGGCTCCTGAAACAGCACATTTTAGTATATGTGCATTGCAATCATTCGAATTATATATTTAAGGGGGGAAAAAGACAATGAGAAATCTGATCAACAAATGGAATCAGCTCAGTCTTGTAAAAAGAATTATTGTAGGTCTAGCTATCGGTATTATTCTAGCAGTAACGATCCCTGACAAGGCACAACCAATCGTCATTTTTGGGTCTTTATTTGTAGGTGCTTTAAAAGCTATTGCACCTGTATTGGTATTCTTCTTGGTTATGTCCGCTATATCTCAACATAAAAGTGGCCATGAAACCAATATGAAGTCTATCATCGGTCTTTATCTATTAGGAACATTTTTAGCTGGTCTTACTGCGGTTGTTGCAAGTTTTATGTTCCCAGTGAGCTTGACACTAGCAGCAGGAGCAGAGAATGTGTCGCCTCCTGGAGGGGTTACAGAGGTTCTAAAAGCATTACTCTTAAACATTGTAGACAACCCAGTTAAGGCACTATTTAATGCCAACTATATTGGTATATTATCTTGGGCTCTACTTCTTGGTTTTGCTTTAAGAAGTGCACATGAATCTACTAAAATAATGATCAGCAATTTTTCAGATGCAGTATCTAAAATGGTAGTATTGGTAATCAACTTTGCACCATTAGGTATTATGGGGCTTGTATTTGATTCTATTGCCACAAATGGAATTGAATCTTTATTAAGCTATGGGCAATTACTTGCTGTTTTAATTGGCTGCATGCTTTTTGTAGCACTTGTTGTTAATCCAATTATTGTGTTCGTATACACTCGTAAGAACCCATACCCACTAGTTCTTAAATGCCTAAAAGACAGCGGTATTACAGCATTCTTTACACGTAGTTCAGCTGCAAATATTCCTGTAAATATGAGCTTATGTGAAAGACTTGGTTTAGATAAGGACACATATTCTGTTTCTATTCCATTAGGAGCTACTATAAATATGGCTGGTGCAGCTGTTACAATTGCTGTCTTGACATTAGCGGCAGTACACACACTAGGTATTCAAGTGGATATAGGTACAGCATTGATACTTAGCGTATTGTCAGCTGTATGCGCTTGCGGTGCTTCTGGGGTAGCTGGTGGATCTCTATTGCTAATTCCACTAGCATGTAGCTTATTTGGAATACCAAATGACATTGCTATGAAAGTAGTTGGTGTTGGTTTTATAGTAGGTGTGTTACAAGACTCTTGTGAAACAGCACTTAACTCATCAACTGACGTTCTATTCACAGCAACTGCTGAATTTGCAAAGAGACGTAAAGAAGGTAAAGAAATCATTATCAACAAGTAACAGCTTGAAGATATTATTCTAGATTTATTTAATCCCTCTGTTCTCAGTTTATTTTTCTGAGGTAGAGGGATTTTTATTTGAGTACATAGTAGCTGATTCAAAGTTTTAAATCTAAATCCTATAGAGGCCTTAAGGTTTGAATAGGATTATTACAAAAAAATGTACTACAGGATCTATTAAGAGGTATAACTTATATTTTTAAGAGATATAAATTTAATATTAGCATCTTACTATCAGATAAATAAAAATTTGAAAGTAAGGTGCTTTTCTATATTTTACAGAGTTATAAGGGGGAAAAGTTAATGATTAATAGATGCAGTGGTATTTTAATGCATATTACCTCTCTGCCGAGTCCCTATGGTATTGGAACCTTTGGAAAGGAAGCATATGATTTTGTAGACTTTTTAGAAAAGTCAGGGCAAAGTTTATGGCAAATATTGCCTATAAGTCCTACTGGTTATGGTGATTCTCCTTATCAATCCTATTCAGCTTTTGCCGGTAATCCATATTTTATAGATTTACCATTGCTAACAGAAGTGGGATTATTGAAAAAAGAGGATTATGAAAATATAAACTTTGGTAAGGACTGTACAAAAGTAGACTATAATAAAATATTTGATAATAAAATACCTATTTTAAAAAAGGCCTTTAAGAATAGTACGGGTAAATTTGAAAATAGGATAAAAAAATTCAGAGAAGATAATAAAACATGGATAGAGGACTATGCTTTATATATGAGCATAAAAGAGGGATTTAACTTAAAACCTTGGCAGGAATGGGATAAAAAAATTAAGTTAAGAGATGAAAAAATTTTAAAAAAATGTAGAGAAGAATTAAGAGAAGAAATAGATTACTGGGTGTTTTTACAATATATTTTTTTTCAACAATGGGCAGATTTAAAAGGTTATGCAAATGATAAAGGAATAAAGATTATAGGAGATATACCAATTTATGTGGCGGAAGATAGTGCTGATACATGGGCAAACAGTGAAGTGTTTGTTTTAGATGAAAATAAAAATCCTACTGTTATTTCTGGATGTCCTCCTGATGCTTTTTCAGCTGTAGGTCAATTATGGGGCAACCCTATATATAGATGGGACTACTTAGATAAAGCAGGCTATGGTTGGTGGATAGAGCGAATTAAAGCAAGCAGTAAAATATATGATATAACCAGAATTGATCATTTCAGAGGTTTTGAGGCTTATTGGGAAGTACCAGTCGGAGAAGATACTGCAATAAATGGGAAATGGGTTAAAGGACCGGGAATGAAATTATTCAATAAGATAAAAGAAGAAATAGGAGAAATTGAAATAATAGCTGAAGACTTAGGTTTTTTAACTAAAGAAGTTATTGATTTTAGGGTTACTTCTGGCTATCCAGGGATGAAAGTTTTAGAATTTGCTTTTGATGCTAAAGAAGAAAGTGATTATTTACCACATAATTATGATAAAAATTGCGTAGTATACACTGGAACTCATGATAATGATACCATTAATGGCTGGATGGAAAATGCAAATAAAAAAGATATAGATTTTGCTATAAAGTATTTAAAGCTAACTGAAGAAGAAGGATATAATTGGGGATTTATAAGAGGAGCCTTAAGTTCAGTTGCAAATCTTGCAGTAATACAAATGCAGGATTATTTAGGACTTTCAAGTGAAGCTAGAATGAATATTCCATCAACTGTAGGAGGAAACTGGCAGTGGAGGATTAATAAAAATGACTTAACAGATGAACTGGCTAAAAATATTTATAACATTACAAGGTTGTATGGAAGGTTATAGATGAAGAAAAGGTTAGTAGTGACAGTATCATATAATATTATCCAAAAGAAGCTTGGAATATAATTCACGGGAGATATGATATAATGAGACAGACTAAAACTTAATTTTAACAGGGGGCTTTATAGTATGTATATAGGCGTAGATTTAGGAGGAACTAATATTGCCACTGGTATAGTAAATGAAGAAGGAAAACTAATATATGATGATTCTGTGCCTACAGGAAAAGAGAGAAATTATAAGGTTATAGTTAATGATATTATAGATCTGATAAATAAAATAATTAAGGAAAGTGGAATTGAGAAAGAAAAGATTAAGGCGGTTGGCATAGGAATTCCAGGAATTGCTGAAGCAAATACAGGTAGAGTAATAAAATGTCCAAATTTAAATTGGAGTAATATCCCATTAAAACAGATAATGGAAGATAGATTAAACATTCCTGTATTTATCGATAATGATGCTACTTTAGCTGCGCTTGCAGAACATACAGCAGGATCAATGAAATATGTTAGTAGTGGAGTATTTATTACCATAGGAACGGGTATAGGCGGTGGAGTTATATTAGATGGCAAGATAGAGGCTGGATTCCACGGAATTGGTTCGGAAATAGGTCATATGATAGTTGGAAAGAATTATTATAATTGTGGTTGTGGCAGAAATGGATGTTTAGAAACTTTTGCTTCATCTACAGCACTAATTTCATATACTAAGAGACTTATAGAAAGTGGAGAAAAAACTGTTATTATAGATAAATTGAGAGGGAATATAGAAAAATTAAATGGTAAATTAATTTTTCAGGCAGCTAAAGAGGGAGATCCCCTAGCGAATAAGGCTGTCAATAGAATGGCTAAATATTTAGCAGTAGGAATTATGAATATAGTTTCTATCATTGATCCTGAAATCTTTGTATTAGGTGGTGGAATTTCTAAGGCAGGTGACTTTTTATTAAACAAGATTAAAGAAGAGGTATCTAGAATAAAGTACTATGAAGGGCTGCCTATAGGCAATATAGTTCTTGCAAAACTTGGAAATGAAGCTGGTATAATTGGGGCAGCAATTCTTGGAAAGTTGAATTTAGAAAAAGAAAGAAAAATATGATGATAGAGGAGGAAGTAAATTCCTCCTTTAAATTTTTAGGTTTGTTATTACTGACAATTGCTACATTTTTTGATATGATATTTCCTATAGTTAATACTGAATAGGATATATGTAAAATACTTTTATTGAGAGTGCTTTATTAATTAAAGGAGTGAAGAATGTGAAACTAAGAGTTCTGGTAGATAATAATACATACATTGATCAATATTATTGTGGTGAACCTGCTGTTTCATACTATATTGAAGATGAAGATGTTAAGTTACTATGGGATGTAGGTTATTCTGACTTATTTTTGAGAAACTCAGCTGCATTAGATATAGATTTAGAGAGTATAAGTATTATTGCTATTTCACATGGTCATGATGATCATACAAAGGGATTAAAATACTATTTTGATCAAAAATATAAAAATCATATTTCTATTATTGCCCATCCAGATGCATTTAAAGAAAAAATAATAAACAATATGAAAATTTGTTCTCCTATTTTAGGGGAAGAACTAAAAGAAAAGTGTAATTTAAATCTTTCTAAAGAACCTGTTAAAGTCAGCAAACATATAACTTTTTTAGGAGAAATACCAGAAATAAATGAATTTGAAAATAGAAAATCTATTGGTAAACAAGTTATTGGTAAAGATTTAGTTGATGATTATATAAAAGATGACACAGCACTTGCATATAAAAGTGAAAATGGAATTTACATTATTACAGGATGTTCCCATAGTGGCATATGTAATATAGTAGAATATGCAAAAAAAGTATGTAAAGATAATAGAGTATTAGGAATTATAGGAGGATTTCATTTATTTGAAGTAACTGAACAGGTTAATAAAACTATTACTTATTTAGAAAATAACGGAGTAAAAGAATTATATCCTTGCCATTGCACTTCATTTGCTGTTAGAGCAGAGATGAATAAAACTCTGCCTATAAAAGAAGTTGGAGTTGGTTTGGAAATAAATTGGTAAAACTTAAAGGGCAAATTAAATAATTGAGGAATGTATATGGATTGCTAATTATAAAAAATAACTTTATGGGGGGAATTTAATATGCCAGTAAAATGGATTTCTAAAGATAAGTGTATGACTTTATTATCAAAAGCGGTATATGGAAGGCTTGCTACATCTGGAGAAGATGCTCAACCTTATATAACGCCTATAAATTTTGTGATTTATAATGATAAAGTATATTTTCACACAGGTTTCAAAGGAAGAAAATTAGATAATTTAAGTAAAAATCCAAAGGTTTGTTTAGAGGTTAGTGCATCTGGTAAAATTTATGCAACACCTCATGCTAGAAATTTTACAATGAGGTTTTGGAGTATTTTAGTTTTTGGAAAAGCCACTATAGTTAAAGATAAGGAACTGAAATTAACTGTACTAAACTTACTCATGGAAAAGCATGCAAAAGGATATAAATATGAGCCTCTTTCTATTGATGATATGGAAATTGTAAATATTGTTGAAATATCCATGGATGAAATAACCGGAAAGGTAAGTGTGGATCCTAGCTTATAATAAATTTTATAGTAGATTTAAAGAATTGTATCCAGTATTAAAAAACACCTTTAAAGAAAAAGTATGAAAACCAAATTTGGGATATATTATTATATGAAGGCAGTATTCTTTATATGTTTCCATTAGATAGAAATAAGTCTAATATACTTGAAATTAATCCCAAAGTATGTAATTGACTATAAAAAATAAAGAAACTACCATAGTATATAAGTAGAGCAGCTTTTATGCTTAATTATATCTATAGAAGGTGAAATAAATGGATAAATTTTTTATAAGTAAATTTTTAAGTGAATTATTCTCTGATACTTTTGAAGTACATTATTGGGATGGCACTAGCGAAAAACATGGTGAAGGGGATATTAAGTTTAAGATATACATAAGAGAAAAAATATCAAAGAAAGATATTTTAACTGATCCATTTCTTGCATTTGGAGAAGCTTACATGAATAATAGTATAGATTTTGAAGGTAATATTCAAGAAGTAATAGAATCTGTATATAAAAATGAAAAAAGTTTCTTACATAATTCGTCAGCTTTTGCCAAATTGTATAAAATAGCATCTAATAGCATAAAAAACAGTAAGGAAGATATTCAATATCATTATGATTTAGGGAATGATTTTTATAAATTATGGCTAGATGAAACAATGAGTTATTCCTGTGCGTATTTTAGAAAAGAAGATAATTCTTTATATGAAGCACAAATGAATAAAATACATCATATATTGAAAAAGCTTAATTTAAAGAGCGGAGATAGATTACTTGATATAGGATGTGGTTGGGGAGAATTAATAATTCTTGCAGCAAAAGAGTACAATGTTAAGGCATTAGGAATAACCTTAAGCCAAGAACAGTTCAATAAAGTAAAGGAAAGAATCAAAGAAAACAACTTGGAAGGACAAGTAGAAGTAGCATTAATAGATTATAGAGAGTTAATTAAGAAAGGAGAGAAGTTTGATAAAATAACCAGTGTGGGAATGATAGAACATGTAGGAAGAGAAAACATTCCTTTATATATAAAAGAAATAAAGGATCTTTTAATACCTAAAGGAGTAGGATTACTTCATTGTATTACTGCACAAAAGGAAGGCGAAGCTAATCAATGGATTAAAAGATACATATTCCCGGGAGGATATATACCATCTATAAGGGAGTTGGTATATAATATGGGTGAAAATGACCTGCATTTAATTGATTTAGAAAGTTTAAGATTGCATTACAAGAAAACATTAGAATGTTGGGCGGAAAACTTTGAGAAAAATATTGAAAGCATAAAACAGATTAAAGATGATAAGTTCATTAGGATGTGGAGATTATACTTAAATTCCTGTGCAGCATCTTTTCACTATGGGCCAATAGATGTACACCAATTTTTATTTACAAGAGGATTAAATAACGAACTACCATTAACAAGAGAGAGTTTATATAAATATGATTAATAGAATAAAATCTTATCAACTTAAGAGTGCTGATAGTATTCTCTTACAGTAAATATTTAATTAAAGAATTCAATAAGGATGGAGATTTATACCTTTTATAGGGTATAGATCTCCATTTTTAATTAAATTTTATATAAAATCCTCTATTTAATAACAGATTATATGTAAAATGCAAGGGGTATTTAGTTGAAAAGATATGAATCAACTTGAATTTTAAACATGCAATAGTTGAATTATTTTCTCCAACGTTAATCAATTTAATCTTGTTTTATTTCCCTTTAACTAGTATTAAAATGAATTTAGAAACACATTTTGACATTTTTAAATTTGAAATGTGTAAATTTTATACCTTGTCATTTAAGAACTTAGAATTTAAAATCTGCGCAGATTTTAATGCTATAAATGTAGTTAGGGGGAAGAATATGAAAAAAGTTAGTATACTTACAGCCGAAGAAGCAGTTAAATTAGTTAAAGATGGTGACACAGTTACTACAACTGGTTTTGTTGCTAGCTGTAACCCAGAAACATTAACTAAAGCATTAGAAAAAAGATTTTTAGAGACTAGTTTTCCTAAAAATTTAACACTTTTCTATCCATCATCTCAAGGTAATAGAGATGGAAAGACTGGTGGAGATCATTTTGCACATGAAGGTATGATTAAGAGAGTAATAGCAGGACATTATGCTACTGCACCAAGATTAGGAGAAATGTGTGTTAGTAATAAATGTGAAGGATATAACCTACCTCAAGGAGCACTTTTATATTTATTAAGAGATATTGCTGGACATAGAATTGGTACACTTACAGAAGTTGGTTTAGATACTTTTGTAGATCCAAGAAATGGTGGAGGTAAAATAAACGAAAGAACAACAGAAGATTTAGTAGAAGTTGTAGAAATAAATGGTAAAGAAATGCTTTTATATAAAGCTTTCCCTATAAATGTTGCATTTATTAGAGCAACATATGCAGATGAATATGGTAATATAACTTTTGAAAAAGAAATAACTCCTCTTGAAGGAACATCAATAGCACAAGCAGCTAAAAATAGCGGCGGTATAGTTATTATACAAGTTGAAAAGGTTGTCAAAGGAGGTACATTAGATCCTAGACTAGTAAAAATTCCAGGAATCTATGTAGATGCTGTTGTAATAGCAAATAAGGAAGACCAAGAACAAAGTATGGGACAAGATTATGAACCAGGAATTTCTGGAGAAGCTAAAGTTATCATAGATAACCCTAAACCTTTAGCATTAAGCGCTAAAAAGATTATTGGTAGAAGAGCAGCTATGGAATTAGAAGAAAATGCGGTTGTTAACTTAGGAGTAGGAGCACCAGAATATGTTGCTCAAGTTGCAAGTGAAGAAGGAATTGGAGACTACATGACACTAACTGTTGAATCAGGACCAATAGGAGGTATTCCTCAAGGCGGACCTAGATTTGGATCAAGTTTAAATCCAGATTGTCTTCTTGACCAACCATATCAATTTGATTTTTATGATGGCGGCGGTCTTGACATGGCATATTTAGGATTAGCTCAATGTGATGAGAATGGTAACATTAATGTTAGTAGATTCGGTTCAAAAATAGCTGGCTGTGGTGGATTTATCAATATAACTCAAAATTCTAAAAAAGTATTTTTCTGTGGTACTTTTACAGCAGGCGGTTTAAAAACAAGAATTGAAGATGGAAAATTAATAATAGAACAAGAAGGTAAAGAACGTAAATTTATAAAACAAGTTCAACAGGTTACATTCAGTGGAAGATATGCAGTTAAAAAAGGACAACCTGTACTATATATAACAGAAAGAGCTGTGTTTGAATTAAGAGAAGATGGAGTTCACTTAATAGAAGTTGCTCCAGGAATAGATATCCAAACACAAATTGTAGATTTAATGGATTTCGTTCCTAAGTATGATAAAGATAAAGTTAAGATTATGGATTCAAGAATATTCAGAGAAGAAAAAATGGAATTAAAAAAATAATATAAATAATTAAAATTTAAATATAATATTTAAATATTAGGAGGAAAAAAATTATGAAACCTATGAGAATGCACCACGTTGGTATTATTATGCCTACAAAAGAGAAAGCACTAAAATTTCTTGAAACATTTGATTTAGAAATTGACTATTCAGGATATGTTGAAGCATACTCTGCTGAGGTAATATTCACAAAATATAAAGAAAATGAAAGCCCAGTTGAATTAATTATTCCAACATCAGGAGTTCTTACTAAGTTTAACGACGGAAAAGGTGGTATTGCTCATATCGCATTTGAAGTTGATGATATTGAAGCTATACGTCAAGACTTTGAAAGCAAAGGAATGCAAATGCTTGAAGGAAAAGCTGTACAAGGAACAAGTGACATTATAGTTAATTTCTTAAGACCAAAATACGGACAAGGAATACTTGTTGAATATGTACAAAGTGTTGGACCAATTGAAAGATAATTTCATATAGAATATCTTTGAATTTTATCCAAGATAATTTTTAATCAAATTTGTTAAATAAATAACCATGATAAATAAGAAGTAGGTAAAAACTATTAACTATAAAAAGGAGGATATACAATGTTTACAATGGGAATTGACATTGGTTCTGCATCCTCAAAAGTAGTAATTCTTGAAAATGGAAGTAAGATTATTGCTGCAGAAGTTGTTCAGATTGGAACAGGCTCTACAGGACCTAAACGTGCATTAAATCAAGCTCTTACAAGTGCAGGGCTTAAGATAGAAGATATAGAAAAAGTTGTTGCTACTGGTTATGGAAGATTTAATGTGGAAGAAGCACAAAAACAAATCAGTGAAATTAGTTGTCATGCTAAAGGAATTTTCTTTTTAGTACCTACAGCAAGAACAATTATAGACATTGGGGGTCAAGATGCTAAGTCAATTAGACTCGACAGTAAAGGTAATGTTAAGCAATTCTTTATGAATGATAAATGTGCCGCTGGAACAGGACGTTTCCTTGATGTAATGGCCAGAGTTCTTGAAGTGAGACTGGATGAAATGGCAGAATATGATAGCCGCGCAACAGAACCAGCCACTGTCAGCAGTACTTGCACAGTTTTCGCAGAATCTGAGGTAATATCTCAGCTTTCAAAGGGAATTGCTAGGGAAAACATCATTGCCGGAGTTCACCAGTCGGTTGCTAGCAAGGCTTGTGGCCTAGCTTATAGAGGTGGATTAGAAGATGATGTTGTTATGTGCGGAGGTGTTGCACAAAATGCAGGAGTTGTTAGAGCCATAAGCAGAGAACTTAAAAGACAAGTTATTGTAGCGCCAAATCCTCAAATTACAGGTGCACTTGGTGCAGCTATATTTGCCTATGAGGAAGCTAATAAATCTAAAAAATAAAATAAAGGGAAGAGGGATAAAAATGACTGATATAGCAGAAATGAGTGCAAAACAATTATTAGGTTACTATCAGGAAAAATTAGATGAAGAAGCAAGACAAGCTAAAAGAGAAGGAAAACTTGTTTGCTGGTCAGCATCTGTTGCTCCTCCAGAATTTTGTGTTGCTATGGATATTGCTATGGTATATCCTGAAACACATGCTGCTGGAATAGGTGCAAGAAAAGGTGCACTAGATATGATTGAAGTTGCAGATAGAAAAGGATATAATGTTGACCTTTGTTCTTATGCAAGAGTAAATCTTGGCTATATGGAACTTTTAAAAGAAAAGGCTTTAACAGGAAAAACTCCTGAAAAGCTTGCAAATTCTCCAGCAGCAGATGTACCACTTCCTGACCTTATAATAACATGTAATAATATTTGTAATACATTATTAAAGTGGTATGAAAATCTTGCAGCAGAATTAAATATTCCTTGTATTATAATTGACGTACCATTTAACCATACAATGCCAATTCCACAATATGCAAAAGATTATATTGCTGAACAATTTAAGGAAGCTATTGCTCAACTTGAAGAAGTTTGTGGAAGAAAATTTGACTATGATAAATTCTTAGAAGTACAAAAACAAACTCAGCGTTCTGTTGCTCAATGGAACAGATTAGCTTCTCTACTATCATATAAACCATCACCTTTAAATGGTTTTGATCTTTTCAACTTTATGGCACTTATCGTTTGTGCTAGAAGTAGAGATTATGCTGAAATTACATTTAAGAAATTTGCAGATGAACTTGAAGAAAATCTTAAAAATGGAGTTTATGCATTCAAAGGAAATGAACAAAAACGTGTTACTTGGGAAGGTATAGCTGTTTGGCCACACCTTGGACATACATTTAAAACATTAAAAAATACTGGTACTATAATGACTGGTTCAGCTTACCCTGGTATTTGGAACCTTACTTATACACCAGGAGACATGAGCTCAATGGCAGATGCTTACACTAGAGTATATATAAATACTTGCCTTGATAACAGAGTTAAGGTTCTTAACGATATAATTACCGGAGGAAAATGTGATGGTGTTTTATATCACCTTAACAGAAGCTGTAAGCTAATGAGTTTCTTAAATCAAGAAACTGCTGAGATTTTACAACAACAAAATGGATTACCATATGTAAGTTTTGATGGAGATCAAACTGATCCTCGTAATTTTGCTCCTGCACAGTATGAAACACGTGTACAGGCGTTAGATGAAATGATGAAGCAAGGTAAGGAGGAATAATAATGAACAGAATCGAAAGTATTATAAATGAATTAGCAGCAATTTCAAGTAACCCTAGAAAAGCTATGGAAGATTATAAAAAAGAAACTGGCAAGGGTGCAGTTGGTATTATGCCTGTTTATTCTCCAGAAGAAATAGTTCATGCAGCAGGTTTCCTTCCTATAGGTATTTGGGGTGGACAAAAAAGTATTTCTAAAGCACGTGCATATCTACCTCCATTTGCTTGTTCAATAATGCAATCTGTTATGGAAATGCAAGTTGAAGGTGTATACGATGATTTGGAAGCTGTAGTTTTTTCAGTTCCTTGTGATACATTAAAGTGTCTTAGCCAAAAATGGAAAGGAAAATCTCCTGTAATTGTATTCACTCATCCTCAAAATAGAAAGATAGAAGCTGCAAACAAATTCTTAGTTGAAGAGTTTAAGCTTGTACGTGAAAAATTAGAAAAAATATTAAATGTTAAAATTACAGATGAAGCAATAAGCAATAGTATTGAAATATACAATGAAAATCGTAGAGTTATGCGTGAATTCTCAGATATTGCAGCTGAGTATCCACAAGTTATTGATCCAATAAAACGTCATGCTGTTATAAAATCAAGACTTTTCATGGAAAAATCAAAGCATACAGCTATGGTAAAAGAATTAATTGCAGAAATTAAAGCTCTACCTGTTGAACCTTGGACAGGCAAGAAGGTTATTTTAACAGGTATTACTGCTGAACCAAATGAAGTATTAGAAATTTTCAAAGAGAATGGTTTAGCCGTTGTTGCAGATGATCTTGCACAAGAATCAAGACAATTTAGAATTGATGTTCCAGAAGGAACAGATCCATTATACAGATTAGCTAAATGGTGGCAAAACTTTGACGGATGTTCTCTTGCTACAGATGCTAAGAAGCCAAGAGGCCAAATGCTTATAGATATGGTTAAAAAGTATAATGCAGATGCAGTTGTTATTTGTATGATGAAATTCTGTGATCCTGAAGAATTTGATTATCCAATTTACTATGCACAATTCGAAGAAGCTGGAATTAAAAACTTATATATAGAAATAGATCAAGAATCAACAGCTTTTGAACAAGTTAAAACAAGAGTACAAAGCTTTGTTGAAATGATGTAATTTTAGAGTAGAATTAAATATATTTTATTAAAAGTAAAAACCTTGTAAGGCTTGAAAAACATGCCATTGCAAGGTTTTTCTTTCTTTTGAACTTAGGTAACATTGAATTTATAAACTATAATTGTTATAATATATACAAAGTTTGTTGGAGCTATCAAGTCTATAAACTAGCAATATTATAGAATTGATTTGTTTTTTTTGCCTAAAGTTTGGAGGTGCCAGATGAAAAAAACAAAAAAGTATGGTTCTATGTTAAAAGAACTATTACGTTTTACTGATACTAAATTTATAGTGTTATCTAAAGCTGTAGGATATGACATATCATATATAAGTAAATGGTGTAAAAATATTAAAATACCTACTCTTAAAAATATTTCAACTATTAATGATAAAGCGGCAACAATTTTTTCAGATGAGATTATAAGGCAGGGTAGAGTTGATGAATTTTATAAAACTTTCGAAATTGAAGAAATTGTAAAGAGTGATGATCCATCAATTAGTAATATATTAAAAGATCACATATATGATTTATTACATAATGCATATAAAAAGTCGGAAAACGATTTATATGGAGTACCTGAAAAAAAGCAGGAAGAAATGAAAGTTATCCTTGGCAAAAATCAAGCTACTGATTTTATAAGAGATATTATTTCTACTACTATTGAGAATTCAACAACTGATATTGAATTTCTATCTACAATCGATATATGCAAATCTACCTCCAATATCAATCTTGACATAATGGAAGAATATAAGTTTAAAGATATTAGAGTTAGTGCTAAAGTTGGATTAGATATGAATGAATTTGAAAGGAATCCTAATTTTTATTTGTGGAGAATTTATTTTATATTAAACAAAAGATGGAATGTAGAATTTGATTTTTTTGATAATAAAGACATGGATAAACTAAATATAATAGCAATTAGGGATAAATTTGCTATTATTGTTTCTTTAGATTCAGATGGATTGATAGAGATAGCAAATGTCATAACAGATCAGGAAACAGTAAATAAAATTTATGATAAAACTGTCTCAAAGTTTAGAATAGGAGATATTTTAATTAAGTCCACAGAGACTTCGGCTTTAGAACAAGGTGGATATAGGACAGATTTTTATTCTAATGATGAGTTTAAATTTCTTTCTACTAGAGGATTTGAATTTCTACTACCTTCTGAAGTTATTTCAGACATCATTGACACAGCATATAGGCAAGGCTTTGGAGATGCTACAGCTTTTTTAATTAGAAAATTACAAATTACATGGGAAGAGAGATTTGAAAAAAGCACAATTAATTTTATCATAGTAAAGTCTGCACTTATGAAGTATATTGAAGATGGGGAGATAGTATATAGTGACATTGTGTATAATTTATCTACAGAGCAAAGGAAGAAACATGCCCTTAATATAATAGAATCTATGAAGAAAAATAATGATATTAAGTTTACAATTCTGGATGATGAATTACTTAATTATGGAATAAAATTTTTTAAAATTTCAGTTTATGCAAATAATAAAAAAGTTTTTTTGAAGAAGAATTCAAGTTATATTACTAATTCTGCACCTTTGTTTTATACTATTATAAATGAAAAGCTTGTTAGGCATATTAACGAATATCTATTATTCATAAAAGATAAGGATTTTTGTGTAGAATATGATGTTAATGCAGTAGAACAAATTTTTGAAAAGTATGGACCTATGTTTTTTAGAATGATAGAAGCAAAAGATTATAATAAGAAGCCAGAGTAAATATTAAAGTGCTTTTGTTTTTACGAAGATAAATCCAACTATTACCATAAGAAGTTAAATTATAAAACAACACAAATTTAATAATTTGCATTATATGTTGAAAATTGCACTAAAAACAACTATAATATAGGTGTAATTTAGCTTTTTATAAAGAAATATGAAATATGATGTTAACTACTAAAATTTTTTATAGAGCACAGATTATTACTGTTTTCTATTAAATACCTATTCATAATTTGATATGGAGGTTAAGAAATATGAGAGTAGAGCAGAAAAATATACTGGTAATTGATGATTCTGCAAGTGTTAGAAACTTTATAAAAAATATTTTAGAGGAAGCTAATTATAATGTTTGTGAAGCTTGTAATGGTAAAGAAGGAATTGAAGTATATAAGAAGAATGGAAATATTCATCTTATAATTACAGATATATTTATGCCTGAAAAGAGCGGATTAGATGTGGTAATAGAATTGAAAAGGGAGTATAAAGATATAAAAATAATTGTTCTTTCCGATGGAGGAAAAGATCACTTCTCAAATGAATTAGGTACTTGTGAAGCATTAGGAGCTACTTATTTTATAAAAAAAGATTTAGTTAAAGCTGAACTTGTTAATTTAGTAAATAGAGTTTTTTCAGAATAACATTGCTATTTTAGAAATTAAAAACTTCTTAAGGGTTTAAATACTTAAGAAGTTTTTTTATGAAAAATTATAAAGAATAAATAAAGTTTAAAATTAATTGGATTATTTACTGTATAATTTAAAGAGGACATAATGATTTGAGAGAGGGGGGCTTTAAATGGAATACAGTAGACTAGATGAAAAAGCAAAAAAATCTTGGTTTATATCTAGACTAATTGCTCTGATTATTATAAGTGGAATACTTATAACTTTAAGAATAGTATTAAAAAACAAGCTTGCTAGCCATAGTTTTATTGCTAACATTGTAGTGGGTGTTATAGTATTACTTTTGATTATAAACACATTTATACATCCTTCAATAGAATATAAGCAATGGAAATATATAATTACTGAAGATAGAATAGAATTTATACATGGGATATATTTTTTAACGACTACAATAGTACCTATAGTTAGGATACAGCATGTTAAAATAAGCCAAGGGCCTATAAATAGGATATTTAATTTAGCTGATATTGAAATCCATACCGCTGGAGGAGTTCATGAAATTCCAGGTTTTCCAAAAGAAAAAGCTGAAGAAATATCAACTTATTTAAAAGACAAGGTTCACATAAAAGTAAATGAGAGGATAAAAGAGAAGCTTATAAATGAAGAAGAAAATATGCAGTTAAAGGGATGATGTTATGGATAAGGCTCAAAAAAATCACATTTCTTCAGTACTTGTTAGTATATTTAAGATGGTAAAAGAGATGACTTTTTTAATTGTTATACTTTTAGTTAAACTCCATTTAAAAGGAGTAATAGCTATAGCGGGTATGATTTTAATAATTATTATATTAGCTTTTATAAAGTGGCATAAAACTCTATTTTATATAAGTGATGATATTTTAGTTTATGAAACTGGAATATTAAAAAAGAATGTATTAAAGCTTTCTATAGATAAGATTACTACTGTAGATCTTGAGCAGAGTATAGTTCAAAAATTTTTTAATACATTTAGATTAAAGATAGATAGTGGAAGTATTCAGTCAAATTCCACTGAAATAGATATTATTTTAGCTAAAGAAGCAGCTTTTAAAGTAAGAGATATAATATTAAGTGCTGATACAGAAGTAGGAGCACCAGAAAAAAGAAAAATAGAGGATTACTATGAAGACAAGAAAAACATATTTGAAGTATCCTTAAAAGAACTTTTAATTGATGCTATAACAAAAAATAATTTTGTCTTTGGACTTGGAGTGATTTTTTCGGCATTTACTTTTTTAGATGATATTTTAGACGTTTTTGGAATAAAAGTATCAGAAACTCTAGATAAGTATTTTAATATAAGTGAATTATCAAGTAAATCAATGTCACTTATAATTATAAGTATTTTGCAACTTATAACTTTTTTTTGGATTGTATCTATAATATTTTCTATAGCATCAAATATAGTAAAACTCTATGGATTTAAAGTGTATAAACAAGGTGAAAATATAAAGATTGAGTATGGATTAATAAATAAAAAAGCCTACTCTTTGCCTACAAAGAGTATACACGCAATAAAACTTAAACAAAATTTTATAAAACAAAAATTTAATTTATATAACGTTGAAGTAACTACTATTGGATATGGAAATGAAGAAAAAGAAGAAGCTATATTATATCCTACAGCAAATATAGAATTTGTAAGGAAGCTAATATACGGGCTAGCCCCTGAATTTAGATATGAGTGCGAGATGTTTAAGCCACCGAAAGAAGCTATAAGTAAGTTCTTATTTATACCAATAACAATTGCTATAGCATTTTGTTTAGTTTTAACTAAGATATTTTCAAAGGGATATTTAAGCTTCTTAGTATTACCATTGGTAGTATTAAATGGATATATAAATTTTAAAAATACTTCTATGGGTTTTGATGACAATATATTTGTAGGTGCTTTTGGAGGATTTTATAAAAAGATTGTAGTAGTAAAAATACCAAGTATACAGTCTCTTTCCATTACTTCAAACTATTTTCAAAGAAGAAAAAATCTATGCAGTTACAATGTAGAGTATTATGGCAATAAACTTAATAGTAGTATAGATATTAAGCATTTAAAAAATTCATATTTTGTAGAACTAAAGGAAAAAATAGATTATTAAAATAACCTTAACATATTAGAGGAGAGTTTTAAATGAATGTAAAAATGAATATTCATTTAAAACAGAGCCTTAAAATTAAATGTGTTTGCAATATAATTATCTATTTAGCTGAAAGATTAATATGTGTAACAGCTTACATAATAATCTTTCAGCTTTTATTTTTAACTTAATACTTATAATTAATATAAAGCGAAAAATAAGGCTAATAGTACGTGCTCTTTACATATATGATACAATACTTACTATTAAAAAAAGATTTAGTATATACTTAATTGCGGTTTATAAATAATTATGTTATAAAAGTAACTAATAAATTTTAAAAAATTTTAAAATAATATATTGAAATTAAATATTAATTGTAATATAATTTAGTTAAGTTATGTGTAAGCGATTACACATTCTTGGGTAGGAGGGCATAAAATATGGCTATTACAATCAACGATATCGCAAAGAAAGCTGGGGTGTCATCTGCAACAGTATCGAGAGTTTTAAATAACTCTGGATATGTAAAAGAAGAGACAAAACAAAAGATTTTAGAAATAATGAAAGACTTAAATTATTCACCTAACGCCGTTGCTAGAAGCTTGTCAAAAAATACAACCAATATAATTGGAGTGCTAGTTCCTGATATAAATAACCCGTTTTTTGGAGAGGTTATAAAAGGAATATCTATGATAGCAGATAGTGAAAACCTAAACATGCTTTTAGCAGATACGGATGAGAATATAGAAAAAGAATTTAAAGCATTAGAACTTTTGAAAGAACAAAGAATTAGGGGGATAATAATTACTCCTACCTCTGATAAAAATCAATTTAATGCTGATTATTTAAATGCCTTAGAAAACTTAGGAATACCTATTGTCTTAATAGATAGAGATGTTAAATATTCAAATTTTGATGGAGTTTTTTTGGATAATATTAACGGAGCCTTTGAAGCTACCGAAGCCTTAATAAAAGAAGGTCATAAGAAAATTGCAATAATTGCTGGCCCAACTACATCAAAACCTGGCAGAGATAGGGTTAGAGGTTATGAAAAGGCTATGGCAATGAACAGATTAAATATAGATGAAAATTACGTTTTTTATGGAGATTTTAAGCTAGAGAGTGGTTATAACATAACAAAAGAAATTATGAAAATGAAAGACAGACCAACCGCTATATTTACTTGTAATAATATGATGACCTTAGGTTGTATTAAGGCACTGTATGAAGAAAATATAAGAATACCTGAAGATATAGCAATTATAGGATTTGATGAAATAGAAATGTTGAATGTATTAGGGATAAAGGTAAGTGTTGTTTCTAGACCTACAACAGAAATGGGAAAGGTTGCAATGACTATATTATCTGAGAGATTGAAAAATAACGATGATCCTCATACAAAAAGGATAATATTATCACCTAAATTAATATTAAAAGGATCAGAAAAATTAGTTGGAAATAATAAATAAATTATTTTGAATTCATTTTGATGAAATATGTATGCGGTTACATAAATAAGGAGGGATAGGTATGAAAAATAATACGATCACTGTAATGGGTAGCTTTGTAGTAGATTTAATGGCTAGAACACCTCATTTACCTGTAAAGGGAGAAACTGTAAAAGGATCTACATTTAAAATTGGACCTGGAGGAAAAGGATCAAACCAAGGGGTAGCTGCTAAAAGAGCTGGAGCTAATGTAGTTATGATATCTAAAATAGGAATGGATGAATTTGGAGATATAGCTATAAAAAGCTTTGAAAAAGAAGGAATTGATACAAAATATATATTCAAAGATGATACAAACCCTACAGGAGCAGCTTTAATAATGGTAGATGAAAATACAAGTGAAAACGAAATAGTAGTTACTCTAGGGGCATGTAATAACATTACTTCTAGTGATATTGAATCTGTAAGAAAATCCATAGAAGACTCTAAAGTATTTTTAACTCAATTAGAAACTAATGTGGATGCAGTGGAAAAAGCAGTAGATATAGCTTATAAAAGTGATGTAAAGGTTATATTAAATCCTGCACCAGTTCAAGAGATACCAGATGAAATAATGAAGAAAGTCTATATTCTAACACCTAATGAAGTTGAAGCATCTATATTATCTGGAATTCAGGTAAATGATGTGGAAGATGCTAAAAAAGCTGCAAAGGTTCTAATGGATAAAGGTGCAAAAAACGTTATTATAACTTTGGGAAGTAAAGGAGCTCTAGTTGTAACTGAAGAAAAGACTGAGTTTATAGAAAGTATAAAAGTAAATGCTGTAGATACTACCGGGGCGGGAGATGCTTATAATGGAGGATTGGTTACTGCTCTAGCAGAAGAAAAAAATATATTTGAAGCTGCAAAGTTTGCTAATGCAGTAGCAGCTCTATCAGTTACTAAAATAGGAACAGCACCAGCAATGCCTTATAGAGAAGAAATAGATAATTTATTATTAAACCAATAGTACAGAAACTTAAATAAATTTGGAGGGATATATATGTTAAAGACAGGAATATTAAATCCACAAATTGCCAATGTATTAGCTAGTACAGGGCATAAGGATATGCTTGTTGTAAGTGATGCAGGGCTACCTATGCCATTAGGAGTAGAAAGAATAGATCTTGCGTGGAAAGCCAATGAACCGAGATATTTAGATGTTTTAGAGGAAATATTAAAGCAAATAGTTGTAGAAAAAGCTATTCTAGCTAATGAATTAAAGACTGTGAGTCCTGAAATGCATGAAAAAATATTAGAAGCACTACCTAAAGATATCGAAATTGAATATGTTGAGCACGTTGAATTAAAAGAAAAAACAAAATCAGCAAGAGCAATAATAAGAACAGGTGAGTTCACACCTTACCCAAGTGTAATATTAGTTGCTGGATGCGCTTATTAGTAATTTACTGATAGCATGAAAGATGGTGATATAAAGTGATAGATAACAAAGTGATTTTAAAGCTTGAGAATATTGTTAAGGTATTTCCAGGTGTTAAAGCTCTTGATAACGTTCAGTTGGAAGTGTTAAAAGGGGAAGTACATGCACTTTGTGGAGAGAATGGAGCAGGAAAATCTACTTTAATGAAGATAATATCTGGAGCTCAAGAGTATACTTCAGGGAAGCTTTATTTTGAAGGAAATGAAGTGAAATTTTCCTCTACAAAACAAGCTCAAGACATGGGAATATCCATGATATATCAAGAATTTAACTTGATTCCTTATTTGAGTATAGCAGAGAATTTATATTTAGGTAGACAGCCCTTAAATAAATTTGGGCTTGTAGACTGGCGTAAATTGTATGAAGATTCAAAAAAGTTACTGGAAAGAGTTGGCCTTAGCAGTGACCCTAAAACATTAGTAAAGGATATCACTGTTGCTGAAGCACAAATGGTTGAAATAGCAAAATGTTTATCACTAAATTCTAAGGTAATAATTATGGACGAGCCAACGGCTGCCTTGTTAGATGAAGAAATACAGAAGCTATTTAATATAATAAGAAGTTTAACAGAAAGTGGGATTTCTATAATTTATATATCCCATAGATTAGAGGAAATATTTGAGCTAACTGATAGAATAACAGTTTTTAGGGATGGCAAATACATACAAACTATGAAGACAAGTGATACAGACTATGATGAATTAGTAGGGCTAATGGTTGGTAAAGATGTTACTGATTTATATCCAGATAGAAAGTTTAATGGTAAAGATATAATTCTTCAAGCAAAAAATATTACTGCAAAGCAGGTAAATGGAGTTAGTTTTGATTTGAATAAAGGAGAGATACTAGGAATATATGGACTTTTAGGATCAGGAACTATTCAATTATCTAAAGCTCTATTTGGATGCTATGGAAATATTGCTGGAGAAGTGTATATTGATGGAAGTAAGGTAAATATTAATAAACCTTTGGATGCGATAAATCATGGAATATCATTAGTTCCAGATGATAGAAAAAATGAAGGATTAGTATTAATAAGAAGTGTTAAGGAAAATGTCTCTTTAGCATCATTAGATAAAATTAAAAAAAATAATTTGCTAAATAGTACACTAGAAAAGAATTTAGTTGAGAGAGAAATTAGTAAGTTAGGCATTAAAGTACCTTCAGAAAATCAATTAGTTTTAAATTTAAGTGGTGGAAATCAGCAAAAGGTCGTATTTGCAAAAATGCTAGAAACTAAACCTAAAGTATTAATTCTTGACGAACCTACAAGAGGTGTTGATGTAGGCGCTAAAGCGGAAATATACAACATTATGGATGAGCTTACTAAGAGCGGAATAAGTGTAATTCTTGTTTCTTCAGATTTGCCAGAACTAATTGGGATGAGCGACAGAGTTGTCATAATGAAAGAAGGTAAAATTGTTAAAGAATTAAGTAAATCTGAGGCGACTCAAGAAAATGTGTTAGCTTATGCAGCGGGAGGGGTTAAAGAATGAAGAAATTTACTAATTTGATTACTAAATACAGAACTTTTGCGGTATTAGTTTTAATATTAATAGTTGCTACATTTTTGTCAGATGCATTTTTAACAGTAGATAATTTGCTAAATGTTATTAGACAAGTTGCTATCATTGCAATAGTTGGAGCTGGAATGACATTTGTTATATTAACTGGAGGAATTGACTTATCTGTTGGTTCTATATTAGCACTTTCAGGAGCTATATCTGCTTCAGTTTTAATAAAATCAAATTCAGTATTTGCAGCAATTGTTGTTGCGCTAGTTATTGGTACAGCGTTTGGACTATTTAATGGTCTATTTATAACTAGGGGAGGTATACCGCCTTTTATTGTAACCTTAGCTACAATGGTATTAGTGAGAGGATGCGTTTTAGTATTTACAAATGGATCACCTATAGCAGTAAAAGACAAGGCGTATAAATTTATTGGTAAAGGGTATATTGCTGGACTTCCATTTCCTATCGTAATTTTAATTTTAGTATTTTTATTAAGTTATTTCATACTTAAATACACAAAATTTGGACGTAGTGTGTTTAGCATTGGTGGAAATAGAGAAGCTACTAGATTGTCAGGAATAAATGTAAAAAGAACAGAAACATGGGTTTATACAATAAGTGGTTTATTAGCCGGTTTAACAGGAGTAATTTTAACTTCTAGACTAGGGTCTGCTCAACCTACAGCAGGATCTGGATATGAGCTGGATGCAATTGCAGCTGTAATTCTAGGTGGGACAAGTCTCTCTGGAGGACAAGGAGCAATTTTACCTACAGTTATAGGAGCGTTGATTCTAGGGGTATTAGATAACATATTAACATTAATGAATGTTAATCCTTTTGCAGCTAACATTGTTAAAGGAGCAGTTATCTTACTTGCTGTATTGGCTGATAGTAAATTTAAAAACTTATCAAATAAAGTTGATGTAAAATAGTTAATAGCCTCAAACTATTGAGGTTAATATAAAAGGAGGTTTTTGAGAATGAAAAAACTTGTAAAATTATTTTCTATTATTATGACAATACTTATGGTAGGCACAATTGTTGGATGTTCAAATGGTGAGAAAAGCAAAGATAATAAAGAAGCTGGAAAAGATCCTAAAAAGAAAATTGTTATTGGTCTTTCAATGAACACATTAAACAATCCTTTCTTCGTTGATGTTAAAAAGGGAGCTGAAAAGGGAGCACAAGAAAATAACGTGGAATTAATAGTTACAGATGCTCAAAACCAATCAAATAAACAATTAACTGATGTTGAAAACTTAATTCAGAAAAAGCCTGATTTATTAATAATTGATCCATGTGATAGTGATGCTATTGTAGCTGCTATTGAAGAAGCAAATGATAACAAAATACCTGTAATCACAATTGACAGAGCAGCAAAAGGTGGAGAAGTTGTATCACATATCGGATTTAATGCTATTCATTCAGGTAATATAGCTGGAGAATTCTTAGGAAAAGCATTAAATGGAAAAGGTAAAGTAGTAGAGATAATGGGAATTATGGGAACTAACGTAGCTCAAGACAGAAGTAAAGGTTTTAATGAAGCAATATCAAAATTCAAAGATATTAAAGTAGTTGCAAAGCAAACTGCTAACTTTGATAGAGCGGAAGCTATGAAGGTTATGGAAAATATATTACAAGCTAATCCTGAAATAGACGGGGTTTATGCTGCAAATGATGAAATGGCTTTAGGTGCTTTAGAAGCTATAGAAGCAGCAGGAAGACTGGACAAGATAACACTTATTGGATGTGACGCAATAGATCCAGCAGTAGCTGCAATAAAAGCTGGAAAACAAGAAGCAACAATTGCTGAACCACCATTCTTCCTTGGAAAAAATGCTGTATTAACTGCAATAAAAGTGCTAAACGGGGAAAAGGTTGAAAAATCAGTAATACTTGATTCTACACTTGTAACAAAAGACAATGTAAATAATGTAAAGACTAAAGAATAATATTATTGTTACAATAAAAAGAAATGGGGTTAATAACATATGAAAATTCAAGAATACATTGATCATACACTACTAAAACCAGAAGCTAGATTAGATGAAATTATAAAGATGTGTAATGAAGCTAAAGAATATAAATTTGCATCAGTTTGTGTTAATCCTTATTATGCATCTGTTGTAAGTAATGAACTAAAAGATAGTGGAGTTAAAACATGTGTAGTTATTGGTTTTCCTCTAGGAGCAAATACTAAGAATGTAAAAGCTTTTGAAGCGGAAGAAGCTGTAAAAAGCGGAGCTGAAGAAGTGGACATGGTTATAAATATAGGAGCTCTAAAGGATAAGAAATATGACTATGTAAAAGAAGATATTGAAGCTGTAGTAAATGCTGTTAAAGGTAAAGCACATGTAAAAGTAATTATAGAGTGTTGTTTACTTACAGACGAGGAAAAAGTTATAGCTTGTGAAATATCAAAAGAAGCAGGTGCTGACTTTGTTAAGACTTCTACAGGTTTTAGCACAGGTGGTGCAGTAGCAGACGATGTAGAGTTGATGAGAAAAACAGTTGGAGGACATATAGGAGTAAAGGCATCAGGTGGAATAAGAGACTACAAGACAGCTAAAGCTATGCTGGAAGCAGGTGCTAATAGAATAGGAGCTAGCGCAGGCATACAAATTTATAATGAGTCAATTAAAGAGAATTAATTTTGCATTTAAGATAAGTTGTTTTTCCTATTGAAAATTGTTTTATAATATATAAATAAAGCCCTTACCTTTATTTAAGAAGGTAAGGGCTTTATTTATATTACTTTAAAAAGTTTAAAATAAGGAGATAAGTAATAATACTTTCATTGCAGGAAATGCTTAATTTAACCTAAAAATCAGGTAAATTCATATATAAATTCCTTAATATTTGATGTAAAATTATAATGTAAGTGAAATTTTTAACTAAGTTTTATGATATATAATTCTTAGAAAATGCGGGGGAGATGTATGGTAACTTTAAGTGTATGTGTTGGAAGTGCTTGTCATATTAAAGGATCTTCTAAAGTAATAAAATCATTTCAAAGACTTATAGAAATAAATAATTTAAAGAATGAAGTAGAGTTAAAGGGGTCATTTTGTCTAGGAGAATGTACAGAGGGAGTTGCTGTAAGAATAGATGAGGATGACACAATTTACTCTATAAGCGAAAGTAATATAGAAGAATTTTTTAAAGTACAGATATTAGGGAGGATCTCTTAAATGAGTTACATGAATTTTTCTACAGCTAACTGTAAAAATTGTTATAAGTGTTTAAGAAGTTGTCCTGTAAAAGCTATAAAATTTAAAAATGAGCAGGCTGAAATTGCAGAAGATAGATGTATTGCATGCAGCCATTGCTTAGTGATATGTCCTCAGAATGCAAGAGAAATAGTAAGTGACTTAGAAAAAGTTAAGATAGCTATAAGTTCAGGTAAAAGAGTAATAGCTACTGTTGCACCTTCTTTTGCTGGATTTTTTGATATGAATCCTGATAAATTTGTTTCCCTTTTAAAAAAGTTTGGATTTTCTTCAGTAGAAGAGACTGCACTAGGTGCTGACCTAGTTTCAGGTTTATATAAGAATTATATTGAACAAAATTTTAGTTCTAATTATATCACTACAGCATGTCCTTCTGCTAATTATCTAGTAGAAAAGTATTATCCATCTTTAATAAAATATCTGATTCCAGTGGTATCTCCTATGGTTGCCCATGGTAAAATTCTTAGAGATGTATATGGAGAGGATAGTTTTATCGTGTTTATAGGTCCATGTCTTGGAAAAAAGGTAGAGTCTGAAAGTTTTTCAAACAAAGGAGCAATAGATGCAGTATTAACTTTTGAGGAAATATATGAATGGATAGAAGAGAATGCTATAGAAATTGATAAGCTGGAAGATACAAATTTCGATAAAAACTCTTTTATGGGAGGAAGAGGATATGCACTATCTGGAGGAATAGTTGACACTGTAAAAAATACTTTGGATGAAAAGTCTCTAGAAGTAATATCTGTAAGCGGAACTGAAGAGTGCATTGAGTTACTTGAAAGTATAAAAAATGGAGAAATAGAAAATGCATTTATAGAAATGAGCATTTGTAGAGGAAGCTGTATAGGCGGACCTGGTATGGTTAAAAATGAAAATAGGTATTTTAAAAAGTCATTAAGAGTAAGAAAATATATGAAAAATGCTAGAGATTCGAAGGATGATGAGCAGGTTTATAGCAAAGAATGGAATTTTAAAAATTTTACAAGACAGTTTATAGATAAGAGTATATCTAAGTTAGATGTTAGTGAAAGTGAATTAGATATGATAATGAAGGAAATGGGCAAACACAGTAAAGAAGATGAGTTGAATTGCGGAGTGTGCGGATATAATACCTGCAGAGAGAAGGCTAAAGCTATATATGAAGGTATGGCGGAAAGCACTATGTGCCTTCACTATATGAGGAGTAAGGCTGAAAATCTAAGAAATGTAATATTTGAAAATACAATAAACTGTATGATACTTTTAGATGAAAACATGAATGTAGTTGACATAAATCCAGCAGTAGAAAGAGCATTTATGATTAGAAGAGAAAATATAATAGACAAGCCTATATCATTACTTATGGATGATAAAGACTTTAAAAATATTGTGGAAGACAGAAGTAAGATAATAAATAAGAAAATAAGTTGTCTGAGCTACAATTTAGAATTCGTAGCAAATGCTGTGTATTTGAAAGAACAAAATATAGTAGTTGTAGCTATGGTAAATATAACCGAGGAAGAAAAAAATAAAAAGGAACTTATGAAACTTAAAGAAAATACATTAAATGCTGCTCAAGAAGTAATAGACAAGCAAATGATGGTAGCTCAAGAAATAGCTAGTTTACTAGGGGAGACAACGGCGGAGACAAAGATTACCTTAACAAAGTTAAAGAAGATAGTTGAAGGAGAAAATGGCATAATTTAAGGAGGTAGTTTTATGAGCTATTTTATAGATGTATCATATGGTACTTTAACAAAATACGGTGAAGAACTGCCGGGGGATATGGTAAGCATTTCAAGACTTTCTGATTATACTGTAATAGTTATGGCAGATGGATTGGGGAGTGGAGTTAAAGCAAACATATTATCAACATTAACATCAAAGATTGCAGGCACAATGCTAAAAAAAGGTGCAGATATATATGAAACAGTAGATACTATTGCTAAAACTCTTCCAGTTTGTAAGGTTAGGAATATTGCTTATTCCACATTTACTATTCTAAAGATATATGATGACGGAAGAACATATATAACTGAATACGATAATCCTCCAACCTTTATTATGCCCAATAAGCAAAGTATAGAATTAGAAGAAAATGAATTAGTGATAAATGAGAGAATTATAAAAGAAAGATATTTAAAATTAGATGACGGGGATACACTTGTAGTAGCTAGTGATGGTGTTATACATGCAGGGTTAGGTAATATTTTAAACTTGGGCTGGCAGTGGGATGATGTTAATAATTATTTAAAAAAGGTATGTTCTAGAACTAAAAGTGCAAAAATAGTAGCAGACGATTTATTGGAAAGCTGTTGGGATTTATATAACGGCAAGCCTGGAGATGACACAACTGTTGTAGCAGTGAAAGTAAGAAAGCCAAGCTATGTTAATTTATTTGCCGGTCCACCTAACGATAGAAATAATGATTCCCATGTAATTAAAGAATTTATAAAAAGTAAAGGGAAAAAAATTATATGTGGAGGTACTGCAGCTAATATTGCGGAAAGAGAACTTAATAGAAAGCTGAATGTAAGCTTAGAATATTTTAGTGAAGATATACCTCCTACAGCATCTATGGAAGGGATAGATCTTATAACAGAGGGGGTATTAACTTTAAGCAAAGTTATAGAAAAAATTAGAGCTTCCATGGAACCTGTGAATACTTCATTAGAAAAAGTAGATTTTGGAGAAATGGATGGAGCTAGTCAACTATTTGAAATTTTAATTGAAGACTGCACACGCCTTAATTTATGGGTAGGTATGGCAATAAATCCTGCACATCAAAATCCTGATTTTCCATCTCATTTAAGCATAAAATTAAAGCTTTTAGAGGAAATATGTGATCTTATGAAGAGATTGGGAAAAGAAGTTAATATAAAATATGTTTAATAATAAGGGACTGTCGCATTAAGAAATTTACATACAATATACTGTCTTGCAAGTTTAAAGTTAACACAATACATTGTAGTATTTATTCTTAGTGTGATAGCCCCTTATTCTGCTAAGATTTAAAAATATAATATGCTATATTTCATTCTTTGTATATTTTGTATGAAGTAACTTATGAGCTAATTCACTATTAGGTTTTCCAAGGAAATCCTTATAGATTTCTATTATAGCTGGATTTTCATGAGATTTTCTGATAGATTTATGTCTATCTTCTTCGTATATAGCATTCATTCTCTTCTCCAGTATTTCATGTTTACCATGTATAAATGGTTGACCACCACCATCGATACATCCTCCTGGACAAGCCATAATTTCAATAATTTGATAATCTGCCTCTCCATTTCTTATTTTATTTAAAAGAGTTCTTGCATTACCAAGACCACTGGCGATGGCAGCTTTTACTTCCATACCTTTTACATTTATAGTAGCTTCCTTTATACCATGGAAACCACGAACTATTTCAAATTCTACGTTGTCTAAATTTTCATCTGTAATCCATTCATAAGCAGTACGAAGAGCAGCTTCCATAACCCCGCCAGTTACTCCGAATATAACTGCTGCACCAGTAGATTCTCCTAGTATACAGTCAAACTCTTCATCTTTAAGGTCTGTAAAGTTTATACCAGCTTCTTTAATCATTTTAGCTAGCTCTCTTGTACTTATTACAATATCTACATCCTTGTTCATCTCAGGTCGTGCAGCTTCATATTTTTTTGCTAAGCAAGGCATTACTGAGACAACAACTATATCTTCAGGATTTATATTCATTTTTTCTGCGTAGTAAGTTTTTGCTACTGCACCAAACATCTGCTGTGGAGATTTACAGCTGGATGGAATATCTAAAAGGTCAGCAAATTCATGTTCAAAGAAATTTATCCAGCCTGGACAGCAGCTAGTTAACATTGGAAGTCTTCCGCCGTTTTTAATTCTATCCATAAGTTCTGCCGCTTCTTCCATTATAGTAAGGTCAGCAGCAAAATTTGTATCGAATACTTTATCAAATCCAAGTGCTTTAAGAGAAGAAACCATTTTCCCAGTTACAGCTTGACCTGGCTCCATGCCGAAGGCTTCTCCTAGAGCAGCTCTTACTGCTGGAGCAGTTTGAACTATTGTAAATTTTTTTCTATTGTTTAAAACGTTCCAAACTTTTGAGGTATTATTAACTTCAGTTAATGCGCCAGTTGGACATACAGATACGCACTGACCGCAGAAAGTGCAATTAGTATCAAGCATCTTATCTCCAAAGGCAGGAGATATAACTGTCTCAAAACCTCTATCTATAGCAGAAAGAACAGAAACAGTTTGTACTTTATTACATACAGTTTCGCATCTTCTACATAATATACATTTATCTAATTCACGGACTATAGAATAGCTAGAGTTATCTATTGGGAAGGTAGACATTTGACCATCATATTTTATTTCTCTTATACCCATATCTGCAGCTAATTGTTGAAGTTCACAATCTGTATTCTTTTCACAAAGAAGACAATTTTGCGGATGATCTGAAAGAAGGAGTTCAACTATGGTTCTACGAGATTTTATAGCTCTTATAGAATTAGTTTTTACAATCATACCATCTGTTACAGGAGTACTGCAAGCAGGGGCTAGATTTCTTCTTCCAACCACTTCTACCATACAAACTCTACAAGAACCCGGATTATTTTCTATATCATCATGTAGTTTTAAATGGCATAGTGTGGGAATATTTATATCTAATAGTTTTGCTGCTGCTAGGATAGTAGTTCCATCTTCTACCTTTACTTTTTTATCATTTATAGTAAGAGTAACTAAACTCAAAACCTTCACCTCTTTCTCAAAATTCAAAATTATTATTTCTTTATAATTGCGTCTACCGGACAAGCGTTGAAGCATGCACCGCATTTTATACATTTATCTTGAACTATAGTGTGTATTTCTTTTACTTTACCGCTAATACAAGATACAGGACAATTTCTAGCACATTTAGTACATCCTATACATTTATCAGTAATTTCATATCTTACTAGGTTTTTACATACACCAGCAGGGCATGTTTTATGAAGTATATGAGCTTCATATTCATCCATAAAATATTCCATAGTACTTAATACTGGGTTTGGAGCGGTTTGTCCAAGACCACATAGTGAAGTATCTTTTATTGTAGTTGCTAATTCATGTAATTTTTCTATGTCTTCTGGAACGCCTTGTCCATTAGTTATTCTTGTAAGTATTTCAAGTAGACGTTTATTTCCGATTCTACATGGAGTACACTTTCCACAAGATTCATCTACAGTGAATTCTAGATAGAATTTGGCTATGTCAACCATACAGTTCTTATCATCCATAACTATCATTCCACCGGAGCCCATCATTGAGCCTATAGATGATAGTGATTCATAGTCAATAGCAATATCTAGGTGAGAAGCTGGGATACATCCTCCAGAGGGACCGCCAGTTTGAACAGCTTTAAATTTATGTCCGTGTTTTATTCCTCCACCTATATCGTAAATTATTTCTCTTAAAGTAGTTCCCATTGGAACTTCAACAAGTCCTACATTATTTATATTTCCGGCTAAAGCAAAAACCTTAGTTCCTTTTGAAGTAGCAGTTCCGATAGAATTATACCAATCAGCTCCGTTTATTATTATTATAGGAACATTAGCTAGTGTTTCCACATTGTTTACGCAGGTTGGTTTATTCCATAGTCCACTTTCAGCTGGAAATGGAGGTTTATTTGTAGGCTCACCACGGCAGCCTTCTACTGAGTGGATTAAAGCTGTTTCTTCTCCACACACGAAAGCTCCTGCGCCATATTTTATATCTATATCAAAATTAAAACCAGTATTTAGTATATTTTCACCTAAAAGTCCAAGAGCTCTAGCTTGCTCTATAGCTATTTTTAATCTGTTTACAGCAAGAGGATATTCAGCTCTTATATAGATAACACCTTTTGAAGCTCCTATTACATAACCACCAATAGCCATAGCTTCAAGTACGCTATGAGGGTCACCTTCTAAAATTGAACGATCCATGAAAGCACCTGGATCACCTTCATCAGCGTTACAAATAATATATTTTTGATCTGAATCATATGATTTAGCAAAGGCCCATTTTTTACCGATAGGGAAGCCACCGCCACCTCTTCCTCTTAATCCAGAATCTATCATAAGTTTTATAACATCATCAGGAGTCATTTCTGTTAATACTTTTCCTAAAGCTTGATATCCTTTAGCTCCTATGCTTTCTTGTATTTTTTCAGGATTTATAAAACCGCAATTTCTTAATGCTATTCTATGTTGTTTTTTATAAAAGGACATTTGATCTTGTCTATGAACTTTTTCCTTTAAAGAAGGTTCCTCGTATAGAAGTCTTTCCACAATCTTTCCTTCAACCAGATGGCTTTTAACTATTTCTTCAGCATCTTCTGGCTTAACACTTACATAAAATGTATCATCTGGACTTACTTTAACTATAGGACCTTTTTCACAAAATCCAAAGCATCCTGTTATAGATACAGTTACTCTATATGATAATCCTGCTTTTTCAATCTCGTTTTTTAAATTCTCAAGAATTTTATCACTTTCAGATGATTTACATCCTGTTCCACCACAAATTGTTAGAAAGCGATTGCAGGATTGAGCTTCTTTTTCAGTTTTAGTATCTTCTCTTATCTCTAAGTCTAAAGAATATTTTTCATATAAATCTTGTAATTGTGCATAAGAATTTATTTTATTCAATGATAATTCCTCCTATTCTGAATATTCGTCTAAAACTTTATCTACCATTTCTTTAGTAAAATGACCGTAAACTTTATCATTTACAGTTACTACTGGTGCTAATCCACAGGCTCCTACGCATCTTAAAATTTGAACAGTAAATTTACCATCGGAAGTAGTTTCTCCAACCTTAATACCTAATTTTTTTTCAAATTCAGAAAGTATATCACCAGCACCTCTTACAAAGCAAGCGGTCCCCATGCATATATTTATAACATATTTGCCAGTTGGTTCTTCGGTAAAATAAGAATAGAAGGTTACAACACCATTAACTTTGGAAACGGGTATTTCTAATTTCTTGGCTATAAATTTTTGTACTTCTTTAGATAAGTAACCAAAGATATTTTGTGCCCTATGAAGCACTTCGATTAAGGCACCATTTTTGTCAGGAATGTTGTCAATGAATTGTTCCAGTTCTGTAAAATTTTTATTATCTTGATTATTACAACACAATTAAGTGTACCCCCTTATGTTTAAAAATAAAATTCCGTTTGTTTAAATTATATCAAACTTTACAAAAAAATAAAGATATTTATAAAAAAATAAAGGAATAAATTATATGATAAATTTTATTTTAATTAAAAAAATATCAAAAATTTTAAAGCGTTTGTCGTGAAATGGAGGAAAACCCTGTTATGTTCTATGTAAAAACTCTTAATATATGGTTTTTAAGTACTTAATATAGTTATTATAAAATCGAAAAAAGAAAGTAAAAGTACTAAAAATGGTTATAAATAACTCTAAAACATTGTTAATTTTAAAACATAGATTTGTTTTGAAATATTTAAACATTGACGATGATAATATGTTATAGTAATATAATTTTATAAACAGAGTTCTTGGCTTCAGATGGAGTCTGAAGCTTAGAAATCGTTATCCAGGGACGTAGCCGCCCTTTACTCCCACTTTAAAAAAAAGCAGAGAGTCCAAATCTTCGATTTGGTGCGAATCGCTTTCACAGAGTGCCATGGGAGTATTAGAGCGGGTAGTCATCGGATAAAAATAAAATTGAATAATAAAATTTAGTATAATAATCCCAGGGGAGCTGGTGTTTGCCGGCTGAGATTAGGAACGATATTCTTAGACCCTTTAACCTGATCTGGATAATTCCAGCGTAGGAAGAGGTTTTTAAACTTTGCTAATAATAAAAATATTAAAAGTATAAGTATAAGCACAAATCTCTTTTGAGGTCTGTGCTTTTTTATTTTTAACTTAATTGAACTTTATAAAAATGAGGAGGATTTGAAATGAAGTTTTCGAAAAAATTATATAAAACCGTGGAGGAAATCTGGAATTCGTATTATGAACATCCATTTATAAAAGGGATAGGTGATGGTACTTTAGATGTAGAAAAGTTTAAATTTTATATGATTCAAGATTATATTTATCTATTAGATTACGCTAAAGTATATGCCTTAGGTATAGTTAAGGCAGATAGTGAAGAGGTTATGCAAGGGTTCTCTAAAATGGTAAATGAAATATTAAATGGAGAAATGAGTATACATAGATCATATATGAAAAGACTTGGGATTACTTCAGAAGAAATTAAATTAGCTAAGGCTTCTCTTACTAATATTTCTTACACCCACTATATGCTTGCAATTTCTCATGTTGGAAATTTGGCGGAACTTACCACTTCATTATTAGCTTGTATGTGGAGTTATCTAGAAATTGGCGAGAAGTTAAGTCAATTACCAGGTTCTACGGAACATGAATTTTATGGAGAATGGATAAGAGGTTATATTTCTAATGAATATAAACAAGCCACCCAATGGGTTATAGATCTAGTAGACAGTTTGTCAGAAAACATGTCAGATAGTGAACTTAAAAAGTTGGAAGAGATATTTGTGAATACCAGCAAATATGAATATATGTTTTGGGATATGTCTTATGGCAAGGAGATGTAAAATTTTATGTTGAGGTTCTGTAATGTTAATTTTAAATATAAAAATGATTCAAAGTTTCTTATAGAAGACTTAAGCTTTCATGTAGATAAAAATGATTTTATAAGCATAATAGGACCCAGTGGATGTGGGAAAAGTACTATCTTTAGACTAATATTAGGTCTTGAGAAAGTTTCTAATGGAGAGATTTTTATAAATAATAATAATATCAATAATTTAAATGGGTATATAGGGTACATGCCCCAAAGAGATCTATTGATACCATGGAGAACTATTTCTGAAAATGCTTCTTTACCATTAGAGGTTAATGGTAAAAGTATAAGTGAAGCAAAGCAAAAGGCAGAAGAATTTTTGAAAGTTTTTGGACTTGAAAAATATAAAGATAAATATCCTAAAGATTTATCAGGTGGTATGAGGCAGAGAGTTTCTTTTATTAGAACCTTGCTTACAGGTTCTGAAGTTATGCTTTTAGATGAACCTTTTAGCGCATTGGATGCTATAACAAAAATTTCTATGCAGGAATGGTTATTAACTCAATGGGTTAGTCTGAGGAAAACTATATTATTTATAACTCATGATGTAGAAGAAGCATTATTTTTATCAAATAAAATATTTGTTATTTCAGAAAAACCTATAGCCACATTAAAAGAAATAATAGTTCCAGCTGATTATCCCAGAGATAGGCATATGTTGAGCAGACCAGAAATATTGTGCATAAAAGAGGAACTTATAAACGAATTAAAGCAGAGGATTGAGATATGAGAAAGTATAAATCATCAATAATAGTAGGAATTTTATTTTTTATAATCTGGGAATTGGTTGCAAGGTATATAAATGCCATGTATATACTCCCATCACCCAGTAGAATTTTACAAAAAACTTGGGAGCTGAGGGAACCTTTATTTTTAGTTCATCTGCCATCTACACTATTGATTACGTTTATAGGTCTTATCATTTCAGTTGCTTTGGGAGTTTTTTTAGCTGTAATTATGAGTTTAAACGAAAAAATAGAAAAGGCTGTATATCCTATTGTAGTAGTGACCCAAACTATACCAATTACTGCATTAGCTCCAATATTTGTACTTTGGTTTGGGTATAGCATTTGGAGCAAAGTAATAGTAACTATATTAATTACCTTTTTTCCTATAACAGTAAATGTATATGATGGTCTTAGGTCTACTAGAAAGGATATGGAGGAATTGCTGATTACCTATGGAGCAAGTAAGAAAGATATTTTCATTAAATTAAAACTTCCTTCTGCAATGCCATATTTCTTTTCTGCATTAAAAATATCTGTTCCACTAAGTGTAATAGGGGCTGCCATCAGTGAGTGGCTGGGAGCACAATCTGGTCTTGGATATTTTAGCAAAAGAATGATGACTCAATTGGATGGTGCTGCAGTCTTCGCTCCAATATTGATTTTATCTGTTGCTGCAATAATTTTAGTTTGTATAATAAATATCTTAGAAAATAAAATAATAAAATGGAGGAATGAAGCGTGAAAAAAGTAAAAGTATTATTAGTATTATTAGCGTTACTAAGCTTTATAGTTACAGGATGTTCCAGCAAAGGGGCTAGTGTAAAGAAATCAGACAAGTTAGAAGATGTAGATTTAGTACTGGATTGGTATCCGAATGCATTACATAGCTTTATATATGCAGCCATAGAAAATGGATATTTTAAAGAAGAGGGATTAAATGTACATATTAAATTTCCTTCAAATCCAACAGATCCATTGGCTTTACCAGCTGCAGGCAAAGCAACTTTAGGAATTTATTATCAACCAGATGTAATAATTTCTAGGGCAAACGAAAAAGTTCCGGTAAAATGTATTGGGACTATAGTACAATCCCCATTAAACGTTATTATTTCATTAAAAGAAAAAAATATAAATTCGCCTAAGGATCTATCAGGAAAGACCGTTGGATTTTCTGGAAACCCACTTAATACAGAGTATGTTAAGACAATGGTAAAAGCAGATGGGGGAGACCCAAATTCAGTAAAGATAGTAGATGTAGGATTTGAATTGCTTTCTTCAATGATAACAAAAAAAGTTGATGCAACTACTGGTGGACTTATAAATCATGAAGTTCCTGTTTTAAAACATGAAGGTCATGAGATAAATTATTTTGATCCATCTAAATATGGAGTACCTAATTATTATGAAGCAATTTTTGTTACAAGTGATAATACTTTAAAAGAAAAACCTGAAACTCTAAGAAAGTTTATGAAGGCTTGCCAAAAAGGCTTTGATTTTATGAAAAATAATCCAGATAAATCATTAAAAATACTATTAGATAATCAACAAAAAGATAATTTTCCACTTATAGAAGCAGTAGAAAAAGAAAGTATAAATGTATTACTTCCTAAAATGGAATCAAAAGAACAACCGTTTTTAAGTCAAGATAAGAAAGTTTGGGAAGAAAATATAGATTGGTTATATAAGAAAGGCCTTCTGAAAGAAAAGGTTAAAGCTGAAGATTTTTATGTAGACCTATTAAATACAAAATAGCACTGTAAAAAAGTAAACTATGTGAAATTTGCTGGTGAGCAATAATTAGTTTATAATATATTTGTTATGTAAATAAAACTTCTTAAGGATTTTATTTCCTAGGGAGTTTTATTATATTATATTGAAAAATATATTAAGAAGGTGTTAAATTGAAAAATAAACTCTTAGCAGGGATAATTTCTTTAAGTTTAGTTTTTTCAATGGTTGCTTGTATAGGTAAAACAGAAAATTTAAAAAGCAATACAAGCGGTAGCAATATAGAAAACAATAAAAAAGATCAAGCTCCAAAATATAAAGATACAGAAAATATAGAGGTTGGTAATAAAGATAAGCAATTAGAGAATAAAGAAGATAAAGAGAAAGAAGATAAAAATAAAGAAGTAGTTTCACCTAATAAAGATAATAATAAATCAGATAATGAGAATATAAAGAATCTTAATTTAACTGATAGGGAATGGTTTTTTATACCTAATACAAAAGGAAACCAACCAGATGAACCTAAAGAAGTTTTAGATATAATAAAAAATAAAGATGCATACTATGTTGGCAGTAAAGATGAAAAGGTGCTGTATCTAACCTTTGATGAAGGATATGAGAATGGTTATACTACAAAAATATTAGACATATTAAAAGAAAACAATGTGAAAGCAGCTTTTTTTGTTACAGAACCATATATTAGGGCAAATAAAGAGTTGATTAAAAGGATGGTACAGGAAGGACATTTAGTTTGCAATCATTCAAAAAGGCATCCTTCTATGGCTAAGCTTGCTAAATCAAATAAAAATGAATTTAATAATGAAATCTTATCCACTGAAAAAGCCTTTGAACAAGTTGCAGGAAAGAAAATGGATAAATTCTTTAGACCGCCAATGGGAGCATACAATGAACTTTCATTATATTATACAAAAAAGTTAGGATATAAAACAGTATTTTGGAGTGTTGCTTATAGAGATTACGAGGTAGACGACCAACCATCTCTTGAGGAGGCTAAGACAATATTATTAAATAGAACTCATAATGGGGCTGTTATACTTCTACATGCTATCTCAAAAACTAATACAGAAGTTCTAGATTATTTAATACATGAGTGGAGAAATAGAGGATATGATTTTAAATCACTAACGAATTTAAGTTAAGGAGGAACTATGAGAAGAGAATATATAAGTTTTATGGAACATCTTCCTCTTAGTATTAGTCTGCAGTCTATAAAAGATTATCCACTTCACTGGCATAACTGTCTTGAGATAATATTTGTATTAAAAGGAACTATATATGTTCAAATGGAATCAGAAACATATGAACTTAGAGAAAAAGAAATTGAAATAGTAAATGCAGATGAAACACATAGAATATATTCTGAGAGCGGAGATAACAAAATATTAATATTTAAGATGGACTTAGATTTCTTTGAAAAGTACTACAATGATGTTAAAGATATATACTTTTATACTAACTCATCAGAGGAAGATGTGCAGGAAAAGGAAAAGTATCAAATATTAAGAAGGGTTTTAGCTATCCTTGCCTATGAGGCAATCCAAAAAAGCGACGATTACGACGAAGAGATAGAAGAGCAAATGGTAAAATTATTATTTCATTTGTTAAACAATTTTCATTATCTAATATATGATGAAGAAGGTTTAAAAGAGAATGACATACAATTTCAAAGATATCATAGAATTTCCAAGTTTATATATAACAATTATATGAACAAGATAAGTCTTAAGGATATAGCAGAACGTGAATTTTTAAGTTCGTACTATCTATCCCATGAAATAAAAAATATGGCAGGAACTAATTTTATGGACTTTTTAAACTCAACAAGAGTTCATGAATCTGTAAAATTATTATTAGATACAGAAAAGACTATATCTGAAATTTCTGAGGAAGTTGGATTTTCACATACCAGGTATTACAATAAGTATTTTAAGATGTATTATAATGTTACTCCACTTCAGTACAGGAAGAAAAACTATATACCTGAAGAAAAATATGAAATGCGGAAAAAATATAAAGAACTTGAACTATTAGAAGCTATTGATTATATCTCTATGTATCTTGAAGAATATGATAGATTTAATTATGAAAAAGAAATTATAAAAATAGAAGTTGATACGTCTAATGATATTGGCCAAGTAAATGATTATTGGAAAGAAGTTATAAACCTAGGTGATGCAATAGAGCTTATAAAGGAGAAAGAACAAAGTTTTGTTAAAAGTATTCAGAAGGATATAGGGTTTAAATATGGAATAGTCCAATATTTATTCCATAAGGATATGAGAATCTACTTTAACAAAAATGTAGACTTTCTTAACTGGAATGAGGCTGAAAAACTTATGGAATTTCTTGTAGATATTCAACTTATGCCAATTATTATATTAGATAAGGTATTTGATGAAATAGAACTGTTTCTGAGACTTTTAGAGAGCTTTATTCTGTATTTTTCTGATCTTTATGGTATTGAAGAAGTTCAAGTGTGGAAATTTAGAGTAGCTAAAGATCTTCCAAAAGATTATATCGAGGCTGCTCAAAAGATATTTGATAGATATGAATTAGAGGATATAGTAGAAGAACCATTTGAAGAATATAACTCAGTAAACGCAATATTTGATACATCATATATGGTTCCTTATGTAATTCATAATTTTATTAATGAGAAAAATGATATGCTATTTTTGAAAGCTTATGATACTGTAGAAGAAAACAGTGTAATGAATAACGAATTGTTCTTTGGGGCACCGGGAATAACAACTCTTAATGGAATAAAAAAAGCTTCATATTATGCTTATTACTTTTTATCAAAACTTGGAGATGTTCTTGTTAAAAAAGATAAAGGATATATTGTAACTTCTTCAGAGGATAACTATCAAATACTCCTTTATAGTTTTAGTGAAGATCTAAATAAGCTTATAGATTTAGAAGCTCTAAAAAATAAAAGAATAGAAAAAAATGTTTTAGAAAGAGAAATATCATTGTCTTTAAAGAATTTACAGTATGACTACAAGGTAACTATATATGAAATAGGCGAAAAAGCAGGATCAGCTTTTAATAATTGGATATCTATGGGGAGACCTAAAAGACTTACAGATGAAGAAATGAATGTTTTATACAGTATATCAAAACCTAAAATATCATTAGATTTTGCAAAAAAGAAGCCTGTTTATAACATAATATCAAAAATAGAAGGGTATGGAGCTGTATTAATTACTCTTCAAAAAGTACAAAAACACCTATTTTAAGGTGTTTTTTTGTTATTTTGCAAATTGGAAACTTGTGCATGTGGGCAATTTAGTACTTTTTGTTCAGCAACTTAGTGAATGCCGGCAACACCTGAAAAGAACTATAATATTATTATAAGAATAAGTTTAGAGGTGAAAGATCATGTCAGCCAGTGCAAAAGTCACGGAAAAAAATGTACAATTCACAACTGAGAATATAAGTAAGCTGGTACTAAGATTTTCTATACCAGTTATAATTTCATTATTAGTAGCTGAAATGTACAATATGGTAGACTCGCTATTCGTAGGTCGAGTTGTAGGTGCAAAGGGTATAGCAGCATTAACCATTGCATTTCCGGTTCAAAGGTTGTTCCAAGCTATTTCCCTTCTTGTAGCAATAGGAGCTTCTACTGCTGTAGCAAGAAGTAGTGGTGAAAACAACTATTCAAAAATTAAGAAAATAGTACCCAATGCATTTATTATTTTAATTTCAATGATATTATCTTTAATATTAGGAATGTTTATTTTCAAGGATTCTATAATTATGAAATTAGGTTGTAGTGAGGCAATATTTCCATATGCCAATACTTATATATCAATTATTTTAATAGGAGTGTTATTTCAAGGACTAACCTTTTTAATATCATATATTCTAACTTCCTTTGGAGATACAAAGATAATCTTATTAAGTACTTCTATTGGCGCAATGTTTAATATCGTATTAGATTATATTGCAGTAGTTATACTAAATTATGGAGTTGGCGGTGCAGCATTTGCTACAGTTGTCTCTCAAATAATAGCCTTTATATATGCTCTTATCAAGTTTATCCATATAAAAAATAAAATGAGTTTAAAGTTTACAGGTAAATTAGATAAAAGTATATCTAAAGCCATTGTATTTGTTGGATTTTCTACATTTGTAATAGAAATATCAGATGCTGTGGTAGCAGTTATTTTAAATAAGATACTAGTTCAAATGGGAGGGGACGCAGCTATCGTAGCTGTAGGATTAATAAGCAGAATTTCTATGTTTTTGTTTATTAATATTATAGGAATAAGTTCAGCTATGCAGCCTATAGCAGCTTATAATTATGGAGCTGAAATGTATAATAGAGTTAGAGAAATAGTAAAGTTTTCAGTGAAACTAGTTACTATAAGTTCAGTGATATTATGGGGATTAACCATGATATTTACAAAACAGCTTATTTCAGTATTTGTTAATGATATGGATATTATTAACTATACTACAGGCGCTTTTAGAGTGGTAGTTGCTCTGTTGCCTTGTATAGGAATATACTATGTTACAATATACTATTATCAAGCAAGGGGAATGGCTAAGACATCATTCTTACTTTCTATATTTAGACAAATAGTAGTATTTATACCACTTCTATATATTATGGTTTATGGATTTGGACTTGGAATAATGGGAGCATGGATAGCTTATCCTATATCAGATGTCATTTCATTAATAATTTCAATAATTTACATCAAGAATGATGAATTAGAAGATATGGAACAAGAACTAGTAAAAGAGAAGAGAGGAATTGTTACAGCATAAGACCATTGGAATTACAATGGTCTTTTTATTTTTTGATTGCTGTCAAATTTTAAAAGTTATTGTTGAAAAGTGTTAATAAACCATGTATTATGTAAATATAATATAAACAAATAATATTACTGAATAATAAAAATAAAATTCTCAAAATTCTGAATAATAACTCTCCGTATATTTATCATAGTAAAACGAATAAAAACTTGAAAGAGGTGTTATTTATGAAAAAGATAAGTACAAAAATAGCATTAATATTGGTCTTAGCAGTTGTAGCTACTTCCTCTTTAATAGGTATAACTTCAGTTTTTGAACTAATTTCACTAAAAAATGAACTTATTAAAGATCAAAAGGAAACTATGTTTGGAGATTATGATATGAATATAAAACATCAAGTTGACGCCGCCATTACTGTTTTAGATTCAGTATATAAAAGATATGAAAAAGGGGAATTATCTTTAGAAGAAGCTAAAACTCAGGGTGCAAATATATTAAGAAATATGAGATATGGCAAAGAAGGATACTTTTGGGCAGATACTTTAGAAGGTGTCAATGTTGTATTATTAGGAAAAGATGTAGAAGGTAAAAATAGATATGAAGATAAAGATGCAAATGGAAAATATCTGATAAAGGAAATTATAGAAAATGGGAAAAAAGAAGACGGCGGATTTAGTAATTATTACTTTCCAAAAGAAGGAGAAACTAAACCGCTACCAAAGAGAGCTTATAGTAGACTAGCTAAGGGCTTTAATTGGGTAGTAGGAACAGGGAATTACATAGATACTATAGAAAGTGCTATTAATGAAAAAGAAATAGCTTTAGAACAAAAAGTAAAAAATAGAATAATGCTATTTGTAGTATTGGCATTAGGAGTTACTGTGATATCAGTTTTTGTAGGAATAATTCTTGGAAAAAGAATATCGAAGCCTATACTCCATATAACAAAGCTAGTAAATAGAACATCAGATTTTGATTTAACTTATGATGAAAGATTTAATAATATATTACAATATAAGGATGAAACTGGTATAATAGGTAAATCTGTAATTGATTTAAGAAAACAATTAAGAGAAATATTTGAAAGCTTAAAAATAGATTCTGGTAAAATTAAAGGTAACTCTGAAGTTTTATCTGAGTCATCGCAAACTACAGCTGAGTCTATAGAAGCTGTAAGTAAGGCTACAGAAGAATTAGTTAAAGGATCTGTAGAACAAGCGAAGGATTCTCAAAATATAGCAGAGATGTTATCTGATTTTTCTGATGAGATGAATGATGTAGTAAATAGCTCTGATATGGTTAAAGATTTTTCAAAGAAGACAGAAGAGGTTAATTTAAAAGGTAGAGATACTATGAACTTATTAAATCAAAAATTTGATGAAAATAGACAAGCGTTAATTAAGGTTGGCGATAGTATAAACAGTTTATCTGGAAAATCTACTTCCATAGATAAAATCGTAAGTAAAATACAAGGAATAGCAGAACAAACTAACTTATTATCCTTAAATGCTGCTATAGAAGCGGCAAGAGCTGGAGAAGCAGGAAAGGGATTTTCGGTAGTTGCAGCAGAAATCAGAAAGCTATCAGAACAGGTTGAACTAGCTACTAGAGATATATCATCTGAAATTGAGATTATACAACATGAAATAGAAAAGTCTAAAAGTAGTATGAATCAAGGAGAAAATATAATTTCAGAGGTAAATGAAGCAGTAGAAGAAACTCAAAATATATTTAATATTATAGATGAGAGTACTAAAAATTCAATAAACCAAATTAATAATTTATATGACAAAGTAATACATGCTTCTAATAATAAAGATAAAATATTAGAGTCAGTTCACTCTATATCTTCAATTTCAGAAGAATCAGCAGCAGGACTTGAAGAGGTATCAGCATCTATGAATGAACAGACTAAGATGGCAGATAATACTATGAATGCAGCAGAAGATTTAAAAGAGATAGTTGAAAATCTAAATGAAATAATTAATAAATTTAAGTTATAATAATAAATTTTTTTATTTTTGTGTTAAAACTCATAGCCTCTAAGCTATGGGTTTTTTATTCTGTAGGAAAAGAATCCTATGAAAAAATCCTAAGGGATACCTGTGCAGTATTAGGAGATAGAATGGCTATAAATGGAATTGCATTAAAAAATGAAAGGCAAAGATTTATCAAGTTCTATGACGCCAAGGAGGTAATAGATTTAAATGTAAGACCAAGAATAAAAGTTAAATTTGAGTAAAAAGAGGGTAAAACCTCTTTTTAGTATTTATATAAACTACATTGAAAGTTATAAAATAATACTTTATAATATTAATAATTAGTTAATTATTGATATTAACAATCAGAAGAGGGGGAGGGAATAGCCCGTGTTGAAAGAATTTAAGGAATTTGCTATGAAAGGGAATGTAGTCGATTTAGCTGTGGGTGTTATTATTGGAGGAGCTTTTGGGAAAATTATTTCGTCCTTAGTTAATGATATTATAATGCCATTAGTAGGTCTTTTATTAGGAAAAGTTGATTTTTCAAATTTATTTTTTGCTCTTGATGGAAAAACCTATAAAACTTTAAAAGAAGCTAAAGATGCTGGAGTAGCTACATTAAATTATGGAACATTTTTAAATAATGTAATAGATTTTCTAATTATAGCTTTTTCCATATTTATAGTTGTAAAACAGTTAAATAGATTTTCTAAAAAGAAAGAAAAACCGTCAGTACCATCAACAAAAAAATGTAGTTATTGTTGTTCTGAAATACCTATTGAGGCAACAAGATGTCCTCATTGTACATCTATTTTGGAATAATTAAAGTTAATAGTTATATGAGAATACCTATTGCATTTTATAGTATATCTGATATAATAATTTTCAGATAATATAATTTTAAATTAGCGAAAGAACTTATTTGACATATTTCTGAAATATTCGTGGAGCTCTTATTTTGAACCTACAGAGTTGACAAGGGAGCCCAAAATCTAGATGTGAATTGTTCTATAAGACCAGGTTTATTGGCTAGCAGGCAAGAACAGAGAAGCATCTTTGAGGACACCCACCTATCGGAGAGATAGGTGTCAAAATCAGAGCAGCGGTATTTTGGATTTTTATTTAAAATTAATTGTAAATATTATAAAAAGAGAGGTAATTAAGCCTCTCTTTTAATTTTACCTATAAAAATTTATAATTTAGATTTATCATAATGAATTCAACAATTTTTAAAACAGAGATTAATATAAATTAAATAATTGCTTATAATTAACAATAAGTTATATTGAACTTATAATTATTATGATAAAATAGTGGTGTAAAACAATATGTAAAATTAAGGAGGCATAAAGATGAGTGTGCACATTGGAGCGAAAGAAGGTCAAATAGCAAACACAGTTTTATTACCAGGGGATCCATTAAGAGCAAAATTTATAGCAGAAACTTTTTTAGAAAACCCTGTATGTTATAACGAAGTTCGCGGCATGTATGGATTTACAGGTACATATAAAGGCAAAAAAATATCAGTTCAGGGTACAGGTATGGGGGCACCATCTATATCTATTTATGCAAATGAACTTATAGAAAGCTATGGTGCAAAGAAACTTATTAGGGTAGGTACCTGTGGTTCTATACAGGAAGATGTTAAAGTAAGAGATGTTGTATTAGCCATGGGTTCAGCAACTAATTCAGGAATTAATAAAATGCGATTCAAAGGAATGGACTTTTCACCTATTGCCAGCTTTGATTTATTGAGAAAAGCTTATGATGTTGCTATAAGTAAAGGGATTGATGTAAAGGTTGGAAATGTATTAACTAGTGATTTATTTTATAATGACGATCCTGATGCATGGAAGCTATGGGCTAAATATGGTGTTTTAGCAATAGAGATGGAAGCTGCAGCGCTATATACTCTTGGTGCAAAATATGGAGTAGATACACTTACAATTTTGACAGTTAGTGATAATATTGTAACTGGTGAAGAGACTACAGCACAAGAACGTCAAACTACATTTACAAAAATGATAGAGGTTGCATTAGAGATAGGATAGACTTATGAGTAAATATTTAGTAAAAAAAGATTTAAGCAGAGTTAAGTGGGATGAAGTGCAAAACCTATTAAAAATAGCAGGATTAGCACATCCACCAGCTGAGTTAATTGAGAAAGCTTTTAAAAATAGCTATTCAGTAGTTTTTATCTATAATGAGGATAAAATTATAGGTGTAGGAAGAGGAATCTCAGATGGAGCATATCAAGCAGCTATATATGATATTGCTGTCCATCCTGAATATCAAGGAAATGGTTTAGGAAAAACAATAATAGGTGAAATATATAAAGATCTTAAGGAATTTAATATAATTTTATATTCAAGGCCTGCTTCAGAGAACTTTTATAGAAAATTAGGATTTGAAAAAATGCTAACAGGTATGGCAATATTTAAAGATAGAAATGGTATGAAGGAGAAAGGTTTTACTGAGTAGTTAGTTGTTAAATCAGACTTTTAAGATAAAATTAAATTGTTAAAAATTTTATTGAATAGAATCTAAAATAGAGCAGATATTAAAAGTTAATATCTGCTCTATTTTATTCGATAAATTAATATTGAAATGTTCAATAAAAATAATAAGTATACATGTCCCCCTTTTATAAAATTACTCATATATCATTATTAGATAGGTGTTTTATAAAGGAGGGAAGTCTATGAATGATATAATTATACAATATGTATTGATAGTTCTTTTAATTGTAGGGTTATCCTATTTTGTCTATTTGCTTAAGGATAAAGGTATTAATATTAAGGAAGATTATTTTGGAATAACTTATACAATATTAAGGACTTTAAGTGACATTGATGCAACTCCTCAAAACGTAAAAAAGCTATTAAGAGCTGTATCTGATGCAGTAAAATATGTGGAAATAAATTTTAGAAATGAGGATAATGATATAAAAGAACAAAAGGCTTTAATCCTAGCAAGAGAAACTGTAGAAGGGTTAAAATTTGAAAGCAGCATTGATGATGAATCCTTAATATACATTATAAGACTATGTGCAGCTATGATGCCAGCTACTAATAAAGATAAGGAAAAGGCGGATTTGTAAATTAAAGTTTATGAAAATAAAAGTTAAATGATTATTTAAAAATTTTTAATGATAAGGTATACAACCTCTGTATACCTTATTTGCCTTAAAAGTTCCTTAGTTACAAAAATAAACTTGTAATAAATTGTGTAAGTAGGTAAAATAGAAGATAGTTGAAAAATAAGAACATGTGTTTCTGTTTGATATATTGCTGCAGTTAATTTAGGATATAATATAGAGTGCAAATTTGGAGGAATATTATGAACATGGAAAACAATAATAATTATTCTTATGATGTTACGGACTTAACATCTTTAGAAAAATTAGAACCAGTGAGAGTAAGACCAGGTATGTACATTGGTTCAACTGGAGTAAAGGGTCTTCATCACTGTATATGGGAGATACTGGACAACTCTATAGATGAGATTACAAATGGATATGGTGAAAAAGTTGTTATTATATTAAATAAAGATAAAAGCGTAACTATTCTAGATGATGGAAGAGGAATTCCTACTGGGATACATCCTGTTAAGAAAAAGTCTGGAGTGGAAATGGTTTTTACAGAACTACATACTGGTGGAAAATTTAATAATAAGAACTATATAACTTCTGGCGGACTTCACGGAGTTGGTGCCTCTGTGGTAAATGCACTATCAGAGTGGCTTGAAGTAGAAGTTAGCCAAAATGGTCATATATATAGGCAAAGATTTGAGTATGCTGAAGATAGAGAGTTAAAGAAAAAGATGCCTGGAACCCCTGTAAGCAATCTGGAGATTGTAGGTAAAACAAATTCTACAGGAACAAAGATAACATTTAAACCAGACAAAGAGGTTTTTAGCACAACTGATTTTAAGTTTGACATAATTGATGAGAGACTTCAAGAATTGGCCTTTCAAAATAAAGGTATAACTTTAGTACTTAAGGATGAAAGAAAAGAAGAAGTAATAGAAAAGGAATACAGATCAGAGAGAGGATTGCTAGATTTTATTGAATATCTTAATGAAAGCAAAACTCCTATACATAAAGAACCTATAGTTTTCGAGGGAGAAAAAGAAGTTGAAGGAATCAAAGTATATGGAGAAGTATGTATTCAATTTACAGATTCTACAACCGAAAACATAGCTAGCTATGTAAACAATATACCTACAACAGAATCGGGTACTCACGAGACTGGTTTTAAAACTGGCATGACTAGAGCTTTTAAGGAATGGAGTAAGAAGTTAAATATTGTAAAGGAAAAGGATAAAGGTTTTGAAGGGGATGACTTAAGAGAAGGGATGACTGCTATCCTAAAAGTTAAAATAAGTAATCCTATTTTTGAGGGACAAACAAAAACTAAATTAGGAAATAATGAAGCATATACAGTTATGAATGAGCTAGCGTATTCAAAAATTGGAGAATGGATTGAAGATAATAAGGAAATAGCTACTATTATAATAAATAATTCTGTTTATGCTGCGGCGAGAAGAGAAAAAATAAAAAAAATAAACGAAGCTGAAAAGAAAAAAATAGGAAAAGGTACTGCACCACTTGCAGGCAAAGTAGCTATATGTACTCTGAGAAAGCCAGAAGTTTGTGAATTTATCGTAGTTGAGGGAGATTCAGCAGGAGGAAGTGCTAAACAAGCTAGAGACAGGAGATTTCAAACTATAATGCCTTCAAAGGGTAAAATAATGAATACAGAAAAGCAAAAGTTAGAGAACGTGCTGGCTAGTGAAGAGCTTAAGCTATTTAATACTGCTATAGGCACAGGAGTGTTAGAAAATTACAATGAAAATGATTTAAAGTACAATAAAATAATCATATTAAGTGATGCTGATGTAGATGGTTATCATATAAGGACATTATGGATGACTTATATTTATAGATATATGAGATCATTAATAACAAATGGACACTTATATATAGCTCTCCCACCTCTTTATAAGGTCTATAAAAATGGGAAAAATGGAGAAATTCAAAAATATGCTTATAGTGATGATGAACTATTAAGTGTAAAAAAAGAAATAGGAAAAGGTGCTCTAATTCAAAGATATAAGGGACTTGGAGAAATGAATCCAGATCAGCTTTGGGATACTACATTAAATCCAGAAACAAGAACTCTTCAACAAGTAACTATTGAAGATGCTGCAAAAGCTGAAAAAATGATATCACTTTTAATGGGAGATGTTGTAGAACCTAGAAGAAACTACATGTATAAGTATGCTGAATTCTAATAATGTAGTAGAGTTGATGGAATAGTTTGAGTTTAAGAAAGGAATGAAATTATATGGCTAAAAAAAACACGGATATTCCAGTAGATAATAATATAATAAAGGTTCCACTTTCAGAAGTTATGCCTGATAACTATCTTCCTTATGCTGTAGAAGTAGCTAAAGAAAGAGCACTTCCAGATGTAAGAGATGGATTAAAGCCTGTACATAGAAGAATCTTATATGGTGCATATAAACTTAAGGCTACACCAGATAAACCTTATTATAAATCTGCAAGAATAGTAGGGGATATACTAGGTAAGTACCATCCTCATGGAGATACTTCTGTATATGATGCCATGGTTATATTAGCTCAAGATTTTAGCACAAGAATTCCACTTATAGACGGACATGGTAACTGGGGAAGTGTTGATGGAGATAATGCAGCTGCTATGCGTTATACGGAGGCTAGACTTACTAATGTAGCACTGGAAATATTAAGAGATATAGAAAAAGACGTAGTAGATATGGTAAACAACTATTCAGATACAGAGTTAGAGCCTAAAGTTCTTCCGGCTAGGATTCCTAATTTACTTGTAAATGGGGCTTTTGGTATTGCTGTTGGACTTGCTACAAATATACCACCACATAACCTTGGAGAGGTAATTGATGCATCAATAGCCTACATAGATAATAATGATATTACTGTACAGGAATTGATGAATTATATAAAAGGACCTGATTTACCTACTGGAGGTATCATAATTGGAGAAAAGGCATTGTTATCTGCTTATGAAAGCGGAGAGGGTAAAGTTACGTTAAGAGCTAAAACAAGTATAGAGAAGTTGGAAAATGATAGATACGGTATAATAATAAATGAATTCCCCTATAGAAGAAATAAAGCTAAAATACTTCAAACTATTTCAGAAATGACTGCAGATAAAAAACATTCAAAAGTTCTGGAATCTATTGTAGATATAAGAGACGAATCAGATAGAAATGGAATAAGAGCTGTAATAGAGTTCAAAAAATCTACAGATAGAGATACTGTTGATAAGGTATTAAAGTATTTATTCAAGAGAACGGATTTGCAAGTTAATATAATTTTTAATATGGTGGCTATTGCTGATGGAAAGCCTGAAACTTTGGGATTGAAGAGCATATTAGCTCATTACGTAGATCATCAGAAGGATGTAGTTACTAGAAAGACAAAGAAAGAATTAGAAATTGCCATGAAGAGATTTCACATTGTAGAGGGATTTATTAAGGCAATAAGTATAATGGATGATATTTTAGCTACAATTAGAGCTTCTAAATCTAAAAAAGATTCAGAAACAAATCTTGTAAATAAGTTTGGTTTTACTGTAGAACAAGCTCAAGCTATTGTGGAACTTATGCTATACAAGTTAACAGGACTTGAAATAAAGGTCTTTGAAAAAGAGTACAATCAATTAGAAAGGCAAATTAAGCTTTTGCAAAAGATTTTAAGCAATGAAAAGGAACTTTTTAAGGTTATTAAGAAAGATCTTCTAGAGGTTAAAGAGAAGTTTGGTGACTCAAGAAGAACTGAAATAATACACAATGATGATGCAGCAATAATAGATGTAGAAGAATTTATATTAGAAGAAGATATAATAATTACAATTTCTAATGAAGGATATATAAAGAGAATATCTGATAAATCTTATAAAAGATCTAATGCTAATGTAGATGAGATAGAGTACAGAGAGGGTGATTTTAATAAATACCTTTTAAATGCTAATACAAAGGATAACTTGCTTATATTTACAAATTACGGCAATATGTATCAATTAAAATGTGCTATGATACCAGAAATGAAGTGGAAGGAAAAAGGAGAGAGAATAGATACACTCATCAAAACATTTGATTTAGAAAAAGAAAAAATCATAGGGATACATCATTTATATGAATTAAAAGCTGATAAGTATTTTACTTTTTTTACAAATAGAGGGGTAATTAAAAAAACATCTCTAGATAAATTTCAAACTAATTACTCTAAATTAGTAGCCTTAAAGTTAAAAGAAGATGAAAAGTTAATCCATGTAAAAGTTAACGATAAAGACAGAGCAGAAAAATATATTAGAGTTATTACTAAAAATGGATTAGAGTTTACTGTAGATGAACCTAAAGTTGAAATTACCGATAGAAATATATTTGGAGTACAAATGTTTAATATTTCTAGAGAAGACGAAGTAATATCTGTAGAATACACTGATGAATTTGAAATGAAAAATTTTACTGTAAATATAAACTCTAGTGGTCATATAAAATTATCTAGTGTTAAACCCTATAAAAACTTTATGAGTTGTTTAACTAATTCGTTTAGTAAAATCCTTATTTTTAGTGACAATGGCAATGTATTTTTAATTCCTGCATATATGATACAAAATGTGGATAAAGAAGGAATAAAGTTAAATAGATTAGTTGACGATTTTGATGAAGTGCATGATAAAATAATAAATATATTTTCCATTTTAGAGTTTGATGAATCCACTAGTTTATATTTCTTTAGCAAAGAAGGCTATGTTAAAAGAACAAACTTAAGCGAATTTAGTGGAGATTACATTATTACTAAAGGATACAAGTTGAGAAATGATGACGACAGATTGATTAAAGTTAAATTAAGCAGTGATAGCATAGAAAAAGATATATTACTTATAACAAAAGAAGCCATGTGTATTAGATTTGATGCTAATAGCATAAATAGTATGGGTAAGATAGCATCTGGAGTTACTGGCATAAGCTTAAAAGAAAATGATGAAGTTATATATGCTGAATTTATATTAAAGAATAAAATTAGAGATGAAATAGCTGCAGATGCAGAAAATATGGACACTTTATATTTAATCTCTAAAGATAGAGTTGAGGAAAATATACCTCTTAAAAATATCAAATTGCAAAATAGAGCAGGTATAGGCAAAAAAATAGTAATTCTAGAAATTAATGATTATATAACCGAGATAAAATAGCGGCATGTAAGATTACTAAGCTAACGCATATATGTATCATTGAGAAACCTTAAGTACTACTAGTTATTCCTTCAAAGTTTCTTCAATTGACAGATATATGCTAGCCAGTAATCTTACATGCCTTAATTAGTTGCAATTAAAAAGTACTATAGTAAATATTACGAGAACTTCAAAAAACAAAATGATAATTTTACACACCTTAATTAATAGCATCCAGAGAATACTAGTATAACTTCAACAAGCTTCGCCTAAAACCCTGGCACCCTCATCGGGTTAAGCGCTCTGCGTTTTTTAAAAAGTTGATTAATATTAATACTTACATCAACCAGTAAATTAGCTATAGCCAAAATAGTAATTACTACTGCAGTTCTTAACATATATTTTGTAATAAGTAATAGCGGCCTTAGTTTACCTTGTATAATGAACTCATAGTAAATTCATTATACTTTTCCTTTCTTAAAGATAATTTACTATAATAACATAAGACGCTGTGGATTAGTTTTTTTACATATAGCTAGACTATTTAAATTAGGATATAACCACAGCTTTATGCTTATTTGTTAATTAGTTAGATAACGCATGACGTTTTATATAGAGCAAGGATACATTTAGCATAAAGTGAGTGGAACATAGCGGACTAAACTATAAGGAGTGTTCTTATGATTTATATTGGAATCGATGTAGCTAAAGAGAAGCATGACTGCTGTATCGTTGATTCAGATGGTGTTATTATTAATGATTCTTTACGTATATCCAATTCTCGTGAAGGCTTTGAATTGCTTTATTTCTCAATTCTTTCCTCTCTGCCTGACAAGGATATTTCTAACGTAAAAATAGGACTTGAATCAACAGGTCATTATAGCACTAATCTCCAAAACTTCTTGTATGCTAAAGGTTTCAAGCTTTCTATTCTCAACCCTTTAGCTACAAATCTTTTCCGTAAGGCTCAAACCCTTAGGAAAACTAAGACCGATAAAACGGATGCATTAGTTATTGCTAAAATGCTCTTTTCTGATGATACAAAATCCTATTCACCAGTATCATATCAGATTCAAGAGCTAAAGTCACTAACTAGACATAGATATCGTTTAATCGGTTATAGAGGAAAATTAAAAATATCAATAACAAGACTAATAGATATCATGTTTCCTGAACTACCTAAATACTTTTGGTCAATTCATCAAAATTCCTCTTATTGCCTCCTGTCGGAGTTACCTGGTCCGCAGGACGTGGCTAATTGCCATCTCACTAAGCTTACTAGTATTCTAAGTAAGGCTTCTAGGGGCAAATATGGAAAAGATAAAGCTACCGCTTTAAAAGAAGCCGCTAGGCATTCAATTGGAACTAGCACAAAATCTTTATCTTTTGAATTACAACAAACTATTAGGTTAATTCAATCAGTTCAAGCTGAGATTGATGCTTTAGACCTTCAAATAAAAGAAGTTGTTACCGAGATTAATTCTCCAATAATGAGTATTCCAGGTATCTCATATACTCTAGCAGCTATAATACTTTCTGAAATTGGAGATATAGAGAAGTTTACAAGCCCAGCTAAACTTTTAGCATTCGCTGGATTAGATCCTTCTACATATCAATCTGGTAAATACAGTGCTTCTCATACACCGATGGTAAAACGTGGCTCTACATATCTCCGTTGGGCTATACTTACTGCATCTAGAACTGTTTCAATGAGAGATTCAACCTTTGCATTATACTTATCAAAGAAACAGTCAGAAGGTAAGCATTACTATGTTGCCATGAGCCATGTTGCTAAAAAGCTTATACGTGTTGTATTTTATCTTTTAAAAACCAATACCACATTTATTCCACAAATGTAATCCTGACTTTTTAAAAAAGGCAACTAGGTTGCTTTATTTGTCATGCACTTTTTTAAGAAACTAAAAATATAACTTTTCTTTTAAAATTACCTTGACTTCATATAGTTAGTCTAATTTAAGGTACTAAAAGTTAGAAGGTATATAATTCATTAAGAGAATTTTGAGAAAGTCTTAGAACTTCTTAACGCAGCGAAGATTCTCTGTTGAATTATATACCTTCGATTTTTAGCACTTTATTAATATTATTAAGGGAAGTTTATTTAACTCTTCTTAATATAGAAACTACATTTGTAGCACCACTACCGCCAACATTTACAGTAACTGCATTTTTAGCACCTTCAACTTGGATACCAATAGCTTCTCCTAACAATTGTTTAGCTGCAAGAACGTGCATTGATACGCCTGTTGCTCCAACTGGATGTCCTTTAGCTTTTAATCCGCCGGAAACGTTTACTGGAAGTCTTCCACCTGGATATACAGAACCATCAAGTACGGCTTCTCTTCCTTTTCCTGGTTCGGTTAATCCTAAAGCTTCATATATAACTAATTCATTTATTGTAAAGCAATCGTGAACTTCTGCTAAATTTAAATCATTTAAAGTTAAACCTGTTTCTTCTAGGCACTTATTGAAAGCAAGTGTAATTGCTTCATGTTCCCAGTTATGTCTTTTGCCTTCTACTATTGAAAGATAGTCACAAGCCATATTAATAGAGGAAATTTCAACAACTTTATCTTTTAATTCCATAGCTTTTTCAGTTGTTGTAAGAACTACAGCAGCAGCACCATCAGAGACTAAAGAGCAATCTGATAATTTTAAAGGCTCTGCAACCATAGGGTTTTTATCTGAAAGATTTAAAGCATATTCCATTGAGCTTCCCTTTTGCATTTGAGCTAAAGGATTTTGTGTGGCATTTGTATGTGCTTTAACAGATATACGAGCTAATGTATCACTAAGTTCTTCATCACTAATTCCAAAATGAGCTTTATATCCCTTTGCAAGTTCAGCATATAATCCAGGGAAGGTATATCCTTGCTCACCTTCAAGGGGCCAGTAAGAAGCTTTTGCAAGAGCATTTGTAACTCCCTTAGTATTAAGTGAAGTCATTTTTTCAGCTCCAACAACTAAAACTGTTTTATATCTTCCAGACTCTATTCCTTTTACAGCTTCATAAACGCCTAATGAACCAGATGCACATGCAGCTTCTACTCTTATACAAGGTTTAAATCTTAAAGCTGGGTCTATTTCTACCACATATGGTCCTAAGTGTGATTGGTTATTAAAGTCAGTTGCGTTGTAGTTAGTAAAAAAAACTGCATCAATGTCCTCTCCAGTAAGATTTGCATCAGCCAATGCTGCTCTTCCTGCATCTAAGATTAAATCATAAATAGTTTTATCCTCTAGCTTTCCAAATTTAGAATGAGATGTACCTATAATTGATACTGCCATAATAATATCCTCCTCGTTATTATAATTAAAAATAATTAAGTACCTGCATTTAATGGGAGCAAGAAATATGCCAATAGAGATAAGTTACTTCTATGCATCTACAATTAAATAGCATAAAAATAAATATATATTGAAGGTTTTATAAAAATTATTCTAAATTATATCTTATAAAATTATGAATTAACAATAAATTAGTTTTAAAAGTTAGAATATTAAGAAAAATGTCCTAAAATAGGACTGATGTCCTGTTTTAGGACATTTTCATATTATAAGATGTAAATTTAAGTTTTACTTATTATAAGAACTATAATATAGTAAGCATATAAAAGGTTTCATATATTATAAATTTTATTAAAGGATGTTTAATTATGAATTATTTAAAAAGTAAGGCGTTTTTAGATTTTTGTTATAAAATTTTTGATAAATTACCTATACCTATCGATATTGTTGATGAAAAAGGGGTGCTTATATATGTAAACACTATGTTTGCAGACTTTTTTCAAGTACATCAAAATGAGCTAATTGGAAAAGATATTTTAGAAGTACATCCATACTCTATTTTTAGAGAAGTATTAAGGACAAAGCAAGCTAAAATAGCGGCTAAACATAAATTTGAAAATAGAACAGATAGCGCCATAGTGCACATTATACCTATTTTAGATGATGATGGATATGTGTTAGGCGGTATAGGAATGATACTCTTTGAAGATGTAGATAAAATGGAGAGTGTAATGTTAAAGTATAAAAGTTTAGATAAAGAGATAAAGCTATTAAGAAATGAAATAGCTAAAATGAATAAAGCTAAATATAATCTAAACTCAATAGTAGGTAACTCAGAAGAAATATTAGAATGTAAAAATAGAGTAAGAAAAATAGTTAAGGTTAATTCTAACATACTAATTTATGGTGAAAGTGGAGTTGGTAAAGAACTTTTTGCCCATTCTATACATAATGAAAGTGAAAGAAAAGAGAGACCCTTTATCAGTGTAAACTGTTCAGCAATTCCTGAAAATCTTATAGAATCAGAACTTTTTGGATATGAAGAAGGATCATTTACAGGGGCTAAAAAGGGTGGAAATATTGGAAAGTTTGAACTAGCAAATGGAGGCACAATATTTTTAGATGAAATAGGAGAGCTTCCAATTTATCTACAGGCAAAACTATTGAGAGTATTGCAAGAAAAAGAAGTGCATAGAATCGGAGGGAAAAAGACTATTAATATAGACGTAAGAGTTATAAGTGCTACTAATAGAGATCTAAAAGAAATGGTTAAGGAAGGCAAGTTTAGAGAGGATCTCTACTATAGGTTAAATGTTCTTACATTAGAAATCCCTCCACTAAGGAAAAGGCCAAAAGATATACCACTATTAGTAAAGGAGCTTGTAGACGAATTTTATAAAGAGACTGGTTTATATAGAAAAATAGGAGAAGATGTTATAGAAGCTTTTCTTAATTATGATTGGCCAGGTAACATTAGAGAACTTAAAAATGTATTAGAAAAAATATGTGTAATTGCTGATGATATTAATGTCTCAATAAAGGACATGCCTAAATACATTATTCAGAATTCTATGAAAAATAGGTGGGAAAATAGTAAAACTGGACTTAAAAACATTATGAATTCCATAGAAAAAGAAATTATATTAAATACATTAAAACAGTGCAAGGGAAACAAAAGAAAAGCTGCAGAAATACTTGAAATCCCTAGATCATCACTATATAGAAAATTAGAAGAATATAATATATGTTTATAACTGTTAATGATAATTATTATAAAAAATTATAATAATAGCATATTGGCATGTTAATTGCTGAATGTTGTTATAGAATCAATGTATTTTAAGGAGGTATATTAGATATGAAAAAAATATGTGTACTTGGTGCTGGAACAATGGGCGCTGGAATAGCTCAAGCATTTGCTGTAAAAGGTTATGAGGTTGTTTTAAGAGATATAAAAGATGAATTTGTACAAAAAGGGCTTACTGGAATAAATAAAAACCTTTCCAAAATGGTAGAAAAGGGTAAAATGGAAGAAGCTAAAAAAGAAGAAATACTTTCAAACATAACAGGAACAGTTGACCTAAACATGGCAGCTGATTGTGATTTAGTAGTAGAAGCAGCAGTAGAAAATATGGAGATAAAGAAACAAATATTTGCTGAATTAGATAAAATATGTAAAGCAGAAACTATTCTTGCTTCAAATACATCTTCATTATCAATAACTGAAGTTGCTTCAGCAACAAAGAGAGCAGATAAGGTTATAGGAATGCACTTCTTCAACCCAGCTCCAGTAATGAAGCTTGTTGAAATTATAAGAGGAATGGCAACATCACAAGAAACTTTTGATGCTATAAAAGAAGTTTCTTTAGCCATAGGAAAGGATCCAGTAGAAGTTGCAGAAGCTCCAGGATTTGTTGTAAATAAGATATTAGTTCCAATGATAAATGAAGCTGTAGGTATATTAGCAGAAGGTGTAGCATCAGCTGAAGATATAGACAAGGCTATGATGCTTGGAGCTAATCATCCAATGGGACCTTTAGCTTTAGGAGACCTTATTGGCTTAGACGTATGTCTTGCAATAATGGATGTATTATATAAAGAAACAGGTGATTCAAAATATAGAGCTCACACATTACTTAGAAAATATGTAAGAGCTGGCTTACTTGGAAGAAAATCTGGAAGAGGATTCCACAACTACGCAAAATAATCTAACAAAAATATAATTATTAAAAATTGGCTACTGGCATTTTTGTCAGTAGTCTTTTGTGTTTTTTGTATAAGGTAAAAGCTCCAGGTTAGCTGAGACATACATAATACTTTATTAAGAAAAATTATAGGAAATCTATTAGTATCTAAAAGAAACTAAGTATACTTAGGTATATTATATATGTATATTACTACTATAATACAAAAAAGTGTGTACTTGTCTTTGCGAATGCAATCAAATAAAATCTAAAGTGTAAGGATAAATATCGATACGGTCAAATATAAGCAAATATTTTTGACTAAATAATTTGACTAAATAAATAGTAAGAAAATTTAATTAGGAGGTATTTTACATGGATTTTAATTTTACAAGAGAACATGAATTTGTAAAGCAAATGGTAAAAGAGTTTGCAGAAAAAGAACTTAAACCTATAGTTGCTGAATGTGACGAAAAAGGTGAGTTTCCTATGGAAGCTTACAAAAAATTAGGTAAGCACGGTATAATTGGATTACCATTTCCTAAGGAATATGGCGGTGCAGGTGGAGACTACTTATCTTATATTTTAGCTGTAGAAGAAGTTTCTAAGGTTTGTGGAAGTACTGGAATTGCATATTCAGTAAATACTTCCTTATGTGCAGGAGCTATTTATCAAAATGGTACTGAAGAGCAAAAGAAAAAATATCTTCCAGATATAGCTACAGGTAGAAAAATAGGATCATTTGGACTTACTGAGCCAAATGCAGGTACAGATGCAGGTGCAGGACAAACTGTAGCAGTTAAAGATGGAGATAATTATATATTAAATGGTCAAAAAATATTTATAACTAACAGTCCTATTGCTGATACATTTGTTATATTTGCTATAACTGATAAAAGCAAAGGTGTTAAGGGATTGTCTGCTTTCATAGTAGAAAAATCTTTCCCAGGAATATCAATAGGTAAAGTTGAAAATAAAATGGGAATAAGATCAGCACAAGTTGGAGAAGTAATACTTGAAGATTGCATAGTTCCAGCTGAAAACCTTTTAGGAGGAAAAGAAGGAAAAGGATTCTCTGTAGCAATGAAAACTCTTGATGGAGGAAGAATTGGTGTAGGGGCTCAAGCTCTAGGAATAGCTGAAGGTGCTTTTGAAGAGGCAAAACAATACATGAAAGAAAGAAAACAATTTGGAAAAGCACTTTATAAAAACCAAGGATTAGCTTGGAGAATGGCAGAAATGGATTTAAGAATTGAGCAAGCTAGATATTTATTATATAAAGCAGCTATGGATAAGAATAATGGATCACCATATTCAGTTTCAGCAGCAAGAGCAAAATGGGCATGTTCAGATGCAGCTATGTATGTTACAACTGAAGCAGTTCAACTATTTGGTGGATACGGATTTATGAAGGATTATCCAGTAGAAAGAATGATGAGAGATGCTAAGATAACTCAAATATACGAAGGAACTAACGAAGTTCAAAGAATGGTTATTTCAGGAGATATATTTAAATAAGGATTAATTAAGGAGGGAATTGAATAATGAAGATAGTTGTTTGTTTAAAACAAGTTCCAGATACAAACCAAGTTAAAATAGATCCAGTAACAGGAACACTTATAAGAGAAGGAGTTCCATCAATAATAAATCCAGAAGATAAACACGCTTTAGAAGAAGCATTAAGAATAAAAGATGCTAATGGAGCACATGTAACAGTTATAACAATGGGACCTCCACAAGCAGAAGCAGCATTAAGAGAAGCAATGGCAATGGGAGCAGACGAATCAATATTAGTAACAGATAGAGCATTCGCAGGAGCTGATACATTAGCTACATCTCATGCATTAGCAGGAGCATTAAAGAAATTAGAATATGATTTAATATTAGCTGGAAGACAAGCGATTGATGGAGATACTGCACAAGTAGGACCAGAAATAGCAGAACATTTAGGACTTCCACAAGTAACTTATGTACAAAAAGTAGAAGTTGCAGGAAATGGATTAAAAGTAACTAAAGCTTTAGAAGATGGATATGAAGTATTAGACGTTCAAATGCCATGTCTATTAACAGCTATAAAAGAATTAAATGAACCAAGATACATGGATGCAAGAAACATATTTGAAATCTTCAGCAAAGAAGTTCAAGTATGGAGTGCTGATGATATAGATGTTGACAAAGCATTATTAGGATTAAAAGGATCACCTACAAAGGTTAAGAAATCTTGGCCAAAAGAAAACAAAGGTAAAGGTGAAGTTGTTAACATGTCAGCTAAAGAAGCAGCAGCATTTGCAGCTTCAAAATTAAAAGAAAAACACTACATTTAGTATATAAGTAGAGTGGAGGTAAGATTAATGAATATAGCAGATTACAAAGGCGTTTGGGTATTTGCAGAACAAAGAGATGGAGAACTACAAAAAGTAGCTCTAGAATTATTAGGAAAAGGAAGAGAAATTGCAGATAAATTAGGAGTAGAATTAACTGCAGTTCTTTTAGGAAACAAAATAGATAACATAGCTAAAGAATTATTAGCATATGGAGCAGATAAAGTAATATATGCAGAAGATGAAAGATTAGCACACGTTACAACAGATGCATATACAAAAGTAATATGTGACTTAGTAAACGAAAAGAAACCAGAAGTAATGTTCATAGGAGCATCTTTCTTAGGAAGAGACTTAGGACCAAGAATAGCAGGAAGATTAGGAACAGGATTAACTGCTGACTGTACAGGATTAGATGTAGAAGAAGGAACTGGACACTTATTAATGACAAGACCTGCATTTGGTGGAAACTTAATGGCAACAATCATGTGTACAGAACACAGACCACAAATGTCAACAGTAAGACCAGGAGTATTCGATAAATTAGCTAAAGATGAATCAAAAGTAAGCGAAGCTAAAATAGAAAAAGTAACTCCAGTATTAGAAGCAGCAGACTTAAGAATAAAAGTAGTAGAAGCAGTAAAAATAGCTAAAGAAGTAGCAGATATCGGAGAAGCTGAAGTATTAGTTTCTGGTGGTAGAGGAGTAGGAAGCAAAGAAAACTTTGCATTACTACAGGAATTAGCTGACGCATTAGGCGGAACAGTAGCAGGATCAAGAGCAGCTGTAGAAAATGGCTGGATAGATCACGCATTACAAGTAGGTCAAACAGGAAAAACTGTAAGACCAAAATTATACATTGCAGTAGGTATATCAGGAGCAATCCAACATTTAGCTGGAATGCAAGACAGTGATTACATAATCGCTATCAACAAAGATGCTGATGCTTCAATCATGCACGTTGCTGATTTAGGATTAGTTGGGGATTTCACTAAAATTATACCTGAATTAGTAGCTCAAGTTAAAAGCTATAAATAATTAAGTTTAGTTAAATAAATTTAATTATATAAATTTATTTATATAAATTTTGACAAAATCTATTACAAACCTACTATCTATATAATAAAGCCAAGTAAATATTATAATATTTACTTGGCTTTATCTTTAAATACGAAAAGTTTATTTACTATAAAAGTTAATATACCAATTGTAATTGAAGCAATAAATTTTGAAAGGTTTAGCCAGAGAACTTCAGAGAGGTTAAATATATTTATCATTGTAAGCAGAGTAAACAAAGTAGAGTTTAAACATATGGCAGAAACCCATAATACAGAAGCATATTTTAAATAAGAACTACCTTGTGTCTTAAATGTAAATTTCTTATTTAATAAATATCCATTAACTGAATAGATTAAAAAAGCTATATTGTCAAAAATAATCATAGTTGGACCTGAGTATATATGAGTAAAGTAAGATAGTATATTTAATACAAAAATATTTATAAGAAAGTTGCTCCCTCCAATTACTGCATATGAAATAAATTGGAGTAATGTTTTCTTTATTTGTAGATGAGTATTCATAGAAATTCCTCCAAATTTAAAAATATATAACAATTATAGCACAATAGAAAAAATATGAATAAAAAACTTATCTATTTTTTTAGCTTATAAAATATAGTAAAATCTAAATGGAGGTAATTTATATGATTGAGTATATATTAGAAAATGGAATAAAGGTATGCTATGTAAAAAGAGATGGAAATATCTCATCGTTTTGTATAGGATTTGATGCAGGTGCACTAGTTGAAGATAAATATGAATTAGGGCTGGCACATGTAGTTGAACATATGTTGTTTAAAGGAACTAAAACTAGAAATGAATATGAAATAAATAAGATATGTGACGAAATATTTGGATTTCACAATGCTATGACTAATTATCCTTATGCTATATATTATGGGACAACTTTATCAGAAGATTTTAGAAGTGGATTTGAAGTTTATTCTGATATTATATTAAACCCTACTTTTCCAAAACAGGGGTTTAAAGAAGAAATAGATATTATTTTAGAAGAACTCAAAGAGTGGAAGGATGATCCCTATCAAGAATGCGAAGACGAATTGCTATTTAACTCTTTTAATAAAAGAAGAATAAAGGAATTGATTATTGGGAACAGTGAAAACATAAAAAAAATAACATTGAATGATATAGAGAGGTTTTATAATACTAATTATACTCCACCTAATTGTGTTATAAGTGTGGTTTCATCTATGAGTTTTGATAAAGTATTAAGCGTTATAGAAGATTGCTTTGGTAGTTGGAGAGGGAGCTATAGCTTTAAAAAGCATAATTTATATGAGGATAACAATGAGGGTATTTTTTATAAAACAAAACAAGATTTAAATGGTGCAAAAATACAATACTGTTTTCCAATACATTTTTTAAGTGATGATGAAATAAAATTGTTAAAAATATTTAATTTTAAATTTGGTGAAGGTACAAGCAGCATACTCTATGATAATATAAGAACTAAAAATGGATTAGCTTACGATATAGGGAGTGTAATAAAAAATGAAAGTGGAATAAAGCTTTTTACAATAAGAATGGGCACTTCAACAGAAAATATAAATAAATCAATAGAATTAATTAATAGAAACATAGATTGGGCAGTTACAGCAAAGGATGTTTTTAAGGAAGAAAGTATTAAAAATATAATAAAAGGAATTGAGCTGAAAAATGAGTTAAGTGTGGAAAAATCAATTGAACTTTGTAAAAAAATAACTACACAAAAGATTATGTTTGATTCAACTAGAGATATTTTTGATGAATTTTCAAACTATAAAGACATAAATGAAAGTAAGATATTAAATGTTATAAATAAAGTTTTAAGAAAACCTAGTATTCAAGTTTTGAAGCCTGAAGAATAGAATATCAGCTAAATAAGTAATTATAGACTATGTTCTAATTAAATTTTATATATTGGTATAAAATTTAATTAGAACATAGTCTTATTATTTTAGGGAAAAAATAAATTAAAATTACTATTGATTTTTTGTGAAAAATAGAATATTATAATTACAAACACACCACCCCACCGGGTGGGGGAGGGGGTGAGGTGATGAACGAAGATAAGCGTAAAGCAGAGCAATATTTAAAAACAGCTAAAGGCCAAATTGATGGAATATTGAGGATGATAGAAGAGGGCAGATACTGTATAGATATATCAAATCAAATAATTGCATCTCAAGCATTGCTTAAAAAAGCCAATTCTATGATACTTAAACAACATCTAAATCACTGTGTAAAAAATGCATTTCTGCATAATGAAGGTGAAGAGAAGGTTGATGAGATAATAGCTGTTTTAGATAAACTTATGAAATAAAGAAGGAGGCTTTAAAATGAAAAAAGCTTTTAAAATAGAAGGAATGACATGTTCAGCATGTGCAAAAGCAGTAGAGAGGGCTTCTATTAGGACAGAAGGAGTATCTAAAGCAAGTGTTAATTTTGCATCAGAAAAGTTATATGTAGAATATGATGAAGGTATTGCATCGGAGGATAATATAATAAAAGCTATTGAAAAAGCAGGGTATTCAGCAGAAGAAGATAGAGAATTAAAAAAAATCAACATTGGTATAGGCGGAATGACATGTTCATCTTGTGCAAAAGCAGTAGAAAGGGCAACTAAAAAGCTTGATGGAGTAGAAAAATCAGAAGTGAATTTTGCATCTGAAAGACTTTATATAGAATATGATCCATCTAAGGTTAGACTTTCCTTAATCAAGGAGGCTATAGAAAAAGCTGGATATAAAGCTCTTGAAGAAGAAGTTTCAGTTGATTTAGATAAAGAAAGAAAAGAGAAGGAAATCAAAAGCATATGGATAAACTTTATATTATCAGCTATTTTTACTGTGCCGCTTTTAATTATATCTATGGGGCATATGGCAGGTATGCCTTTGCCTGAGATTATTGATCCTATGATGCATCCTCTAAACTTTGCATTAGCTCAATTTATTTTAGTACTTCCTTCATTATTTGCAGGAAGAAGATTTTATAAAGTTGGATTTAAGACACTGTTTAAAGGAAGTCCTAATATGGATTCTTTAATTGCCATAGGAACTAGTGCAGCAGTGCTTTATGGTATATTTGCAATATATCAAATATCAAAGGGGAATATGGAATATACAATGGACTTGTATTTTGAGTCTGGGGCAACAATAATTACGCTAATACTTCTTGGAAAATATTTAGAAGCTAAGACAAAAGGAAAAACTTCAGAAACCATAAAAAAACTTATGGGACTTGCACCTAAAAATGCATTAGTAATACAAAATGGAAATGAAATTGAAATACCCATAGATGAGGTTGAAGTTGGAGATATAATAATAGTTAAACCTGGTGAGAGAATACCTGTAGATGGAATTATTATAGAAGGAAGTTCTTCAGTTGATGAATCTATGCTTACTGGAGAGAGTCTTCCTGTGGATAAGAATCCAGATGATCAAGTATATGGGGCTACTATCAATAAAAATGGACTTTTAAAATTTAAAGCCACAAAGATAGGTAAAGATACAGCTCTTTCTCAAATAATAAAATTAGTTGAAGGAGCCCAAGGATCAAAAGCTCCTATAGCCAGACTTGCAGATGTAATAGCAGGATATTTTGTACCTACTGTAATAGTCATAGCCTTAATATCAGGATTGAGCTGGTATATTGCTGGAAGGGGAACAATTTTTTCTCTTACAATTTTTATTTCAGTTCTTGTAATAGCTTGCCCCTGTGCTTTAGGACTTGCTACACCTACAGCTATAATGGTTGGCTCAGGTAAGGGTGCAGAAAATGGAGTGCTTATAAAAGGTGGAGAAGCTCTGGAAACTGCACATAAAATAAATACTATTGTATTTGATAAAACTGGAACTATAACTGAAGGCAAACCTGAAGTTACAGATATAATCGCATTAAATGGATTTGATAAAAACTATATTCTACAAATTGCAGCTTCAGCAGAAAAAGGATCAGAACATCCATTAGGAGAAGCAATTGTAAAATATGCAGAAGGAAATGAAATAGAAATTTTACAAGGAGAGTCTTTTAAAGCTATAACTGGTAAGGGAATTGAGGTAAATATTGATAACAAATTAGTACTCATTGGAAATAAAAAATTGATGTTAGAGAAAAATATATTACTACAAGAATTAGAAGATAAATCTATAAAATTAGCTGAAGAAGGAAAGACTCCTATGTATATAGCTATAGAAAACAAGATTAGTGGGTTAATAGCAGTTGCCGATGTTCTAAAAGAAAATAGCAAAAAGGCTATTGAAAAGTTAAATAAAATGGGAATAGAAACTGTTATGATTACTGGTGACAATCAAAGAACGGCAGAGGCTATAGCTAAAAAAGCTGGCATAGATAAAGTTTTGGCAGAAGTTATGCCAGAGGATAAAGCTGAAAATGTAAAAAGGCTTCAAGAGACTGGACAGATTGTTGCCATGGTTGGAGATGGAATAAATGATGCACCAGCCCTTGTTCAAGCAGATGTTGGTATTGCAATAGGATCTGGAACAGATGTAGCAATTGAATCAGCAGATATAATTTTAATGAAGAGTGATGTTTTAGATGTGGTAACTGCAGTTCAATTAAGTAAAGCCACTATAAGGAATATAAAACAAAATCTTTTCTGGGCATTTGGATATAATATTTTGGGAATACCAGTTGCTGCAGGAATACTTATACTCTTTGGTGGACCAAGACTAAATCCTATGATAGCAGCTGGTGCTATGAGTTTAAGTTCAGTATCAGTGCTAACAAATGCATTACGACTTAGAGGTTTTAAAAGAGAAATTTAAGAACATTTATATTTGAAAAACTTAAACATTAGCATCATATCAAGGCTAGAATATTTTAAAAAAAATATATAAATTAAAAAACTAATATTTTTAGGAGGAATAAAATATGAAAAAAAGATTAAATATTGAAGGAATGTCTTGTAACCACTGTGTTATGCATGTAAAAAATGCTCTTATGGAAGTTGAAGGGGTTAAAAATGTAGATGTAAATCTAAATGCTAAATATGCTTTAGTTGAAGGTGAAAATTTAAATGATGAAAAAATGAAGGCAGAAGTAGAAGATGCAGGTTATGATGTAACTAGCATTGAAGAAGCATAGAAATTCAGAAGTGTGATTTCCAAACAATAAATAATAAAAATCAGCTATACAATATAGCTGATTTTTATTACTTTAAAAACTTTACTTTCTTTTTTTCTTCTTTTTGCGCACAGAAAATCCAAAGCTACCTAATGAATTTTTAGAAAGTCCAAAATATTCTCCGTGAGAATAGCAGATAAGATTTGCCTTTTCATAATGAATTTTTCCGCTTTTATCTATTAAATCTTCTTCTACATGAACGGATAGAACTTCTGCCAAAAATAAATCATGGGAGCCCAAATTAATAATATCTTTCACTCTACATTCTAATGAAATAGGGCAATCATCTAAGTATGGAACAGAAACTAGTTCACTTTCAGATAGACTTAAATTAAGTTCCTTTATCTTATCTAAAGTTTTTCCAGATCTAACTCCACAAAAGTCTACAATCTTTACCATTTCTTTTGATGGAAGGTTAACTACAAATTCTTTTGTAGCTTTTATATAATTGTAAGAAAGGCGTTCTGGTCTTATAGCGATAGTTATCATAGGGGGCTTTGTACAAGCAGTTCCTATCCAACCAACAGTAAATATGTTAACTAGGCCTTCCTCATTTTTAGAAGTTATGAGTACAGCAGGAACAGGGTTTAACATAGCGCTTCCTTTAAAAGTTTTTTTGCCCATAATTTATCTCTCCTATATATTAAGTATAATTATTTAAATAAAATTAAACATAATTTAGATATAGTTTTAAAAGCACAATAATTATAACAGTTTTATCTATGTAATAGCAAATAGATTTATATTATACACAATAGGAACTTGTTGTGGAATTATTCATAATTTTTACTTTATTACCTCTACTACACTATGTTAAAAAACATATTTTGATAATATAATTAAGCTACATAAATTAACCAAACATAAAGGGATAGGGGGAGTAATAAGTGGAAAAAAAGGAGTTAGAAATATTAGAAAAAATTTTAAGAGAACTTCAGGATATAAAGATAATGATCCAAGAAAATTTAGATGTTGAGGATTTAAATACTAAAAAGTAAAAACTTGTATTTTGTGTACATAATAATTCTATAATAAAAAGTGGACAAGGTAAAATGTCCACTTTTTATTATAGATAAAGAAAAATAACTATATGAAAATTTAAAAAATTATTATAGTGATTCATAATAGTTTTTAAGTAATAATGCATCTTTTTCTAATAAAGGACTTTCACAAACAACGCATCCCTTAACATTAAATTTTTGGAAAGCTTGAATACATGCCTTATAATTAAAATCGCTTTCTTCAAAGGGTAAGTGATTTTTTTCACCCTTTAAACCATAATTAATGCCTGACATATGAACGTGAATGTCATTTAAAGCTTCACTTCCAAGCTCATTTCCTATATAATTTAATATTTTTGCAAAGTCATCATAGGTTCTTAATGAGCCATTATCACGAGCATGTAAATGAGAAAAATCTATACATGGTTTGCATAAAGAAATTTCTTTAGACAATTGCACAATTTCTTCTAAAGATCCAAATTGAGTACCTTTTCCTGTTGTTTCAAGCCTGTAATCTACATTTAAATCCGGAAGTTTTAATAAGTTATCTTTTATTGTAGCAAAAGTTTCCTCTTTAGAGTCTTTAAGATAAAAACCAGGATGAAAAACAAGACTTTTTCCTTGAACCTTTTTTAAAGCTTCAGCGCCACTTATAATCCTCTCTATAGATTTTTCAATTTTTTCATCTTCATCTGCATTTAAATTAATAAAGTATGAACCATGGGCAGATAGATAAAATTTATTTTTAAGTTTTGAATCTAAAACTTGTTCTTTATTTTTATCGGTTATATTTACAGATCTAACAAAAGGAAGCTCCATTGCATCTAAACCTAATTCATTTAAGTATTCAATGCCTGTTTTATAGGTGAATTTTTTTGTACCATCACCAATTGGCAAGCCAGATATTCCAAATAATAAAGCATCCATGTAATCACCTCCACTAAAGATTATACCACAAAAATTTTAGGGATTATGATATAATAGCAAAGAAGAAGGTGATGATTATGGAAAGAGAATGGAGATTGAGAGTTACTAAATGTGATATTGAAGCTCTAGCTAGAGAAGCAAAAATAAGTAAGGTTACTGCAAAGATTTTAGCTAATAGAAATATTCAAACTGTTGAAGAGATAAAAAAGTTTATGAATGCTTCTTTAGATGACTTATATGATCCTTTTTTAATGAAGGATATGGATAAAGGTACTGATATAATTTTGGATGCCATTGATGAGGGTAAAAGTATTGTAGTATATGGAGACTATGATGCAGATGGGGTAACCAGCACTACAATTTTATATAAAGGACTATGTAATTTAGAAGCAAATGTTAAATATTACATTCCTGATAGAGAAGCTGAAGGTTATGGAATGAGCAAGGATAGAATAAAAGCACTAAAATCCCAGGGAACAGAAGTTATATTGACATGCGATAATGGAATAAGTGCCATAGAAGAAGTTAGATTAGCAAAAGAGTTAGGCATGAAGGTAGTTATTACAGATCATCATGAACTGCCATTTATGGATGAAGGTGGTGAGAGAAAATATCTTATTTCTCAAGCAGATGCAGTAATAAACCCTAAAAGAAAAGATTGTACATATCCTTTTAAAATGCTCTGTGGAGCTGGAATAGCCTTTAAGTTTATACAAGCCCTATATATGAAGCTTGGAATGGCAGATAGTGATATATATGAATTTATTGAAATAGCAGGAATAGGTACCATATGTGATGTAGTTGATTTAGTAGATGAGAACAGAATTATAGCTAAAAATTCATTAAAGCTAATAAGTAATACTAAAAATGTTGGATTAAAAGCTCTTATGAGTGTTCTTGGAATAAATAATAAGGAAGTAAAATCATATAATATTGGTTTTATGATAGGACCGTGCATAAATGCCACTGGCAGATTAGATACAGCGGCATTATCAGTAGAACTGCTTACTACTGACGATTCTGAAAGAGCTATGGAATTAGCGAATACATTATTTCAATTAAATAAAATAAGACAAGATATGACTATGGAAAATGTAGAAAAAATAACAGGAATTATAGAGAATTCAGATTTGAAGAATGATAAGGTTCTGGTTGTATATAAAGAAGATGTTCATGAAAGTATAGCAGGAATAGTGGCAGGAAAAATAAGAGAAAAATTTAATGTGCCAGCAATAATACTTACAAAAGGAAAAGAAATGCCAAAAGGTTCAGGAAGATCAATAGAAGAGTATAATATTTTTGAAGAACTAATAAAATGCGAAGACTTATTAGAGAAATTTGGAGGGCATCCTATGGCTGCAGGATTATCTATTAAGGAAGAAAATATAGAAAAATTTCGTAAAAGGTTGAATGAAAATTGTACACTTTCAGACTATGATATTATTCCTAAAATAAAAATAGATAAAAGAATCCCCCTAACTGCAGTTAATGACATTTTAATTAATGAATTAGAGGAATTAGAGCCATTTGGAAAAGGTAATTCTACTCCTATATTTGCAGAAAAGGGAGTAGTGATTTCTGATATTAAAGTACTTGGTAAAAATCAAAACACATTAAAGTTAAGTTGTGTTATTAATAAAAGTGAAAAAATAGATGCTATAGCTTTTAATAAAGTTGAAGAGTTTAAAGAAATGTTAAAAAATAAGTACAAAAACGATTATGAGAAAGTAATGAATTATCCATCAGGATTAAAATTAGATTTAATATTTTATCCTATTGTAAATGACTACAACGGATATAAAAATAGACAACTAAGAATAAAAGACTTTAGACTTTCTAACTAGTATATAAATCTTCGTGTAGTTAATCTATACGAAGATTTTTTATTTTTACGCAATTAGTATAACTAAAATTTGTATCATGTGGAATATTGCAGATAATATACAATACTGTAAAATGATTATAAAAATAAACTAAATTATGGAAAAAGAAGGAAAAACAATATTTGTATAGAATAATAAATAAGAAATATATATTGGAAACAGAGGGGTAAATGATATGTATGATCTATACAATGAACTGCCTTTTAGCATAATAATTTTAAATAGTTATAAGCTAAATGTAGATTATATCAACAATAAGTTTATTAAGATATTTAATCTAAGCAATAAAATACTTGGTACTTCAATAAATGATATTAATATATTTGAACCTATAAGAAATATTTTAAATACATGTTCTAAAAGCAAATGCAATAAAAAATTAAAAAAGGTAAATATATTAGATAATAGATACTTTGATTTAATGATTAAATGTAAGGATGATAAGTTAGAAATTTTTATGTATGAAGTAACTGAATATATAAAAAAAGAGATGAAAATAAAAAGTGACGGAGAAAGGTTTTTATCTATTTGGTCGGAAATGAAAACTAAGTGCGACATTATTCAAGAATTAAGAACAAAAGAAAAAACATATTTATCCTATTTAAAGGATGTAGTAAATAATATATCAGAAGGACTTATAGTTTTAAATAAATTTGGAGAATTAGACTTTTGTAACAAAGCTGCACTAAACATAACAGGACTTAGTATAAAACAACTTTCAAACTATAAAGCAGTTTTTAGAGAGGGTGGAGTATGCATAGATGGGCATAACTACGGTGAAAAAGAAATAGAACAGCTATTAAGTAATTACTTATATGAGCAAAAACCAATTAATGGACTTGTTGTAAGATTAAAAAGCAGTGATAGTAATTTTAAGTACATAGAATTAAATTGTAATCCAATTAAAAATAAAGATAATATGCTATTTAATACTGTTATAACTATAAAAGATATAACAGAAGTAAAAGAACATGAATTTAAATTGAGAGAACAAACAAAATTTATTAATGACGTTGTAGACACAATAGATGTGCCTATTGCAGTATTAGATTATCCAAGCTTAAATTATAAACTTATAAATGAAAAATATAAAAGTATTGTGGATTTAATAAAATATAATAAGAATAATAACCTTGAAAAAAATTTATTGCCTAGTGAAATTGATATATTAAAAAATTTAGAAGAAGAAAAAATTAAAGAGTACATATACGCACCTCTCAGCGTAAAAAATGTGGACGGAAATCAAAGGCATTTTAAAGTTAAATTTTCATCTCAATTAGATTCTAATGATAAAGTAAGTAAGGTCTTTATTCATGCATTGGATATAACAGATGAAATCAGAAGAAACAATGAGTTAGAAGAAATTAGTCGGATGAAAGATGAATTTTTTAATGTTATTTCTCATGAATTAAGAACTCCTTTAACCATAATTCACGCTTCATTACAATTAGCTAATGATATATACAAAAATGAAATTACAGATAATTTAAATAAAATTTTATCCAAGATAGATCAAAATTGCAGAATACTTTTAAAATTAATCAATAATATATTAGATATATCAAAAGCAGAAGCAGGGTTTTTACAAGCAAATTATTCATGTTTTGATATAGTTTATCTTACTGAGAGTTTAGTAAGTTCAGTGAATTTATATGCTAAGAGCAGGGGAATTGAACTGATTTTTGATACCTCAGAAGAAGAAGCTTCAGTTATGTTAGATAGAGATAAGTATGAAAAAATAGTATTGAATTTGCTTTCAAATGCTATTAAGTTTACTCCTGCAAACAAAAGAATATTAGTAAGCACTGTATTTGAAAAAGATTTTTTTGAGATTAAGGTTAAAGATGAGGGTATAGGAATACCAGAAGATAAGTTAGAAAAAATATTTGATAGATTTGTACAAGTTAATAATATATTCTCACGTAATTCTTCAGGAACAGGACTTGGTCTTGCACTTGTTAAAAAATTAGTAGATTTAATGAATGGAGAAATAAAAGTTCTAAGCAAAATTGGAGAAGGAACTGAATTTAGTATAAGATTTAATAATGAAATTATTAAAAATCATAATATAAATAACCTAAATGAATTAGATTCAAATAGCAATAATGTTATAATTGAATTTTCAGAATTAAATTAGGAAGAGAGTATAGAATATTTCTATACTCTCTATTTTATTATATTATCTATATACTATAGAAAATTTCTTTCATAATGTTCTACCATTCTTTTAACCATTTCTCCACCAATAGAACCACATTCTCTAGTTGATAGGTCTCCATTATAGTCAGTTAAAGGAATACCCAACTCATTAGCTACCTCCATCTTAAATCTATTTAAGCCTTCTCTAGCTTCTGGTACTAATTTACGTGCCATCCCTTTCACCTCCATTTTGTTGTTCATTAATAGCTTGCACATTTTAATAATAAATATAATATAGATTTAAAGGTAAGAGTGGAATAAAAATTAATAAATTTTAAAATTAAAATATATTAAAAAAGTACAAAAAGGATAGGTGAAATAAATCCACCTATCCGCATAACTTTAGTTTTTTATTAGCAAACTATTATAGTCCTCTTTCGTATTGTTCTACCATTTTCTTAACCATTTGTCCGCCGATTGATCCAGCCTGTCTTGCAGTTAAGTCTCCATTATAGCCTTGTTTTAAGTTTACTCCAACTTCATTTGCAGCTTCCATTTTAAATCTGTTTAATCCTTCTCTTGCTTCTGGAACTAAAGCTTTATTGTTTCTTGCCATTATAATCAACCTCCTATTTTTATATGTGGTTTATTTGTGTTACATTAGTATCTTATCCTTTTTTTCGATTATTATATTAGTATGTTATAGGTACAAGTTGAAGTTTGTACTTCTATTAGAAAATTGGACATTAAATGTAATTTTTTATATAAAATTTTATATAATTATAATTGACAATATATAATGAATCGTAGAAAATTAGTATGGAGTAAAATAATGAATAGCATAATATATTACTTACTTGTTATTAGTAGTTGGGAGATGATTATTTGGAAAAGTTAAAGATTATTATGACTGGAGGCGGGTCTGCTGGTCACGTGACTCCTAATTTAGCGATTATTCCTAAATTAAAAGAATTAGGATATGAAATTGAATATATAGGAACACAAGATGGTATAGAGAGAAAGATAATTAATGGAGAAAATATAAAGTATCATATTATTTCTAGTGGAAAACTAAGAAGATATTTCGATATTAAAAATTTTTCTGACCCTTTTAAGGTTATAAAGGGCATTTTTGAAGCTGCAAGTATAATAAAAAAGGAAAAGCCTAATATAGTTTTTTCTAAGGGAGGATTCGTTTCTGTACCAGTAGTAATAGGAGCATATTTAAATAGGGTTCCAGTAATTGCTCATGAATCGGACATTACACCGGGACTTGCTAATAAAGTTGGAACACCCTTTTGCACCAAGGTGTGTGTAACTTTTCCTGAATCTTTAAAGTATATAAAGGGAGACAAGGGGATACTTACGGGCACTCCAATAAGAGATGAGCTCTTTGAAGGAAGTAAGATAAAAGGGTATCAAATATGTGGTTTTGAAGAAAAGAAGCCTGTACTTATGATAATTGGAGGAAGTTTAGGATCAAAGATTATTAACAATACAGTTAGAGATATATTGGGTTTACTGTTAAAAAAATATAACATAATTCATATTTGCGGGAAGGACAATTTAGATAAGAGCTTGTCTAATAAGATAGGATATAAACAATTTGAGTATGTGAAAGAAGAATTACCGCATTTAATGGCGGCTGCAGATATATTTATTTCAAGAGCAGGAGCTAATGTTATTTTTGAATTATTAGCATTAAAGAAGCCTAGCTTACTTATACCATTGTCTGCAAAGGCTAGTAGGGGAGATCAAATATTAAATGCTAAATCATTTGAAAACAGTGGATATAGCGTAGTAATTCAAGAAGAGGAACTAGATACTAATATCCTTATGGAAAAGTTGGATTATTTATATAGCAATAGGAACCAGTTTATTGTGAATATGAATTCTAGTAAATCAAACAGTGGAGTAGAGAATATAGTTAAATTAATTACAGAGTATACAAAACATTAGTACATAGAAAAAATACTTAAGAATAAATTATTCTTAAGTATTTTTTCTATGTATATATTTCAGAAATTTTCGATAAATATTATATATATAATCAATTTAAATAACGGTAATAATAGAAAGGAGCAAAAGTATGAAAATAGAATTTTACGGAGCAGCAAAATGTGTTACAGGGTCTTGCCATATTTTAAAAGTTAACAATAAAAACATACTTTTGGACTGTGGACTATTTCAAGGTAAGGATGAAAAAGAAAAAGGAAATGATGACTTCCCTTTTAACCCTAAGGAAATTGACTATGTTATTTTATCACATGCCCACATAGACCACAGTGGAAGAATACCTTTACTTTATAAGAATGGATTTAAAGGTGAAGTCATATGTACAAAGGCTACTAAGGAGTTGTGCAATATAATGCTTCCAGATAGCGGGTATATTCAAGAAAATGAAGTGGAATGGAAAAATAGAAAGAGAGTAAGACAGGGGCTTGACGCAATTGAACCACTATATACTGCTAAAATAGCAGAACTTTCATTATACCTTTTTAGAGAATATAATTATGATGAGTTTATTGAAGTTTTTAACGGATTTAGAGTTAGATTTAGAGATGCTGGGCATTTATTAGGTTCATCCATAGTTGAAATTTATGTTGTGGAAGATTATCAAGAAGAAGTAAAAATAGTTTATACAGGAGATTTAGGTAATACTAATAAGCCAATTATTAATGATCCAACTTATATAGACTTTGCAGATTATGTTATTATGGAAACTACTTATGGAGATAGACTACATGGTGAAATAGACTGGACTTTTAAAGAGTTAGTAAATATTATAATTGATACTTTTAAAAGAGGTGGAAATGTAGTAATACCTTCTTTTTCAGTTGGAAGAACTCAAGAAGTACTTTATGCACTTAGTAAATACGTAGAAAATGATAGTCTAAATGATATTACAATATTTGTAGATAGTCCTCTTGCAGCTAATGCAACTAGGATATATGAAAAATCTAGTGAGTATTATGATGAAGAAATGAAAAAACTAACTGAGAATGGATTTGATCCATTAAATTTTAAGGGAGTCATCTATACCAATTCTCCTGAGGATTCTATAAAAATCAATAAATTTCAACAAAGCTCAATAATTATTTCTGCCAGCGGAATGTGTGAAGCTGGGAGAATTAAACATCATTTAAAACATAATCTTTGGAGAAAAGAATGTTCAATTGTATTTGCTGGATATCAAGCGGAAGGTACATTAGGAAGAGCTATCTTAGATGGAAATAAAAAGGTTAAACTATTTGGAGAGACAATAGCAGTAAATGCTAAAATATATAGTTTAGAAGGCTTATCTGGACACGCTGATAAAAAAGGACTTTATGATTGGGTAAGTAAATTTGAAAGAAAACCAAAAGAAATTCTTCTAGTTCATGGTGATTCAAAAGCTCAAGAAGATTTTAAAGAACTCCTATATGCGGGAGGATATAAAGCTAAAATAATGGACATAGGGGAGACATATTATATAAATGAAAATTTAAAATTAAATGATGAAAATGTAAAATATAGAATTATTAAATTACTAAATTCAATAGATAATATTGAAAATATGAATAAAGAAAATCTTCTTAAAGAGATAGAAAATGCTATAGATAATCAATAGATAAAAAATAGATAAATTTTGATTATCTTAATATAAGCATTAATTATCTGACAATTAAGAAAAAATGAAATTTTTTATTGAAATATTTAGCTAATGTGGTATAATTATATTAGAACAAAAATTATTAAACAATAATAGTTATTAATTATGGATAAGGGAGAGGATATTATGAAAAAAATAGCAGTTGTTTATTGGAGCAATTATGGTAATGTTGAAAATTTAGCTCAGAAAATAGCACAAGGAGCTAAAGAGGCTGGAGCTGAAGTAGATATAAAATTAGTTCAAGATGCAAAAGTTCAAGATATAATTGATGCTGATGCAGTAGCATTAGGAAGTCCATCTCTAGATAATAATAGAATAGAGCAAGAATACATGGCTCCTTTCGTAAAAGAGTTAAAATTATTACCAGCTCATAACAAAAATTTAGTTTTATTTGGATCATATGGTTGGGATGAAGGAAAATTCTTAGAAGATTGGGCTAAGATTATGGATGATTATGGATTTAACATAATTGGAAAACTAGCTGTTAAAGAATCTCCATCAGAAGAACAACTCAATGAAGCAAAGAAGCTAGGCGCTAAGTTAGCAGAGTAAATAATTAATATTGAATATAAAAAATAAAGTAGTATAACTAATTATACTACTTTATTTTTTATGTTTTTATTTTTTGATAATTTCTAAAATCATTAATTACATTAGGATTATCCTTAAAAAAGTTTAATAAATCATTTATGCAACTTAAAGTTTCTCGGTCAATAGTATGTTCTATTTTTTCAGTTTCCTCAAGTATACCTTTAGAGACACCAATCAATTTTAAAAAGTTTTCTATTATGTTGTGGCGAGTTAAAAGAGCCATACCTATCTTGATCCCTTTTTCCTTTAAAATAATAACACCATACTTTTCATAATTTATAAGTTGAAGTTTTGATAACTTTTGAACCATTTTTGTTGCAGAGGGAGGCTGTACGTTTAGGGAGGAAGCTAAATCATTTATTCTAGTGAAACCCGATTCAGTGGATAACCTATAAATCATTTCTAAGTAATCTTCCATGGATGGTGTCAAAGAATTTTCTTCATTTTTCATATATTCTCGAAAAGTAAAGAAATCTTCCTCAGCCATAATATCACCTACTTTAAATTAAAGAATTTGTTAAAGTATATGTTTCTAAATGTAGAATTATTAATGTAGTGTAACAATTAAATAGATTTTTCATAGTTTATATTATAGGAAAAGTTAGACTGGGCTAAAAATATTAGCACTGTGAAAATAAAAAAATTAGGGAGAGATTTTTATGAAGTATTTAGATAACATAAAAAAATTAAGTGATACAGCTGTAGGAAATTGGGTTAAAGTAGAAGAACTATTCTCCAGTGGACTTTCAAAAGAAAGAATGCTAGCTTTAGGACTTACAAAAGGTGCATTAATAGAAGTTGTTCAAAAGGGACCATCAGGAGATCCTACAATATATAATATAAGAGGAGCTATGATTGCTCTAAGAAGAGAAGAAGCATCTTTGATAAATGTTAGAACAGCATAAGGTTTTCAGCATGTAGTTTAGGAGGAGGAAAATGGGACTTACTTATAAATCAACACAAAAAAGTTCTTTAGTGGATATATATAAGATTGAAAAAAATGAAGGGCAATATGTTATTGCCTTAGCTGGAAATCCTAACACAGGGAAAAGTACAGTGTTTAATTCCTTAACAGGGCTTCATCAGCACACTGGTAATTGGCCGGGAAAAACTGTTGCAAATGCTAGAGGAGAATTTAACTATAAAAATAGAGAATATATCTTGGTGGATTTACCAGGAACATATTCTCTATTTGCCACATCTGCTGAAGAAGAAGTAGCAAGAGACTTTATTTGCTTTGGACAACCAGATGCTGCAATAATAGTTACAGATGCTACTTGTCTTGAAAGAAATATGAATTTAGTATATCAGGTAATGGAACTAACTGATAATGTAATTTTATGTATAAATCTAATAGATGAAGCAAAGAAAAAAAATATAATAATTGATAGGACAGGTATAGAAGAAGAATTGGGAATACCAGTAGTGTTAACATCAGCAAGAAATGGTATAGGAATTTCTGAACTAAAAGATGCAGTATACAATGTAGCTTCTAAAGGCATAAATTTAAAACCTAAAATAACCATCTATAGTGATGATATAGAAAGCATGGTAAAAAATATACAGCCTATAGTAGAAAACATTATATCAGGAATAAATTCTAGATGGCTTTCTTTAAGGCTCATTGATGGGAACCAAGCTATGTTAAATTCAATATTTAAAGATTTAGAAGAAGAAAATATTAATATAATACTGGAGAAGATAAAGGAAGTATGTAAAGACTATAATAGAGAAAAAATTAGAGAATATATAACAGAGGAAATTTATAAAAATGCAGAAAGAATAAGAGATAAATATATAACTATAGATAAAAATAAGATAAACAGAGATAGGAAAATAGATAAATATATAACCTCCAAAGTATTTGGTATTCCAATTATGTTGTCTATATTGGCATTAGTATTTTGGATAACTCTTATAGGTGCAAATTATCCTTCAGAACTTATTGCTAATGTACTGTTTGATTTTGAGGAAAAGCTTACTGAATGGTTTTTTTATATTAGTGCTCCTACATGGCTTCATGGAGTACTTGTACTTGGGCTATATAGAACCTTGGCTTGGGTTATATCAGTTATGCTTCCACCTATGGCTATCTTCTTTCCGTTATTCACATTACTAGAGGATTTAGGATATTTGCCAAGGGTTGCTTTTAATCTAGATCATTTATTTAAGAAAGCTTGTGCCCATGGAAAGCAATGTCTTACTATGTGTATGGGATTGGGATGTAATGCAGCAGGAGTTATAGGGTGTAGAATAATAGAATCTCCAAGAGAAAGATTAATTGCTATAATTACAAATAATTTTATGCCATGTAATGGAAGGTTTCCTACCTTACTAGCTATATCTTCAGTTTTTTTAGTTACAAGCTCTAAAAGTAACTTTTCAGAGGTATTACCTGCACTTGCTATAACCGGAATGGTAATAATAGGAGTTATAGTTACTTTGGTGGTTTCTTATGTTCTTTCTAAAACATTATTAAAAGGAGTACCTTCAAGCTTTACCCTTGAGCTTCCACCATATAGAAAACCTCAAATAGGCAGAGTTTTATATACTTCTGTTATTGATAGAACTATATTTGTACTTGGAAGGGCTGTATTAGTGGCTGCACCTGCAGGCGCTATAACTTGGATATTAGCCAATGTATATATAGGAGATATGAGTATAATAGCCCATATAGCTGCATTCTTGGACCCATTAGCTAAAATTATAGGATTAGATGGAGTTATTCTTATGGCTTTTATACTTGGGCTACCAGCCAATGAAATTGTTCTACCTATACTTATAATGTCATATCTTTCACAAGGTTCTATGATAGATTTTCAAAGTATAGAATCTTTGAAAAAAATACTTTTGGATAATGGGTGGACATATCTTACTGCACTAAATGTTATGTTATTTAGTCTTTTACATTGGCCTTGTGCTACCACTATATGGACAATAAGAAAGGAAACGGGAAGTGCTAAATGGACTGCACTATCTATATTAATTCCAACGGGAATAGCAGTTATAATCTGCTTTATAACTACAACTATATTTAGAATGCTTCGAATTAGTTAAATAAAATTATAGTAAATACTAAATAATTAAAAGCGGTGATTTTCACCGCTTTTAATTATTTAAATTGATTATCTGAAAAAAATTCATCTATCATCTTCTCAGCTAATCGTTTTCTTATATTAGATTCATTTATTAGAGATAATACAGCTATAATCATCTGAGAAAGTTCTAGATTATTAGGGGATAAATCGCTAGTATTATCTTTTATTAATTTTATTTTTGTTGCTAGTTCATTACAGACTTCATCTGCTTGAGATTTTTTTATATGTAGAAATGATTCATAAATTTTATCTAATTCAATATCATTTTCATTATTTAGATTATGTATTAAATCTGTAAAAAGTAGTTTTATATCATTTATTGATAGACCTTGCTTTAAATTATATATAAGTATAAGTAATATTATATGATTTTTAGTATATTTTTTTTTGATAGGAGGCATTAATATTTTAGCCTTAGCGTAATTGTTTATCATAGTTTTTGTTATAACTTTTTCATCATCATTTCTTTTTAAATGAGTTAATTTATCATCAAAGAGAGTTATGATTTGATCCATATATAAATCTAAATCAGGTATATCTAAAAGTTCTATATCATCATATAAAAAAAGTTCTTCTATAAGTGAAGCAATTTTTTTTTCATTAAACTCCATTAATAACACTCCCAATCATGTAATTGCGTTAAAAAGATAGTAACACATATATAATGATAGTTCAAGAGATAGTATTTTAAACCATGTTGTTAAATATAAATATGAAATAATGATATTTCACTAGAGAAATCAAGTAATATAGATCTTTAGCAATATATTTATCAAATTTATCAATATATTAGGTAAAATTACTTTTTATAGAGTTTATAATTTCAATAACTTTGTGGTAACATAAGTATATAACACCACGTAGTATTGAAAACTACGTAATGCAAAAGAAGATTTTTGTTTTTCTAAATGTGTTTAGAGAAAAATAGATTACATAAGAGGGACTGAGATTCCATAGGGAAAAAATGCAGGAGCTTTTTTATAGAAAATATTAAATATTGGAGTGATGATTATGATGAGTAAATTTAGAGAGCCAGTAAGTGGATTAACCCATATGCTAGGAGCAATAATATCATTAATTGGAATGATAGTACTAATAAAATATGAGAAAACTATTCCAGGTTCAACACCTTTAGCATTAACAGCTGTAATAATGTTTGGATTAAGCTTAATACTTTTATATACAGCAAGTACTGTATATCATTTAGTTAAGTCCTCTGACAAGGTTATAAAGTTATTGAGAAGATTAGACCATTCAATGATATATGTTTTAATTGCTGGAACATATACTCCAGTTTGCCTAATAGCTTTACATGGCAAATTGAGATGGATAATGTTTATAAGTATTTGGAGTTTTGCGCTATTAGGGATACTATTTAAAATGATTTGGTTCAATTCCCCTAGATGGTTATCCACTTTATTTTATGTATTAATGGGATGGATAGCTGTATTTATAATTTCACCTCTTTCGAAAGCAATTAACATTAATGGGGTTATATGGCTAATTACTGGGGGATTATTTTATACAATTGGAGCTGTTATATATGCTACAAAGTGGCCTAAAATAAAATCTAAAGTTTTTGGGTTCCATGAAATATTCCACTTATTTGTTTTAGCAGGTAGTTTTTGTCACTATCTTATGGTATTTAAGTACGTGCTTTAATCATGAAATGAATTATATATTCTTAAGAGAGACAATGAGGCCATTGTCTTTTTTTCATGAAATGGTATATAATATGATTGTTTAAATGTATCTGATTTATTATCCTATCATAGTATTAAATATATATAGAAGGTGTAATTATGGAAATATTAAATTCAAAGGAAAGTATAATTCAATTTGTAAATAGTGCTAAATTATCATTGCTGTATATTTCATCTAACAACTGCAGTGTTTGCCATGCATTATTACCTAAAATTGAAGAGATGTTAGAGTGTTATCCTAAAGTTCAATGTAAGAGAATTGAAATAGATAAATTACCTGAAATTGCAGGCCAATTGTCTATTTTTACTGTACCGGTAGTGATTTTTTATGTACATGGCAAAGAAATATTTAGAAGAGGAAGGTTTATAAGCATTGAAGAAGTAAAACAAGCTATAGATAGATATTACAACTTATTAGTTTAGCTGTAAAAAGCATGTTATATAACATGCTTTTTATTTTAATAAACTACGTCTTTCAAAAATAGTCCATGAGCTGGAGCAGTAGGTGGAGCAAGAGATCGATCTTTTTTTAGCATAATATTATAAATTTCTTCTTGAGTCATTCTTCCCAAACCTACTTCTACTAAAGAACCAGTTAAAATTCTAACCATTTTGTGTAAAAAACCATTTCCTACAAATTCAATTTCTATATCATTATTTTGCTGCTGTATACTAATAGAGTAAATTTCTCTAACAGTTGATTTTTTCTTTGATTTTAGTGCAGTAAAACTTTGAAAGTCATGCTCTCCTATAAAAACAGAGGATGCTTTTTTCATGTTTTCTACATTTAGCTTATTTTCTATGTGGTAATAAAATTTTCGTTTAAAAACATCATGTAAATTATCATTATAGATTTTGTAGGTATATATTTTCCTTTTTATATTATACCTTGAATGAAAATTTTCATTTACGTCCTGAGCGTTTTTAATAATTATATCTAATGGCAAATATTTATAACAATAATCTATAAGCATAGAATTAGATATTTTTGAATTTGTTTTAAAGTTTGCAACTTGATTGTAGGCATGGACTCCAGCATCTGTTCTCCCAGATGCAATTAGATTTATTTCTTCACCAGTTAACTCACTTAATACTCTTTCAATTTTAGATTGTATAGTATTTTCTTCATTACCTAGCCTCTGCCAACCCTTATATCTTGTGCCATCATATTGCATGTTAAGCTTTATATTTCTCATAAATTATCTCCTCATATAGTACATCATTCCATATTTCATGTATATTTTAATGTATTTTAATTAAATAAGCAAATTTACCTTTTCACTTGATTACATATGATTAGTCTTTTATAATTAGTATCTAGTACTTATAATAAAAAATTCACATTACATAAGAATATAAGATGGTGAGGAATTAGATGAAAAAATCGTTATTTATAACTGAAAAGCCTTCAGTGGCAATGGAGTTTATAAAAATTTTAAAGATAAATGGAAATAAAAAAGGTGGATTTATTGAATCTAACAATTCAATATTTACTTGGTGTGTTGGACATATGATAACAATGAGCTATCCAGAAGTTTACGATGAAAAATTCAAAATGTGGTCATTGAAAACAATTCCGTTTCTACCAGAAGAATATAAATATGAAATAATAGCTGCCGTTAGTAGCCAGTTTGAAATAGTAAAAAGTTTATTATTAAGATCAGATGTTGAAACTATATATGTTTGTACAGACTCAGGACGAGAGGGAGAGTATATCTATAGATTAGTTGATATGATGGTTGGAGTTAAAGATAAAGTAAAAAAAAGAGTTTGGATTGATTCACAAACTGAAGATGAAATAAAAAGAGGCATTAAAGAGGCTAAACCTCTTTCAGAATATGATTCTATTGCTGATTCTGCTTATTTAAGAGCCAAGGAAGATTATCTTTTAGGTATTAACTTTTCAAGACTTCTTACACTTATATATGGTAAAACTGTATCTAATATAATTAGTGAAGACAAAGTGGTTATTGCTGTTGGAAGAGTTATGTCATGTGTTTTAGGAATGGTTGTAGATAGAGAACTAGAAATAAGAAATTTTAATAAGACATCATTTTATAAAATCATCTCTAGTTTTAAAGTTAACGATTCTCTATCTTATGAAGGGGAATGGAAAGCTGTTGAAGGATCTAAGTATTTTGAATCAAATGCGTTATATAGTGATAATGGATTTAAAAAGGAATCAGATGCTAGACAATTAATAAATGAGCTAAGTGAACAGAGTAATTTAATCTGCCCAATAATTGAAAAGATAAGTAAACAGAAAGAAGTAAAATATGCTCCTCTTCTTTTTAATTTAGCTGAACTTCAAAATGAGTGTTCTAAAAGATTCAAAATTAGTCCTGATGAAACTTTGAGTATAGTACAAAATCTATATGAAAAAAAGATGTTAACTTACCCAAGAACAGATGCAAGAGTGCTTTCTAAAGCCATAGCAAAAGAAATACAGAAGAATATTAAAAAATTAATTTACTTTAAAGGTGATCTAGAAGTTCAAGAAATTGCAAGCAAAGTATATGAAGAAAAACTTTACAATAATTTAGAAAAAACTAAATATGTAGATGACAGTAAAATTACAGATCACTATGCCATTATACCTACTGGAGAGGGACTAGATAATTATAAAAAGCTAAAGGAAATAGAAAGAGATATGTTTCATTTGATAGTTAGAAGATTTCTAGCAATTTTCTTCCCTCCAGCAAAATTTAATAAGATAGTTGTAATCACCAAAGTAGGTGATGAGAGATTTTTTACTACAAGCAAAGTATGTGTAGAAAATGGATATCTAGATATTATAAAAGGAGAAATTAGTGAAAATAAAAACAAAGATGACTCTTTTTTAAATAAATTAACTAAAGGTACTAAAGTTTCAGTAGAAAAATTTGATATAAAAGAAGGTAAGACAACGCCGCCTAAAAGATATACTTCTGGTTCTATTATTATAGCTATGGAAAATGCAGGTAAGTTAATTGAAGATGACGAATTAAGGGAACAGATTAAGGGTTCAGGAATCGGAACCAGTGCCACTAGGGCTGAAATACTAAAAAAATTAGAAAAAATAAAATACATAAAAATAAATAAAGGGACTCAGATAATAACTCCAACTATTAAAGGTGAAGTTATTTATAACGTTATAAAAAATTCTATCCCAAGCCTATTAAATCCAGTTTTAACAGCTAGTTGGGAAAAAGGACTTAGCTTAGTGGTAAAAAAAGATATATCATCTAATACATTTATGAATAAGCTTGAAGATTATGTTATAAGAAATGTTCAAAATGTAATCAATAATAATGGTATTATTAATGCTGATTTCTTAATACCTAAAATTAAAGAAGAGACAGATATAGACATAGATAGAGAAAAATTAGATGAAGTTTTAGGAATATGTCCTATATGTAAAAATGGAAGAATAGTTAAAAATGCTAAAGGGTACGGATGTGACAATTGGAAAAGTGGATGTAAGTTTTTTATAGGTGATATATGTGGAGTTAAAGTTTCTGTCAGCCAAATAAGGACTCTATTAAAGTTTGGAAAAACAGATATAATTAAAGGGTTTAAGTCAAAAAAAGGAAATGTATTTCAAGCAAGATTAGTACTAAAGGAAAATAAGATACAGCTAAGCTTTGATTGACTTAACTTTCACAACACATAATAAAAATACATACAGCATTAACAAAATAAAAAATGATGTATGTATTTTTATTATGTATTTTTATTATAATTTTGATGATATTTCTTTTAGAACTTCGGCCGTAGAATATAGGCTTTCAATAGAGCTAGTTATTTCTTCAATAGTTCCTGTCTGTTGTTCGAAAACTTCGTTTGATTTATTAATTTTATCTGATATATCAGTTACAGAGCTTTGTATATTTTTTAATATACTATTAATCTGATTTATTGATTCGTTACTAGAATTGGAGAGCTTTCTAATTTCTTTTGCTACTACACCAAAACCTTTTCCTAGTTCTCCGGCTTTTGAGGATTCTATTGCTGCATTTAAACCTAATAAATTAGTTTGTCTAGCTATATTAGCTACAAATTGCAATATTCCATCAGTATTTTCTGCTTCCTTTTTTGTTTTCTCTACGTTTTCTTGGATCATTGAGTTGAATTGAGCCATGTTTTGGATATTAGTAGAGAATTCATTAATGGCTGAACTTATTTGAGATAGAGAATTATGCAGTGTTTTCGATAAATCTGAAACAGTAGTTTGTTTCTTTAGACTCTTAGCAATTGAAATTGCACCAACAACTTTTCCGTTTTCTTTTATTGGTATACCTATAGCTTTTGTAGGAACTCCAAAAACTTCTTCTGGGATAAGACTGGAAATAACTTCTCCTTTAGTTACTGCCATATGAGCTATACTGCCAACAGGAAGAGGATCCCCATCTTTTTTATTTAGTTTAACATCTTGTCCATCGTAAAATTTTAAAAATACTTCAGTATTAGCAATTGAGATTGCAGCATCATCTTCAATGAAATACTTTAAATATTGTATAACGTTATCAAATGAAGTCATAATTTCGTTTTGAGAAATATCTGTAATCATTGTATAACACCCTTCCGTATAAAATATGCCTTAATAAGATTATATAATGTAATTATGCGATTTTAAATAATTACTTTTACTTGATTATGAATTTATTAATTTGAAAATTTATAATCATCTTCTTTTTTATATTACTGCAATATGTATTATTTTACAAGATAGAGTAAATTTTAATCTTTAAAATGTATAAAATTATTGTAGAATTTAAGTAAGTACATATTAAATTACTAAATATATGTGATAAAATAAATTTTGACAGATGGGATATAGAATAAATTTAGAAAGGAAAATGGTATGAACTTAATATCGATAGAGAATTTAAGCAAAAGTCATGGTGAAAAAGTATTATTTAATAATATAGCTTTAAGTATAAATGAAGGAGAAAAAATAGGCTTAATTGGAATAAATGGTACTGGTAAGTCTACACTTTTGAAGATTATTGCAGGAAATGAGAGCTACGACAGCGGCAAAATAATTAAAGGAAATAGCATAAGCATAGAATATCTTCCACAAAATGTAGACTTCCAAGAAAATGCTACAGTTTTAGAGCAAATATTTAAAGGAGATTCTATGTCAATGAAGGTATTAAGAGAGTACGAAATGACTCTTCTTAGGCTTCAAGATAGCCCTGAGGATAATATTCTCCAAAAAAAGCTATTAGAGCTTAGTAATAAAATGGATGCTTTTGATGTATGGGAATTGGAAAGCAAAGCTAAAAGCATACTTATGAAACTTGGAATTACTGATTTTAATAATAGAATATCAAACCTTTCAGGTGGACAGAAAAAAAGGATAGCCTTAGCAGGAGCACTTATTAGTCCATGTGAGTTACTTATATTAGATGAGCCTACTAATCATATAGATAATGAAACTGTAAATTGGCTAGAGAGTTATCTAAATGAACGAAAAGGTGCTTTAATTATGATAACTCATGATAGGTATTTTTTAGATAGAGTTACAAATAAAATATTAGAACTTGATAATGGGAATTTATATAGCTATAGTGGAAATTATAGTATGTTTCTAAATGCTAAAGTTGAGAGAGAGCAATTAATGGAAACACAAGAACATAAAAGACAAAGTTTATTTAAAAAAGAATTAGCTTGGATAAAACGTGGTGCTAAAGCGAGAACCACAAAGCAAAAAGCAAGAATTGACAGGTTTGAAGAGTTAAAAGAACAAAAGATAGATGTAGAAAATAATAAAATAGAGATTTCAATAGAAGGAAATAGGCTTGGAAAGAAGATAATTGAGATTGATAATATCAGTAAAAAGTATGATAATAAGAAGCTTTTAGAGAACTTTAGCTATATTTTTACTAGAAATGATAAGGTAGGAATTGTAGGACCAAATGGGAGTGGTAAATCAACATTATTAAATATTATTATAGGAAAGTTACAGGCGGATAGTGGGAATGTACATATAGGTGAAACAGTTCGAATAGGATATTTTTCCCAAGAATATGAGAATATGAATGAAAATTTAAGAGTTATTGAATATATTCGAGAAGTTGCAGAATTTATAAAGTTGGCAGACGGAACCAGCATAAGTGCTTCAAAAATGCTAGAAAGATTTTTATTTTCATCTAATCTTCAATATACCTACATTTATAAATTATCAGGTGGAGAGAAAAGAAGACTTTATCTTCTAAGAGTGCTAATGAGCTCACCTAATGTATTAATATTAGATGAACCAACCAATGATTTGGATATTGAAACTTTAAATGTTTTAGAAGAATATATAAATTCATTTAATGGCACTGTTATTTCAGTATCACATGATAGATATTTTTTAGATAAAATAGCTAATAAACTTTTAATTTTTAAAGGAAATGCTGTTATAGAATCATGTATAGGAAATTATTCAGAGTGCGAAGATATAATTAAGAATTCTTGTAATAAAAATTCTGATAAGAATAAAAATTATAAAAAAGAAATTACTGAAAAACAAGTTGATAATAAAAATAAAACTTTAAAATTTAGCTATAATGAGAAGCGAGAGTATGAGCAAATTGACAAAAATATAGAAGATATAGAAAATCAGCTAAATGAAGTAAATAATCTGATAGATATATCTAATAGTGATTACTTAGAGCTGCAAGAGCTCCTTGAAAAAAAGAAGAAATTAGAAAATGAGTTGGAATATCTTATAGAAAGATGGGCTTATTTAAATGAGCTAGCTGAAAAAATTAATAGCCAAAATTAATATAATATAGACGTATAGCTTTGCGTTTATTTATGTGAATTTGTTTTAATAGAATGCAGATTAACTTTGAATTAATTGCTATTTTATGATAAAATTTATGAAAACGATTCATACTCTAAATTACTTAATAATTAAGGAGGCTAAATTGTGGTTAAAAATCGAAGATTTATTTTTGTATTATTTTTACTTATAGCTAGTATATTTGTGAATTATAACAATTTCGCAATTGGAACAGAAGGTGCTAAAGATAATGTTCAGGCAAATGTTATGAACCTAGGATATATTGCAAGGGATGGTGAGTGGATATATTACTCTAATATTGCAGATGGAAGTAGTTTGTATAAATCAAAACTTGATGGAACCGGAGAAGTTAAATTAAGTGATGATATTCCAAACTATATAAATATAGTAGGAGACTGGATATATTATTCTAATGTAAAAGAAAGCTTTGCCATTTATAAAATAAAAAAAGATGGTACAGGAAGAGTTAGATTAAATAAAGAAAGCTCTTTTTGGGTACAAGTAGTGGACAATTGGATTTACTATGGAAGAGCAGAAAATACAGGACAAAAAATCTATAGAATAAATACTGAAGGTAAGAAGAAAACTAAGGTTATAAAAGATTTAGTATATGGATTTAATGTAGTAGGAGACTGGATATATTATTCAAATGAATCGGATGAACATAAGATTTATAGAATAAAAACCAATGGAGAAAACAAAGAAAAGATAAATGAAGATCAATCTTTTAATATAAATGTTGTAGGAAATAATATTTATTATCAAAATTTTTCAGATGGACATAAAATATATAAAGTTGACATAAACGGCAAAAATAGAATTAAGATTAATAATGATAATTCTGAGTATATGAACATTTCAGGAGATTGGATATATTATACTAATGTAACTGATAACTATAAGCTGTATAAAATGAAAGTTGATGGAAGTAATAAAACAAAATTAAATGATGAAGTAGCAGGAGCTATAAACATTATTGATGGGTATATTTATTATTGGAAACTTCAAAAGAATGAAGCAAGTGAAATGAAATTGGATCCATCTAGCTTTATGAGAATAAAAAAAGATGGAAGTTCAAAGCAAGTAGTAAAAGTTGCACCTAAAACTACTGAAAAGCCAAAAGAGAATGAAGGACTAAGCACATCTAGTATTATTATAGTAATTTTGGTTATAGGTATACCTTTTGGATTAGAAGTATGGAAAATGGTCTCCATTAGAAGGCTATCAAAGTTTATAAAAGGATTAGATGGAGAAGCTACAGATGAAGATGCTAAAAAATATATATCTATAATTAGGACATCAAGAATAGCTATGAGATCAGATATATACAGAATGCTAAGAGATGGGATAAATATGATTAACTCTTCTACAAAGGTTAGTGAAGAACTAAAAAATCAGTTAAAAGAAACTGTAGAAAAACGTGGTATAAAACTAAATTCGAAAACTTCAAAATAATAAAAAATAAGCTGTTGGTTTTTCAACAGCTTATTTTATAATTTGTTTATATATTAGTTAAATTTTTATATGTATATAGTATAAATTTGATATAATATATAAATAAAATATTTTATTTTTGCTAGCAGTTTATATTATTTTAAAAGGGTGTGTTATAGTATGGAAAATAAAATTAATATAAAACATATTATAGAAAATAAAAATTTGGAAATAAGTTTTGAACCAGTAGTTTCTATCATTAAACAATCTATAATTGGATTTGAAGTTTCGGCCATAGGATGTAAGAAAAATAATAATGTAATTTATATGGACAGATTAATTGAATACGCCGAAAATGAGGATGTGACAATAGATTTAGATAGACTTTATAGAGAAATGGCAGTGGAAAAGTTTTCGAAGGTGTACAATAATAATAAAGAGTTGTTATTATTCATAAATATAAGCGCATCCATAATCACAAAATTTATTGGCTCTGGAATTATAATGGATTTAATTAACTCATTTAAATTAAATCCTCGAAACGTAGTTTTAGAAATAGTTGAAGATAAAGTAGAGGATGTAGAAGGACTAAAAAGGTTTATAAATTTTTATAGAAGTCAAGGATTCTTAGTAGCATTAAGCGATATTGGTTATGGTTTAGCTAATTTAGATAAAATATCTTATGTAGAACCTGACATTATTAAAATAAGTGGAGCTATAACTGAAAACATTGATGTAGATTATTATAAACAAGAAACATTTAAGGCATTAGTTAATTTATCTAAAAATATTGGCGCATTAGTAATTGGAGATGGTATTAAAACAAAGGAAGAAGCTTTAACTGTAATTGAGTTAGGTGCTGATATGATTGAAGGAAAATACTTTGGTAATTCATTAGAAATAAAAGATGATTTTATAGATATGGCAAAAGAAACTGTAGAGAGTTTAGCAACAGACTATAGAACTTATATGGTTGACAAAATAGGCCTAGAAAAGGAAAGACATAGAAAGTATGAAAAAGTTATTGAAAATATACTTGAAGATCTATCTAAGAGAAAGCAAGATGAATTTGATGATAAACTAAAAGAAGTTATAAATAGTTATAATGTATTAGAATGTGTTTATGTATTAAATGAAAATGGAATTCAAATTACAGATACGTTCACTTGTTGTAAAGATATGATTTCTCAAAAGGCACTTATTTTTCATCCTGCAGCTAAAGGAACTAATCATTCATTAAAAAAATATTACTATTTTCTGAAAAATATGGCTCTAAATAAATATGTAACTGAACCATATGTATCTTTAGCAACAGGTAACTTATGTATAACTATATCTGCTATATTTATGGCTTCAGATAACAAGGAATATATTTTATGTATAGATTTTAACCCAAATGATATAAATTTGTAGTAGATAGTAAATGCTTTAAATATATAAAGGTATATTAAGTAAATATTATTATAAAAATAAAGTATAAAAGGGGCTGTCTCAAAATAGAAAATAATTTCTAGGTGCGACAGCACCTTTTGTTTTTACACGTAAAAAAGCGGATTCCGAGGAATCCGCTTTTCGTGTATAATTTAGCTATGACAAGTAACATAATTATACAAAAGAATTATACCAGCAATAACAAGGTTTATCAATTAGTTTTTCCAGTTGAAACAGGAGTTTTAATACCAGAGGATGATTCAGTGAGGCTGCTAAGCAAAATATTGGAGGAATTAGATTATACAATTTTAATGAAGGCTTACTCTACAAAAGGTAGAAATCCAGCAGTATCACCAATAATCCTATTTAAAATATTAGTTTATGCATATATGAACAATATTTTTTCAAGTAGAGCAATAGAAAAAGCTTGCAGACGAGACATTAATTTTATTTGGCTTTTGCAGGGACATAAATCCCCTGACCATAATACAATCGCTAGATTTAGAACCGGAAGACTTTCTAGCATTATAGATAATTTATTCAGCCAATTAGTTATTAAGCTCGGAGAAATTGGCGAGATTGAGTACAAAAATGTATTTATCGATGGAACTAAAATTGAGGCAAGTGCAAATAAATACACTTTTGTTTGGAAAAAATCAACCAATAAATTTGAAATAAAGCTACAAGAAAAAATAAAAAAGTTTATTGAAGATTTTAATAAGGAATATAGCACTCAATATATAATTTCAGAGGAAAAAGTTAAAACAAGTTATCTTCAAAAAATACTAGAATTTTTAAATCAAAAGAAGGATTCTGAAGATATAGTATTTGTAACTGGCAAAGGTAAGAGAAAAACTAAACTTCAAAGACACATAGAACTTTTGGAAGAATTTATTAAAAAACAATCAAAATATGATGATTACAATAATATATTCGATGGAAGAAATAGTTTTTCGAAAACTGATAAAGATGCTACATTTATGCATATGAAAGAAGATCATATGAGAAATTCTCAACTAAAGCCCGGGTATAATATTCAGATTGGAGTAGAAGCAGAATATATTGTTGGAATAGATGTTTCAAGTGAACGATCAGACCAATTGACTTTAATTCCATTCCTAGATAAGCTAAGTGAAAACTTGCCCAAAAAGTTTTCTAACGTAGTGGCTGACGCCGGTTATGAAAGTGAAGAAAACTATGTATATCTTGAGGATAACCACCAAAACTCATTTATAAAGCCGCAGGTTTACGAAGGAATGAAAAAGAAAAGCTTTAAAAAAAATATAGGTAAACGTGAAAACATGGACTATGCTAAAGTAAATGATGAATACACTTGTTACAACAATGTAAAACTAAAGCCTGTCGGCATCACTTCTAGACAGTCGAAATCAGGATATAAAAGTGAAGTTACAATATATGAAGCAGACAATTGTTGTGGTTGTGAGTATAAGTTAAATTGTACAAAAGCTAAAGGTAATAAAAAACTTCAAGTATCCAAAAAATTTGTAGATAAAAGATTAACGTCTTTAGAAAATATAACAAGTCCTCAAGGAATACTACTTAGAATGAATAGATCAGTTCAAGTAGAAGGTGCATTTGGCGTTCTTAAGGGAGACTACGGATTTAAGAGATTTTTGACTCGAGGAAAAAGTAATGTAAAAACAGAATTTGTTCTATTATGCTTTGGATACAACATTAATAAGCTACATAGTAAAATTCAAAATGGCAGATGCGGAAAACCACTACATAATATAAAAGTTGCTTAATATTCTAAAACTTAGTATTAAAAAAGGGGATTTTAATATCTCCTTTTTGGTGTACAAAAAATAGCAAATCAACTTCAAATTAATTAAAATTTAAACTAAATATAAGTACTTTTTTAAGACAAAGAAAAAGAGGCTATGCCTCAAAATAATTTTTAAAAGTTATTTTGAGACAGCCCCTTTTATTAATTTACATTGAATTTGAAAATATACGTGTTGTATTTTCTAATAATTTAACAAAATTAGAGCTGTTTTCAAAGTATTCGCCACTTACCAGTTTGGATTCACTTAAATCTTTGTAAAATAACTCTTCTAAGTTTTTAGTGGTGTTAGAATCATATATAATTGCGTTTGCTTCATAATTAAGCTCAAAGGACCTTATATCGATATTTGTATTTCCTAAAGTGCAAATTTCTCCATCAACAGTTATAGCTTTAGAATGCAAAAAGGAATCATTTCTATATAAATATATTTTAACTCCACATTTTGCTAGTTCTAATAAGTATGTTCGTGATGCATAATATACATAAAAGTGATCATATTTTTCTGGAAAAAGAATTCTTACATCTATACCGCTTAGGGCAGCTATTTTTAGAGAGGTTAGTAGACTTTCACTAGGTATAAAATAAGGCGTCATTATATAAATGTGATCTTTAGCACTAGATATCATTTTAACCATAGCTTGCATTATGGAGGGATTTTCGGAACTAGGACCAGACTCTACAAGCTGCATAGGCAAATGATTATCATTTTTTATTTCAGGAAAGTAAAGCATAAATTCATCTTTTACGGGAATAGACTTATTGCTTTTTTTATTAATCATATAGTAATCATATATAAATACATTTTGCAGACTTAATACAAAGTCACCTGTAACCATTATGTGAAGATCTCTCCAATAGCCTAGTTTACCTTTGCCTTCATATTCATCTCCTATATTCATTCCACCTAAAAATCCAACCTTACCATCTATAATTACGATTTTCTTATGATTTCTGTAAAATGGAGCAAAAATATAGGAATAAAATGAAACATCTACTCCAGCAGTCTTTAAGTCATTTATATATTTTTTACCTAAACCTAAAGAACCAATTTTATCGATAATAAATCTAACCTTTATACCTTCATTAGATTTTTTTATTAAAATATCTTTAATTTCATTCCCAATTTTATCATTTCTTACGATATAGTATTCTATATGAATGTGATGTTTAGATTTTAATAATTCTTTTTTTAAAGCATCAAATTTGTCTTTACCATCATTAAATATATTTACCGAGTTATTTGACAATATAGGATTAAAATCATTTTTTATAACAAGATTTTGAATAAAGTTGTAATCTGAATTATTAGATTTTCTACTGCTATATTTTTTAAAAATTTTTTCTTTAAAAAAATGAGATTTATTTTTCATTTTTCTATTTCGCCAATTCTGGCCTATTAAGAGATAAAGAATAATGCCTATTGGTTGAGATACTATAAAAATTAATATCCAAGCCAACGTTCCCTTAGGATCTCTCTTATCAAATACTATACGTATTACACATAATATTGAAATAACTATTAAAATTACTGAAAGGATAAATTTATAATTAATATTCATGCTTTATAGAGTCTCCCTCCTTTACTGTGAATTAGTGGCTAGTTAATATTATTTATTCCCAATAATAAGTGTTTTTTATGTAATAAAAAAAATAAATAAAGTTGTTTTAATTTTTGTTTTGTTGTATATTTGAAACATGAATTTTACTACAAATAGCAAAAGGTGGGGATTAACAGTGGATTTGTTTGATCTTGCTATGGAAAAAGATAATAGCAAGAAGCCCTTAGCAGAAAAAATGAGACCTAGAAATTTAGATGAATTTGTAGGTCAAAATCATATAATTGGAAAAGGAAAACTCTTAAGAAGGTTAATTGAAAGTGATAACCTAGCTTCAATAATATTATATGGCCCTCCAGGGGTAGGGAAAACTACATTAGCACATATTATTTCAAGGGATACAAGAAGTGAGTTTATCAAACTAAATGCCACTTCTATAGGGGTTAAAGAAATAAGAGAATATATATATAAAGCAGAAGAATTATTAAAATTTCATGGTAGGAGAACAATATTTTTTATAGATGAAATTCATGCTTTGAAAAAGGGTTCTCAACAAGATGCTCTACTAGAAGCTGTAGAAAAAGGAACCGTAATATTAATAGGTGCAACCACAGAAAATCCATATTTTGAAATTAACAGGGCATTATTAAGTAGATCTAAAATATTTCAGTTAGAGGGACTTAAAAAGGAAGATATAGTAATTGTACTACAGAGCGCTATAGTAGATAAAGCTAGAGGATATGGCAATTTAAAAGTAAAAATAGATGTAAAGAGTTTGGAGTTGATTGCAGATTTATCTGGTGGGGATGCAAGAAATAGTCTAAATACATTGGAGCTAGCGGTATTATCTACACCAAAAAATAAGGATGGATATATATATATAGACAAAGAAATAATAAAAGAGTGTATACAAAAGCCTATAGTTAACTATGATTCCAGTGGAGATAATCATTATGATATAATTTCCGCATTTATAAAGAGTATAAGAGGTTCTGATGAAAATGCTGCACTTTATTGGTTTGGAAGAATGGTATTAGGTGGAGAGGATCCTAGATTTATAGTTAGAAGATTGATTATTCACGCTTCGGAAGATATAGGAATGGCTGATCCAAACGCTATGCTTATAGCCCATGCTGCTTGGAATGCTCTTGAAACTGTTGGTATGCCGGAAGCAAGAATTCCAATTGCTCAAGCTATAATATATCTTTCAAAGGCAAATAAATCTAATTCAGTATTAATTGCTGTAGATAAGGCTATAGAAGATGCAAAAAAGAATCAGTTCAGGGTGCCACCTCATCTAAGAGATACCCATTACAAAGGATCAGAAGATTTGGGAAGCTTAGGATATAAATACCCCCACGATTATCCAGGGCATTATATTGAACAAGATTATTTTCCTAAAGAAATGAATAAAAAAATATATTATATAGAAAAATAGTAATGTTGACAATTATACTCGGATTTGATAATATAAAAATATAAAAAAGTTCTCTTACTTTCAAAGGGAGTGTTAATATGAAGTTGTCTACAAAGGGAAGATATGGAGTTAAAGCTATGGTTGATTTAGCTATACATTATGGAGAAACTCCTGTATCTATAAAAAGTATTTCAGAGAGACAAAATATATCAGATTTTTACTTGGAGCAACTTTTTGCACCTCTTAGAAAAGCTAAATTAATAAGAAGTGTAAGAGGGGCACAAGGGGGCTATGTATTAAATAGACCTCCTAAAGATATTACTGTTTCTGATATTATAAAGGTTCTAGAAGGCCCTATAGAAATATCAGCCTGTATTGAGAAAGATGAATGCGATAATATGGATGTTTGTCCAACAAGGCTGCTATGGCAAAAAATTAAAAAGAGCATAGATGAAGTTACAGATTCAATTACTCTTCAAGACATGGCAGATGATTATAACAACATGCGAAAAAGAAGGAGTGGAACAGATGAATAAAAAAATCTATATGGATTACGCAGCAACTACATATACAAAACCAGAAGTATTAGAGGAGATGTTACCTTACTTTACTGAAAATTTTGGTAATCCATCATCACTTTATACTTTATCTGATTTAAATAAAAAGGCTATTAGTACAGCAAGAGAAAGGGTAGCTAAGTCAATTAACGCACAAGCAAATGAGATATATTTTACAGCAGGTGGATCAGAAGCCGATAATTGGGCACTTAAAGGAGTTGCACTATCTAAGAAAGACAAAGGAAATCATATAATTACTACAGCTATAGAGCATCATGCAATAACACATACTTGTAAGTTTTTAGAGAAGCAAGGATTTGACATTACTTATTTACCAGTAGACGAATATGGTTTTATAAGCATTGATGATCTTAAAGCAGCTATTACAGATAAAACTATATTAGTTTCAGTGATGTTTGCAAATAACGAAATTGGCGTTATTCAGCCTATAAAAGAAATTGGCGCCATATGTAAAGAAAAGAAAATATTGTTCCACACAGATGCAGTTCAGGCAGTTACACATGTGCCAATAGATGTTAAAGAAATGAGTATAGATTTGCTTTCTATGGCATCACATAAGTTTTATGGACCTAAAGGTATTGGAGCACTTTATATAAGAAATGGTGTTAGAATTGAAAACCTAATCCACGGAGGCGGCCAAGAAAGAGGTAAAAGAGCAAGTACAGAAAATGTGGCAGGAATAGTTGGAATGGGTAAGGCAATAGAATTGGCTATATCTGAAATGGATAGTGAAAGTAAAAGACTATCAGTATTAAGAGATAAATTAATAAAAGAACTTACAGAAAGAATACCTTATTCTAAGGTAAATGGACCATTGGGAGATAAAAGATTACCAGGCAATGTAAACATTAGTTTTATAGGTGTAGAAGGTGAAACTTTATTATTAGATTTAGACGATAAAGGAATATATGCTTCAACAGGAAGCGCATGTGCATCAGGAGATCTTGAACCATCTCACGTATTACTTTCAATTGGATTATCTCATGGAGTAGCTCATGGTTCTCTAAGATTCAGTTTAGGTGCAGGAACTACTGAGGAAGAAGTAGATTACGTAATAAATGAAGTGCCAGCAATAATAAAGAGAAGAAGAGAAATGTCACCATATTGGGAAGAATTTTTAAAAGAGAGAGGAGAAAAATAATTATGTATAGCGAAAAAGTAATGGACCATTTCAGAAATCCTAGAAATGTTGGGGAAATTGAAGATGCAAATGGAATCGGAGAAGTTGGAAATCCTCAATGTGGAGATATAATGAAAATATATTTAAAAATAGAAGGTGACGTTGTAAAAGATATAAAGTTCAAAACTTTTGGATGTGGTTCTGCCATTGCATCATCTAGTATGGCTACCGAGCTTGTAAAAGGAAAAACTGTTGATGAAGCATGGAATTTAACTAATAAGGCAGTTGCTGAAGCTTTAGAAGGACTTCCACCAGTTAAGATGCATTGTTCAGTTCTTGCTGAGGAAGCTATACACAAGGCTATAAATGATTATAGAATTAGACAAGGACTTGAACCATGGGATATGAAAACTCACTCTGATGATATTCATCATGAAGTACATGGACATTAATGTAGAGTATATTTAGAATGGGTGAGAATATTGGGTAATAAGGTAGCCATTGGCTTAAGTGGAGGTGTAGACAGCTCTGTTGCAGCATATTTATTACAAAAGCAAGGATATGATGTAATTGGCATAACTATGCACCTTTGTCCAGAAGTTGAAGTATCTGATGACGCAGAGAAAGTAGCTAAAAAGCTAAATATACCACATTATGTTATAGATTTAACAAAAGAATTTAAAGAACATGTTATAAATAACTTTGCAGAAGAGTATGTGAATGGAAGAACCCCTAATCCTTGTGCTGTATGCAATAAGTATATTAAGTTTGGAGCCATGCTAGATAAAGCTAGAGAATTAGGGGCAGATTTTATAGCTACAGGGCATTATGCAAAAATTGAGGAACATAATGGTAGATATTTAATTGTCTCAGCAAAAGATAACCAAAAAGATCAAACATATATGTTGTACAGCTTAAGTCAAGAAGTAATTAAGCATATGTTAATGCCTTGCGGAAATTATACTAAAAGTGAAATAAGAGAAATTGCAAAGATGATAGGGCTAGAAGTTCATAACAAAAAAGAAAGTATGGACATTTGTTTTATACCTAACAATAATCACGGAGAATACATTAAAAATTTAAAGCTAGGGAAATCTATAAAACAAGGCAATTTTGTAAATGAAGAAGGTAAAATTTTAGGAAAACATAAAGGAATTATATATTATACTATTGGACAAAGAAAAGGTCTAGGGCTATCTTTAGGTGAACCGGCCTTTGTAATAGACATAATTCCAGAGAAAAATGAAATTCTAATAGGAAAAGAAGATGGGATTTTTAAAACCACTTTAATAGCAAAAGATGTAAACTTTATTCCATTTGATAAATTGGAAAATACAATGGAAGTAAAAGCTAAAGTAAGATATTCTGCACCTAAAAGTGATGCATCTATAACAATGATGGATAATGGTAGGGTAAAGGTTATGTTTAATGAAAAACAACGAGCTATAACAAAGGGACAAAGGGTTGTTTTTTACATACAAGACCTTCTATTAGGTGGAGGTACTATTGAAGAGGTAATTGAATAATATAATATTAAATAATTAGAAGCTTTAGATATAGTAATAATATATCTAAGGCTTTATTTATTTACATTGTCAATTTAAGAATATTATTAATTATACATGGAAAGAATAATTATAAAAATTGTATTGGATGAGATATTGAATGTACAGAAGTAAGGATTTCATGTTGATGGATGTAATAGGGATTAATGGTAGGAAGATGGGATTTATAAGGGATGTGTTAGTAAATTTCCATAGCGGTTATGTTATAGGTTTTTGTATTTCACCATATAAAATTTTTCAAAAGACACATTCTATACTAAAAGAAGATATTATAACTTTTAATTCTCATATGGTAGTAAAAGAAACAAGAGATAATAAAGGGTTAAAACTTTCAGAGTTTAAAGGAATGGACGTTTTTGATATCAACGGGAATATTGTAGGAATGATCGAGGATATAATTTTTGATAATAATACATTTAAAATTAATGGAGTAGTTATTTCTACAGGACTTATTAGAAACTTGATAGATGGAAAAAAAATATTTTTAATAAGCGAATTAATACTTGGAGAAAAAAACGTTTTGTATTTTAATGAAAATACAAAAATGTCTTTTGTAACTATACCACATGAGTTAATGGAAGTGGATTATGATGAATAAAATATTAAAAAATAAATTTATAAAACCAATAATATATTTTATAGTTATAGCTATTTTTATATTTTTAATAGTTAAAGTAACAATAATAAAAGAGATAATATCTTTAATTATACTATCATTTATACTATCCTATACTTTAAGACCTCTATATAAGGCTCTTATAGAAAGAGGCATAAAGTCACAAAATGCTGCTCTGATTCTAATATTAAGTTTGGTTATAGGGGCTATAATTATTCTTACAGTTTTAATACCATCGGTATTTAGAGAAAGTTTAAGCTTAGGTAGCTCATTAGAGGAGATAGAACAATACACTAGTAACCTATACCATAAAATGAGATTGATAGGTAACAATAAAACTATATATACTATTTTTGATAATATATATAATAAAGCAAATAACTTTCTAATTCATCTTTTTGATAAGCTCTTAGATACTACAGGAGAATTAGGTGAAAATGCATTGGCTTTCGTGATTGTTCCAATAATAACTTATTATTTTTTATCGGATAGTGAATACATAGGAAACAAGCTTCTTTTACTATGCCCTTTAAAGGGAAGAAAAATAATAAAAAAGATAAACAAAGATATAGATAAAATATTAGGAAGATATATTGTTGGTCAGTTTATGTTGTGCGCATTAGTTAGTATATTAACTTTTATTATATTATTTTTCTTAAAAGTAAAATTTCCTATAATACTTTCTATATTAAATGGTTTATTTAATATAATACCTTATTTTGGACCTATATTTGGAATGGTACTTCCCGTGATTGTTGCTTTTTTAACATCATCTAAAACTGCACTATACACTATTATATGGTTATATGCTGTACAATTAGTAGAAGGAAACATATTATCGCCAAAAATAACAGGTGAAAGTGTCAGTATGCACCCTTTAGTTGTTATAGTTCTACTTTTAATAGGTGGAAAGGTTGGAGGGTTTTGGGGAATGGTTTTAGCGGTTCCTATTGGTGTTATAATAAAAGTAATATACGATGATTTGAATTATTATTTATTTTAATAATATATAAGTATTTCTAGAATATTGACATAAATGCTATTTTTTCTTATAATCAAACTATCTTTACTTTGAGAGTGCATATAATTATATAGCAAGGTGATGAATGGAATGAGTAAATATTTTAGTGTCATATAGAGAGGAAGTGGTTGGTGTAAACTTCTTGATACGAATATTGAAGCTATCTAGGAGCCATAATGTTTTTAAGAGGTATATTTTACATAATTGAGATTTGTGTATTGTATATAATTAGGGTGGTACCGCGAAAACTTTCGTCCCTTTAGGGAGTGAGAGTTTTTTTTGATTAGAAGAGATGTAAACACAAAACATATTTTAAAGATATTATAATGGAGGTAATTACGAATGCAAAAAATGGGATTAAATGAAGTTAGAGAAGCATATTTGAAGTTTTTTGAAGGAAAACAACATTTAAGACTTCAAAGTTTTTCACTTGTACCTAAAAATGATAAGAGTCTTTTATTAATAAATGCAGGTATGGCACCACTGAAACCATACTTTACAGGATTACAAACTCCTCCAAACAAGAGGATCACTACTTGCCAAAAATGTGTAAGAACAGGGGATATTGAGAATGTAGGAAAAACATCTAGACATGCCACTTTCTTTGAAATGCTTGGTAATTTCTCTTTCGGAGATTATTTTAAGAATGAAGTAATTCCTTGGGCATGGGAATTTGTTACAGAAGTTTTAAAGCTACCTAAAGAAAAGTTATACGTTACAATATATTTAGATGACGATGAAGCTTATGAAATATGGACATCTAAAACTGATGTTAATCCTAAACATATTTTTAGATTGGGAAAAGAAGATAATTTCTGGGAACATGGGGTAGGACCATGTGGTCCATGTTCTGAGATACATTTTTATAAGGATAATGGTGAAATAGTTTCAGCAGAAGATTTTGTAGAAAAGTCTGAAACAGATAGAGCTGTTGAGTTTTGGAATCTTGTTTTCACACAATTTGATAAAGATGAAGAAGGAAATTATAACAGATTAGATTTCCCTAATATTGATACAGGTATGGGACTTGAAAGAATGGCTACTATAATGCAAGGGGTAGACACAATATTTGAAGTTGATACTATAAAGAGCATACTTGACAAAGCATCAGAATTATCAGGAGCTAAATATGGAGAAGATAAAAATAAAGATGTTTCACTAAGAATTATAACTGATCATGTAAGAAGTGTGTCCGTTATGATAAGTGACGGAGTTCTTCCATCTAATGAAGGCAGAGGCTATGTGTTAAGAAGATTGCTAAGAAGAGCTGCAAGACACGGAAGAACATTAGGTATAAATGGTGCATTTTTACATAAAATAGTGGATGTTGTAGTTAAAAACTCAGGAGAGGCTTACCCAGAGTTAAAAGAAAAAAGTGACTACATTAAAAAGGTAATTTTATTGGAAGAAGAGAGATTTGGAGAAACAATTGATTTAGGAATAGAAATACTAAAAAATTATATTAATGATATAGAAGAAAATAATGAGAAAATGCTATCAGGAGAAAAAGTATTTAAATTATATGATACTTACGGATTCCCTGTTGAATTAACGGAAGAGATACTTGAAGAAAAAGGAATAAGTGCAGATATTAATGGATTTAATGAAGAGATGAAAGCTCAAAGAGCAAGAGCAAGAGCAGCTAGAGCAGAAAGCACTTATATGGGAACAGATGTTAAAGTATTAGATACAATTCCTTCAGATATAGAAACAAGATTTGATGGATATAATAAATTAAAATTAAATTCTGTTGTGAAGGCTATTATAAAAGATGATGAGTTCGTAAGCACAATAGAAGAAGGATCAAAAGGCATAATAGTTACAGAAGTTACTCCTTTTTATGCAGAAATGGGCGGTCAAGCAGGAGATAAAGGAATCATATTTAATGATAAATTTACTGCAAAGGTTGAGGACTGTAAAAAGAATATTGGAGGCAAGACAGTTCATTTTGTAGAAATTTTAAATGGTACTATCAATGTTGATGAAGAAGTTACATTGGAAGTAGACAAAGTAAGAAGAGGAAAGATAGCTAAAAATCATAGTGCTACACACATGCTTCATGCAGCATTAAGAGAAATTTTAGGAGAACATGTTCACCAATCAGGATCATATGTAGATGATGAAAGATTAAGATTTGATTTTACTCATTTTTCAGCTATGACTCAAGAGGAGTTAAAAAAAGTAGAAGATTTAGTGAATGAAAAAATAATGGAATTATATCAAGTATCTACAGATGAAATGACCTTAGAAGAAGCTAGACAATCAGGAGCTATGGCATTATTTGATGAAAAATATGGTGACAAAGTAAGAGTAGTTAAAATGAGTGACTTTAGCGTAGAACTTTGTGGAGGAACTCATATAGAGAATGTAGGTAAAATAGGTCTTTTCAAAATAATTTCAGAAAGTGGAATAGCTGCTGGAATAAGAAGGATAGAGGCTGTGACAGGGGAAAATGCATTACAGTTCATTGAAAAGAAAAATGAATTATTAAGAGAAATTTCAGAAGTTCTAAGATGTTCAGAAAAAGATATAATAAGCAGATTAAGTCAACAAAATGCTGAAATTAAGGAAAAAGAAAAGGAAATATCTATTCTTAAATCAAAACTTGCTAGTGGCTTAGAAGAAGATATAATAAATAATGCTAAAGAAATAAATGGAGTTAAAGTTGCAACAGGCATATTAAAAGATTTAGATGGTGATGCATTAAGAGAGCTAGGAGACAAGGTTAAAGATAAGATTGGTAGTGGATTAGTGGTTCTTGGAAGCTCAACTGCAGATAAAGTACAGTTCTTAGCAATGGCTACAAAAGATGCTGTTTCTAAAGGCGTTCACTGTGGAAATATTATTAAACAAATAGCTAAAATCGCAGGCGGTGGCGGCGGTGGAAGACCTGATATGGCTCAAGCAGGTGGTAAACTACCAGAAAAATTAGAAGATGCAGTTAGAGAAGTAGAAAAAATTATGGAAAATTTAGTAAAATAGTATACTTTTTATTGAATTTGGTTTATAATAAACTTAAACAATATTACAAATGAAACTGCATGTCTTGAAAAGGGGTGAAGCAGTTATGAGTATTAATGAAAATACTATGCAATTCGATATTCAGAAAAATAAGAAAGATTTAACCAGAACTATCCTGACACAAGTAAATGATTCATTAAAGGAGAAAGGGTATAATCCTATTAATCAATTAGTTGGGTATTTAATTTCAGGTGATCCTACTTATATAACTAATTATAATGGTGCAAGAGCACTAATTAGAAAATTAGAAAGAGATGAAATACTCGAAGAAGTTTTAAAAGCTTACTTATCAATAAAATAAAAATGCCCTTATGGGCATTTTTATTTTAACATTACGCATAATAAATTTAAGGAGAAACCTTATGAGAGTACTTGGTTTAGACGTTGGAGATAAAACAATAGGAGTTGCAGTTAGTGATCCATTAGGCTTTACAGCACAAGGCATTACAACGATTAATAGAAAAAATGATGAAGCAGATATAGATCAACTAATAAAAATATGTAGTGAATATAGTGTAGAAACTATAATTTGTGGTCTCCCTAAAAATATGAATGGAACTTTAGGGGAGCAAGGTCAAAAGGTTTTAGATTTTTGTAAGCTAATAGAAAATAATATAAAACTTCCTATTAAGATGTGGGATGAAAGATTAACAACAGCTGCAGCACAGAGGGCAATGTTAGAAGCTAATATGTCAAGAGCTAAAAGAAAGAAGCTTGTAGATAAAATAGCGGCAACTTACATATTACAAGGATATTTAGATAGTATATAACATTAAATTAAAAAAGGAGAGAATATAAAATGGAAAATGAATTCAGCACAATTGTTTTTAAGGATGATGAAGGTAATGAAGTAGAATTTGAACTTATAATGAAATTTGATATTGAAGAGAATGAGTATGTAATCGTTGCACCAGTTGATGATGAAGAAGCTGAAGCTGTTGCACTAAGAATAGAAAAAGATAGTAATGGTGAGGATATATTTGTTACTATTGATGATGATGATGAGTTCCAAATGGTATCTGAAGCATATGAAACATTAATGATGGAGAACGAACCATTAAATTGAATATAGCAATTAATATATAGTAGTAATGATTATCAATTGACAAATATGGCTTTTAATATTAAACTTATTGTGGGTTAATGATTTAGGAATAAAAGAAAATATTTTCAAGTGATGGAAATGAGGTATTAAAATGTCAAACGTTTCTCTAACACAAATTGAAAAATTAAAAGAACAATTAAAAATAAAGGGATACAAATTAACTCCACAAAGAAGAGCAGTAGTTAATATGGTAATGCAAAATAAAGGCAACCATCTTACTGCGGAAGAATTATATGATCTTGTAAAAAAAGATTGTCCGGAAATTGGATTAGCTACAATATATAGAACTATACAACTTTTAGAAGAAATTGGGGTTTTATGTAAACTTAATTTAGATGATGGATGTAATAGATATGAACTAGTTGATCAGGAGGAATCGCATCAACATCATCATCTTATTTGTAAAAAATGTGGCAAAGTTATAGAGGTTGAAGAGGATTTACTAGACTCTATAGAAAAAAATGTTGAGGAAAAATATAATTTTAAAATAGAGAATCATAGTGTAAAATTTTTAGGCATTTGTAATGAATGTTTATATAAATAAATAAAAGATATATATTATAAAGAAGGAGGGTAGGGTATTGAGAAAGGAAAAAGATAAAATAAAGATAATTCCTTTAGGTGGACTAGATGAGATTGGAAAAAACTTAACTGTAATTGAGTACAAAAATGAAATAGCTGTAATAGATTGCGGACTTAAATTTCCAGATGACGAAATGTTGGGTATAGATGTTGTAATACCTGATGTTGGATATTTAATAAAAAATAGAGATAAGGTTAAAGGAATATTTCTAACTCATGGACACGAAGATCATATAGGCGCACTGCCATATATACTAAAGGAATTAAATATACCCGTATACGGAACAAAATTAACATTAGGAATTGTTGAAAACAGATTAAAGGAAAGTGGATTACTAAGTTCATCTACTCTATATCGAGTACAGCCTAGAGATGTGATAAAACTTGAAAACATGTCTATAGAATTTATAAGGACTAGTCACAGCATTGCTGATTCATCTGCAATTGCCATTCACACTCCATTAGGTATTATATTACATACTGGAGATTTTAAGATAGACTATACCCCTATAGATGGTCAGGTAGCAGATTTTGCTAGGTTTGCTGAATTGGGTAAAAAAGGTGTTATTGCCATGATGGCTGACAGTACCAATGTAGAAAGACCAGGATATACAATGTCTGAGAGAACTGTAGGAGAAACTTTTGAGAACATTTTTGCAAAAGCACAAGGTAGAATAATAGTTGCTACTTTTGCATCTAATATTCACAGGATTCAACAAATAATTACAGCTTCAGCTAAGTTCGATAGGAAAGTTGCAGTTTCTGGAAGAAGTATGGAGAACATTGTAGGAGTTGCTTCGGAACTTGGATATCTAGAATTTGAAGAAGGAACTTTAATCGGTATAGATGATATAAAAAAATATCCTAATGAAAAGATAACTATCATTACAACAGGAAGTCAAGGGGAGCCTATGTCTGCCTTGTCAAGAATGGCTTCTTCAGATCATAAAAAAGTAAATATTGTGGTAGGTGACATGGTAATTATCTCTGCTACACCTATACCAGGAAATGAAAAGTTGGTTTCAAAGGTGATAAATCAGTTGTTTAAACAAGGAGCCAATGTTATATATGAAGCATTAGCTGATGTACATGTTTCAGGGCATGCTTGTCAGGAAGAATTAAAGTTGATGCATACATTGGTAAAACCTAAGTTCTTTATTCCTGTTCATGGAGAGTACAGAATGCTAAGGCAGCATACTGACCTTGCAATGAAATTAGGGATGCCAGAGGAAAATGTAGTTATAGCTGAAAATGGTGATGTAATAGAAGTAACTAAGGATTATATAAAGAAAAGTGGATCTGTTATGTCAGGTCAAGTTTTTGTTGATGGACTTGGCGTTGGTGATGTTGGAAATATAGTATTAAGAGATAGAAGGCATTTATCTCAAGATGGAATTTTAACCGTTGTTGTAACAATAGCCAAAGAAAGTGGGAAAGTTATAGCGGGACCAGATATTATATCTAGAGGATTTGTTTATGTAAGAGAGTCAGAGGATTTAATGGAAGAGGCTAGACTTATAGTAAGAGATGCATTAAGAGAGTGTGAGGAAAATTCCATTACTGAATGGGCTGTTATTAAATCCAAAGTTAAAGAAGTTTTGAGAATGTTTTTATATGAAAAGACTAAGAGAAAACCTATGATATTGCCAATAATAATGGAAGTATAAATAATAATAGAATTTTGGAGGTGCTATTATTAATATATATGATCAAGTTCATGAACTTGCTAATTCAATAAAAAATTCTGATGAACTAAAACAATTGATAGAAGCAAAGAAGAAAGTAGAAGAAAAAGAAGTAGGTAAAAAGATAATTGAAGATTTTAGAAAAATTCAATTTGAAGCATATACTGAGCAAGTTGAAAAAGGTAATGTTGGTGAAGAAACTATGGAAAAGCTAAAAAACATAGGATCTATCATTTCTGCAAATTCTGAAGTTTCTAATTATTTTCAAGCTGAGGCTAGATTTGGAGTATTATGGGAAGATATTATGAATATATTAAACGAAGCAGTTAATATTGATTCATAATTAGATAAAGATTCTACAAAGATTGACTTTTTAAGAGTATAATATTAGAATAGATATGTTAATTATAAAATTGGATACTTAATTAGTATCCAATTTTTGTTTGCACGTTTTGCTTAAAAGTAGAAAAATTGGAGGAAATAGAATGGATTTATTTACAAGAAATGACATAAGAAATATTGCAATTATTGCTCACGTTGACCATGGTAAGACAACGTTAGTAGATGCTATGTTAAAACAAAGTCATGTTTTCAGAGAAAATGAAAAGATTGAAGAAAGAGTTATGGACTCTAATGATCTTGAGAAAGAAAGAGGAATTACAATATTATCAAAAAATACCGCTGTAATGTACAATGGTGTTAAAATAAATATAGTTGATACCCCTGGACATGCTGACTTTGGAGGAGAAGTTGAGCGTGTTCTTAAGATGGTAGATAGCGTTATTTTGGTAGTTGATGCTTATGAAGGACCTATGCCACAGACAAAGTTTGTTCTAAAGAAAGCTTTGGAACTTCATTTAATGCCTATGGTTGTAATTAACAAAATTGATAAACCAAATGCAAGACCAGAAGAAGTTATTAACGAAGTATTTGATTTATTTGTTGAACTTGGTGCTGATGATGATCAACTTGATTTCCCTATAGTGTATGTTTCAGCTAAAAATGGCTATGCTAAAAAGGAAATTGTGGATCCAGAAGAAAATATGATACCTCTACTAGACACTATAATAAAAAATGTTAAAGCACCTACTGGCTATTTAGAACAAGGCTTACAATTATTGGCAACAACAATAGATTATAACGAGTATGTAGGAAGAATTGCAATAGGTAAAATTGAAAGAGGAATAATCTCTAAAAATCAACAAGTTACTGTAATTCAAAGAGATGGATCTAAGAGAAATGTAAAAATTTCTAATTTATATGTGTATAATGGATTAAAGAGAGAAGAGGTTCAAGAGGCTAAGCTTGGTGACATAGTTGCTGTTGCAGGTATACCTGATATTAATATCGGAGAAACAATTGCTGATACATCAAATCCTGAAGCACTACCATTTGTAGAAATTGATGAGCCTACATTGAGCATGTATTTTATGGTAAATGATTCTCCTTTTGCAGGACAAGATGGAGAGTATGTTACTTCAAGGCATTTGAGAGATAGACTATTTAAAGAACTAGAAACAAATGTTAGTTTAAGAATAGAAGAAACTGACTCAGCTGATTCATTTAAGGTAAGCGGAAGAGGTGAACTTCACCTTTCAATTTTAATTGAAACAATGAGAAGAGAAGGCTATGAATTCCAAGTATCTAAACCATCAGTTATATTCCATGAAGAGAATGGAAAGAAACTTGAACCTATTGAGTATTTAACAATTGATGTTCCAGAAGAATTTATGGGAGTTGTTATGGAAAAATTAGGACCAAGAAAAGCAGAAATGATAAATATGACATCTGCTGTTAATGGTTATTCAAGATTAGAATTTAGAATCCCAGCAAGAGGATTGATAGGATTTAGAAATGAATTTATGACAGATACAAAGGGAAATGGAATAATGAACCATGTATTCGATGGATACGAGCCATTTAAGGGCGAAATTCCAGAAAGAACAAGAGGTTCACTTGTAGCATTTGAAACAGGAGAAGCTGTAACTTATGGTTTATTTAATGCTCAAGAAAGAGGAAGATTATTTATATCACCTCCTACTCCGGTATATTCTGGAATGGTTGTTGGAGAATGTTCTAGAGCAGAAGATATAGATGTAAATGTATGTAAGAAAAAACATTTGAGTAATACAAGATCTTCAGGCTCAGATGATGCATTAAAACTTGTTCCAGTTGTTCAAATGAGTCTAGAGCAATGTCTTGAATTTGTAGCTTCAGATGAACTTGTTGAAGTTACACCTGAAAATATAAGAATGAGAAAAAAACTTCTTGATAGCAATGAAAGAAAAAGAGCTTCAAGAAAATAGGATTTAAATATTATGAGGGTGAATCTATGAGAAAGAAAAAAATGCTTGCTCTAATTATACCTGTTATCATATTAGCTTTATTAGGATTTAAAATATTGCAAGATATTAAACACCCTTTTTCTACTAAAATTGGTGAAACACCAATTTTAGTAGATGAAGGGGATTCTTTATTTAATGTTGTAAATAGTTTAAAGAAAAAAGGTTTGATTAAAAATGAATTCCTATTTAAAATTTATATAAAGAAAAATAATCTTAATACAAACATTAGACCTGGTGAATACTATGTAGATAATAGTCAAACAATTAGAGGTTTCGTAGATATGTTAAACAAGGGGACTAAAGATGGAAGCTATGTTCAAGTTACTATTCCAGAAGGATATGAAATTGAGCAAATAGCAGCATTGTTAGATGCAAAAGGCATAATTACAAAAGAAGAATTTTTAGAAAGTTGCAAAAAATATAAAGTTCCGAGTTATGTTAAAGTTAGTAATAAGTTAAAGTATGCATTAGAAGGATATTTATTTCCAGACACCTATGAATTTAAAAAAGGAACTAAAGGTGAAGAGATAATAACTAGAATGTTAAAACAATTTGAAAATGTATTAAAAGATATAAATAAAAAAGACATAGATAATATTCATGAACTTATAACAGCAGCTTCTCTTATAGAAAAAGAAGCTAGAATTGATGAGGATAGACCTAAAATAGCATCAGTTCTCTATAATAGATTAAATAAAAATATGATGCTCCAAATGGATGCTTCTGTTTTATATGCTATTGGAAAGCATAAAAATAGAGTTACATATGAAGATCTTAAAGTTAAGTCTCCATATAATACTTATATTATAAAAGGATTACCGCCAGGACCAATCTGTAGTCCAGGAAAACCTTCAATAGCAGCAGCATTAAATCCTCTTAAAACAGATTACGTTTTTTATGTTTTAGAAGACAATAAAAAGCATTACTTTACTAATAACTATAAGGACTTTTTAAAAGCTAAAGAAAAATATAAGAATAGAGTAAAATAACTATATTTTCTTTAAAGGAAAGCTATTTTCAAAGTTTGGAGGAGTTTTAATGAGCGGAATAGCGCAAGACTATATAGTAGATTATATAAGAAATTTAATATGTGATGAAGTCGGAATTTTAAAAGATTTAGAAGATTTTGCCGATAGAGAACATGTGCCTATAGTACAAAAAGAAGTTGCAAATTATTTGAAATGTATGGTTACAATTCAAAAACCTAAGAAAATATTAGAATTGGGTACAGCAATAGGGTATTCAGCCATCCTCATGGAATTAGCTTCTAAAGGTCAATGCCATATAACTACCATAGAAAGAGATAAAAACATGATAGATATAGCTAAGCAAAATATAATTAAATCTGGGTTTGAGGATAAAATAACAGTAGTAGAAGGAGATTGTTTAGAGGTACTCCCTACAATTTCAGGTGAATATGATTTGATTTTTATGGATGCAGGGAAAGGTCATTATAATGATTTTCTTCCATATTGTTTGAAACTCTTAAAAAAGCAAGGTATAATAATTGCGGATAATGTTTTGTTTAGGGGAATGGTGGCTTCTAATGAGTTAGTCCAGAGAAGAAAAATTACAATAGTGAAAAGGATGAGGAGTTATTTAGAGATGGTTTCCAATGATAAAAATCTTATAACTTCTGTAATACCTATGGGAGATGGTATTGCCATTACAACAAGGAGGGATACTGATGATTAAACCAGAAATACTGGCACCTGCTGGAAATGTAGAAAAATTAATAACGGCTATAGATTTTGGAGCAGACGCTGTATATTTGGGTGGAAGCAAACTAAATCTAAGAGCATTAGCGGATAATTTTGATACTGAAGATTTGAAAAAAGGCATTAGTTATGCACATAATAGAAATAAAAAAGTATATGTTACAATAAATGTATTCCCACATAATGAAGATTTAATTGGACTTGAAGATTACTTAAAGGAATTAAATGAACTAGGTGTAGATGCTATAATAGTATCAGATCCTGGCATTATAATGACAGCAAGAGAAGTAGTACCAGATTTAGAATTACATTTAAGTACACAGGCAAATAACGTTAATTATAAGGCGGCAGAATTTTGGCATAAAAATGGTGTAAAAAGAATTGTTTTAGCAAGAGAGCTTTCTTTAGAAGAGATAAAAGGTTTAAGATCTAAACTTTCTAGCACTTGCCAGCTAGAGGCATTTGTACATGGTTCTATGTGTATGGCTTACTCTGGAAGATGTTTACTTTCAAATTATATGACTGGCAGAGATTCTAACAGAGGAGCTTGTTCTCAACCTTGCAGATACAAATATAATTTAGTTGAAGAAAAAAGACCAGGAGAGTATTTCCCAGTAGTTGAAGATGAAAACGGAACTTATATTTTAAATTCAAAAGATTTATGTATGATAGAACATATACCCGAACTTATGGAAGCAGGAATAGACTCTTTTAAAATAGAGGGAAGAATGAAAAGTACTTTCTATGTAGCATCTATAGTAAAGGCATATAGGGAAGCTGTAGACTCTTATATATCTAATCCTCAAGGATACAAAATAAATCCGAAATGGATAGAATATTTAATGAAACCTAGCCATAGACAATATTGCACTGGTTTTTATTTTGGAGAACCAAATAAACAAATATATGATTCATCTTCATATATTAGAGACTATGATATAGTAGGCATAGTTAAAGATTATGATAAATACAAAAAAACTGCTACTATACAGCAGAAAAATAGAGTTTTTAATGAGGATACAGTTGAAGTTTTAAGATCTGAAGGAGATAGCTTTGAAGTAAAATTAAAAGATATGAGAGATAAAAATGGTGAAAAAATTGATGCAGCGCGTAATGCTGAAATGATTTTTACTTCTACTACAGATATTGAATTACAAGAAAAAGATATACTTATTAAAGCTAGGGAGAATTAGATATGAGAAGACCGATATTAATAGGAATTACAGGTGGAACTGGTTCAGGCAAAAGCACTGTTGCAAATGAAATATACAAAAGTTTTAGCGAAGATTGCATAGCTATGATTGAACAAGATTCTTATTATAAAGATCAGAGTTCTTTAACATTTGAAGAGAGAATAAAAACTAATTATGACCATCCGAACGCTTTCGATACTCAATTATTAGTTGAACATCTTAAGAAACTTTTAAATGGAGAAAGTATATACAAGCCTATATATGATTTTAAAGAACACAATAGAAAAGATGAAACTGTAAAGGTAGATCCAAGAGACATTGTTATAGTTGAAGGCATAATGGTACTTCAGGATTTAGAATTAAGGAATTTATTAGATATTAAAATATATGTAGACACTGATGATGACGTAAGAATTATTAGAAGGATATTGAGAGATATAAATGAAAGAGGAAGAACCATCGAATCTGTTATAATACAATACTTAGAGGTTGTAAAGCCTATGCATACACAGTTTATTGAGCCCACTAAAAAATATGCAGATATAATAATACCAGAAGGTGGTCAAAATAAAGTAGCAATTGATATAATGGTATCAAAAGTTAAACAAGTTTTACTTGAAAGTAAATAATTACATTTTTGGAATAAAACACTCCTGTTTAGGCTAGAATTTAGCTTAGAAGGAGTGTTTTTTATGATAAGTAACTTAGGTAAAAAAAGGTGTTATATAATTTTTTTAGCGTTGTTATTAGTGTTTATAGCATTAATTGTAAGAATAGTTAATTATAAATATTTTAAGTCAGATGATCTTGCTCTTATGACTGAAAATCAGTATCAATATAAAGAAAAAACATCGGAATTAAATTATTTACTTTTAGATAATAAAGGGCGTGATTTACTAAATTATTTAGAGATATATTATGTAGTTATAGACCCATATACTTATTCAATAAATAATCACTACACTAAAAAAGATGATTTAGAAGCTTTAAAAATTATTTTAAAAGGATATAATAGCAAGTACGATATTGATAAAGAAATTATAGATAATAAAAGTTCAAAAATAAAATGGGTAATTGATGAAGAAGTTTATAATAAGTTAAAAAAGATAAAGGGTGTGAATGGATTTTATGTATATAAATATTCCATAATAGATAGAGAAAATGCCTGGTGGAACGTTGAAAATTTAATTACTAATGTTTATAAAAATGGAGCAGAAAAGTTACAAAGGAAATCTGATAACTCTATAGAAATGAAAATTGCAGAAAAAACTAAAAATAATCAATATATTTACCATATATTCAGCAAGGATGTAAATGGAAATATTACTAATGAATTTAATACATCCCCAAAAGATAATGTAAATGTTAGACTTACATTAGATAAAAATTTACAGCTCAGTATAAAAGAAGTATTAAATAGAAGTCAATATAATCAGTATGATCAAATTGGTGTTATCTTGATGGAAGCTGATAGCGGAAAAATAAGAGCTATGGTACAAAAGGATGATAGCAAACCTAATGTAAATATAGGAGCAAGCACAAATAAAGGCTTTTTTGCAGGGTCTATATTCAAAACAATAGTTGAAGAAGCAGGTATAGAAACAGGAGCTATATCTTTGAATCATTTATATAAACATAAAAATTATGGCGGTTTATTTGAAGAACACGAAGATAGAAAAAGTAAGAACGCTAAAGAAGCTTTTATAAAATCCTCTAATAATATATTCGTTCAAATAGGAGAGGACGTAGGAATAAAAAATGTGAACAGTGTTGCAGAAAAGCATGGTCTTTATAAAAAGGTTTTAGATTTTGATGCTGAAGAAAGTGGAAATCTAGAACTTGATATTAAACAAGTAAAAGATAATAGCGGGGATAGTCTTCAGGCATACATAGGTCAAAAGAGCAGAATAACACCTATTGAAGCTATAGGTATACCTAACACTGTGGCAAATAGAGGAATATATGTGAAACCGTATATTATCGATGCATATGTTGATGGCAATAATAATGTTATAGAAAAGTTAAATACTGAAAAGAAGAGAATATTAAATGAAAGTACAGCTAACATTCTTAAAAGCCAAATGATACAGGTTGTAAGTAATAAGGAGGGTACTGGTAAAGTTGCATATATTGATAATATTGAAATTGGTGGTAAAACAGGAACCTCAGCAAGGGTGGAAGATGTCATAGACAAAGATAGTAAAGAAAAAAAGACATTAGAATATTATGACGGTTGGTTTACAGGTTTTTTTAAGGTTGAAAATAAATATTATTCTATGGTTGTATTTGCACAAAATATTGGGAAAAAAACTAATGCAGCTGGTATAGCTGCACCTATATTCAAAGAAATTGTAGAAGGAGTTTATGATTATTTAAATAAATTTTAGGTGTACATGCAAATTTTTAGGCTTTAATCATATTATAGTAATAAGCACTGTTAGGAGGATATCCCTGTGTTTCTAATGAATTATCTATTTAATATGATTGATAGCATGACATTTTTAACTGCTTATGTAAGCAATGGAACATCATTTCCTCAACCACTAGATGAGAAGGAAGAGAAATATTACTTAAAAAAGTTAAAAGAAGGGGATGTATTAGCGAAAGGCATTCTTATAGAAAGGAATCTTAGACTTGTTGCGCATATAGTAAAGAAATATTCTTATCCTCATAAGGATGTTGACGATTTAATTTCTATAGGTACTGTTGGGCTTATTAAAGCTATTGACTCTTTTGATACTTCAAAAGGGACTAGATTGGCTACTTATGCTGCTAGATGTATTGAAAATGAAATATTAATGCTTATCAGAAATACAAAAAAAATTAAAAGTGAAGTATATCTTCAAGATCCTATAGGGGTAGATAAGGAAGGAAATGAAATTTCTTTAATGGACGTATTGAGTAGTGAGGAAGATTCTGTTATTGAGGTGGTTGAAAATAGAATACAAATTAAGAAACTTTATGATAAAATAAATAAATGCCTAACAGATAGAGAAAAAATAATTATAAAAATGAGATACGGTTTAACAGATGGAAAGCCTAGGACTCAAAGAGAAATAGCAGCTTTATTGGAGATATCTAGATCTTACGTATCTAGAATAGAAAAAAGAGCTCTAAAGAAAATGTATAAAGAATTTAACAATAATAAAAAGTAAAATATTAAAATTAAGTTGGCATTAAGTGCCAACTTTTAATTTATTTTATAAAATATAAAATAAATTACCTGTTTAACTATTAAAGTTTGATAAATAATTACGAAAAATAAAGTATATTATAAATAAAAATAGTTAGTATTAGATTAATGGCAGGAAAGTAAAGACTGTTCATAGGAGGAAAATTTAATGACTTTAAGTGAATTATTAGAGAAAGCAATCAGTGAAAATGCCTCTGACTTACATTTAACTGTAGGAATGGCACCAATCCTGAGAGTCAATGGAGAACTGGTTAAAGTAGAAAGATATAAACTTACAACAACTGATACGGAAAAATATGTTAAGGAACTATTGGGAAACTTGTATGATGAATATGATAGGAATGGAGAAATAGATACGTCTATGTCTATTGCTGGCATTGGAAGATTTAGAGTAAATGCTTATAAACAAAGAGGAAGTCATGCAGTTGCTATTAGGACAGTTGGGCTAAAAGTCCCAACCTTGAGTGAGTTGAAATTGCCTCCAGTGGTAAAAGAACTAACTCAAAAGCAAAGAGGTCTTGTTCTTGTAACGGGTCCAACTGGAAGTGGAAAAAGTAGTACTCTTGCAGCTATGATAAATGAAATAAATACTTCAAGAGCAGCCCATATAATTACATTAGAGGATCCAGTTGAATTTTTACATAGACATAATAAGTCAATTATTAATCAAAGAGAGATTGGAAGAGATACGCTATCATATAAAGCGGCATTAAGAGCTGCTTTAAGAGAAGATCCAGATGTTATTCTAGTAGGGGAAATGAGAGATCTGGAGACAATTTCCACGGCTATTACCGCTGCTGAAACTGGACATTTGGTTCTATCTACTTTACACACAATTGGTGCTGCTAAAACAATTGATAGAATAATTGATGTTTTTCCTCCTTATCAACAACAGCAAATAAAAATACAATTAGCTGCAGTCTTACAAGGGATCGTATCTCAGCAACTTATACCTAGGGCTGATGGAAAAGGCAGAGTGGGGGCCTTTGAGATAATGATAATTAATTCAGCAATACAAAATTTAATAAGAGAAGGAAAAACCCATCAAATCCAATCATCTATCCAAACTGGGAATAAGTATGGAATGAAAACCATGGATATGAGTCTTGTAGAACTATACAAAACTGGTTTAATATCCTATGAGAGTGCATTAACTTACTCTATGGATAGAGATATGCTAAAAAGAATGATAGGACTATAACAATACTTTATATAACCGATTGATAAATATTAATCCATTACATAAAAAATATAGTATAAATAAGATATTTATGCTAAAATAGTTGTGAATATATTAAAAGCATATTTGGAAATAAGTTGAATAATATGCATTTAATTGTTTGTTTTGTAAATAAATTTTATACTACATATAAAAAAATATTAAAACTTAAAGGGAAAAAGCTATTTTTGTTGAATATAATAGGTAAAGGCACTCTGTAAGGGAGGGAAACCAGATGCACGATTATATAGTGGGACTAGATATTGGATCATCGAACGTATATGGTGCTGTTGGAAAGGTAGATAGTAGCGGAGAAATTCGAATAATTGGAATTAGCGCTGTAAAGTGTAAAGGACTTAAAAAATCTGTAGTTGTAGATATAGATAGTACCTCTCAATCAATTAGGGAATGTATTAATAATCTAGAGAGAATGGTAGATTCAGCAATTAACAATGTTTATATAACTTTACCTGCAGGAGTTAGTGAACTTATATGGAATAAAGGAATTGTAGCTGTATCATCTGACGATAAAGAAATAAAAGAAAGTGATGTAATTAGAGTTATTGAGGCGGCTAGACTTATTCCAGTTTCTTCAGATAAAGAAATTATAGGAGTTGTACCTCAACAATACATAATTGATGGATATGATCATATAATTGAGCCTATTGGTATGAGTGGTATGCGTCTTGAGGTTGATGCTCAAGTAGTTATTGCTCAAAGTACAGTTATAAACAATTTAAGAAAAAGTATCAATAGAGCAGGGCTAAACATTGTAGGAGAAGTACTTCAACAACAAGCAATTTCAAAGTCTGTTTCAAAGAAAGAAGAATTAGACATGGGAGTTGCATTTATAGATGTAGGGTCACAGACAACAGATATTTCTATTTATAAAAGCGGAAATCTTTGCTATACTGATATGGTACCATTAGGAGGAGACAATATTACAAATGATATTGCAATATGTCTAAAAATACCGTTTGTAGAAGCTGAAAAGCTAAAAATAAAATATGGAGATTTGGATAATTCAAGTTTAGAAAGTAATTTAAAAATTAAGGTTAATGCTGGATATGATAAATCTGTAGAAATAGAACTCTCTTATTTAAGGGAAATAATAGAGGCTAGGTCAGAAGAAATATTATATTATGTAAGAGAAAAACTTAGACAAAGTAGATGCTATGATGAAATTTCTGGTGTAATTATAATTGGAGGTGGATTAGCACTATTTAAGGGAATCAATGGATTTGCATATAAAATTTTAGGCAAATCAGTTAAAATAGGTTCACCGCAATATACTGGAGCCATAAGTCCAGTATATGCAACTGTTGTAGGTACTATTAAGGATGTAATAAACTCGTTGAAGATAGATAAAAATATGGACGAGTTCCACAAAAGTACAAGCAGCAATCAAAATTTGAAGAGTAGTAAAAAGAATAAAAGAAGAAATAAAGAAACTGAAGAAAATGAAGAAGGCTTTATATCAAAAATAAAAGAATTTTTCACAGAGTTTTTTTAGCAAGGAGGTATTATTGTGCTAGATTTCGATGTTGATGTTCAACAATTTGCTCAGATAAAGGTAATTGGTTGTGGTGGCGGTGGAAACAATGCCGTTAACAGAATGATTAAAGAAGGATTAAAAAATGTAGAGTTTATAGGTATTAATACTGATAAGCAAGCTCTTGCTGTTTCTCAAGCTTCTCAAAAGATACAAATTGGAGACAAATTAACCAAGGGATTAGGGGCAGGTGCAAATCCTGACATAGGAAGAAAAGCTGCAGAAGAAAGTAAAGACGAAATTTCACAAGCAATAAAAGGAGCGGATATGGTCTTTATTACCGCAGGAATGGGAGGAGGAACTGGAACTGGTGCTGCACCTGTAGTAGCTGAAATTGCAAAATCTATGGGCATATTAACTGTAGGAGTTGTAACAAAACCATTTCCTTTTGAAGGCAGAAAGAGAATGCTTCATGCTGAGATGGGAATAAAGAATCTAAAGGATACAGTAGATACATTAGTTACTATACCAAACGAAAGATTGTTAGCTATGGTTGATAAAAAGACTTCTTTAGTAGAAGCTTTTAAATTTGCCGATGATGTTTTAAAACAAGGTGTACAAGGTATTTCAGATTTAATTACTATTCCAGGTTTAGTAAATTTAGACTTTGCTGATGTAAGAACTATAATGTTAGATAAAGGATTAGCTCACATGGGAGTAGGCAGAGGGCAAGGAGATAATAGAGCTCAGGATGCTGCAAAACAAGCAATATCTAGTCCGCTTCTTGAAACTTCTATTGTGGGAGCTACTGGAGTGTTATTAAATGTAACAGGAGGACCAGATTTAGGATTACTTGAAATAAATGAAGCTGCAGAAATTGTACAAGAAGCTGCAGATCCAGATGCTAATATAATTTTCGGTGCTGTAATAGATGAAAGTTTAAAAGACGAAATTAGAATAACTGTAATAGCTACAGGATTTGAAGAGAAGGCTGCTGATTGTAAAAATTCTACAATAATATCTACACCAAAACAAGAAAATGAAGAGATATTTCATAAGGAAAGAGAAAAAGTTACATTTGAGGAGACAGCAGCTACAAGGGAATATGACCAAACGAATTTAGAAGTACCAGCTTTTTTAAGAAGATATAATAAATAATTTATTTAAAATAAGAAGGATGCCTTAGAGGCATCTTTTTTTGTGCAAAAAAACATATCTTGGAATATAGTGTTATAAGCTGAAGGATAAAAATGGAAATTTATTTTAAGAAATGACAAAATTTTGAAAACAATAGTTATATAATATGTTTGAAGGGGGAAGGGAGTTGATAATATATTTAGATGTCCTTATAATACAAAATTTTATAGTCAATTTATTTTTATTGTATATAACTGCACAAACTTTAAGGATAAAGCCAAAATTAAATTTTATATGTATATCAGCATTAATTGGAACAGTATATGCAGTACTTGCTGTGTATAGCAATTCTAGGTACCTTTTCAATATAACATTAAAGATTATAGTTGCTACAGCTATGGTACTAATTGTATTTAAGAAAAATAATTTTATTTTTATTGTGAAAGCAACAATAGTATTTGTATTATATTCCATGCTATTAGCTGGATTATGTATATTTATTGAACTTAATAGTAGTACTAACATAGACTTTACATTTAATAAGATTTCATATAAAGTTCTTCTTTCATCAGTAATGATTATATATGTAATCATACATAGACTAATTGCTTACATAAGAGATAGAAATGAGTTAACTAGATTTATATATGATGTTGAGATAGTTATGGATAGTGGAGTAAAAAAAGTAAAAGCTTTTTTTGATACTGGTAATGAGCTAAGAGAACCTGCTACAAACTTGCCAGTTATGATAATTGAAAAGGATATGCTTTCAAATATAGATTTTTCAAAAGAGAGTATATATCTAATTCCTTATAAAGTAGTTAATGGTTTTAGTAGTAAAATGGAAGGATTTAAACCCAAATATATTAAAGTATATGATAATAATAAAAGTTATGAAAGACAAGTTATAGTTGCATTTTGTGAAAATCAATTAAGTAGTTTAAATGAATATAATGCGCTACTGTCTAGGGGAATTCTATGAGGAGAGGTGTTGTTTTTGCTAAAGTTAGGTGTATTGCTAAATAGGATATTATCAAAATTTAAAATTTTTTTTAAAAGAGTTTATTTTATTGGTGGAAATGATGCTTTACCTCCTCCGCTTTCAAAGGAAGAGGAGGAAGATTTAGTATCAAAGATAATGGCTGGTGATGATAGTGTTAGAACAATACTTATTGAAAGAAATTTAAGATTAGTTGTATATATAGCTAGAAAATTTGAAAACTCAGGAGTTCCTGTAGAAGATCTAATATCTGTTGGTACAATTGGATTAATAAAAGCTGTAAATACCTTTGATCCTGAAAAAAAAATAAAATTAGCTACTTATGCTTCAAGATGTATTGAAAATGAAATATTAATGTATTTAAGAAGAAATAATAAAGTTAAGGCAGAGATTTCTTTTTATGAACCACTAAATACTGATTGGGATGGAAATAAATTATTATTGTCTGATATTTTAGGAACAGAAAATGATATGGTATATAATTTAATTGAAGATGAAGTAGATAAACAACTTTTATTTATTGCAATGAAAAAGTTAAGTGATAGGGAAAAGGAAATCATTAAATTAAGATTTGGGTTAACTGGAAAAGGTGAAAAGACACAAAAGCAAGTTGCTGATATATTAGGAATTTCACAGTCATATATATCTAGGTTGGAAAAAAGAATTATTAGAAGATTAAAAAAAGAAATTAACAAAATGGTATAGATTGTCCGTAGTATAAATGGACACTCCTGAGGAGATACTTAAAATGTGACTACTCTGAGGGAGCTGATTACTATGATGATAAATAAAGTGGAAATATGCGGGGTAAATACAGCGAAATTACCTATATTGAAAGAAAAAGAAATGAAAGAACTATTATTAAAAATGAAGGATGGTGACAATGATTCGAGAGAGAAATTTATAAGAGGAAATCTAAGACTTGTCCTTAGTGTAATACAGAGGTTTAATAATAGAGGAGAAAATGTTGATGATCTATTTCAAGTAGGATGCATAGGGCTTATAAAAGCTATTGATAACTTTGATTTAAGCCAGAACGTAAAGTTCTCTACTTATGCAGTTCCAATGATTATAGGTGAGATAAGAAGATACTTAAGAGACAATAATTCAATAAGAGTAAGTAGATCATTAAGAGATATAGCATATAAAGCGTTACAGGTAAGAGATAAACTTATAAATAAAGAAAATAAGGAGCCAACGGTATCTCAAATAGCTAAAGAGTTAGATATACCAAGAGAGGATGTTGTATTCGCACTAGACGCAATTCAAGACCCTGTATCATTATTTGAGCCTATATATCATGATGGAGGAGATGCTCTTTATGTAATGGATCAAATAAGTGATAGTAAAAGTATTGATGATAGTTGGATTGAAAACATATCAATAAAAGAAGCTATGAAAAAATTAAATGATAGGGAAAAGTTAATTTTAAATATGAGGTTTTTTCAAGGGCGTACTCAAATGGAGGTAGCAGATGAAATAGGAATATCACAAGCACAAGTTTCAAGACTTGAAAAAACAGCTTTAAAACATATGAGAAAGTATGTATAAAGAGCCTAAGGGCTCTTTTTCATTTTAATATTAATATTATATATAGGTACATACATATAATGTAATAAAAATGTTAGGAGATGATTTTATGGCACTTTATTCTATAAACAATTTAAAGTTAATGGAGGTAATAGATATTAATACCGGTTCAAAACTGGGATACATAAGGGACTTATTAGTTGATTGTGAGGAGTATAAAATACTATCTCTTATTATACCAAGGGAGAAGAATTCATGGTTTTCTAAAAATAATAATATCGAGATAGCTTGGGATAAAATAACGAAAATTGGAGTGGATGTCATTTTGGTAGATTTAGATAACATAACATTTGACAATAAGTAGTAGTAATGTACACAAAAAAATAGTATAATGTAAAATGAAAAACTATAAGAAAAAGGGCGTGGTATTTTGAAGTGTCCATATTGTGGCTTTGAAGAAAGTAAAGTTGTTGACTCAAGGTCAACAGAGGACCACAAGGCAATTAGAAGAAGAAGAGAATGTCTAAAATGTAATAAAAGATACACTACATATGAGAAAATTGAGGACATACCTATACTTGTTATAAAAAAAGATTCAAATAGGGAATATTTTGATAAGTCAAAAATAATTAATGGACTTCTTAAAGCTTGTCAAAAGAGACCAGTTTCAAGATTACAAATTGATGCTATAGCAGATGAAATTGAAAAAAAGATGAGTAATGATATGTTAACTGAAGTAAAATCAGAAGTGATTGGTGAAATGATTATGGAAAGATTAAAAAAGATTGATGAAGTCTCATATGTTAGATTTGCATCCGTATATAGACAATTCAAAGATATTAATACATTTATTGAAGAAATAAAAAATTTAATGTCAAATAAAAAAATTCATTAATAATGCCCTAATAATATAGTAGGGCTTTTTTGTTATGTTAAAATAGAGTTAAGAAAGTAAATTAATATGAGTTTCTTTATAGTAAGTCAGATTTAATGTTAAAATATAACTAAGTGATGAGGAGATTTTTTTATGGATTATGTTAATTTCACTATTGAAAATAAATATAAGTTTTTAAAAATTGTAGAAGGGGAAGCAGAAATATATTTTTCTACATCCGAAGGGGGACTTAATTTTAATAAAAATATTACTGAAGGAGTTAACAATTTAAACAATTTAAAAATGTGGTTTAATCTAAGAGAAATAGGATATTTAAATCAAATTCATAGTGATAGTGTACATTTATATGATGGAATTATCCATGAGGGAGATGCAATTTTAACCAATAAAAAGGGAGTAGGTATAGGAGTATTTACAGCAGATTGCGTTCCTATACTAATTTATGATAAAAAGAATGGAGCTATAGGAGCTGTTCATAGTGGATGGAAAGGAACTTTTAAATGTATAATTGCAAAAGCTATACATAAAATGGCAGAAGTTTATAAAACTAAAATAGAAGATGTTTCTGTATATATAGGACCACACAATATGGAATGCTGTTATGAAGTGGGAAAAGAATTAATTGACAAGTTCTTAGAGCAAGAGATTTATAAAAACTCAAATATATCAACTGGAGTGAATTTAAGTATGCAAAAGTGTATAATAAAACAACTGCAACATTTAGGATTAGAATTAAGTCAGATTCACACTTTGGATATATGTACATTTTGTAATAAAGAAAATAATTTATACTCCTATAGAAAATCTACAGAGAAAGATGGAAGAATGTTTTCTTTTATATTTGTTAAATAATATGTTTGGAGGTTAAAAGATGGCAGAAGAAAAAATTTTGATTGTTGATGATGAAGATCATATAAGAGAGCTAATTAAATTTAATTTAGAGAAAAATGGGTATAGAGCTATTTGTGCTGAAGATGGTGTAGAGGCATTAAAATTAGCAAAAAAAGAGCTACCTCAGTTAATACTCCTTGATGTTATGCTTCCTGGCATGGATGGATATGATGTATGCAAAGAAATAAGAAAAGATAATAATATTTCTAATACACCAATAATAATGATAACTGCTAAAAGCGAAGAACTAGATAAAATTTTAGGATTGGAACTTGGTGCAGATGATTATATGACAAAACCATTTTCTGTAAGAGAATTAATTGCAAGGACCAAGGCGGTTTTAAGAAGAACAAAACCACAAAGCATTGAAAAGGTATATAAATTTGGTAACATAGCTATAGATTTTGAAAAACATGAGATTTTAAAAAATGATGAAAAAATAGATTTAACATTAAAGGAATTTGAACTTGTAGAAGTGCTTATAAAAAATAAAGGAAGAGTTATGACAAGAGATTTTCTATTAGACAAAGTGTGGGGATATGAGTACATTGGCGAAACCAGAACTGTAGATGTTCATATAAGACACTTAAGAAAGAAGATAGAAGATGACGATAAAAATCCTAAATTTATTGAAACTATAAGAGGAATAGGATATAGATTTAATTCGGGTGAATAATATGAATATGAAAAAGAAGCTAATGTTTTCGATTTTAAGTACAATAATTTTAAGTTTAGCTCTAGTAACTGCACTATATATGACTATAGTTAATTACCAGCATGAAGAAAGTACAAAAAAAATGCTTAAAGAAAATAATGAATTGGCGATAAAATTATTAACTGGTAATATTATTTCTAATACTGATTTATACTTTAAAAGTTTCAATAAATCTAATTTTAGAGTAACCTTAATAGATAAAAATGGCTTTGTAATAAAGGATTCTGACGCAATGCCTAATGGTATGGATAATCATAATGATAGAAAAGAGATAATTGAAGCAAGGAAATATGGTAATGGTTATAGCACAAGGTACAGTAGTTCGCTTAAAAAAACAATGGTATATTATGCTACAAAATTTAATGACGGATATATAGTAAGAAGCTCTATGCCTATGGAAGTTGTTACTGGGTTTGAAGGTAAATACCTAAATTATTATTTAGTAGTTTTAATTATGGTTTTTTTTATCTCAGTTTTCTTTTCATCAAAATTATCCTATGTAATAGTAAAACCTATTAAAGATTTGGAGTTTATAACTTCACGAATTGCAAAGGGTGAATTAGATAGAAGAGTTATTATTAATTCTCAAGATGAGATAGGGCAGTTAGCAAAGACCTTTAATCATATGGCTGATAGGTTACAGTATACTTTAAAAGATTCTATAGAGAAACAAAATAAATTAGAAGCAATACTTAAAAGTATGGATAGTGGAGTTATTGCTGTAGATAAAAAATATAGAGTAATTATGATAAACCCATATGCTCAAAAGATATTTGGAATTAAAAAAGATATAATTGGGCAAAACTTAATGGATTCTATTAGAGATTATGAATTAGAGGAAATATTTAAGAACAACGAAGAAAACAAAGAGATAAATATACTTTGGCCAGAGAGAAGATCTCTAAAGGTAAAAACAGCTGATGTTATAAGCGATAGTGAACATATAGGAACAGTGGCTGTGGTTCAAGATATTACTGATATAAGAAAACTAGAAAACATGAGAAGTCAGTTTGTTGCTAATGTATCTCATGAGTTAAAGACCCCTTTAACTTCTATAAAGGGATTTGCCGAAACACTAAGATATGTTGACGATCAGGAGACTAGAGATAAATTTTTATCCATAATCGATGATGAAACAGACAGGTTAACAAGGCTGATTAGTGATATTTTAATTTTATCAGATATTGAGCAGCATAAAGATTTCAAGATTAACGAACCAATAGATGTTGCCTCCTCCATTGAGGATGTATATAACCTTATGAAAAATACAGCAGATAAAAAGAATATTAAACTTCAGAAATTAACTTATAAAACCTCTATAATACACGGTGATAAAGATAAGTTTAAACAGATGTTAATTAACCTTATTGATAATGCAATAAAGTATTCTGAAGAAGGTGACTCTGTATATATAGGTACTAAAGTAGAAGATTCTGAATGCATTATTTGGGTTGAAGATACTGGAGTAGGTATACCAAAAGAACATATACCAAGATTATTTGAAAGATTTTATAGAGTGGATAAAGCTAGGTCTAGAGCAAGAGGTGGTACAGGATTAGGTCTTGCTATAGTAAAACATATAGTATTGAGCTTCAAGGGAAGTATACTTGTAGAAAGTGAAATAGGTAAAGGAACAAAATTCATAGTTAAAATTCCGTTAAAATAGATAGTCTTATAACTATCTATTTTTTTTATATAACTATTAGGCTTTAGATTTATATAAACTAGCTTTGTATTATTGAGGAATATGCACATACTAATTTGTATAATAGGAAAAAATAATAGAGAAATATTATACTAATGTTAATTTTAATTAACATTAGTATAATATTAGATTAACTTTGCTACTGTAATATATAAATTGTAGTAGTTAAAGAAAATAAGGTTAAAAACTTGAATGGAGGGTTTTTAAATGAGAAAAAAATCATTAAAAATGATAGTTGCAGCTTTAGTAATTACACTTGCTGGGGGGATTTTTGCTGGATGTGGCAATAAAACCGATAAAAATGATGGATCATCAAAAGATGCAAAAACTGATACAGTAAGTGGATCTATAACAGCTGCAGGATCAACAGCACTTGAGCCATTGGCAAAGGCTGCTGCAAATAAGTTTATGGAAAAAAACACTAAGGCTCAAATAAATATACAAGGTGGAGGTAGTGGAACTGGACTTTCACAAGTGGCTTCTGGTGCAGTTCAAATTGGTAATTCAGATGTACTAGCAGAAGACAAAATAAAAGATAAAAAAGTTTTAGATGAATTAAAAGACTATAAAGTATGTGGAATAGGTTTTGCTATGGTAGTAAGCAAAGACGTAAAAGTAGACTCATTAACAAAACAACAAATTCAAGATATATTTACAGGAAAAATAACTAACTGGAAGCAAGTTGGAGGAGACGACCTTAAGATAGAAGTTATAAACAGAGGAAAATCATCAGGTACAAGAGCGACATTTATTAGTACTATAATGGACGGAAAAAACGAGGCAGATGGTTTAGGAACAACTCAAGATTCAAGTGGAGCAGTTCAAAAATCAATTGAGGCAACAAAAGGATCTATATCTTACTTAGCTTTATCATATTTTGTAAAGGAAGAAGCAAAACAAGGAATGAAATTGTTAAAAATTAATGAAGTTGAGCCTAAGTATGAAAATATATCTACAGGCAAATATCCTTTCTGGTCTTATGAACATATGTATACAAAAGGAGAACCTACTGGCCTAACAAAGGCATTTATAGATTATATGGTTTCTGATGAAGTTAAACCAATAATCAAGAGTCAAGGATATATATCAATTGATGAATTAAAAGCAAAATAGATATCCAAAGGGTAGCTAAGGCTGGTTGTATACATACACAACTGGTCTTAGTTTGTTTAAAAAATCTAAGGGTTGGAGTAGGTAATATGGATAAAAAAAATAGATTACAGAAAATAAAAAATGAATATATAGGAAGAACATTTTCAATGATTTGTGGTTATTTGATTGTAATTTTAACTTTAGCTATAATTGGTTTTGTTGCTTCTAAAGGAATATCTGTTTTTACAAAGGATGGTTATTCATTAACAAAATTTTTATTTAGCACAGAATGGAAACCAGATGCTGAGGTTCCTCAGTTTGGATCTCTTATATTTTTAATGGGATCAACCTTAGTTTCTATTGGGGCTGTTATTATTAGTGCACCTATAAGCATAGCATTAGCAGTTTTTATGAATTTAATATCTCCTAAATTAGGAGGTAAAGTCCTACAACCGGCTATGGAATTATTTGTAGGTATACCTTCAGTAGTATATGGGTGGATAGGAATAACAGTTTTAATTCCAGCATTAAAAGGGGTTTTTGGTGGCGTTGGATTTAGCTTAATAGCAGGTATTCTTGTGTTGAGTATAATGATACTGCCAACAATTACAAGTATTGCATCTGATGCTATAAAAACTATACCGCGACAGTATGTTGAGGCTTCATATGGATTAGGAGCTACTAGATGGCAGACTATAATTAAAGTTATAATTCCATCTGCTAAAACTGGAATTTTAACAGGAATTGTCTTAGGAATAGCAAGAGCTTTCGGAGAAGCATTAGCAGTTCAAATGGTTATAGGAAATTCAATAAAGATACCTAAAGGATTTTATGATACTACATCTACCCTAACGAGTGTTATAACAATGGATATGGCTAATACTATATTTGGAACAGCATGGAATAATGCTTTATGGGCTTTATCATTTTTACTTTTAATAGTTTCATTTATCTTTATATTAATTATAAGAGCTATTGGAAAAAGAGGTGAGGAATAATGAATGCCAAACAAAAAGATAAGTTAGCAACCATAATACTTTATATAATTTCTGCATTTGTAGTAGTGCTTCTAGTAAGTTTAATTGGATATATACTTTATCATGGAAGGCATTGGTTAGATCCTAACTTCTTATTTGGAAAACCTAGCAATGAAGCTGGTGGAGGAATAGGACTACATTTATTTAACTCCTTTTACATGCTTGTGATATCATTAATTATAACTGTTCCAATCGGAGTAGGTGCAGGTATATATTTAGCTGAATATGCGAAAGAAGGTAAAATTCTAAATATTATACGTTTATGTATTGAAACTATGGCATCACTTCCTTCTATAGTTGTAGGACTTTTTGGCCTCTTAGTATTCGTAAACTTAACAGGTTGGGGATATTCAATAATTGCAGGAGCTTTGGCTATAACTATTTTAAACCTTCCAGCAATGACAAGAGTAAGTGAAAGTGCTATAATTACAGCATCAAAAAAAGTAAAAGAAGCTAGTTTGGGATTAGGCGCAACACAGTGGCAAACTATTAGAAAGGTTATTTTGCCTTCAGCGATTCCACAAATTCTTACTGGAATAATTTTAGCTGCAGGAAGGATATTTGGAGAAGCTGCGGCGTTATTATATACAGCAGGTATGAGTGCACCAAATGTACAAATTACCGATGGTTCCGCATTTAACATATTTAGACCTGCAGAAACTTTAGCTGTTTATATATGGCAGTTAAATTCAGAAGGAGTTGTTCCAGATGCTAGTAAGATAGCCAATGGAGCATCGGCAGTTTTAATTATAATGGTACTTCTGTTTAACGTTATAGCAAGATTGATAGGTAAAAAGATATACGAAAAATATGCAGGAACTAAATAAGGGGGAAAACATATGAACATAATTCAAGTAAAAAATTTAAACTTATTTTATGGGAATAAGCAAGCTTTAAATGATGTAAATTTAGAGATACAAAAAAATGCAGTAACTGCATTTATAGGACCATCAGGTTGTGGGAAATCTACTTTTCTAAGATGTTTAAATAGAATGAATGATTTAATAGAATCTGTAAAAATAGATGGCGAAATTATTTATGAAGGCAATAATATATTAAATGAAAATTATGATGTGATTGAACTTAGAAAAAAAGTGGGAATGGTTTTTCAAAGTCCTAATCCATTTCCAATGAGTATATATGACAATATAGCTTATGGACCTAGAATACATGGTATAAAAAGTAAAAGCAAATTAGATGATATAGTAGAAAAAAGCTTAAAAGGAGCAGTGCTTTGGGATGAAGTAAAAGATAGACTTAAAAAAAGTGCTTTAGGTCTTTCAGGTGGTCAACAACAAAGACTTTGCATAGCTAGAACACTTGCAGTAGAGCCAGAAGTTATTTTAATGGATGAACCAACATCTGCATTAGATCCTATATCCACATTGAAGATTGAAGAACTTATGGATGAGCTAAAAAGGGATTATACTGTCGTAATTGTTACTCATAATATGCAACAGGCAGGAAGAATATCTGACAATACAGCATTCTTCTATAATGGGATAATAGTGGAAGCCGGGAAAACCGAGGATATTTTCTATAAGCCTAAAGATAAAAGGACTGAAGATTATATTACTGGAAGATTCGGTTGATAATATTAATAAAAGTTAAAAGCTTAAAAATATGATGAGGTGAAGATATGGCTGCAAGAAAAGTATTTGAGATGGAACTTAATGAATTACACAATGATCTGCTAAGAATGGGAAGCGTAGTTGAAAAACAAATCCACTTATGTATTAAGTCATTAGCAGAGCAAAATGTAGAATTAGCAGAGGAAGTAATTAAAAACGATGATATAGTAGATGACTTAATGAGAGAAATAGAAACTAAAAGTATAAAGTTAATTGCTATGCAGCAACCAATAGCTACTGATTTAAGATTTATATTTACATGTATTAACATAGTGACAGATCTTGAGAGAATGGCTGACCATGCTGTGGATATTGCTAAAGTTACAAGGCGATTAAAAGATCAAGTATATATAAAACAATTAGTAGATATTCCTAAAATGGGGGATATAGTTAGCGGCATGATAAAAGATGCTCTAGATGCTTATGTGGAAAGAGACTTAGACAGAGCATATGAAATATCAAAACGAGATGATATAATTGATAAATTATACAAAGAAGTCTTTAGTGAAATGTTATCTATAATGACTAGAGATAGTAGTAAGATTGAACAAGCAACACAATTTTTGTTTGTGTGTAAGTTTTTAGAGAGAATAGCTGATCATGTAACAAATATATGTGAATGGACTATATATATTGTTACAGGTGATCAGATAGATTTAAATGAATAAATAGAAATATATGCAGAAAATTTAATTTTCAAAGCAGCCAAATTTGGCTGCTTTTATTTACTGTTAATTAGTTATGGCAAGCAATTAGCTTGTCAAATCTTGACGTAACAATCCTGTTAATGATAAGATAATCTAATGAACTAGCATATGGAAAATATTTATGGAGGTAGAAATGCTTAATGAAATTTCAAAAGTATTACCAGGGAGCATTGCAGAAGAAGTAGGAATTGAGATTGGAGATAAGCTAATTAGCATTAATGGTTCTCAGGTAAAAGATATTATAGATTATAAATTTTTGATAGTAGATGAGTATGTAGTTTTAGAAGTTGAAAAGTTAGAAAATGAGATATGGGAAATAGAAATAGAAAAAGAATATGGTGAGGATATTGGAATTGAATTTAGGGACCCTATGATGGATAGACCTATGAGTTGCCATAATAAGTGTATATTTTGTTTTATTGACCAACTCCCAAGTGGGATGAGGAATACTCTATATTTTAAAGATGATGATTCTAGGTTATCATTTTTACAGGGGAATTTCATTACCATGACTAATATGAGTGATGATGACATAGACAGAATAATAAAGTATAGAATTAGCCCTATTAACGTATCAGTTCATACTACTAATCCTGAACTTAGATGTAAAATGATGAATAATAGATTTGCAGGAAATATTTATGATAGATTAAAAAAGCTAGCTGACGCAGAGATTAATATAAATTGTCAGATTGTAGTTTGTCCTGGATACAATGATGGAGAAGAGCTTACAAAAACTGCAGAAGATTTGTATAAACTATATCCATATGTTAATAATGTTGCTGCTGTTCCATTAGGTATTACTAAATTTAGAGATAAAAATAGTCTTGCAAAACTAAAGCTTTTTGATAAAGAAAGTGCTTTTTCTGAAATAGATAGAATTCATAGTTTACAAGAAAGATATATGAAAGAGATAGGACAGCCTTTTATAAGATTATCTGATGAATTTTACCTATTAGCTGGGAAAGGTATTCCTGAAAGCGATTTTTATAATGAATTTGAGCAACTAGAGGATGGAGTAGGAGTTGTAAGGTTATTTAGAGAAAATATAAAAGATAATCTTGACAATTTAAAAATGAATGTAAAAGGTAGATTTACAATTGTTACAGGTGCATTAGCTTATGATGAAATATTAAGTGCGGCTAAGATTATAATGAATAAAAATAATAACATAACAATTGATGTAAAAAAGATAATAAATAATTTCTTTGGAGACACTATTACAGTAGCAGGGCTTTTAACAGGGACAGATATATTGGATCAATTATCTAGGGATAATATCCAAGAGTATATTATAATGTCAGATAATATGTTTAAAAAAGGGTATGAATTAGGGGAACATAGTGAGTTAATTATGCTTGATGATGTTACAGTAGGTGATCTTGAGGAGAAATTAAATAGAAAAATTTTAATTTGTGATTATAGTGGGGAAGATTTAATTGACACTATAAATAAATATAGCAGGGAGGAATAATAAATGGCTAAACCGTTGGTTGCAATAGTTGGAAGACCTAATGTGGGTAAGTCCACTTTATTTAATAAGCTAGCTGGTAAAAGAATAGCGATTGTAGATGACAAACCAGGTGTTACTAGAGATAGAATATATGCGGAGGCTGAGTGGTTAGATAATAAATTTACTATAATTGATACGGGTGGTATAGAGCCAGAAAGTGAAGATATTATTGTGTCTCAGATGAGAAGGCAAGCTCAGATTGCCATTGATATGGCAGACGTTGTAGTTTTTGTGGTTGATGGTAAGCAGGGATTAAATGATGCAGATAATGAAGTAGCTCAGATGCTAAGAAAAGCACAAAAGTCTGTGGTATTAGTAGTGAATAAAATAGACAACAGAAATTATGATGATAATATTTATGAATTTTATAATTTAGGAATTGGTGAACCTATATCTATATCAGCATCACAAGGTCTAGGTCTTGGAGATATGTTAGATGAAATTGTTTCAAAGTTTCCAAAAGAGGAATATGATGGGGAAGAAGAGGAATATATTAAAATAGCTATTGTTGGAAGACCAAATGTAGGAAAGTCTTCACTTATAAATAAAATTTTAGGAGAAGAAAAACATATAGTAAGCAATATACCAGGAACTACAAGAGATGCTGTAGACAGTTATCTAGAAAATGAACTTGGAAAATTTGCTTTAATAGATACAGCTGGATTAAGGAGAAAAAGCAAAATTAAAGAACAAATTGAAAGATATAGTGCAATAAGAACATTAGCAGCTATAGAGAATGCGGATGTATGTATTTTAATGGTAGATGCAGAGCAAGGAGTAGCGGAGCAAGATGAAAAAATTATAGGATATGCACATGAAATTAATAAAGCTATAATGGTTATAGTAAATAAGTGGGACTTAATCGAAAAAGACGATAAAACTATGAACGTATACAAAAACAATTTAAGTCAAAACTTAACATTTTTATCATATGCCCCATTTTTATTTATATCAGCAAAGACAGGCCAAAGAGTACATAAAGTATTGGGTATGGCAAAAGAATGTTACGAAAACTATTCAAAACGAATAAAAACAGGTGTGCTAAACGATGTAATAAGTAAGGCAGTTATGATGCAAGAACCTCCAGTAGTAGGTGGGAATAGATTAAAAATCTATTATGTAACACAAGTAGGAATAAAGCCGCCTACATTTGTATTTTTCGTTAATAATCCGCAGTTATTACATTTTTCATACCAAAGGTATCTAGAAAATCAATTAAGAGAAAACTTTGATTTTAGTGGAACAGGTATTAAAACAGAATTTAGAGAAAGGAAGGAATAGAATTGGCTAATGTTACTTTTTTAGGTGGAGGAAGCTTTGGTACAGCATTAAGCATTATGTTAGCTAAAAAAGGATATAACATTAATATATGGGCAAGAGATCAAAGAGTAGTTGATGATATTAATATAAAAAGAGAAAATATAAAATATTTGCCTAATATAGTTATTCCTTCTAATGTTACTGCTTTTTCTGAATTAGATAAAGCTATAAGTGACAGTGAAATTGTTGTTCTATCAGTTCCTTCTCATGCAGTAAGAGAAATGAGTAAGAAGGTTAAAAGCTTTATAAATGATAATACAATTATAGTAAATATATCTAAAGGTATAGAGGAAAATTCTTTTAAAAGACTTTCTCAGGTTATTGAAGAAGAAATTCCTAAAAATCCGATTGTAGTTTTATCAGGCCCAAGTCATGCAGAAGAAGTAGCGTTAGATATACCAACCACTGTTGTGGTAACATCTAAAAAAATGGAGTATGCTAAAAAAATACAAGATCTATTTATGACTAGTAAATTTAGGGTGTACACTAATGATGACATAATAGGAATAGAAATAGGAGGAGCTGTAAAAAACATAATAGCTTTAGCAGCTGGAATCTCAGATGGCATAGGATATGGAGATAATACTAAGGCTGCACTTATGACAAGGGGAATGAGTGAAATAATAAGAATAGGGCTACAACTAGGAGCTAAACAGGAAACTTTTTCAGGACTAACTGGTATTGGTGATTTAATCGTAACATGTACTAGTATGCATAGTAGAAATAGAAAAGCGGGTATATTGATAGGAAAAGGTTATAAATTAGAAGAGGCATATAAAGAGATAGGTATGGTAGTTGAAGGAGTTAAGGCTTGCAGAGCTTTTTATAAACTAAAAAACAAATTAGATGTTTCTATGCCTATAACTGATACATTATATAAAGTATTATTTGAGGACATGGATCCCAAATACGGAGTTTATGAGTTGATGTCTAGAGATAAAAAGGATGAATTATAATAAAATTAAAGGTAAAAGTCAGTTTATTTCAATTTTTAAACTGACTTTTTATTTTTTTGTAATATTTTTATTATTTATTAAGTATATATGTACTGTTAAAACTAAGTAAGCGGTGGGAGGGTTTATTGTTGGAAAATTTTAACATATATAAAGACATTGCTGATAGAACTCAAGGTGACATATATGTAGGGGTTGTAGGTCCTGTAAGAACTGGAAAGTCTACCTTCATAAAAAGATTTATGGAACTTATGGTTATTCCGAACATAGAAAATACTTATAAAAAGCAAAGGGCACAAGATGAACTTCCTCAAAGTGCATCAGGAAAATCCATTCATACCACAGAACCAAAATTTGTTCCAAATGAGGCTATTGAAATTGAATTAAATGGTGGTACAAAATTTAAAGTGCGTATGGTTGATTGCGTAGGGTATATTGTAAAATCTGCATTAGGTTATGTAGAAGGTGAACAACCTAAAATGGTTACTACACCATGGTATGATTATGAAATACCTTTTGAAGAAGCTGCAGAAATAGGTACTAAAAAAGTTATAAACGAGCACTCTACAATTGGATTACTTGTTACAACAGATGGAAGTATTACTGGATTAGACAGAGAAGATTATGTTGAAGCAGAAGAAAGAGTAGTAAATGAATTAAAAGGAATTAATAAGCCATTTGTAATGATTTTAAATTCGAGAAATGCAAAATCTCCAGAAACAATAGAACTTGGTAAAGAACTTCAGGAAAAATATGATGTTCCTGTTCAAGTTATGGATATAGCTAACATGAAAGAAAGCGATATAACTAATGTATTTGAAAGAGTGTTAAAGGAATTCCCTATAAAAGAAATAAATATTGATATACCTGAATGGATAGAAAAGCTAGAGGTTACTCATTGGTTAAAGGATAATTTTATTTCTTTAATTAAAGATATGTGCAAAAGTGTATTTAAAGTAAGGGATGTCAAAGGATTTATGGATGGACTAGAAGAAATTGATTTCTTACAAAATTCCAAATTAAATGAAATTAATATGGGAGAAGGTACTGCAAGATTAGAATTAAATCCAAAACATGAATTATTTTATAAGGTATTAAGTGAAGTATGCTGTAGAAATATTAGTGGGGAAAATGAATTGTTGAGCATAATTAAAGATTTAAGCAAGGCAAAAATAGAATATGATAAAATATCTGATGCATTAAGAGATGTTCGCGAAAGAGGATATGGACTTGTATCACCTCAATTAAATGAAATGAGACTAGAAGAACCTGAAATAGTAAAACAGGGTACAAGATATGGTGTTAAATTGAAAGCAAGTGCTCCTTCATTGCATCTTATTAGAGCAGATATCCAAACAGAAATTTCTCCTATAATGGGAACAGAAAGAGAAAGTGAAGAGTTAGTAAAATCACTTCTAGAACAGTTTGAAAGTGATCCATCTAAAATTTGGGAAAGCAATATGTTTGGTAAATCACTTGAAGTGCTAGTTAAAGATGGACTACAAAATAAACTATACAAGATGCCAGAAGATGTCCAAGTAAAAATACAAAGAACACTAGAAAAAATAATTAATGAAGGTAATGGAGGACTAATTTGTATAATTTTATAATTAGTTTTGCAAGTAAGCCGATATATAGAATACTATATATTGGCTATTTTTTATAAAAAATTTGAGAAATATTTCCTATGGTAATGCAGAATTTACCGTTTTATTGTAGAATATAATAGTATAATTTTATAAGTAATTTCAAACAAATAAAATGTATTAGATTTAGAAAAGTTAAAAAGAACGCAAGGAGATTTAATTATGCCAAAAGTCGCAGTTGTATTTAATGGTGGTACTATATCAATGAAAGTTGATGAAAGAATAAAAGCAGCTGTTCCCACTCTTAGTGGTGAGGAGGTAATGTCTATGGTCACAGGAATTGAAGGGCATGCTGAAATTGAATGTTTTACTTTTTCAAACTTACCTGGGCCACATATAACTCCAGAAAAAATGATGGAGCTATCCATGTATGTACAAAATATACTATTGAGAGAAGATATAGTAGGAGTTGTAATTACACATGGTACTGATACTCTTGAAGAAACAGCATATTTATTAGATTTAACTATAAATAGTGAAAAACCGGTAATTGTTACGGGTTCTATGAGAAATAGTTCTGAGCTTGGATATGATGGTCCAGCTAATCTGTCAGCATCTATTTGTACTGCAATATCTGACAAAGCTAAAGGAAAAGGTGTAATGGTATGTCTTAATGATGAACTTAACTGTGCCAGTGAAGTTACTAAATCTCATTCCATGAAATTGAATACATTTCAAAGTCCTGAATTCGGACATATTGGAATTGTAGATAATAACGAGGTAATATTTCATAGAAATATATTAAATAAAATTCATATAGACACAGATAGAATTGATACTAGGGTGGAACTTATAAAATGCGCTTCAGGTATGGATTCTAAAATTATAGATTTTTACTTAGAAAATGGTGTTAAAGGAATAGTGATTGAGGCACTTGGAAGGGGAAATGTTCCTCCTAAAATGGTTGATGGTATAAAAAAAGCTATATTAATGGGGGTTATAGTAGTTGTAGTATCTAGATGTTATTGTGGAAGAGTGCTAGATACCTATGGTTATCCAGGTGGAGGAAAAGAATTAAGAAATATAGGTGTAATATTTGGAGATGCACTTCCAGGACAGAAGGCTAGAATAAAGTTAATGCTAGCATTAGGTAAAACTAATAACATTAATGAAATTAAAAAGATTTTTGAAATGTTGCCAAACTAATCACGAACTATAATATATATTTCAAACAATATATTTCGTAACGGGTTGACATATAAAAAAAAGCATGATATTATTATTTTGAAAAAAGAAATTAATAGCCACTTTTACTCATATAAACCTAGAAATAAGGTCTAGGTGTCTCTACCAAATACCGTAAATATTTGACTATGAGTGATCTGGGAGTATGTATAATTAATAAACCACTCTAGATTACTCATGTCTAGGTGGTTTATTTTTATTTTACATGGAGGGTTACAAAATGGAAAATTTCTTTCAGTTAAAACAAAATGGTACTGATATTAGAAAGGAAGTTATAGCGGGTATAACTACTTTTTTAGCTATGGCGTATATTATAGCTGTTAATCCTAACATTTTAGGTGTTACAGGTATGCCAAAGGGAGCAGTATTAACTGCAACATGTCTTTCAGCTGGACTAACTACAATTTTGATGGGGTTATATGCGAATTTACCTTTTGCATTAGCTTCAGGTATGGGACTAAATGCATTCTTTGCATTCAGTGTTGTACAAGCTAGAGGTGTGGATTGGAAAGTTGCACTAACAGCAGTATTTATAGAAGGTATTATATTTATAATTTTATCATTGACAAACGTAAGAGAGTTAGTAGTGAATGCAATCCCAACTACTTTAAAATTGGCTGTAACAGCAGGTATAGGACTTTTTATAGCATTTATAGGCTTTGTTAACGCTGGTATAGTAGTAAAAAATGATGCTACATTAGTTGGAATAGGTAATTTTACTACACCGCCAGTTATAATAGCAGTTATTGGAATAATAGTAATAGTTATTCTTTCTAAAAAGAATGTAAAAGGAGCTCTTCTTTGGGGAATAGTTGTAAGTACAATAATAGCTTGGGGTTATGCATTTATTAATCCTAAACTAGCAGCAGAAACATATCATATATATTTACCTAATGGAATATTTAAATTTGAGACACTAAATCCAATTGCATTTAAGTTAGATTTTTCATATATTACTGATGCTACAAAAGTATGGTCTTTTATAACCATAGTATTGACATTCTTATTTGTAGATTTCTTTGATACAGTTGGTACTTTAGTTGGTGTTGCTTCAAAAGTAGGTATGATAGATAAAGAAGGTAAAGTTAAAAATGCAGGTAAAGCTCTACTTGTTGATGCAATTGGAACAACATTTGGTGCACTAATAGGAACTTCAACAGTAACAACTTATGTTGAAAGTTCAGCGGGAGTTGCAGAAGGAGGAAGAACAGGCTTAGCATCAATAGTTACAGGTATATTATTTTTAATTGCTATGTTTTTTTCACCATTATTTATAGCCATTCCAGGATGTGCTACAGCACCTGCTCTTATAATAGTTGGATTTTTTATGATGGAAAACGTAGTTAAAATCGATTTTGCTGATTTTACTGAAGGTGTACCAGCATTTTTAACAATAGCATTAATGCCTTTAACTTACAGCATAGGTGATGGCTTAACTCTAGGGGTTCTATCATATGCAGTATTAAATTTCATAAATAATATTTTTACAAAAGATAAAAATAAAAAGAAGAAGGTTTCTATAGTTATATATATACTTGCTATATTATTTATTATTAAACTAATCGCTACTGGAATTTAGTATAATAAAGTGATTTATTTAAAATTACACAGGGTAATGAAAGATATTAAGAGTGCTTAATCTCTAATAAAGTTTTTCAAAAGTTTCTATACACATAATTAGAAAAACTTTATTAGAGCAATTTAGTGCTCTTTAATTTTTTCAGTAATATTATGAGAATATTGTTTAACACACTATAAAGATTAAGTAACATACAACTTTTATTTAGAATAATATAAATTAAAATTATGAACTGGAGGAACTAAGGGTGGAAACTAATAAAAGGCTTTGTAGTGTTAAAGAATATCATTTTAAAACTATAGATGATATAAAGAAAAAATTAATTTCTCAAGGGAAAATAATAACTGATCTTGGAATTGGAGACCCGGATTTAGGACTACATGAAGATATAATTAGTGGTTTAATTAAGGGGTTAGGATATAAAGAATTTAATAAATATCCTCCTTATGACGGTATAGTTGAATTGAAAAAAGGTATTATTGAGTATTATAAGAAAATATATGCTATAGATTTAGAATTAGATGAAGTTCTTATTCTAATAGGTTCAAAAGAAGGAATAAGTAATTTAATACCTGCAATTTGCGATATAGGAGATTATGTTATATCACCTGATCCTAGGTATCCTGTATACGAAATGTGTTCATATTTATGGGGAAATAAGGTTTATAAGGTACGTATTGAAGAAAAAAATAATTATCTTGTTGATCTTAGAAAAATACCAGATGGTATTAGAGAAAAAGCTAAACTAATGATAATAAATTATCCTAATAACCCAACTGGTGCTGTAGCTGATAAAGATTTTTATAAAGAAATTATTAATTATTGCTCAAATAATGAAATTTCTTTATGCAATGATGGAGCTTACAATGAAATTATAAAAGAAGATGAAGAACCAATAAGTATATTACAATTAGGTAGAAATAAAAAAGTAATTGAGTTTGGATCTTTTTCAAAGACATATAATATGACTGGATTTAGAATTGGATATGCTGTAGGCAATAGAGAGATAATTAAAGCCCTTTTAAAAGTGAAAAGCAATATAGATTCTAGTCAATTCAAGCCAATACAATACGCCGCATTAAGTGCATTAAAACTTGATAGAAGTTATATATATGGAATTAGAAAAATATATGACGAAAGAAGAGAAACAGTAAAAAAAGTTTTAAATGAAAAAGGAATAAAGTATTTTGAAGAAAGCCGAGCTTTTTATCTTTGGTGCAATGTACCTAATGGGTATAAAACAGATGATTTTTGCCAAGAACTATTATCAGAGTATGGAATAATTATAACTCCAGGATACAGTTTTGGGGAATTAGGACATGGTTACTTTAGAATTGCTCTTACTCAAGACAAAAAAATTATGCATGATGCACTAAATAAGTTAAAGGTATACAATTAGTGTATTTCATTATAATAAAAAATATGATATTATAGTAAATATGTTATTTTACCTAAATTAACTTGAAATTTTAATATCCATTTATGTATAATTAATATAATCTAGATTGAATTGCGGAAGGATGATAAAAATGGTAAAGAGCATGACAGGCTTTGGCAGAGCCATGACTAAGGAAGGAAGCAGTCATAGTTTTACTATTGAGGCCAAGAGTGTGAATCATAGATATTTAGATTTAAACATTAAAATGCCAAGGAATTTATTGTCTTTAGAGAATAAAATTCGAGAAATAATTAAGGAAAAAATTAATAGGGGGAAAGTAGACGTATTTATAACACAAAATACTTATGGAAAAGAAGATATAGAAGTAAATTTTAATGAAGCCTTAGGAGATAGTTATATAAAGGCATTAGAAAATATTAGAGATAGATATAATATTAATGATGATATTTGTGTATCTCTTATAGCGAAATTTCCAGAGGTAATTAGCTTAGAGAAAAAAGAGGAAGACATAGAAGAAATTTTTCAATATCTATATATGCCGTTAGTTGATGCTATAGACTCACTTGTTTCTATGAGAGAAACAGAAGGAATAAAGTTAACTGAAGATATTACTTCAAAATGTGATACTATTAAAGATCTGGTTGATGTTATTGAAAAGAGGTCTCCATTAGTAGTCAAAGAGTACAAAAATAAGTTAAATAACAGACTAAAAGAACTTATTGAAAATTCTAGTATAGATGAAACAAGAGTTGCAGCTGAAGTAGCTATATTCGCTGATAAAGCGGCTATAGATGAAGAAATTGTAAGACTCAATAGCCATATTATTCAAATGAAGGAAACTTTGAAAAAAAATGAGCCTGTTGGCAGAAAATTAGACTTTATTATTCAAGAAATGAATAGAGAAGCTAATACAATATCTTCTAAAGCAAATGATTTAGAAATTGTAAACCTAACTATAGACATAAAAAATTATATAGAAAAAATTAGAGAGCAAATACAAAATATAGAGTAAAATTGGGAGGACAATTATGAGTATTAAATTAATAAATATTGGATTTGGAAACATTGTTTCCGCTAACAGGCTTGTTGCTATTGTAAGTCCAGAGTCTGCTCCTATTAAGAGAATAATACAAGAAGCAAGGGACAGAGGTATGCTTATAGATGCTACATATGGAAGAAGAACTAGAGCTGTTATAATTACTGATAGCGACCATGTTATACTATCAGCAGTTCAACCAGAAACTGTTGCTCACAGATTATCATCTAAAGGAGAAGTAAGCATTGACGAGGTTGATGAGTAATGAACGAAGAGAAAAAAAATAGTAAGGGATTATTATTGGTTATCTCTGGACCATCAGGTGCTGGAAAAGGTACAATATGTAAGGAACTTATAAAAAGAAATGATTTTTGGTTGTCTGTTTCAGCCACTACTAGAGCTCCTAGGGATGGGGAAATAGATGGTCAAAATTATTATTTTTTTAAAAAAGAACAGTTTTTAGATAAAATAAGAGATGATGATTTTTTAGAATATGCAGAAGTGTATGGTAATTACTATGGAACCCCAAAATCTAATGTTATAGAAAAGTTAGAAGAAGGGAAGGATGTAATACTAGAAATAGACATCCAAGGTGCATTAAGAATAAAAGAAACTTATCCAGAAGGTGTTTTTATATTTATACTTCCGCCTTCAATGGAAGAACTAAAAAACAGGATAATTAAAAGAGGTAGTGAAACACCAGAATCCTTAATGACTAGATTTAAATCTGCATATAAGGAAATTAATTATGTATCAAAATATAACTATGCAGTGGTAAATGATAAGCTTGAGGAAGCAGTTCGTAAAATTGAGAGTATTATTATTGCTGAAAAATGCAGTGTAGAGAGAATACAACAAAACATTTTTTCTAAGGAGGGGCTAATACATGAACAATTATATGATTAATCCATCAATAGTAGATTTATTAACTAAGGTAGACAATAGATATTCTTTAGTAACAGTTACATCAAAACGTGCAAGACAATTAATCGATGGAGATGAAGCACAAGTAAAGTTAGAAGAAGCTTCAAAACCTCTTACTATAGCAATAAATGAGGTTAACGAAGGAAAAGTCTTATATGAGTCATTAGTGACAGGAATTAAGTAGTGAAAGGACTTAGGTAGTATGAAAGATAAAAAGACTATAGTTATAGGAGTAACTGGTGGTATTGCTGCATACAAGGCTTTGGATATAATAAGTAAGTTAAAAAAAGCTGACTTTGATGTACACGTAATAATGACAGAACATGCTACTAAATTTGTTAATCCGCTATCGTTTCAATCTTTAAGCCAAAATATGGTTATAACTGATATGTTTGCGGAACCAAGGGCTTGGGAAATTCAGCATATATCCTTAGCAAAAAAAGCTGATTTAATGCTTATAGTACCAGCAACAGTAAATATAATAGGTAAAGTAGCTAATGGAATTGCTGATGATATGTTGTCCACTACCATAATGGCTACAAAAGCGCCTGTAGTATTTGCACCAGCTGCAAACACTAATATGTATTTAAATCCAATAGTTCAAGATAATATAAAAAAATTAAAAATGTTTGGGTATAAATTTATAGATCCTGATGAAGGAAGACTTGCTTGCGGTGATAGTGGAGCTGGAAAACTTGCAGATACAAATTTAATAAGTGATATAGTAATAAGCAAACTATATGATATTAAGGATTTAAAAGGCAAGAAAGTACTTGTAACAGCTGGACCAACTATTTCATCTATAGATCCAGTTAGATACATAACAAATAGATCAAGCGGCAAAATGGGTTATGCCATTGCTGAAGAGGCTAGAGATAGAGGAGCTGAAGTTATTTTAATTTCTGGTCCTTGTAATATTCCTAAGCCTTTTGGTATTGACCTAATTAAAATAAAGCATAATCATGAAATGTTAAAAGCTGTTGAGGATAATTTTGAATCAGCAGACATTGTTATAAAAGCAGCAGCAGTAGCTGATTATAAACCAAAAACTTATTCTACTAGTAAAATAAAAAAGAATACTGATGATTTGACTATAGAATTTCAAAAAGATACAGACATATTAAAAAGATTAGGTTCAATGAAGAAAAATCAGATTTTGGTTGGATTTGCAGCTGAAAGCGATGATTTGTTAAAAAATGCACAATCAAAATTGGAAAAGAAGAATTTAGACTACATAGTTGCAAATGATATAACCTGTGGTGATACTGGATTTGCTAGTGATGAAAACAAGGTAAACATTTTATGCAGAGATGGCAATAATATTTCCATTCCAAAAATGAGCAAGAGAATGGTGGCACGTGAATTATTTAATATAATCAGAGAAAAGCGCTAATGCGCTTTTTTCTTGTAATTATGAAAATATATTTTAAATAAAGGGTGAAGTTTGTGTATCAGTATGCAGGAATTGTAGTAAATAATGAATCTATACAAGTTGATAAAATTTTTACCTATAAAATACCTGATAAATTAATTGAAATATTAAAGGTTGGACATAGGGTCAAGGTACCTTTTGGAAAAGGAAATAAAAATATTGATGGATTTGTATTAGAGTTGTATGAAGAATGTAAAAATGTTAGAGGGTTAAAGAATATATTAGATATATGTGATAATTTTACTGTAATTAGGGAAAAAGATGTTCAGCTAATAAACAGAATGAGAGAAAAGTATCTATGTACATATTTAGAGTGCATAAAGGTAATAATGCCAACAGGTATAACTAAGGGAATTACAAGTAAATTAAAAGAAGTAATTTTTACAAATCACATGCTAAATGATAAATTTTTAAAGGAACCTTATTTAAGCATATATAAAATTGTGGAAGATAACAATGGAATGTATTCTAAGTCAGAGCTTAATAAGAAATTCCAGATATCTTTATCTTCTATAAATACAATGATAAAACATGACTTTTTAACTAAAGATGATAGAGTTGTAGATAGATTTAATATTAAATCCTATTCTAAGTACGATTCGAAGGAGCTTAACCATGAACAAAAAGTAGTTGTAGATTCAATTTTAAAATCTGATAAAAGCTTATTTTTAATTCATGGTGTTACTGGAAGCGGTAAGACGGAAATTTATATGAATTTAGTAAGTAATATGATTAAAAAAGAAATGGAGTCTATAATATTAGTACCAGAAATTTCTTTAACTCCTCAAATGGTGGAGAGGTTTAAGGGGAGATTTGGAAAAGAAATAGCTGTTTTTCATAGTAAACTTTCAGAGGGAGAGAGATATGATGAATGGCTTAGAGTAAAAAATAAAAAAGTGAAAGTAGCTATAGGTGCTCGGTCAGCAATTTTTCTACCTTTTGATAATTTAGGATTAATAGTAATAGATGAAGAACACGAAGGTACTTATAAATCAGATAGTAATCCTAAATATAATGCACGGGAAATTGGAGAACTAAAATGTAGAATAGAAAAGTGCAAGCTAGTTTTGGGATCAGCAACACCATCCATAGAAACATATTATAGAAGTACTTTAGGAGAGATTGAACTATTAAACTTAGAAAATAGAGCTGACGGTGCGGCAATGCCCGAAGTTCATGTTGTTGATATGAGAAAAGAGCTTTTAAATAATAATAAATCAATTTTTAGTAGACAGCTATATGAAGGTATAGACAGAGCTTTAAAAAACAAAGAGCAAATTATTTTATTTTTAAACAGAAGGGGATTTTCAACTTTTGTTTCATGTAGAAATTGCGGATATGTATTTAAATGTGATAATTGTGATATTTCACTTACTTATCACAGTAAGGCGGATTACCTAAGTTGTCATTATTGTGGTGGGAAATACCAAATCAGAAATACATGTCCAAAATGTGGGAGCAAGTATGTAAAATATTTTGGAGTTGGAACAGAAAAAATAGAAGAAGAAATAAAAAGCAGCTTTCCAGAAGCAAAAGTGCTTAGGATGGATTTTGATACCACAAGAAAGAAAAATTCATATGAAAATATTTATTATAAATTTAAAAATGAAGAGGCAGATATATTAATAGGTACTCAAATGGTAACAAAAGGTTTAGATTTCAAAAATGTAACTTTGGTTGGTGTAATTGCAGCTGATTTATCGTTAAATTTGCCTGATTTTAGGGCGGGAGAAAAAACCTTTCAATTAATAACCCAAGTTGGGGGAAGAGCAGGGAGAGGTAAAAAGAAAGGTCAGGTTGTAGTTCAAACATACAGTCCTGAAAATTATAGTATAAGATATTCTTCATTATATGATTTTAATAAATTTTATATGGAAGAAATTAAGCTTAGATATGATATGAATTATCCACCCTTTTCTAGAATATTATCAATAAATTTAAGCAGTAAGGAAGAAAATGTATTAATAAAAAGTATACAAAAAGTTGGCATAATTTTAAACAACATTTTGGGAAAAAATGATAAGATTACTATATTAGGGCCTTGCCCGTGTATATTATCTAAAATAAAAGAATACTATAGGTGGCAGATATTAATAAAAGGACAATTTAGTGATGATTTAGGGTTAAAAATAAAAAATATTGTTTATGAGAATTTACAAGAGGTTTATAATGATATAAGAATAAGTTTGGATATTAATCCGAATAGCTTATTATAGTATAATATATTATTAGAGAATTAGCATTTAGGAGGAATAAATAATGGCATTAAGAAATATAAGAACTGAAGAGGATGAAATTTTAAGAAAGAAATCTAGAAAAGTAGATGAAGTTAATGATAGAATTTTGACTTTAATTGAAGATATGAAAGAAACAATGTATGCAGCAGACGGTGTTGGACTTGCGGCTCCACAAATAGGTATACTTAAAAGAATAGTTGTAATAGATGTAGGAAATGGACCAATTACTCTTATAAATCCTGAAATAATGAGTGTGGAAGGAAGTCAAATTGATTATGAGGGATGTTTAAGTATACCGGGGGAACAGGGAAAAGTTAAAAGACCATTCAAAGTAAAAGTAAAGGCGCTAAATGAAGAAAATAAAGAAATTGAAATTGAAGGTGAGGAACTTTTAGCAAGAGCTCTTTGTCATGAAATTGATCATTTAAATGGTATATTATTTATTGATAAAGTGATTGAGGAAAGTGAGGAAAAGTAACATGAAAATTGTATTTATGGGTACGCCCGAGTTTGCGGCACCTTCTTTGCAGGCTCTTATTGACAATTTTGGTGTAAAAGCTGTTTTCACTCAACCTGATAAACCTAAAGGAAGAGGTAATAAGCTTTCTATGTCTCCGGTGAAGGAGTTAGCATTAAAACATAACATAAAAGTTAATCAACCACATAAATTAAAAAATGAGCCAGAATTCATACAAGAACTTAAAGAAATTGAACCTGATTTTATAATAGTAGTAGCCTATGGACAAATTTTGCCCAAAGAAGTAATTGAAATACCTAAATACTCATGTATTAATTTACATGCATCATTACTTCCCAAATATAGAGGTGCCGCTCCAATAAATTGGGCTATAATTAATGGAGAAAATAAGAGCGGAAATACTACTATGTTAATGGACATAGGACTTGATACTGGAGACATGCTTTTAAAAGAAGAGGTAATAATAACTGAAGATATGACAGCTGGTGAATTACACAATATACTAATGGAAAGTGGAGCAGAACTTTTAGTTAAAACAATAAATGGTATTGTTGAAGGTTCTATTGTGCCAGAAAAACAAGAAGATTCTAAAACTTGTTATGCATCTATGTTAAATAAAGATATGGCAAAAATAAATTGGAATTTATCCTCAAAAGAGATTCATAACTTAGTAAGAGGGTTAAACCCTTGGCCAGTAGCTTATACTCACTATCATGATAAAATTATGAAAATATATAAAACAAAGGTTTTGAAAGAAAATAGTGATAAGGAACCAGGAACTATAATAAAAGTAAATAAAGAAGGTATTGTAGTTTCCTGTGGAGAGGGGACAATACTAATCAAAGAAATGCAATTTCCGGGTAAAAAAGTTTTAACTGTGGAACAATATATAGTAGGAAATGATATAGAAGAAAATCTAATTTTAAAATAAAAGGAGTGATATAAATGTTCTGGTATTACGATTGGACATTTATTATTATAATCCCTGCCCTTATAATATCTGTTTGGGCCCAAATGAAAGTAAGCTCTTCCTTCAATAAGTATTCTAGAATAATGAGTATCAATGGATATACTGGTGCTCAAGTTGCTAGAATGTTACTTGATTCTGAAGGGTTATATGATGTCCCTATAGAAGAAATAGGAGGAAAATTATCAGATCATTATGATCCAAGAAGAAGAGCGATGAGGCTGTCAAGAGATGTTTATTATGGTACATCTGTAGCATCTATAGGAGTTGCGGCTCATGAGACTGGCCATGCAATACAACATCAAAGACATTATGCTCCTCTTCAAATAAGAAATGCTATAGTTCCAGTAGTAAATTTTAGTTCTAACGCTTCTTGGATAATATTTTTACTAGGACTATTCTTGGGATTTGGTTATTTAGTTAATATTGGAATAGTGCTATTTATTGCTGTGGTAATTTTTCAATTAATCACCTTACCAGTAGAATTCGATGCATCTAATAGAGCATTGAAAGTGTTAGAAGAGAGAAATATATTATATGGTGATGAAATAAAGGGAGCAAAATCTGTACTATCTGCAGCAGCAATGACATATGTGGCAGCAGCTCTAACAGCTGTTTTACAATTAGTTAGACTAATAGCTTTAAGCAGGGATGAATAGCTAAACAATTATACTAGAAGATTGGAGCACTATAATGGAGAAGAGTAGAAAAGTATGCGTTGATATTATTGATTCTGTTTTATCAAAGAACGCTTATTCAAATATAGTATTAAGAAATGAGTTAAATAAATCAAGCTTTAGTGATAAAGATAAGGCATTAATTACGGAAATTGTGTACGGAACTATTAAATATAAATATACAATAGATAAAATATTAAATCATTTTTTAAAAAATGGGATAGATAGCTTAGACTCGTATGTTTTAAATATCTTAAGAAGTGCTATCTATCAAATTAGATTTTTGGATAAAGTTCCGGGGTTTGCAGCTGTAAATGAAGCTGTGGAGATAGCAAAAAAATACAAATCAATAGGTTCATCTAAATTAGTAAATGGTGTTTTAAGAAATTATCTTAGAAATTTAGACAAGAATTATTATAATGAAAAAAATATAGTTGAAGCATTATGCTTCAACTATTCCTTTGATAAGTGGATAGTTAATATGTTTATTAAACAATATGGAATTGTAACAGCAGAAACTATTTTAAAAGGATTAAATGAAAGACCAGCAATAACAGTGAGAGTAAACACCTTAAGAATTGATTATGATGATGCTTTTAGCAAACTTATTGAATATGGATACGATACTGAAGAAGGATATGTATGTCCAGAAGCCATTATTATAAATAAAGGCAAGAGTATTGAGAATAATCCATTATTTAAAGAAGGAAAAATTACTGTCCAAGATGAAAGTGCTATGTTAGTTGCACCTTCCATAGAACCTAAAGAAAATTCCAAAATATTAGACTTATGTAGTGCACCTGGTGGTAAAACTACTCATATATCTGAAATTGTTAATGATAAAGCAGATATAGTAGCTTTTGATATACACGGCAATAAACTCTCATTAGTAAAAAATAATGCTAATAGACTTGGAATTAAAAATATAACTTACAAAGAAATGGATGCAACTATATTTGACGAAGGTTTAGAGAATAGCAGTGATTATGTTTTAATAGATGTGCCATGTTCTGGACTTGGAATAATTAGAAAAAAACCAGAAATTAAATATACTAAAGATTTAAAAGCTTTAAAAGAAATAGTAGAAATCCAGAGAAAGATAATGAGCAATTCAGCTAAGTATGTTAAAGTTGGAGGCACAATCCTTTATTCAACTTGTACATTGAACAAAGAGGAAAATCAAGATAATATTGAATGGTTTATAAAAAATTACCCTGAATATTCTTTAGAGCCTTTATTCTATGGAAATCTTCCTAATTTTATATACGATAATGGCACTGTAACAATTTTACCTAATAAATATATGGATGGATTTTTCATTGCAAAATTTAAAAGACGTTGGTAGGTGAATTATGATAAACATTTTAGATTTTACTTTAAATGATTTGATGTTTTGGATGAAAGAAAATAATGAGAGCAAATTTAGAGCTAAGCAAGTTTTTGATTGGATATATAAAAAAGGAACATTCAAATTTGATAATATGATAAATTTACCAGCAGCTACAAGAGAAAAGTTGGAGAAATACTTTTATATAGGTGTACCAGAAATAGAGCAAGAATATATTTCAAGAGTTGATGGTACTAAAAAGTTTTTGTTTAGGTATAATGATGGTAATATAATAGAGTCTGTTATTATGAAATATAAGCATGGAAATTCTATATGTGTCTCTACGCAAATAGGATGCAGAATGGGATGCAAATTTTGCGCATCTACAATAGGAGGAATTATAAGGAATCTAACTTCAGGAGAAATAATTGGGCAGGTGCTTAAAGCACAAGCTAATATAGGTGAGAGAATATCAAATGTAGTTCTTATGGGAAGTGGAGAGCCATTAGACAATTTTGAAAATGTAATTAAATTTATAGAGTTAATTAATTCTGATGAGAGCCTAAATATAGGGCAAAGACACATTACATTATCTACATGTGGGATAGTGCCTAAGATAAAAGAACTTGCTGATTTAGATTTGCAAATAACCTTAGCTATTTCGCTCCATGCATCTAATGATGAGATAAGAAAGAAAATGATGCCTATAGCAAATAAATATAGTATTAATCAGTTACTAAATGCGTGTATGTATTATTGTAATAAAACTAATAAGAGAATAACATTTGAGTATGCACTAGTTAAAGATGTTAATGATATGAAGGAAAATGCAGAAGAGCTATGCAAAATTCTTAAAGAAATACTATGTCATGTTAATTTAATACCTATCAATGAGATCAAAGAAAATAATTTAAAAAAATCTAGATCAGAGAGTATTAATTCTTTTAAGAACATTTTGACAAGATGCGGTATAGAAACTACAATAAGAAGAGAAATGGGAGCAGATATTAATGCTGCCTGTGGTCAATTGAGAAGAAACTATATAAATAAATAATGATAGTTATGTTATATGTGATGGAGGGTACGTTTATATGGGTGCAAAAGGTAGTTATATAAACAGAGATTCTGTGGGTTTTTTATCTGATATTGGCAATATAAGAGATATGAATGAGGATTATATTAGCTATTATGAAGAGGAAGCTTTTAGAATTTATGTTGTGGCGGACGGTATGGGCGGGCATAATGCAGGAGATGTGGCTAGCAAAACAGCAGTGGAAGCATGTATTAGTTATTTAAAAAGTTTAGGTGAATTTAATGATTTAGAGAAAAGTCTAAGAGATGCTATAGCTTATGCTAATGAAATAATATACGAAAAAGCTAACTCTAATGAAAATTTAAACGGCATGGGGACAACTGTCACTGCATGCCTTATACAGGAAAACAATGCTGTTATAGCAAATGTTGGAGATAGCAGTTGCTATGTTATTAAAAATAATAAAATAAAAAAAATAACAAAAGATCATTCTTTAGTTCAAGAATTAATTGATGATGGCAGTATCACGGAGCAAGAAGCTCTGAGGCATCCTAATAAAAACATAATAACTAGGGCTTTAGGGACTAAAGAGAGTGTTGAAATTGATGTTTTTGAAGTAAAACTAGATTCTGTTACTAAATTTATTCTTTGCACGGATGGATTAACAAATGAAGTTAGTAAAGAAGAAATGTATGATATAATAATACAGAATAATAATGAGGATTCTTGTAGATTACTTGTAGAATTGTGTAAAAATAAAGGCGGAAGAGATAACATTTCAGTGATTGTTTTTGAAGGAGAGTGCAAATATGACAGGAACTATTCTAGGAAATAGGTATGAGTTATTAGAAAAAATTGGCGAAGGTGGAATGGCTGAAGTATATAAAGCTAAATGTCATCTATTAAATAGGTACGTTGCAGTAAAAATATTAAAAGATCAGTATTCAGATAATATTGATTTCGTTAATAAGTTCAAACAAGAGGCATCCTCAGCTGCAAGTTTATCTCATAATAATATTGTAAGTATTTATGATATTGGTTCGGAAAACAATATAAATTATATAGTAATGGAATATATTGATGGAAAAACTTTAAAACAGATAATTAATGAACAAAAAATATTAAAATGGAATGACGCTGTAATACTTGCTATACAAATTGCTAAAGCTTTAGAGTGTGCACATAATAATAATATTGTTCATAGAGACGTAAAACCCCATAATATAATGGTCACAAGAGATGGAGCTGTTAAAGTTACAGATTTTGGAATAGCTAAAGCTACATCATCAGTAACTATCACTAATTCTGATAGGGTATTGGGTTCTGCACATTATTTTTCACCAGAACAAGCTAAAGGAAATTTTGTTGACTGTAAGACAGATATTTACTCTCTTGGTATAGTTTTATATGAAATGGTAACAGGAAAGGTTCCTTATGATGGAGAAAGTCCTGTTTCTGTAGCTCTCAAACATATACAGGAACAAGTAACTCCACCAATAGAAGTTAATCCTAATATTCCTGAAAGCTTAAATAAGATAATACTCAAAGCAATAGAAAAAGAACAGTTTAAAAGATACCAAAATGCTCATGATATACTTATAGACTTACAAAAAATAAAACAGAATCCTGATATAGATATAATTATGGAAAATAACGAAAATGAATACACAAAGGTTATGAAACCTATAACTGATTTTAATCATGAAGAGAAGGATTCTGATGATTTAGATGAAGATTTTGATGATACATATGGAGAAGGAAAGAAGAAGTTTGGTAAAAATAAGAAACTGATGATAGGAAGTTTAATAGCTGTTGCAGTTATTTTAATAGGACTTTTAGCTGCATACGTTGTTTTAAATAAACAATTAGGAGGAAATACTAAGCTTACAGGTAAGGCTATAGTCCCAAATATAATAGGATTAAGTAAAGAAGAAGCTCAAAAGTTGGTGGAAGACCAAGGGTTAAAATTTGTTACTACAACTGAAAGTAGTGACAAGCCTGCTGGAGTAGTTATAAAATGCTATCCTTACCCTGGTACTGAAATAGATAGAAGTGAAAAAGATGAAGTAAGAGCCATAATAAGTTCAGGACCTAAAGTTGCAGCAGTACCAAGTTTGATAGACATTGACCTTGAGGCAGCAAAAGAATATTTAAAAGTATATAATTTAAAATTAGGAACTGTAACATATGCATTTAATGATACCGTTGATAAGGGTAAGGTATGTGATCAATCACCTAAGCCAGAATCTCCTATAGGAGACAATACCACTGTGGATTTAGTAGTAAGTAATGGATCAAATGGAAAGTTAACTAAAGTACCTAATGTAGTTAATAAAAATTTAGATGAAGCACAAGAACTTTTAATAACAGCAAAATTAAAAGTTGGAACTTTAACTAAAATTAAAACTGATAACGAATCATTAGATGGAATAGTTACAATTCAAAGTATTGAACCAAATAAACAAGTTAAAGAAAATACAGAGGTTAATCTTAGTTATTACTCTTATGGAAATAAATCCATGGTTATAGTACCAAACTTTGTTAATAAAACCGTAAGAGAAGCTAAGAATATTGCACGTAAGTATCATTTAGTAATAAATATTAATGGAAGAGATGATTTTATTATAACTTCACAAGATAAGGCTGCAGGAAGAGAAGTTGAAGAAGGTACAATCATAAATCTAAAAAGTGAACCAAATCCATAGACAACTTAAGGAGGAAAAATGGAAGGAACAATTATAAAAGGCATTGGTGGATTTTATTATATTAAAACTGAAGATTGTATAATTGAGGCTAAAGCAAGAGGTAAGTTTAGGAATAAAGGGTTAACACCTATGGTAGGAGATAAAGTAATAATCACCATAAAAGATAACCAAGGGGCCATTGAGGAAATATGTAGTAGAAAAAATGAACTTATAAGGCCTGCTGTAGCCAATATATCACAGTCATTTGTAGTTTTTGCCTTGAAAAATCCTGATATAAATCTAGATCTTCTAAATAAATTTTTGTTACAGTGCGAAATAAAGCAAATAAAATCGATAGTGTGTTTTAATAAAATAGATTTAGTGGATGATTTTACAGAGCATGATGCAGTAAAGATGGTAGAAAGTGCAGGATACGAATATGTTTTCTTAAATGCTAAAACAGGTAGTGGGTTAGAACAAATTAGAAATAGATTAAAGGATAATGTAACTGTATTCTGTGGCCCATCTGGAGTAGGTAAATCAACTATATTAAACAAAATAGTTGGAGAAGAGTTAATGGAAACAGGGAGTATTAGCGACAGATTAAAAAGGGGAAAACATACTACTCGGCATAGTGAGTTAGTGGAAATTTCTGGAGGATTCTTGGTTGACACTCCAGGATTTTCTACTCTTGATCTAAACTTCGATAGTAAAGAAGAAATTCAAGACTATTTCCCGGAATTTAAACCATATAAAGATAATTGCAAGTTTAATAGCTGCATACATTATAAGGAGCCGGGATGCAAAGTAAAAGATGCATTAAATGAAGGTAAAATTAACACTAAAAGATATGAATTTTACATAAAAACAATAGAAGAAACTAACAGAGGAGGAAAAAGTAAATGGTAAAGTTATCACCGTCTATCTTATCAGCTGACTTTAAAAAATTAGGAGAAGATATATTAAACTTAGAAAAATATGGAGCAGACCTAGTTCACATAGATGTAATGGATGGAATGTTTGTACCTAATATATCATTTGGAATACCTATTATGAAAAGCATAAGACCAATTACAAAAATGCCTTTTGATGTTCACTTAATGATTGAAGAACCTTCCAGGTATATAGAGGATTTTGTTAAAGCAGGTGCAGATATTATAACAATACACTATGAAGCTGATAGACACTTAGATAGAACTATAAATTACATAAAAGAATTTGGTGTTAAAGCTGGAATAGCTATAAATCCTGCTACACCAGTATCATCTATAAAGCATTTAATAAGTGAAGTTGATATGGTGTTAATTATGTCTGTAAATCCAGGGTTCGGTGGCCAAAAATACATAAAATATTGTTCGGATAAAATTAGAGAAGTTAAAGAATTATCTAAAGATGTTAATAATGGACTTTTAATTGAGGTAGATGGCGGTATCGGAGTGGATAATGTAAGTGAAGTAGTTAATGCTGGTGCAAATGTAATTGTTGCAGGATCAGCAGTATTTAAAAATGGACAGATTGAGAAAAATATTCAAAGCTTAAAAGAAGGTTTTTAAAATGAAAACTATAATAGTATCCGGTGGAACACCGCCTACTTATGAGTTACTTAAAGAAGAAGTTAATAATAATTCACATTTAATATGTGCAGATAGTGGAGCGAATTGTTTATATGAATACAATATAGTTCCAGATCTAATTGTTGGAGATTTGGATTCTATTAATAAAGATGTTTTAGAATATTTCAAAGATAAACATGTTAAAATAGCAGAATATCCTCCTGAAAAAGATTATACAGATACAGAAATTGCTATTGAAATTGCAATCAAGTCTGGAGCTAAAGAAATAGTCTTATTAGGTAGTACAGGAAGTAGAATTGATCATATGCTTGGCAACTTAGGGTTATTATTAAGATGCTTAAGACAAGGAGTACCGGCTATTATAAGAGATGAATACAATACAATAATGATATGTGACAAATCATTAACAATCAAAGGAGTTAAAGGACAAACTTTTTCTTTGCAAGCATATTATAATAATCTATACAATTTAACTATAACAGGAGCAAAGTATCCCTTAAAAGATTTTTACTTAAAAGTTGGAGATCCTATAACTATATCAAATGAATTTTTAGATAATGAAGTTACAATAACTTTCAGTAAAGGTATTGTATTAATAATATATCCTTATGAAAAAAAAGACATGTAGAATACATGTCTTTTTTTTATAACTAAAGTTTTATTGCATTGTAACAAAATGAAAAGATAATCATATACTAAAAATAGGATGACATATTACTGTATAATAGCCATTAATTAAGGAGGTTATTATGAAAATTATAGCTATTAAAGTACCTAAAATTATATCAAAAATAATAAGAATATTTAAAAAAAGTTAAAAATAAAAAATGCAATTGTTTATCAATTGCATTTTTTATGTAATTTTGCTAATTATATAGCACGTTGAACTTTTCCAGAACGTAGGCATCTTGTACATACGTTTATTGTTTTAGGTGTACCGCTAACGATAGCTTTTACACTTTTTATATTTGGAGCCCATCTTCTCTTTGATTGACGGTGAGAGTGGCTGTATTGAACGCCTGATATAACGCCTTTTCCACATACTTCACATTGCTTTGACATAAATAACACCTCCTAAAATGAAGATAATAATTCCATACAATAGAACGTCTTATATTGTAGCATATATAATATATTCTTGGCAAGTAAAATATAATGCTTACAGTAAGAATAAGTATTTATATCATTTATTTTCTTGATTATATTATATATATATTATAAAATAAGTATTATGTATGAGGATTAAGGAGGAATTTATATATGCTTGGAATAACCAATGAACATGGTGGTATAAATTATTCTGATGATGTTTTAGCAAATATAATTGGAATTTCAACTATGGAATGCTATGGTGTAGTTGGGATGGCGTCAAAGAATGCTAAAGACGGACTTTGGGAATTAATAAGAGGAGAAAGTTTAAGCAAAGGTGTTAAAATTCATAATAGGAATAATAAACTTTGCATTGAATTATATATAATTGTACAGTATGGAACAAAAATTTCTGTTATAGCTAATAACATAATACAAAAGGTAAAATACAATGTTGAAAATTATACAGGATTAAAAGTTTCCTGCATAACTGTAAATGTTCAAGGTGTAAGAGTCTAAGGAGGTACGTGAATTGGAACGCTTTAAGATAGATGGACATGATTTACGAAATATGGTAATTAATGCTGCAAATACTCTTCAAGAAAATAAGGACTTTGTTAACTCATTGAATGTATTTCCAGTTCCAGATGGAGATACTGGAACTAACATGTCAATGACTTTTAAAAGTGCAGTGTCAGAAGTAGAAAATTTAGAAAGTAAATCTATTTCAGAAGTTGCCAAGCGCATATCTAAAGGTGCTTTAATGGGAGCTAGAGGTAACTCAGGTGTTATTCTTTCCCAAATTTTTAGAGGAATTGCAAAAGGATTAGAAGATAAAGATGAGGTAGACGCAGCTACACTTGCTAATAGCCTGAAAGAAGGTTCAAATTTTGCATACAAGGCAGTTATGAGACCAACTGAAGGTACAATATTAACAATAATAAGAGCGGCAGGAGAAAGCGCAGTAAATGCAAAGGAAAGCGATATAGTTAAGTTATTAAAAAAAGTATGTGATTATACCCAAATAATTCTTGACAAAACTCCTGATATGCTTCCAGCTTTAAAAGAAGCTAAAGTAGTAGATGCAGGCGGTATGGGCCTTTTAATTATTTTAAAGGGTATGTATAGCGCTTTAAAGGACAATATTGAGGCAAAGGTTGAAGAAGAAAAGCAAAGTTATGTGAAGCAGAATACTACTCCACAATCCAATATAAATGCTAAAGACATTAAATATGGATATTGTACAGAGTTTTTTGTAATGACTGAAAGTGCTTCAGATAAATCTCAAGAACTTAAGAAAATTTTGGAGCCAGTAGGCGATTCAATGGTTGTGGTAGGACTAGACGATATAATTAAAATTCACATTCATACTAATGATCCAGGTTGGGTTTTATCACAAGCTCTGAAGTTAGGAGAATTATCAAAAATAAAGATTGACAATATGAGGGAACAACATAGACAAATTCTTGAGTTAGAGTATGCACCAACTGAACTTGAATCAGATGCAAACAATAATGGTGAAGCTGAAGAGGAGAGAGATTATTCATTTATTTCTGTTACAATGGGTGAGGGACTTAAACATATTTTCCAAGACCTTGGAGTAGACTCAGTAATTGAAGGCGGCCAAACTATGAATCCTAGCACTCAAGATATTTTAGAACGTATAAATAAAATTAATGCTAAAAATATTTTTGTTTTACCAAATAATAAAAATATAATTATGGCAGCTGAACAGGCTGCTGAGCTATCAGAAAAAAATGTTATAGTTTTACCAACTAAGACAATTCCTCAGGGAATAACAGCTGTTACAATGTTTAATTCAGATAGTACACTAGAAGAAAACATTGAACAAATGAAAGAGGCAATAGCAAATGTTAGTACTGGTTCTGTAACTTATGCAGTAAGAGATACTGAAATGGAAGGCAAAACTATAAAAGAAGGAAATATTTTAGGATTAATAGAAGGAAAAATAAATGAAGTTGGAAAAGATATTTATGAAGTATGTACTAATATAATATCTAACATGGTTAATGAGGAAAGTGAACTTATCACAATTTTTTATGGAAAAGATTGTGATGAGGATAAAGTTAATGAGTTTGTAAGTAAACTTGAAGAAATATATCCTGATATAGACATTCAGAGTTATAGTGGAGAACAACCATTATATTATTTCATTGTGTCTGTTGAATAAAAAAGCCTAAGGGCTTTTTTTATTACACTAATATTATGAGGTATGATATCATGAATATTTATGATGAAGTAAGTACTATAAAAGGCATAGGACCCAAAACTGCAAAAATGCTAAATAAGTGTGGAATAAATAGTATATTAGATTTAATAGTATACTTTCCTAGAGAATATGAAGAGAGTTACTATTGCGATAGTATAGAGAATATAAATGAGAGTAGAAAAATTGTAATTAAAGGTAGCGTTAAACAAATTAAAAAGGATATTTTCCTTAGAAAAAATTTAGTAATCTCTAATGTAGTGTTTACAAATAAAAATATAAACTTTGAAGCTAAGTGGTACAATCAACCATATTTAAAGAATAAATTTAAAATTAATAGTGAATATATCCTTTGTGGGAAACTGGAAGTAGATAAATATAAAAAATGTCTAATGAACCCTTATATTATAGAGAGTGATGAAAAGTTTAATAAAATTACTCCTATATATTCTTTAAGTGATAAGCTTACTAATAATTTTTTTATTAAAACTATTTCTTCAGTCTTATCAAGCATAAAGTTAGTTGAAAATCTTCCAACATACATAGTGGAAAAGTATAAATTATGTTCATTAGATGAAGCAATTAGAAATATGCATATGCCAAAAGACTTCAATTTATTGAGAGAAGCAAAAAAAAGACTAAAATTTCAAGAACTATTTACATATTCTCTTAAGCTAGAACTAATTAGAGAATACAAAAATAATGGAGGAATTAGTTTTAAAATTTCTGATGAGTTAAAGAATTTAAAAGAAAGAATACCTTTTAAACTCACTGAAGCTCAAAATAGAGTTGTTAGAGAGATTTTAATTGACCAAAAAAAGGATAAACCTATGAATAGATTAGTGCAAGGAGATGTAGGAAGCGGGAAAACTATTATTGCATTAATAGCCCTATTTAACATAATTAAAAACGGATATCAGGCTGCACTTATGGCTCCAACGGAAATACTAGCATATCAACATTATGAAGAAGCCAAAAAATTATTTAGAGATTTTGAAATAAATATTGAAATGCTAGCTGGAAGTACTACAATAAAGAACAAAAGAAGAATAAAAGATGATTTGAAGAAAGGTAAAATTGATATACTAATAGGGACTCATGCTTTATTAGAAGAGGATGTTGAATTTAAAAATCTAGGCATGATAGTAACAGATGAACAACATAGATTTGGTGTGGGGCAAAGAAATAAACTCTTAAATAAGAACAATAAAGTAGATGTGCTTGTAATGTCTGCAACGCCTATACCAAGAACATTGGCATTGACATTGTATGGTGATTTAGATATATCAACCATAAATGAATTGCCTCCTGGAAGAAAAAAAGTAGATACATTCTGTGTAAATAGTAAAATGAGAAAAAGAATATATACTTTTGCATTAAAAGAAATTGAGAAGGGAGCCCAAGTGTACATTGTCTGCCCTTTAGTTGAGGAAAATGATGAAATAAAAGCTATATCTGTAGAGGAACTATATAATGAGCTAAAAGAAAATTACTTTAAAAATATAAGTTTAGAAATATTACATGGGAAAATGAAGCAAAAGATAAAAGATGAAATTATGGAGAATTTTAAAAGCGGTAATATCAAAGCTATAATTTCTACTACAGTAATAGAAGTAGGCGTAAACGTTCCAAATGCTACAATTATGGTAATTGAAAATGCTGAAAGATTTGGATTATCTCAACTTCATCAGCTTAGAGGAAGAGTAGGGAGAGGGGATAAACAGTCTTATTGTATCTTAATTAGCGATTTAAAAAATGAAGTCTCAAAGAAACGAATGAACATTCTAACTAGCAGTAATAATGGCTTTTTCATAGCAGAAGAAGATTTAAAGCTAAGAGGAAGCGGAGAAATATTTGGAGTAAATCAACATGGAGAAAATGGTTTGATTTTATCTGATATAATAAATGATTTTGAAATATTTAAGTATGCTAATAGTGAAGCTAAAAATTTAATTAGAAGTAATGATGAAAAAGATATTATAATAAAAAATAGAATAATTGATAAATTGAATCAAACATCTAAATATATATGTTTTAATTAAAAGAGAAATATAGGGAAATAAAAATGTTTTTGTATAATAGATTTATATATGTTAAAATATGAAATAAGATATATTGTACGTATTGACATAGGAGGACACTCATGAGAATAATTGCAGGAATTGCAAAAGGCAGAAATATTTTGCCACCGGATGGTATGCAAACAAGACCAACATTAGACAGAGTTAAAGAAAGTATTTTTAATATAATTCAAAACAGGATTCTAGATGCAGTAGCTGTAGATGTATTTGCAGGTACAGGAAGTCTAGGACTAGAGGCTGTAAGTAGAGGAGCTAAAGAGTGCTATTTAGTAGATAAGCATCCATCTACATTTAAAATTCTAAAGCAAAATGTCCAAAATTTAAAATTTGAAGATAAATGTATATGTTTAAACATGGATTCATACAGTGCACTTAAGGATTTAGGGAAGAAGAAAAAAGTTTTTGATTTAATATTTATAGATCCACCTTATGCTAAAGTAATGATTCCGCCAGCTATTGAAATAGTAATAGAGGAATCCTTATTAGACAAAAGTGGGTTAATAGTTACTAAAATAGACTCATCTGAAGATATCTATGAGGGAAATGATCAGATAATTTTAATTGACCATAGAAAATATGGTAATACAACTGTATGTTTTTATATGCATAAGGAGGATTAAGATTAGCATGAAGATTGCAGTATACCCAGGAAGTTTTGATCCAATAACCAAAGGGCATCTAGATATTATTAAGCGTTCAGCTAATATATTCGATGAAGTTATTGTAACGGTATTGGTTAATCCTGATAAAAAAGGACTTTTTGATATTGATGAAAGAGTTGAATTAATAAAAAAAGTTACAAGAAATATTAAAAATGTAAAGGTTGATAGCTTCCACGGTCTTTTAGTAAATTATATGATGGAAAAGAAGGCTCAGGTTATTATTAAGGGATTGAGAGCAGTGTCGGATTTTGATTATGAATTTCAAATGGCGCTAATGAATAAAAAGTTAGATTCATCTGTTGAAACTTTTTTTATGATGACTAGTGCTAAATATTCATATTTAAGCTCTTCTTCAATAAAACAGGTGGCTATGTTTGGTGGATGTATAGAGGACTTGGTTCCAGAAGAGATAATAGAAGATATTATGATAAAATTAAAAAAGTAGGGTGATGATATAAATGGAGGTTATGAAGTTATTGGAATATCTTCAGGAAATAATTGAAACGTCACATAATATGCCTATTTTAAATAAAACAATGGTTAATAAGAAGGAAATTACAGATATAATAGAACAAATTATAAATTATCTTCCAGATGAATTTAAAAAAGCTCAATGGATCTGTGAAGAAAAAGAAAGAATTTTAAGCGATGCTCATGTACAAGCAGAACACATTAAAAAAGAAAGTTATGAGATGTTAAAGAAAGAAATTGAAAAGCACAGTATAACAAAGGAAGCTGAAATAAAAGCAGAAGAACTGGTTATTTCAGCTAAAAGAGATGCAAAAACCATTAGAATGGGTGCAAAAGAATATGCTGATGAAATTCTATGCCAATTAGAAAATGAAATAAATTTGAAATCTCAACAAATGCTTTTAAATATAAAAAAAGAAACAGAGGAATATTTAAAGAGTATGGAATCAAATGTAACCTCTGTTACAAGTACTGTAAGGGAAAATATTAAAGAGTTAAGAAATGCGCCTAAATAGTTTTTGAGTTATTATAGGGAAGAGGATTAATAATATTTCTATTGCAAAAATAATATTCAGACTTAATCCCTTATTATTTAGCATTCCTACGTTAAATGTACTTTTTGATAAATTGAATATATTAAATTTATAAAGTATAACTGATATAATACTACATATAAATCCTTGAGTTAATTTTCTACTAATGTATAATCTTAAGGAAAAGTTATATTTATAAGTAATTGAATAAGTTTGTGATATTATAGACAAGCCACTAAATGAAATTAAAAAGCTTAATATTATAATTTTATACATAATATCAAAATTTAAATTTGAGATTAAACTACAACCATTTGTCATTTCTAATAAACCAAGGAAGAAACTTTGCAATAATGATTTTTCAATATTAAAAATTAAGGATATTTTTTGAAAAACAATATCAAAAAAGATATTGTTTTTTATTATTGCTGTTAAAACAGAGAAAAAAATTATAAACCCTCCTATTGAAACTGAAGTTTTAATTGCATTATCTATGCTTAACTTTAAAATATCTCCTAAAGTGACTTTGGTGGTATGTATTGCATTACGATATAAATAACTATGGCTTATAGATTTTTTATTTGAAGGTAATATTAAACCCATAATAGCACAAGAGAGATAGCTTGATATTAATAGCAGTAATCCCATAGATGGATTATTAAGCATTGAGGTTCCTACTGCGCCAAGAATAAATAAAGGGCTTGGATTAGAAGCTATATTTAAAAGCCTCTCACAAGTTTTAAAGTCAATAATTTTTCTTTCATAAAGTTCACAGGCATATTTTGATCCGAGAGGATATCCGCATAAGGTACTTATTATTAAAACAACAGAGCATTGTTCGGGCAATCTTAAAGGCTTACATAAAAATCTACCTAAAAATTTTGAGTATATATTTACGCCGTCGTAGTGTAGCATAATATTTATTAAAACTAAAAATGGAAAAAGAGATACAAATACCGAATTAATAAAAAGCTTGGCTCCATCTAAAGCTGATTTTAAGCAAATCTCAGGCTTTAGAACTATGTTTAGTATCAAAAGTGTACATAAAAAAGTTACTATTAGATTTTTACTTAATTTTAATTTACTATATTTTATAAAGTTGAATATAAAAAAAGCTATTAAAAAGAATATTAGATAAAAGAGTATTTTCATATGCAATCCCCTTAAAATAAATATTTAGCCTTTTGAAGATTAATTTAAGGCTAGTATATTTATATTTTAAAGGGGATAAGTAATATTACATTAAAATAAACGTATAGGTGAAATTTTAAAATCTGAATCAGGAGAAATATTTTTATTAATTATGCTATAAGCTTTTGTAGATAATATATCTAAATTTAGTATTGGATCTAAATTTCTAGGAAGTTTTATGTAAACTGGAATGGAAGAAGTATCTTTCATCTGTTTCAAAATTTTTATTCCCGTTTCATTAAATCCTAGTACTCTAGCGTAAGGGGCTTTTGATTTTCTTAATTGATTCATCTGACTTGAACCTAGTTGATCTAAACCTATAAAATATTGACACAATATCCTATTTATTCTAGTTTGAGAATATCTTTTGCTTTTTATACAAGTTATTAGTTCTTCGTAAGAATTGCAGCTGATTAAAGATTTGTATATCTTATTATGTAAGCCTTCAGATGCATCAGAAATATTTGATAGTGTATTTATATATGTACATGCCTTATATTTAATATATTTAAAAATAGAGTCTTCAAATGTTAAAGATCCATTTTTAAAATTTTTAGAAATCATATTAAAGGATTGAATTGGCATAAATTCTTTTAACTGTCCAATATTATTCGTATCTTTTAAATAATTTCTTATAGAGGTTGCACTTGTAAAAGTATTTGTTAAATTATTATCATTATAAGAAGAGCCTAATCTTTTTATTGTGTAGGGAGTAATTGGACTTTTAAGTTTAAGTAGACTTTTACAATATTCTATAGCTAATATATTATTTGAAGACTTTAAAATATTATTGATATCTACATCATATTTTAATATTTGATTTAATGCATTATGTCTACAAAGGGGGTATGATAATCCCTGCTCTAAATAATATTTTAACAGATGCTTAAATTCGTCAGGTTCTCTATTTAAAATTTCTGAGATTTTCATTATCTCTTCTATATTTCCACTTTCACTACCAAAGCATATATTATTTACGATTCCTAAGCTATCAAGTAAACTAATGGCACCAAATGCAAAAAATTCTGCTGAAGCTAAACTATAAATTAACGGTAATTCTATAACTAAATCAATTCCACATTCTAGGGCTGCTTTAGCTCTACTCCATTTATCAATAATGGCAGGGTTGCCCCTTTGTACAAAGTTGCCACTCATTACACAAACAATTCCATCACAATTTGTTATTTCTTTTGATGATTGTATGTGGTATAGATGACCTTTGTGCAGAGGATTATATTCAGTTATTAAACCTGTTATATTCATTTAAATCACCTCTTAGATATATTGTTATACAAATACTTAAAGTACTATACTATTATCAATGAAATACTAAAAAATAAGGTGGAAATACTAAATTGAAATAAAATTTATGTAATTATTATTGAAAAATATACTATACTCGGTGTATATTATAATATAGAGTATTTCATACATTAAAATATACATTATTGTTATCTATATTGAAAGGAGAAATTTAAAATGGGATTTATGGAAAGAATGTGGGATTTGGCGAAGAAAGATTTAAAGACAATCCTTTTGCCAGAGGGAGAGGAAGACAGAAACCTTATTGCTGCTGGCAAAATAAATGCCAATTCATTAGCTAAAGTTATATTAATTGGTAATGAAGAAAAGATTAGAAAGAGAGCAAAAGAATTAAATTCAAACATTGAAGGGGTACAAGTAATTGATCCTGAAACATATGAAAAAACTGCAGAATATGCAAAAGAGCTTTATGAAATAAGAAAAAATAAGGGAATGACAGAAGAAAAAGCTCTTCAAATAATTAAAGATCCATTATATTTTGCAACAGTTATGGTTAAAATAGGTGATGCCGATGGAATGGTATCAGGTGCAATACATACAACTGGTGATTTATTAAGACCAGGCCTTCAAATAGTTAAAACAGCTCCAGGCATTTCAATAGTTTCTGGAACTTTTGTTATGCAAGTTCCTAATTGTGAATATGGTGAAGATGGTCTGCTATTATTCGCAGATTGTGCAGTTAACCCAAATCCAACTGCTGAAGAATTAGCTTCTATAGCTGTTGCAACTGCAGAAACTGCTAAAAAGTTATGTGGAATAGAACCAAGAGTTGCTATGCTTTCATTCTCAACTATGGGAAGTGCTAGCCATGACCTTGTTGATAAAGTAAGAAAAGCAACTGAACTTGCTAAAGCACAAAGACCTGATTTAGCTATAGATGGTGAATTACAATTAGATGCAGCTTTAGTTAAAGAAGTTGCCCAATTAAAAGCACCTAATAGCCCGGTTGCAGGAAAGGCAAATGTTTTAGTATTCCCAGATTTACAAGCTGGAAATATTGGATATAAATTAGTACAAAGATTTGCTAAAGCAGAGGCAATAGGTCCAGTATGTCAAGGATTTGGAAAACCTATCAATGACTTATCTAGAGGATGCAGTGCTGATGATATAGTAAACGTTGTTGCTATAACTGCTGTTCAAGCTCAATAGGCAAATATTTAATAAAGTTTGTAAAATGTCTAATAATAATTTTGAAATTTAATTTTATGATTATATAATTTAGGAGGAGAACACATGAAAATATTAGTAATTAATTGTGGAAGTTCATCTTTAAAATATCAACTTATTGATATGACTACTGAAACACCTTTAGCTCAAGGTTTAGTTGAGAGAATAGGATTAGAAGGTTCTATTTTAACTCAAAAGGTAAATGGAGAAAAATATATAATACAAGAACCAATGAAAGACCATAAAAAAGCTATAGAATTGGTTTTAGGTGCATTAGTTGATAAAGAACATGGTGTAATTAGTGATATGTCAGAAATTACTGCTGTAGGACATAGAGTTGTGCATGGTGGAGAAAAATATGCTGGATCTGTACTTATAGATGAAGGCGTTATGAAGGCGTTAGATGAATTTATAAAATTGGCTCCATTACATAACCCTCCAAACATAATAGGAATCAATGCATGTAAAGAATTAATGCCAACAACTCCTATGGTAGGAGTATTTGATACAGCTTTCCATCAAACACTACCTAAACATGCTTATATGTATTCACTACCTTATGAGCTGTACAAAGAACACGGAGTTAGAAAATATGGATTCCATGGAACATCTCATAAGTATGTATCTTCAGTTGCGGCTGAAATGTTAGGAAAAAATATTGAAGACTTAAAGATAATAACTTGCCATTTAGGAAATGGAGCTAGCTTATCTGCTGTTAAAAATGGAAAATGCGTTGATACAACTATGGGATTTACTCCTCTTGCTGGATTAGCTATGGGAACTAGATGCGGAAACGTAGACCCAGCTATAGTAACATTTTTAATGAAGGAATTAAACCTTTCAATAGAAGAAGTAGATAATTTAATGAATAAAAAATCAGGAGTATTTGGAATTTCCGGTGTAAGCAGTGACTTTAGAGATATTGAAGCAGCTGCAGCTGAAGGAAATGAAAGAGCTCAGCTAGCATTAGATATGTTTAAATACAGAGTTATTCAATATGTTGGAGCTTATACTGCTGTAATGGGTGGTGTTGACGCTATTGTATTTACAGCTGGACTTGGAGAAAATGGTATAGAAATTAGAGAAGAAATAGGCAATGCTCTATCATTTGCAGGCACTAAAGTAGATAGTGAAAAGAATAATGTAAGAGGTGAAGCTAGAATTATCAGCACTGATGATTCAAAAGTTAAATTAATGGTTATTCCTACAAATGAAGAATTAATGATAGCTAGAGACACAAAAGAAATAGTTGAAAAATAAAGAATAATATAGTAAAGATATAATAAAATACTTGACTTTTTATTAGTGTGTTTATATAATAGGTTGTGGCTAATAAATTGAGCATATGCTGCGAAATTTATTAGCCCATTTATAATAATAGAGGTGTAGTTATGCTAATTGATATTTCTGATTTGCTCGGCAAGAGACTAAAACAAAAAGAAGTCAGTGTATCTTTTGAAGGTAAAAGCATCAATTTTGAAGGTGAGGAAATTATTTTTGTAGAGCCTATAAAAGTTGAAGGAGTATTTAGTACTTCAGGCGGCATAATTAATTTCGATGGAACAATGAGGACAACATTAAATCTAATTTGTTCTAGATGTCTTGAAAATTTTAATTACCCTTTAGAAGTCGAAGTACATGAAAAGTTTTCAAAAGAATTTAATGATGAAGACAATGATATTATCATTATACATAGTGATAAGGTAGATTTTTCACCAATCATTGAAACTAACATTATTCTGTCACTACCAATGAAAAAACTTTGTAATGAAGATTGCAAGGGACTATGCTCGGTATGTGGCACAAATTTAAATCATTCTGCATGCAATTGTGAAAGGAATGATATTGATCCTAGGCTTGCAAAGTTAAGAGATTTTTTCTCTAATAACTAAGGAGGTGAAAATAGATGGCACATCCAAAAAGAAAGACATCAAAAGCTAGAAGAGATTCAAGAAGAGCTCAAACTTTTAAATTAAGTTTACCAGGAGTGGTTGAATGCCCACAATGTCACGAAATGAAGCTTGCTCATAGAGTTTGCAAAGAATGTGGATATTATAATGGTAAAGAAATAGTTTCTAAAGAAAACTAAGAAAAGAAAGTCAAATGACTTTCTTTTTTTGAATTCACTATATATTACTTATTTGTTTTAACTTTTAACATTTGCAATTATTAAAATCTAAAGTGAGGTAAAGATTATGAAGATTGCTGTAGATGGAATGGGAGGAGACTATTCACCACACGCTATAATTGAAGGATGTATAGATGCTTCCAAAACATACAAGAATTTAGAAATCATAGTTACTGGACCTAAAGATTTATTAAATAAAGAATTATCTAAGCATGAATATAATAAAGAAAAAATAACTATACTAGATGCTAGAGACATAATTAGTAATAATGAACATCCTGTAATGGCTATACGCAGAAAAAAAGATTCTAGCTTATATAAGGCCTTAGAATTAGTAAAAAATAATACCGCTGATGCTGTTATATCAGCAGGAAGCACTGGTGCATTTTTAGCTGGAGCAACTCTTGTAATTGGAAGAATAAAAGGCGTTAATAGGCCTGCTTTAGCTCCTATAATGCCAGGTAAAAACGGTCCTTTTATGATTATTGATTGTGGAGCCAATGCTGAGTGTAAACCTATTAATTTGGTGCAGTTTGCTTTAATGGGGGAAACATATTTTCAAAACATATTAAAAATTGATAATCCTAGTGTAGGACTAATAAATATTGGCTCTGAAGAAGAAAAAGGTAATGAACTAACAAAAGAGGCACATCAGCTCTTAAAACAAACTAATCTTAATTTTGTTGGAAACGTAGAACCACGAGAAATTCCAGAGGGAAAAGTTAATGTTTTAGTATGTGATGGATTTATAGGAAATACAGTTTTGAAAATGTATGAAGGAGTTGCAGGAACTATTTTTTCAACTTTAAAAGATGAAATAATGTCATCTTTTAGAACAAAACTAGGTGGTGTTATGCTTAAACCTGTATTTAATAAGTTTAAGAAGGATTTTGACTATAAAGAATATGGTGGAGCAGCATTTTTGGGAGTAGATGGTATATGCATAAAAGCCCATGGAAGCTCAGATGCTAAAGCTATAAAAAATGCAATAAGACAATCAATAATATTTTATGATAATAACATAATTGAAAAAATAAAGGGACATATTGAAGAGAAAATGGTATAAAGCTATTTCTAAATTAATATTATCTTATTGACGATGTATAAGTTATGTAATATTATCATATTGTAGAATTTTTATAGGAGGTGAAACAAAATGGTATTTAATAGAGTTAAAAAAATTATTGCAGACCAACTTGGTCTTGATGAAAATACAATAACAATGGACTCATTATTTGTGGACGACTTAGGTGCTGACTCTTTAGATGTAGTTGAACTTATTATGGCGTTAGAGGAAGAATTTGATATTGAGATACCTGACGAAGATGCAGAAAAAGCAACTAAAGTTGGAGATGTAGTAGAATATATAAGTTCTCATATTGAAGAATAATGACAAGTCCCGTAATATAACGGGACTTTAAATTTAGTAGAAAATAGAGGAGTTGTTTAGATGAAAGAAGATAGAAAAAAAATCCTCAATAAATTAGAAAATATACTTAATATTAAGTTTAATAATATAGAGCTCTTAGATATAGCACTTTCACATAGTTCCTGTATAAATGAAAATAAAAATACTCAATCAAATGAAAGATTTGAGTTTTTAGGCGATTCCATACTTCAGCTATGCATATCTGAACTTCTATTTAATAAGTATAGTGATAAACCAGAAGGATTTCTAACAAAAAAGAGAGCGCTTATTGTATGTGAAAACTCATTATATAATGTTGCTGCTAAATGGGATATAGGTAAATATATCAATATGAGCAAAGGTGAAGAAATGACTGGTGGAAGGACTAGAGTATCTATCTTAGCAGACTGTATAGAAGCAATCATAGCTGCAATATATCAGGATCAGGGTTATAAAAGTGCAAAAAAGTTTATCACCTACAATTTTGAAGACATAATAAAAAAAGCAGATAGTGATGAAATAATATTGGATTATAAAACTAAATTACAAGAGACTATCCAAGGATTTGGAGATTATAATATAGAATATAATTTATCAGGATTTGAGGGGCCACCTCATAGAAGAAAATTTTTTACCGAAGTTGTAGTACACCCATTGGTTAGAGGTGTTGGTGAGGGATATAGTAAAAAAGAAGCTGAACAAAATGCTGCAAAAGAAGCTTTAGAAAACTTGGGGGATGTAAATGAGTAATACACACTATATAATACCAATATTTGTTCCGCACGAAGGATGCCCGCATGACTGTGTGTTTTGCAATCAAAACAGTATAACAGGCACATCTAATGTAGTAACACCAGAATTTGTTGACGAAACTGTAAAAGAATATTTAAAGACAATAGATAAAAGAAATGCAACTTTAGAGATTTCTTTTTTTGGTGGAACATTTACAGCTATTAATATAGATAAACAAAAGCAGTTATTAAGTGTTGCAAAAAAATATAAAGAAGGTGGAGTTATAGATTATATCCACTTATCTACTAGACCAGATTATATAAATGATGAAATACTTACAAATCTTAAGGAATATTCAGTTGATATAATTGAGTTAGGAGTTCAATCATTAGATGATGAAGTACTATTAAAATCAGGTAGAGGTCATACTAGTGAAGATGTGTTTAAAGCTTCAAAACTAATTAAGCAGTATAACTTTACATTAGGGCATCAAATTATGTTAGGACTTCCAGGTGACAATTTTAATAAGGATATATATACTGCTAAAAAGGTTGTAGAAATGAAGCCTGATATAACTAGAATTTATCCAGCTTTAGTAGTAAAAAATACTCCTATGGAGAAAATGTATAAGTTGAATACTTATAAACCTTATAGTTTAGAAGAAGCAGTTGATATAAGTAAACTAATATATTCAATGTTCCAAGCAAATAACATAAATGTAATAAGAATAGGTTTACAACCTACAGAAGAAATAAATTATGGTAAAGAATTAGTTGCCGGACCATTTCATCCTTCTTTTAGAGAACTCGTAGAAGGAAGTCTATATAATGAAATAATATTAGAGAATCTACAAGAGTATAATGAAAAAAATATTAAACTTTATATAAATGGTAAAGATATATCAAAATTATATGCGTATAAGAAAAAGTTTTTTAATGACACATTGAAACAAATTAGAACAAATAAGTTGGAAGTTTTACAAGATAATAGTATAGAGAGAAATACATTTATGATAAAATTTGATGAAATGTGTAAAAAGATAGTTATAAAAGAATACTTAGAAATTAAGTACAAAGAAGGATATTTAAATATTATATAGAATATATTCCCTATAAAGGATGCAATAATATGCAATAATAATTTTTGTAGGGAGGATTAAAAATGGAAGTATTAAAAGTATCAGCTCAATCTCAACCAAAATCAGTAGCAGGGGCACTTGCAGCCGTTTTAAGAGAATGTGGAACTGTAGAAGTTCAAGCTGTAGGCGCAGGAGCAGTAAATCAAGCAGTTAAAGCTTTAGCGATCACAAGAGGATTTGTAGCACCAAATGGAATAGATTTAGTAGTTATTCCCGCATTTTCTCAAATAGCAATTGATGGAGAAGAAAGAACAGCTATAAAGTTTATAGTAGAACCTAGATAGTAATAAATCAAGCCGTGCTCAGCACGGTTTTTTATTTTCTTTATTGCAAATGTATAATTGATATTTATAGTAATATGATTTAAAATTATAAAGGTGAAAATAATAGATTTATAGGGTTGTAATGTACAACCTTTTATTTCTTTGTAAATTAAGATAAATATTGTATATAATTTTTAATTTTATATAAATAGTTTAGTACATAACAAAATTACAAATAGGAGAGATACTTATGTTTTTGAAGTCACTTGAGATAAGAGGCTTTAAATCTTTTGCTGATAAAACAGAACTAGTTTTTAAAAATGGAATAACTGCAATAGTAGGGCCTAATGGCAGCGGTAAAAGTAATATATCTGATGCAGTGAAATGGGTTTTAGGAGAACAAAGCGTAAAAAACTTAAGAGGAGGAAAAATGCAAGATGTAATTTTCTCCGGAACTGAGTTCAGAAAGCCAGTTGGACTAGCCCAAGTAACCCTTGTCCTGGATAATAGCGATGGTGAATTGCAAATAGACTATTCTGATGTAACAATAATGAGAAGGATATATAGATCAGGAGAAAGCGAGTATTATATTAATAATACAAAGTGTAGACTTAAAGATATTCAAGAATTATTTATGGATACAGGTATAGGTAAAGAAGGATATTCAATAATTGGACAAGGTAAAATAGAAGCTGTATTAAGTGGAAAGCCAGAGGATAGAAGAAGTCTTTTGGAGGAAGCGGCTGGTATTGTGAAATTTAAAACTAGAAAAGAAGAAGCAGAGAGAAGGCTTGAAAATACAGAACAAAATATACAAAGAATTAACGATATCTTTAGTACATATGAGGAAAGGATAGAGCCTCTTAGAATAGAAAATGAAAAAGCAAAAAAGTTTTTAGAAATATCGGGAAAACTTAAGGCTAAAGAAGTAACTTTAATACTTGATAATATAGATAGCGTAGAAAAAAAAATAGATACAATAAAAAATGATATTACTAAAAATGAAGATACGCTAAGAAGTTTAAATAATGAAAAAAATAACTATGAAGAAAAGTTAGATAAATTGAACGAAGACTTAGAAAAATTTGAGTTGAAAAACAATGAAGAAAGAAGAAAATACTATAGTAATAAGTCAGATAATCAAAAATTATTATCTGAAATTGATCTTCTAAATGAAAGAATAAAAAACTTATCTGCTGTAATTGATAAGACTACAAAGAACTTAGAACAGTTAAAAGAAAAATTAATTAAATTAAATGCTGAAAAAGCAAATGAAAGGTTAAATTTAAAAGAACTAGTATCCAATCAGAATACGATTCAAGATAGAATATGGAAGTATGAAACTATAATTAATGATAAAAATAAAGCTGTTGCAAATATGTTTGAAGCAGTAAAAAAAGCAAAAGACTATGAAGTAGAATTATTAAGTAAAATTAGTCAAAGTAAAAACGAAATTAATATAATGAAAAATGACATTGTAAGTTTAGAAAATAAGCTTCAAGAACTTAAAATATCAAGTGAAGCACATGCTAATTCTATTAAAATAAATTATACAACTAAAAATATGCTTAATAGTGAAATTATAAGCATGGAAAGTAAGATTTTAGAGTATGAAGAGCAAATAAAAAAATATAAGAAGGAAATTGGAATTAAAAATAAAAAACTTATAAATGACGAAAAGAAACTTAAAGAGTTATCTTTAGTATATAACAAGACAGAAGCCAACTGTAATGCTTTAATCAACTTAGAAAAATATCATGAAGGATATAATAAAGCTGTAAAAGTACTAATGCAGCATATAGATGACGGGAAAATTATAGAGGCAGTAGGAAAAGCGTGTATATTAGGAGAAATATTGAAAGTAGATAAAAATTTTGAGACTGCTATTGAAATTACACTGGGTCCAGCTATATCCAATATAATTACTCTTGATGAGAATATAGCTAAGAGATTAATTAAATATTTAAAGGACAATACTATAGGAAGAGCTACTTTTTTACCACTTACAATTATAAAAGGTAAAAAAATATCTGTACCATCAAAGGTAAAAGAAGTAAATGGATATATAGGTGTAGCAAGTGAGCTTATAACATTTGATGAGAAGTACACTAATATTATAGAATATACGCTAGGTAAAACTATAGTTTCGGAAAATATGGATAGTGCACTACTTATAGCTCGCCAAACCAATTACAATTTTAAAATAGTAACACTAACAGGTGAAGTAGTGAATCCAGGGGGGGCTCTAACAGGAGGAAGCATATATAATAAGAGTTCAAATATAATAGGCAGAAAAAGGGAAATAGAAGAGCTGCAAATTAAGCTACAAAGTTATGAAAAAGATATAAAGAGCCTGAATGATATCATAATAAAACATAAAAATGATATAAAGTGTATGGATGATCTTTGTTTAAACCTAAAAGACGAAATTCATTATGAAAATATTGAAAAGACAAAAATTAATGAAAAGATAAATAGTATTGATAATGAAACAGAAAAGTTAAAAAGAAGTTTAGAAACGGCAAACAATGAAATTTTATTAATTAAGGAAAATCTAGAGTTTAATGCAAAAGATCTTAATGAAATTCAAAATAAAATTGATGAATTAGTTAAGCTTGAAAAAGAAAATTCTTTAAAAATCTCAAATTTAGAAGAGGGATTAAATAAGGAAAAAGAAGAAACACAAAATATAAATAATGAAATTACGAATTTTAGAATAAAAAAGGCTCAATTGGATGAAACAATTTCAAATAAAAATAAAGAACTACAAAGGTTAGAAGAAGATATAAAGCAAATTAGTTTTGAAATTCAATCATTAGAATTAGAATTAGATGAATCTAATAAAGAAATAAACAAATCACAAAATAAAATTAATGAAAACACAAATAAAATTACAGAAATTAATCAAATAATATTAGAATTTGAAGATAAGTTTAAGGATATTGATATAAAAAGAATAAAAATAAAGGAAGATATTAAAAGTAATAAAGAAAAGTTAAATAATTTAATTTTATTATGTGATAAAAACGAAAAGTCTAAAAACAATCTTCAAATATCTCTTGCAAGGCATGAATCAGAAAGAGATACTTATTATAATAAGTTAAATGAGGAAATGGAACTAACTTATGCGGAAGCCATAGAAATTAAACTTCAAGATGAAGATATGGATCAGTGTAAAAAAGATATTGTGACGTATAAAAATGAAATATCAAGGTTAGGTATAGTTAATTTAGGAGCTATAGAAGAATATAAAGAACTATTAGAAAAATATACATTTATGAAAATGCAAAAGGAAGATTTAATTAAGGCCAAGGAAGAATTAATTAATGTTGTCAAAGAAATGACAGAAAAGATGAGAGTTGTATTTAATGAGAACTTCAATAAGTTGAGAATCAATTTTAATGAAACTTTTAAAGAATTATTCAAAGGCGGAAATGCTGATTTAATATTAGAAGAAGGAGATGAGCTCACAGCGAATATAGAAATAAATGTGCAGCCCCCTGGTAAAAAGCTTCAAAATATTAATCTAATGTCTGGTGGAGAAAAAGGTTTGTCTGCCATCGCTCTTTTATTTGCAATTTTAAAAATGAAGCCTACTCCATTTTGTATATTAGATGAGATTGAAGCAGCATTGGACGATTCAAATGTATCTAGATATGCTGAGTTTTTAAAAAAGTTTTCTGGAAATACCCAGTTTATAATTATAACCCATAGGAAAGGTAGTATGGAAGTGGGAGATGTACTTTATGGAGTAACTATGGAGGAAAAAGGAATATCGAAGATAGTATCTGTTGATTTAAGTAAATAAATTTAGTTAATATTAGAGGAGATGTAGAAGCATGTTTGGAAATTTTTTTGATAAGCTAAAAAATGGATTATCTAAAACTAAAGATAATTTCACTGAAAAGGTTTCAGAAGTATTAAATTTGGCTGTGAAAATTGATGAGGAATTATATGAGGAATTAGAAGAAATTTTAATAACAGCAGATATAGGTGTAGATACTTCATTAGAAATTATGGATAGGTTAAAACAAAAGGTAAAGGATAATAAAGTTAAAGATCCTAAGGAAGTATATGACTGCTTAAAAGAAGTATTAGCAGAAATATTAGGAAATCAAGAAATGGGATTAGGTTTTAATGATAAACCTAAGATATTATTAGTAATAGGGGTAAATGGTGTAGGTAAAACAACATCAATTGGAAAAATGTCATCTAAATTTAAAAATGATGGTCATAAAGTAATAATGGCAGCAGCTGATACATTTAGAGCAGCAGCTATTGATCAGCTAGAAGTTTGGAGTAATAGGGCAGGTGTAGATATAATAAAGCATCAAGAAGGTGCTGATCCAGGTTCTGTAGTTTTTGATGCTATACAAGCTGCTAAGGCTAGAAAAGCTGATGTGCTTATTTGCGATACAGCAGGGAGATTACATAATAAAAAGAATCTAATGAATGAGCTAGAAAAAATTAATCGAATAATAGATAGAGAATATAATGAGGCTAGCAAGGAAACTTTATTAGTGCTTGATGCTACTACTGGACAAAATGCTCTGCAGCAAGCTAAACAGTTTGCTGAGGTTTGTCCTATTGATGGTATAATACTAACCAAACTTGATGGCACAGCTAAAGGTGGAGTAATTATAGCTATAAAACATCAACTAAATATTCCTGTAAAACTTATAGGTGTGGGAGAAGGAATTGATGATTTGCAAGAGTTTAACTCTAATGATTTTATTGAAGCACTTTTTTAATAGTGTTAAGTAAAAGTACTTGACACCATTAAATTAATTTGCTATTATAATATCCGTGAGTTGGTGATTACATGGAGGATAGAGTAAAAATATCTATTTTAATGGATTTTTATAAGGAACTCCTAACTGAAAAACAAAAAGATATAATGGAGCTTTATTTTAATGAGGACTTATCTTTAGCTGAAATATCTGAATTTACAAATACAAGCAGACAAGCGATATATGACATTATAAAAAGATGCAATAAGTTATTGAATGGATATGAAAAAAAATTGAAGCTTGTAGAAAAGAGTACTAAATTAAAAAAAAATAAAGACTTAATTATAAAAAAGATAACTAGACTTGAAGAAAAGATTGGTAATGATGAATATATAGACTTATTACAAGAGATAAAAAATAATATCGAAGAGTCTATTTAGGAGGAGTAAGATGGCATTTGAAGGATTAACATCTAAACTTCAAGAAACTTTAAAAAAGCTAAAAGGTAAAGGTAAGCTGTCAGAAAAAGATATTAAGGAAGCTATGAGAGAAGTTAAGTTAGCTTTGCTTGAGGCTGATGTAAATTATAAAATAGTAAGAGAGTTTGTAAAAAACACAGGTGAAAAATGTCTTGGTGCAGAGGTAATGGGGAGTTTAACTCCAGGGCAACAAGTTATTAAAATAGTTAATGATGAGCTGAAGACACTAATGGGAAATTCAGAAAGTAAGATTGAATTTTCTACAAAAGGATTAACAGTAATTATGTTAGCAGGTCTTCAAGGTGCTGGAAAAACTACCATGGCAGGTAAACTAGCCCTAGAACTAAGAAAAAAGAATAAAAAGCCATTGTTAGTTGCTTGTGACGTATATAGACCAGCTGCTATTAAACAACTTCAAGTTGTTGGAAAACAAATAGATATTCCTGTATTTTCTATGGGAGACAAAGTTAATCCTGTAGACATAGCAAAAGCTTCAATGGAATATGCAAAAAATAATGATTTAAATGTAGTTATAATAGATACTGCAGGAAGACTTCATATAGACGAAGCACTAATGGATGAATTAAAAAATATCAAAGATAGCTTGGAACCAAATGAAATATTACTTGTTGTAGATTCTATGACTGGTCAAGATGCTGTTAATGTTGCTGAAAGTTTTAATAATATACTAGATATTACTGGAGTAATTTTAACAAAACTTGATGGTGATACAAGAGGCGGAGCAGCCCTATCTATAAGAGCTATAACAGGGAAACCAATTAAATACGTTGGTATTGGTGAAAAGATGAATGACATCGAGGTATTTTATCCTGACAGAATGGCTTCTAGAATTTTAGGAATGGGTGATATCCTTTCTTTAATTGAGAAGGCTCAAGAAGCTATCGATGAAGAAAAGGCAAAAGAGCTTGGAGATAAGATGATGAATCTAGAGTTTAACCTAGAGGATTTTAAAGAATCTATGGCTCAGTTAAAGAAGATGGGGCCTATGGGAAAACTACTAGAGATGGTTCCAGGAGTAAATAATAAACAATTAGAAAATATAGATTTAAATCAAAGTGAAAAAGAGTTAAAGAAAATAGAAGCAATAATTGATTCTATGACTAAAAAAGAGAGAAAAGATCCTAGCTTGGTTAGTAATTCTCCTTCTAGAAAGAAAAGAATTGCCAAGGGATCTGGAACAACCGTTCAACAAGTAAATAAATTATTAAAAGATTTTCAAATGATGAAGAAGATGATGAAACAAATGAAAAATCAACCTAAGTCATTTAAAAAAGGTATGTTTGGGAAATTTCCATTCATGTAAATAGATAGAGACTTGTAAGGAGGTGAAATTAATGGCAGTTAAAATAAGATTAAGAAGAATGGGTGCTAAAAAAGCTCCATTTTATAGAGTAGTTGTTGCTGATTCAAGATCTCCAAGAGATGGAAGATTTATTGAAGAAATAGGTTACTATAACCCAATTACAGAACCAAAAACAGTTAAAATAGATGAAGAAAAAGCTGTTAAATGGGTAAAAAATGGTGCTCAACCAACTGATGTTGTTAAAAGATTATTTGAAGAAGCTGGAATAAATGAAAAGCTTTCTAAATAGTAACCAGGGGGTGTAGTAGATGAAGAATTTACTAGAGATAATAGCTAAAGCTTTAGTTGATAACCCAGAAATGGTTAGTGTTAATGAAATTGTTGGGGAGCAATCAATAATTCTTGAATTAAAGGTTGCCCCAGAAGATATGGGAAAAGTAATTGGTAAACAGGGAAGAATAGCAAAAGCTATAAGAACTGTTGTAAAAGCAGCAGCTGTAAAAGAAGATAAAAGAGTTGTTGTTGAAATAATCTAATTACATACTAATATTATTATAAATGAAAGAGTTAGGAAATCCTAACTCTTTTAAAATATAATTTTAAAGGGGTATAGATATTATGGAACAGTTATTAACTGTAGGAAAAATAATAAATACTCATGGAATTAAGGGAGAAATAAAAGTACAATCCGTAACAGATGATTTAGAGAGATTCAAAAAATTAAAAAAAGCATATATAGATAATAGTGAAATAACTATTACTAACTGTAAGCTTCAGCCAGGAAAAGTGATACTAAAAATTGAAGGTATAGATAAAATAGAAGATGCTGTAAGGTTAAAAAACAAATATATAAGAATAAGAAGAGAAGATGCAATAGAACTACCTGAAGATTCTTATTTTGAATCAGATATTATAGGCTGTCATGTCTACGATGAAAATGGAGAGGAACTTGGAACTATTGATGATATAATCTATACTGGAAGCAATGATGTTTATTGGATAAAAGGTGAAAAGGAACTTTTAATTCCAGCTATTAAAAGTATTGTATTAAATATAGATGTAGAAAGTAAAAAGGTAATTATTAAGCCTTTGGAAGTATGGCAATGAAAATAGATATTTTAACATTATTTCCTGAGATGTTTCAAGTTTTTGACTCTAGTATTATAGGTAGAGCTTTAGATAAAGGTACAATAGAAATCAATACTCATAATATAAGGGATTATTCACAAAATAAGCATAAAAAAGTAGATGATTATCCATATGGCGGTGGAGCAGGAATGGTTATGACTCCTCAGCCAATTTCAGATTCAATAAAAGCCATAAAGAAAACTAACAAAGGAAAGATTATATTTTTAGGCCCAAGAGGAAATACATTTACTCAGGAAACTGCAAAACAGTTGTCTAAAGAAGAAGAACTTATATTTTTATGTGGTCATTATGAAGGCATAGATGAGAGAGTTTATAAGCATATAGATATTGAGCTGTCATTGGGTGATTTTGTATTGACAGGTGGAGAAATGGCCTGTATACCTATTGTAGATAGCATTTGTAGATTGATACCTGGGGTATTATCTAGTTATGAAAGTTATACTGAAGAATCTTTTTATAATGGTCTATTAGAATACCCTCAATATACAAGACCAGAAGAGTTTGAAGGGGAAAAAGTGCCTAAAGTACTCATATCAGGTCACCATGAAAATATAAGAAAGTGGAGAAGAAAGCAATCTCTTATTATAACAAAAGAAAGACGACCAGATATGTTTAAAAATATAATATTGTCTAAAGAAGACAAAAAACTTCTAAAAGAGTAGAAGATGCTAATAAAATATTAAATTATATATTGAAGCAAACCGTTATTTGTGGTAAAATATGCTTTGTGCTAGTACGGACGGTCCTCTATCTATTTTTTATACATATGATACGAACGTCAAAAAAATTTAAGGAGGGAATGCACATGCTAGATATTATAAAATCAATTGAAGCAGAACAAATCAAAAAGGATTTAACAGCATTCAACGTTGGAGATACTATTAGAATCGATGTAAGAATTAAAGAAGGAAACAAAGAAAGAATTCAAGCATTCGAAGGAACTGTAATAAAGAAACAAAATGGTGGAATAAGAGAAACTTTTACTGTAAGAAGAGTTGCTTACGGTACTGCAGTTGAAAGAACATTCCCTATAAATTCTCCAATGATTGAAGGAATCAAAGTAGTAAGAAGAGGTAAAGCTAGAAGAGCTAAACTTTATTACTTAAGAGACAGAGTAGGTAAGGCTGCAAAAGTTAAAGAATTGATTAGATAAAAAATGGGACTGTAAAGTCCCTTTTTTTTATCCATGGTATAAAGAATATTTATAGTGTAATTTTAAGTGTAAAGGAGGTTAAGCAAAATGTCTATTAATTGGTTTCCAGGGCATATGGCTAAAACTAGAAGAGAGATAAAAGAAAATTTAAAATTTGTTGATTTAGTTATAGAAATTAGGGATGCAAGAATAGTTAAGTCAAGCTCAAATCCAGATATTGATGATATATGTAAAGATAAACCAAGAATTATTTTGTTAAATAAAAGTGACCTTGCAGAAGAAAAAATAACTAAAGAATGGATAAATACACTATCCAATGATTTGATAAAGGTTATAAGTGTTAATAGTCTCAATGGTAAAGGCATGAATAATATAAAGTCTAAAATAAGTGATTTATTAAAAGAAAAACATGATAAGTTAAGAGCAAAGGGACTAGTTAATATTACTACCAGAGCAATGGTAGTAGGTATACCTAACGTAGGAAAATCATCATTTATAAATAGGATGGCAAACAATGCTAGAGCTAAAGTAGGAGATAAACCAGGAGTTACAAGGAGTAAGCAGTGGATTAAAACTAATATAGGTATAGAACTTCTTGATACACCAGGAGTACTTTGGCCTAAATTTGAAGATGAAGAAGTAGGATTAAATTTAGCTTTTACAGGAGCAATTAAAGATGAAATAATGGATATAGAAAATTTAGCTTATAAATTAATCGAAAAGCTCCAAGAACAATACCCAGATAGATTAATTGAAAGATATAAATTAAATTCTTTAAGCGATAATACACTGGAAAATATGGATAATATAGCCAGAAAAAGAGGTGCTGTTATATCTGGTGGAAATATAGATTATAATAGAGTAGCAGTACTTATTCTCGATGAATTTAGAGGCGGAAAACTAGGCCAAATTTCCCTTGAAAGGCCGTGATCTAATTGATGAACACAAATTTTAAAGAAATGAAATCTAGTCAAATTAAAAAATATATTACTGATATGTTAAAAGAAGAAAATTCTAATTTTGATTACTATAAGATAATAGATACTCTGAAAAATGATGAAAGAAAAACAGTCCAAAAGCTATGTAACAGCGTTTATAAGTTTTTAGAATATAGAGAAAAAGAAATATCTAGAGTTAAACAAATGTATGACTTTGATAAAAAATTTATTACTGATTTATATATAGCAGGAGTAGATGAAGTTGGAAGGGGTCCTTTAGCAGGGCCTATTGTTGCAGCAGCAGTAATTTTAAAATTAGATTATAAGGAAAGTAATGAACTGATACTTAAAATAAATGATTCAAAAAAATTATCACAAAAAACTAGAGAAGAATTAGATTATATAATAAAAGATAAAGCGGTTAGCTATTGCATAACTGAAATAAGTAGCATGGAAATTGATGAAAAAGGTATAGCTTGGTGTAATAATGAAGTGCTAAAGAGAGCGGCAAATGGATTAAATATAAAGCCATCTCTAGTCTTATCAGATGGCTATGCAATAAAAAACTGCAATATAGAAAATAAGTTTATTATAAAAGGTGATACTCAAAGTGCCAGTATAGCCTGTGCATCTATAATAGCCAAAGTTTACAGAGATAAGTTAATGAAAGATTATAGTGAGATATATCCTCAATATGGATTTGAAAAGAATGTAGGATATGGAACCAAAGATCACATAGAAGCAATAAAAAAATATGGGTATACGGACATTCATAGAAAAAGTTTTTTAAAAAATATAATAAATATGTTTGATATCTAAGGCTAACTATTAAATAGTTAGCCTTTAGTTAAATGCATTTTCTATTAAATTAATATCATAAGTATCATTTTCTATATGAAATAATATTTCTATTACATCAAATCTAAAATTAAATTTATGTAAATTATTTTTTAGTATATAATATTGTGCTATATTTTTTAATCTGAAGATTTTTTTATATGTAATTGATTCAGAAGGTCTACCATACAAAGTATTGTAACGGCTCTTAACTTCAGTAAAACATATGCAATTTTTAGAAGATACAAAACTTATTATATCTATCTCACCTAGTTTACATTTGAAATTTGTATCCATAATTGTATAACCTTGTTTAATTAAAAATTCTCTAGATATAAATTCACCGTAATTGCCAATTAATTTATTGTAGTGTTTCATATAAAAATACTCCTTTAAAAATATTATTATAATTAATTCTATCCAAATACAATAAACTTAAATCATTTCAACTTAGGTTTACATAACTTAAATTATGTATATATAACAAAAATGTAAATCGCAATAAATTTTTATTATTTAAATTATATAAAATAAAAATTTGTCAATAATCCCTATAGAGGTGATTATATGGCAATTAAAATTAATTCAGCAACATTCACAGGGATAAATGGAACTATAGTAAATGTAGAGGTTGATGTAGCTTGTGGATTACCATGTTTTAATATTGTAGGCTTAGCAGATACTTCAGTAAAAGAATCTAAAGAGAGAGTACGATCTGCCCTGGTTAATTCAGGATTTGAATTTCCAATACAAAGAATAACTGTTAATTTAGCTCCTGCGGATTTAAAAAAAGAAGGATCATTATTTGATTTACCAATCGCAATAGCTATTTTAATAGCTACTAATCAAATAAATGTTTATAATTCTAACAATTTTTTATTTATGGGTGAATTATCATTATTTGGAGAATTAAAAAGAATAAGAGGGGCTCTTCCAATTGTTATTGATTCTATGAAAGAGAAAATTTTTAGATTTATAGTTCCTAATGATAATGCCGATGAATGTGCAATAATAGATAATTGCATGGTATATCCATTTGAAAATCTGAAGCAAGTAGCAGAATTCTTAAAATATCAGGACTTGCTTCCATATGTAAGACATAATAAAGAAGAAGTAAAAAAGTATTATGATGATTTTAGCGATGTAATAGGTCAAGAAAGTTGTAAAAGATCAATAGAAGTTGCAGCAGCCGGAGGGCATAATATTTTAATGTTTGGGCCTCCAGGTTGCGGTAAAACCATGTTAGCAAAACGAATTCCAACAGTACTGCCAAAATTGAGTTGTGAAGAAGCTTTAGAGGTTACAAAGATTTACAGTATTTCTGGAAATTTAAATAATGAAAATACTTTAATTCAGGAAAGACCTTTTAGAAGCCCTCATCATACTGCATCACAAATATCTTTAGTAGGTGGAGGTAATAAGTTATCACCAGGAGAAGTTTCTCTAGCTCATAATGGTGTTTTATTTTTAGATGAAATATTAGAATTTAATAGGAAAACTTTAGAAGTATTAAGGCAACCTCTAGAAGATAGAAACATTAAAATAAGCAAAGCAACTGGCAGTATAACCTATCCAGCTAATTTTATGCTTGTAGGAGCTATGAATCCATGTAGATGCGGATACTATGGTAGCAATATAAAAGAATGCATCTGTAATGACTATGAAAGAAGAATATACTTAAATAAGCTATCGAAGCCTATATTAGATAGAATAGATATATTTTCTTATGTAAATCCAATATCTTATAAAGAGTTGAAGTCAGAAGCTATTAGTGAAAAATCAGAGGATATAAGAAAAAGAGTTGAAATAGCAAGAAAACTTCAAAGTTTAAGATATATTAAAGAAGGAATATATTGTAATGCTCAGATGAATGAAAAGCTTATAAAGAAATATTGTAAACTTGATAATAAAACAAATAGTATTATTGAAAAAATCTATAATAAATTTAACTTAAGCACAAGAAGCTATAGCAGAATACTGAAAGTATCTAGAACTATAGCAGACTTAAAAAATAGAGAAAAAATAGAGCAAGACGATTTGATAGAAGCTTTACAGTATAGAAAATTCTTAGATCAAGACGTAATTTAATATATTAGATTACATCTATAACATTAAACTGTAATTTTTCACAATATTATATGTTAACCATTATATTCTATTAAAAATAAGGAGCACAGTACATAATGAATGATTATGAAATTTGGTTTGCCATATCACAACTATCATATACTACAAAAAATATATTACTAAATAATTTTAAAACTTTAGATGAAATATGGTATTATAGTATACATGATAAAAAAAATGAATTTATAAATGAAAAGGTTAGGAGTATATTAAAAAAATCTTGGGACAAAGACAAAATTAATAATTTAAAAACCAAGCTATTATATGAAAATATAAATACAGTGGTAATTACAGATAGTATGTATCCTGAAAGATTAAAAAAATATGAAGATGCTCCTTATATGCTATTTTACAAAGGTGATATTAAAAAATTAAATACTAAATCTAGCGCTGGTATTGTAGGTTCTAGAAATTGCACAAACTATGGTATTAATGTTACGAATATAATATGCGAATCTCTTTGTGAAAATAATATCAATATTATAAGTGGTATGGCCAGAGGAATAGATTCTATAGCACACAAAAAGTGCATAAGTAAAAATTCATATACATGTGCTGTGCTGGGTTCAGGAATAGATGTTGTTTATCCTAAAGAAAATTTTAAAATATATAACGATATTATGAATAATGGATGTATTATTTCTCAATTTTTACCTGGAACAAAACCCTATGCCTATAATTTTCCTATAAGAAACAGAATTATAAGTGCTCTAAGTGACATTTTAATAGTTGTAGAAGCCGGGGAAAAGAGTGGTTCACTTATAACTGCAGGAGCTGCATTAGATCAAGGAAAAGATGTTATAGCAGTACCAGGTAATATTTTTTCTTCCGAAAGTAAAGGAACAAACCAATTGATAAAAGAAGGGGCATATATTTTAACAGACATTGAAGATGTTTTTCAACTTTTACATATAGAAAGCACAAAGCAAATACCGCAGGTTAATGTAAAAATGAAAACTTTAGAAAAGGTAGTTTATGATAATATTAATAGTAGTCCAATACATTTTGATGATATTTTAAGGCTAACAAAGATTGACATAAAACAATTATATGAGGTATTATTTGAATTGCAACTAAGAGAAGAAGTAATGTATATAAGTGGAAATTATTATGTTAGGAATAATAAGCGAATTTGAAGCTAATATAATAATATAAGAATATCTAAACTTATTTTTGGAGAACTCAAGTTTATTGGAGGGGATAGTATGGGTCAAAAACTAGTTATAGTAGAATCTCCAGCAAAAGCTAAAACAATAGGAAAATATTTAGGAAAAAATTATGTTGTTAAAGCATCAATGGGACATATAAGAGATTTACCTAAAAGCCAATTAGGTGTTGATATAGAAAGCAATTATACCCCTAAATATATAACTATAAGAGGAAAAGGTGAATTGTTAAATAATCTACGAAAAGAAGCAAAAAAAAGTGATAAAGTATTTCTTGCTACTGACCCTGATAGAGAGGGAGAGGCAATTTCTTGGCATCTTGCTGAAGCATTAAAACTAGACGAAAATCAAAAATGTAGAATTGAATTTAACGAAATTACAAAAAACGCTGTAAAATCTGCTATAAAAAATCCAAGAGCTATTAATGCAAATTTAGTTGATGCTCAACAAGCTAGAAGGGTTTTAGATAGACTAGTTGGATACAAAATAAGCCCTATTCTTTGGAGAAAAGTTAAATGGGGATTAAGTGCTGGAAGAGTTCAGTCTGTTGCTTTGAATTTAATATGCAATAGAGAAGATGATATCAAAAATTTTGAGGCAAAAGAATATTGGACAATAGAGTGCCAGCTTGAAAGTCAGAAATCTAGCAAACCGTTTATAGTTAAGCTATATTCAAAGGATAATAAAAAAATAGAAATAGCTAACGAAGAGGAAAGTACTCGAATAAAAAATGAACTTAATAAAAATAAATTTACTGTAAATGATGTTAAACTTTCAAATAAAAACAGAAAGCCATTACCGCCATTCACAACAAGTACCTTCCAACAAGATTCTTATAAAAAGCTGAACTATTCAACAAAAAAATCTATGTCTATTGCTCAACAACTTTATGAAGGTATAGATATAAAAGATCACGGGACCATAGGTTTAATAACTTATATGAGAACTGATTCAGTTCGTATATCTAAAGAAGCACAGGAAGGTGCTAAAGACTATATAGTGAATGTTTTTGGAGAGAATTACATACCAAAAACTATACGTAATTATAAAGGAAAGAAAAATATACAAGATGCTCATGAAGCTATTAGACCTACGTATATAGAACTATCTCCTGATAAAATAAAAGATAGTTTAAAACCAGAACAATATAAAGTCTATAGCTTAATATGGAAAAGATTTGTGGCAAGTCAAATGGCTGATTGCTTAATGAATACTATATCAGTAGGTATAGAGAACGGGCCGTACATGCTAAAAGCTAGTGGCTCAAATATAGAATTTGATGGTTTTATGAAAGTTTATGATTACTCTGCTGAAGAAGATGAGGAATCAATCAAAATACCAGATTTAGAAAAAGGTGAAGTTTTATCAAAGAAAAATATTAAAACACTTCAGCACTTTACTCAACCACCGGCAAGATTTTCTGAGGCTACACTGGTAAAAACTTTAGAAGAAAATGGAATTGGCCGACCAAGTACTTACGCACCTATAGTATCTACATTAATAGATAGAAAATATGTGGAGAGAGAAAAGAAAACATTAATGCCGACGGAGCTAGGATTTATTGTAAACAATATTGTTAGTGAATACTTTAAAAAGATAGTTGATGTAGAATTTACAGCTAAAATGGAAAATAAGCTAGACTATATAGAAGAAGGAAAAGAAAATTGGAAACATGTAGTTAATGAGTTTTATACACCATTAATTGAATATATAGAGTTAGCAGAAAAAGAAATATCAAAAATAACAATTGAAGATAAACCTACTGAAATCAAATGTGATAAATGTGGTAGATACATGGTTATAAAGCATGGTAGATTTGGTGATTTTTTAGCCTGTCCAGGATATCCTGAGTGTAAGAATACTAAACCTATGCTAGAAGAAATTGATGTTCAATGTCCACTATGTGGTGGAAAGGTACTATTAAGAAAAAGTAAAAAAGGAAGAAAGTTTTACGGATGTAGCAATTACCCTGAATGTAATTTTGCTAGTTGGTTTGAGCCATCAGAAAAAAGATGTACAAAATGTGGATCTTTTATGGTGAAAAAAGAAAATAAGAAGCAAGGTAAATATTTAGAATGCTCTAATAAGGAATGCAAAAATATTATTCAAGAATAAGATATAAAAAAAGTAGTAAAATAAGTATAAATAATGTTTAACTCTATTAAATATTATTTAAAGCGAATAACCTTAAACTTCAAGTGAATAAAATTTTATGTCGAATTAACAAATAGAGAGTTGAAATATAACTCTTACTATGCTATCATATTTGAAGAAGTTAAAACAATTCTAAATATTTAAAAAATATAAACATTTAAAAACTATATACACTATTCTTAAAATGTATATGGTCTTTAAGAAGTTTAAGAAGGAGAGGTACGATGGCTTCAGAATTATTAAATAAGATACGAATGCTTAATAAGATATTACAAAAAACAGGGGCTGAACCGGTTGTATTCGATGATATATGTGCCTCGTTAAGTCAGGTGCTAGAGTGCAATGTATATATAATAAGTAGAAAAGGTAAAATACTAGGGTATAAATTCTTTAATGGTTTAGAATGTGAAAGTGTTAAACAAAAAGTATTGACAGAAAAAAAATTTCCTGAAACATTTAATACTAAATTGTTAAACATTCAAGAAACTCTTGCAAATATTGAAAATGAAGGTAGATCATCTTTCGATGAAACTAAGCCAGCTGAAATGGAAGGGAAATTATCAACAATAGTTCCGATAGTTGGGAATAGAGAGAGATTAGGAACACTGTTTATTACTAGATTCGAAGGAGAATTCACAGATGAAGATTTAGTATTAGCTGAATATAGTGCTACTATTGTTGGACTAGAAATTTTAAGAGCTAAAAATGATGAAGTAGAAGAAGAAGCAAGAAAAAAAGCTGTAGTACAGCTAGCTATAGGTACTCTATCATATTCAGAACTTGAGGCTGTAGAACATGTTTTTAATGAATTAGACGGAAATGAAGGCCTTCTAGTTGCATCTAAAATAGCCGATAAAGTTGGTATAACTAGATCTGTTATAGTAAATGCATTAAGAAAGTTTGAAAGTGCAGGGGTAATTGAATCTAGATCTTTAGGAATGAAGGGTACACATATTAAAATTTTAAATGAAAAGCTATTAGACGAGTTAAAGAAAATAAAATAGTAAAGAATAAATAGAGAATAGGCATAATTTCCTATTCTTTACTTATGTAAATTAAATTTAGAAGTTTTTTATAAATTTTGTTGAACCACTTCAATTCATGTGATATACTACATAAGGAAGAAAAACACACATTGTCTAATTTATGAGATGGTGCCTTAACTAAGGTTTAATCATGAGAAAAGGCAATGGAGGTAAAAACCAATTAGGAGGTAATATTAATGTCAGTAATTTCAATGAAACAATTATTAGAAGCTGGTGTTCACTTCGGACATCAAACAAGAAGATGGAATCCAAAAATGGCTCCATATATTTTCACAGAAAGAAATGGTATATACATTATAGACTTGCAAAAAACTGTGAAAAAAGTTGAAGAAGCTTATGACTTCATTAAAAGCGTATCTATAGATGGAAAAGATATTTTATTTGTAGGTACTAAAAAGCAAGCTCAAGAAGCTATTCAAGAAGAAAGCGTAAGAGCTGGAATGCATTTTGTTAATAATAGATGGTTAGGCGGAATGCTTACAAATTTTAAAACTATTAAAACAAGAATAAATAGATTAGAAGAATTAGAAAACATGGAGCAAGACGGAACATTTGAAGTTCTTCCTAAAAAAGAAGTTATTAAGCTAAGAAATGAAAAAGAAAAGCTAGAGAAAAATCTAGGCGGAATCAAAAACATGAACGCTGATAATATAGGAGCTTTATTTGTAGTTGATCCTAGAAAAGAAAAAAATGCTCTAGCAGAAGCAAAAAATCTTGGAATACCAGTTGTTGCAATAGTTGATACAAACTGTGATCCAGATGAAGTTGACTATGTAATTCCAGGAAATGATGACGCTATAAGAGCTGTAAGATTAATAACAGCTAAAATAGCAGATGCTATAATAGAAGGAAGACAAGGCGAACAATTAGCTGAATAATTTTAAATTAACTTGTTAGGAGGAATATACATGATTACTGCAAAAATGGTTAAAGATTTAAGAGAAAAAACAGGCGCAGGAATGATGGACTGTAAAAAAGCCTTAACAGAATCAAATGGGGATGAAGAAAAGGCAATAGAATATTTAAGAGAAAAAGGATTAGCAGCAGCTGCTAAAAAATCAGGCAGAATAGCTGCAGAAGGTTTAGTAACAACATATATATCTGCTGATAATAAAACAGCTGTAGTGTTAGAAGTTAACTGTGAAACAGATTTCGTTGCTGTTAACAAAGATTTTGTTAACTTTACTAACAATGTTGCAAGACAAATAGCTACTACTAGCGTAACTACTCTTGATGAATTATTAGAAGCAAAATTCATTGAAGACGCAAATATGACAGTTAAAGATGCATTAACTGCTTTAATAGCAAAACTTGGCGAAAATATGAATGTTAGAAGATTTGAAAAAGTTGAAGTAGCAAATGGTGCAATTAACAGCTATATACACGGTGAAGGAAAAATAGGTGTACTAGTAAAATTAGAATGTGCTAATGAAAGCAATGTTTTACTTGAAGTAGCAAAAGATATAGCAATGCAAGTTGCAGCTACAAATCCTCTGTTCTTAGACGAAAACAGTGTAGACCAAGAAGCTATTAATAAAGAAAGAGAAATATATAGAGTTCAAGCCTTAAATGAAGGTAAACCTGAAAAGATAGTTGATAAAATGGTTGAAGGTAGAGTTCAAAAATATCTTAAAGAAGTGTGCTTAATTGATCAAGTTTGGGTAAAGAATTCCGATTATACAATAAAGCAATTGCTTGAACAAAAATCAAAAGAAGTTGGAGCACCTATAACTCTTTCTCAATTTGTAAGATTTGAAAGAGGAGAAGGTATTGAAAAGAAAGAAGAAAACTTTGCAGAAGAAGTTCAAAAGCAGATGAAAAAATAATGAATAAAAATAAATAAAGAGAACACTAAGTGTTCTCTTTTTTTAAAGCTATAATAAAATATAATGCACAAAAAGGTGTGAATTTTAGAATTCTGGAGGTATAATAATATTATGAATTCATCTAAATATAAAAGAATAATGCTTAAGTTATCAGGAGAGGCTTTAAGCGGAGACCAAGGTTTTGGAATTGACTTTAATGTTACTAAAAGAATAGCAGAAGAAATTAAAGAAATAGTTGAAATGGGAATAGAAGTTGGTGCAGTTGTTGGTGGCGGAAACATATGGCGTGGTAGAAATGGTGAAGATATGGATAGAACTACTGCAGACTATATGGGAATGCTAGCAACCTGTATAAACGCATTAGCATTACAAGATTCTCTTGAGCGTATAGGGGTTGACACTAGAGTTCAAACAGCTATTGCAATGCATGAAGTAGCTGAGCCATTTATTAGAAGAAGAGCTATGAGACATTTAGAAAAGAAAAGAGTAGTAATATTTGCCGCTGGAACAGGCAATCCATATTTTTCAACTGATACAACTGCAGCCTTAAGGGCAGCAGAAATTGAAGCTGATGCTATTTTATTAGCAAAAAAAGTTGATGGAGTATACGATAAGGATCCAAACAAATACGATGATGCAAAAAAATTTGATAAACTTACATACATTGAAGTACTAGAAAAAGGATTACAAGTAATGGACTCTACTGCAACATCTCTTTGCATGGATAATAATATTCCGATAGTAGTATTCGGACTTGAAACACCAAATAACATAAGAAAAGCTGTTATGGGTGAAAAAATAGGCACTACAGTGTCAAAGTAATAAGGAGGAATATATAATGATTAAAGATATCTTACAGAAATCAGAAGAAAAGATGGAAAAAACCATTACAATACTAAAAAAAGATCTTACATCTATGAAAGCTGGTAAAGCAAACCCAAGTATTCTTGATAAAATAAGTGTAGAATATTATGGAAGTGAAACTCCTATTAATCAGTTAGCTGGTATATCATCTCCAGAGCCAAGAGTTCTTCTAATTCAACCATGGGATAAAAGTTCTCTGAAAAGCATAGAAAAAGCTATATTACAATCAGACTTAGGGTTAAATCCTTCAAATGATGGGAGTGTTATAAGACTTCTTATCCCTGAATTAACTGAAGAAACTAGAAAACAAATCGTTAAAAAAGTTAAAAAAACAGGTGAGGATGCAAAGATCGCAATAAGATCTATAAGAAGAGAATCTAATGACAAAATCAAAAACTTAAAAAAAGATAATCAAGTTACAGAAGACGAAGCTGTAGACGGAGAAGAAACTGTTCAAAAAATAACTGATAAATTTATTAAGAAAATAGACGATATAGTTAATGCAAAAGAAAAAGAAATAATGTCTATATAATTTTATAATATAATTTTTAAAATACCTGCGATAACGCAGGTATTTTAAAAATTTACTAAGTGAAATGAATGGAGTTAATATTTATGAGAAATTTTTTTAGTAGTAAAAATAATATAGATAACTACAATATAGAAATTGATAAGAATAATATGCCACAACATATAGCTATAATAATGGATGGAAACGGTAGATGGGCAAAAGAAAGAAAGTTTCCAAGGACATATGGGCATAAAGTTGGAGTAGAGGCGATACGTGAAATTGTTAAGGAATGTAGTAAGCTAAATATTAAATATTTAACACTATATGCTTTTTCCACAGAAAATTGGAAAAGGCCTAAAGATGAAGTAAATACATTAATGAAACTCTTAGTAGAGTATTTAAAAAAAGAATTAAATGAATTACACTCACAAGGAGTTATAGTTAACAGTATAGGCGATATAACAGCTCTTCCCCTTATCTGTCAGGAAGAATTATATAATGCTTATAAAAAGACAAAGAATAATAAAGGATTAATATTGAATCTTGCATTAAATTATGGTGGAAGAGATGAAATATTATACGCTATGAAGAGTATATTTAGAGAAATGCAAAATAAAAATTTGGATATTGATTCTATTGATGAGGCTCTAATATCTAAACATTTATATACTAAAAATATGCCAGATCCAGATATAATAATAAGAACAGCAGGTGAACAACGTTTAAGTAATTTTTTATTATGGCAATGTGCCTATTCTGAGTTTTGGTACACAGATGTAAAATGGCCTGATTTCAACAAGGAATGCTTGAGAAGAGCTATTTATGATTATCAAAATAGAGATAGACGCTTTGGCGGAATAAAATAGGAGTGAAACTATGGATAAGCGATATTTAGGAGCATTAATTTTATCACCACTGATTATAGTATTATTTCTAGGAGGTATATATCTAAAATTATTGGTTATGATTCTTTCCCTTTTTGGAATGTATGAATTTTTTAGTATTATGGAAAAAAAAGAATTTAAACCCATAAGTATAGTTGCATATATTCTTTCTTTATTTTATTATATTTTCTTAATTAATGGTACAGCGGATTTTAAAAATATTTTTTTGCTACTTATTATTGCTGTTTTCTTAATGCTTAGCATTCCAGTATTTAATGAAAAATATAATTTTATAGATGTAGCTATAACAATATTAGGATTTGTATATGTATCAGTTTTCTTTAGCTTTATTGTCTTAATAAGTGGAAAACAAACTGGCAGCTATTTAGTTTGGACCATATTCATTTCTGCTTGGTCATGTGACACTACTGCATACTATGTTGGAAAATATTTAGGGAAAAATAAACTTTGTCCTAGAGTTAGTCCTAAAAAGACAGTAGAAGGAGCCATAGGTGGACTTTTAGGTAGTACGATTTTTTGTGGTATTTATGGTTTAATTATTAGTAAATTAGGTATTAATATTCCTATATTTAACTTTTTTTTAATAGGTTTATTTTGTGGAATATTTAGTCAAATAGGAGACTTAGTTGCATCATCTATAAAGAGATATATAGGTGTAAAGGATTATAGTAATCTTATACCAGGACACGGAGGAATTTTAGATAGATTTGATAGCATACTTTTTGCATCTCTTGTAGTATATTATTATATAACATTTATAATGGGGATGTAGTTATTGGTTAAGATTCAAGATACATATATTAAGCTTATAAAATGTACAATCATACTAATAGTGTTTACATTATTGACTATTATAATTAAATACTATTTTACGCCTTTTTTTATAATAATTTTTATGCTTTTTTTATGTAAGCCAATTTTTGATTTACTATGCAATTTAAACATATTTAATAAAAATATAAATGCTATAATAAGTGTTTTATTAATAAATTTAATAATTTTTTTTATAACTATTTATACAGGTAAAGTGGTTATAAATAAAATATATTTTTTTATTCATCAAAATTACAACGATTTAACTACTCAGTTACAAAACATTGTAGAAACTTTTAATAAATCTTTTAACCTTAATATACTGAACATAGATAATGAAATAAAGAACTTTCATTCAAAAATCACCTATAATAGTTATATAAAAAGAGGGGCAGTATATACAACCCAAGGCATTTTTGCCTATTTTATTAGTAACATAGCTGTTTACTTTATTTTAGTTGATAAGTATGTTATAGTTAAAACTATTGAAAAACTTACTTCTAGTGAAAAACTTATTAATTTAAAAAATAAAATGGTCCAGATAAATAAAATATTTAAAATAGAATTAATATTAGTATTGATTACAACACTAGAAACTATTTTTGGATTTATGGCATTAAATATAGATAATGCACTATTTCTATCATTACTATGTGGATTATTTGATTTGATACCTTACATAGGCACAATAGTAATATTTATACCGCTTATTATTTATAACTTCATAACTAACAATAAAATTATAGCTATTGGGCTAATTATTTTGTATATATTACTTCAAATAACTAGGCAAATAGCTGAAGCAAAATTTGTAAGTGATAAACTTAAGATTCATCCCTTAATAATATTGCTAAGTTTATATTTAGGCATAAGAGCTTTTGGAGTTATAGGATTGTTTATGGCACCTCTTTATATAATAATAACTAAAGAAATAATATTTTCAACTTAAGACAGGAGTTAGTATTATGAAAAATATATGTATCTTAGGAGCTACAGGCTCTGTTGGAATTCAAACTTTAGATGTAATAAGAAAGCAAAATGAAGAGTTTAATTTAGTAGCTTTTTCTTCAAATAAAAGCTATGAAAGTACAATAAAAATAATCGAAGAATTTAAACCTAGTTATGTAGCTATAACCGATAATGTGAATTACATAAAAATTAAGGAATATTGTAAAGATAATCATATAAATATAAATGTACTTCAAGGAATGGAAGGACTAATACAAATTGTAAAAATTAAAGAAATTCACCTAGTGGTAACTTCTATAGTAGGAATGATAGGCCTTGTGCCAACTATAGAAGCTATAAAGGCCGGAAAAGACATAGCTTTAGCTAACAAAGAAACCCTTGTTACAGGCGGTGAACTTGTCATAAGTGAAGCAAAAAAATACGGAGTAAACATACTTCCAGTAGATTCAGAACATGGCGCCATCTTTCAGTGCTTACAGGGAAATACCGAAGAGAGTTTAAGTAAAATTATATTAACAGCCTCAGGAGGACCTTTTAGAGGTAAAACCAAAGAAGAACTAATAAACATAACTCCAGAGGAAGCAACAAATCATCCAAAGTGGAACATGGGTAAAAAGATATCTGTTGACTCTTCTACATTAATAAATAAGGGATTAGAGGTAATAGAGGCTCATTGGCTATTTGGCTTAGACTATGACGATATAAATGTTATTATTCATCCAGAAAGTATAATTCATTCAATGGTTGAATATAGAGACGGAAGTGTAATTGCTCAATTGGCTGTTCCTGATATGAGATTGCCAATTCAATATGCATTAAGCTATCCAAGTAGAGGAAATCTTATAATAGATAAACTAAATTTTAATAATATAAAGAATTTAAGTTTTGAAGAACCTGATTTTAAAAATTTTCCTGGATTAAAACTTGCTTATGATGCAGGACGTGCTGGCGGAGTAACTCCCACAATATTTAATGCTGCTAATGAAGTAGCTGTAGATTTATTTTTAAATAAAAAAATACAATATTTAGATATAATATATTTAATTGAAGACTGTTTGAGTAAACTTGAGAATAAGTCTATTTTAAGTTTGGATGCTATACTTGAAACAGAAATAAAGGTTAAAGAATTCATTAAAAGTAAATATAATTAAAGGGAGGAATAATTATTGCAAATTCTAATTAATATTATTCTAGTAGTACTGTCATTTAGTATACTAGTAATAATTCACGAGTTGGGACATTTTATTCTAGCTAAAGCTAATGGAGTAAAAGTAGAGGAATTCGCTATAGGTATGGGACCGAAAATATTTGGCGTAAACGGTAAAGAAACTTTATATGCAGTAAGAGCTATACCAATTGGTGGATATGTAAAAATGTTAGGTGAAGATGAAGAAAGCTCTGATCAGAGAGCCTTTTCAAATAAATCACCTTTAAGAAGATTAAGTATAGTAGCTGCAGGGCCAATAATGAATTTTATTTTAGCAATAATTTTATTTGCTATTGTTAGTTCATTAAAAGGATTTTCAGTTCCTATCGTAAGCAATATAGTTCCAGAAAGCCCAGCCATGAAAGCTGGAATTAAGCCAGGAGACAAAATAATTGAAGTCAATAATTATAATATATCCACTTGGGAAGATTTTGTAGCACAAATAAGTCTCTCAAAAGGTAATCCTGTAAATTTAAAGCTATTAAGAGATGATACACAAAAATCAGTTATTTTAACGCCTAAGAAAGATGTAAAAACTGGCAGCTATATAGTTGGAGTTTACTCAACTATTATAGAAAAACCAACCTTATCACAATCAATTTCTTACGGATTTAAAGAAGCAGGATCTACAATTAAACAAACATTTTTATCTTTAGGAATGCTGTTCAAAGGGCAAGCATCAAAAAATGATATTGGGGGACCTGTTACTATAATAAGAGTTACTTGGGCTGTTTCAAAGGCTGGATTAGTAAACCTAGTAGCATTTTCAGCATTTATTAGTATACAACTTGCTATATTTAACTTATTGCCTTTCCCAGCATTAGATGGATTTTGGATATTCGTATCTTTATATCAAATAATAACTAGAAAAGAAGTAGATAAGGATAAAATTGGCATAATTAATACAATTGGATTTGCATTGTTGCTGCTAATAATGATACTAGTTACCATAAAAGATGTGCTATATCCTATCAAACTTTAAAGAATTAGGGGATGCTCTATGAAAAGAAAAGAAACAAAGAAAGTTAAAGTTGGAAATATATATGTTGGCGGTGACGCTCCTATTAGTATACAATCTATGAATAATACTGATACCAGAGATATATCGGCTACTATAGCACAAATTAAGGACTTAGAAAATGCTGGATGTAATATTACAAGATGTGCAGTACCAGACATGAATGCTGCAGAGGCACTAAAAGAAATAGTAAGTAATGTTAATATTCCGGTTGTTGCTGATATACATTTTGATTATAAATTAGCACTGAAATCTATAGAAAGTGGTGTAGCTGCTTTAAGGATAAACCCAGGAAACATAGGCAGTATTGATAAAGTAAAAATGGTAGCAACTGCAGCCAAGGATAAAAGAATTCCTATCAGAATAGGCGTGAATTCTGGCTCCTTAGAAAAAGATTTACTTCAAAAGTATGGTAATGTATGTCCTGAAGCATTAGTGGAAAGTGCCTTAAAACATGTAAATATACTAGAAAATATAAATTTTGATGATATAGTTATATCTATTAAATCTTCAAATGTAGTTCAAATGATAGAAAGTTACAAAATGATTTCTTCTAAAGTTGATTATCCACTACATATTGGAGTCACAGAAGCAGGTACTATATGGAAAGGCACTATAAAATCTAGCGTAGGTATAGGTGCCCTTTTGGCAGAAGGCATTGGAGATACTATTAGAGTATCACTTACTGGAGATCCAATTGAAGAAATTAAGGTTGGGAAGCAAATATTAAAATCATTGGGATATAATAATGAAGGAATTGAGTTTATATCTTGCCCAACTTGTGGAAGAACACAAGTTGATTTAATAAAACTTGCAACTGAAGCAGAAAAAAGATTAGAATCTTGTAATAAAAACCTAAAGGTGGCGATCATGGGCTGTGTCGTAAACGGTCCTGGGGAAGCTAGGGAAGCAGATATAGGTATAGCTTCTGGAAAAGGTGAAGGACTTATATTTAAAAAAGGTAAAATTATAAAAAAAGTAAAAGAAGAAGAGCTGATTGAAGAATTGATTAATGAAATAAATAACATTTAGGCTATGATTTTTTCATAGCCTATTTCTTTAATTAATGTATAATAACCAAGATATACTTAGGAGGGGCTTTAATGAATATAAGTTTAGCTCAAATTCTAAAAAATGAAATTGATTCTAATAGTGAGTTTTTTGAACAGAATATAGAAATATTAAGAGTTCAATATTTAACTAAGAGTAATAGACTAAAAGTAATATTAAAATCTATTAATGAACTAAACAATGAAAGTAAGCAAAACATAAAAAATTTAATTTTAAAAAAACTTAATTATTTTGAAAATATCGATATAGTTTGCTACAGAGATGCTTCGAATGTAACCCTAGAAGAAGTTATTCAGGAATATTGGATTGATGTGGTGGAAAATATCTCAATAAATATACCTTTGTGTAAACAATTATTAGCTAACTCTAATAGAAAAGTAGTTAATACTACTCTACAAATAGATTTAGGCGATGAATTTACATGCAGATTACTTAAAAATAAAAAAATTGATAAAATAATTAAAGATACCATTAAGGATATGTTCGAAATTAAATGTCTAGTGTCAGTTAATTATGATTCAGAATTTCATCAAGATAATTATTTTGAGCTTAAAGATAGTGAAGAAAAAGCTATAATAAAATCTGTACTGGAAAACAAAGTAATTAACGAACATAAAACTGAGGCTAAGCCAGCTCCAAAAGTAAAAAATAATGATACGTACGAAAAAGATTATACTTCAAGAAAATACGCCAAAAACCCTAATGCCATTTTTGGAAGAGATGCTTCAGGTGAAGTTGTAGATATATGTTCTATAAATGAAACTTCAGGAATGGTTACTATTTGTGGAGATATTTTTAAAGTTAATGTAATTGAAACTAAATCAGGAAGGAAGATAATATCAGTTTATATAACCGATTATACTAGTTCTATAACAGTTAAATGTTTTCCAAAACCAAAAGAAACTGATGAATTATTAGATGAACTTAAGGTTGGATTACACTGTAAAATTAGAGGAGAAGCAGTTCATGATTCTTTTGCTAGAGAAGTAGTGGTAATGTGTCGGGATATAGTGAAAACTACAATTATTGAAAAAATGGATACATGTGAGGAAAAAAGAGTTGAGTTACACCTGCATACTCAAATGAGTGCTATGGATGGAATGTCATCAGCTTCATCACTTATTGCAAGAGCAGCTAAATGGGGGCATCCAGCTGTTGCTATTACAGACCATGGAGTAGCTCAAGCATTTCCAGAAGCTATGGATGCGGCTAAAAAGCATAAGATAAAAGTAATATATGGTGTTGAAGCATATCTTGTAAATGATGGGGTACCTATTGCTACAAATGTAACAAGTGAAACAATTAATGATACTTATGTAGTTTTTGACATTGAAACTACTGGATTTTCTAGCAGCTACGATAAGATAATAGAAATTGGGGCTGTAAAAATACAAAATGGTTTAATTATTGATAGTTTTAGTACTTTTATTAATCCAGAGGTAAAAATACCATATCGCATAACCGAACTTACAGGAATTACAAATGATATGGTTAAGGATGCTTATACAATTGATAAGGTGCTCCCTGAATTTATAGAATTTATAAATGGAAGTGTTTTAGTAGCTCATAATGCTAATTTTGATACTTCTTTTATTAGAAAAAATTGCAATAGGCTTAATATAAAATTTAGTTACCCAGTAATGGATACTATCCCATTGGCTAAATATTTATTTCCAGAGCTAAATAAATATAAACTAAACATTGTAGCAAAACATTTAGGAATTTCTCTTGAAAATCATCATAGGGCTGTAGATGATGCCAAAGCTACAGCTGAAATATTACTTAAATGCTTTGAATTATTGCAAGAAAGGAATATTATTTCCTTAATGGATTTAAATAAAGAGTATCTTGGAAACCAAGACATAAAAAAACTTCCAACATACCACCTTATAATACTTGCTAAAAATCAAAATGGTTTAAAAAATTTATATAAGCTTATTTCACATTCCAACCTTGATTATTTCTATAGAAGACCGAGAATGCCTAAAAGTTTAATTGAACAATACAAAGAAGGATTAATAATTGGTTCAGCTTGTGAAGCTGGGGAAGTTTATAAAGCTGTATTAGAAGGCAAAAGTGAAGAAGAATTATTAAATATGATAAAATTTTATGATTATTTGGAGATACAGCCTTTAGGAAATAATGACTTTATGCTAAAAAATGGCACTGTGAAAACCAAAGAACAGCTTATGGAAATAAATAGAAAAATATTTGAATTGGGTGAAAAAAATAATATTCCAGTAGTAGCTACAGGTGATGTTCACTTTTTAGATGAAAAACATAGTAAATTTAGAGAAATACTAATGAAAGCTCAAGGATTTTCAGATGCTGAAAACCAGCCTCCACTATATTTTAAAACTACAAATGAAATGTTAAAGGAATTTGAATATCTTGGAGAAAAGAATGCAAAGAAAGTAGTCATAGAGAATCCTACTAAAATTGCAAATGAAGTTGAAAATATTAAGCCAATACCAGATGAAACTTTTCCACCTAAGATTGAAGGAGCAGATGATGATATCAGAAATATGACTTTAAGTAAAGCACATTCGATATATGGAGATCCGCTACCTGAAATAGTTCACAAACGGTTAGAAAAAGAGTTGAATTCAATAATTAGTAATGGATATGCTGTGCTGTATTTAATAGCACATAAATTAGTTGCAAAGTCTTTAGCTGATGGCTATTTAGTAGGTTCTAGAGGATCAGTAGGCTCCTCATTAGTGGCAACAATGTCCAATATAACAGAAGTTAATGGATTACCACCCCATTACGTTTGTCCAAATTGTAAACATAGTGAATTTTTTACTGATGGTTCGGTGGCTTCTGGAGCAGATTTACCACCTAAAATATGCCCTGAATGTGGTTCAGAATATATACGTGATGGCCATGATATTCCATTTGAAACTTTTCTAGGTTTTGATGGAGATAAGGAACCTGATATAGATTTAAATTTTTCAGGAGATAATCAAGCAGACATACACAAATATACTGAGGTTCTATTTGGTAAGGGTCATACTTTTAAAGCTGGTACCATTGGTACAATTGCAGATAAAACTGCTTATGGATTTGTAAAAAAATACTTAGATGAAAAAGAGTTGATTGTACCTCAAGCTGAAATTGAAAGACTAGTTCAAGGATGTACGGGAGTAAAAAGAACTTCTGGTCAGCACCCTGGTGGTATAATGGTAGTTCCAAGTGATAATGAAATATTTAATTTTTGTCCAATTCAGCACCCAGCTGACGATAATAATTCTGATATAATAACAACACACTTTGATTATCATTCTATTAGCGGAAGACTATTAAAACTTGATATTCTAGGCCATGATGATCCAACCGTTTTAAGAATGTTAAAGGATATTACAGGAGTGGATCCTACTACAGTACCAATAGGTGACGAAAAAGTACTTAGTCTATTTACATCAACTGATGCTTTAGGCATAACAGCTGAAGAATTAGATTGTCCAATAGGAACATATGGCTTACCAGAGTTTGGAACTAAATTTGTAAGACAAATGCTTTTAGATACTCAGCCAAAAACCTTTTCTGATTTGGTCAGAATATCTGGATTATCACATGGTACAGATGTTTGGCTTAATAATGCTCAATATTATATAAAAGAAGGATATACAACCTTAAAGGATTGTATTGCCACAAGAGACGATATTATGATCTATCTTATACATAAAGGATTACCACCTAAGGAAGCCTTTAATATAATGGAAAAAGTAAGAAAAGGTAAAGGACTTACAGAAGAACATGAAAAACTAATGAGAGAAAATCAAGTACCTGAGTGGTATATAGAATCTTGTAAAAAAATTAAATACATGTTCCCTAAAGGTCATGCTGTAGCCTATGTAATGATGGCTGTTAGAATAGCTTACTATAAAGTTTATTATCCCCAAGCTTACTATGCTACATATTTTACTGTAAGAGGTATAGATGATTTTGATGCAGAACTGATAGTTAAAGGTGAAGATGTAGTAAAGAAAAAGATGGATGAAATTAATTCACTAGGTAATAATGCAAGCCAAAAGGATAAAGGACTGTTAACCAATCTAGAACTTGCTTATGAAATGTATAAAAGAGGAATAAAATTTTTGAAAGTGGATATATATAAATCTGATGCAACTAAATTTTTAATTGAAGATAATGATATAAGACCACCTCTTAGTTCATTAGCAGGCGTTGGAACAAATGCTGCAAAAAGTATAGCTGCTATTCGTGATGAAGGAGAATTTATTTCAAAAGAAGATCTAAGACTTAGAGCAAAGGTATCTAAAACTGTTATAGAAGCTTTGTCAGAACATGGATGCTTAGATGGATGGTCTGAAACGAATCAGTTATCATTATTTTAAGTATAAAATGTTTTATCTGTATTACTTGAAATAGATTTATCTCTGTGTTAAAATGATATAGGATACTTTGCAGATAAATTTTAGCATGAGAGTGGGTATGAAACCCACTCTTTATATTTGTAAAAACGCAACTAATTTGTTGCGTTTTTCATTAATGTCTGATTATTTAATTAGAAATTGAGAAAACTAAAAGTAAGGAGGGCTAGAAATGAAAGATAACTTTTTATTAGATAGACTTTCACAATTGATAGAACCAATAGTGCTAGAATTGAATTATGAACTTTATCATATAGAGTATGTAAGGGAGCAAAATGAAAATTATCTTAGAGTATATATAGATAAGCCAGAAGGCATATCTTTAGAAGATTGTGAAAAAGTAAGTAGAAGAATAAGTGATGTTCTAGATGAAACTGATCCTATTGAAGATGCCTATTATTTAGAAGTATCTTCTCCTGGTATTGAAAGAATATTGTATAATGATGGCCATTTAAAAAAGTACATACACAGTAATGTAGTTATTAAACTATCAAAACTATTTAATGGAAGTAGAAAATTTGAAGGCGAATTGTTGGAATTTAATGATAAATCAATAATAATTAAAAATGAAATTTCTAATATAGATATTCCAAGAGATAGAGTGAAGAAGATCATTTTAAAAGGGGAGTTTTAGGAGGTCTTAAAATGAACGGAGAATTTATTGAAGCTTTAAGAGAAATTGTTAAAGAAAAAGGTATTAGTGAAGATTTATTATTTGATACTGTTGAAGATGCATTAGTATCAGCTTATAAAAAGAACTACGCTAAAGTAGGTGGTAACCTACAAAATGTTAAGGTTTCTATTAATAGAGATACTGGAGAAATCCATGTTTATATTCAAAAGAAAGTTACTGAAGAACCATTAACAGTCAATGATATGTCTATTGAAGAAGCTAGAAAAATTGATGCAAAATATCAATTGGAAGATATAGTAGATATTGAAGTTACTCCAAAAAGTTTTGGAAGAATAGCAGCTCAAACAGCTAAACAAGTTGTAATACAAAGGATTAAAGAAGCTGAGAGAAAAGTAATATACAATGAATTTATATCTAAAGAATATGATATAATCACTGGCACAGTTATAAGAAAAGATAAAGGAAATGTATTTGTTGATTTGGAAAAAATAGAGGCAGTGCTTGGACCAAATGAACAAATGCCCGGTGAAGAGTATAACTTCAACGATAAATTAAAGCTATACATAGTAGAAGTTAAAAATACTACAAAAGGGCCTCAAATTGTAGTTTCTAGAACTCATCCTGGGTTAGTAAAAAGATTATTTGAATTAGAGGTTCCTGAAATATATACAGGAGTAGTAGAAGTTAAAAGCATCGCTAGAGAAGCTGGATTTAGAACAAAGATAGCTGTTCACTCCAATGATGAAAATGTTGATGCAACTGGTGCTTGTGTAGGACCTAAAGGAATGAGAGTTCAAAGTATAGTAAATGAATTAAAAAACGAAAAAATAGATATAATTAAATGGGATAAACTTCCTGAAAAATATATTGCCAATGCTTTAAGCCCAGCTAAGGTTTTAGATGTGGAAATAGATGAAGCGAATAAAGTAGCAAGAATATTAGTTGAAGATAACCAATTGTCCTTAGCTATAGGTAAAGAAGGTCAAAATGTTAGACTCGCAGCTAAGTTAACTGGTTGGAAAATTGATATAAAAACCCAATCACAAGTATCTGAGTAATCTATTATGAAAGGCGGTAATTTTATTTATGAAAGTAAAAAAGATACCAGAAAGAATGTGTACTGGATGCTCAGAAATGAAACCTAAAAAAGAACTAATTAGGATTGTAAAAAATAAAGAAAATGAAATATCTATAGATTTAGTTGGTAAAAAGCCTGGCAGAGGAGCATATGTTTGCAAAAATCTTAAATGCTTTGAAGCAGCATTTAAAACTAAAAGACTTGAGCGAAATCTTGGTATTAAGATAGATGAAGAAATTTATAATAAACTGAGAAGCGAGATTGAATCAAATCAAGTAGAAAAGTAAATTGATCAAGATACTTATTGGGGGTGAATGTTTTGGCTAAAACAAGAGTATATGAATTAGCAAAAGAATTAAACATTTCAAGTAGAGAGTTGATAGACATACTATTAAGTGAATTTAATATAAAGGTTAAAAATCACATGAGTGTGTTAGATGAGGAAGATGCAGAATTAATTAAAGAAATTTTTAGCGAAGCTGAAGAAAATTCTTTAAACGAATCGCAGAAAAATCTAAAGAAGAGTATAGTAGACGAATATGAAGAAGAAATTGATAAAAAAGTAATAGTAAAAAGCAAGAAAAAAGGAAATAAAAAACAAAATGAAAGTGCGGAAGCGGAAACGAGAGAAAATTTGAGCGAAGAAATAGTAGTAGAAATTGAAGACACTATAACAGTTAAAGAATTAGCTGATAAGCTAAAAAACCCAATTACTGAGGTTATAAAACAATTAATGTTTATGGGAGTAATGGCTGCAATAAATCAGGAATTAGACTTTAATACAGCTGAAAAACTTGCTGAAAAATTTGATGCAATTGTAGTACATAAGGATACAACTGCTGATGTTATTTTAGAAGAAATCGAAGATAATACAGAAGATAATTGTGGAGAAAAAAGGCCACCGGTTGTAACTGTTATGGGACACGTTGACCATGGTAAAACATCTATACTTGATGCTATAAGAGAAGCTAAAGTAACTACTACAGAGGCTGGCGGAATTACACAACACATCGGTGCCTATACTGTAGAAGTTAATGGAGAAAAGATAACATTTTTAGATACACCAGGACACGAAGCCTTTACAACTATGAGAGCAAGAGGAGCTAAAATCACAGATATTGTTATTCTTGTAGTTGCTGCTGATGACGGAATAATGCCTCAAACTGTTGAAGCAATAAACCATTGCAAAGCTGCCGGAGTTCCTATAATTGTAGCTATTAATAAGATTGATAAACCTGGTGCAAATATTGATAAAGTAAAACAGGAATTAACAGAATACAGTTTAATACCAGAAGATTGGGGTGGAGATATAATAACTGTCCCAGTATCAGCTCACACAAAAGAAGGACTTGATAACCTACTTGAAATGGTTGTTTTAACATCTGAAATGGAAGAATTAAAAGCAGATTCTAATAGAAAAGCTAAAGGTACTGTAATAGAAGCAAGATTAGATAAGGGAAGAGAGCCCGTAGCTTCACTATTAGTTCAAAATGGTACTCTTAGAGTAGGAGACTCTATAATTGTTGGTTCTACATATGGTAGAATAAGAGCTATGTTTGATGATAAGGGAAAAAATATTAAAGTAGCTGGTCCATCTATACCTGTTGAAATACTTGGTCTTTCTGAAGTTCCAGATGCAGGAGATAGATTTAATGTAGTAAAAGATGAAAAAACAGCTAGAAATATGGCAGAAAGCAGAAAACAAAAATTAAGAGAAGAGCGTATGACCTCAACTAATAGAGTTTCTCTAGAAGACTTATATAATCAAATTCAAGAAGGAAAAGTAAAAGAACTTGATGTAATTGTTAAAGCTGACGTTCAAGGTTCTGTTGAGGCAGTCATACAATCATTAGAAAAGCTATCTACAGATTCAGTTAAAGTAAGAGTAATACACGGAGCTGTAGGAGCTATAACAGAAACAGATGTAACATTAGCAGCTGCCTCTAATGCTATAATAATAGGTTTTAATGTTAGACCAGCAAGTAATGCATCATCACTTGCAGAAAAAGAAGGCGTAAATATAAGAACATACAGAGTAATATATGATGCTATAGAAGATATAAAATCTGCAATGCTAGGTATGCTAGATCCAGAGTATAAAGAGGTTATTTTAGGTACAGCAGAAGTTAGAATGACTTATAAGATATCAACTGTTGGAACTATAGCAGGATGCTATGTATTAAACGGAAAAATTACTAGAAACAGCAGCGTAAGAATTATAAGAGATGGAATAGTTATATTTGAATCAGAAATTTCATCACTAAAGAGATTCAAAGATGATGCAAAAGAAGTGGCTTCCGGATATGAATGTGGTATAACTATTGAAAAGTTCAATGACATAAAAGAAGGTGACCATATAGAAGCATATGTAATGGAAGAAATTAAGCCAAAAACTATATAAGACCAATATAGTGTTCAAAGGAGGTAGTTACATGGCTAAGCATAGACTTGGAAGAATTAACGAAGAAATAAAGAAAGAAATCAGTAATATAGTTCGTGATGAAATTAGCGATCCTAGACTTACTGCAATGGTTAGTGTAACTAAGGTAGAAGTAACAAATGATTTAAGATATGCTAAAGTATTTGTTAGTCTATTTGGTAATGATGAATCTCAAAAGGAAAGTTTAGAAGCACTAAAAAGTTCAGCAGGATTTATTAGACGTGAAGTTGGTCATAGAATTAATCTAAGGTACACTCCAGAAATTATTTTGGAACTAGATAATAGTATAGAACAAGGTATGCACATAAATACTCTTTTAAGTGATTTAAAGGAGAGAAACAAAAATGATAAAAAGTGATTTTAATCATATTATAGAAACCTTAAGTAAAAGTAAAAAAATAGGTATCACTTGCCATGTATCTCCTGATGGAGACTCTTTAGGAAGTTCCCTTGCTTTAATGCAAGGACTTCTTAAATTGGGCAAGGAAGTTTATATAATGTCAAAAGAGACATTGCCAGAAACTTTTACTTATCTCCCTTTTTCAAGAGAAGTAAATAAACAAATTGATCATGTTCTAGAGGGTACTGATACTGTAGTAGTTGTTGATTGCGGTAATATAGATAGAATAAACTCTAATTTAGATATAGAAAATAGAAATTATAAATTATTAAACATAGATCATCATCTTTCAAATGACTTATATGGAGATATAAATTATGTTGAAATAAATGCAGCAGCAGTAGCAGAAATTATATATAGCATCCTTAAAAGTCTAGAAATATCAATAGATAAAGATATTGCAACTTGTCTTTACACTTCTATACTCACCGATACTGGATCATTTAAACACTCTAACACCACAAACTTAACTCATAATATTGCAGGTGAGTTAATAAATACTGGATTCGACTTTACAGAAATACATAGAATTATATTTGAAAACAAAAAGTTTTCTCGAATTAAATTATATGGCAAAGTAATTGATAAAATGTCATTGTCTTTAGATGGAAAAATGTGTATTATGGAGCTTACTAAAGCTATGCTAAATGAATTTAATATGGATAACGGTGATACTTCTGATATTATAGCTTTAGGAACTCAAATAGATAATTCAGAGGTAACAATTCTAATAAAAGAATCTGATGAGGGAACAAAGGTTAGTCTAAGATCTAAAAACAAACTTGATGTTAGAAAAATAGCCGAAGAGTTTGGTGGTGGTGGACACATTAAAGCATCAGGATTTTCCAGCACTAGAAGTATAAATGAAATTAAGGAAATATTAATTAATAAAATAGAAAAAGAGTTGGTGTAATGGACGGAATAATAAATGTATACAAACCAGTTGGAATAACCTCTTTTGATGTGATAAGAGATATAAAGAAAATAACAGGAATAAAGAAAATAGGACATACTGGTACCTTAGACCCACTAGCTTCTGGGGTTTTACCTGTATGTATAGGTAAGGCTACTAAAGCTGTAGATTTTATTATGAACGGTTTTAAAATATATAAAGCTGAGTTAAAGCTAGGTGTAGTTACAGATACCTATGATAGAGAAGGCAAAATTTTAGAAACTAATAAAATCAATGTTTCAGAAGAAGAGATTATAAAATGCATTAATTCTTTTAAAGGAGATATACTTCAAGTTCCTCCTATGTATTCTGCTATAAAAGTCAACGGAAAAAAGCTTTATGAATTAGCACGAAAAGGAATTGAGGTAGAATTAGAATCTAGACCGATTAAAATTTTTGACATTGAAATTTTAGAAGTTAAAATTCCTTATGTAACCTTTAATGTTAAATGCTCTAAAGGGACTTATATAAGAAGTTTATGCTACGATATAGGGAAGAATCTAAATTGCGGTGCAACAATGTGGAACCTAGAAAGAATACAAAGTGGTAGTTTTTCTAAAAATAATTCTGTTAAACTAGAAGATTTAAACAAGAATAATATTGAAAAATTCTTAATTCATATAGATGAAGTTTTTAGTTATTATGATAAAATAGAAGTAAATCCAAAAGCGGAAAAATTACTTGTAAATGGAGTATGTATAGGTGATAAAAAGCTATTACCTAAGACCGATAATAATACAGTATATAGGGTTTATAATAATAACGGAACGTTTATCGGAATTGGACTAAGAAATGAAAACGGATTTAAAATAGAGAAACTATTTCTTTAGGAGTTGAAGTTAAATAAATGATAGTATATGAAGATAATTTTAAAATTAATTTAGAAGATAAAACATATATAGCCCTTGGGAGTTTCGACGGATTACATTTAGGTCATATGAGTCTTATAAATAAGACTATAGAGTTAGCTGCAAAAGATAATGCTAAAAGTATGATATTTACCTTTAAAAATCATCCTCGTACTATAATTAATGAGGAAATGGCTCCTAAGCTCATTATTTCAAATAATGTTAAAACTAAACTTCTAGAAGATATAGGAATAGACATTTTAAATTATGCAGAATTTAATGAAGAATTTATGAAGATAACTCCAGAGGAATTTATATCTAATATGCTTAAGCATTATAATGCTAAAGGATTCATTGTAGGATTTAATTATAGATTTGGATATAAAAACTTAGGTGATGTTGAATTGCTAGAAAAGCTGGGTAAAAAACTTGGATTTATAGTTCACATCCTTAATCCTGTAAAAGTTAATGGAGAAATTATAAGTAGTTCTAAGATAAGGCATTTAATATCTGAAGGAGATATAACAAAAGCAAATTATTTTTTAACAAGGCCTTTTATGCTTGAAGGTAAAGTAATAAAGGGTAAACAATTAGGAAGAAAAATTTCATTTCCAACAATAAACCTAGACTACGATAAAAAATTTATACTTCCTAGAGGTGGAGTTTATTTTACTATTGTTGAATACGACAATAAGAAATATAAAGGTATAACTAATATAGGATACAATCCCACTGTAAAGGATAAAAAGCTTAGCATCGAAACTCATATATTAGACTTCAATAAAGATGTTTACGGTGAAACTATGAGAATATACTTCTACAAAAGAATAAGAGATGAAAAGAAATTTGAATCTATTGAACAATTAGCTTGCCAATTAGCTAAAGATAAAGATTACGCAAAAAATCAAAATTTTTAGCTAACAACTAATTAATGTAAAAAAATAATTTACTTTTTAATTGTTATTTGTTATAATACTTGTGAACCTTATCCTATGAATACTGACTGGCCGGCGTTATTCATGGAATAAAGGGGATTACAAAAATGGAGGTGCTTTACATGGAAAAGGCTAGAAAAATGGAAATAATCACTCAATATGCAACACACGAAGGAGATACTGGTTCTCCAGAAGTTCAAGTTGCATTATTAACAGAAAGAATTAATCACTTAAACAACCATTTAAAAGAACACAAGAAAGATTATCACTCAAGAAGAGGTCTTTTAATGATGGTTGGTAAAAGAAGAGGTCTTTTAAATTACTTAAAAGATCAAGATATTGAAAGATATCGTACTTTAATTAAAAAATTAGAATTAAGAAAATAGTTTGGAGCGGGCTAGTACCGCTCTATTATTTTAAAAAAATATCTTTTTTATTAAACTTATTATAACGGGTAATAATACTAATAGGCGATATATTGAAAGGAGGGTATACTTATGAATGAAGCTAAAAGTTTTGAAACAATAGTAGCTGGAAGGACACTCAAAGGCGAATTTGGTAAAGTTGGTATGTTATCAGATTGTGCTTTAGTTATAAGTTATGGAGATACAGTTATACTAGTAAACGTAAATGCTTCAGCTGAACCTAGAGAAGGGGTTGATTTCTTCCCTTTAAGTATTGAATATCAAGAAAGGTTATATGCTGTAGGAAAAATACCTGGAGGATTTATAAAAAGAGAGGGAAGACCTTCAGATAAAGCTATATTAAATGCAAGAGCAATCGATAGACCATTAAGACCATTATTCCCTGATGGCTATAGAAACGACGTTCAAGTTGTATGTACAGTATTATCTGTTGATCAAGATAATTTGCCGAATATATTAGCAATGAATGGTGCATCATTAGCATTATGCTTGTCAAGTATTCCTTTTACAAAACCAGTAGGCACTGTATCAGTTGGCTTAATTGATGGAGAATTTATTATTAATCCAACTTCAAAGCAAAGAGAACAAAGTATCTTAGACTTAACTGTATGTGCTACTCAAGATAGAGTTATGATGATAGAAGCAGGTGGTCAAGAAATACCTGAAGATACAATGTACGACGCAATTATGTTTGGGTTTGAGGAATGTAAAAAGATTGCTGCTTTCCAAGAAGAAGCCATGAAAAAGTATGGAAAACAAAAATCAGAATTAAACTTATATGAAGTTAATCCAGAAGTTGCAGCTGCAGTTAGAGAATTTGCTTTTGATATGATAAAGGACGCTATGTATATAACAGATAAAGATTCAAGAAACGAAGCTATAGATATAGTAAAAACAAAAGCTAATGAACAATTTAGCGAAAAATATCCAGATAATTTGTCTGATATATCTGAAACAATTTATAAGATACAAAAAGAAGTAGTAAGAAATATGATTCTTAATGAAAATAGAAGACCAGATGCTAGAGGATTTAAGGAAATCAGACATATTTCTTCTGAAGTTTCTCTTTTACCAAGAACTCATGGAAGTGGATTATTTACTAGAGGATTAACTCAAGTAATGACTGTAGCTACTTTAGGATCTATAAGTGAAGTTCAAATTTTAGATGGTATTGGAGAAGAAACTTCAAAAAGATATATGCATCATTATAACTTCCCATCTTATAGTGTAGGCGAAGTAAAGCCATTAAGAGGACCAAATAGAAGAGAAATAGGTCACGGTGCATTAGCTGAAAAAGCACTTGAACCTTTAATACCTAGTGAAGAAGAATTTCCATATGCTATTAGATTAGTATCTGAAGTACTAAGTTCAAATGGATCAACTTCTCAAGCTAGTGTATGTGGTAGTACTCTTGCTCTATTAGATGCTGGTGTACCAATCAAAAGACCAGCTGCAGGTATAGCAATGGGATTAGTTACAAGCGAAGATTTACAACAAGAGAAGGTTTTAACAGATATCCAAGGATTAGAAGACTTTTTTGGAGATATGGACTTTAAAGTAGCTGGAACTGAAGAAGGAATAACCGCAATACAAGTTGATACTAAAATAGAAGGACTATCTAATGAATGTATAAAAAATGCAATGTCCGATGCTAGAGAAGCTAGACTTTCTATACTTAAAGTTATGAATGCATGTATACCAAGTCCAAGAGAAGAAGTATCAGTTTATGCTCCAAAAGTATTTACCATTAAAATTAATCCCGCAAAGATTAAAGATGTAATAGGTGCTGGCGGAAAAACTATAAATAAAATTATAGATGAAACAGGCGTAAAAATTGATATTAAAGATGATGGTACAGTATTTGTAACTGCTGAAAATTATGATTCTGGAAATAAAGCTTTAGAAATGATTAACGGCTATAGCAAAGAAATTAAAGAAGGTGAAATTTACTTAGGTAAAGTCACTAAAATATCTAACTTTGGAGCTTTTGTTGAAATTTTACCTGGTAAAGAAGGGTTAGTTCATATATCTAAATTAGATGTTAAACGGGTAAATAAAGTTGAAGATATTGTTTCTGTAGGAGATGAAATATTAGTAAAAGTTACAGAAATTGATTCAATGGGAAGAGTAAATCTTTCAAGAAAAGATGCTATAAAAGAATCCGAAGTTGAACAAGATAATAATAACTAAGAGTAGAAGGGCAGTGATGCCTTTTTATTTTATTTTATGAGGAGGACTAATGTACAACTTAATTAGATTAAAAAATGGATTGAGAGTTGTTATCGAAAGCATAGACTATGTTAACTCTGTTACAGTAGGGCTATGGATTGAAAATGGTTCTAGAAATGAAAATAAACTTAATAATGGTATATCTCACTTTATAGAACACATGCTATTTAAAGGAACTGAAAATAGAAGCTCCAAAAATATAGTTGAATCCATAGAAGATGTAGGCGGTCAAATTAATGCGTTTACTGGCAAAGAAGCTACTTGCTTTTATATAAAAACATTAGATACTCATTTAGAGCTAGGTTTAGATTTATTATCTGATATGCTATTTAATAGTAAATTCTCAGAAGAAGAAATTGAAAAAGAAAAAAATGTAGTTATTGAAGAAATAAAAATGAATAATGATAATCCAGAAGATGTTTTAATGGATCTATATAGCAAAGCAGCATTTGATGAAGATTCACTGGCATTACCTATTTTGGGTACAATAAATACTGTTAAATCCTTTAATAGAAACATGTTAAAAGAATATGTAAATTCTTATTATATACCTGAGAATTCTGTAATATCTATAAGTGGAAAAGTAGATGTCAATACTATTGAAAGGCTTATAGAAAAATACTTTGGACAATGGAAAACATCTAACAAAAGAATAACTAAATATAGTAATCCCCAAATTATAAATAATCACTTATTCTTACAAAAAAATATTGAACAGCTTCATATTAATCTAGGATTTAGAGGATTAGAGCTAGGAGATGAAAATATTTATGCTTTAATGCTTATAAATACCTATTTAGGAGGAGGAGCTTCTTCTATACTCTTCCAAAAAATTAGAGAAGAATTAGGTATGTGTTATACCATATATTCATATATATCATCTTTTGTTAATGGCGGCTTAGTAAATATATATACTGGATTGAATCCAAAATGTGCAGTAGATGCAATTAATTATATAAAAGAAGAACTTGATGATTTTTCGCATAAAATCACTAATATAAATAATGAAAAAATAACTAAATTAAAAGAACAACTAAAGGGTAACTTTATTTTAGGTTTAGAAAGCACTAGTAGTAGAATGTTTAGGAATGGAAGAACTGCACTATTTTTCAATAATATAATAACACCTGAAGAGGTAATAAAAAAAATTGATGCTATAAATAAAAATCAAATTACAGATGTTATTGAAAAAACATTCTCTCATGGGATTGAAAATTCAGCCTTTGTAGGAGATAATTATAACGATAAAAAAATAATAATTGCTTTAGAAGAAGATATAGTAGCCTACAGAAATCCAAAAAAAGTTAACTTATAAGAATAACTCCTTAACACATATCATAAATATATTTATGATATGTGTTAAGGAGGAATTTGTTATGGATGATAAAACAAAATTGTATAGTGAGATAGAAAGATACGAAATAATAAATATTAATAACGGAGAGAAATATAATTATCTTTCTAATAACGATGTAGTAATTGATGAAAATGGTTTTCTGAAACTTTTAATAATAAATAGTAACAAATCTCATTTTAGCTTTTTTGGAGGTAATGATTTTTTAGAGTTACCTTGGGATTGTGTAAATAAAATTGGAGCAAAAACTATAATTGTAGATATAGAAGAAAATGAAGTAAAAAAATCTTATAAATAAGTTAATTGGAGGTAACTATGAAAATTCTTATACAAAAATTTGGTGGCACATCAGTATCTACTTATGAAAGAAGAAAATTTGTGATAAAAAAAATACTTAAAGCCAAAGAAGCTGGATACTATCCTGTAGTTGTAGTATCAGCAATGGGAAGAAAAGGTGAGCCTTATGCTACGGATACCCTATTATCTTTAATGTCACAAAGCTTTAAAAACGCTAATCAATTAGCAGTGGATTTATTGATGAGTTGTGGCGAAATAATAAGTTCTGTAGTTATGTGTAATGATTTGTATTCAGAAAAAATTAATGCTGTACCTCTTACTGGTGGACAGGCAGGTATTAAAACTGATAATAGTTTTAATAATGCTAATGTTGAGCATGTTGACACAAAACTTATTTTGAAACTTTTATCAGAAAATAAAATTCCTGTAGTTACAGGATTTCAAGGCATAAGTGAAGATGGATTTATAACTACCCTAGGTAGAGGTGGAAGCGATGTTACTGCATCTTTATTAGGAGTTGCTTTAGCTGCAGAGGGAATCGAAATATATACTGATGTTGATGGTATTATGACTGCTGATCCTAGAATAGTAGAAGATGCAAAATTAATTAAGGAAATTAGCTACAATGATGTTTTTCAATTCGCAGATCAAGGAGCGAAAGTTATCCATCCAAGAGCTGTAGAGATAGCAATGAAGGGAAATGTACCTTTATTAATTAAAAACACAATGAGTGAATGCGATGGCACAATTATAGATAATATAGGATGTTTAAATTCTACAAATGTTATAACAGGAATAACTCATATGAATGATAGAGTCCAAATAAAGGTTGGCTTAAAAGATAACCTTGATAACGATAACTATCATGATTTACTTCCTGTTTTAGCTGAGAATTTAATTAGCATAGATTTAATTAATGTATTCCCTAACGAGAAAATTTTCACAATAGATGGTAAAGATTTTCAAAAATTTGATACTATAATGAAATCTTTAGAGTTAATTTATTCTTATGTAAGTGACTGTAGTAAAATTGCTATAATAGGTTCTAGAATGAGAGGTATTCCAGGTATAATGGCAAGAATACTTAAATCTTTAATAAAGGAAAAAATAGAAGTGCTACAAACAGCAGATTCACATACAACTATATGGTGTTTGGTTGAATCTAAATACGCAGATGCTGCAATTAATGCATTACATAAAGAATTTGAGCTAGACAATCAATGATATGAATAGTTAATCTCTCTTAAGCAAACACTATGTTTGAAATAGGAGGGAATAATATGAGCGAAAGAGAAGAAAATAGAGAGAACCAACAAGATAAGATTGATTCAATAAAAGAGCTAGGAATTCCCGATACAAGCCAAGCTGGGCAAAGGTTTCAAATCCTACCTATCATAGGACAAATTGAAGGGCATTCAGTATTACCACCTCAATCTAAAGCTACTAAGTATGAACATGTAATACCACAGCTAGTATCTATAGAAACTGATAAATCTGTGGAAGGAGTACTTATTATTCTTAATACTGTAGGTGGAGACGTTGAAGCAGGATTAGCTATTGCAGAAATGATTAGCAGTTTAAGTAAACCGACAGTATCTTTAGTTATTGGAGGAGGTCATTCAATAGGCGTTCCTCTTGCTACATGTGCAGATTATTCATTTATATCACAGTCAGCTACAATGATAATCCACCCAATAAGAATGAATGGATTAGTATTAGGGGTTCCACAAACATTTGATTATTTCAATAAAATGCAAGAACGTATTACTGATTTTATCGTTCGTACTTCTAATATCCAAAAGGATACATTGAAAAAATTAATGTTGCAAACTGACGAATTATTAAATGATATGGGAACTATATTAATAGGTAAGCAGGCTGTTGAATACGGATTAATAAATGAAGTAGGTGGGCTAAGTAATGCCATAAAGCATTTGGAAAATATGATCGATAATAAAAACAAAGAAAACTAGCTAAAGATTTCCCTTTAGCTAGTTTTGATTTATAATATTAAAAGGATAATTAACTCCTATGTAGAACTTAAAAATAGAGGTGGTGTGAATGGCAAAACGAAATTCCAAAGACGTTAAAAAATCAACTGGTGAAAAAACCAGAATTGAGAATGATATTAAGGGGATAATTTTAATTACTATAGGTACACTTATGATATTAAGTATCTTTATTACAAATTCATCAGGGATAGTTGGTAGAACTGTTAAAAGGATGATTATATCATTTATGGGGCTAGGTTCTTATTTTTTTCCATTAATAATTATATTTGTTGGAATAAGCTATATAATAAAAAATGGAAAATTAAATTTTAATAAGAGGTTTTATGGTATAACTATACTATTATTAAATTCACTTATGTTAATTCAAATGATAAATATTAACAAATATTACGTAGACGGTAACCTTCTATACGGTATTAAAAAAATATATAATGAAGTAAGTATAATGCATGGTGGAATACTTAGTTATCTAATAGATATACCTCTATACAAGTTATTTGGAAGTATGGGTTCATATATTATTTTTATATCTCTGTACATAATCTCCTTCATTTTAATACTTCAAATATCTCTTGGTGACATAATACAAACTTCTAAAAATAACAAAAATGATAAAGAATCTATTGAAATTAATAATTCTAGTAAAAATAAATTAGAAGACGCCAATCAATCTTCATTTATTAAAGGGTTAAATAATAAAATAAAGTTAGTTAACTTTATGAAATCTACAGAAGATCCTAGCAACATAAGTGAATCAGAAAAAGTTGAAAAAGAAAGAGAGATAAAAATACTTGATCCTGGAGCATCTTATAGTAAAATACAAGAGGTTAAACATGATAAACCTAATAAAATTAATGATGACTATAAAGAAGTAGCCATGGAAGACATAAGTAAAGAATTGGACAGTGAAATAAATGAAGGCTATTTAAAAGATAAGGTAGAATACATATTTCCTCCTCTTCAATTATTAAATTATAATCCAACAAACAACTATAACAAAAATAGTAAACGAGATTTAATTAATAATGCTTCTAAATTAGAAGAAACTTTAGGAAGTTTCGGGGTTGAAGCTAAAGTTCTTCAGGTAACAAAAGGACCTTCTGTTACAAGATTTGAACTGCAGCCAAATGCAGGAGTAAAGGTAAGTAAGATAACACATTTGTCAGATGACATAGCATTAAGCTTAGCTGCATCTAGCATAAGAATAGAAGCTCCTATTCCTGGAAAAAGTGCAGTTGGTATAGAAGTGCCTAATAAAGAAGTATCCCCAGTTTACCTAAGAGAAGTAATAGAATCGGAAGAATTTAAAAATTTCAATAAAAATATTGCTTTTGCGGTAGGCAAGGATATTGGTGGCAATTGCGTTGTAGCTGATTTGTCAAAAATGCCTCATTTGTTGATAGCAGGAGCCACAGGTTCCGGAAAAAGTGTTTGTATTAATACTTTAATAGTTAGTCTACTATATAAATATTCTCCTGAAAACGTGAAACTGTTGTTAGTTGACCCTAAAGTTGTTGAATTGAATGTATACAATGATATACCTCACTTATTAATACCTGTTGTTACAAATCCTAAAAAAGCGGCAGGTGCCTTAAATTGGGCTGTAACTGAAATGACTAGAAGATATAATTTATTTGCAGAAAATAATGTTAGAAATGTTGAAGGTTATAATGAACTTTACAATAAAGGTAAGATTGGAGAAAAGTTACCTTGGATAGTAATAGTAATAGATGAACTTGCTGATTTAATGATGGTTTGTCCAGGAGAAGTAGAAGAATATATAGGAAGACTAGCTCAAATGGCAAGGGCTGCAGGTATGCATCTTGTAATAGCCACTCAAAGGCCTTCCGTTGATGTTATTACCGGAGTTATTAAAGCTAATATACCTTCTAGAATTTCATTCGCTGTATCCAGTCAAATTGATTCTAGAACTATAATAGACTCAGCAGGTGCCGAAAAATTACTTGGTAAAGGAGATATGCTATTTTACCCTGTAGGAGAATCTAAACCAATCAGAATACAAGGAGCCTTTATATCAGAAGAAGAGGTTGAAAAAATAGTAAACTTCATAAAGTCTCAAAAAAATGAGATTAAATATGAAGAAAATATTATAAATGAAATAAATACCGCTTTTGATAAGAAAGATTCTGATAAGGATGATCTCTTAGATGAGGCTATACAAATCGTTTTAGAAACTGGTCAAGCATCTACTTCACTTATACAAAGAAAATTAAGAATAGGTTATAATAGAGCTGCTAGAATAATCGAACAAATGGAAGAAGAAGGCATAATATCAGGTAGAAACGGTAGTAAACCAAGACAAGTTTTAGTTGATACAGATAGTTTTCAAAATAATAATTAGAAATGCAATATTAGTACTTGTTAAATTCTAATAATAGTTTTAAAATAATTTTTATGGCATATAAATGATTTTTAATTAAGGAGGAAAATTAGTGACTAAATATAAAATAGGACTTGTAAGTTTAGGGTGTGACAAAAATAGAATTGATTCAGAACTACTTCTAGGTAAATTAGTTGAAAAAAATGAAATAGTTAATGACCCCAATCAAGCAGATATAATAATAGTTAACACCTGTGGGTTTATAGAAACTGCTAAACAAGAGTCAATTGATACAATTATAGAGATGTCCCAATATAAAAAGAAACATTGTAAAATGATTATTGCAACTGGTTGTCTAACCCAAAGATATTCTGAAGAATTACATAAACTAATTCCTGAAATAGATGTTATGCTTGGTGTAAATGAGTATAGCAATATTCAAAGCTATATCGATGAATTCTTTAATAAAATCAATAAAGTTTGTAAATGTAACTATAGCGATTCTTCAATAAATGAAGGTAAAAGAATACTAACTACTCAAGGACATGTAGCATATATAAGAATTTCAGAGGGCTGCGATAATTTTTGCACTTATTGTATTATACCTAAAATAAGGGGGAAATATAGAAGCAGAAGTGTAGAGAATATCCTAAATGAAGCTAAGGAACTAGCATCAATGGGAGTTAAAGAAATAATACTAGTTGCTCAGGATACCTCCATTTATGGTGTAGATTTATATAATGAAAATAGATTACATCAATTAGTTAATTCTATATCCCAAATAAAAGGAATAGAATGGATAAGAATTCTTTATACGTATCCTGAAGAAATAACAGATGAATTTATAAAAGAAGTTGCATCAAATAAAAAAGTATGTAAGTATTTAGATATTCCTATACAGCATATTAGCAATTCAGTTCTAAAGCGAATGAATAGAAAAACTACCAAAGAACTAATAATTAATAATATAAATAAAATGAAGACTAGCATAGATGGACTTTGTTTACGTACTTCTATAATTGTAGGTTTTCCAGGAGAAACAGAAGAAGAGTTTAATGAGTTAAAAGATTTTATAATAGATACTAAATTTGATAAACTTGGTGTCTTTAAATATTCTCAAGAAGAAGATACCCCTGCAGCTAATATGCCTAACCAAATTGAAGAATATGTTAAAGAAGCTAGACAAGAAGAACTTATGATAATACAACAAAAGATATCTAAAGAAAAAAATAAGGCCAAAATAGGAAAGTCTTATAAAGTCATTGTAGAAGGAATTAGAGATGAATATTACTATGGTAGAAATTATGAAATGTCACCAGAAATAGATGGTGAAATACTTTTTAAATGTGATAATATATTAAGTATAGGAGATTTTACAGAGGTATTAATAACTGATGCCTTGGAATACGATTTAATAGGAGTTGTTAACTATGAATCTTGCCAATAAGCTTACCCTAATTAGAATAATTTTAGTTCCCTTTTTTTTAATATTTATATCAATTGATAATATATATTCTATTATTATAGCTACAGTTATTTTTATCATAGCTGCTTTAACTGACAAGTTAGACGGTTATATCGCCAGAAGCAGAAATCAAATAACTAAGTTTGGAAAATTTATGGATCCATTAGCCGATAAATTACTAGTCACCTCTGCATTAGTTGCTCTTGTGGAATATGGAATAGTTCCTACTTGGATGGCTATGATCATTATAGGAAGAGAATTTGCAGTTACTGGATTAAGGTCAATTGCAGCCTCTGAAGGAATAGTAATTGCTGCTAGTTGGTGGGGAAAGATCAAGACAGTAACTCAAATGACAGCTATAATTTGTGCTTTGATCACATTAATCTTTAGATGGCAGTATCTTAAGAACATAACTTATATAATATTAATAATTTCTGTAATAGCTACTTTAGTATCTGGAATAGACTATTTTGTTAAAAATAAGAAAGCAATTAGCATGAAATAATGATTAAAATTGTAAAAAATGGATATAACTTATAAAAGTTCCTATATGTAAAATCTTAGGAACTTTTATTCTGTACTATTGACCTAAAGTTAAATATGTTGTATAATTTTATTTAGAACACATGTTCGAACTTTAGTGATTGTAAACCTGAAAGGGGTAGATTAATATTATGAATAATGAAAAGATGAAAGCATTACAGGCAGCTCTAAGTCAAATCGAAAAACAATTCGGAAAAGGTTCAGTAATGAAACTTGGTGAAGATCATGTACTTAATGTAGAAGCTGTATCAACAGGAAGTCTAGCTCTAGATATAGCCTTAGGAATTGGTGGAATTCCAAGAGGTAGAGTAATAGAAATATTTGGACCAGAATCTTCTGGTAAAACAACTGTAGCCCTACATATTGTTGCTGAAGCTCAGAAAAACGGCGGTACAGCAGCATTTATAGATGCAGAACATGCACTTGATCCTGTTTATGCTAAAGCTTTAGGAGTAGATATTGACAATCTAATAGTATCTCAACCTGATACAGGAGAACAAGCTTTAGAAATATGCGAAGCTTTAGTTAGATCTGGGGCAATAGACGTAATAGTAGTTGACTCTGTTGCCGCATTGGTACCAAAAGCGGAAATTGAAGGCGAAATGGGTGATTCTCATGTAGGTCTTCAAGCAAGACTTATGTCTCAAGCACTTAGAAAATTAACTGGATCAATTAATAAATCTAGATGCGCAACTATATTTATAAATCAATTAAGAGAAAAAGTTGGAGTAATGTTTGGAAATCCAGAAACTACTCCTGGTGGTAGAGCTTTAAAATTCTATTCTTCCGTTAGATTAGATGTAAGAAAAATAGATTCAATTAAGCAGGGTGATGAATATTTAGGAAGTAGAACTAGAGTTAAGGTTGTGAAAAACAAAGTAGCACCACCATTTAAGCAAGCTGAATTTGATATAATGTACGGAACAGGTATTTCAGCAGAAGGTAATGTTCTTGATGTAGGTGTTGAAAACGAAATTGTTCAAAAAAGTGGTTCTTGGTTCTCATATAAAGATATGCGATTAGGCCAAGGAAGGGAAAATGCAAAACAATTTTTGAGAGAAAATGCAAATGTGTTAGTAGAAGTAGAAAATCAAATAAGAAGTAAATATAGCCTACCACTTAGAAATTTAGCAGTAAATGACACCAAAGCAGAAAAAGATACTACCAATAAAGTTGTTGAAGAAAAATAACAATCAATAATTTAATTATTTAAGTAGCATTCTTTATAAATCATCTAAATTTTAAATTTAGTATTAAAGTAATGCTGCTTTTATATTTCAAAAATTACAGTAAAAAGTATTAGCATTTTTTTCATAAACTTGACACGAATTTAAAAATAATATAAAATGAATACAAATACTGGTTTAACATGTACAATGGTTAATATATAAACAAATATAACACCTTTTCTAAACTTCGATGACGCTTGTTTACGAATTCCAAATAGGACAGAGTAAGGAGGTGTTGATTTGGCCGATAACTTAAATATATTAGTACCTTTTTTAATAATTGTTGTTATTTTAATTTCTATTTTTGTGATAATATATGTTAGAAAAAATATTTCCCAAGCAAAAATTGCAGAAGCGGAAATGAACGCAAAAAGAATAATTGAAGAAGCAGAAAAAGGTGCGGAATCTATAAAAAAAGAATCTATTTTAGAGGCAAAAGAAGAAGTACACAAATTAAGAAATGATTTTGAAAAGGATTCAAGAGAAAGAAGAAATGAAATCCAAAGACTTGAAAGAAGAATTATTCAGAGAGAAGAATTACTTGACAAAAAGAGTGAGGCTATTGAAAGAAAGGAAGAAGCTCTTACCAAGAAACAACAGGAAATAGGCGAAAAAGAGGCAGGTATAGATGAGCTTTATGAAAGACAAAGACAAGAATTGGAGAAATTATCAAACTTGTCATCAGAAGAAGCTCGTCAATTATTGTTAGAAGACACTAAAAAAGAAATCAAGCATGATGTTGCAATTATGATTAAAGAAATGGAAAATAAGGCTAAAGAAGAAGCTGATAAAAAAGCAAGAGAAATAATATCATGTGCTATTCAAAGATGCGCTGCCGACCATGTAGCAGAAAGTACTGTTTATGTAGTATCATTACCTAATGATGAAATGAAAGGTAGAATTATAGGTAGAGAAGGTAGGAACATAAGAGCTTTAGAAACATTAACTGGAGTTGATCTCATAATTGATGATACTCCAGAAGCTGTAATACTATCAGGATTTGATCCTATTAGAAGACAAGTAGCGAGAATAGCTCTTGAAAAACTTATAATTGATGGAAGAATCCATCCTGCAAGAATTGAGGAGATGGTAGAAAAGGCCAAAAAAGAAGTTGAAAATGATATCAAGGAAGAAGGAGAACAAGCAACTTTTGAAACAGGAGTACATGGTCTTCATCAAGAGTTAATTAGACTTTTAGGAAGATTGAAGTATCGTACTAGTTATGGTCAGAATGTTTTAAAACATTCTATTGAAGTTGCTTATTTAGCTGGACTTATGGCTTCCGAACTGGGTATTGATCCAACTTTAGCTAAAAGAGCAGGATTACTTCATGATATTGGTAAAGCTGTTGATCACGAAGTAGAAGGCCCTCACGCTTTAATAGGTGCTGAAATGGCAAAAAAATACCACGAATCTCCAATCGTAGTAAACGCTATTGCTGCACATCATGGTGATGTTGAATCTGAATCGATTGAAGCTATACTTGTTCAGGCAGCTGATGCTATTTCCGCAGCTAGACCTGGTGCAAGGAGAGAAACTTTAGAAGCGTACATTAAAAGATTAGAAAAGCTAGAAGAAATAGCAAACTCCTATGAAGGCGTAGATAAATCTTATGCTATACAAGCCGGAAGAGAAATTAGAATTATGGTTAAACCAGAAGTAGTTGATGATCTTGGATGTATTGAAATGGCGAGAAATATAGTTAAAACTATAGAGAACGAATTAGAGTATCCAGGTCAAATTAAAGTTAATATTATAAGAGAAACTAGATCTATAGAATATGCTAAATAATTTTTAAGTAAATCAAGATCCTTTTGAAATTTGTTTCATCATAATTGCAAATTCCAAAAGGATTTTTATTTTTTTTGTAGAATATATTAATAAAACAATATGTTTTATTAAAAACTAATAATTCTAAACATATTCTGTAATGTTCATATAACTTTACAGAACGTCTAAACATAATAGGGGGTTAATTATGGAAGTATTAAAGGTATCAGCGAAATCTAGTCCTAATTCAGTAGCTGGGGCACTTGCAGGTGTACTACGTGAATTAGGTTCAGCAGAAATACAAGCAATCGGAGCCGGGGCACTTAACCAAGCTATTAAATCAGTAGCCATTGCAAGGGGATTTGTAGCTCCAAGCGGAATAGATTTAGTATGCATTCCAGCTTTTACTGATGTAGAAATAGACGGCGAAGAGAGAACAGCAATAAAGTTAATTGTTCAACCAAGATAGTATAATTTGTTGTAGAATATAAAGGGCTTGAAATGTCAAGCCCTTTATAAAATTTGAGATAAATGTTTATAATATTTTATAGTACATTTTAATGAATTAAAGTTACATAATAAAAACGGAGGGGTTACAATGATTTTATCAGAAAAAGCAAAAAAAATTTCACCATCATTGACTTTGGCTATAACGGCTAAAGCAAAAGAAATGGCTAATAAGGGAATAGATGTGATAAGTTTTGGAGCTGGTGAACCTGATTTTGATACTCCAAAAAACATTCAAGATGCAGCAATTAAAGCTATTGAAAGTGGTTTAACCAGATATACACCAGCTTCAGGTATAAACGAATTAAAAGAAGCTATAGTTGAAAAATTTAAAGTGGATAATGATTTATCATACAAAATCGATCAAATAATAATCTCAACTGGGGCAAAACAGTGCTTAGCAAATGTTTTCCAAGCCATTTTAAATCCAGGAGATGAAGTGTTAGTTCCGACACCTTATTGGGTTAGTTACCCTGAGTTAATCAAACTTGCATATGGTACACCCGTATTTGTAGATAATAAGAACGAGGATAATTATAAATATACCTTAGAGTCTTTAGAAAAAGCACTAACAGAAAAAACAAAAGCTATAATTTTAAATAGTCCTAATAATCCTACTGGTGCCGTTTATACTGAAAAAGAGCTTTTAATGATAGCAGAGTTTTCAAAAAAGCACGATCTTATAATAATTTCAGATGAAATATATGAAAAATTAATATATGGAGATAATACTCATATAAGTATTGCTAGATTAAGTGAGGATGCCTACAATAGAACTATTGTTATCAACGGTGTATCAAAGTCTTATGCAATGACAGGTTGGAGAATAGGTTATGCAGCTGGGCCAAAAGAAATCATTAAATTAATGTCTAGTATTCAGAGCCATACAACTTCTAATCCTACTTCTATATCTCAATATGCTGCTCTAGAGGCGTTAAATGGTCCACAGAATGGACTTGTATTAATGGTGGAGCAATTTGCTAAGAGAAGAGACTATATGATTTCAAAAGTTGACACTATGAAAAATTTATCTTGTATAAAAGCTGATGGAGCATTCTACATCATGTTAAATATTTCAAGCTCATTTGGTAAAGAAGTAAATGGAATATCCATAAATAACTCTTTAGAATTTTCTAATGCCTTACTGGAAGTTGAAAGAGTAGCTGTTATACCAGGCATAGCTTTTGGTTTAGATAATTATATAAGATTATCTTACGCTACTTCAATGGAAAAGATAGTGGAAGGATTAAACAGGATTGAAAACTTTATATCTAAAATTAGATAATTTATAATTTTAGAAAAAAGTGATATAATGATAATAATTATAAATAACTAAAATAATTTTATAGAGGTGAAAAGATATGGTACAAAAAGAAGCAATTGTAAAAACATCTACAGGCTTACATGCTAGACCGGCTACATTATTAGTTAAAAAAGCCTCTTCATTCAAATCTGATATATACTTAGAGTATAACGACAAAAAGGCTAATGTTAAGAGTTTGATCGGTGTTCTATCACTGGGTGTTACTAAAGATTCTAAGGTGACGATTATAGCTTCAGGAGATGATGAAACTCTAGCCACTGAAGAAATGGTGCGATTGATAGAGTCATTGGAATAATAAATAAAAGGCTGAATAGCCTTTTATTTTTGTACTTCTAACTTTTACTCTTGCACTTTTTAATAAATAACAATGTGTTTATTCCTGATAGTCCTACTAGTATATATACTATTCTTTCTATTAATGGAATTGACCTAAGTAAGAAACTTACAAAATTGAAATTAAATAATCCTATAAGCCCCCAGTTTATAGATCCTAGTATCACTAATAATAATGATATTTTATCTATTGAGCTTAATTTATACATATGTATACTCCCCCTTTTTACATTAATATAATTCATTTCTTAGTAGAATATATTATATATATCAATAAAATAGAACTTATTTTTGTTTAAAAAATACGAACAAAATTACTTACTTATATAAAAATATATGTTATAATATGAATGAAATAATTTATTACACGATATAATATACGTGCATGGAGGTTTGAACATGAATAGAAATACTTACAATACACCATTAAATAGCAGATATGCATCTAAAGAAATGTCATATTTATTTTCAGAAGAAATGAAGTTCAAAACTTGGAGAAAATTATGGGTAGCATTGGCTGAAGGTGAACATGAATTAGGATTAGATATTTCTGAAGAACAAATAAACGAACTTAAAAATAACATAGATAATATAAATTACGAAGTTGCCCAAGAAAAAGAAAAGGAAATAAGGCACGATGTAATGAGTCACGTTTATGCTTATGGGCTTCAATGTCCAAATGCTAAGGGTATAATTCATTTAGGAGCAACTAGCTGTTACGTTGGAGATAATACAGATTTGATAATAATGAAGGAAGCTCTTATACTTACAAAAAGTAAACTACTAAATGTAATTAATAATTTATCTAACTTTGCTTTAAAATACAAAGCTCTTCCAACTTTAGGTTTTACACATCTACAACCTGCACAATTAACTACTGTAGGAAAAAGAGCTACTTTATGGATTCAAGATTTAATGATGGATTTAGAAAATCTAGAATTTTTGATAAAAAGCTTAAAGCTTAGAGGTGTAAAAGGTACTACTGGTACACAAGCTAGTTTTATGAAGTTATTTGATAACGACGAGGAACTAGTTAAAAAACTGGATACATTAATAGCTAAAAAAATGGACTTTGAACAGACTTATGAAGTAACTGGTCAAACATATCCTAGAAAAGTTGATTCAATTGTACTGAATACTCTTTCGGAGATAGCTCAAAGTGCATATAAATTTAGTAATGACTTAAGAATTCTTCAAAACATGAAAGAAATGGAAGAACCATTTGAAAAAAATCAAGTAGGATCTTCTGCTATGGCATATAAAAGAAACCCTATGAGATCTGAAAGGATAAGTGCTTTAAGTAGATTTGTAATAGTAAATTCTTTAAATCCTGCAATAACTGCTGGTACTCAATGGTTCGAAAGAACATTAGACGATTCTGCTAATAAAAGATTATCTGTTTCAGAATGTTTCCTTGCTTTAGATGGAGTTTTAAATTTATATATAAATATTAGCGAAAACATGGTTGTTTATGAGAAAGTTATAAAGTCTCATGTAGAAAATGAATTACCTTTTATGGCTACAGAAAATATTCTCATGGAGGCTGTAAAAAGGGGAGGAGATAGGCAAGAACTTCACGAAAGAATAAGGGTATTTTCTATGGAAGCTGCAAGAAGAGTTAAAGAAGAAGGTTTAAATAACGATTTAATCGAGAGAATAATTAATGATTCTTCATTTAAGATGAGCAGAGATGAAATTTTATCGATTATTGATCCTAATAAATTTATCGGAAGATCAGTGGGGCAAGTTGATGATTTTATAAATAATTCAATCAAACCAATTCTTGAAAATAATAAAAATATTTTAGGATTAGACGTTTCAATTAATGTATAAATTAATATTTAAGAATTTATTTGTAAATTAAACTTATTATCAAAATAAACTCAAAAATGAATTTCAAAATAAATTTATACTTATAAAACTACTGTAGGAAAAATTTAAATTTCTATTTTATATATAATCGCATTGTATATATTAAAATTAATACTATTCCTATAAAGCTATTTGTTATATAATATTAATGTAGTGGTTTAAAATTATGACCACTACATTAATAACATATTTTCAACTTCGCTAAATATAAATTTAGCGAAGTTAGTACATAAAAATAGGAGGGGATTATGAATTATAAGCTTAGAGCCATATTTGATCCAACACTTCCGGAATACCTAAATGAATTTTTAAACTATCTTGGAACCATCAGAGGTAAATCTCAAAATACACTAGCCGGTTATAAGTGGGATTTATCTATGTTTTTTAGATTTTTAAAATTATATAAAGGATACGTAAAAGAAGATATAGAATTCGACCAAATACCTATTGAGGATATAGATGAGAACTTTATAAGAAAAATAAAATTATCCGACTTATATGCTTTTATATCTTTTACTGAAAATTATAGAAATAACAGCAGTTACGCTAGAGCAAGAAAAGTAGCTGCATTAAAATCTTTTTTTAAATATCTTCATGGTAAAGCTAAACTTATCGATGAAAATCCAGCAATAGAATTAGAGACACCAAAAATAAACAAAAGAAATCCAGTTTATCTAACTTTAGAAGAAAGCAAACTCCTACTCTCATCTATCGACGGAGAAAATAAAGAAAGAGATTATTGTATAATTACTTTATTCTTAAACTGTGGTTTGAGACTTTCAGAATTATGCAGCATAGATATATCCAGAATTAAAGAAGATACTTTAACTATTGTAGGTAAAGGAGGCAAAGAAAGAACCGTATACTTAAACACCGCCTGCTTAAAAGCTATACGTAATTACTTATTTATACGTAGATCCAAAGATAACAAAGTAATACCAGAAGATAAGGATGCATTATTTATAAGTAAAAATTACAGGCGAATTAGCAATAGAAGCGTTGAACTTTTAGTAAAAAAATATATTTCAAAAGCAGGTCTTGATAGCAAGAGGTATTCTCCTCATAAATTAAGGCATACAGCCGCTACTTTAATGTATAAATACGGAAATGTAGACATAAGAAGCCTTCAGAAAATATTAGGCCACGAAAATGTATCAACAACACAGATTTATACCCACGTAGATGATGAGACTCTACGACACGCAGTGAGTTTAAACCCTTTAAGCGATGAAGAATAATAAAAAGTCGTTCTAGTAAATACAAGAACGACTTCTATTATTTATACTACTTTTTTATTTTATTAATGGTCACTAATCCAGGAAATACTTCATTTATGATCTTAGAAGATTCTTCATCTTCTAAAAGTTCACTTAACCCATCAACATCATCTATGTATTCTATTTTGATATCAGATTCTGCTAATCCCTCATTCATAGAAGCTAAAACTTCCAAATTCGAACATTTGTTCTTTTCATCGTTAACCTCACTTAAATCAACTTCAAAATTTTCAAGTTCTCCTTCTTCTAATATTTCATCAATATTAATAATTTTAGAATCATATCCCTCTAATTCCAAACATTTGCCACAGTTATTACATTGTTTATTTGAGTTTAAATCACATTTATTACATTCGCCACAATTAATACATAATTTATCGACTTCAAAAATACAAGATTTAGCCATATCTATCCCCTCTTCCTATTTTATTAATGTATTATATCAAAAGATTATATAATAATCAATATTTGCAGAACATTAGTTTGATATAAGCGAAAATCTGTGATATAATTCAAAATATAGGGTAAGGAGTGTATAAAATGAGCGATACTAAAAGAGATAAACAAACTGAAATATATGAATTTATAAAAAAGCAAATAGTTGAAAAGGGCTATCCACCATCAGTTAGGGAAATTTGTGCAGGGGTTGGTCTTAGCTCTACATCTACTGTTCATGGTCACCTAGCTAGGCTTGAGAAAAAGGGATTAATTAGAAGAGATTCTACAAAACCAAGAACTATAGAAATACTTAAAGATCCTATTATAAATAAGGAAATGATAAACATACCTATAGTTGGTAAAGTTACTGCTGGTCAGCCTATTTTAGCTGTAGAAAACATTGAGGATTCTTTTCCTATTTCATTAAATTATATGCCAAGTAATAAAGATTTATTTATTTTAAATATTTCCGGCGAAAGCATGATTGAAGCAGGTATATTTGATGGAGACTTAGCAATTATCGAGAAATGTAATTATGCAGATAACGGAGAGATAGTTGTAGCATTAATTGATAACGAAGCAACTATAAAAAGATTTTTTAAAGAAAAAGATTACATAAGATTACAGCCTGAAAATAAAACTATGGAACCTATAATTGTTGAAGATTGCCAAATTGTAGGTAAGCTAATTGGATTATTCAGAAGGTATTAAACTAGTAAATGATTGAAAGTTTCAATCATTTACTAGTTTTTTAATACATTAATTTAAAATTTTACTTAATGCTATCAATATACCTATTTTAGCATGATCAAAAGTAAGCCCACCTTGTAGATATGCTATATAAGGTTCTCTAATTGGAGCATCTGCTGATAGTTCAATAGAGGATCCTTGAACAAACGCACCTGCAGCCATTATAACTTGATCAGAGTACCCTGGCATATCCCACGGTTCGCAGGACACAAAAGAATCAACAGGAGATCCTAATTGTATTCCCTTACAAAATTGAATCAATTTTTCTTTATCATTAAATTTGATTGATTGAATTATATCACTTCTTCTATCATTATACTTAGGTAAAACTTCAAAGCCTGCAAGTTCCATGATGCGCGAGCAAAAAATCGCGCCTTTTAAAGCTTCCACAGAAACATGAGGAGCAAAAAATAATCCCTGATACATAGATCTTATAACTCCAAAAGTAGAACCACACTCTCCCCCTATTCCAGGTACAGTTAATCTATAAGATGCTTTTTCAACACATTCTTTAGTACCCGCTATATATCCTCCAGTTGGAGCTATTCCTCCTCCTATGTTTTTAATAAGTGATCCTGCTACTAAATCCGCACCTACATCAGTAGGCTCTAAAACATCCATAAATTCGCCATAACAATTATCTACAAAACATACGATATCTTTCCTAACACTTTTTACACAATCAATAACTTCCTTTATATCTTCTATAAGCAATGAATTTCTCCATCCATATCCTGTAGATCTTTGTATATGAACTAAAGTAATAGATGAATCTTCTAGCAATACCTTTTTTATTTCATCTAAATTTGGTTTACCATCCTCTTTTAACTCTAATTGTCTATACTTCACTCCATATTCTTTTAGGGATCCCATTCCCTCTGTATCGTCTATTCCTATAACTCCATGTAGTGTATCATAAGGTTTTCCACAAACAGATAGCATTGTATTATTAGGCCTAAGATTACCAAATAAAGCAGCTCCTAAAGCATGGGTTCCATTTACAAAGTGAGGACGTACAATGGCGCTTTCACAATTAAATATTCTAGCATATACTCTATCTAAAGAATCTCTACCAATATCTCCATATCCATAGCCACTGGAATTAGTAAAGTGAGATTCACTTATTCTTTCCTCCTGCATAGCATTCAAAACTTTTAGTTGATTAAATTCTCTTATTTCATCTAAAAATGCAAATTGATCTTTAATATCATCAATTGCAATTTCATACAGTTCTAAAGCTTTGCTATTAATACTGTATTTATTAGATAATAGTTCTTTCATCTCATTAATCATATGTATAAACCCCCGACTCCTTAGTGTGTTTGACTAGTAAATATATTATCACATAAAAAAAAAATAGGCAAATACTTGCCTATTTTTAGTTATTTTCATCTTGAGTAAATAATATTGGTTTAGCAGGTACTATTGTTGAAACGGCGTGCTTATATATCATCATCTGTTTCCCCTCATTATCCAATATAACTGTGAAATTATCGAATCCCTTAACATTTCCCTTAAGCTGGAATCCATTTGTTAAATATATTATAACTGGAATTTTATTTCTTCTAGCGTTATTTAAGAACAGATCTTGCAAGTTATTAGATGGCTTATTCATAGTTATTCCCTCCACTTTTTATATGTTATATTCTATAAAAATAACTAAAATCCTTTATTTTTGTTTGAATAAAGAATAATTTTATTTAAACAAATATTTAATATGCAACTTTAATTTTCCTTTAATTGACTTACAATCTCTTTGCATATTTCATGATTGCTTTTATGTTTATCTTTATCAATCCATATAACCCGCTTATCTTTTCTAAACCAAGTAAGCTGCCTTTTAGCGTAATTTCTACTTCCTTTTTTAATCATTTCAACAGCTTCTTCAAGTGTAATTTTATTATCAAGATAATATAGGATTTCTTTATATCCAATACCTTTCATGGATTGCATGGTATCAGTACATCCCATTTGTTTCAATTTGATTACCTCATCAACAAGCCCTTCATCCATCATAATATCTACTCTTTTGTTAATTCTCTCATATAGTTTAGCTCTATCCATAGTCAAAACAAAATAATGTACATTGTAAGGTATATCATAAATATCTTGTTCAGAATTATATTGACTTAAAGTTTTTCTGGTAAGTTTATATACTTCAAGCGCTCTAATTACTCTTTTCAAATCATTTGGATACAATTTATTATATGATTCCATATCTATATCTTTAAGAAGATTATGAACATATTCATTTCCCTTCTCTAGTGCTAGATTCTTCAAATATTCTCTGTAATCTTCATCTTTATTTGTATTTGCAAAATCATAGTTAAATATTAAAGAATCAATATAAAAGCCTGTTCCTCCAACAATCATAGGAAGCTTATTTCTACTATGGACTTCATTGATTATCTCAGTCGCTTTTTCTTTAAATTCAGCTACACTAAACTCCTCATGTGGATCAACAAAATCTAATAGATAATGAGGAACCTCCTGCTTCTCATCCTCCTTAATTTTAGCTGAGCCAATATCCATATACTTATAGATTTGCATAGAATCCGCTGAGATAATTTCACCCTTTAACATTTTTGCTAATTCTATTGATATTTCTGTTTTGCCAACAGCAGTAGGCCCTGCCAAAATAAATAAGTCTTTTTTCATTTAAAATCTCCTTTGTTTAATAATAAGATATATAAGATATTTTATTGAATTCTCTTAAATTTTTTTTCTATATCTTTTAAAGGCATTCTAATAATAGTAGGTCTTCCATGAGGACAGTTAAAAGGCTCTTCTATATATCTTAATTCCTCTACTAAAGAAACTATTTCTGATTGAGATAAAGAATGATTTGCTTTTATAGCAGCCTTACATGCATGAGAAGCAATCATATCGTACTTAACTTCAACAGTCTTTCCTGATCCCATATTCTTTATATTATCAAGCATCTCTAGAAAAAATTCTTTTACATTTACTTTCCCTAAAATCATAGGAGCTTCCCTTATACTTATTGTATTATCACCAAAGATTTCTATGCTAAAACCAGTTTCTTTAAATACATCAGTATTTTCTATATAATAAGTATAGTCTTGATGGCTAAGTTCTACAACAACAGGAGTCATTAATATTTGAGATATAACATCCCTACTTTTAATTTGTTCTTTGAACTTTTCAAATAATATTTTTTCATGTGCAGCATGCTGATCTATCATATATAAAGTCTCCATAGCCTGAGCTAGTATATAAGTCTTATTAAACTGACCTATAATTTGTAATGGAGGAAATTTAGCAATTCTATCTTTTTCTGATGAATTAATAGGCATTGTATTATTTGAGCTGTCCTTAAGCATTATATTATCTGTATTTTGTATAATACTCGTTTTTTCCAATTTATATTCCATATTATTGCCTAAATTAATGTAATCAGATGAAACAGTATTTAAATAATCCTTTTTACTACTAGATTCCAATGTTTCTATACTTGATTTAATAAAGCCGCTATTCTCTTTTAAATCAATTGGCATTTGAACAAGTATAGGTTCTTCTTCATTTTTATTTAAAACTTCCTTATTATTTAAAACTTCTTTTTTATCTATATCATCAAAATAATTGCTATCATCTATAGCAAAAGACTTTCTTATACTTTCAGCTATAGCACTATGGACAGTGTCGAATACTATCTTGTAAATCATTCTTTCATCTTCAAACTTAACTTCTGATTTAGTTGGATGTACATTGACATCAACAAATTCTGGATATATATCTAGAAAAATCACAAAGAAAGGATATTTGTTTACAGTAGCAAATGATTTAAAAGCATTTTCCACGGCTGTTGTAATAAGACCACTTTTTATATATCTTTTATTTACAAATATACTTTGATTATTACGACTTCCACGACTTATTTCGGTATTGCCAATGTATCCATGAACAGAAATAATATCAAAATGCTTTTCAAAGCCTATTAAGTTTTCATAAATATTCTTACCATATACAGCTCTGATTGTATCCTTCACATCTGTAGAAGCAAAGGTTGTAAGAGAACTTTTATCGTTATTGTAATACTTAAAAGATATATTATGATTTGCTAAAGCTAGTCTGTTTACCATATTAGATATTAGACTAGACTCTCTTTGGTCCGACTTTAGAAATTTTTGCCTTGCAGGTACATTGAAGAATAAATCATGGACTTTAACAGTTGTTCCTATGTTGCATCCAATATCCTTTAAATATTCAATTTTACTATTGGAAATATAAATCTCTTTTCCAAAATTATTATCTCCTTGTCGGCTTATTAAACTAACTTTTGAAACCGCTGCAATACTAGGAAGAGCCTCTCCCCTAAATCCAAAGGTATTAATAGCGTATAAATCCTCAATGTTTATTATTTTACTAGTTCCATGGGGCATAAAGGCCTTTTCAATATCATCAGGGTGTATACCCCTGCCATCATCAGTTATCTTTATTTCTTTCTTTCCGCCTTCATTTATTTCTATAATAATATTTTTAGATTGGGCATCAATACTATTTTCAATCAATTCTTTTACAATAGAAGCAGGTCTTTCTACCACTTCTCCTGCAGCTATTTTATTAGAAGTTTCTTCATTTAATAAATTTATTCTTTTCAATTGACCACCTTCTATATACTATAAGGATTTAACTCTTTTAATTATATCATATAATTTATTAAAACCTTCCATAGGTGTCATATTTAATATTTCAATTGATTCAATTTCTTTTAATAAATTTTCTTTTTCTATGTCATTAAATCCTATTTGTTTTGTTTCTTTTTTTAATTTAGTAACTGCAATTTCTTTTTCTCTTAATTGTATATCTTCATTAAATTTTTCTGCATTATTTTTATCATTACAATTCTTATCATCATAATTTGTATTATTGAAAATTTTTTCTTTAATATCATCATTTATATACTTGCTATCTTTACTTTCCAAACTTGTCAGTATTTCTTTAGCTCTACTGATAACTCCTTCTGGTATTCCTGCCAATTTTGCAACTTCAATACCATATGATTCGTCAGCTCCACCTTCTATAATTTTACGTAAAAAAACTATATCGTTATCAAGTTTTTTTACTGCTATAGAGTAATTTTTTACACCCTTTACCTTGTTCTCTAATGAAGTTAATTCATGATAGTGAGTTGCAAATAGAGTTTTACTTCTAAGTTTATTATTACCACAAATATACTCTATTACAGACCAAGCAATACTTAACCCATCGTAAGTACTGGTACCACGCCCTACTTCATCTAGAAGAATCAAACTTCTGTTAGTAGCATTTATCAATATATTTGCTACTTCCCACATTTCAACCATAAATGTGCTTTTCCCCCTAGCTAAATCATCTGAAGCTCCTATTCTTGTAAATATCTTATCACAAATTGCAATAGATGCTTTTTCAGCTGGAACAAAGCCTCCTATCTGAGCTAGAATATTTATTAAGGCTACTTGTCTCATATATGTTGACTTACCAGCCATATTAGGACCAGTAATCAAAATTAGCTGTGTATTATCGTTGTCTATGTAAGTATCATTTGCAACAAATGTACTCCTAGGAATCATTTTTTCAACTACAGGGTGCCTTCCATCTTTTATATACAGCTCTCCTGATTCTTTAATCTCTGGTTTACAATAATTATTTTCTAATGCTACTATAGCTAAAGAGCTTAAGCAATCAACTTCTGATAATAACTTTGCACTATTCTTCATTCTATTAATATGCACTTCTACCTGTTCCCTAACTTCTACAAATACATTGTACTCTAGCTCTACCAATTTTTCTTGAGCTCCTAATATCTTTTCTTCTATTTCTTTTAGTTCTGGAGTAATATATCTTTCACAATTTGCCAGAGTTTGTTTTCTTATATATCTATTTTCAGGAACTAAGTTTAAATTTGATTTTGTAACTTCAATATAATAACCAAATACTTTATTATAACCTACCTTAAGAGATTTAATCCCTGTAACGTCCTTTTCTCTTTGCTCTAAAGCAGCAATCCACTGTTTGCCATTAGATTTAGCCGCTCTTAATTCGTCTATAGTACTATTGTATCCATCTTTAATTATTCCACCTTCTCTTATAGACAAAGCTGGGCTCTCTAAAATTGCTTTATTCAATATATCACAAATATCCTCAAGACAATCTAAATTAGTATATATATATCTTAATAACTCACTATTAAAATTAGATAAAATATTTTTGATGTAAGGGATGTTTTCAATAGATTTTTTTAACGATAATAATTCTTTAGCATTAACATTTTTTGATGAAATTTTACCTACGAGACGTTCAATATCATATACATCTTTTAAATGAATTTTAATATCTTCATATAGACTTAAATTAGACATTATTTCTTCTACAGAGTCTAAACGTCCTTGTATTGCTTCTTTTTGAATTAAGGGCTGTTCTAGCCACTTTCTTAATAGTCTTGCTCCCATGGCTGTATTAGTTTTATCAATTACCCCTAAAAGAGAACCTTTTTTTGATTTATCTCTTAAAGTTTCAGTAAGTTCTAAATTTCTCCTAGAATTTATATCTATACTAAGGTAATCAATAGTATTGTAATATTCAATATTATTTATATGAACCAAAAATATCTTTTGGGTTTCAATTATGTAATTTAAAAGACCATTACAACTTTTAACAGCTACATCTTCATAATCATCAATCTTAAAGTTAGGAAATTGATTTTTTAAATTTTCTATAGCATTGTCAGTAAAAAAGCTATTAGGTTTTCTAGTTATTGATATTTCAAACCTCTCATTTATTGAATCTAAGAGTACTTCATCAAAATTTTCACATATTATTATTTCTTTAGGAATAAACTTTGATATTTCATCAAGTATTAGAGAAATATCATATTTTACCGACGTACATTGAAAATCTCCTGTTGAAACATCTGCAAAGCACAAAGAAGAAGAATCATTCTCTATATACAAACTCATAATATAATTATTTTTTGTATCCTCTAGAAAGCTTGAATCAGAATAAGTTCCAGGTGTTATTATCTTTATTACATCTCTCTTAACTATTCCTTTCGCCTGAGATGGATCCTCTAATTGCTCACATATAGCAACCTTATATCCTTTATTAACTAGTCTATTTATATATGAATTAGCTGCATGGTAAGGAATACCACACATAGGCGCTCTATTTTCTAGTCCACAGTCTCTTCCAGTTAAAACCAATTCTAATTCTCTTGCTGCAATCTCAGCATCTTCAAAAAACATTTCATAAAAATCGCCTAATCTAAAAAACAAAATGCATTCTTTATTTTTTTCTTTTACTTCTAAATATTGCTGCATCATTGGGGTAAGTCCCATCGTTATTCCTCCTCATTTTTGATAATATAAAAAGCTCTTTACAGAGCTTTTTATATTATGTCGCCTACTAGTGAAAAAGATTGTGCTTTAGTTATTTTAATATTAACTATCTTACCTACATAACTAATATCTCCATCAAAGTTTACTAATTTACCGGTTCTAGTTCTTCCCATAAGCTTTGTATCATCATTTTTACTAGGCCCTTCAACTAAAACTTCTACTATCTTATCTTGGTATTCTTTGTTCTTTTTAGCCATACAGTCATTTACTACTTTAACTAATCTATTGAATCTCTCATGTTTTATTTCTTCTGGAACCTGTTCTTCGTGAGTAGCAGCTGGAGTTCCTTCTCTTTGTGAATATATAAATGTAAAAGCTGAATCGAATTCTACTTTTTCAACAATACTTAATGTTTCTTTAAAATCTTCTTCGGTTTCTCCAGGGAAACCTACAATAATATCCGTACTTATAGCTATATCAGGCATAGCTGTTCTTAACTTTCTAACAAGCTCTAAATAGTCCTCTCTAGTATATCTTCTATTCATTTTTTCTAATATTCGGCTAGATCCAGATTGAAGAGCAAAATGGCCATGTTCACAAACTTTATCACATTCAGCCATAGCATTTATTAACTCCTGGGAAACATCTTTAGGATGGGAAGTCATAAATCTAATTCTTTCAAGTCCTTCTACCTTATTAACTCTTCTTAATAGCTCAGCAAAATCAATCTCTGGTTCAAGTCCTTTTCCATAAGAATTAACATTTTGGCCTAGTAAAGTTATTTCTTTATAGCCTTTAGAAACTAAATCTTTAATTTCATTAATTATATTTTCAGGCTCTCTGCTTCTTTCTCTTCCTCTTACATAAGGTACAATGCAATATGAACAAAAGTTGTTGCATCCATACATTATTGTAACAAAAGCTTTAACATCACTTTTTCTATCAACTGGTAGACCTTCAACAATATCTTTTTCCTTATCCCATATTTCTATAATAGAGTTTCCCTCTGTTTTTACTCTCTCTATATACTCTGGTAATTTATAAGAGTTATAGCTTCCAGCAATTATATCTACATATGGGAACTTTTTCATTACCTTATCAGGCATTCCGCTTTGTTGCATCATGCATCCGGTAATTACTATTATTAAATCTGGATTTTTTCTTTTAAGCGCCTTTAAAGCCCCTAAATGTCCAAATACTTTTAATTCAGCATTTTCTCTAACACAACAAGTATTAAAAATTATTATGTCGGATTCTTCTCTAATATCAGTTCTTTCATATCCAATACCCTTTAGTAATCCTGATATTTTTTCAGAGTCTTCTTCATTCATTTGACAACCCCAAGTATCTATATAATATTTTTTATTTAAGTTACTCATTTACTTATTCTCCTTTTGAAATTTAACTTTAGTTATTCCTTCTGAGATTATACTTATACATTTATTAATTATATATAATTTATGACTAATTTTAAAGGACTTTTATTTTCTTTTTAAATCTATATCCAAAATAATTATAAATTACTTTTCTATTTTAGCTCTAATAATAAAACTAAAAATTAAGATTTATGTAAATACTATATCTAAAGGAGGGATTTCATGTACGACGCAAAGGAATTTCCAGATAAAAATGCAGACTCTTATTCATTTAAAAATGGATGTGTAGCTGATAGAAGTTATTTTTTAAAAGTACAAAGGGAGAGCATGATGAATCTAAAGACTTCGTATGTTCCAAGGGAAAAAGTAATAGAATTTGAATGACTTATTAAAAGTAGCGGAAAAAATCTGCTGCGCTTAAAAACCCGTGTGATTTTCACTCGGGCTTTTAAGTAATCATTTTTTCAATTGCCAAGTAGCTTGTTCTCTAAATTCTTTAAAACCAACTTTTTTGTATAACATAATAGCTGGCAAATTATAAGAATCCACCTTAATTCTCACTGAATAATTTCCACTATAATAAATTATATTTAATAAATGCATAATGAATAATCGCCCATACCCCTTATTCAAATAAGGTTTTAGAAGCCCAAAATTAACAATATAATGACATCCTTCTCTTATTATTATTTGTCCATATCCAATGTACTCATCGCCTAACTTCATTAGAATTGCTCCGTCATCATAATAATAATCTTGTACTTCATCATAAAAAATATCATTTATATCTAGTGGAATTCTATCTTCCTTATTAAAAATTTGATTCTGTAATATGCATCGTATTCTTTCATCTTTACCTCTAATTACTTTATGAAAAGAAATATTATCACGTAAATTAAAAATAAAAGGTTTTTCTAAATTAGCAAACATTTCAATTAATCCTTTAGATTTAGTAAAATCTAATTGTTCTAATATTTCAAAATTAAATTCATTTTTTTCGCATTCATAATTTAAAAGATAATATCCTTTAATGGAGTTAATTAAATGGCTATAACCTGTTAACAAATCCCTATGATGTATAATATTCATAGAATTTATATTACATATATGTCCAATTCTATTCTCTGTCCATATATATCCTATATAATCAGACTGATATTTTAATAATTTCAGTTTTTTTCTCAATAGCAGTTGTTGAACCGGATTAGATTCATAATATAATTTTAGAAAATCTTTATTAAGTTTATTAAAACTATCTCTAGACTGATTCATATTAATAAATTTATCAAAATTGTTTCTAGTAACTGTACAAAGCTTATACATATATTTTTAACCTTCTTTATAGTATAGAACTATAGTATTTTTAGTAAATATGATTATTCATATAATCAATATAATCTTTAAAAAACTTTTCCTGTAAATCGCTATCACGTAGAATGTTCTTTAGTTTTCGTGAATATTTTCGTTCATCCCAGTTCTTATATTTAATATATCTTTTTTTACCTAACTTCCAAAACTTATGAGGAAACATTATTAATGCTAGCATTACCTCTAATTCTTCTTTGGTTAGTTTATTCACTGAATTGTAAGCTTCTATTATTTTTATCGCACTTTCAAAATTCCATCTATAACTACTTTTACACATTAGCCTTCTTATATATTTACCTAAATCGTTTATCTGTAAATCTATTATAATACTATCTAAATCTATTATATAATATTCACCATCTTTTTTTATTATATTTTGATAATAAAAGCTATCATGACATATAGTAGTGTTTTTATCTGCTATGTTAGATAATCTGTAATACTCCGAACTATTCAATATCTTTAGGGATACTAATGCACTATTATAAAATCTATTTATATTTTCCTTATAAGATATATCAAATGAACTCTTTATCTTTTTATTATCGATGATCTTTTCATATTTATAAAAATCATACAATTGCTTTTTATAAATTTTAGGCCAGTTTTTTAGATTATTTTTTATTTTTAATTTTTTAGTATTAATGTTTTTAGTGGCTAAATGAAATTTTGCAAGTAATTTAGCACAACTAACTGCCTCTTCTAATTCATCTAAATTAGTTTCTTCTCCATCAACCCACTCTGTAGCATAAAAAAATAAATCTTTATATTTCACAAGGAGATTATCATTTTTAGTCTTTATATATTTAGGAGTATTAAAAAAGTTATTTTTAAATAACTCTTCAACTAGAATGTTGCCATTTTCTGCTTTATACCTTCCATGTTTAAATCTTTTTAAGCATACATAATTAGTAGCAGTTTTTAACTTGTAGACACTTCGAACTTTTTCATAAGAAACAGGTTGAAAGCTATATCTTTCAAAAACTCTGTTTAACATTTCCATTTCTTTTTCGGATATTTCACCAGTAAATTCTATAATCTTATTTTCCTTCACTTGTAAATTCCTCCTATGGTCCTACTACTAAATTATATATTACTTATAATTTAAAATATTACTCAAATTTAATCATTTGAAATATAAAAGAACTTAGTAAGACTTTTGTCCTCTCTAAGTTCCTTTATATAAAATTGTTTTATTCAGTTTCTTTTATACTTAGACTAATTTTCTTATCCTCTTTATTTACATTTATTATCTTTGCTTTTACTTGTTCACCAATCTTCAAAACATCTCCTGGTTTATTAATTCTCTTATAACTTATTTCTGAGATATGAACTAATCCATCTACGCCAGGTTCTAGCTCTATAAATGCTCCAAAATCAGCAAAGCGTACTACTTTTCCAAGAACTATATTTCCTATTGGATATTTTTCTTCTATAGCTTCCCAAGGATTTGCTATTAATTTTTTCATGCTTAAAGATAGCTTTTTCTTTTCCTTATCAATATCTAAAATATAAACATTTATTTTATCATCTATTTTTAAGACATCCTCTGGTTTTTCAACTCTTCCCCAAGACATTTCAGATACATGGAGTAATCCATCTAATCCATTAACTTCTACAAATGCTCCAAAATTAGTTAACCTTTTAACGTTACCTTCAACAATTTGCCCTTTCTCTAATGCACTCCATGCACTTGCTTCTTTTTCTGCTTTTTCTTTTGTTAGTAAATTTCTTCTTGAAGCAACTATTTTACTTCCTCTTCTTTGTAATTTATATTCTATAATATTAACCTCTAATGTTTTTCCTATATACTCTTCTAAATTGTCTACATGGAATAATTCAATATGGGATGCTGGAATAAATACTCTAACACCCTTGTATCTTCCTATAATACCACCATTAACTGATTCTTTAATTAGAATTTTTAAAGTTTCATTGTTCTCAAAAGCTTTCTTTATTTCATCATATGCTTCTTCTCTTTCAATTTCTGTTTTTGATAAGACTACATATCCATCATCATTTCTAATGCTTATTACTTTTGCTTCTACTTCTTCGCCAACTTTAAATAAGTCTTCTATTTTAGCATTTTCATCTCTAGTAGCTTCTTGTATAGGGATTACTGCATCAGCTTTATAACCTATATTAACAAAGGCTGCTTTTTCATTTAATGAAATTATTTGACCTTTTACTTTGTCCCCTACTGCAATTTGTACATCATTTTGATCCATGTAAACTAGTTGCTCATTAAATTCTAATTCTTTGTTTTCACTCATTTTTGTAATTGCCTCCTTTATAATCCAATCAGGTGTTGAAGCACCAGCTGTAACACCTATATTCTCACAGTTATTTACTATTTCTTCAGGTATTTGCTCTGCATTTTCAACATGGATAGTATTAGAACAATTTTTTTTGCATATTTCATATAGTTTTGCTGTATTAGAACTATGATGTCCTCCAATTACAATCATAGCATCGACTTTACCTGATAAGTCATCAGCTGCTTTTTGTCTTACTTGAGTTGCATTGCATATGGTATTAAATGCAACTACTTCCTCACACATATCTTTTATCAAATTTAACGTTTTATCCCAATTTTCTTGTTTCTCTGTTGTTTGAGATACTATACAAACTTTTTTAGGAAGACTCTTTATGTTTGAACCATCTTTAGACACTATAGCAGTATCATCGCACCAACCATTAATCCCAATGACTTCTGGGTGAGAAGAGTCTCCTACGATGACTATTCCATAACCAAGTTCATAGTATTCTTTTACCTTACGATGTATATGAGAAACATGGGGGCACGTAGCATCTGCTACAACTAAATTTTTGCTATTTAGAAGGTCTATTATTTTAGAAGAAACCCCATGCGATCTTATAATTATAACATCACCTTCATTTAAATTATCTAGTTCATCAATTTCAACTGGATATATATCTTTGGACTTTAAAAATTCTACTACATCATTATTATGAATTAATGGTCCTAAAGTATATATTGCTTTTTTAGAACTTTCTCTATATTTTAAAGCAGTTTCTACTGCTCTCTTAACTCCAAAGCAAAAACCAGCTTTATCAGCTAATAAAATATTTTTCATATTATCATCCTCATATAATTATTTACTATAGAGATTATTACTTATGTATATACATATCTTATTTACAACATCTTCAATAGATAAATAAGTAGTATCAATTTCAACAGCATCTTCAGCTTTAGTTAGAGGATTAATACTCCTATTAGAATCAATGTAATCTCTTTGTTTTATTTCTTCTAAGATTTCCTCATAATTTACATCTAACTTTTTACAGATTAATTCTTTGTATCTCCTTTTAGCTCTCTCTTCTGGTGATGCAGTCAAATAAAACTTAAAAGCAGCGTCCTTTAACACTACTGTTCCTATGTCTCTTCCATCCATTATAACATTATATTTTTCTGACATTTTTCTCTGCAGGTAAACCAAATTTTCTCTAACTTCTGGTACAGCGGCATAGTTAGATACATTCTGATTTATTTCTGGCATTGTTAATTTATCATTGATATTTTCACCATTGACAATTAAATTATTATCTTCAAAATGCATCTCTAAATTTTTCATAAGCTTACATAAGTTTTCTATATCATCACTGGATATTTCAAGTTCCATAGCTTTTAAAGTTATGGCTCTATACATAGCTCCAGTATTTATGTACATCAAATTAAATCTTTCTCCCACCATCCTTGCAATGGTACTTTTACCCGCTCCAGCTGGACCATCAATTGCAACCGTAATTCTCAAGTTAATACCGCCTTTCTAAAATTCGCACATAGTATTATATTCTATGTAAAATATTAAAATCCTCTAAAATAATCAATAGTTAGCACCAATTATTTAAATTAGTTTATACTTACTCCAGCTAGATATCCAGTTGAAAAAGCTATTTGTAAATTGAATCCCCCAGTATATGCATCCACATCTATCATTTCTCCTGCAAAATATAGATTCTCTATAATTTTCGATTTCATATTAGACGGATCAATCTCTTTTACGTTGATTCCACCAGCAGTAATTATAGCTTCAGCTATTGGTCTAAGCCCCTTAATACTTAATTCAAAATTTTGAAGCAGATGAACTAAATTTTTACGCTCCTCCTTAGTTATTGAGTTCACTTTTTTATTTTCATCAATATTACTAAGCTTAACTACTATCTCTATAATTTTTTGAGGTAGTAGGTCATCTAAAGAATTTTTAAAATCTTTGTTTGCATATTTGATAAAATCCTTTTGGATCCGTTTATCCAATTCATCGCTACTTAATGCTGGTTTTAAATTAATAACAGCTTTAAGTACATTCTTTTTGTTAACAAACCTACTTCCGCTTAATACAATAGGCCCAGAAACACCATAATGTGTGAATAACATTTCTCCAAATTCTTCGTAGAGTACTTTATTATTTCTATCTTTAATAGAAAAGTTAACATTCTTTAATGATAATCCCTGTAAATTTTTTATCCATTCTTCATTTACTTCTATAGGAACTAAAGAAGCCTTTGGTTCAACTATAGTATGCCCAAGCTCCTTTGAAAATGTAAGCCCGTCTCCTGTTGAACCTGTTTGAGGATAGGATAGTCCACCTGTTGCAAGTATAAAATAATCTCCATATATTTCTTTATCGCCTTCTAGTATTACAGACGTAATTTTTTTATCCTGAAATTTTATTTTTTTTACCTTTGATTTTAACAATATCTCAACATTTTTATTAGATAATTCTTTTTCAAAGGCTTTTATTATATCAGAAGACTTATCAGATTTAGGGAATACTCTCTCTCCTCTTTCTACCTTTAGTTTAACACCTAATTTTTCAAAAAAATCCATAGTATTCTCATTAGTAAAAGAATATAGACTGCTATATAAAAAGTTAGGATTTCCAGGTATGTTATCAAAGAATTCACTTATATCTTTACTATTGGTTACATTACATCTTCCCTTCCCAGTAATGAATAGCTTCTTTCCAAGCTTTTCATTCTTTTCAATAAGTATAACTTGATGCTTATTTGCAGCAGAAATCGCTGCCATCATGCCTGCTGGTCCTCCACCTATAACTACAACTTTACTCATTAGTTCACCTCTTTGTATACTATTAACCTACTATTATAATTTAATATAACACACTAGTTTATTCAAGTATGTTAGATAATTATACTGAAAATAAAAAAGTAAGAAATTTATTATAACTTCTTACTCCATACTATTTATAATATATTATTATTCTTCCTTTTTATAAGAATAAACTTGATATTCCTCCCAAATACCCTCTAATTCCTTGAACAGATTAGATATGTTATCCTTTTCTCTTAATCCAACAGCAACTATTAATGCATTGATTACACTTAATGGTGCTACTAGTGAATCAACAAAAGACGCCATATTGCTTTGAGCTATTAGAGTGTATTCTGCTCTTGTTGCTAAAGGTGATAAAAGGCTATCTGTTATAGCAACAACTTTAGTCCCTTTGCTTTGTGCAAAAGACAATGCCTCAACGGTTCTAGCTGCATAACGTGGGAATCCAATACCAATTACTAGGTCTTCATCAGTAATATTTATCATTTGATCAAATACGTCACTGATACCATGCTTTACAACTTTTACATTATCTAATATCATATTTAAATAAAATCCTAAGAATTCAGCTAAAACAGTTGAACTTCTAAGACCAATTATGTATATTCTTTTTGCCTTGAAAATATTATCAACTACTTCTTCAAAGTCTTTATGGTTTATTTTTTCCAATGTAGATCTGATATTTTCCATATCAGCCTTTAGAACGCCTTTTAGTGCATTTTCTTGATTTATTAAGTTATTTGATATCTCAATTCTTTGCACTGTAGTAAGTTTATTTTTTATTAAATCATGCAGTGCTTTTTGTAGTTTTGGATATCCACTAAACCCCAGTTCATTGGCAAATCTAACTACTGTAGATTCACTAACACCTACACTTGTACCTAATCTTGCTGCTGTCATAAATGCTGCTTTATCATAATGTTTGAGTATATATTCAGCTATTAGTTTTTGTCCTTTACTCAATCTTGGGAATTTTATTTGAATGGTTCTCATTAAATCTTGATTGTTTTCGTCCATTTATATTCAACCCTTTCTTATCTTGCAACGAAATGAAATTTTTATTTCATTTTATCATCAATTAAATTTCTTATCAATATAAAATGCATATTTATTAATTTTTATTCAATAAAAGTTGAATTTTAGAATGAACTTATAAATTTTTTAAATAATTTATTTCATTTTCATCTAGGTATCTCCATTCGCCTCTTCTTAAATTTCCCAATTTTATATTGCCTACTGAAATTCTTTTTAATGCTATTACCGGGTGCCCAATTTTTTCACACATACGTCTGACCTGTCTATTCTTCCCCTCATGAATTATTATTTCTACTTTTGATTTATCTTGTAATTTTTCGATTATTCTAAATTTAGCCTTAGCAGTTATATATCCACCTATATCAATACCATTGCAAAATTCATCTATCTTATCTTTACTTGGGGTTCCTTCTATAACTGCAATATAAACTTTATTTACCTCTTTTCTAGGATGTATTATCCTATTATATATATCTCCGTCATTAGTCAAAAGTATCATTCCGGATGTATTATAATCTAGTCTTCCAATTGGGAAAATCCTTTCGTTTACTTTTACTATATCTAGAATCGTTTTTCTTCCTCTCTCATCTTTAACTGTAGAAACATATCCTTCTGGTTTATTTAGCAGAATATAAACCTTTCTCTCTTCTAATTTTATTAACTTTGAATCAACTACTATTTCGTCTAATTCAGGATCAACTTTAAATCCTAGTTCTATTACAATATTACCATTTACTTTAACTCTTCCTTCTTCAATTATTTCTTCACACTTTCTTCTAGATGCTACCCCACAAGCAGCCATATACTTTTGAAGTCTCTCTTTCACTATTATCACCTTCATTCATTCGTCTATGGAAATAATTATATATACTTTTTATAGTTTTATCAAATTATTAAAATTAAATAACTACTCTGTGTAGTTTACATTTAAAATCTAAAATACATAATATTAATTATGTAAACTAACATTTTAAAATTAAATATAAGAGACTATCTTATGCGTTTTATACTAATATATTTTCCCGCCCATTATCCTTTTTACTATATCTAATTTCTTATATCCTAACTTATATTTATTTACTTGTCCTGCTAAAACTTTTGCTTGAACTGGATTAAAACTAAAAATTTTAGCTATCTCTTCTATATTATAATAATTTTTATTCAAAGTATTCATAATTTGGTTTTGCATATTCATTTTATAATACAGATCAATTTTTCTATTTTTATGCGGTCCATTTTCTTCTCTGTGATGATAATGACATAAGTAAATATAATTAATGGGAATATCAAAACCACCTTGGTTTTTATAGACTATATGATGGCGTTCTCCTGGTTCACCACATATAATACATCTATTCATAAATTTCCTCCTAAATAATAATATAAATCATTATAGTTATCTTAAATTTGAGCCTAATTATATTTATATTATCTTAATTGAAATAAAATATCCAATCAAAAATAAAAGTCTACTTAATAATAACCCAATAAAATTAATTATTATAATTTAAAATTTATCATAAAACTATGTTTATTGTATTTTAAATTAACAAATGTTATATTATAAGAAAATAAACTCATAAGAAAGGCGGATTTATTCATGGCTAAATATGAATTAATAGCTACTTCAGCATTTGGAATAGAGTCAATAGTAGCAAAAGAGTTAAAGAGATTAGGCTATAAAGATTTAAAAGTTGAAAATGGTAAAATTACTTATTTTGGTGATGAAGAATGCATCTGTAAATCTAATCTTTGGCTAAGATGTGCAGATAGAATATATATAAAATTATCAGAATTTAAAGCTACTAGCTTTGAAGAGTTATTTCAAGGCGCAAAAGCTATACCTTGGGGAGACCTTTTACCAGAGGATGCAAATTTTATTGTAAATGCTAAATCTGTTAAATCTCAACTTTTTAGTCTTTCTGATATTCAAGCCATTGTAAAAAAGGCCATTGTAGAAAAACTAAAAGATACTTATTCTATAGAATGGTTTGAAGAAACTGGAAGCAATTATCCAATACTGGTTTCTATTTTAAATGATACTGTAACTATAATGTTAGATACCAGCGGAGAAGCTCTTCATAAGAGAGGCTACAGAGAAAAAGGTAGTGCAGCTCCATTAAAAGAAACTCTTGCAGCTGCACTAGTTATATTAAGTAATTGGAGATATGATAGATACTTTGTAGACCCCTTTTGTGGCTCAGGTACAATTCCAATAGAAGCTGCATTGATAGCTAAAAATATTGCACCAGGATTAAACAGAACATTTGCCTGTGAAGACTGGGATTTTATAATATCTAGTCTTACTTGGAAAAATGTTAGAAAAGAAGCTTATGAAGCTATAATATATGACAAAGAATATAAAATTTTTGGATACGATATAGATAATAGGGTTATAACAATTGCAAGACAAAATGCAGTTAAAGCTGGTGTTGATGATTGTATACATTTCCAAACTCAAGATGTCAGTTCCTTCACTTCAAGCAAAGGATATGGCACCATTGTATGCAATCCTCCTTATGGTGAAAGATTGAGTGAGAAAAAAGAAGTTGAAAAACTGTATGAAATTATGGGAAAGACATTTAAACAACTAGATACATGGTCTTATTTTGTTATTACTTCCTATGAAGAATTTGAAAAACACTTTGGCAAAAAAGCTGACAAAAACAGAAAATTGTTCAATGGAAGAATTCAATGCTACTACTATCAATATATAGGACCTAAACCACCTAAAAAACAAATATAGAAATGTAAACTTAGGTCTAATAAATATATTTCACAAAAAAACAGCTAAATATCTTAGGTAAAATTCTAAGATATTTAGCTGTTCAAATATCATATTTTCTATATTAATATTTTATTAGCATATTCATGTAAAATCTTCTAAAGCTGCTTTATCATCATCCACTTTATTTGATTCTTTTATTCTATGCTTAATTATTTCTTTTCTTTTTTCTTTTTTAGATTTATCATTTACTCTTTTAATTTTCATATACAACCCACCTTTCTATTATCATTTTTTCCTCTCACCTATTTTTTATGTATTTAATCTTAATATGTCTGAAATAAATAATTAAATATACTTAATTCTATTAGATAATAAATAAACCTATATCATATAAAATAAGATATAGATTTATTAATATAATTATCTATAATAGATGTCTATTTTGGGGTAATATCTTTAGTTTTTTGATAAATATTATTAACTGAAGATACTAAATCATGAATAAAATTTGCTCCCCTAGAAATTAAAATTCCTGTCAAAATTACGCCTATATACGGAAATCTAGTATTTATTCCTACAATAGAAATAATATCCGTTCCAGTTGAAATTGAGAGTAAAATTCCAATAACTAGAGCACCTACTTTGTCACAATTTAATTTACCTTTTTGCCAAACCATTTTTAATGTTTCCCATACAGCTTCTCCAATTAAAGATACAACTATTAAACTTAACAAATTCATACATAATCCCCCCTATATATTTTATGTTTTAATTACATAATTGTACTTATGCAGTTATAATTTACTTTACTTTTTATTTATAACTACATAATAATTATTATGTAAAGAAAAAGATATATTATTTTAATATATCTTTTTCTTTACATTATCCTATAAAATAGATAAAACATGTTGCAATCATATACAACATGTTTTAAGTTCATATTAAAGGAATTATATGAGGTTTACCTGTTACAGGATTTGTCATAACCTGTACATCTATTTCATAAACCTGTTTTATTATCTCTTTAGTCAATACCTCTTCAGATTTGCCTTTGCAATAGATTTTTCCATCTTTCATTAATACCATATAATCGCTATATGTAGAAGCTAAATTTAAATCATGTAATATTGCTACTATTGTAATATTATTGTCTATATTTAGCTTTTTTAATGTATTCAATATATCTATCTGATGATAAATATCTAAATTAGATATAGGTTCATCTAATAGCATTATATTTGTATTTTGGCATATTGCTCTAGCTATCATAACTCTCTGCCGTTCTCCGCCGCTTATTGAGTTAATACTTTTACTTCTTAAATGCCATACATTGGTCATTTCCATTGCTTTTTTAGTTAATTCTATATCCTTTTCACTTTCAGTTGAAAACCTAGAAATATACGGCGCCCTTCCCATTAATACAATATCCATTACAGAAAAATCAAAATCAATATTTGAATGTTGAGGTACCACAGCTAACTTTTTAGATAGCTCTTTATTTGACATCTGCTTTATATCTTTCTCTTCAATAAATATAGACTTGTTTTCCACATTAAAAACCCTTGAAATATTCTTAATTAAAGTTGTCTTTCCAGATCCATTTGGACCTAATATACTATAGAATTTGCCTTTCTCTATGTTCAATTTTATATCCTCTAATATTTGTTCATTATTATAAGAAAAATTTAAGTTTTTTAAACTAATAACATTATTTTTACAAGTTACGTCTTTATAAAAGTCCATATTTTTATAACCCCTTTTTCTTTGCTTTATATAGTAAATACATAAAGAAAGGCACTCCAAAAACTGAAGTAACTATGCCCACAGGAATTTCCATTGGGTCTACAATAGTTCTTGCAATTGTATCACAGAATATTAGAAATATTGAACCATATAAAGCCGAAAATAGTATTACTGTTCTATAGTTTACGCCAAATATTATTCTAACAATATGAGGAATAATAAGTCCTATAAACCCTATTATTCCACTAACTGAAACTATCCCTGCTACTAATACAGTACAAATAAAAAGGAGAATCTTCCTGACCTTATCTACTTCTATGCCTAAATTTTTTGCTGTATCGTCACCTAAGAGCATTATGTTTAAATCTCTTGAAAACAGGAAAATAATTATGATTCCGACAATTGTAAAAGGCATTAGTAATTTTACTTGGCTCCAGCTTGCGGTAGATACACTTCCCATAGTCCACATTACTATGTTTTCAATTTGATCTCTTTTAAAAATCATTATTAAAGATATTATAGAAGATAGTAAAAAAGTCATAGCAATTCCTGCAAGTAGTAATGTTATATTAGGAACCTTATTACCAACTCTTGCAATGCTATATACAATTAGTGTTGTAGTAATAGCCCCCAAAAATGCTGAAAAGGTAACAAAACTAAAACCTAAAAATGTTGTACTTAATCCTAATAACATAGCAATAGTTGCTCCTAGTGCAGCACCAGAAGATACACCTAAAATGTACGGATCAGCCATAGGATTTTTAAATAGTGCTTGAAAAGAAGCTCCTGATACAGAAAGCCCAGCTCCTATAATTGCTGCCATAATAACTCTAGGCAATCTGACATTTAATATAATTATTGACGATGTACTCTTAATAGCCCCTAAATCAATATACTTCTCTAATACCGGCATTTTATTTAAGATTATTAAAGAAGTCTGTTTTAACGATATATTAGCTACTCCAACATAAGTGGCTACTAAAATAGTCATTACTAATATTATACAACCTAAAAAGAAGTTTCTTTTATAATAGCCCTTCTTTTCAATTAAAGACATAATTATTCTCCCTTTAACTTTATATTTCAAATTTACCTTATGATTAATCTTCTGCTAGAAATATTATACTATTATTTGAATATATCAGGATGCAAAACTTTAGCTAGTTCTTCCAATCCTAAAGCTAATCTTGGTCCTTGTCTATCCAAAAGATTATTATCAATTTCTATTAGTTTACCCTCTTTAACTGCCTTTAAGTCCTTGTAACCATTAGTTGATTCAATGCCTTTTTTTGTATCAAATGATTTAGAGCAAACTATAATTTCAGGATTTTTTTCTATAAGTTTTTCTAAGCTATATTTCCATCCTTCCGTATCTTTAGCTACATTATCCCCACCAGCCATTTCTATCATACTGTTTATAAAAGTTCCTTTTCCAGCAGTAAAGTCACCAGTTTTTCCATAACCAACAACATAATAGACTTTAGGCTTATTTTTATCTTTAACTTTACTTACTACATTTTCAACTTTCTTCTTCATATCTGTTACAATTTTTTCAGCTTCATTATTTGCATTTGTAACTTGTCCTACTTTTTTAATAGTATCATATACTCCATCAAAACTCTCTTGTCCATATAAAACTACTACTTTGATGCCTAAACCTTCTAACTTTCTCAACACATCTTTTTTAAAGTGAGTAGAAGCTATAACTAAATCTGGTTTTAGTTCTACTATCTTTTCAATGTTAGGATCTTTTAATGTTCCTATTGATTGAATATCTTTAACTTCTGCAGGGTAATCACAAAAATCAGTTCTTCCTACAAGTTTATTTCCCTTTCCAAGTGCAAATATAGTCTCTGTAATATTTGGTGCAATAGATACAATCTTTTGCGGCTCTTTTTCTATAGTTACTTCTCTATTATATGAATCTACAATCTTCATTGGGTATACAGCTGATTCTTTTTTTTCAGATGCATTACCACTAGTCTTGTTTTGAGGTGAGCATCCACCAAAAGAAATTGCTAAAATCATAATCATTAAAAAACTAAAAAAACTTTTTAAAAAACCTTTTTTAAACATAAATACCCTCCTAAAATATTAATAATTTTTATTAAACTAGTTCTCTTTCTAATGCATCCAATAAAATATCATTAGAGATTCTATCCTTTACAGCTAATCTGAAATGAAACTCTGATAAATTGTTAAATCCCTTAGGAACTCTAATTAAAATTTTACTCTTAATTAAATTTTCCTTTAGACTATAACCATTAATACCTTCTCTTAAAATTTTAATTAGATGAAAATTAGAACTAGATTTATACACTTTTATACCATTAAGCTTACTTAAATTTTTATATAGATAACCTCTTTCTTCTTCTATCCATTTTTCAGATCTAACTATGTATTCTTCATCTTTAAAAACTGTGTTTCCTGCAATTACTGCAGCAGTATTTATACTCCATGGTTCCATACTATCCCACATTTTATTAATAAGATTTTTGTTAGCTGTAATGCCATACCCTAATCTTATACCTGGCATTCCAAAAAATTTGGTAGCTGCCCTAACTATTATTAAATTATTGTATTTTTCAATTAAGTGAATCATAGAGTTTTCTTCAGATTTTAGAGTGAACTCCATAAATGCCTCATCTACGATTAGCATACTTTTTTTCTTTTCTAATTCTTTAATTAAAAAAATCATTTTTTTTCTACTTATTAAAGTTCCTGTAGGATTATTAGGATTACATATTACAACTAGAGTATTTTCTACTACATTATTAAGTATTTCTTCTAAATTTACATTTTCATAATCATCATAGAATGCACATACTTCTTCATAAGGTATTTTAGCTTTATATGCTGCATTAGAGTATTCAGAAAAAGTTGGACTCAGGCTGATAACTTTACTACAGCTAGTAGCTTCAATAGCTCTATATATAATATCAACTGCACCATTACCTGGTATGATAAAATCTATATTATCTATTTTTAAGTATTCTCCAATGTTTTTCCTTAAGGTTATATATTTAATATCTGGATACTTAGTAAATTCATCTAACCCATTATAAAGAGCATTTTTAAAGCTTTCTGGGACTCCTAGAGGGTTTATATTAGAGCTAAAATCAATTAATTCTAAACCTTTATGATTATAAATATCTCCACCATGAAATTTTATAACATACACCTCCCTAAAAATATTTTAACCATTGAAAATACTATAACTGCCACATAAGTACATAGATACATGAGTTCTATTGATTTAACTATATCATCTTTACTTAATTCTTTTAGACTATCTCCAATGGTAGGCTTATAAACTATTTCCCCAAAGTACGAATTAGATCCCCCTAGCTGTACACCTAGTGCTCCAGCTGTAGCTGCTTCTGGATAAGCTGAATTAGGGCTTTTATGATTCCTTCTGTCTCTTTTTATTATTTTTATACAATTTTTATAATCTAAGCCTAATACAAAAGATGCAGCAACCATAAAACAAGCAGTTAACCTGGCAGGAACTAAATTTACTATGTCATCCAGCCTTGCTGAAGCCCATCCAAAATTATAGTAAAAATCCTTTTTGTAACCTACCATAGAGTCTAAAGTATTTATAGCTTTGTATGTAAGAGCTAATGGAGCCCCTCCTATAAACATGTAAAATAATGGTGCAATTACTCCATCAGATGTATTTTCTGATACTGTTTCTACTACTGCCCTTACTATCTCACTTTCATCTAAATCCTTAGTGTCTCTACCTACTATATAAGAAAGTTGCTTTCTTGCCTTTATAAATTCCCCTTTATTTAAAAGGTCGTATATTTTCATAGCTTCTACTTTTAAACATTTAGGAGCAATACACGTCCAAAGAATTATTACATTAAGTAAATAATAAAAATAAATATTTATAAATTTTGCCCATTTCAGCAAATAAAAGCAGATACTATAAGTTAAGATAACAGTAGAAACGGTTAAAATAATACCTGAAAGTTTTAATAATTTACTATTTAAGCTTAGTTTTTTTATTAATCCTTCTATAATGCCTATATATTTGCCTATTAATCTTACAGGATGAGGAAACCAATGGGGGTCACCTAGAATTAAATCTATAATTAATGCCATGTAAATACTAGCCATGGATTCCACCCTCCAGAATTTCATATATCCTTTTCATGTCTATGTTGTTTCTCACAATATGAGCTAAGTTATCAAATTGATCATTTTTATAATCCCAGTAATCTTTAGGAATGTTCTGTAAAGGCATTTTGCCTTTCTCTTCTCTTATCATGTTTAATAATTTTCTTGTAAATAAAGAGTTATCAAAAATGCCATGAAGATATGTTCCGAATACCCTCTCATTTTCACTTATAGCTCCATCAAATCTTTGTATACTATTGCCGTTACTTACATTTACTTCTGATAAATACTTTGTTTTATCTAAAAGCATTGTATCTCCCATGTGAATCTCATATCCCTTTATTTTGCAATTAAATAGCTTGTCCGTACCTTCAGATAAAGCTGTAACTTTTTCTCTGCTAAATTTAGTAACTGCCTTAATTAAACCTAACCCGTCTACTTCTTTTGACACAGATTCTATTCCTAGTGAGTCTGATACCTTAAGTCCTAGCATTTGAAATCCGCCACATATTCCAAAAATGAAACTTCCATTCTTGTGACATTCTTTTATTTTTTCAAATATACCTATTTTCTTTATGTATTCTAAATCCTCAATGGTATTTTTACTTCCAGGAACTATAATCACATCTGGGTTCTCTAATTCATCTGCCTTATTTACAAATCTTAAATCTATATCTTCATAATGAGCTAATGCATTAAAATCAGTAAAATTAGATATATGAGGAAGTTTAATCACAGCTATATTTATATCTCCGCTACCTTTACTCTCAAACTTATTCCAATCTACTACACTATCCTCATCTTCTAGGTCTAAATTGAAATATGGAATCACTCCTAACACTGGCACCTTAATTATATCTTCAATCATTTTTAATCCTGGCTCTAATAGATCATAACTTCCTCTAAACTTATTTATTATTACGCCTTTTACTAGCTTTCTTTCATCTTCTTTTAAGAGCATCATGGTACCAGCTAAAGAAGCAAAAACTCCACCTCTATCTATATCAGCTACAAGTATTACTGGAGATTTTGCAATTTTAGCCATCCCCATATTTACAAAATCATTTTCATTTAAATTTATCTCTACAGGACTTCCAGCTCCCTCCATTACTACAATTTCGCTTTCACTCTTAAGTTCTTCATATACTTCTCTGATTTTATTTTTTAGTTTAGATTTGTAGTTAAAATACTCTACAGCATCCATATTATCAAAAACTTTTCCTTCTATAATAATTTGAGAGTTCCTATCTGTAGTCGGTTTTATAAGAACAGGATTCATCTTAACTGAGGGTACCTTTCTTGATGCTTCTGCCTGCATAACTTGCGCTCTTCCAATCTCATAACCTTCATATGTAATGCCAGAATTAAGAGACATATTTTGAGATTTAAATGGATTTACATTATACCCGTCTTGAGTAAAAATTCTACATAATGCAGTACATAATATACTTTTACCTACACTTGATGCAGTACCCTGAATCATTATACTCTTATTATCTATTTTCATATTCCACTCCTATTTATTCAAATTTCTTAAAACACAAGAACTTTCCGTTATTTCAAATAAAGTGTATGCTCCATGATCAAAAGTGAAATTCCAAAATGAGTCATAATCCAACTTCAACAAGATCATTAAAATTATTTTCAAAGTCCCTCCATGAGCAACAACAAGGATTTTTTTATCTTTATATTTGTCTAGTAAAACTTCTAATCCAAGCCTCACTCTATTGTATAGATTTAGAAAGCTCTCTCCTTCTGGAGGGGCATAGCACTTCCAATTGTTACTCCAAAGCTCCCACTCTTTTTCATAAACTTTTCGGATTTCTTTAAAATTCAAGCCCTCCCACTTTCCAAAATTTATTTCTTTAAATTCTTCATAGAGTAATATATCCTGATCTAAACCAATTATAATTTTTACAGAATCTAATGCTCTTTTAAGAGGGCTACTTATAACTATATCAAACTTTATATTTTTAAAGTCTTCACTTAGCTTTCTACACTGGTTTATTCCTCTTTCAGTAAGATAACAATCTGTCCATCCAAAATATACATTTTCATTATTTAATTCTGCTTCACCATGCCTTACAAGATATAAAGAGGTCATATTAACGTGTACCTCCTCATAGCTACTATAATTAAAATAGAAATGATTTCAGCAATTTCGTTTCCTGAACCTAATGTATCTCCAGTCATTCCACCAATTTTTGAATTCATATATCTTTTATATAAAACTGACAATATTATAATTACGCCTATAACTATAATAGATTTAAATCCCATAAATATAGTTATTATGATAAAGCTAATGATTGATGAGGTTAATATTCTATAAAGAGTAATTTTACCAATAAAAAGATTTCCAAGCCCCGAGTCATTCCTAGCATAGTTAGATTTAAAAGCTAATAGAGCTAACATTATTCTTCCCATTACAGGGGATATCACTATAGCTTTTAAAATATAACTTCCATTTAAGTTAGCTAGAAGCGTTATTCTTAATGCCAAATCTAAGAATATTGCAATAACACCATTAGTACCTACTCTGCTATCCCTCATTATCTCAAGCATTTTATCTTTCTTTCTTGAAGAATATATACCATCACAGGTATCAGCTAGTCCATCAACATGAAGTCCACCTGTTATTATAATGTTTGCAGTTATAGATGCAATTAATGGGAATAATCCACCCGCTATTTTTGAAGCTATAAAATAAATAAGTACATTAAAAATACCTATTATTAATCCCACTATAGGAAAATATATAATTCCCTTAGGCAGATCACCTTCTTTAAAATCTATATTAATGTTTATAGGTATTCTTGTTAAAAACTGAATTATTAATATAAATCTGCTCATTATGTACTCCTCACTTAATTTTCATTGGCAATCCACATGTTACCAAGTATACTTCATCTGCCCTAGAAGCAATATTTTGATTTATTCTTCCTACTATATCTCTATATATTCTTGCTAGTTTATTTTCTGGAACTATTCCATACCCTATTTCGTTGGTAACTATTACAAAATTGCTATTAACTCTACTTATTTCGTTTAATATATCATTTATCTCATTTCTTATTTTTTTCTCTAAGTCATTGATATTTTTACTGTTTAGATTTTCTTCATTATCCCCTATTGAATAAAACATTAAATTAGAAATTAATATTGTTATACAGTCAATTAAAACCCCATTATATAAATTTCCTCTTGCTTTGATAACTTCATTCAACTTTTCAAAACCCTCATATGTATCCCATTCCTTAGGCCTAGATTCTTTATGCTTTTTAACTCTTTCTTTCATCTCTTCATCAAATGGTATAGATGTAGCTATATATAAAATATTCTTTCCAAATCCACTTACCATTCTTTCAGCAAAGCTACTTTTGCCGCTCCTAGCCCCGCCAGTTACTAATACTATTTTCCCCATGTCTCTTCTACCTTATATCTATGAGATAATCATCTCTTAGTGCTACTTCTTCAAATGTAGCCATTTCAGAAATAATCTTTGTTGATGCTTCAATTATATTAAAAGCAAGTGGACAGCCTGTTCCTTCTCCTAATCTCATATCAAGATTGAAAATAGGGCTTAAATTTAACTCATCCATAATAATTTTAAATCCAGGCTCTTTTGAGTAATGGGAAGGTACCATAAAGTTTCTTGTAAGAGGATTTAATTTGTATGCTACTAAGGCTGCTGCTGCTGAAATAAAACCATCAATTATTATTGGAACTCTATAATAAGCCGCCCCTATATAACATCCAACAAGTCCTGCAATATCAAATCCACCTACCTTTGATAGTACATCTAAAGGGTCTTTTGAGTCAGGTTCATTTATTTCTATAGCTTTTTCAATAGTATTTTTTTTATTTATATATCCATCTTCAGTTAGTCCAGCTCCTTTTCCAACTGCTATTTCTGAAGAACATCCTGTGAAACTCATAACTATAGCACTGCTCGTTGCAGTATTACATATACCCATTTCCCCTGTACCTAAAATACTATAGCCATCCTCTACTAATTTTTTTACAACTTCTATTCCAACTTCAATTGCTTTTATAGCCTCATCTCTTGTCATGGCCTTCCCTTTTGACATGTTCCATGTTCCTTTTCTTATCTTTCTATCTATAACTAAAGGGTTATTTATATCACTATTTACACCTATATCTACAATCCTTATGTCCATGGATGCATGTCTAGAAAGTACGTTTATAGCTGCTAACTCCTTAGTAAAATTTAAAGTTTGCATTGCTGTAATTGATTGTGGACAAGAACTTACACCTTCTTCCCAAACTCCATTGTCAGCAGCCATAATTATATTGCACTTTTTATAAAACTTATTATTTATCTCTCCAGTTATTCCTGATATCTGTATAGCTATATCTTCAAGCCTTCCAAGACTTCCAAGAGGTTTTATAAGATTGTCTAATCTTTCCTTCGCCTTATTTTTAGCTTCCTCATTTAAAGGTTTAATGCCTTTTAAAGTATTTATAAATAGTTCCATATTCTCCTCCTTTATTCTCCTATATTTTCTTATTTTTATAGAATAAAAAAACCGCATCATAGGGATGCGGAAATATACAAAAATATTATAATATCATAAATGTTATTACATCTATAAAATAAATTTATATTTCTCATCCTCCCACCGAAGATTAGATTCTAAATTAAGCATTAGGCAGGTTTCCTGGCTTATGGATCACTTTACTTTCCAACCTTCTCAGTTTCCCAATGGTTTAGCTTGGATTTCATCACCAATTACAGTAGCGGGGGCTGCAGTGGATTTTAACCACTTTCCCTTTTAACCCTTTTTATGGGGCACCTAATACTTATTATTTACTTTTAAACTGCTGTGATTATATCATTAATATGAAAATTATTCAACTTTCTTTTTATATAGCTTAAAAAATTCAACATATAAAATTTAATTTATTCTGCACTTAATCCAGCTAGGTTTAATAAATTCCATGGTTTATTATAATGTGGCTGGAAAAAGAAATCTACAAAGCCTAGCTGATCTATAGTCATTTTGTTTTGTATACACACTGATATAGTATTTATAGATTGAGTTAAGTCAAATTTTGAAATAACTTGTGCACCTAGTATTACCTTTGAATTTTTATCATAGACTACTTTAAGTTTTGCTAATTCATGAGTAGGCATAAACTCTGGACGATAACTGTCCTCAACTGTAACTGTCTTTACCTCTATTCCAGCGTCCTTAGCAGAATTTTCTGTCAATCCTGTAGATGCAATGTTATAATCATATATCTTAATACCAGATGTCCCTTGAGTACCCATATATTTAGTTGTTGGCTTTACTAAATTTCTTGCTATTAATGTACCCATACGCACCGCATTAGTTGCTAAAGGTATATATCTGTACTCTCCTGTAGGATTATACATTACTGCACAGCTATCTCCAGCAGCAAATACATCCTTATTGCTTGTGCGCATATACTCGTCTATAACAATAGCTCCGTTGCCTAGCATTTCAACTTGGCCTTTAACCAATTCTGTATTTGGTTTAAATCCAATACATAATATTACTAAATCGGCTTCATGCTCACCTTTGTTTGTAATTACTTTTGATACTTTTCCATTTTCACCTTGGAACTTTACAACTTTTTCGCCAAGTGCCAATTTTATAGAATTCTCTGTAAAAGTCTTTTCAGCCATATCTGTAAATTCTTTGTCTAAGTATTTACTTAAAATTCTATCTTCAGCATCGACTAAAGTTACATTTTTACCATTCATTTGAAATGCCTCAGCTAATTCTACTCCGATATAACCAGCTCCAACTACTACTATATTTTTTACATTTTTAGCTCTTTCAATTATAGTATTTGAGTGGTAATAGTTTTTTGAAAGCAAGATGTTATCTAAGTCTATTCCTTCTATTTTAGGAACTATTGGCCATGATCCAGTTGTTATAATTAACTTATCGAAGCTATCTTCAAACTCTTTATTTTCTTCTAAGTTACGCACTCTAACTTTTTTAGCAACTATATCTACACCTAATACATCATGATTCATTTTAGTTCTAACACCTAGCTTACTTAATTCTTCAGGTGAAGAATAAAATAGTCCTTTAGGATCTTTAATTACACCACCTACATATAATGCTATACCACAAGACAAAAACGATATATTATCGTTTCTTTCATAAACTGTAATTTCCGCATCAGGATATAATCTTGCTGTATTTAATATTGCAGCTGTTCCTGCATGTGTACATCCTATTACTAATACTTTCATTTTCATTACTCCTTTCCACATTGACAATTCCTTAACTTAATATAAGTATACATTAAATGATATTGATTTTCAATTTCATTTTCTTTTGGTTTTGTTTATTTTTTATGATTTTGTTCTCATATAGTCTTTTAAATTTAATAGCCTATCTATATATTAATCTTTTGCAATCTTATAAAATGTATACAGAAATAATGCTTATAAAAAAACAAAATCCGATACTTAGAATTTTTAAGTATCAGATTTAATTTAATTATATTATTAGTTTCTTATATCTTTATTACAATTATGTCCAAATCATTTTACTTTGATATCCTATCATTATTCTGAATGGATACTTTCGTATTTCGTTGTATATTATTAACTGCGCTTATTAAATCATGCATAAAATTAGCTCCTCTAGAAATTAATATTCCAGTAAGAACTGTACCTATATGAGGTATTATTGTATCTATTCCTAGTAGTAAAAACATATCTAGCCCAGTAGCTATTGCTAATATTAATCCAATAGCAAGAGCCCCTATTCTATCAAAATTAAACTTACCTTTTTCCCATATCATTTTTAAGGTTTCCCAGACTGCTTCAGCAATCATTGAAATGATTATTAGATTTAATATGTTCATAGCTTATCCCCCCATATGTAATCTAATTCTTTATATGTATTAAAAGAAAATTTTATAACTATCTAAACTAAAAATTTATCTTATCTATTTTTCATATACACTGAATATAACAATTTTCTCTTAATAACAATACTATATAATTATGAATAATTTAAGGAGCCAATCAGAATGTATTCTAGGCAAAATAAATACTTAAGAAATAATGCGGTAAAATATGCTTTAACTTATGCTTTAACCCCCAATCCTGCTTTTAGATATTTCCCTTTGATTAATGATACTAGCGGCGACTGTGCTAACTTTGTATCTCAATGCCTTTTAGCAGGAGGTGCTCCAATGGATTTTAATCCAGAACGCCCTTGGTGGTATAGGAATAATAACACGAGTAGTATTAAAGACGATACTTGGTCTATTCCTTGGACAGTTGCTCATTCTTTGTATTATTATTTAAAAGTCAATGAAGAAAAAAATTCATCTGGTGTAAAAGGTTTAGAGATTTCTAACAAAAATCAATTACAAATTGGAGATCTAATATTCCTTGAAGATAGAAATGGAGCTATATTCCATTCAGCTATCATAACTTCTTTTTCAGGTAACGAACCTTTAATATCTCAGCATTCCTTTGAAGCTCTAAATATTTTTTATAGAAATTCTTGGCCTGCCAGTAAATATCATTTTATAAAAGTAAGCATTTAAATAAAATTATTTATTTAATTGTAACAATGCTATTAAAATTAGCATATATTATTAAGGTGTTTAAAAATATTTTGGAGGAATTTTAGTGAAAGAGCATTCTCATAGTTACGCAGGTATAACAACATACAATAAAGGTCACATTCACCATTATGGCGGAGTAACTGCTAAAGCACCAAGTGGTGTACCTCATACCCATTCTATGGATGGTGAAACAACATATAACCTTGAACATGATCATGATTATAAGACTAGAACAGGCCCGGCAATGCATTTACCTGATGGACGTCACTATCATTATTTTCAAACTCGAGTAGAACTTGTAAATGGCCATATCCATTATATAAGTGGCTATACAAGCGCTGATTAACTTATAAAAATATTTTTACTATAAATTTATTTTAGTAGCTACCTTATAAGCGGCGGCTACTTTTTATTATTTTTACAATAATTATTCATTTATTGTAACTCATTGATTAAATTCACATAATATATATTAGGACAAGCTATGCTTGTCAATTTTAAAGAGGAGGATTACTATGTACGGAATGACAACACCTTATGAAAGTGATTATGAAATTTCCAATTGTAATTCCAATAATAATTATGATAAATGTCAAACCCATGTACACGAATATCTAGGCAGCACAAGAATCGCTGAAGAAAATGCAGAAGCGCACAACCATCGTTTTGCTGGAGTTACTAGTGAAGCTATACCACGTGGTAATAGTCATGTGCACCAGCTTCTAGGGAATTCAGATTTCTTTGAAGATCATCATCATGAAGTTGGCGCTACAACAGGACCAGCCATACCTGTTGGTAATGGAAGACATGTTCACTTTGTTTCTGGGACAACTACCCAAGATGATGGTCATGTGCACCAATTTATCTTTGCTACACTAATTGAAAATCCTATTGGTTAATATATCTTTATGTGGCCGTCAGTTATGACGGCCTTAGTTTATGTATAACTTTTAGTAAAATATCCATTTCTTCTATTGCATTAAATAACATAAAATCCAGTAGCCATATGACTACTGGATTCTCGTTATTAATGTTATTTTAATTATTAACTTTTTATATCATTTTCTCTCTAAAAACATTACTCAATCCAAGACTATTAATTTTTTCTTTAATTTGATTTTTATCAATAGTGTATAATCTAAGTTCTTTCATCCTATTAAAATAGACTGAACCAGCAAAGGTAAATCTACTCTTCTTATCATTCTCTTCTAAAAATCTTTTATTAGAAAAATCTATAATGTCTCCTATTACTGTTTCATTTGGTAGAATTAACAATTTTCTTCCTGTTCCATATCTAACTGCATTATGTCCAGCAAGAGATCCTGTACATATTGCTTCTGCACGCCACAGCAAAGCACAATTTTTACAACAACATTGAATTAATTAAATATAAATTAGTAAAATACTCCTCTTTTCACATTACAACTTCTATCTAAAATAATATTTCATTTTATATTCAAATTATTTTATGTAATTATATTCTACTATTTACTTAACATTCTATATCCATTAACAATAAAAGTTAACACAAATGGCCCTAACATTGATATGGCAACTAAAGCCCAAATTATTTTACTTATACGTTTTTTCACTTTCAAATATCTCACCTTCCTAAAATTAAAAATTCCACAAAAGAAGTTTAAATCCTGCAAGTGAACGTAAACAAAATGTAAATTAAATTAATTCTCTCATTTACTTTTTATTTTTCTATTAAATCCTATTCTTTCCTATGTTTTTCTTAAGAATTTCTGAAAATGATACCTTTTCATTATTGTTACCTTCTTTTTTAGGTTTAATTTCAATTCTTTCTCTATGTTCATAGTGCCTATTAATTTCCAGTATTCTATTAACTTTCATACTAAATTCCTCCCCATATTTGTATACGAAATACTTTTAATATTTAATGGGGTTCAAAATCACCTAGTAATTACACTCGTGTAATATACGGTATTAAAACAAATTGTTTCTAACATTTTTATTAGCAAATTCTATCTTACAAAAATCCTATTCCTTTCTAGCTATACTCTAACACAAAATTCCATAAAAAATAGCTCTATTGACATGTTATTCACTTAATCACGGGTTTATGAATATATGTTATAGTTTTGGAATTAATCTATATAAGCAAAATGAAGCATTTACCTGTATACCAAATTATTTATATAAAATGCACATATTTGGACAAGCTTCATATTATATATAAGGATAGATTTATATAAAAACTAATGAAACCTATATTACATAGAAAACCAAGTTTTCTTAATTAAAACTTGATTTTCTAAAAATAATATAGGAGGTTAATATTTATGGATAATTGTTGTAATCAATGTGATCAATCTAATCACCGTAATCAATGTAATCAATTTGCTAGAATACTCGGTGCAGAAATTTTATCTCAAGCAAACAATGTATGTACTGTAACCTTTCTTAGAAATATAAATGCAGAAATTCTAGGGAGAAGAACTCGTTCTCCATTAGCTTTAGCTGCTTTATTTTCATTTGAATCTGTTGATGCTCAGGGTAGAGCGCTTAATTTAGGTGAAACAGTAATTCTGCAAAGAGAAATTAATGACTTCATAAGTGTTTTAAGGAGACATGGAATTCTTGTCACAGCACTTCACAATCATTGGCTATTTGATAACCCAAGGTTAATGTATATTCACTTTGAATCTATAGATAGACCATTAGACTTTGCAAGAAAAGTTGCCGATGCTCTTGAAGTTTTAGGTAGATAAATAATTAAAGGCACTTGCGGATTATTTCGCAAGTGCCTTATTCATGTAATTCATACCTTAAATAAGCATCATCAATGTCTTATCTACTTTTCAGTTCTCTAATCTCTGCTGGCGATGTATATACTACCTTCTAACAATTGCCTTTTTTTAAGCCTTCTATTATCTTGTCTAATATTTCTGGAGGATACATTTCACATAAAACTTTTGCCACTGCTCTTGCTGCTCTCATGTCGAACTCTTCTTTATTTTCTGGAAGTGGGTAATGCACTGTTACTTTTTTAATCTTTTTTTGTCCAGTCAGGCTTTACTCCCCCTACTTAAAAATGCTCTCTAATATTTAGTATATGATCTCCCTTTTAACCTGTTACTGTTGCTGTTGATATTTTTTATGTACTACATAACACACTTTTATGAAAAGTTTTTCTCATTATTATATGTATACAAAAATACATATAAAATAATAGTTAGAATACTCTAATTAGCTGGAATAACTATGCTTGATGATAAAATAATCTATATTGAAGTTGAAGATATTGAAAAATGATAAATAAATCTTTGGGGGTGAATCACCAAATGAGAGCAGCAATATATAGCAGAAAAAGTATTTTTACTGGGAAAGGTGAATCTGTAGAAAATCAAATTAATATGTGTAAAGAGTACGGAGAAAAGAACTTAGGAATAAAAGAATATATAGTTTACGAAGATGAGGGGTTTAGTGGAAGCAGTACTAATAGGCCAAAATTTCAGGAACTTTTACATGATGTTAAAAAGAAAAAATTTCATGTACTTATATGCTACAGGTTAGACCGTATAAGCAGAAATGTTGCTGACTTCTCTTCAACCCTTGAATTGTTACAAGAAAACAATATAAGCTTTATATCTATTAAAGAGCAATTTGATACCTCAACCCCAATGGGTAAAGCAATGGTTTATATTGCTTCAGTATTTGCACAATTAGAACGTGAGACAATAGCAGAGCGTGTTAGAGATAATATGCTTGAACTTGGTAAATCTGGACGTTGGCTTGGTGGGCAAACCCCTTTAGGCTTTAAAAGTGAGCAGATAGTCTATATAGATCAGGATTATAAAGAAAGAACTATGTATAAATTATCTCCAGTTGATATTGAATTAAAGTTAGTTAAGTTAATCTATGAAAAATATTTAAAATTTAAGTCTTTAAGGAGAGTCAATCAGTACCTGTTAGAAAATAATTTTAAAACTAAATTAGGAGCAGATTGGAATGTAAGATCTATATCAGACTTGCTTCAAAATCCTACTTATGTTAAAGCTAATAACAAAGTCTTTGAGTACTTAAAAAGTAAAGGCATAACATGTATAGGCACTCCAGATGGTAAGCATGGAATTCTTACTTATAATAAAAAGAAAGGTCAAAAACATTATAGAGATACAGAAGAATGGATTGCAGCTATAGCTAAACACTTAGGAATAATATCTGCTGATAAATGGTTAGAAATTCAAGGCACATTAAAGGATAATAAACTTAAAGCTCCAAAACTTGGTAAAACCCATAATGCATTGCTTACTGGCTTATTAAGATGTGGTAAATGTGGCTCTCCAATGACAGTATTGCACGGTTCCAGCGACAAAAATGGAAATAGAAGATTTTATTATGGCTGTTCCATGAAAATAGATTCAAAAAATACAAGATGTGATACTTCAAACATTAGAACTGAAGAAATAGAGGACATAGTTATAGACAAATTGAAAGCAGTTACAAAAGATAATGAATTACTTTTTAAAGAACTAAAATCCGTTAGAGATCAAATATCCTCTCTTCAAGAGCATTCTGATGAATTAGAAATATTAAACGCTACTCTTAAATTCAATAAAGGAGCTATAGAAAGTTTAGTAACTCAATTATCTCAAAATCCAAACTCTGCAGCTGCAAAGTATATAATATCTGAAATAGAAAATAAAGAAAAAGAAATTGAAGACCTTAGGATTAAAATAGAATCTATAAAAGAAAATACTACACAAGTTAATCAAATTAACATTGAAATAGACTTAAATATAGATAGCTTAAAAGATTTCTGTAGCACTATAGATGGTGCTGATATAGAAAAGAAAAAATATTTGATATCAGCTCTAGTGAATAAAATAACATGGGATAGTTCCACTGGTAATGTGAACATACAGTTATGGGGAAGTACTAAAAGATAGACTCTTATCTTCAAAATCTTTACTTAGAAAATCCTTTATAAAAGTTGCAATATGCTGTGGCAAGCTTCAGTATGCCCTACAAATAATCCAGCTTTTTCTCCTGCACAGAATAAATTATCTACTCCATTAACCTTCATAGCATTATCTCTTGGAGTTATTGCAAGATATCTTATAGAATTTCCTTTTCCTCCAGCATATGGATCAATATATTTTGCATGCTCCAAGCCTTTAATTTTTCTTAATTTATCTAAAGGGTAATAGGAAGTCATAAGTTTTACGTGCCCTGTATCCAGCAAAATTACATTTTCTGCAAATTCTTTTAATGCGTATTGCTGACATACTTTTATTTTCAATTTGTCTAAATTTACATCTTCACTTGGTATCTTTAATACTACCACCCCTTTTTCTTCTAACTCATTTATTATATCTTCATCTATACTTTCTTTACATAACTTACAAGAACCACTAAAGGCTCCATATACTTCGTCTGCTCTCTCGCCTCTTAAATCTTCTACTCCAGCCCGTTGACTTATGCTTATTCTTGGCCCAAATGCAGGACACCTTAATACACACATAGAACAACCATTTCCATATCTTAAACAGTTTCCCATTGGTCCTGTTGTACCAGTAGTTTCCACAAATACATCCCCTTCGTCATAAGTCCCATCACTAAGATATATTCCCTTAATTTTGTCAGCTTCTTTCTTTACATTAACAACTCTGGATATTAGTTTTATATCTATACCAATGTTCTTTAAATATTTTCCAACTTCAGCTTCTATTTTATTTACATCATAGAGCCATGCATGAGCAAGGTGTATAGTATTGCGATAAAGTTAATAGGATTCTAGTTATTTTACTACTCCCTTTGGCAATAAAAGCAAAAAAAGTCCAAATCCTCTATGTTTACGTTTTTAAATTTGTATTCTTTACATAATTTAAACAATGTCTTATCTTCTGGTATTGGTTCCTTTTTATCAGAAATATATCCTATACTTTTGTGGTGTTCTCTTAAACCCTTTCTAGTTTTTGAGTGTGCTATTATAAATGTTCCACCTTTCTTCAAATTATTATAAGCATTTTTAAATACTATATTTAGGTCATTAAAATGAGGTATACTATTATAAATGATAATATAGTCAAAAGAATTTTCAAATAGTATTCTTGATTCAAAATCTGCCTGCCTAACATCTGCTTCTGGATAGCTATTTTTAAATTCATCTACCATTTTCTCAGCTAAATCCACACCAATATATTTAGAAAGCTCTATATCTTTAAGGATTGAAAAAATAATGCCCGTTCCACAAGCAACATCTAAAACACTGTTGCCTTTTTTAATATTAAATTTCTCTATAATATTTAATGCTATCTCATAATTTTTCTTCGGTATGTTCTTATTCCAATTTTTCGCTTTTTCATTGAAATTATTGATTTCGATTTGTTCTGTTGATAATTCTTTAATTAGATTTTCGCCTTTCCTTGAATAAATTTCATCCTCTGTTACGTTCATAATATCACTTTCCCTCCAATCAAATATAAACTATTATACTAGCTTAATCACTGCAAATTACGAATTTAGTTATTGTTAAATTTTTATTTTTCTCCAAATCCGTATATCACTGGCATGCTAAAATGAATTTCATCTATACTTTTGAATTTTTCCAGACCATCAAATACATCTTCCTTAAATTCTTTAAATTTGTTAATACCAAGAGCTTCTATTTGCCCAAAAATTCCTCTTACTGCATTAGACCACATTTCTTCCCACCACTCTTCTTTGCTCATATAGATAACATCTGCATCTTCTTGATAAACCTTAACATTTTTAAATCCTGAATCTTCTAATATTTTTCTTATATCTTCCACAGTATTAAACTTTGGAATATCTGATTTCCTATTCTTATCTTGACTAGATGGATTTATATTCAAGTACCTATTAGTTATCTCATTTAACCATTTTTGATCTTCTTGTATACCCCATGCACTAAATCCTGCTTGTCCGCCTTTTTTTAATACTCTTAGTATTTCAGTTAGTTTTCTATCATTAAATAGAATATATCCAATACCAAAGCCACAAATTACATTATCAAAAGAACTATCATAAAAACTTAATTTGGCTGCATCCATTTTTATTACTTCTATATTGTCTATATGCTGCTCTAAGATATCTTTATATGTTTCCTTTACCATGGCTTCTGAAATATCTATGCCTACAGCATACCCCTTCTTTCCTATTTTATTTACTGCAGAAAATAATGAAGCTCCTCTGCCCATTCCAACATCTAATACTTTTGCCCCTTCATTAATTTTTGAAAGTTGAACAAGCCTCTTTCCAAATTCATTCCAGTAATTTGGTCCAACTTTACTAAATGTAGGTGCAACCTTATCCCATATACTTATAAGCTTCTGTTTTTCTTCATCCATAGCATAATTCCCTCTCATGTTCTAAGAATAATATTCACTTTTAGAAATATTATAAAATAATTCATTAACCTGTTTATTATCCAATAATTTTAATGTAATATCACGATTAAACTTATGGTTGAAACCGCATTTTTCAATTACTCTTTTAGATTTAATATTAAAATCATAATGACCACACCAAATTAAATCTAAATTCATCTCATCAAACCCATATTTAATTAAAATTTTTACTGCTTCTGGAACATATCCATTTCCCCAGTATTTAGGATTTAATACATATCCAATTTCTCTTTGCTTTAAATCTTTAAGTGCTTCATCTGGAGTTCTATTGTGCATTCCAATTCCTCCGATTACTTTGTTCTCTGATTTTAATACAATTGCATAAGTATCGTCATTTTCAATAAACATTTTAATAACTGATCTACTTTCTTCCACAGTCTTATGAACAGGCCACCCTGCATTAGGTCCAACCCGATTGTCACATGCGTATTCAAATAAATCTAAGTAATCATCTTCATTCCATTTTCTTAAAATTAATCTTTCTGTTTCTAATATTTTCATATTACCCTCCATTATATGATTGAATTTTATTTTCTTACTTGATATATTGTTTTTTCCAATTAAGTCATCCCTTTACTTATTCAACACATAATCCACTTTATCCATTTTTACATCTTCTACTCTTGGTCTATTGTGGCAATACCACTTATAGGCTAGCTGCATTCCTTCAAGAAGATCAATTTGCGGCATATATAATCCATCTTCTTGAGCTTTCTTGGTATCTAATAAATAAGTAACATTTCTAAATGGAAAATATTCTCTTACATTAACATTCTCACTTCCACTGCCTACTTTTTTTATATTTACTTTTTTATTTGTAACTGCCATAATTGTCTCAACTAACTGCTGCCATGTTACCAATTGTGAATGTGTTACGTTATAGGCTTGTCCTATTGTTTTCTCAGTATATATAGCACTTTCAAATACTTTAACTAAATCACTAATATATACAAATTGCGTCTTCGCATTTCCATCTGGTATAGGAATATCTAGCCCTTTAGTTACTCTATCGAATAGATAAATTTCTCTATACAAATTATTACCTTCTCCATATATGTAGGTTGGCCTAAATAAAGTTATAGGAAATCTCTCATTTTCCCATAGTCCTAATAAATAATCTTCAGCTTTCTTTTTATCTAATCCATATTTACCCCAGTTATCATTTTCGCCACGAATAAAATTCTCTGAAACCATTTCATTTGTAGGAATATATACTGCCCCAGAACTACAAAATACATATCTTCTCAAATTTTCCTTATTTAAAACAGCAACTAGCTTTTGTACATCCTCTTCTATATAAGCTGAAATATCAAAAATATAATCATATTTTTCATGTGAAAGATTTAGTTTCAGATCTTCAATTGATTTTCTATTACCTTTTAAATGTTTCCTAATGCCACCATAATTAATAGATTTAATACCTCTTGTAAATATATCTACACTATATCCCTTTGATATCAAATATTTCGTTAACGAGCTGCTTACGAACTCTGTTCCCCCCATAACTAATACCTTTGTATTCATAAGTTGTCCCCCTTTCATTTCTCTATCCCCTCTTATTTTAACTAATAAAATATAGCAAATTAATATACTGGACAATAATAAACTTTTATAGTGCTATGCTTAATCTAATCATATCAATGCATTCTATTCCATTCTCTATGATTTTTTCTCTGTAATGAATTTTAAAAAAATCTTTATCTATGCCAGTTATACGAAATCCACATTTTTGATATAATAATAATTGACTTATACTTGAATTTCCCGTTCCAATCTCTAAAATTTTTATATTCTCATTTCTTGCTTTATTTATTGCATCAAGTATAAGTTTTCTGCCTATGCCTTTTCCTTGATATTTTTCATCTACTGCAATATTTATAAGTTCCATCGTTAAAGGCCTTGTTCTTATTAGAACATACTCCCCAATAATCTTCTCATTATAACAAGCTACATAGCATGTTCCCTGGTTTATATAACTTCTAATCATTTCTTCTGATGGATCTGCAAGTAAAAGCAAATCATATGGCTTTCTTTCTTTTTCATCTAACATCCTTATAGTAATATCCATACACTATTCTCCGCTGATTATGTTTATTGGGTAAGTCTTTTAATGTATAACACTAATGGCTCTATTGTTTTTATATCAGTAAAGTCAACCTTGTCCCCATATGTGGCTAACATCATTTTATCATCTTCAGACAATTCCTCTGTTTTTTTCTTAGACACCATCCTTTTAACCATGGCCATCATGGATTTATGCATAAAGTTTAGCCTCTTATAATCAATTCCGCCACGCATATGAAAAAATTGTATTTTTTTACGCATTTCTTCTGTACAGTTTTTTTCAATAATTGGTTTAAAGATCGCATTGTCATCTGTTGAAGCAAGTCCTACCGTAAATACAATAAGATTTTTATTTTTTAGAGTCTCAAAATTTTTGGTAATAATAGATATGCCATTAATACCACTTGCATAAAGTCCGCCACCAAAAACTATTGTGTCATATTGCAATAAATCACCAATGCTAACTTTTGAACATTCAAATAAATCCCCATTTACTTCACCAGCTATCCACTCTGCATATTTTTTTGTACTACCATATTTTGATTTATATATAACTATTACTTTATTCATAAATACCCTCCCTAAATATAAATAGTCTTAGATTTATACTTTCTATTAATGTGCTCTTATTGTAATTTTACTTTCTTTATCTGCCACAAATTCTGCATATCCTCCTATTGGAAAAGTTATATGCGGCGTTGTATGGCCAAAGTCTACATTTGAAATTATAGGAATGTTTTCCAATTCTTTTTTTGACCTTAATATTTTAATCAACTTTTCATCTTCCATTTTTGATGCTATTTGAAATCTTCCTAGGATAATTCCTCTTACCTTTTTAAAATCTGATTGATGTATTAAAGATTGCAAGTCTCTATCAAAAATTTCTGGAAATGTTAATTCAGTATCTTCAATAAATAATATACTATCTGTTAGATCTGGCATAAATTGTGTTCCTTGAAGCAAGTTTAATGTACATAAGTTTCCACCAATTATTTTGCCCTTTGCATCTCCTTTATTTATTACTCTATATCCATTATTTTTATAAAATGTTCTATTTTCTTGATCTAAAAACCAAGGTTCATCACTCCACTCATTTGAAGGACTAATCTTGAAAATTTCATCTGAAAATAGACATTTTTTAAAATACTCCATGGTATATTCAATTCCTTTTTTCATTCCAAATGTTGAATAGTGTGGTCCCGAATATGTAACTAGACCTGTTTTTTTGTATATTGCATTTGATAATGCAGTTATATCAGAATAACCACATAATATTTTAGGGTTGCTGCGAATTAAATCATAATCTATATAATTCAACAATTGGTTAGAGTTATACCCACCTATTACAGTCAAAATTCCTTTTACATTCTTATCTAAAAAGGCTTCATGTAAATCACTTATTCTTTCTTCAATAGCTGAGGATATGAATTCATCTATAACTTCACAATTTTTTGAGAAACTAATTCTTAAGCCCATTTCTGCAAAATGCTTATTTGAAATACTCCTTGTTTCTTCATCTATCATACTTAAACTTCTAGCTGGTGCTATAATTCTAATTTCATCACCTTTTTTCAATTTTTCCGGTATAATCATAGAACTTTCTCCTTTCCCTTCAAATTTAAATATAAGAATTCAGTATTCATACACTACTAAATATATCTCCTAATATTCTTCTAGATTTAGATGTATTTAGTGATAGATCTTTATCTTCACTTAAAACATTACTTTTAATTAGATCACTATTTAAGTTTAATTTTATAGACATTTTCCTAAAATAATCATAATAACTTTCACTTTTCTGTGGACCTAAATGAATAATTCCTTTATAATCAAGTTTAATCAATTCCATTATTGCGGTTGCTAGTTCATCTAATTTTACAAAAGTATTATATAGATTTTTTGTTCTTATAACTTCTTGTTGTTGTTCTTGCCTACTAATTAGCTCAGATATTCTTTTATCCCACTTTCCATTTATATCTTGTCCATAAATAGCACCAGGCCTTATAATAATTGAATTATTATGTTTCTTAACTATCTTCTCTCCATCTATTTTTGCATTTGCATATAAATCTAGTGATTCATCACTGTTTATATATTTAGGTTCCTCATTTTCACTATAATTACCCTTCCCACAGTTTCCACGAAAAACAGCATTTGTAGATATGAAAATTAATTTCTGTTGGGGCTGTATATATTTTAAAATATTATTTAAGCCCATATGAATTAAAAACTTTTCACTTCTTTTACTCATTAAACTCCATAAAACAATATCTGGTCTAAATTCTAATATTGTAGATTTAATTTCCTCATCAAAAGTTACATCAAGTTTTATAAAATCCCCATTATTGTCCGACTGAAAGCAAGTTCCCAATACATTAAAATTTGTTTTAGATTTTATTATATTAAAAATCTTACCTCCTAAAAATCCACTTGCCCCTAAAATTAAGACTTTCATATGCTATTTCCCCTTACCATATTTCATCCAACTTATCAGAATAGAATTCTATTGCTTTTTTATACTTTTTTATGTTATCATCTGATGATGTTTCAGCTAAATTAGTTAATAAAATTTCCATTGCTTTAGTATAATCATTTAAGTTATATAAGGTCATTGCATAAAATACTTTCATAGCCTTATTATCTGTAAATCTCGCTAATCCTTTTTCAAGAACTTCTTTTGATTTTTCATACTCTCCCAACGTTCTATAAGTACTGCCTAAACCTAAAAAAGCACCTTGTAAATCTTCATCTGGTAAGTCAAGCATAATAGCTTTTTCATAATATTGTACTGCCTCTTTTTCCAATCCTAATACATCAAAACTCCATGCACACTGATAATTAATTATTGAATTATTAGGATATTTGTTTACAAGATTTATTAAAATTTCATTTGATTTTTTTAATTTTCCTTCTTTCCTTAATTCAACTGCAGTTTCTAACTCTTTCATAACTAATCTCTCCTCAATATTTCACAATTAAGTACTAGTGTTTAACCCTTTATATAATATTATCATTATTTTCCATAACATTAAATTAAATTGCTCTCAAAAAATAAGAAACGTTGCAAAATAATGCTCCATTTCTTTAAACTTAATATTCCTTGCAAAGTTAATATTATTGTTTATACAGCTCAGCAACAGGGTATTCTACAGTAAAGTATCCCTCTGGTAAATCTCCTTTTAAACAGGTATAAAGTTCATTATTAAAATATATAGCAACTTTATCTACCCCTAAATTATATCCATAAGTAGCTATTAAGGAAGTTAAAAGACCACTTTCAGTACTAGATCCTAGATTCATATTACTTACATAAGAATCGTTGAAAATTACTTTAAGGACTCCTGTTTTTTCATCCACTTTTGCTGATTTTATCTTTACTTTTTTTGTTAATGATAAAAAATCCTTGTTATATGAAGTGTTTTGCAGCTCCTTTGTTAATGCAGTTACTAAAGCATTGTTTTCTACAGGCAATGTTTTTTCTATATAATAATGTTTTAATTGAGACATATTAAATAAATACACCCTGCACTTTTTCTCTTTCACTGAAGGCTTTTCATCAGTAGATGGATTATCAGCTTTTTTATCAGTATTGGACTTACTTTCACTAGTGTCATTATTTGAAGTTGCGGCTGGTGTGTTATTCGAAGTATTAATACTTTCATTACTTTTACAACTACTTAAAGCAGCAGCAAATATTACAGAAATAATTACTGCAAGAAATTTTTTCACTGGTGGCAATTTTAACTTTACCACTCTGCATCCCCACTTTCTTTAAAAATATTTTCTCTTAATATCCAAATTAAAATTTAAAAAACATATAAAAGTTATATAAATATAGTAAACCTAAGACTTTGAGCTATTTTTTAAATTTAATACTAGATAGAATTTATATATTTTAGAAACTTATTTTTGACGTATTTCTGCCGTCAAAAATATAAGGGTAATTATAAGTTTATCACCCTTATATTAATTCAGGAATTTTTTGATAATTCTATATAATACTATATTTCTATTTTTATTAATTATATGATAATTAAATTAGATATGTTAATAAGCATAAATAAAAAGCCTGGAAAAATCCAAGGTTTAAATTATATTATTTCTGCGAGTAGGTATAAAACCTATTAAAATTAAACTCACTATCATATTCGTATTGCTTGCCATTTGTTATGACTTTAGTTAAAGAATCTCCAGTTAACACTGATTTAGTATCATTGTTTATGTATGTTACATACACCTTTAATGAATCATCGTCTTGAACTACTTTATTTATATTTATTGTGATATTATTTTGAGTTAAAGAAGAATAAAAAAGCCCCTGGAGAGATCCAGGGTTTCTAAACAATATTATTTTTCGCCTTCATTCATCAATTTTTCAATACATCCTCTACCACCCGGGCAACCAACAACGTGTTCCTTTAACTTCTCAGCTAATTCCACTGTAGTAATACCTATGCTATCCATAATAGCTCCTATCTGTGATAAACGTTCCTTATCATCATCGTTCATTACAACATTCCTCCCTTGTTTTATCTTAATAATTATATTTCTACAAAAGAGTTATAATTCCTTTAAAATAAAAAAATCCCTAGGATTTCTCCTAGGATATATTTTAAATTGCTAGCCTTTTATTATAGTTTTTATAATAGTTACCATGATAAATTATCTATTTTTTAGTTATAATGCAATTTTTATTAATGAAGGATTACTGGATAACGGCTTACTATATATATTCCTAGACCAATCTATTCGTTCTTTGACTATAGTATCTTTTCAAACTCCGTTAAATAGATATCTTTACTAATTTCTATATCCTTTATGCTTTTATATCCCTTTTTTAAATATAAGTTAATTACTTATTGTCCTCATTTGGACAAACTTCGTTTACATAATCCCAATATTCTCCTGGCGTTAGTGGCTTAGGCTCCGTAATCATTTCAGCCACCTTTGCCAGTTCTTTAATTTTATTTCGAAGCATTGGTTGCATGCAACAAGGGACATGATCTTGGTTAACCCTATGTATCATTACACATTCAAAACACTTACCATGCCACTCACATTTCTTCTTAGGGCATGGACATTCTGTATATTTACCGGACTTGATCATAGTTCTTAATTCTTTTATCATTTCAACATATTTTTCTTTTTTTTCTAAACTAATTTCAGCTTTCTCCATTAAACTAATCTCCTTTTACAAGCTTCAACGATTGTCCAATTTTGTTTATATTCCTATCCGATTAAACTTATATAGAGATAATAAAGCCTCAAGAGTTAAAATTCCCATCCACTCAATCTTAGAGACTTCCCACTCCTCTAAATATTTATCCCATTGCCATGAAGGTAATATCTTACCGTCCTCTTCAAGTCTATCTATTAAATAGTCTAAGTTTTGATCTATTGATTTACCTTCAATTCCAAAGAAGTTACTAGAATCAATCTCAATAAAATTCAATGGAGTCGGTACATAATTCATCCATTCAGATTCGTTTACATTAATTAATTGAGAGACAGCTAATTTTAGTCCATCTTCAATTTGGCTAGAAAATTTTTCACCTAGAATATTATACATATGGATATAACAATATATTTCATGCTCTGATTTAAACTCTGTGCACTCATTCAAATTAGTTATAGCATAGCTTATTAGTGAATGAACATCTAATTCATTAAGATATTCTTTATATTTATAAAGATAACCTATCAATTCAGCAGTAGGATTTCCCCATGAATAGTCAATAACTGTCATATTTATATCATTTCTAAATTCCCACCAAGGTGCATGTGGATATTTGTTTACATTACTAGGAACGCTATACCACCCTTTTCTGTTATTATTAAAAGCTGTCTCTAAATACTCAATAGCTCTAGTTATCATTTTTTGTGCCCTATCATTATTATCTAGCCTACTCAGATGTCTCAACCCAATGGATGTTGCCATTGGCGAAGATTGTATTAGTTTAAAATCTGGTTCAATGCCTCCACCAAAACCTCCATCTGAATTTTGAAAAGCTTCTAATGCATCCAATATATAATCACCACTGGAATCATTAAAATAATAATTGAATATAGCTCTTTCTAGTGGCCTAGCTTCCCTATTCATATAGATATTCAATTGATTTAAAATAGTTTTAGATAACTTTTTCATTTTAAAATTTCCTTTCAAAATGTTATTTTCTTCTCAAAATGTAATTTCCAATATAAAAACCATATCTTTCGTAGAATGGTAACGCTTCATCATTTGAATAAACTACGCCAATTTGAATATTTGTTATTCTATTTAATTCGAACCAATTCAAAGCACTTTCCATAATCTTTCCACCTAAGCCAAACTTACGATACTGATTTTCTATATAGATAGATTCTATTTCTCCTAAATCACCATTAATTGAACTTAAACAATATCCTATATAATTTTTAGTTTCACTATCCCAAAGCATATCAAGCTTTATAACACCCTTTTGCGATTTTTCATAAATAACTTCCATTCTTTTATCAAATGTAAATTTTTCATATTTACTCTTAAAATAGGTAGATTTATCAAAGTGAAGGGAATTAAGTTGTTCCCATAATGGCTTTATAAGTTGGATCTCTTTTATACTCTTTTCAACTATACAAATGTTCATATAATACCTCCAAATATATTATTCCTGATAAATAATTATATTAGTTACTACTAACCATTAAATATTTCCATAAATCTTTCAGGGTTACTTAAACTATTAAATCCAAATTTTTTATAGAACTCGTGAGCATCTTGTGTAGCAAGGCACCATCGTCTCAAATTTTGTAAATCTGGATGTTTGAAAACACATTCAAGAGACCAAACCCCTAGTCCCTTATGTCTATATTCTTCTTCAATTATAACATCACACAAATATGCAAATGTAGCATAATCTGTAATTACCCTTATTAGTCCAATTTGTTTATCTTTATGAAATATAGAAAAGCATAATGAATTTTCTAATGACCTAACAATTGCATCTCTTTTGCGAGTATTTGCCCAATAAGATTTTGCAAGAAGTGAACACACACTATTAATATCTATCTTGCTAAAATCAGTTGAAATATAAAAGTCGTCTTTTTCATAATTTACTATTTTATTCAATAACCACACCTCATCCTTTTAGAATTAACTATCCTATCTATTCAAGCTCTAAGTTTAATAAAGTCATATGAATATGATCTTCCCATCTTCCATTGATTTTTTGATAGTTCTTAGATAAGCCCTCATATTTAAAGTTATGTTTCTCTAGTACCTTCAATGATGGTAGATTTTTAGGCATTACAGTAGCCTCAATTCTATGAAGGCCATATTCGCTAAACATAATGTCTATTCCTTTTTCTAACGCCTCTGATATATATCCCTTATTAGTTTCTTTATTGTCAATACTATAGCCTACATAACAGGATAAAAAAAATCCCTTTACTATACGACTAAAACAAATTGTTCCAATTATCTTTTGAAAATCTATATCTGTTTTTTTAAATATCCATAGCCTTAATTGCTTACCATTATTTATATCAATAAGTTCCTCCGCTAATGCTTTCTTACGATTTTCTAATATATAAAAGTTCTCGTTTCTTAATGGATCAAATTCTTTAAAATGCTCTCTATTCCTGTTAAAATAGTCTAATACCAATTCAGCAAATGATCCATCTATAACCTTTAGGATAAGTCTTTCTGTCTCATATATCTTATAAATTCTAAACATCCCCTTAGACTTTTTATAAAAAATTTCAATCTATAATGTACCTAGCTTACTTCTATATTCTTTTCATTATAAGTTACGTCTAATTTATAAACATCTTTATCTTTTGGCCATTTAAATAGGCAATGGTATCACAATATATTTATATTAATTATATCTTAACTACCGTAAATTGGATATAAAAAAGAATGTATGATTTTATTCAGAATCATACATTCATTCTCATTTTACTTAGTTTTCTTTTTTGCCATTTTACATTTTTGGTAAAGAATGTCTTTTAAGACCAAGACAGTATCCACGTCGTCAAAGCCAAACTCATTTTTAAAATCATCATACAACTCGGATATCTTTTCACAATAGGTGTTTATTCCCTTTATACCTTGATATGACGCTAAAATCGGATATTTTTTACTCCATGAACTAGTCCAGTCAATTTCATCAACTATCATTTCGATACTAGTAACATCGCCTCCAATATGGCTTCCACTAACAAGGTAGTCATAACTTACATTATACAGTTGGCTTAGCAATTTTGCTTTAATCAATTCAGGAACCGTTTGATCAGTTTCCCACTTACTTACCGTCTGCCGAGATACACCTAATTTTTCAGCAACCTCTTCCTGTGATAAACCTGATTTTTTACGTAAATATATTAAATTTTCGCCTAATGTCATAATAGTCACCCGCCTTTTCATTTCAAGTTAACTTGTAAATACAGTATACTAAAAACAAACATGGTTTTCTATCAAGTAAAAGCGGAAGTTTGTCAACTAAACTTAACATTTATCCGATGACTACCCGTTCTAATACTCCCATCTTCTTCAAAGTTGGAGTAAAGAGCGGCTACGTCCCTGGATAACGATTTCTAAGCTTCAGAAGGAGTGAAAACTCCCTCCGAAGCCAAGAACTCTGTTTATAATGTATAAAGATTTGATAAATAATCTTTTCTTAGCAACAAATTGTATATATTATATTTATATTCTTTTACAGTCCTCCCATAAATCTTACAGCATCTTGTATCCAATGAAAGGCTATAGCAGTTTCTAAGTCTTTTTTTAATGCAAGAATCATCATTGGTATACCAAATAATAGACAAACAGCTCCTCCGTAAGCAAGTGCAAACATAGGTCTTTCGTAAAATAAACTATCAAAATGAGAATAATTGTGTACCAATGTAGCTATAATTCCTGAAATTATTATAGAATGTTTTGGATAAATGCGATTTATCAGCAGCCATAAAATTCCTAGAAATGTAAATCTATAAACAACTTCCTCAATAACTCCAGGTTGTAGTGCATTTAATAAAGGTATAATGGAGCTTTCTAAAATAAAAGATCTATTGTTTATAATAGTAAAAGCGTAAGCATTAAAAATTGCAAGTGGCAATCCAAATAAAGCACCAAAACCAATTTCTTTGAAAGCTTTCTTCCAGCCCTTAGTTATTAAAGAGACTTTAACAGGTCCTCCCATTCTCATAATTATTATTCCAGCAAGAAAAACTATTATAAATACCGACCCATGAAGTATAGAAGTAACTAGCGAACTTTCATTTAGTCTAGTTAAAGGATAATATCTAGAGTAATTTATTTCAACTCCTAAGAAAACCCCAAGTAAAATAGATATTATTAAATCTTCCTTCTTTACCAGCTTTACTCTTCTTACTAATATCCCTAAAGATATTAAGAAAATAATCATATTAAAAATACTAAAAAGATTAGGCGGATTTCCACCATGTTTAGCTATCAAAGTTCGGACTATAAATATTCCTAATATAGTTCCTATTAAAGCAAGTAACAATAATATTTTAAACAATGAACTATATGATTTATTTATCACCTGATTACTCTTATCGAATTCAACTTTCATCTAACTAACACTCCTACACTAATTATAAATTTTACCTATTTAACTTATCTTTTTTAGCAATACATGATTATAAAATGAAATGTTTATATAATCTTTTATATTAGAAACCTTCATCTCAAGTTCAAACATTTTTTCTTGCCAAATTTGGTCATATTTAAATTCATTATTTGGGTGTAAAGCAGAAAAAGTTCTAACTCCAAGAATCTTTTCAATATTAACGTCTAAATCACCTATCCACTCTCTAATATCATTCATATCATAATAATTTATCTGTCCAAAATAAGCCGCATTGCTTACCTCACCATTAAGTAACAAGAGTGCCTCGTCCATATTATTTTCAAAAATAACCTTTGACATGATTCTTCCAGTATAATTATGTTTTATGATAGATATTATTCCATTAGACTTAAGAACTCGATAAAACTCCCTAAATATATCTTTTCGCTCTTTTGCATATTCAAAAACATTGTGGCATACTACAAGATCAAAAGAGTTATCTTGCTGCTGCCTTAATTGTTCTATATTTCCAATAATCTGTTGATAACTATTTTCACATATTCTCATATCCATCATATCAGCATTTGGTTCTATTGCAACCACGTCATTGTTCTTTGCTAAATGATTTGATGTAATTCCAAGCCCACTTCCAAAGTCAAGAATTTTAGAATTAGTTATTTGAGATAATTGTTCCCAAACTACTCTATAAAACATTACACTCCAAGGTTTTTTCATATTTTCAAAATATGTTTTTAAATCATTATTCATTATGTTCCTCCATAAATATAAACCACTTTTAGCTTATTAACATGACTTTATAATCCCCTATATGTTATCCTGTATATTGATTATAATACATAATTTTACACTTCTATATAAAAATGGCCCTCAGCTAATGTAAGTGATACATTTTATTAGATGAGGAACTCATTAATAGAATTATAGTTATGTAATCATAAAATTGTCTAACAACAATTTCTTAATTTTTTCTAGAAAGTTCTTTTAAGTATTTATTTACCTCAGTTCTTTTTTTAAAAACTATTATATGTTTATCTCTACTTTTCTCTAGAATTTCAAGGTTTGTTTTACCTGATGCTTTAGGAAAGTCCCAAATATATTTCATAAATTCAAAGTCAAGCTTCTCCAAACAGCCTTCCGCCATATCAGGTCTTATTTTATTTATATTAGTTATCACTCGTTTAAAATAACTATACATACATATCGCTCTATTTAATTGAAAGCAAATAATAGTATCAGCTTTTTCAATACGTATATCTAATGTACTGCCATAGTTACCATCGATTATCCACTTATCTCTCGATATTAGATCTTCCTGTTTTTTTACCCACTTTTCCCTAGGAGTTTCAACCCATCCATAATTCCAAAATTCTTTATCAAGATGGATAAGTGGAATTCCTGCTATTTCTGCCAGTTTTCTTGAAAAAGTACTTTTACCACTCCCTGGTGAACCTATAACTACTATCCTTTTTCCTATACTATTCATTTATATCACCTATAAAAATTTTCTTAATAATAATTTCATTTATAAATTATCTGCTAAAATCATTCGAGAATAAGTCTTTATTAAAATCCATGCAATTATTGATATAAAGCAACACCCAAGCCAAACAAACGTTGACTTTCCTACGATTTTTATATATTTTGGAGTTGATGCATTATCATATAAACCTACATTTACATTATATTTCATACCATTTTTAGCGATAATCTGCTCAATGATATTAGTACTCTTATCAATATCTTTAAATTGAATATCCCTCGGATATACATATTCTAAGCCTTTTAAATTCCTGTACCATTCATCCTCACCATTAGTCACACGAAATATTGCTACATATTTAACACTTTTTTTAGATTTATTAAGCACTTTTTCAATATGTTTATTTATGGTATCTATACTCTCTTGATCGTATGACTTCATTGTATTAAATATTTCAGTATTATTTGCAGTATATTTTTTTATGGAAACGTTAGTTCCAATTATAAGAATAGAAAATGATATTATGGCTATTAAAAGAAATGATAATGCTGCTATTAATGCTTTCTTTGCTTTCGTGTTTACAAACTTAAATATACCAATTAATTCACTTTCAATTTGAGTTTCTTCACCAAACCTTTTAATTGCAATTGAAATACTTTCCTCTTCAGATTTTCCTTCTGATTTTAACTCTTCTATCATTTGTAGTAAATGGCTTTTCATTTCCTCTTTTAATATTTTAATTTCTTCTTCGTCTCCACCTACATGCCTATAAACTGAGTTAACATACTTATTAACCTGTTCCATAAATTATACCTCCTTATAAAATGTATCAATTATATTCTTGAAAAATATCCATTCAGATTTTTTATTATTTAGATAATTAATACCTTGTTCTGTAATTTTATAGTACCTACGTCTTCCTCCACCAGTTTCTGTGTCATCCCAATATGGCGAAATTAACTTATTATTTTCAAGCCTTTTCAATACTACGTATAGAGTTCCTTCTTTAATTTGAAATGTATCTTCGCTAACCTTTCTTATGCGTTTTGAGATTTCATACCCATATAAATTTTCATTTACCAAAATACATAGAATTATACTTTCAATGTATCCCTTTACCATTTCTTTATCTATTTCCAAATTTTATCACTCCTCAATTAAATAATAGCATAAACTACTATATAGTGTAAAGTAGTTTATGCTATAGAATAGACAATTAATAAAAAACATAGACCAAATTAATCTATGTTTGAAAACTTAATTTTTGATTCATCTTATAAGACTATTACTATTTAACACATTTTAAAATCCGAAAGTATTTTCTTTCACATTAGGTAAAATACTATAAATAGACCTACCTATCCTTTCTTCAAAATACCTCTGTATTTCAAATGTTGCTTTCCATTTTTCGATTGTGTACTCATTTACTCCATGTCTCATGGCAACATCTAACATTCTCTTTTCCATTAAACAATACCCTGTAGGCAAAGCTAATGCGTCACACAACTGAATTAATTTATCGTAAGCTGAAAAACTTATATCATCTAAATAATCCTTAACAAATTTATATTCTTCATCTGAACAATCCCATTCCCCAAATATAGCTTCAATATTTTTATACGGAAAAGAGTGAGTTATACAAATTCTCGCCAATAAGCTATATTCTTTTTCCATTGCAAACTTATATCCATCTAAACTATGCCTCATACTTGTTACCCCGTATCTTCTTCCTATATCATGTAACATTCCTAAGACTAGCGCAGTATTTTCATCTAATTCTCTATCATATTCAGCAATTAACTCTGCTGCTCTACCTACATTTAAAGAATGCTCTATCCACGGACCTGGATTCAATTTACTACCTTCATCTAATATTCCCTTCGCTTCTTCTAATGTAGGTATACCTTCTTCCAAATAGTTCTTCATATTTTTACATACCCTCTCTGCATTAATTTTATATTTACTCATATTTACCTAAACAAAATATAGGAAAAGATAAATCAAAATTTCCTAGACACAATTTAATACATTCTAATAACCAAGCTCATCATTAATAATAAAAAGTTTTATCCTATTTTTATCAGATTGTCCTTCTATTATTGAAATACTATTACATACTCGTTCTTCTGAAGTACAATCTATGCATTTATTCAGTGAGACACATGGGGGATTAAATCCTGCTCGTTTAGCATTTAATGGGCATGCTACATTTTTCACTCTATGCATTGCTTCCTCTAAGGAATTTACTATTTTATTCTTTCCTACAACAATAATTACATTTTCAGGGCCAAAAGTTATTGCAGCTACTCTATTTCCACTATGGTCAACATTTACAATACGTCCATCTTCTGAAATTGCATTTGATCCTGAAATATACCAGTCCGCAAGTAATGCTTTCTTTTTCAATACTTTACATTCGTCTTTACTTGTAGCAAGCTCTTTATCAAATATAATATTTCCTCTTTCTATTAATAAATTTGTTATGTTCATTTTCTGCAGAGTTAAAGAATGTCCAATTCCAACTGTGCATTCAATTGGAATTAATTTAAGTATTATATTTGTTGCATCTTCAACTGTATCAAAATAACTTACTTCAATATTTCTTAATTTAAAATTATTAATAAGTTTATTAATCAAAATAATCTCCTCCACAAATTTTTTCCATGCAACTTAAAATATAAGCATAATATAAATCATATTTTCACCTCTATAATATGCTCCACTACTTGTGATAACTTCAAAATATTACTATAAAAATATTATGCAAAAGTATTTTCCTTAACATTTGGAAGGACATCATAAATCGAGCGGTTAATCTTTTTTTCAAAATAATCCTTATCATGTTTTGAGATTTTATTATAAGATTTTTCAATTGCTTTTTCTGTTTCCTTTTGCAGAAAATCGGAACATATAAAAAATACAAAAATGCTTATTATAATTTCAACCACTATACAAATTACAATTCCTTCTTTTCTCTTCGTTAAATACATAAATGATAAGGCTTCGCCTATTCTCATTCCTGTCTTATAAAGAAATAAACCTCCCATTATTATCGAAGCTTAGATGGATTTTTATTATCTTTAGTGATAGACTGTATTATAAATATACTTAATTATTTTGCTGTTAGGTAAGTACTGTATTCTTACAAATTCACCTTTCTTAACTGATTTTTGAGAATGTAAATATAATAGTGTAATTTCTCTATGTGTCTTAAGAGTACGCACTTTAAATTTGGTTTTAGAAGGTACTTTTATAGTTTTACCAGTTTCAGTCTTCTCAATAACTATACCTCTCACTTCTGCATATTGTTTATTGACAGCATATGGAATATCTCTATATAGGCTTGGCAATTTCAATCCTCCAAATAGTATTATAGCCATAGAAACTATACATGAGATTGTAATTATATACTTAATTTTACGTTTAACTGGCTGGATTGATAATATTATGATTTTTATACCATAATAAGATAGTTGCAATGACACATAAGTTACAAAAGTTTCCCCAATTAAAATGCTCCAGTAGGTATTTAATTGTATACTCATCAACCCAATAATTATCATGCTACAATATACAATCATTAGTATATTTTGTTTTTTTGAGAATTCATAAGATACGACAACTTCAGTAGTATCTTTCAATATACTTCCTCCTGTTCATCATTTCATATTACTTTAGCTGCTCGTTTGATATTGAAGGACATTTAGCAGTATTAAAATAATCGGAAAATCCAAGCGTTATAATATTCTGTTAGCAAACTTCATCGCAATCATGCCTTCTACCTATTGCTATAGCTTTTTTCCCATATCAAATCTACTTAAGAGTAGCCATGAGATTGAAACCAAAAGTCGTTTCAATAACACCATCTAATACTTTATAGATTGACATACCTATTTTTTGGCTAAAGTAGTCTCTTAAACTTAAATAGTTCTTCCATTTTATTAAAGTAAAATCATTTATACCATATCGCATAACTACATCTAATAATCTTTTTTCCATCAAGCATATACCCTCTGGTAACGCAATTGCATCACATAATTGGATAAGCTTATCATAATCATTATAAGTTATATCTTTTAAATATTCCTTTATAAAAGCTAATTCACCTTCAGTACAATCAGCTTTGCCAGCATAAACCTTAATATTAGGTATTACAAATGAATGCGTCAAAGCTACACGAGCTGCATCATCATAGCCTTTGCTTTTCAAAATCTCATATCCACTTAAAGAATGATGCATCTGCACACGTCCTTCGAATCTACCTACATCATGTAGCAATCCTAAGATATAGGCAATATCACCATCCAAATCTAAGCATTCTCTTGCAATAGATTTAGCTGCTTTTGCTACATTGTATGAATGTGCTACCCATTCCCCAGGATTATTTCTTTCAGCATATTTAATAAGTTCACTTGCTTGTTCTAAAGTGGGTACCTTCATTTTTAATCTCCTCTCATTGTTACGCGTACGACAACATTTTGCTTGTGATTTTTCTTTTACTGTATATATGCATAGGTCTAACCTCACGAATATCTTCCTATGTTTTCCCAATATATTAATATCACGAACTATTTAAGATTTACAGTTTCCTCTGTTGAAACCTTTATATCCGTAATAAATTTTTGTATATCTTGCGCTGATAATCCATGTGTATCAACAATTATTTCTCCATTAACTTGAATTGTTTCATTAGGACTCATCTTCTTATTAACAGTAACTAATGTTTCTTTACTTAATATTTTATTCTTTACTGTCTCATTAACTGACGGTTCAATAGTTTTTATAAAAATAGTTTTTCCGTTTGTATTAATTAGTTCAATTGAATAGGAGTACTCTGATCTTCCATTATTATCAGCTAAAGTATAAAACAAATTCTTAGTTTTAACTCCTCCTTTTGCCGCAATTTTAGAGTTCATATTTTTATATCCTAAAAAGCATATTAAACCACATAGAGTTATTATAAATATAAGTATTGTTACAACTGATTTCTTTGACATATAAACTCTCCCCCTACTCAAAACAAAGTATATTAATATGTATTATAAGGAAATAGTGTATCAACTCTAGTAATCATAAGCCAATTATCGACAATATCAATGATAGTCTATCCCCCTCGTTATATAAACATTGTTATTGGATGTATCTTAGCTGTACTTCAATCAATAACCTATATATAGATTATAAACCACATTTTTACATAATACTATAAAAAAATAGTCCACCATTCAAGGCGGACGTCAACATTTTGATACTAAATGTTTCAGATCTTTTACTTTTTATTTGTGTAAATATAACCCTCTCCAAATCTTTTCCCGTAGTTACTAAGTAAAAAATAATTCTCATAAATTTCATCTTGAAATTTCAAACATACCTCAGTGATAAATCATTTAATTCTGCCATTACCTTTTCATTATTTAATTTTGCTGCTATTGGTGAAAATATATCTATTGTTTCTTTTGCCTTCTCTTTCCAACGGCCTTTATCCATAAACTCAATTGTTCTCATATTATGAAGTCTTTCAGCTAATTTAACCATTATTACATCTTCATCTATTGCTGCTTCATCTCCCGTAAATTTTGTTACATTTTTAATAATAGTTACAATTCTATCAGAGAAGACTTTCTTTATTTCTTCAAGCCAAGCATTAGATTTTTCTTGAAGAACATCATGCAATAAACCAGCTATGATTGCCTCCTCGCTTGCACCCAATTCTAATAGCAGAATAGCAACATTAATCGAATGAGTAACATAATCATCACCCGAATATCTCTTTTTTCCATTATGTGCTATGCAAGCTAATTCATATGCTTTCCTAATCTTTTTCTGTTCATATTTTAAACTGTTATCATTTATAGCGATTACTAATAGTTTATATAATTCCTCTTTTGAAGCGTGAATGGCTGTACTCTTCATAAATACATGATCCATATTATAATTACCTCCCAAACACTTAATTTGAAAGCTCAATGCTCTTAAAAGTACAGGTGAAAAACCGAATTTATTTTTAAATGCTTTTGTAAAACCGCTATGTGACTGATATCCATAATTTAATGCAACATCCATTATTTTATTTCCATTTGATATTTCTTCTGAGGCTTTAATCAGTCTACGTTCTTTTACATATTCCATAACTGATAATCCCATTTGCTTTTTAAATACTCTTGAAAAATAATATAATGAATATCCAGCATCTTTTGCTACATCTTCTATTGTTATAGATTCATTAATGTTTTTTTCAATAAATTTAAGGCTATTATGCATAATGATTTGAATTCCAAATTCTTCACCTTCTTTATTTCATGTGATAATTATAATATATAGATTTTTCAGTTGAATTTCTTTTCCATTCTTGCCATACATATTAAAATATCAAATTATATAAAATCTTAATAATAATATAATCTAACAATTTCTTAATCACAAAAATATTTCTAATTACATTTTTTATCTATTATAAGCTCTATTACTTGTGGTAATTGTAAAATACTATCTTTAATAAATAGCGGATATATGTATAAATCCCTAATTTCTTTTATATCCTTCCAGTAAAAAGTATGAGTATGTTGTCCATTCTCTTGAACTTTAAATTCCTCTTTATTTACTAAGGTGTTGTCTATCATATCTAATAAATAATAAAAACATATTTCGTGAAAATCCTCATTAAGGTACTGTTCATGAAAAAAATTTTCATGGACCCACAGAATACGATTAACTTTAACCTCAATGTTTAATTCTTCTCTTATTTCTCTAATAATTGCTTCCTTACTTGATTCATTCATCTTAACTCTACCACCTGGAATATAATAATACGGTGAATGTTCATCTTTCATAATTAATAATTTATTTCCATAAATTATAATACCTGCTACCCTATAGTTAAATCTTCCATCATCATTTTTAAATGAAATATCCATATTTAAACTCCCCCTATCTAATCAGTTAACATAGTGCAATCAACTATGATTATTCTTTGTTTCTTTAGTCTAAATGAGAATTTCAAGCTCACTACCTTTATTATCTATTTCCTACTTAACCTCAGAAATAATCCTAGATTTTTCATTATCTCTTCCAAATATAAGTTCAATTGTTTTAAAGGTTGCTATTTAATAAATTCGAGTTTTTATAAATATCTTCTACAGATCCTAGAAGCCGATTTCCATATGTATTTTCAACATCGCTTCCATGGTTCATTAATAAATATGCCTTAGCGATATATGGCCAACCTATATATTGATTATAAACCACAATTTTACATAATACTATTTAAAAATAGCCCACTGGCCAAGGCAGTCGGAAATATTATGTTATGTTTTAGAGCTTTTACTTTGAATATGCTTATATTTATTCCCTACAGATATTTTCCTCTGTCTTTTGCAATATAATAATAAATACAGCTCAACTTCTGAATACATACTACTCATATTACGACGCAAAAACACCGTAAAATCCTTCTTTGAATAATACGGTGTTTTAAGCAATTGTTCAATTTTTATAGTTATTTCATAAAATAAAAAATATGTTAAAAAATTTTTGAATTTAAAAGGTCCTAAATGTAGTTAATTATACTAAGGGCCTTTTAGATATATTGCTTATTTTAATACTTCTTTAGTAAAGGGTAGGAATCGGGTAGCATGCAACTTGATCAATAAATTCCGGATTAAACCCATAGAACGTCCAATTTCGCCCAGTCCACATATAACCTGAAACTTCGCCATACTCTATTCTTGTAGGATAAAACCAGAAAGGCCTTCCATATTTTAGCCATACATAAGTGTAATTATTCACACAGTCAATAATATAGGAATATGATGGCTTTGGCGGAATAGTTGTTGGTGGTGGGTAACCCGGAGGTCCGAATTGCCTCATATGTCTTCACTCCTTTTAAAAATCCTTAATACTTATAATATGAGCGAAGGTGTGCTATTGTTAATAAATATAAATAAAACAATTAAAAATCCTAAAACAAACTGAATATAACTCATAAGTCCCCTTATTAGCAGTTAAGTAATTAACAGTATTACTATACATAACTTTACTTTTGTTAAAAATAAAAGAAGATTGTGAATTATTAATTAAGCAAATACTTTTCCATTCTGTTTAGCCCTTTTGATATACGTTTGCCATTTGTGGGTATTTCTCAATAAATAGCTTATTTGCCTCTTGGAGTTTATCTGCATATTCACTATAAGAAGGACTCAAGATTTTTAGATTTGGTATAAAAATCTCATAGTATCCATTGCTTTGCTGAAAATCTAACAATAGTTGTTGGAATTTATATGCTGGACTGGATTTAAACTCTTCAGAGTTACGTATTTCAATATACTCTTCTAAACTTTTTTTATTACTTGAAATGTAGTTATCTATATCTTCAACTGCATTGAGTAGATGACTATTTATTTTTTCCATATCTGTTTTTTCCATAATAGTAAAATAACTTTCTAAATATTCTTCCAGCTCAGCTGTAATATTTATGTTACTAATACCATCCAGAAAATTAACAATTTTAGAATATGCCTCTTCTTTCTCTTCACTGTCAATATTCTCATTTAAAAACTGGCCGAAATGTATAGATAAATACATTCCATATGTGCCAGGAAAAGACTGAACTAATTTTTCTCTGATAGTAAACAAACCGTTGATATTACAATCTATATATCTTGTTCCTTCATCAATATCATAGTTTGCAATCAAATTTTCAAGACACTTTTGTTGTACAGTTATCTTTTCCATTTTCAAATCCATTAGATATTTATATTTCGCTAAAGTTGCGGACTTATTGCTACTTGATAGTACATCTTTAATATCATTGATACTTAATCCCAATCTTCGTAAAACAGATACTTCCTTTAATATAGATATATCTTTATTGTTATAATTTCTATATCCATTTTCGTTGACTTTGGGATAAACAAGTCCTTGCTTTTCATAATATTCTATTGCCTTTTTTGTAAGTGAACATTCTTTACATACCTGTCTAATTAACACAACTATCACCTCAAAACTATCATAATCTATCCCCAGAGGTGATAGTCAACATCATTTTTTCAAAATTATATAAATAATCATTACTTCATCTTAAATTACTACTGCAATTTAATAAAATAATTGTTCAACATAAGAATGGTAATAATAACCTAAATCTCAAATTTATATTATGCCATTTTTAAGAAAGTTACAATTTATAATTTAGCAACTTTTAATACTAATTTTTATGTTCAACATATTCTACTATAGTTCCATCTAAATGTTTTACAGTCATATTCATTCCTGTTGGAACTTCCTTTAAGTCTCTAATGATTGTTGCACCATTATCTAATAAAAAATCTTTGAACTCAATAATGGAATCAACTAAAAACGTTGCTTGAGTATTCTTAAATGGCTTTAATGCTTCATCAGAACCACCTATAATTAAGATATTTGCTATTTGTGCTAATTCTAAATTTGCTTCAGTAATTTTAAATCTCAAACTACATTTTTGATTTAAGATTTTTTCATAAAATTCTATTGATTTATCAATGTTCTGTACGTAAAATCTATTTAAAATTTGTTTTATTTTCATTGTCATCCCCCCAACAGCTTTATTAAAAATTCGTAATAATATATAATCTCAACCTTGCCTTATACTCTATTCCATGGGCAACTTAGATCATCACAAGGCTCATCTGAATCGTAATCTCCATGTTCAAATCCAAGGTTGAAACAGAGCCAATGCATGTCCTCAAATACATTATTATATGACGTCTATCTTCCTCTTATCACATTTATCCGGCAATCTCAGCTGAAGTAAAACACCCACTAATATTTCCATTTACAATAATAGAATGTCCCCAAAACATATCTCCATCAAAAAAGAATATCTCAAAATTCCCTTCTGGATAAACACTTATGCTGTCTAATCTCATGAAATCAATAAACATTTCTTTTGTAATCTCATCTATCTCGGCTTCATCATTATCCTGAAGCCAGTCATTAGCTAAACCTACCAGTTTTTCTGAAGCATACATTCTAATTTTCATATTCCATTCATTCTGATATTTAAAAAGTGCATGTGCTGTTTCCAATGCCAACTCCATACTATTCTTATCTTCATACCAGTCAAAATATAAATTGCCTTCTTCTCCGGCCCAAGAAATCTTCTTTTCAAAAAGTTTAACCCTTTTATCAAGTTCAAACTCACCTAGTACCTTATCATTGTAAAAGACTGGCTTCATCGAATCTTGCAATATTGCTTCTAAATCATCATCTCTATATGTTGTATCCAGAATCTTAACTAGCATCATTGACTTTTCTGCCTTACGCACCTGTAACCTTACAACTGTATTCCTTTTCAAGATATCTCTTGATTTTTTCCATCCTTCATCATCAACTAACCATTCAAGTCTTATATCTTCTATCTTTACAGGTTCATTTAGGCTTAAATTTTTCCACGCAATCAATCCAATTGATGCATTCCACATGATGTCTTTGCCAACTTTTCCTGCACCTATCCCTGATGCCCCTGTAACAGCTGCCACTTCAATAACGTTATTCATAAATCTGTTTTCAAATCTAATTATTTCACTTGATTTACTCATTTTATTTCTCCTATTAATATCTGGTGTACATTTTCGTACATAATTTACTTTTTATATCTTTATTAATGATTAAAATACATAAGGATTACATTATTGAAAATGCAAATTTTAAATATCTATATAAGACATATTATTTCCATGGTTTTTAATTATAGATTCTAAGTCCTGTGGACGAATCCAAACAGTTGCTGTATTATCATTTGGATGAACTCCAATGCGTTCAAATAATAAAATGCCTTTATCCAAAACCACTTCCACCTTACAATCAGTATCATTTAATATCCCAAATGGGGTAACAGAGCCTTTACTTAATTCCATATATTTGCCTAAGTCTTCTTCTGAAGCAAAACTAAGTGGTCTACAATTTAACTCATTTCTAATTTCTTTCAAATCAACTCGCTTATTTTTTTGAAGAACTATTAAAAAATATCTTTTCTTTTTATCATCTCTAACAAATAGATTTTTAACTACTTCATTTTTACTGTCGATATTCAATTTATCCATTTCTTCTATGGTATATACTGCTGGATGTTCAATAACATCATATGAAATATTCATGCTTATCATTGCATCAAATACTTTCTTACGAATACTATTCATTTTCTGTTTCTCCTTCCACGTATTAATAAGGGCTCTGATAGTTTTCTTCACAATTAATTACCATTCTTACTTTTCACTATATTCTATATATTAACTATGTCCTCTAGTTCTTTGCTTATTATAATACAGGTAATTTATATTAGTTCATATACTTATTTTTTTAGTTCATTTAATTTGCCAACAATTATACTTGTACACACTACAACTACACTTACAAGGGTTGCAATTGCACCAATGAGCATTTTATTACCTTCATCACCACCTGGAATAATATTTGCAAACATCATTGAAGAAAAAAATGTGCCTACAAATGTAGCAATAAATAAGATTATTTTCAAAAACCATTCCTCCAGCCTTTGTATATTTACTTACAAAAATAAATAAAGTAGTGATACTAATTATTACTCTTTAATTTCTTGTAGTTTTATAATCCTATATCATGGTAAAAATCAGCAATAAACTTATAGTAAATATGCTTATTATCTTGGATTATTTATGCTATGATCCATCATTTGTATTACATAATACAAAGATTATTAAATATCCTATCTTAATTTCTAAAATCCCGACTTGGTTATCTGACGTCACCCTTTCCATCCATTAGCTTAATTACATCATTTCTACATTGATTAATATACCAGTCTGATATATTATCTAGGTCTATTTTTCTTTTGAAAATATTTGTTTTTTCAGAAATTATCTCCTCAATTATCTCCCCACTAGGAGATATTAACATCGTAGGGCAATGTTGATTTTTATTTGCATTATTTGAGCTTATAACAAATCTTATATTCTCAGCAGCTCTACTAACAAGATGACTTCTCCATACTGAAACATCGCTTCCATTAACTGCATTTGTTAAATATATAAATACCTGTGCTCCATTTAATGCAAGCCATCGCCATTGTTCAGGAAATCTTATTTCTCTACATAGTTGAATTCCTAAATGTACTGTTTTACCGTCAATGGATAATTTGCATATCGGCAATTCGTTTCCATGATGAAAATATCCTCTTTCATGCATGGCTAAATTAATCTTTCTATATCTAAATTCTCCACTAGTATGGGAATAGCATATACCCGCATTAAACCAATTATTATTTTCAAAGATACATGTCCCATATATCAGATGTATCTTTCTATATAAAACCTCTTTTTTTAGTTCTTCCATAGCACGTTCAAGTTTATGTATATCGATATTTTCAAGAAACGAAATATCATCAGAGTAACCGGATAGTGCTCCTTCAGGTAATACAACTAGATCATCTTCTTCTGAATGTTCTAAAATGGAAAATATACTTTTTAAATTTTCATTAATATCATGTTTTATTGGAAATTGACCCACTAACACGGATAACTCCATAAAAACCCTCCTAAATTAAAACAGACATATTTTTATTTAATTATTTGTTTTTTCAAAATATAATCCAACAATGCTGCACACCCTTCTGTAATGTCGTTATACGTTTCATCAAAATTTCCTGTATACCAAGGGTCAGCAATATCTCGGGGACGAGTTGAAAAATCAAGCAATCGATGAATCTTTCCGTCTTTGTCATCTCCAATAATCCGTAAAACATTTTTGATGTTGTAGCTTTCCATACAAAGTATATAATCATACATTTCGTAATCTTTTTTAGTAAGTTGAACTGCGGTCTTTCCCTCACAAGAAATTCCGACTTCACACAACTTGCTTTTTGTCCCCGAATGCACAGAATTTCCTATTTCTTCTCTACTAGTAGCAGATGATGCTATATAAAACTTGTCCGAAATATATTTTTCTTCCACCATATTGCGAAATACAAATTCAGCCATAGGACTTCGGCAAATATTGCCATGACATACAAACATTATTTTTATCATATTCTTCATAACTCCTTATCTTAAGATAGTTGAAACTATAAAACTGCTATCTATGTTCATAAGAAAATCTTGACACTTTTCAAATCTTATATTATAGTTTGCAGAATAATATATTTATTAATAATTAACTATTTTAGTATCTTAGATATAATCCAACACTTACTCAAATAAGCTCCTAATGATAACATTATTAATATATTAACTATAATTGGTGTAAAAATTCTTATTGTTACGATTATATTATAATTTAGTGAAACTACTGGCAAATATGCTATATTTGAAATTAACGAAATAAATAATATGTATAAATAACTATTTATATGTTTTATTTCTAATTTACTTAAAATATAGACATATAATATGATGATTATTATTTTAATTAAACATAACGCTAGAATAAGTCTTAAATCACCTATTTGATTCTCTTCAAATCCAGGGTCAACTGGTGATGAGAAGACATAATAAAAAAAGAATTCTAAAAAATAAATTATACTACAAAAACTCAAAAAGAATATTTTAAGAAAAATATGAAGCTTACTCTTCATAGAAAACCTCCTAGCCTTTTCAATCTTTTGTTCTTCTTCATAAAATTTTACTGTTTCAATATAACATAAAAAAGATTGAATAAAAGAATCAATAAATTAGGGTTTAGTAACTAATCTATAAAGCTATAAAATTTGCTTAAATCTATTGTTCCATCTAAAATTTTATACTCACCATTATTTATAACTAAATAATCATTGTCTAATAAAGTAATTATTGAACTATCTTTACTCTTTATATCAACTTTATACAAATGATTTTTAGGTAGTTCCCCCTCAAAGATCTTTATAGTATATCTTGATAATTTTGGTATAAAATCATCTATTAGATATTGGCTATTTGTTCCTGCTTCTATTCGTTTATCATTTATTGTAATTGACTTATAATTGCTTTGAACTAAATTAATTACTTTAGAAGCATTTATCTTTTTAGGTATAGCCAGCCATAGAACTGCACTACAAAGAACAATAATACTAATAGTAGACATAAATGTTTTCTTTTTCAAAACAGATCCCCCTTTACAATTAATTCTCCTTAGTCCACCAGTCCTACAGCTATCAAGAAGGCTTAGATAGCTTTTATCTTAGTTTTCATGGCGGCAACTCGTTTTGCTGGTGAATGTGCTATGGCTTTCTTTACCGTAAATTTCACCCTAATGAAGCCATAGCCTTGCGGAGTCATCTTAATATCATTCCTTCTTGAAACATATTAACTACTCTTGGCACAATTTATGAAGATTATGGCTCAACCGTTTTTACTAAAGTATTTTATTGTTGGTAAAATAAATAACAAAACAATGATTATTGATATAGGATTTCGAGTAATGAAATGTGCTTTATTTTGCTGATAAGAAATAATCCATATTGCTAAAGAAAATAAATTTATACTTACCATTAGCCAATATCCCCATTTTTTGAGTTTCAAATATCCATAGGATATTATTAAAAGAATTATAGCGATTAATGCTCTCATTATATTCTCTGATAAACCAGGAATCTTTAAATAATTTGGCAATGATTCAAAATAGATTCCAAATCGTTCTGAAAATTTCGGAAATAATGATAATACTAAAAATGAAGCACCAAGAATACACCCATCTCCAATGAATGTTATTATAAATGGTCTTTTTTCAATCATAACTTCTCCTCCACCTCAAACTGATTCCTCATAATAAACTACAAGTATTCATTTGTTTTATTATAAGGTGTACTTTACAATCTTATCATGCAAAGCATACTTAAACATTTTGTTAGGCGACGTAAACTCTATAAACTTACCCTAGAAGATTATTTATAATTCTCTTAAATTAATATAGTTTGCTACTTCATTAGCTTTTATAAATCTTCCTAATTCAATATCTTCTATTGAGTGTTTATCCGAGCCTGCACTAATCTCTATTTTGTTACTAACTAGTTTTTCCATAAGTTCCTGGACTTCTTTTTTATTTTGTTGATAGATTATGTCATCAAAACTCTCATATGCCAAGTTAGAATTAATCTCCCAAAATATATGATTTTTTTTCATGAAATCTACAACATAATCAATCCCACCATCGGATTTATGTTTTGCTCCTATCTTAAATAAATCTGTATGCGCTAATCCAACTTTACATTTGAAATTTTTAAAATAGATTTCTAAATCCTTAAGGCGAATTTTATCTGATAGCATATCTAGGTATTCGATTAATACAAAATCAAGATTATCAAACTGACTATAAGGTAAGTTTTCAAGACTTGCTGGAAATGGAATTGCGTTAATTTCTATACCTATTAAAATAGATATCTTATGTTTATATTGTTCTTTTAGATTGTTAATCTCCGCTATATACAAATTTAACTGTTCATTTGATATAGAAAGGCATTTAACAGTATTAAAGTGATCCGAAAACCCAAGTATTTTAATATTCTTTGATATAGCATCTTCTATCAATTCAACAGCTGAATTTATTCCATCTGACCATATAGTATGATTGTGCATATCTATTAGTTTTAAATCTGTTTTCATAGAGTCACCTCTCCTATAACGACTAACGTTCCGCATTTCAAATGCTTCTCAACCTTAGATGACTCCTATCTTAGATTGAGAAATGTGCCTTAGCGATCTTCAAAGTTTAGCCTATATATAGATTATAAACCATGATTTTACACAATACTATATTAAAAAAGTTCACCAGCCAAGGTGAGCGGCAACATTTTGTTATGTGATGTTTTAGAGTTTTTACTATGTATGTACATAGGCTTACCTTCGTCAATATTCTCCTATGTTTTTCCCAATGTAAGAATAATGTGTTACGTAATATCAATAATTATGGCTCTCTTTAAATTCTACTATGGTAGATATAAAGTTTTGTTTGTATAAAAATTTTGCATCTAGTTTATTTTAATTCCAATAGCTATAGTTAATATTAAATATATGCCATATCCAAATGTATATTTTTTCATAAATTCAGTAATACATCCTTTAAATTCATTCATTATTAAAATTATAATACCTAAAAATAATGCAAAAAAAATGCTATATATTAACCATGTTTCTATACCTAATGCTTTTCCAATTACTCCTTCATCGTTATACAAGAATGATTTTCATCATACAAATTCTAACTTTCAAGTCATCTGGTAACTCTTTACATTCTATATCTTAAATATTATTCAATCTTATTACAATTTTAAAATATTCTCACACATATAATTAATTAGTCAAATTTCATGGTGACGACTCGATTGCTATGGCTTTTATTTCCTTAAGCTTGGCCTCAATAAAGCCATATCCTTGCGAAAATACCTTGTTAGCTGAAGTACGTCTATACTATATTTTTTATTAGAAGTACACCAAGAAAGTTTCTATAAATCCGCAGCTCATTATTCAATAAAAGTAATAGTTTTATTATAAAATACACTCTTAAAGATTTTATAAATGATGAATCCTAAAATTGAACCTACCACATTTAATATAATATCATCTACATCAAATTGTCCAAGTCCAGTAATTAATTGAATTAATTCTAATATAAGACTAAATATAAATGAAATAAAAATAATCTGCTTAAATTTATTTATCTTGTTAATAATTATAGGTACTAAAAATCCTAGAGGGCCAAAAGCAATAATATTACCAAGCAAATTACTCTTGGCAACTCCAACACTTTGATTACCACCTAAGTAGTAGAAAATAGTTTCCATAGGAATGAAGTTACTATTTGTAATTCTGAAACTTAAATTTGATAAATTATCATGTTTTAAAACATCTAGTATATTTTGCTCAGTTCTATGCTAACTTAAAATATCGGGTTTATTTCTAACCATTTTTTAAGATTTAAAATATCATTATCAACATTTTTAATGATAGCTGAGTCTCCCCAAGTATTTGGCAAATAAGAAATGTATAGAGTGCCAATATTAAAAATTCTTCGGAATGGAATAAAGAGATCAATGGATTTAATTTCATTTTCGGTCATAGTTCTAACCTTGTTATATCCATTTAGAAATTGATTTTTGCGTTGTTCTCTTTTAGGAAATTTTGTTAAGTCACATCCCATAGCAAAAGGAAAAGCGTACATTGATATATCATATGCTCTCCATCCATTGCCACAAAAATCAAAATCAAACAGAATAGGGCTATTGTCAGCATCTACTCTTATATTCCCGCTATAAAAGTCCCCGTGGCATACTCCATATTGCGGTTTTTCGGTAGTTAGACTTGCTAATTTATCTTTTACTTTTTTTGCAACTTCCTCTAAAAAGTCTATGTCAAAATCATGGATAGTATAGAATCGTCTTATAGCACTCATAGAATCATCTATAAATGAATGCGAATCTAAATTTCGTCGGTTAATACCAAAATCATATTTATCCCAAGCATTATGAATTGAAGCCATATAACTTCCTAATTTTTCGTTTAATTCAGCAGTTTCCTCTATTTCGTTGAATTCACGTATTCCAACAGATGTATACAATACGCCATACCTTATTCCATTTACAGTCTTAAATTGTCCAATGAATGTCCCATCCTGTTTAATAACAGGGTTTACCGTCTCAATACCAGATGCCTTAAGATGATTAAGTAAATCAATCTCAGATTGAATTTCTTCCATGCTTCTTATCCCTTGACGATATACCTTAAAGAAATATATTTCATTTTTTGCAATAACCTTATATATGTCATGCAAACCTCTATAAAATAGTCGACATCTCAGTGATGCTTGAGGAAAATATTCTTGTGCAATATAATTACAAAGTGCACTTGATGATAATACAGATACCTCCAATGGAAAAAAATCATCTAATATATTAACCATCTCCTGTCTATTATAAAATTTTTAACTTTAACTAACGCTTGTCTTCTGTAAGCTCTTATCCAAAATCCAACAGCTAAGTAAAGAATTCAAGTAATGACTCCATTGATTGTTGAAATAAGAATTTCTTTTCCTGTTACAATAGGAAAATCAAAACAGAGGTCAAGTACCATTTTATATTTCCTCTGGAATTCGGCATGAAACCAATACCTTTCCCATGGATAATCTCACGCAAACGTCCATATTCATTCATGAGCCATGATTCTTGATTTACGAAGGTAATACTAGGCGGTGCCCATGTATCTTCTCTGCTGTGTATCAATGGCTTTTGTATCATAAATTTTGTGCTTGATGCGCTAACTTTTATTTCACATTGGTTGTACCATCACCACAGAATAAATGCTTTTATCATATTTTAACATGCTCACAAAACCCATTAATCAGCATCTACCCATAAGCGATATCTCCCACAGTGTAAACACTTGAATAAATAACCTTGCATTATTCCATTCCCCAAATATTCCATACAATCTTCATAGTAATCATTTGGATTATCTGCTTCATAATCAAAAATCACTTGTTCTGCAATTCCCATCTTTTTCAAATCCTCAATTCCAACTTCTCCGATATATTGGCAAAAATCATTGCAACATGCTAACCAATGTTCTCCTTGCCAGCTAATATATCCTGGTGTTCGCTTCATTAATTCATCTATTTTTTCTATATCATCTACCTTATCAAATTCTGCATCTTGAATAAAAGTACCATTAAATTTTTCTGCTGCCTCACCAGATATAACGCATTCTGGGCAAACACATTTGATATCTTCTTTACAATACATAGTATCTAAATAATACTCCGTTTCTTTCTCACAGCATTGACAAATTAATGTTCCTCCATCAACACTTTTTGAAAACACGTCCATATTCCATATGTTGGGATGATATTTAAAACATATTTTTGCCATACTATCCTCCAAATTATTTATAAATACTCTTCATAATCCATGATTTTACACACTTCTATATAAACTAATCCATCGATTATTTAACAAAAAACTGCGCAACACACTCCTGCTTATAATATTCAGCAAGACTTTTATTGCCGAATTTCTTATCAATTTCGTTCACATCTGCTCCCTGTTTAAGTAACAAATCAAAAACTTGTGTTAAGTCCTCTTTTAGTTCTTGATTTAAAGGACGTTCATCCACCCATGTAGGATCTTGATAATGTATAGTCGGTAATATCTGTCTAGCATCTAGGATTGCTCTACCTAAACAAGAATTTCCATATGAATCATGACAATTTATATCTGCACCCAAATCAAACATTCTTTTTAGGATATTAAATGCCATATCGAACTGTTCCTTTGTTCTGCATATCTCCCATCTTTTTTCCCCATTTTTATAGGTATGCCTCAAAAATCTAGCATTCATAATTGTTGCCATTATTGCATCCTGAATAACAGGCATTTTCCACTGATTACAGCTTTCTATTTCCATAAAATTCACATCTGCACCGCAATCTAAAAGATAATCTGCTATTATAAAGTTGCCACTTTTGATTGCTATCTGTAATGGAGATTGTCCATCATCTTTTTTAGGTGGTTGCTTCGCCACACAAGAAATCAATTCAGGCTTTCTATGTAATATCTCCTTTACTTGTTGAATGTTCCCTTGTCTAATTGCAACAAACAATTTTTTCACGTAGATAATCTCTCCTTTGATTAAACAATACTTGAAATTAAATATTTATCATATCCATGTTAGTTACTCCTTACCCCGACAGGATTACTCATAACGTCTAGTACTCTCGACATTTGTTAGCTTTAGATAGCTCCTATCTTAGGTTAACAAATGTGCATAGCGAACAGCAGTATTTTGTTATATGATGTCTACATTTCCCATTTTTCATTGATAATACTGGTTAAAATAAGATCCTCCCACTTATCCTCAATATATATGTAATCTCTAGCATATCCTTCTACAATAAACCCTAATTTTTTTAATAACAACCCGCTTTTTTGATTATGTGGCGTATAATTAGCTCTAATTCTTTTTAAATTAAGTTCTTCAAAAACATACTTAATACTTAATTCAATAGCTTGTTTCATATAACCTTTACCTTGTTTATCTTTTGCAATACTATATCCCATTTCGCAAGAATGAAAAGGTTGTTTACATATTCCTTCAAAGCTTAACATTCCTATAACTTCCTCTGGCACAGCTTTTTCAAAGATAAATAATCTTAATGATTTTAATTTTTCAAATTCTTTAACACTTGATTCTATTCTATTTACCCAAAAATCATAAGTATAAAATCTATCTGGCTTCTTAGGTTCAAACGGATTTAGATGTTCCTCATTTTCAACAAAATATTTAATTACTGAATTAGTATCTTTAACATTAGCCATTCTTACAATAATTTTTGAATTTTCAATCTTAACTGAATTTGTTATTTCATCTTTCATATATTATCTTTAGTGAGATAGTGTATTACAAGCATACACATCCACTAAATGCTCACTTCCTTTCTACCACTCTTTTATTTGCATAACATGTTGTCAATTTATCTTAAAATGCAAACGTGTGCTATCACTTTTTAAGTAACGGAACTAGCTATATATAAGAATATTTCGAATAGATTATACTATTAGAGTATCCATAATTATCTTAATTTTACTTAATAGTGTTAGAGTCTAATGTAATATGAACATAAACATCATCGCAATATTTCACAGGAAGCCAGTATCTAATTTTTCCTTCTTCTGACTTTACCACTTGCCCTTTTTTAGTAATGAGTGCTTCATTCGCCTTGCAACCTTTATGAGATTCAGGTACTCCAATTTTAAAGCATTGAGTTCCCACTTCAAAGCCCATATTACGAGCAATTTCATTAGCTGCGAGTACGGTTCGATTTTTATGAATTAATCTTGCAGGTCCTGGAAAACTATCCCACATCATGTAAAAAGCCTCTATAATTTTTTTATCAACCATATTAATTCCTCCATATAAATTCTAAAATATCATTATCCTGAGTACCTATAAACACAAGATAAATAAACGGATATAATTCAATACAACACTTGTTTAATTCAAGTATATTCCAAGTCAAGGAGAACAACAATATTTTGTTATTCAACGTTTCAGGTCTTTTACTATCTAAATGGTAGTTCTTGTCCCTAACCCTTTCTCTGTAGTTCGCTAGAAAAGAAAATAATGAATTAACACAGTTGAACACCACACTCAAAATCTAAAACTACTTTTTCTGTGCTACTAAGATTAAACGATGCTCTGTACCCTGGATAAATAATTTTTCTTCTACTTCTTTTTGAAGACGGAGCAGATTATCAAAACAAGAATCTACTGAAAAATTTGGAAATTTCCATTCAATTATCTTTGCAAAATATACTAAAGCGCCCAAGTCATAAAACCGAATTGGTGAAAATGATTCTTTTCCTAATAAAATACTAAAGCCCACTTTTTCAAGTTCTTTACTTTTGTGCTCCAAGTCTATATTAGGATATGCAGGAATAAAATTATTAACTAATTTTATTGACAAATCATAATCATTTTTACCGCCAACTTGCTGTGTGATAAAGTAACCACCATTCTTCAAAACCCTAAAAACCTCTTCTGCATCATATGATTCATGGCGGTTAATAACAATATCGAACATATTTGACGCATAAGGAAGGATGTCATCTTCATATACCGTTTTAACTGTAATTCCTAATGGCTCCAGTTGTTTTTTACAAAGTTCAATATTAGGAGTATAGCCTTCAGTAATATAAGTTAATGAATATGGATGATTTATCGTTAACAAGAACTCTCCTCCACCTGTTCCCATATCCAGTAAGTAATCAGTTTTCTTGATATACTTTAAGAGAATTTCCTTATAATCCCACGGAAGCTTTTCGCCTCCATCCCATCTATTATTTAAATATGAAAAATTCCAACCCTTAAACGCATGCGATTCTTCTTGCTTTAAATACTCTTTTAATTCTTCTCTACTTAAATCCATTATAACTTACTCCTTTTCATTTATAATTTTTGAAAAGTAGTGCAGTTAACTGATACCAAATTAACTAATCTCGGTACAATCTGCTATCAGATTATATTAACTGCACCGAGTGGTTAATTCGTTTATGTTTCATGCTGTAACTCACCTCTTTCATCTAATATATAGCACTCTTACATCGTAGTATAAGAAAAATATATATTAACTAATCCACACATTATGCTCGTTTTGCTTAATCAGGCAAATTGGAATTTGTCTGCTTCGTGTTATGCTCATTATCGGGCCATGGCATTATGTTAACGAGTGTATATAAAGCATGTAATAGATGCAGTTAATAGCAACAATGAAATCAAACCTGTAAGAATACTATATGTTTGCCAAACAAGTAACGTTGGCCAATCGTATCCGATGAGCATTGGAAACGCCCAACACATAATGCACATGGCAACAGTAACTGTTAGCCAAACAACCGTACTGAATATTCTCTTTTTAGAAATTGCTTGCCGCTTATTCATTTTCTTTCTGCATAATCTCAAAAGAAAGAACATGATAGCCAGCAAGCTAACAATAATTGTGGCAGACGAAAGAATGATATCCCAAAGCTGTGTACTGCTTATCTTATATGACTGCGTTAGATTGCCATCCAATATACCTTTAATGCTTTTAACCAGAGCTATATTAGTATTAGCACCATTGGTTAGTAGGCAAATGGCTGTACGTTCACTTGGCAGCATTGCTACTTCGGTTGAAAAATTTGGATTACCGCCCGAATGCTCAATAATTGTTTTATCGGCATTTACCGACCATCCTGCCGCATAATACATTCCGTTGACATCCGGAACAGCTATGTTTCCGTTATGTGATTTTTGGATAACCGCTTTAAATACTTCGGGTATATCCTGTACAACACCCATCTGTATGTTCATCCAACGTGCCATATCCTTTGTACAGGACATGATATATCCCGCGGGTTTGTTACCGGCATAATCCGGTGCGTCATATGGGCTTGTTATGAAAAAAGAAGATCGATACCCCTGTGCCAGTTGCCCGGTTTCTAGTGCATCTTCTTTATAAACATAAGTATGATATAAGCCCAAGGGGCGAAATACCTGCTCCGTCATAAAGCTTTCATAGCTTTGACCTGACACGACCTCAATAACCAACCCCAATACATCATAGTTAACAGTTCCATACTTGTATTGCTCACCGGGAAGAAATGCCAGTTCACTGTCCACCAATGTTTCCACGGTTTTTCGCAACATATCTGGCGTACTGCCCTGCGGGATGCTTTGGATATGCTTTTGATTTGTCAAGCCGCTGGTGTGATGCAGAAATTGATTAAGTGTAAGGCTCTGCATATCAACAGGCATCCCTTTGTACTCCATAGTAAGCCAAGGTAAGTATTTATGAACAGGGTCATTCATGGACAATAGTCCCTGCTTCTCTAACAGTAAAATACCTGCACCAGTAAAAGCCTTACTAACCGAAGCCAGTTCGTATAGAGTGTTTTCACTCGCAGGCAACCCTTTCTCACGGTCTGCGTAGCCAGAGGAAAAGTAGAACGTTTCATCTCCAGAGATTATAGAAATTGACATGCCTGGTACACCTGATATACGACAGGCATCATCCAGCAATTTTTGTATTGCCACAGATTGTGCGTCCGATAACGCATGAACTGGTGTTGCGAATCCCGTGAATAGTATAAATGATGTTACTATGGTAACGATGATCTTTTTCATTAAGTCCTCCATTATATAAATAACTCTTGGTTCAAAACTGCTCCACAAATTACTATTTGTCTGCAGGTTATATAAATATCATTACTTCACATTTTAAGAATATTATGACTGACTTATTAATAGCAAAATTTATTACTATTATTCTTATTTTCATTGTTCAACTTTTAATTGTTGCTGATAGCTTTCATCTAAATCTTGTTTTCCTGCACTTTCTGCAAATATATTAATCATAAACTTTATGTTATACTTATTTGATAGATAAAATATGCTTCTGTATATTAGATACCCAATTATTACTCCTGAAACATTTAATATTACATCATCAATGTCTACTACTCTTCCAGGAACCCTTCCAGATAATATTTCTACAAGTTGTAGCAGCTCTATACATACAGATACTATAAGCCCTTGTATAGTAACTACTTTTATTCTAGTAAATTGTTTCCATATTATTGGTGACATTACTCCTAAAGGGAGTAATAATATTAAATTTCCCCCTACATTTCTTAATATTAGACTTATATGAAATGCTATATCTCCTCCGTAAGTAGTTCCAATCTTACCCACTTCTTCAACTATTCCTTTAAATGGCATTAGATTTATTGGCAGTCTAAAGTAGTCGGAGCTATGTTTAAGCCCTATACTTATGGGGAATAAGGTAACCCCTAATAATAAGAAAATATACAATGCAAAAATAAATTTTATCAATTCCCTAATCCAGCTAATTTTCATATTCATTCTATACTTTTTATATATACTTATTACCAATAATATTAAATATATTGGAATTCCAACAATTAATATTAGTTCACCTTTTATCAAATATCTCATACCTCTCTTCTCTCTTTTGATTTTTTATTACATTTTGATTACTCTATACTCTTACAACACATTATAATAATATTGTACATTAGTTATAATTAATTTTTAATTTTGTTCTCAACTCCTTTAATGTTTTTTCGATATCTGAACCTAGCTTTTCTTTTGTTTTGCCTATAATTAAAACCCTTTTATAACTTTTTATAGCGTAAGTATTCCAGTACTCTTCTTCTGTAATTCCTAGCTTTTTTATAAAATCATTGATAATAGCTTTAGCTTCATTTTTATTATCAGCTTTATCAATCAAATCTTTTTGTTTTAACATTTCCGCTTTCGCTTCCTTATCTGAAATATTTATCTTCAACTCTTTAGCTTTTACTAGTAGCAGCTCATCTTCTATTAGTTTTTCAAGCATTTCCCTTTCTGAAAATGGGCTACTAAATCTCGCCAGCTCTACGTTTTGTTGTGTTATACTTTTATCTTCTACTGTTGCTAAAACTTTCGAATTATCATTTAAAGCAACTTTATCTTTATTACTAGAGCATGCTGATAATACTAACATAAAGGTTGTTAACAATAATAGTATGGATATTTTCTTCTTCAAAGCAGGCTCCCCCTTTTCAATTAACTTGGTTTAAATTAATAACTGATCCCATCGTATTATCTATTTAACAGCGATACATTTTAATTGAGCATGGCTTTTCAGATAACGACTTGGCTGGCTGGTGAATGTGACTTGGCAAAACTTATGATAACCTATATATTGATTATAAACCACATTCTTACATAGTACTATATAAAAAAAGTCCACCAACCAAGGCAGACAGCAATATTTTGTTATGTGATGTTTTAGAGCTTTTACAAACTCTATGCGTAGGTCTACTCATACTAATATTTTCCTATGCCTTTCGCACATAAGAATAATGTGTACTAATATGATATCTTCACTTTAATTTTATATATTGTTTAGCTTTGCTAACTAATATTACCATATAATTTATAAAGCGGAATATTAACGGTGATAGCAGTACATGCAAGTTATCTAAATTATATATGATTACTGCTAAACCAAATGTAATAAGATACACTGAACTTAAAACAGAAAAATATAACTGAAGTTTCACAAACTTACATTCATTTAGTATGCTTAGGTTATCCCTTCTATTATAAATATTTATTTTATCTTTAGATATATAAGAAGAATGCGAATTAATTAGAAATTAAGATTATGCTCATTCCCTATATCAATTAGCTTCAATAAAGTACTTTATTTCAAATAGTACGATTTCTTTGTTTGACCAATGCAAATAATGCTTACCATTTTCTATAGTTTTTTGTCTGCTTTTATTTGACCAATTCAATAATTCTCGTTGAACATTATCCCACTTTTTTCCGTCTGCTGATGATAAAATAAGTAAGGGAATATCTTGTAAATGCTCATTTTCAATTACCGTTTTAGCATTCTCATTTATATGATTTATCATGTCGAGATTATTATTGTTGCCAATGAGATTATAATACATTGCAGAATCAATCTCTTTTATCCCATTAGGAAGTGAACTGTATCGTAGATTTTCCCCTACAAATGGGAGTTTGATTCCAATACTCCCCAAAACCCGATTTATACCTGTTACCCTCAACGCGGCGTTTATTCTATTAAGTAACAATGCTTTATTTTCAGGATAATCTAAATAGAAATTCGTGCTTCCTCCATCTAGAAAAATAATCCCTTTTACTTCATCAGGGTATAGTTGGGCATATCTTAACGCCTCCAAAGAAGCAAGCGAATGAGCAACTAAAACATATGGTGATGATTGGTTAGATTTTTTAAGCAACTCATGTAGTTCATTTGTCAAATTATCTATTGTTCTCGGCACCTCAGTTGTTTCACTCCATCCAAAACCTGCATAATCGAAGCTTACTGTTCTTGCATATTGTTGCAGCTCACTCTGCAAATAGTAAAAATCCGTATACGCCTAGGTGTGCCAGAACCTGCAATAAAAACAATTGTTACATCCCCGTTTCCCATATTGTATAGGTGTGTCTTATGTGAATTAACGGTAAGCATTTCGCCAATAGGTTCATATTTTTCAGTTTCATATTTTTGCATAGTTTCTTGCCATAGACCGCCTATTATCAATAGCCCAAACACAATAATGAAAACAATATATTTTATTTTGAATTTGCGTTTTAAAATATTCTTCATAGTCACCTCTAATGTGAGATTACGATATCTCTATTTTATCTAATATTACTTCACATAATTTTACTGTTGTGACGATTCATAAGGAGAGTGTGTAGTAATTTAAGTATTAATTATCGTTTTTATTATCTAATTTATTTAAGATAGTATCTACCTTTTTATTCAATTCCTTATTTCTATTAATAAAATTTTTAACACCATGTACTGCTTTATATACCCCTATTATAATTGCAACATATAAAATAAGATTAACAATGGTAACAATGATAATGCTATAGCTAATTTTCATGCAAAATCCTCCTTTACGTATTAGTGTTGTATCTTAATAATGTACTAGGGCGTAGCATTATACTATTCACGTAACAGAAATATAATTTAATAAAACATGGCTTTTCAGATAACGTTTTGTATTCAAGGCGTCCATGAACCTACCCGGACTTTGCTTGATGAATTGACGTGCTTTGGCTGGTTTAAAGGCTTGACCCTAACTTAGCCAAAAATAACTTGAATGTCTTGTTAATCAAAGTACATGGCTTTTAATTAGAGTAAGCTATTTAATTTAGTAACGATTATATTACTAATAGTTTTAAGTAAATATCATATATCTCAGCATTAAAGCAGACAAAAATAACTTCTTCAATATTACTATCTTTTTCTAAAAAACTTTTTACTTCTGAAACTGCTACTTTGGCTGCTAATGTCTTTGGAAACCTATAAATTCCAGTGCTTATACTAGGAAATGCTATTGTTTTTACTTTATTTTCAATTGCAATAATTAAACTATTTTTGTAACAGTTTGATAGAAGCTCTTCTTCTCTATTTTTTCCTCCATTCCAAACCGGCCCAACAGTGTGGATTACATATTTAGCATAAAGTTTTCCCCCTGTTGTAATTACCGCTTCTCCGGTCTTACAACCGCCTTGCTCACTATGTATCAACATACATTGTTCAAGAATTTTTCTCCCACCTGCTTTATGAATAGCTCCATCTACTCCCCCACCACCAAGTAAACTGCTATTTGCAGCATTTACGACTGCATCAACTTTTATTTTTGTTATATCACCTTTAATTAACTTAATTCTACTCTTACTATATTGTATTTCCATGTTAAAGTCCTCCGTAAATCTACCCTTAAAATATACCTTAGGTTAACCATATGCTTTTTTTAGGCATTTCGACTAACGTTTCATGTTGCCGACGTTTATCAGCCTTAGATAACTCCTATCTTAGATTGAGAACTTCTTATAAAATTATTTTATTGACTTCATAGATTCACTTACGAGTTTTAAAGTTTTATAATCATCTGATGTATTTTTAAATACCCAAGTATCATCAATCTTATTTTCACCTAATAAAACTGCTACAATAAAGTCGCCAACTTTAGGTTTATTATTTGCTCCATTATACTTATCAAACTTTTCGATTTGAACCTCTGATTGTTCTATACTGCCTATAATAACTGTAGAAGGAACAACATAAGAAATTTGAAAACTATTCTTCATCGTATATACACTCACTCAATCAATATTAGAGCCTTAAAATATTCTTTATTTTTGAGAAATTTTTTTAATGCATAACACACCAACTAATATTCCTATTGTTAAAAAACATATAAAACTTGCACAATAAGGTATTAAGTAATCCAAAATAGACCCACTTGAGGTAAATACCTTAGATAGATTTGGAATAATTGAAATAAATATTATATCAATAAGAAAAATAACTATAAATATATTTTTTTTCAATATTTTTCACCTCCCTATTATTTATCAGATATAAGAAAAGTACTTCATTACTTAATACATAAGACATTAAAGAACAAATTATGTTATGCTTATAAAATAATGTAGAATTAATTTCGTTACATTTTACCATTATGTATCAATTCTAAAATTACCGCCATGGACAGCGGCGTAGTATATGTTATTTAATGTTCCTATCTGCCGACACATGCAAAACTTAGCCATACCTTGCTTAGTGTTACATGTGTATCTTTGCTGTCTTTTCAGTACAAGACGAACATCAATTTTTTGTCATATGACATCGCAAATCTTCCAATAATGATTAAGTATTACATCTACCATCTATAAAATTTATGATAATTCCAGTGTTCTGATAACAGCGCATTGTAATACATTCTAACTTTACTTTTAACTTTCTCAATAATATTAACATTATCAAAGTATTCATCTTGTTGAGGATCATATATAAGTCCATCTGCGATCGATGAAATTATAGCTACAGAGTATCATGATAAGGGGACCTCAAATCATTATTTTCCCCCATATAAAAACAAATTTTCTTATTTTTAAAGCCACATTTTAGCTTGGATGTCATATAACGTTTCGTATTTTCGACGTTAACCAGCCCTACAGTCAGCATGAAGACTTAGATATCTCTTATCTTAATTTTCATGATTAATGCTCAGTTGGCTAGCGAATGTGCCTTGCCCCTGCTTTTATCGATAGCCTATATATAGATTATAAACCATAATTTTACACAATACTATATTAAAAAAGTCCACCAGTCGAGGTAGACGGAAATATTTTGTTATGTGATGTTTTAGAACTTTTACTATATGCAGGCGTAGTATAACCCCACAAACATCATCTTATGTCATTCACAAGATTAGAAAAGTGTCCGTTATGCAAATCTGTTTTGCTCTGCCAAATG